>NZ_JBLXIQ010000015.1:0-7006 GCF_048269445.1 Marinobacter sp. | reverse complement strand
GCGCCCGCGCCTGCGCCGGTATTAACTGAGGTCGGCAGGGTCACTGAAGTGGGCGATGGTGTTGCAATTGTGACCGGCCTGGCTCGTGCCTTGGCCGATGAGCTGCTGATTTTTGAGTGCGGCATTCAAGGTATAGTGCTGGATCTGGAACCTGGTCGGCTCGGTGTGATTCTTCTCGGGCCTTCCGAGCTCATCACTTTGGGTGAGGATGTGCGCCGCACCCGTAAGGTGGTAAGCGTGCCAATAGGCCCGGCGTTTCTCGGGCGCGTGGTCGATGCCATGGGCCGCCCGAGGGACGGTTTGGGGCCTATCACCGCTGTAACAGAAACCCCCATTGAAGCAGAAGCACCGGGCATTCTCACCCGCTCGGCGATTTCCCGGCCCATGGCCACGGGCCTCAAAGCCATTGATGCCGCCGTACCTGTGGGTCTTGGCCAACGTGAGCTGATCATTGGTGACCGACAAACTGGCAAAACCTCCATTGCCATAGACACCATGCTGAACCAGTCGCGCTCGGATGTTATCTGTCTCTATTGTGCTATCGGCCAGCGCGGTGATGCCGTATCCCGGGTTATCGCGGCCCTGAAAAAAGGCAATATGCTGGCACGCAGCATCGTGATGTCGGCCGGTGACGAAGAAACACCGGGGTTGGCGTACATCGCGCCCTATTCCGCTATGGCCATGGCAGAATACTTTTCCGATCAGGGTCGGGATGTATTGATCATTTTTGATGACCTTACCCACCACGCCCGCTCCTATCGGGAGTTGTCACTTCTGTTGCGCCGGCCACCGGGGCGCGAAGCTTTCCCCGGCGATATTTTCTATGTTCATGCGCGCTTATTGGAGCGGGCCGGCCAGTTTACTCAGGAAGCGGGTGGAGGCTCGATTACCGCCTTGCCCGTGGTGGAAACCCAGGCGGAGAACCTGTCTGCCTACATTCCCACCAATCTGATCTCCATTACCGACGGACAAATTTACCTGTCACCGCGACTGGTGCGCCGAAACCAGTTCCCCGCTGTGGATCTGGGTTTGTCCGTTTCCCGCGTGGGCGGCAAAGCCCAAAGCCGCACCTTACGGCAAGTGGCTGGTAACTTGCGGGTCACACTGTCGCAGTTCGAAGAACTGGAAGACTTCGCCCGCTTTGGCACAAGACTGGACGACACCACCCGCGCCCGGCTAACTCGCGGTGCGGCCGTTCGTACCGCCATGCGTCAGGCCGAACGCGATCCCATGCCCGCCGCAGAGCAGCTGGCGGTGTTGATTGCCGCTATGGAAGGGATTTTCGATGCCTTGCCCGAAGAGCAACTGGGCAATGCCATGGACCGCATCCGTACCGTTGCCCGAAAGCACTTCCAATTCATCGATGAGCGCATCAGTGAAAACAAAGGTTTAAACGAGGAAGACCGCAAACGAATTATCACGGCGGCGCGCAAAGCTCTGGCCGCGAACCCTGAAAGTGCAAATGAGGTCAGCCGTGCCCCAGACACTTGAGACGCTGACCCGGCACAGCGACACCCTCACCAGCATTCGCGGCATTGTTCACACCATGAAAACACTGTCTGCGATTAACGCCGCGCCATATGACCATGCCGCCCGCTCCATTGAGGCCTATCACCAGACCATACTGGAAGGCTTTGCGGCCTTTGCTTACCGAACCAGCGGTATCAACCTGCAGCAGGAAGAGGCTTGGGAGCATCTGGTGATCGTATTTGGCTCCGATCACGGGCTTTGCGGCAACTACAACGAAGCCCTCGCAGAGGTGGTCCAGCACCATTGTCAGAGCCAGACAATCGGCAAGCAGCGCCTGTTCTGCATCGGTGCACAAATGAACGATGCTCTGGATGATCAGGACCTGCTGCCCGAAGCAGTATTGCTGCCTCCGGCCTCTGCCGAAGGTATAGGCCGTCTTGCTGGAGATATCGTTACCCGTATAGACCGTTTTAGCCGGGGCCAACCTTTGCACCATCTGGCCGTCACTCTGGCATTTACCCAGCGCGGCGAACATGGCACGCGGGAGCCGACCATACAGAGCCTTCTTCCCCTTGCGCCTTCTCTGCTGCAGCGTGAAAAACAATGGGACTCACGCTCACTTCCGGATTACACCATGGAGGCGGGCGCGCTGTTATCATCCCTGATTCGCAGCCATATCTTCGCCAGCGTTTTTCGTGCCTCGGCCGAAGCCATGGTGACCGAAAATTCCGCCCGACTGGCTCTGATGCAGCAGGCTGAGCAATCGGTGGATGAACGCATTGAAGTGGTAGAGGGTGAGCTTCGGTCAGTTCGGCAAACGGAAATTACCAACGAACTGATGGATGTGATTATCGGGTTTGAGGCGTTGAAGAAGCGGGGAAGTCGCGCCCGACCTGCGGGCGATCAAAAGCCGTGCCCGAAACCTGTCAGTTAGCCTCCAGACGCTTTCTGGCTTGTTCACGGCGACCTGCATCCGCCAGACTTCGCCCGGGCCTTGCGGGTGCTTGCAGGACTTTACGGAAGTAGGCTTTTGCCCGCTCCGGCTCGCCTTGTTCCAGCAGAAAATCACCGAAGAAGTAATTCGCGTCGATACCCTCAGGGTTCATGGCGAGCGCTGTTTGCAGGTAGTCACGGGCTTTGTCGTCATCCCCGAAGGCCAACGGCCAACCGGGTACCTGATAATAAAGGCTACCGAGAGAAGTGTAGGCCGAGCCGTCGAGCGCGTCGGCATCAATGGCCAAAGCGGCTTCCAGCGATTTACGGGCATCCTTGACCAGCCCGAGCGCGCCCAAACCACCTTTTGCACCGGCATAGGTGCTCAACACAATACCCTGCCAGATCAGAGGCTCCGCACGGTCGTTGTGGCGGGCAACGAATGCTTCCAGATCGGTTGCCAGGCCTGCAAACGCTTTTTCCTGTTTGGCCTCTGGCAGTTGATACTGAATTTCTGCCCAACGCTGCTGAATTCCGGTCAGCTCGGTCTCAAAATCTGCGCCCCACAGCGGCATGGCGATCACCCAAGCCATCATCAGAATCAGCCACTTCATTGCAGTACTCCTGTATTGAGAAAGCGTTTTATCACCGGCAGTTTCTTGAGCATGGCTTTATCAACAAGGCGCGGCAATATCCCGTTAATCACCACAAAAAGTTTTTCGGGCCAGCCAAGGAAGCGGCGGCGGTCATTGTTTTCCATGGCTTTCAAAATGGCCGATGCTACGGCTTGTGGCGTATCTACCTGATTGCCCAGCGCACGATTCAGTTCATTGACCGCTTCCGGGTTCATGTCCGTGGCGGTGGCTCTGGGTGCGACGTAAACCACCTGAAGCGCCGTATCCGCCAGTTCCCGTCGCAGGGCTTCAGTGAACCCCCGAAGGCCGAACTTGGTGGCGCAATAGACCGTATACCCGGGAAACCCGATACTGCCAAACGTCGACCCTACGAAGACCAGAGCGCCGCTACCAGCCCTCCGAAATCGGGGCACAAAATGTCTGGCCATAAGCATGGCAGAGCGCAGGTTTACACTGAATTGGGCGTCAAGTTCGCTGACTGCCATCGCAGCGAGCTCAGCAAAGCGATTCTGCCCGGCGCAATGGATCACGCCGTCGATGTCCGGGTAAGCCTCACTCAAGCGCACCAGTTGTTGATCCAGATCCATGGCAGCAAGATTCAGGTATACCGGGGACACGCCTTCCCGATACCCGATATTCTCCGGATGCCGGGATGCCACGATGACACGGCTACCTGCCCCAATCAGCAGTTCCACCAGAGCCTCGCCAATGCCGCCAGTGCCCCCCAGCAGGAGGAAAACGCGATCATGCAGCCTCATGGTGCGGCTCCTTGCGAGTGGCAGGCAGCGGGATGCTGTGCAGCATATCGCCATAAAGCCGATACACCACACGGGCAGCATCAATAACCGCCTGTTGATCATCCGGATCCGTGATGCCGTCCATCAGGTTACGGAAGAACTCGAAGTGATCCTGATCCAGAGCGCCATGGGAATACAGGTAACTGAATGCCTGATTTGGCAGCCCCAGAAGTTTCTGAATCTGTTCGCCTAGAGGGGTCGCCAGCTCTACGGACGTACCTTCAAGCACCTGAACCATTCCGAAGAACGCCGCCGGATTGCCCCGGTTAATCTGGTCATACAAATAGGACACCATAAGCTCAATGGACAGATCCGGTTTGCCGGTGCGAATGGATTCCCTGTCGGCACCACAGACTTCCAGATCGTTCAGTATCCACTCGTCGTGGCCGTACTCTTCATCAATGTACTCAACCAGTGCTTTTCGGACGAACTCCAGGCGCCGGGGCAATCTGGCACCACAGGCCATCATCAAGGGCACCGTGTGCTTTACGTGGTGGAATGCCTGGGTCAGAAACCAGGTATAGGATTCAAGGCTAAAATCGCCATGGCCGATGGCTTTAACCACCGGCGCGCCGGTAACGTGAGCCCGTGCCTCTGCGGTTTCCTGCTGCAACCTGTCGAAAAATTCCATGTGTGATTCTCCTTGCGGATGAGTAAATGATGTTGAAATAAACAGGGGAAAGGCTTCTGCCAGTAGGGCTGGCAAATGCGCCTGAATCTGCGCCCGCACCGGGCGACCGTTTGCGGTGATAAGCCCTTCAGACTGTCGAAGTGGTTTACGGCGGATATACACACTGGCCAGTCGGGCATAATCCGGGAGACGTTGATTGATTTGCTCTACAGTCCGGGCAACAGCCTCAGGCGAGCGCCCATCGGTCACTGTCAGCAGCGCTGTGGGCTGCGGTTCACCATCCCCGAAAACAACCGCCTGTGGAATGTCCAGCCCCTGAACCAACTCACTTTCCAGCCACTCCGGGCTAATATTGCGGCCAAAGCTGGTGATCAGCAGATTCTTTGAACGGCCATTAACCGACAGGAAACCGCCCGTGCTAAGCGCCCCCAGGTCGCCGGTATCCAGCCAATCACACGGCGCTTTCTGATCGCCCAGATAACCGAGGTGGGTATTGCCGCGAACCCGGATGTGTCCATCGGAATCCACCCTCACCTGCACGTGAGACAGTGGTTTACCCACGCTGCCCTCGCACTCGGCAGACGGCACGTTCAAGGCCACCACAGAGCTGCACTCCGACAAGCCGTAGCCTTCGTACAGAGGCAAGCCGGCGGCACGGCCACGGTGCAGGAGTTCCGGGGAAACCCGACCACCGCCAACCGCCAGAAAACGGACTGAGCGGCTGTCGAGTTGCCCCTGCTCGGCGGCGCTCACCAGTGCCATCGCCAGCTCCGGCACCAGTATCAGGGACTGGGGTTGGCCTTGGTGAATGCCCTCAACCAGCCGGTTCAGGTTCAGGCCACTGCTGCCAGTCATCCCCAGACGCTCCAGTGGCACCACGTTAACGGTGCCCCCCATAAGCAACGGCAGATATACCCCGGCAATGTTCTCCAACAGCGTGGCCAGTGGCAGAATGCATAGATGGTTGTGCAGTTCCACGCCCGCCAGCCGCTCTTTCAGGGCAAGGGTGGTTGCGGTCATTTGCGCCAGCGACAGGCACACGCCTTTGGGGCTACCGGTACTGCCCGAGGTGAAGGTGACTTTGGCCGTGCCTCCCGGCATCCGTGGTGCTTCGGAAGGGCCCGGCAATCGGTGCAACCAGACACTCCGGGCCAGAAACTCACTCTCCCCGGGCTCTTTGCCGGATAGCAGGCCTTGCAAGCCTGCCTGTTCAATCAGGTGCGCTACCTGAGTTTCTGAGAAGAACGCCGGAATTGGCACACACACAACCCCTGCTAGCAGGCAGGCAAGATCGGCCAGTATCCAGGCAATGGTGTTGTCTCCACACACTCCTGCCCGCTTTATGCCCCGCAGGCGCAACTGTTCCGCCACAGCCTCTGCGGCCTGCATCATCTGTTGGTAACTGAGATCTGATTCTGGCCCGCGCAAGGCGATGCGCGAAGGGTGCGCCAGCGCCTGCCGGTGGAGCAGTTCAGGCAAGGTTGCCATAAGCGCCTCCTTGCTCTGATTCGCCTGAGCCAGAGCCTGCCTGTACCGGCCGAATACGCCGCAGCAGGTTTGCCTGACGCAGATTGCTGAGACTGTCGGCCACGTTGATAGCCATCACCACCGGCTGGTGCTCATAATAGCGGCCCCAGCCCGCGCCCCTATCGGGCAAACGCTCCGGATCCGCCTGCGCCAACACCCGGGTAGCAATCCCTAGTCGATGAAAGCTGTTCCGCAACTGATCGGTGCCCGTGCATACCACCCATTCAAAACCGGCATCCGCCAACCACACTGTCAACGAAGCAAACAGGTGCCTACTGACACCCGCCTCTACACCGGCAAGGTGGGCAATCTCTGCAATTTTTACACGGGCAATACCCGGCACCGGCATCACAGATTCAATCGGGGCAGGTAAATAGTCTTCAAGAAAAAGCGGTTCCAGAGCGGCATCGCGAACGCCCACCGCTGCCAACAGCGTACCCTGAGCCGAGGTAAGGGCCAGCAACAAAGGTATCCGTAGTGCGGGCTCCGCCCCATAGGCCTGCAAAAACCGCAGCCGAATGAACTCTGCGACCGTAGTCGCCAGCGCGGTACCCGGGCTAATCTCGCTCAACCAGCGCCCGGCACAACGAAGGGCGGGAACCAGCTCCGGTGAATCTGGCGGGCAATGTATGGACATCGTTAGCGGATCAGTCATGTTCGCTCTCCAACAGCTCTCGGGCAAGGTGCCCGTGATAGTGAGCGGTCAGATTAAAGCGCAAGCCTTAACCGAGCCTTAAGCCCGGACACCAGAATTCTTAAACAGGCCTTAAGGTTTCTCCCGAACATCCGTTAAGACTTGCTTAAGAATGCCTGTGTAAAATGACTTTTCGCGAGTACGAATTTGAAGTGTGAAAGTTTGACGATCTTTTCCAATACGAGCCCTGCTTAATGCGCATATTACTGGTAGAAGATGACCAACTTCTGGGCACAACCATGCTGGATATGCTGCGGGCAGACCAGCACACCGTAGATTGGCTGGATGATGGCCAGCAGGCGCTGAATGCGCTGGTGGA
>NZ_JBLXIQ010000014.1:0-7975 GCF_048269445.1 Marinobacter sp. | reverse complement strand
GCACCCCCTAATGGTCCTCCTTCTCTCACCCACCACCCCGCCCCGCAGTATCCGCCACCCAGTGCCACCGAAGGGCAGCAGTGCGCCCATCCAGCCTACGGCGAAGAGATTATCGGCCGACAGCCCCCAGATTCCGTGCAAGGGCAACCGCGTAGGCATTTCCATGTGCTGCCATTGCGAAGCGGTGGCATCGGTGTTGCCGGTATAGCGCAACACCATGCCTTCATCGCCCACCACAAAAAGCTCGCCATTGCCTGTCCAGCCGGACCAGAGTACGTCGCCATCACCGGCACCCACTTCTGGTACCCGGTGCCAAGGCGCGCGGCCAGGCGCAGAGGCGTTATCCGTTCCCAGCAGCTGGCGAAAAAAACGACGGCGGTCAGGCGCACGAGTGTCAGTCATGATAATACTCTCGGATAATGGGTAAGCAGCCCATAGACAAGGGCTGCAGGAATGTCAGTCGGGACTCAACCCTGTTGAGCCGGGCCGTTATGAGGACCCAGCATGGCTTCCAGCTGTTGGCGCAAGGCCTCCCGCTGCTCCGGGGGCACGGCGTTCAATGCCTGCTCAAGTTCTTCACTCTCCAGGCTGGCCTGGGTAAGCCCTTGTAAGGACTGTTTTGCCGCTTCCGCAAAACTCGCCTTTGCATGGGCCACACAAGCGTTGACGGCCGGGGCGAATGCCTGCGCTTCCGGGCCTTCCGGTTCTGACAAGACGATCGGTACGCCGGTATCGGAACCACTGGACAACGTCAGGGATAAGGGAATTTGTGCCAGGGATTCTACATCGGCTTCTGCCAGAGCTTGCGCCAGATGAGCGCGGGGGAATACATGAAAGTGCCCGCTGCAGTGGGGGCAGGTTACACCGGCCATATTCTCCACCACACCAAGCAAAGGCATGCCACGCTCCTGGCAAAAACGCACGGCCTTGAGGCTATCCATCAACGCCACTTCTTGCGGAGTGGTGGCCAGTAATGCGGCTACATCATGGCCTTCAAGCATATCTGCCAGGGTAATCAGTTCGTTGCCTGTGCCCGGCGGCATATCGATTACCAGAAAATCCAGCGGTCCCCAATCGAATGAGCCAATCAGGTGGTGCATGAAGTCGTGCTTGTAAGCATCCCGCCAGACAATGGGGGTGTCGTCCCTTTCCATCATGAAGGCCAAAGAACCAACCTTTACCGGGTGCTCCAGACCAAAAAACTCAAAATCCTTTGGCGGTAATCCCTGTTTGCCCAGGCGCACGCGCTGACCCACAAAACCGAAAAACCGGCTTTGATTTGGGCCATGGATGTCGGCATCCGCCACTCCTACCCGGTACCCCTGAGCCGCCAGCCCGGCCGCTACGTTGGCTGATACGGTGCTTTTACCCACGCCGCCCTTGTTGGCCATCACCATAATGATCTGGCCAATCTGCGCAAGGCGGGATTCAATCAGACGTTTTTCATGGTGCCCCTTGTCCAACTGGCACCGCTCTTCTTCCGGGCAGAACTGGCAGGCATGGCCACGGCCGCAATCTTCCGGTACCAGAGCCAGTGGGTCACGACCGGGAAAATGGGAAACCGACATGGGGAGCTCCTCAGTTCCTGGTTTTGCTGTCCAGACTGGTGTCCAGAAGAATCCAGGTATGGGTGACACGTTTGTTGCCATCACGCTCTTTGTCGCTACCCTGCCACACCGCAAAGCCGATGGGTATGGTTTCACGATCAAAGTTAACTTCGTACTCACCATCTGGCTCAAAGGGCCGGGACATGACGACATTCCATTGCCGGTCTGCAGGCACCTCGTCAAAGAAATACTCACTGGCGCCGGTAACATTCTGTTTTTGCAGTGCGGTTGTACTGCCATAGCCACCTGCAGCCAGGTTTTCTACCTTGTCGTCGTCGGCGCGCCAGTACCAGATATTAACGGGGTTCTCGTGATCGGTGCCCATCATGTAGGAAGTATCAACATCATTCAGTGCGAACTGCACTGCCACACCATCGCGGAACCCATCCACCGTGGTACCACGGTCTTCCGTTGCATCTTTCCAATGCATGCGAATGTAAAGGCGCTCATCGGAACGGGCTACCTGAAAGTAAACGTGTTTGCCACGGGTAGCGCCTTCATCGAAACGCAAGCCAACCGACTGATGCACCGGAGGGGCAGGTAACAGGTTGGTGCGGTATTTGGGCAGGCGATCCCAGATCAGATCATTCGGGTCGTCCTGAGTGCGCAAGTAAATGCCTCCCGGAATACGCGACACCTTCACCGTATCCCAGGCTTTTACCTCGCTAACGTTGGGGTTTCTGTCGCTGTGATCAGCCAATGCATGGCTGCTTGCCAGCACGCAGGATGCCGCCAGAGTGAACAAGCCGGTTAACTGCTTGATGCGGTTTACCAAAGAGCCCTTTTCAGAATGGTGAGATGTCATGGCATGGTTCCTCATGCGAATCGTTTGGGTTCAGTCCCACATGGGCTGACTGGTGGCTTCGGGGCCGGCTTTTCTTGTGCCCTCTTCCGGGCATGGCCCTACCTGATTTTCCAGCGCTCTTTGTTGGGTATGGGTCCAGTCCGGGAGTACGTTCACCAAATGAGCCAGATTGGCATCCAGACCGTGCTGGTTTTCGTGGGCGTATTTGGCCCGAATGGCTTGCAGTAGCGGCCGGAGATAACGCGCCAGAAAATCCCGTTGGGCACGACGGTAAGGCGCTGCATCACGTTGGTTTTCCAGCGCTTGAACCTCCAGATGGCACAGCAGTGCGCAGAATTCCAGCATCGCTATAAGGTGGTCAGGTTGGTCCTTGTGGCCTTCATCGTCCACATTGGCCGTCAGCCCGAAGTGTGTATAAAACGCCTGAACATTCAACAAATAGGCACCGGGTGTCAGGCCGCCTACCAGACTATCGTAGGCGCTTGCCACCAATGGCACCCTTGGTTTGCCCCGCTTGCCGTGAACAAATGTAGCCATGTAGCCTACTTGTAAATCTTCCGAACTGGGGCTTGTCTCAAATCTTGGGCAGGGTTCGTCGTCCAGCGTTTGCCAGGCTTCGTTGAGCGCCTCTTGCAGGCGCCCATCAGCCAGAGCCTCCCAGGTTTCTTCCATGGGGTAACCCAGGGCCACGGCAGCAAGGCGATAAATGGCGCCCCGGGCTTCGGCATGCTCCAGTTCATGTTGCCGAACAGCGGGTGCTGCTAATTGCGTCATTACCTTTCTCCCGGCTTCAGCTCAGCTTGAACATTTCAGCGTGTTTGTAGCCGATCAGGATATCCATCAGCTCGCTGCCTTCACCATCAGCTTTGGCCTGTCGAGCTTCCTGCAGTGTGTCCAGAACCTCACCGGTGCGGGGGCCGAACAGGCTTTCCAGATACGAAAGCGGAATACGGGGCTCATCCAGCTGTTCGCCGTTTTCGCCAAACTTGGGTGGCGACAGGGGCGGCACGTAGAACACGTTGGGTTCGGTGCCCCACTCTGCGTGCAGCGGCAGGGCCACTTTGTACTTCTCCACCAGCTTGTGAATCGGGCCGTCTTCGTCGTCGCGGTAGCCTATCCACCGAATTCGACCCACACACTGCTGGGCGCAGGCGGTGGGCAGCCCCTTTTCGATGCGCGGGTAGCAGAAAATACACTTCTCGGATTTGGATATTTCCTCGTTGAAGTAAATCTTCTTATACGGGCAAGCGTTTACACAGTAGCGATAGCCACGGCAGCGCTCCTGATCCACCAGCACAATGCCGTCTTCCTGGCGCTTGTAGATAGCGTTGCGGGTACAAGCTGCCAGACACGCCGGGTTGGCGCAGTGGTGGCACAGGCGCGGCAGGTAGAAGTAGTAGCTGTTGGGGTAGTCACCCAGACCTTCGTCTTCATCCCAGTTGGCGCCCCAGGTGGGTTTCACATTGGGGCGCAGCCAGGGGTCGGTGCCGGTCATCAGCGCGTCTTCGTAGTTGTACTCCCAAGGAATGCCATAGTCTTCCTGGCTGGGCTGGCGCCCCAGACGCAAAGCGCCGTCAGCGTCGAAACCACCGCCCATGTTCTCGTAATCCCGTGGGTAACCTTTACCCGGCTGGGATTCCACGTTGTTCCAGTACATGAACTCACGGCCGTTGCGGTTGGTCCACATGAGTTTGCAAGCTGCGGTGCAGGTCTGGCAGCCGATGCACTTGTTCAGATCCAGGACCATGCTGAGTTGGCGTTTAACAGTCATGATTATCTCCTCTTAAACGGCTCGTGGGTCGGTGATGTCTTCGTGCTTTGCCAGCTCAATGTCGTAGCAGCTTTCATGGATATGCTGGTTGGCGTTCCATTTTGCGTAAATGAACTGTAGATGACCCCAGCCGCCCGCCAGCTCCAGGGGTTGCAGGAACACGGCATTGGAAATGTTCATGTTCTTGCGCTGGATGTACTGATGCGGCTCCCAGCCGTGCTCCATCATGATGGAGTTCACCGGTATGCTCGGGTAGAACTTGGCCTGGGCGTAAAAATCGCCGTTGGCGTTAAACAGCCTAACCGTGTCACCGTCCTTGATGCCCCGCTGTTCAGCAAGCTGCGGGTTGATGTAGATGTTGGGCTCGCCCCTCTGTAAGCGCAGCAGGTACTTG
This sequence comes from Marinobacter sp., assembly GCF_048269445.1. Taxonomy (GTDB): domain Bacteria; phylum Pseudomonadota; class Gammaproteobacteria; order Pseudomonadales; family Oleiphilaceae; genus Marinobacter. The sequence continues at coordinate 3,398 of NZ_JBLXIQ010000014.1, read as the reverse complement.
TTACTGCGCCAGTTGGAGTGGATGCCCCAACGGGCGTGGGGTGAGTAGAACTCCAAGGGGTAGTTGGACGCCTTGGGCCCCGCATGCAAACGCGCCGTGGGTACGGTGGAGTTCAGTTTCTTGAACCAGGGGTGGTCACAGTAGAAGGTTATACGCCCGGTCAGGGTTTCGTAGGGCTTCTTGCCGTCCGTTTGCGCGGTGAAGGGGTTATAGCCTTCATCCGGCTTTAGGGGCTGGTTCAGACCCGCGTGCTCGTTCATTACGATGAAGCCCTTTTCGGCAGCTTCTTCAATAGTGACACCGCCGAATTCTGGGGAATCCTCAATGATGTGTTTGAGCACATCGTAGTCGGTGTTCAGTGTGCCCTGGCGGGTAAAGTCATCGTGAATGGTATGCAGATCACGGGTTACATCGCCGTCTTGAATCGGGCCAATGCCACGGGCAACGGCGCGTTCCTGTATTTTCTTGGTGAGCAGCGCCATGATTTCCCAATCAGGCTTGGACTCACCCACAGGCTCAACCGAACGGGTAAAGATGTTGGCAAAGCGGTGATATCCCTGGGTGCGGATATCCCAGGCTTCATAGTGGCTGGCCGCAGGTAGCACGTAGTCGGCCCATTCAGCGGTGGAGTCCATGCGCACGTTAATGTTTACGTACAACTCTTCCGCCTGACGCAGATGCTCTTCCCGGTACTTTTTGCTCATCTTGTTGCGGCGGAAGGTGTTGTCGGCAATGGAAATCATGCCCTTGATTTCGCCGTAATACGGCATCCAGCCCTTTTCCATGGACTCGTTCATCATCTCTTCCATCTCATCGAGATCGAAGCCAACACGTTTTTTCAGCTTTTTATTGTCGAAGTGCTTGCGAGCACCTTCCATCATGCCACCGCGCAGGAATTCACCCAGGCCACCGGGTTCCAGACGGGCGGATTTCTTGCCCTCAAAGCCTGCGAGTTCGCTCCAGCGGGGGTGATTCCACACAACCCAAGATGTATCCAGACCACCGGTACGGCCGCCGTGGCCGGTCAATGCCAGTGTTAACGCATAACCCCAGCAGGTGTACAGGCAGTTGGAGTAGCTTGAGGTGACATAGCCCAGCATGATGATGGCTTTTTTGGACTTCGCCAGCAGGCGTGCTTCCTGACGCACAATATCCGGGTGAATGCCGGTGTGCTCCTGGGTCTTTTCCGGTGTGAACTTTGCCGCTTCCTGCTTCACCTGCTCAAATACCGTAGTGACCTTTACGCCCTGCTCTACAGTAAAGGTGCCTTCAAGAGCCGGGTCCACCTCGCCCAGCTTCAGGGTTTTGTCTTCATCGCCCATGGAGCCTTTGGCTTTTACTGCTTTATTGGTGTTCAAATCCCAGTGGTAGAACACCTCGTCGGACCCGCCTTCCACCAGATCCGATTCCCGCAGCAGGTTGCCGTTATCACGGCGCACCAGCATGGGCAGGTCAGTTTGTTCCTTGATGAAATCTGGCTTGAACAACCCTTCTTCAAGGATCACGTTAACAAAGGACATAGCCAGAAACGGATCCGACCCCTGCTCTATGGGCATCCACAAGTCAGTATGAATGGCACTTGGGTTGTAATCCGGTGAGGTGCTGGTGATGCGTGCGCCGTTGTATTTTGCTTCCCAGATATAGTGGGCATCGGGAATGCGGGTGGCATTAGGGTTAATCATGCCCAGCATGATGTAGTCGGCATCGAACCAGGCATCGGAAGTGAAGCTTTCCAGTGGGTTGCCATAGGCCAGGTGAGCGCCGGTCAACAGATCCCCTACCACGGTGAAACCGTCGAGCTGGATTCCGCCCACCAGAGCAGCAAAACGCGCGGGGCCAGACTGGCGAACCATGGTCTGGTTGCCGGAGCCCTGGTGAGTCTTGAGTTTGCCGGGGCCGTGTTTGACGAATATATCGATGATTTTGTCAGCCACTTCTTCCGTAGCCTGATCCCAGGAAATGCGCTGCCACTTGCCTTCGCCTCGCTCACCGGCACGCTTCAGCGGGTAGCGCAGGCGGTCGGCTTCATACATGGAGGTGGAATGAATGGCACCTTTCTGACAGCCGCGGGGGTTGGCATCGGGGATGTTCTCATGAACCTGAGGGTATTTGGCAATCTGTTCTTCGCGGATAACAATGCCGTCTTTAACGTACACGTCCCAGGCGCAGTTACCCATGCAGTTGATGCAGTGGGCCGCATGGCCGACGCTGTCCCAGGTCCATTCGTTACGGTACAGGTCTTCCCAGTCACGGTAGGGGTATTCTGTGGCTAGTGTGTCTTCGATCGGCTGTAACCGGTTCAACGCCCAAACATTGCCGCTGAGCATCACACCTGTACCCGTTACGCCCAGACCTTTCAGGAAATCGCGGCGCTTCAGCTTCCACATCCCCATGACCTTCTCCTCATCGACAATTGCCGCTTTTCGCCGACCCAGATCGACCACGGCTTGTTTATGACCTGTTCGTCACGCTCGAAATTAACGGGTTGTCCGATGCCCAGTCTTGCGAAGGAAAGCAGTTTAAATGACAAAAATTATCATCTGAAAAACAACATCATAAATAACAAGTACAGTCTCTTCACCGGCCAACTCCCATCAAATTAGCATAGGTCAAATATTTGTAGCCGTCGTAAAATACTTATAGCCACGTATCTCCGTGTAAATCTTGATGCACGTCAAATATGGCCAAATGCACGGCCTGCCTTTCCTTGAAAACTGGCACATTCTGGCGCTTACTTGATACTTGTGGATTAGGTCAGACTCTGGAGATTGAAATGAAAACCCTAGTAAGAAAGCACGCGCCGATTGGCATTATCCTTGGTGCTTTTGCACTGCCAGCAGCAGTAGCAGCAGACGCTGAGGCAGGTGCAAATAAAATCGCGACCTGCGTAGCCTGCCACGGTGTTGATGGCCAATCCACGGCCTCGATATATCCAAATCTGGCTGGGCAAGCACCGGAATACCTTGTGCTCGCCCTCAAAGCCTATCGCGCAGGTGAGCGCAACGGTGGAATGTCAGCTGTTATGACCCCTCAGGCAACAAATCTGACCGATGAAGATATTGCGGATATGGCGGCTTATTACAGCAAGCAATAACATTTGGTTTTATTGGCTCAAGCCTCAAACGGGTTATTCACGAAACCGCTGTATAAATGCTTCAGATTCCGCAATGGATGCTTCCATATCACGAACAAGGCTATCTACATCCTGTCGAATCTGCCCCAACTCGTCCTCGAGGGAACCTATCGCCTGAGCGTTAAGGTTATGCTTTAGAAAAAGCACCTGATCTTCAAATGCTTCGAGCACAGGGTCCATTCGCTTTTCAACCTGGTGCATTCGGGTAATCAAGCTGCTGTATAATTTGCGGGTTTCATCTAGCCTGCGCTTACTGGTGTTCCTA
>NZ_JBLXIQ010000013.1:0-9996 GCF_048269445.1 Marinobacter sp. | reverse complement strand
GAAAATCTTCCAGCTCTCCTGTAGGAGGCTCCCAGCTGCGTGTTATCAGAAGGACGGATTCGCTGGGCGTCTGTGTCAGTTGTTTGGCCACCTGCTCTAGAACCTGCCGGTCCTGTGCGAGCGTCATCCGCCCGCCCGATTTGGCAATCAGGCTCTTGCCTGCACTGAGCGCATCCGGTAACTCCGGGTCGCCCGCGCCTGCCCAGCACAGGGCAATACTGGCCTCAGGCAAAGGTTTTAGTTTGAGATGCGTTTCGGTGTCCGGCAAATCCGAGGCATCATTGTGGTCGTTGCCCGTATCCAGAGCAGGCGTTTCCATACGATACATCAAGGCTCGCATAGCCGGGTGGTTAGCCAACAGATACCGAGCTTTGCGCCGGATTAGAACGTTCGCCAATAGGGCAAGAACAAGTCGCGGCAACAGCGCCCAAGTTGTCCATAGCATAGCGATAAAGGGCCACCATTGACCCCAGCGTGCCGGGTTCGTGCTGCCCGCAACTGCGTTGGCACGAAAGAACCGTGTGGCTTCCACCAGTGCAAGGTCTGGTGCAGCGGCTGGCCATACCCAGGCCCAAGGCGCTGCAACCGTCGCAATGAGGCTGTGATAGCGGCTGGCATCGGTCTCAAGAGTGGTGCTCCACCCAAAAGCAAGATCTTGCAGTACCACCATAACCAGCAAGGTCGCCAGACCGGCCAGAGCAAAACACAGCCCGCCCAGCTGAGCGGCTCTTGCCATAAGTACCGGCTGTAGTTTTACAGGCACCTCAGAATCGGGGCTGTTGCGAAAGCGTCGGAGCAGTGTTCCCCAAGGCTGCCAGCCAACCAGAGACTGCGCCGTAGTTAGCAGCGCCAGCAAAAGCTGGAAGGCCACAAAGGCCAAAAAAACCGTAATGTTGATGCGTTGGCCACCGTCGTAAAACAGCAAACCGAGCATAGTCAGTAAACCAAACAGGGTGCCCGCAGCCATAAAACCACTGTTTATCCGACGCCAGAAACCCAAGGTGTGCTCCGCTGGCGATGCGCTCGCCCCCGGGCCGCTCAGATGGTTGATGTGGGCCAGCCAGCGCTTCGGTGTGGGCGTAACCTGTTGCTGCTCGCAGGACAGTGCAAACTTGCGATCCCGCCGGTGTAAAAATGCCGGGGCCTGGCCTTTATCTCTTTGGGCGCAGTTGTCGAAATCCAGCAGTAAGCGGAGGGGGTGATCAGTCATGAAGGGTTCCGGTGGTGAATTCGGTCTTTGGGTCTATGGTGTTAGGATATCGGTATTACCCTGTCCGATACCAGATAACGAGCCTTCATGCCCCACCACCTGATGAATTTGCGCCACGTGCCGGATGACGAAGCCGACGAAATACGGGCGTTATTTGACGCCCACGATGTGCGCTTTTACGAGACGCCGCCAAGCCGTTGGGGTATCAGTATGGGTGGTTTTTGGGTGCACGACACAGACGAAGCGAACCGGGCGAAAGCCTTGCTGCACGAGTATCAGCGCCAGCGCATGGAAAGCCAACGTGAGGCCTATGAGGCTCGGCGACTGAGTGGCGAGAGCGGTGGCGTTTGGCAAATGTTTCGACACAAGCCTGTTCGCACTCTGGCTGCTTGCGTGGCCATACTGGTGATTATGGGGCTGAGTCTGCTGCCGTTTATCCGAATTTGACGGCGGGCTGCAGGTATGTCGCTTTAATCGGCTGTCCGCCAATCACGACGCTGTCCGGTATTCAGGACAGCTCGGCTGTACCAGTGCCTATAACTGGGTGGTTCCGTGCAAGCCCCGGTGAGACCGGCTCCAAGCTTGTCCGGAAATCTGGACAATTACCGGCGCAGGACAAAGGAGAATTCGGAAAAGTCAATTAAAACAATTGGATAAAATTGTGGCATAGGATGCGCATAACAATGGTCTCGGGTCGTGGTCCCGGCCCGTTCTAAACAACAACAAAATAAGGAACGACCATGAAACGCATCATGATCAGTGCGCTGATCGGCGCTACAGGCTTTGGCCTAAGTGCCTGCAATGACAGCAGCAACGATAATCCACCTGCCGCAAACCCGATTCCCGGATTTATTCAGGGCGATATTCAGCATACCCAATACGATGGTGTGACAGATGACCTGCTAACGGCAGGTATGGGCGCCACAGGATTAGGCAGCCCTACTGCGCCCACGTTCTCCGATGCTCTCAACCCCTCGCCTAGTGAGTTGCGCAGGCTTGCCATCTACAACAATTACCGTGCCTTGGTCGATACATCGGCTGGTGGAGGCTATGGCGAGTTCTTTGGCCCCAGCGTAGGCATTGGCACCGAAGGAATGATCTCTGGGCATGAGTACATCGCCTTCATGACAGTTCCGGGTAGCGACGTGCCCGTTACGGTTATGGCCCAGATACCTGACAGCTTTGATCAAAATAGCCCGTGTATGATTACCGCGCCATCATCCGGTTCCAGAGGTGTTTACGGGGCGATTGGTACAGCCGGAGAATGGGGCCTGAAAAAAGGCTGCGCGGTGGTTTACACCGATAAAGGCAGCGGCACGGGTTCGCACAACCTTGAGAGCAACACCGCTCAGCGTATGGATGGCACCCTCACTGCGGGAGATGAGCCAGTGCAGTTCCGCGCAGATCTGACCGATGCGGAACGCGGAGATTTCAGTGCTCTGTGGCCTGATCGTTTGGCCTGGAAACATGCGCACTCGAAAGCCAATCCGGAAGCGGATTGGGGGCAGCATGTGCTGCAATCAATTGAGTTCGGGTTCTGGGCGCTCAATAAGCAGTTCGGCAGCGACAGCGACAGCAACGCGATTACGCCTCTGAATACTTTGGTTATCGCGTCCAGCGTTTCCAACGGTGGCGGTTCTTCTGTTCGCGCTGCCGAACAGGACATCAATGGGTTGATTGATGGCGTAGCGGTGTCCGAACCCAATGTAAATCCGGTTGTGGATACAGGTTTCACCATTGTTCAAGGTTCCGGCACTGCGGTTGCTGAGCACAGCCGCAGCCTGCTCGAATACACCACAGCGCTTGCGGTGTATCAAGGCTGTGCAAATCAGGCACCAGCCATCCGCGATAGCGCGCCACTGAACGCGCTTAACGTGGCTCAAGTGCGCGAGAATATCTGCAACTCGCTGTTTAACAAAGGCCTTGTAACAGGTGCTGACACTGACGCGCGTGCGATCGATGCGCAGCGTATTCTGAACCAGAACTTCGGCATCCAGCCTGAGCAGAATCTGCTTGCGCCAGTGCATTTTGCCTCCAAAGTGGCCCAGAGCATTGCCATGACCTACGCCAATGCCTATGGTCGTGCGGGTGTGGAAGACCGAGTGTGCGGGCTCAGTTTTGCCGCAACAGACTCTGCAGGCGCGGTGACGCCTTTCACAAATGCCGGAGAGACTGCGGCCTTTGCAACCAGTAATGGTATTCCACCCACCGCAGGCGTCGATATTATCTACGATGACGCTGAGGGCCAGCCCACGGCGCTTCCCACAAGTGTGTCTCCAAGCAGTAGTCAGGTCGATTATGGTTTGGACGCTTTGTTGTGCTTGCACAGCTTGGCTTTGGGCCGTGACGCCATCACAGGAGATGCTTTGACGGGTGCTGATGCCACATTGGCTTCAGCAATCGCTGAAGGCATTGACGATATCAGGGCTACAGGAAACCTACGTGGTAAGCCTGCAGTGTTTGTGACGGGGCGAGCGGATGCGATTTTGCCCATCAATCATACATCCCGGCCCTACTACGGACTTAACCAACGGGTTGAGGGTGCTGCCAGTGAGCTTCGTTATTACGAAGTAATCAACGCTCACCACCTCGACATTCTGAACCAGTTCGCAGGTATTGGTGACCGCTATGTGCCTTTGCATCATTACTATTTTCAGGCTCTGGATCTGGTATGGGAGCGTTTGACCAACGGCACCGAACTACCGCTGAGTCAGGTCGTCCGGACCACGCCGCGGGGAGATATCGCAACACCTCTGGCCGCGAGCAACCTTCCTGAAATTGCAGCACAACCGGCGGATGGAGATTTAATTCTCTTGGTTGGTAGCGAGTTACGCATCCCGGACTGACCGCGTTTTTGTGATCGCGCGCCCTCTCATTTGCTCACGCTGCTGAGAGGGCCATATACTTCCGACGGAACACCCGGCTTGCCGGGTGTCAGGGCTTTCAACATGAATGATACTGGACCCGGCGGTACGCGCTACATGACACAGTTGTTTGGTGAAAAGAACAAAACCGGGCTGACTCGGGATCTTATCGAAGCACTATTCCCCATGTTCGAGGAAGCCAGTGCCGGGGCGATCGCCGTTGACCGTGAGGCCCGTATCACCTGGCTGAACAACAGCTATTCACAATTACTGGGCCTGAAAGACTCGGCGAGTGCCATTGGCCGCCCGGTGCGTCAGGTGATTCCCGGAACCCGTATGCCCGAAGTGGTGGAAACCGGCAACCCCTTGTTGTTGGACATCATGGAGCATCAACAGCAACAGTTGGTGGTTACCCGGTTGCCTTTCTACGACGAAGATGGGCAGATAGAGGGTGCTGTAGCGTTTGTGCTCTACGATGATTTGCAACCGCTAACGCCTCTGGTCAGCAAGTATCGACGCTTGCATCAGGATCTCGCTGCGGCGCGCAAAGCGCTGGCCAAAAAGGAAAGAAGTACACGATACAGCCTCGGCGATTTCATTGGGGCCAGCCCCGGAGCCCTTGAAGTGAAACGTCGCGCCCGCTTGGCTGCCGGTCGTGAGATGTCCGTGCTTTTACTGGGCGAAACCGGCACTGGTAAAGAGGTGCTGGCTCAGGCAATCCATGCTGTCTCCAGACGCGCAGAAAAGCCCTTTGTGGGCGTAAACGTGGCGGCCATTCCGGACAATCTTCTCGAAGCTGAGTTCTTCGGTGTCGCCCCAGGTGCTTTCACCGGTGCAGACCGCAAGCATCGCGAAGGCAAATTCCAACTCGCTAACGGCGGTACCTTGTTTCTGGATGAGGTCGGCGACATGCCTCTGCCGTTGCAGGCCAAACTGTTACGGGCCTTGCAGGAGGGGGAGGTTGAACCGCTTGGCTCCAACAAGGTTGCATCGGTGGATGTCCGCATTATCGCGGCAACCAGTCGCAACCTTGAAGCCATGATTGCCGACGGCACTTTCCGCTCAGATCTATACTACCGGCTCAACGTTCTCGAAATTCCCATACCTCCCTTGAGAGAGCGGTTGGCAGACATTGGCCTGCTCTGTGAAACCTTGCTCTGGGAGATTAGCGAAGGGCTGGACATGCGCGCGGAAATAACCGATGCCGGCGTTGCGGCTTTGGCCAGTTACGATTGGCCCGGTAACATCCGCGAGCTACGTAATGTGCTTGAGCGCGCCCTGACCATGAGTGAGGAAGGCGGTGTTCTAGATGCTGACGCCATGTTCAAGGTTTTGCCGCGGGTTGGGGTTCGCCCGGCCTTGCGGGTTTCGTCGCGTCCCATCAGGCCATTAGCTGAAACTCTGGCCGAGGCGGAAGCTCAGGCGGTTGAAGAGGCACTGGTCGCAAGCAGGGGTAACCGTACCAGGGCCGCCCGGCTCTTGGGCATTTCCCGGTCCGTGCTGTATGAGAAGCTCGCCAAGATGTCCTGAATTCCGGACAGGTGTCTTGATATCTGTACAAGTACCTACGACTATCGAATTATACTGTCCGAATATCAGGACACTTCACGGCTTCAGAAGTTTTGAGTTTTTCTTATCTGATTGATTAATATAACAAAAAAATTATTGGCACAGTCTCTGCTGTTTCTTGGATGCAGGACGTCAGAACAACGCAGAAAACAAGACTGACGCTTTCGTAGGACTCAAAATACACAAATGTCTGTCTCGTTTCCTGCGATGTCTGACTACGCTCAGATCAGGCTTGTCAGGAAAATCATCCTGCCAGCCAACTACAACAACAATGCTAGGAGACTCGCCAATGAAACTTCTCAAGGCCATCACCGGAATTGCCGGTGCGATTGCCCTGACAACAGGATCGGTATACGCAGACGATTTGCGTTGGAAAATGCCAGTTGCCTTCTCCACCAATCTCCCCGGATTGGGGTCGCCAGCGGCCTGGGTTGCCGAAAATCTTAACGCAGCTTCTGGCGGTAGTATTCAGGTTCGTGTCTACGAGCCGGGTAAGCTGGTTCCGGCGTTCGATATTCTCCAGTCTGTCTCTGATGGCAAGGTTTCTGCGGGTTACACCTGGATCGGTTACGACCAAGGTAAGGTTCCGGCGATTCCACTGTTTGCGGCTGTGCCTTTTGGTATGAAGCCTTGGGCTTATACCGGCTGGTACTACTATGGTGGCGGTCACGAAATGCTGCAGGAAGTGTATGCCAACAAAGGCTTCGACGTACATGCGCAGCTTTGCGGCATAATCGGGCCCGAAACAGCTGGCTGGTACAAAGACAAAATTGACACTCTGGAAGACTACAAAGGTTTGAAAATTCGCTTTGCGGGTCTAGGTGGCAAGGTTCTGGAAAAACTGGGGGCTTCGGTCACCATGATGCCCGGCGGTGAGCTATTTCAGGCGCTGGAAAAAGGCACCATCGATGCAACCGAATTTTCCATGCCTGCTATTGACCAGATTCTCGGATTCGATCAGGTGGTCAAATACAACCTCTTCCCCGGTTGGCATCAGCAGTTCACTGCTCAGTACATGTTGATCAATAAGGACGAGTGGAACAACGCAACCGACGCTCAAAAAGCGCTGGTTGAAGCCTCTTGTACCGCCGCAACAACGCTGGCTCTGGCCGAGGGCGAGTACAAGAACGGTAAGGTGCTGGCTGGCTTCCAAGCCAAAGGTGTAAATGCTGACCAGATTCCCCGCGACGTTCTGCAGAAGCTAAAGTCGGTTACTGAAGAGGTTTTGAAAGAAGAAGCCTCCAAAGATGCGGACTTCAAGCGCGTTTACGAAAGCCAGAACGAGTTCATGGAGACCTACAAGGTGTGGGATTCGCGCGCCTACGTACCAACGGATCTTTAAAGTCCGGGGCTGATCTGAGGCACCGGAAAAATACCGGTGCTCTCTAACCAAGTCTGGATGGCCCTTCGGGGTCATCCTTGTTTCGCAGCATAGGTTTTCTGAGCGGGGATTTATTCTATGACGGTGTCTGATAAAGACTCACCGCAAAACTCGCGGGCACAGGTGCCCGACGCCGGTGAATTTCTTCACCATCACACAGTGTTGCCAACAACCCGTGTTAGCCAGTGGGTCGATCGTGCAATCGCTGCAATAGGCAAGGGTGCTTCTTGGCTCTGGGTGGTGCTAACCGGCGTAATCATCTGGGCGGTGGTTGGTCGCTATGCCTTCGAGCATGGCTCGGTGACACTGGAGGAGGTCCAGTGGCACTTGGCTGGTATCGGTTGGCTTCTGGGGCTGGCTTATACCCTGGTTGTTGATGATCACGTGCGAGTGGATGTGCTTCATGAACGCATGACCTTGAGAGCCCAAGGCTGGGTTGAACTGTTTGGCCTGCTATTCCTGCTATTACCGTTTCTCGGGTTGGCGGTTTACGAGATGATCCCCTACGCATTCAGTTCCTGGCAGCAGGGCGAGACCAGTCAGGCGCCTGCCGGGCTTCCTTACCGCTGGGTTCTCAAAGGCGTTGTGGCACTGTCTTTTATTCTTCTGGCGATTGCCGCGCTATCGCGCTTGCTAAAAGTTACCGCGCTGCTTTTTGGTTTTCCGAAGCCCATCTCTGTCGATACCAGCAATAACAAGAAAGAGGATGTGTCCTGATGGAGCTTGAAACCTTATTTGTGATTGGTATGTTCCTGACGTTCGGGGCCTTATTGATGACCGGTTTTCCGGTTGCCTGGGTGTTGGGTGGTACTGCCGTTATCTGGACGGTTATCGGTGTGGTGGCCGTTGAGAATTTTGGCGCCAATCTGTGGTTCGATTATGTGTCATCCATGGGACTAATGCCCGAGCGCGTGTGGAAAGTTGTTAACAGTGAAACTCTGGTAGCGCTGCCCATGTTTATCTTTATGGGCATCATGCTCGATCAGTCTGGTGTTGCTGAGCGACTGATGAATAGCATGGTAAAGCTGTTTGGTGCTGTGCGTGGCGGCTATGCGGTAACGGTCATTATTATTGGCGTACTGCTGGCAGCGACCACCGGCATTATTGGTGCGTCCGTGGTGCTGCTGGGCATGCTTTCCTTGCCCGTGATGATGGAAAACAAGTATGACAAAGGGTTTGCAGTTGGCACAGCCTGCGCCACGGGCACCCTTGGGATCCTGATTCCTCCTTCCATAATGTTGGTGCTGATGGCTGACCGACTGGCGGTTCCCGAAGCCTCCGTGGGTGATTTGTTTATGGGTGCCTTCCTGCCCGGTTTGCTATTGGGTGCCATGTACGTTGCCTATGCCATGATCCGGCCGCTGTTGCAGCCGCACATCGCGCCAGTGCCGGAAGGCACGGAGAAAGTATCCTGGAGCATAGTTTGGGACGTCGCCAAGGCAGTTTTGCCGACAGCTGCGCTGATTCTCGGTGTGCTCGGTTCTATTTTTGCTGGCATAGCCACGCCCACGGAAGCGTCCGGTGTCGGCGCCTTGGGTGCTCTATTGCTGGCTGTGATGGCACGGCGGTTGAACATGAAGGTTCTGCGCTCATCAATACAGCAAACCACACGAACGTCTGCGTTTATCTTTGCTATTTTTCTCGGCGCAACGGCTTTCTCTGTGGTGTTGCGCGGCCTTGGTGGCGATGAAGTAATCAAAGATGCACTGTTGGGCCTACCATTCGGGCCCTACGGCGTGGTGTTGACCATTCTGTTTGCAGTGTTCTTGCTTGGTTTCTTCCTCGACTGGGTTGAAATTACACTGATTATTCTTCCGCTGGTGGCACCGGTTGTACAACATCTCGGATTTGACTTGGTGTGGTTTACCATCCTCTTTGCCATGTGCCTGCAAACGTCGTTTTTGACGCCACCGGTAGGCTTTGCTCTGTTTTACATCAAAGGTGTAGCGCCGCCGGAAATCACGGTGATCGACATCTATAAGGGCGTTATACCCTTCATTGTTATTCAGCTGATCGCACTGGCCATTGTATTCCTAGTGCCCGAGATCGCGACCTGGCTGCCCGGCGTGGCTTACGACTAAGGAGAGACAACGATGCGATTAGAAAACCAAATAGCCCTGATTACAGGAGCCGGGCGCGGTATAGGCCGTGCAATCGCAGAACACTATGGCCGCGAAGGCGCCCGTGTAGCTGTAGCCGACCTTACTCTGGAAAGCGCCCAAGAGGCTGTTGATGCCATAGAAAAAGCGGGCGGCACTGCAATGGCTCTGGCCATGGATGTGACTGATGAGGCTGCCGTCGATGCCGGTGTTGCCACCCTTGTGGAAGCATGGGGCGGCTTGGACATCGCCGTGGCCAATGCCGGTATTCAGCATATAGATCCGGTACATAAACTGGCGTATGCGGACTGGCGCCGGGTCATCAACGTGCACCTTGATGGCGCCTTTCTGGTAACCCGTGCTGCGCTCAGACAGATGTACGCAGGTGGTGGAGGTACTATGCTGTATATGGGGTCTGTGCATTCACTGGAGGCCTCACCCCTGAAGTCGCCTTATGTGGCTGCAAAGCATGGCATGCTGGGTTTGTGTCGCGCGGTTGCCAAAGAAGGCGCGGAGCACGGCGTGCGCAGTAATATTATCTGCCCGGGCTTTGTAAGAACGCCGCTCGTTGACAATCAGATTCCGGAACAGGCAAAGGAGCTTGGTATTTCTGAAGAGGAAGTCATCAGCAAGGTTATGTTGAAGAACACAGTGGACGGCAAGTTCACTACCTTGGAAGATGTTTCCGAAATGGCCGTGCATCTTGCGGCCTTTCCTTCGGCCGCACTCACTGGCCAATCTATCGTTGTCAGCCACGGCTGGCACATGCAGTAAGTAACAGGAGCGACGGATGAGCCTTACAGAACAATCGCCCGTAGTCTGGACCCCCTCCGAAGACGCGGTAGAGACAACCCAAATGGGCCGTTTCAAAAC
>NZ_JBLXIQ010000012.1:0-18101 GCF_048269445.1 Marinobacter sp. | reverse complement strand
CCCAGTCGCTCTGTAGGCTTTTGGCTGCTTGGTGTGACCGGGCCATTTCTCCTGCGCTCAGATATACGATCGGGCGGGTTTGGCCTTGGTTCAATAGGTCGAGGCGGGCATTCGAGGTTTGGTCTGCTTGCAACACTAGCCAGTCGTAAGCGTATAGGCTGCCTATCGGCGCTTCGTTGCCGTAATAGAAGCCAACGTTGCGGGGAGATGCTGATTGTTGTGTGCCTGCAGCCAGCACAGAGGCGGACAAAAGGAGCAGTATACTGAGCAGGAAGTGTCGGATCATGTGGGCAGATGCTGCAAAAAATGTGTTGGAGTTCTACATTGTAACGCAAACTGAAACCAGTGACTTGCCTGCCTGATTTCCGAGGGTTGGCAAAGGAACCGGCGTGTTGATTGTGCAAGTCAGCGCTTCTGAGTCATTGGTACGCTTAATTTTTCTGCGGTATTCCGGCTTTTTTGAGCCGATAAGCCAGTGCTGGCCGGGTGAGCCCAAGCAAGCGTGCGGCCTCGGACACGTTCTGGCTTGCCTGACTCATCGCCCGCCGCATAAGAGTTTCTTCCACCTCATCCAGACTGATATTGTTGTTGATGATGCTCTCCGCCCAGTGCGCGGACCCTTCTTGATGCAAATCGCCGGAGACTACCTGACCCGCGTCATCGATAAATTCCGAGGGTTGAGGCGAAGCCTGCTGGAATTCGCTGTTTCGGAAGACCGCAAAAAGCGCGTCCTGGCTGATGGACTCGTTATTGTCAGTGAGTATCACGCCGCGCTCGATCACGTTTTCCAATTCCCGGATATTGCCGGGCCAGCGATAGCGAAGGCAAAGCTCCAGCGCCTTGTCCGACAGGCCGAGGGTGTGTTTGTTATACTCTGCTTCGAACTTCCGTAGAAAGTGCTCGGTTAGAAGCGGGAGGTCTTCAAGGCGTTCGCGCAAAGGTGGAATCTGCACGGGAAAAACATTCAGGCGATAGTAGAGGTCTGCCCGGAATTTACCCGCTTCAACCGCCTCAGCAAGGCTTTCGTTTGTTGCAGTTATGATGCGCACATTGACCGATCGTGTGCGGTTATCGCCAACGCGCTCTAGCTCTCCCTCTTGAAGCACTCGTAGTAGCGAAGCCTGCGCTCGGGGTGTCAGTTCGACCACTTCATCCAGAAAAATCGTGCCTTTATCAGCCCGTTCAAATCGGCCCGGGCGGGATTGGTTAGCACCGGTAAAGGCGCCTTTTTCAACGCCAAAAAGTTCGGATTCAATAAGGTCCGGTGGTATGGCGGCACAATTGACGGCAACAAACGGCCTGTCAGCCCTTTCACTGCGCAAGTGAACACTGCGTGCGATCACTTCTTTACCAACACCGGTTTCACCAAGCAGCAACACCGAAACTTTTCCCAACGCTGCTTTATCAATCATTTTGCAGACTTTGTTGTAGGACGCCGACTGGCCAATGCCATAGTACTGCCCCTGTTGCTTTTCGAGGCTGCTGCGCAACGAGCTGACCTGAGATTGCAGATCGTAAAGTTCTTCTATGATGGGGTCTGCTTTGAAGTAACGGGCAAACTCTTCGGCGTCGTCCCACTGTTCAGCAGGCTTTCCTACAATAATGCATTTTTCATCCCCGCAGCCGCGGCAACTGGTTTCACGGAAAATGATTTCACGCCCCATGAACGAGGATGTATAGGCGCATGCATAGCCCAGCAAAGCCCAGCAAGCTGGCTCATCCATTTGCCCCAATTCGGTCTGGCAAATTTCCACTTCAAAAGAATCAATCCACTCCATTTCCGCATAGAAGTCGCCAGTTTCCTGATCGATGTCCACCTGAATAGGGGTAACGTTGACCATACCCTTCAGGGCATGGAGTTGCGGGCCAGCAAGAAAAATGTCCATCTCGTCGCAGTGCGGGCGAAGCTTACGTGCCAGCTCTGCATCCTTCAGGCCGGACTGGTAGCCAAGGCGCAGAAAAAAGCCCTTTGCTCTTGCAATGCCCATGCTGTTAACCATTTCGCGCCGGAATGCGCCCATGGCGCTCACAGCCATCAACAGCATGCGCTGCTCACCAAGCCAGATTTTTCCTTCGGAGCTCAGGAATCGAATTTGGTCAGTAAGGTCTTGAAATTTAATGTTTTTCAGTTTCGGCTTATAACTGACAGCCATGCTCGGGTCCCCTTTTGTTTTTGTGTGGGGTGAAGGCGAACGCTCGGAATCTGCGACAGTCATGTATCCACAGATTGATGTCGAAAATCAATCAAATGATAAAAAACAATCGGAAAGTACTAGATGATCTAGAGCGATTCATCAATTGCTCACTTAATTTTTTGTTTTTTATCAAATGATCAAATTTTCCTGATCAACCTCAAATTTTAAAAACTATTTTCTGATGCTTAAACAACTCCGATTCCTCTAAAAAATCAATAAAAACAGTTTGTTGGTATTGCTTTTGGCAGCCCTAAGAAAATTGTGGCACAGCCGTTGCTCAAACCTATTTAACAAACAACAACGATAACGGGGTCAGCAATGGAACACCGAGTAAAGACCTTCAACGAGTACACCCGCTACATCCGGGTTCGCAGCGCACCAGAGGACAAGTTTGTGGAGTTCGATTTTGCAATCGGCTACCCCGAACTGTTTGTCGAGCTGGTGCTGCCCCGAGGCGCCTTCAAGACTTTCTGTGAGCACAACAACGTAGTGCACATGGATTCCGCGATGATCCGCCAGATTGATGAAGACATGGTCAAGTGGCGTTTCGGAGAGAACGGCCACCGCTAGAAAGCAGCTAACCACCAGCGCCAACATCCACCTCACAACAACAATGATGGTAGGGCAGTTATGACTATTGAAATAAAAACCACCTCTGTGGAACCCATTCGCAATACCTACTCCGCGATAGCTCGCAGGTTTGGTGACAAGCCGGCAACCCGCTATCAGGAAGCCAGTTTTGATATCGAAGCCAAAACCAATTTTCACTACCGGCCGCTGTGGGATCCGAAGCGCACTTTGAACGACCCCAACCGTACTGCCATGCAAATGGATGACTGGTATGCCGTAACCGATCCGCGCCAGTTTTTCTACGGCGCCTATGTCGGCAACCGGGCCAAGATGCAGGAAGCTGCAGAAAGCAACTTTGGCTTCTGCGACAAGCGAAACCTGCTGACCCGCCTGCCTGAGGAAACCCAGCACCAGCTCCTACGACTGTTAGTGCCCCTGCGCCATGTTGAGCTGGGCGCGAATATGAACAACAGCAAAATCGCGGGCGATGCTATCGCGACTACCGTTGCCCAGATGCACATGTTTGCTGCAACCGACCGACTGGGGATTGGCCAGTACCTGTCCCGTATTGCTCTGCTGCTCGATGGCAGCACAGGCAAGGCGCTGGATGAATCCAAAACCTTCTGGATGGACGACGAACTCTGGCAGCCCATGCGCAAACTGGTGGAAGACATGCTGGTGATCGATGACTGGTTCGAGCTCACGCTTGTGCAGAACGTTCTTCTGGATGGCCTTATGTATCCGTTGATCTACGACAGGATGGACGCTTGGTTGGGCGAGCAGGGTGCCGAGGATGTGTCTCTGCTCACCGAGTTCCAACGCGACTGGTTCAAGGAATCTCTGCGTTGGACCAACGCAATGACCAAGACCGTTGTTGGCGAGAGCGAGGGTAACCGTGAACAGCTCCAGATATGGGTGACCCAGTGGGAGCCTCGCGCTTATGAGGCCTTGAAACCGATTGCTCAGGCTACGACCGGTCTCGATGCCCTGGACGAAATCCGCGCAGAGCTTTCTGTCCGGCTTAAGAAAGTTGGTCTTGAAAGTACAGGAGTTCAGGCATGAGCCAGAAAGTATTTATCGCATTTCAGGACAACGACAACGCCCGCTATTTGGTTGAAGCGGTAATGCAGGACAACCCGGAGGCTGAGGTACAGCACCAACCGGCCATGATCCGGATTGAGGCGGAAAAACGTCTGGTTATTAACCGCGCAACCATGGAAGAGACACTCGGTCGCGAATGGGATGTTCAGGAAATGCTGATTGATGTGATCAGTATTGGCGGCAATGTCGACGAAGACGACGACCACTTCATTCTTCAGTGGAACTGATTGGGAGATCCAAGATGGCTATTAAAAACAAGAAGCTGAACCTGAAAGACAAGTACCAGTACCTTACCCGTGATATGGCCTGGGAGCCCACGTACCAGAAAAAAGAAGACATCTATCCGGATGAGCAGTTTGAGGGCATCAAGATTACCGATTGGTCGCAATGGGAAGACCCGTTTCGCCTGACCATGGATGCCTACTGGAAGTACCAGGCCGAGAAAGAAAAGAAGCTGTACGCAATTTTTGATGCGTTTGCTCAGAACAACGGCCATCAGAACATTACTGACGCCCGTTACGTTAACGCGCTGAAGCTGTTCCTTTCGGGCGTTTCGCCACTCGAATACGCGGCATTTCAGGGGTATGCGCGGGTTGGTCGCCAGTTTAGTGGGGCCGGTGCCAGAGTCGCTTGCCAACTGCAGGCCATTGACGAGTTGCGCCACTCCCAGACCCAGCAACACGCAATGAGCCATTACAACAAACATTTCAATGGCTTGCACGATGCGGCACACCAGCATGACAGGATCTGGTTCCTTTCGGTTCCCAAATCTTTCTTCGATGACGCACGATCTGCGGGCCCTTTCGAGTTTCTGACAGCCATTTCGTTCTCGTTTGAATACGTTCTGACCAACCTGCTGTTTGTGCCCTTTATGTCGGGTGCCGCCTATAACGGTGATATGGCTACGGTCACTTTCGGGTTCTCTGCCCAGTCGGATGAAGCACGTCACATGACCCTCGGCCTTGAGGTGATCAAGTTCATACTTGAGCAGCACGAGGACAACGTACCGATCATCCAGCGCTGGATCGACAAGTGGTTCTGGCGTGGCTTCCGCCTACTGAGTCTGGTGGGAATGATGATGGACTACATGTTGCCCAACAAGGTGATGTCCTGGGCGGAAGCCTGGGAAGTTTACTACGAGCAGAATGGTGGAGCCCTGTTCAAGGATCTGGAGCGCTACGGCATTCGTCCTCCCAAGTATCAGGATGTTGCGAATGCTGCCAAGAACCACGTCAGCCATCAGGCCTGGGGCACTTTCTACCAGTATAGTCAGGCCACCAACTTCCACACCTGGATGCCTGAAGAAGAAGAGATGACCTGGCTCTCTGAGAAGTATCCGGAGACTTTCGACAAGTACTATCGCGCTCGTTTTGAACACTGGGACAAAGAGCAGAAAGAGGGACGTCGTTTCTACAACAATACGCTTCCCCAGCTCTGTCAGGTGTGCCAGATACCGGTGATCTTTACCGAAAAAGACGATCCGTCAGTGTTCAGTCATCGCCAGATCAAGCACGAAGGTGAGCGCTACCATTTCTGCTCCGACGGTTGCTGCGACATCTTCAAGAACGAGCCAGAGAAGTACATACAGGCTTGGCTGCCAGTACATCAGATTTATCAGGGTAACTGCGGTGGTGCGGACGTCGCGACAGTGGTTGAGAAGTATTACCACATCAATCTTGGCGTCGACAACATGGAATATCACGGCTCGCCGGATCACCGGCGTTGGCTGGATATCAAGGGCCTGAAGCCATTGCAGTCGAATAGCGAGAAAAAGACCGCAGCCTGACCAGATTTGCCCGCCCTCGCTGTCAGCCCGGGCGGGCCACCAAAACAAGAAGGAGAACACCATGAGTGTTAACGCTATATCCGAATATCACGCAGAACCCAAAGACCGTGTCGAGAACTTCAACGGCATGCAGCTGCTTTATGTCTACTGGCCCAAGCATCTGATGTTCTGCGCACCTTTTGCGTTGCTGGTTGCGCCGGACATGACCTTTGGTGCGTTTGTAGACGAGCTGCTCAAGCCTGCGGCTGCCGGGCACCCGGATTCCGAAAAAGCTGACTTTCTGAATGCCCAGTGGCTGCTTAACGGTGAAGCCTTCACCCCAGACCCGGCCTCCACGCTGATCGACAGCGGTATTGACCATAAAAGCATGCTGACCGTAACCACTCCGGGCCTGGAAGGCATCCGGGGTTCCGCATCCTGAGGGTTGAGTTATGAGCCATACCGTAACCATTGAGCCGATTGGCGAACAGATTGAAGTTGAAGATGGCCAGACCATCCTTCAGGCCGCGCTTCGTAGTGGTGTGTGGTTGCCCTTTGCTTGTGGCCACGGAACCTGTGGAACCTGCAAGGTTCAGGTGGTCGACGGTGATGTGGATCTGGGAGAAGCCTCTTCATTTGCGTTGATGGACAGTGAGCGAGAAGAGGGCAAGGTGCTGGCTTGCTGCGCCACGCTTGAAAGTGACGTGACCATTGAAGCGGACATTGATGTAGATGAAGACTTTGAGGGGTATCCGGTTGAGGATTATCAAGCCACGGTCACCCAAATTGTTGACCTGTCGCCAACCATCAAGGGCGTGCACTTAAAGCTTGACCGAGGAATGGCCTTTCAGGCTGGCCAGTACATCAATATTGATTTGCCTGACGTGGAAGGCTCCCGGGCCTTCTCGCTGGCGAATCCTCCTAGCCGTGCAGATGAAGTGGAACTGCATATCCGGCTGGTCGAAGGGGGCGCGGCCACATCCTTCATTCACCAGCAGTTAAAAGAAGGTGACAGACTGAACCTGTCAGGGCCATACGGGCAGTTCTTTGTGCGCAGCTCCCAGCCGGGTGATCTCATTTTCATTGCCGGTGGTTCCGGGCTTTCCAGCCCCCAAAGCATGATTCTGGACCTGCTGGCGCAGGACGATGACCGGCAGATCGTGCTCTTTCAAGGCGCCCGCAATCTGGAAGAACTCTATAACCGAGAGCTTTTTGAAGGTCTGGCACGTGACCATGAAAACTTTACCTATGTCCCCGCCTTGAGTCAGGCCGAGGAGGACGTCAGCTGGCAAGGGTTCAAGGGGTACGTGCACGATGCCGCGAAAGCGCATTTTGACGAACGCTTTTCGGGCCGAAAAGCCTACCTCTGTGGGCCGCCACCAATGATTGATGCGGCCCTCACCGCACTGATGCGAGGGCGACTGTTTGAACGGGATATTTTCATGGAGAAATTCCTGACGGCGGCTGACGGAGCGGAAGATGGACAGCGCTCTGCCCTGTTTAAAAAAATCTGATGGGGGCCGGCCCATGGGCGAGTTCTTGCAAGTCACCGAACAGTGCAGTGGTCAGTCGTTTCGTTGCAAGTCTGGCCAGAGCGTTCTCAAGGCTATGGAGCAACAGGGGCTGAAATGCGTGCCGGTTGGCTGCAGGGGCGGTGGTTGTGGCTTCTGCAAGGTTACCGTGCTCAGTGGCCAGTATTCCTGTGGAAAGATGAGCCGGATGCACGTGCCCCCGGAAGCGCTTGCACAGGATCAGGTGCTGGCCTGTCGCATCTATCCATTGACCGATCTGATTATTGAATGCCGGCCGCAGCAACCTGCAGCCAGACACACGAATGAGCACACAACAACAAAAGCAATGAGGTAATGATTATGAAAAAGGGTGTAATGCGTCCCGGTCACGTCCAGATCCGTGTTCTCGATATGGATGAAGCCGTCAAACACTACAGCGACCTTTTGGGCCTGATCGAAATGGACCGTGATGATCAAGGTCGCGTGTATTTAAAGGCTTGGACCGAGGTGGACAAGTTCTCCGTCGTGCTTCGTGAGGCAGATGAGCCTGGTATGGACTTTATGGCTTTCAAGTGCCTCAGCGAAGAGGTGGTGGATCAATTGCGTGGCGAACTCGCCGCGTTTGGCTGTGAGATCGAAGACGTTCCCGAGGGTGAACTTAAGGACTGCGGGCGCCGGGTGCGTTTTATCGCCCCCACCGGACACGCCTTTGAAATCTTCGCTACGAAGAAGCAGACCGGTAAATGGGGTGTGGGCAATCACAACCCGGAAGCCTGGCCGCGCGGACTTGAAGGTATGAAGGCAACGCGTTTCGACCATTGCCTGCTCTACGGTCCTAACCTGGATGAAACTCTGAATTTGTTCCGTGATGTGCTCGGTTTTGATCTGGCTGAGCAAGTAATAGCTCCTGACGGCAAGCGGGTTGCGCAGTTCCTGACTGCCAGCATGAAGGCACATGATGTCGCCTTTATTCACCACGAAGAGCCGGCCAAATTCCACCACGCCTCCTTCTTCCTGGAAACCTGGCAGGATGTGCTCAAGGCTGCGGACCTGTTGTCCATGACCGACACCTCCATCGATATCGGCCCAACCCGTCACGGCCTTACCCACGGGCAGACGATTTATTTCTTTGACCCTTCTGGCAACCGCAACGAAGTGTTCGCCGGCGGCGATTACCACTACCCGGACCACGAGCCGGTCACCTGGGATGCCGAGGAACTGGGCAAGGCCATTTTCTACCACGACCGTGCGCTGAACGAGCGGTTCCTGTCGGTATTGACCTGATTAACCGGGTATACGAAGCGACACCTTTATCAGGAGCGCCGGTGACACAGTTACCGGCCCCTGAAAAGGGCTGGGCCCGCGTACCCAATTCCATCGAATAAGGAGAGGTTATGCCAATTGCACAGCTTTATATCATTGAAGGCCGTAGTGATGAGCAAAAAGAAACACTGATCCGGGAAGTGAGCGAAGCCATGGCCCGCTCACTGGACGCCCCTATGGAACGCATCCGGGTGATGATCACCGAAATGCCCAAGCAGCACTTCGGTATCGCTGGGCAGTCTGCAAAAAAACTCGGGCGCTGACGCTGAAAGATACATTTCCAACAATTACAAAAAAGGACAGCTTGATGAGATACAAAAAAGTTATGACTTTGGCCGGTTTGCTGGCGGCAGCGCCTCTTTCGTCCCCCGTGCTGGCAGCCAACGGGCACTATGTTCCCGGTGTGGAAGGCATAGGTGGCCCCGCCGTACCGCCGCCAGGCATGTATTACCGTGGCTATCTGGCGCACTACGACATAGACAATGTGAGAGATGGCCAGGCCAACAAGGCACCCGGAAAGAACACGGGCGAAGTAACTGCGTTGGCCAACCGCTTTATCTGGATCACCGATAAGACTTTCCTGGGGGCCAGCTACGGGGCAGAACTGATTGTGCCCTTGCAGCGCACCTCGCTTGATTTCAAGGGTATTGGCGTAAAGGACAGCGACAGCGGTCTGGGTGACATTTTTGTGGGGCGGGTTGTACTGGGGTGGCATGGCAAACAATGGGACGCAGTGTTTGCCGCGGGCCACTGGTTTGATACCGCAAGCTACGAGCCAACGGAACCGGCATCCATCGGCAAAGGGTATGGCACCACCATGCTGACTCTGGGTGGATCCTGGCATTTTGACCCGGACAAACGCTGGACCTTTTCAGCGCTTTCCCGGTACGAAATCAAGACCGAACAGGATGATACCGGTGTTACACCCGGCGACAGCTATCTGATCGAGTGGGCCCTGAGCCACCGTCTGGACAGCGGGCTGAATGTGGGTCTGGTGGGCTATGAAGCCTGGCAGCTCGAGAGCAATGACGGTGGTCCCGCCGATAAAGCGGAAAAGCATGCCCTTGGTGCGGAAGCCGGCTATTTCTGGCCTGGCCACGGGTTAGGTCTGAACGCAGCGGTCTACCAGGAGTACAACAACGAAGCAGGGGCAGAAGGGGCTCTGTTGCGACTGCACCTTACCAAGGTGTTTTAAGGCAAAAGGACCAAGCTATCGAGAAGTGCTCGAGAACCTGGTCGAGCTATGCAAACCCCTGTGTTATTCGAAAAACCAGAACGCTGCGGCAGTGCGCAGGTGTAGTTAACGAAAAAGGTGAGCCATGAAAGAGTTCAAACATTTTATCAATGGCGAGTACGTGCCCTCTGCCAGCGGAAAGCTATTTGAAAATCGCAGCCCTGTAGACAATAGCCTCATTGGCAAAGTCCATGAAGCAGGTGAAGCAGAAGTCGATACCGCTGTCCGTGCCGCCAAGGCTGCCCTGAAAGGCCCCTGGGGCAAAATGACGCAAAAGCAGCGATCTGAAATGCTGTACAGGATTGCCGATCGCATCAATGAGCGTTTTGACGAGTTTCTGGATGCAGAGTGCCTGGATACCGGCAAGCCACGTTCCATGGCGAGTCACATCGACATTCCCCGTGGGGCGGCGAACTTCAAGGAGTTTGCGGACTCCATGAGCCATCCCACCGAGGGCTTTCGCATGGACACCCCGGACGGTACGGGTGCTCTGAACGTTGGTCACCGCACTCCAAAGGGTGTTATCGCTGTTGTTTCCCCGTGGAATCTGCCTTTGCTTTTGATGACCTTTAAAGTGGGTCCGGCGCTGGCCTGCGGCAACACCGTGGTTGTGAAACCATCCGAAGAAACACCCGCTACCGCAACCCTTCTGGGTGAGGTTATGAACGAGTGTGGTGTGCCGCCCGGAGTGTTTAACGTGGTGCACGGTTTCGGCCCTGACTCCGCTGGCGCTTTCCTGACCACTCACCCCTTGGTTGATGCAATTACTTTCACCGGCGAAACCCGCACCGGTGAAGTCATTATGAAAGCGGCGGCGGTTGGCTTGCGCAATGTTTCCATGGAGTGCGGTGGCAAGAACGCGGGCATCGTGTTTGCCGACTGTGACCTTGAAAAGGCAGTAGAGGGCACCATGCGCTCAGCATTTGTCAACTGTGGCCAGGTTTGTCTGGGCACGGAAAGGGTGTATGTGGAGCGCCCGATTTTCGACCGCTTCCTCGCCCGTATGAAGGAAGAAGTTGCCAAACTGAAGCTGGGTCGCCCGGAAGACCCCGAAGCCAACTTCGGACCGCTGGTCAGCCTCGAGCATCGGGCAAAAGTGAAGAGCTATTACGACCTGGCGCGGGAAGAAGGTGCAACCGTGGAAATCGGTGGCGGCATCCCGGATATGGGGGCCGAGCTGAACGAAGGCGCCTGGATTGAACCGACCATCTGGACCGGTTTGCCGGAAGACGCGCGCGTTATCCGCGAAGAGATTTTCGGGCCCTGCTGCCACATCCGCCCGTTTGATACCGAGGACGAAGCCATCGCCTTGGCGAATGACACCAACTACGGCCTGGCCTGTGCAACCTGGACTGAAAACTCGGCCCGCGCCATTCGTGTGGCTGAACAGATGGAAGTGGGCCTGGCCTGGGTGAACTCCTGGTTCCTGCGGGATCTGCGCACCTCGTTTGGTGGCGCCAAGCAGTCCGGCCTGGGTCGCGAGGGCGGTGTGCACGGCCTCGAGTTCTATTCCGAAACCAAAAACATCTGCATCAAACTCTGAGGAGCGGACATGGACAAGCAACAGATACAGGCCTGTGGTGATGAGCTCTATGAGGCCATGGTTAACCGCACCCCCGTGCGCCCGCTGACAGAGCGCTTCAGTGATATCAGCATTGACGATGCCTACAACATCTCTCTCCGGGTTCTGGAGCGCCGTATCGAGTCCGGAGAAAAGGTGATCGGCAAGAAGATCGGCCTGACCTCAAAGGCGGTGCAAAACATGCTCAAGGTGGGGCAGCCGGATTTTGGTTACCTCACAGACAAAATGGCATACAGCCAGGGCGAGGAAGTGCAGATTTCCGATCGCCTGATGCAGCCCAAGGCGGAAGGTGAAATCGCCTTCATCCTGAAAAAAGACCTGATGGGCCCGGGCCTGACAGCAGCGGATGTGCTGGCAGCAACCGATTGCGTGCTGCCCTGTTTTGAGGTAGTGGACTCCCGCATTGAAAACTGGGAAATCAAAATTCAGGACACAGTAGCCGACAACGCATCCTGCGGCGTGTTCCTGCTGGGGGATCGGGCGGTGAATCCCCGCAAGGTGGATCTGGCTACCTGCGGCATGGTGGTGGAAAAGAACGGATCAATTATCAGCACCGGCGCGGGCGCGGCGGCTTTGGGAAGCCCGGTTACCTGTGTTACCTGGCTGGCAAACACCCTGGGGCAGTTTGGTATTCCACTGAAGGCTGGCGAAGTGATTTTGTCCGGTTCGTTGGTGCCTCTGGAGCCGGTGCAAGCTGGTGATTTTATGAGTGTGAGCATAGGTGGCATTGGCAGTGCGTCTGTCCGCTTCATCTGATTGCTCCCGTTGATACAGGAATCCGAAACATGAACAAGAAACTCAAAGCGGTCATTATTGGCCCAGGCAACATCGGCACCGACCTGCTCATGAAAATGCAGCGTTCCGAGTGGATTGAGCCCGTCTGGATGGTGGGTATCGATCCGGAATCCGAAGGCCTCAAACGTGCTACCGAAATGGGCATTAAAACCTGCTCAACCGGGGTGGACGGTGTTCTGGAACATATTCTCGAAGATGATATTCGCGTCGCCTTTGATGCAACTTCTGCCTACGTCCATGCCGAGAACAGCCGCAAGCTGAACGAATTGGGCGTAATCATGGTAGACCTGACGCCAGCAGCCGTTGGCCCCTTCTGTGTGCCGCCGGTGAACCTGACAGACCATGCCAAGAACCTGGAAATGAACGTCAACATGGTGACCTGCGGTGGCCAGGCGACAATCCCGATGATTGCCGCTGTAAGCCGAGTTCAGCCTGTGGCTTATGGTGAGATTGTTGCCACCGTATCGTCACACTCGGTGGGCCCGGGCACGCGCCAGAACATCGACGAGTTCACCCGCACCACAGCGGGTGCGGTGGAGAAAGTAGGCGGTGCCAAAGAAGGCAAGGCGATCATTATCATCAACCCGGCCGAGCCGCCTCTGATGATGCGCGACACCATCCACTGTCTTACTGAAAGTGAGCCTGACCAGGAAGCCATCACCGAATCTGTGCACGCCATGGTAAAGGAAGTACAGAAGTACGTTCCGGGTTACACCCTGGTTAATGGCCCTGTATTTGATGGCAACAAGGTCACCTGTTACATGCAGGTGGAAGGGTTGGGCGATTTCCTGCCCAAGTACGCTGGCAACCTGGACATCATGACGGCCGCCGCTCTGCGTACTGCCGAGATGTTTGCCGAAGAAGCGGCTGACGGCACCATCACATTGCCGGCACGCGGCTAAGCGGGGGAGAGAACAATGAATTTACAAGGTAAAAAAGTCACGTTGCACGATATGAGCCTGCGCGATGGCATGCACGCCAAACAACACCAGATCAGTCTGGATGAGGCGGTCAGCATCGCGACAGCAATGGATGAGGCGGGTATGCCGATGATCGAAGTCACCCACGGTGACGGTCTGGGCGGTCGCTCTTTGAACTACGGTTTCCCGGCCCACAGCGACAAGGAATACCTCAGCGCCGTTGTGCCGAAGATGAAAAACGCCAAAATTTCTGCGCTGCTTTTGCCGGGGATCGGTACCGTTGACCATCTCAAAATGGCCCGGGACTGCGGTGTTTCTTCCATCCGTGTGGCTACCCACTGCACCGAAGCGGATGTGTCGGAACAGCATATTGGCATGGCCGCCGAAATGAAGATGGACACCGTCGGCTTCCTGATGATGGCGCATATGGTCAGTCCCGAGAAGATTCTCGAGCAGGCCAAGCTGATGGTGGGCTACGGAGCCAACTGTATCTACGCCACCGATTCTGCCGGCTACATGCTGCCGGATGATGTCACTGCGCACATCGGTTTGCTGCGCACCGAACTGCCTTCCAATGTCGAAATCGGTTTCCACGGCCACCATAATCTGGGCATGGGCATTGCCAACTCGCTGGCTGCCATTGAAGCCGGCGCATCCCGTATCGACGGTTCTGTTGCCGGTTTGGGTGCGGGGGCGGGTAACACCCCGCTGGAAGTATTCTGTGCCGTGCTGGACCGCATGGGTGTGGAAACCGGTGTCGATCTGTACAAGATCATGGATGTGGCCGAGGATCTGGTGGTCCCTATGATGGACCAGCCGATCCGTGTGGACCGTAACGCGCTGACTTTGGGGTATGCGGGCGTTTACTCCTCGTTCCTGCTGTTCGCAGAGCGGGCAGAGAAAAAGTATGGCGTTTCAGCCCGTGACATTCTGGTAGAGCTGGGCCGCCGCGGTACCGTGGGCGGGCAGGAAGACATGATTGAAGACCTGGCGTTGACCATGGCCAAAGAAAAGGGATTGATCTGATGACTGAAGCGTATGAGAACAAACTGACCCAGGCGCAGATTGAAGAGCTGGCGGCCCATTGCGAGAAGGCCGAACTCGAAGCCTATGAGATCACCAAGATCACTGACGACTATCCGCAAATGACCTACAAGGATGCCTTCGACATCCAGTGGGAAACCCGTCGTCGCAAGGAAGAGCGTGGCCACAAGATTGTCGGCATGAAAATGGGCCTGACTTCCTGGGCCAAGATGGCCCAGATGGGGGTTGAGCAGCCTTGCTACGGTTTTCTGGCGGACTATTTCAGTGTGCCTGAGGGTGGAGAAATCAAGCATGATGAGCTGATTCATCCTAAAATCGAGGCGGAACTGGCCTTTGTGCTCAAGGAGGAACTGAAAGGCCCGGGCGTGCATATTGGTGATGTGCTGCGCGCTACCGACTTTGTTATGCCAGCGGTTGAAGTCATCGATTCCCGTTACAAGGACTTCAAGTTCGATCTCAAAAGCGTGATCGCTGATAACTCATCGTCCAGCCGCTTCGTAACCGGTGGCCGCATGGCTGACATTGCTGATGTAGACTTGAAAACCATCGGCGTTGTAATGGAAATCAACGGAGAAGTGGTACAAACCGGCGCGGGTGCGGCGGTTCTTGGCCACCCGGCAGCATCAGTCGCCATGCTGGCTAATATGATGGCTGACCGTGGTGAAAGCTTGCCCGCGGGCAGTTTTATCATGATCGGTGCCATTACGGCAGCGGTTCAGGTTGAAAAAGGTGATGCCTTTACAGTGCGTTACCAGGGCCTGGGTACCTTGAGCGGCAAGTTTGTTTAAGAGGGCACATTGACATAAAGGTGATCCCCGTGACGCAGGCGCGCAGACTATTCCTGAGTATTTTTCTGCCGTTTGCGGCGGGGTATTTTCTCTCCTATGTGTACCGTACCGTCAACGCGGTTATCTCCGGTGAGCTCGTTGCCGATATGCACTTGTCAGCCAGCCAGCTTGGTTTGCTGACAAGTACCTACTTTATTGCCTTTGCATTTTCCCAGTTGCCTGTGGGCGTACTGCTGGATCGTTTTGGCCCCCGCCGTGTTGAATCCCTGTTGTTACTGGTTGCCGCTCTGGGTGCGATGGTTTTCTCCCGTGCCGACAGCCTCCTGGCGCTGACTCTGGGCCGGCTGCTGATCGGCATAGGTGTGGCTTGCTGCCTGATGGCATCATTCAAGGCTTTCGCCCTCTGGTTCCGCCCGGATCAGTTGCCGCTTCTCAATGGCAGCCTTATGGCCTTTGGCGCACTGGGGGCGCTGGTTGCAACAAAGCCCGTGGAATGGTTTCTCATATTCAGCGATTGGCGCCAGCTATTTGCCATGCTTGCGGCGCTGACGTTGGCCTTGTCTGCAGTGATCTTTTTCGTGGTACCTGAGCAAAGTGAGCCCCCGGCTGATACCGGGTTGCGCGCCCAGCTTGCCGGCCTGAAGCAGATTTTCCGGGATCGCTTTTTCTGGCAGTTGGCCCCTGTAGCGGCCGTGTTCAGTGGTTCCTCCCTAGCCATTGCAACCTTATGGGCAGCACCCTGGCTGCGGGATATCATGGGAATGGACTCGGGGCAGGTGGCGACGGCCCTGATGGTTATGGCGGCGGGGATGGGCGTCGGTTTTCTTACCCTGGGTTTTGTTCTGGCGCGGCTTATCAGGTTGGGTATTCGCCCGGTGCCGGTTGTTACAGTGCTGTTGGCATTGTTTCTGATGGCGGTAGCGGTAATGGCTTCGGGAAGGCAGGTACCGGGAATTCTGCTGTTTATGGCGCTGTTCGGGTTTCTCGGCTCCGTTTCAAGCGCTGTGTTTGCTTTACTGTCACGGCATTTTGACCAGCATCTTGCGGGTCGCGCCAACACGGCACTGAACCTGCTGGTGTTTCTCTCTGCTTTTATCTTGCAGTGGGGCATTGGAATTATTATCGGGTTCTGGGAAGTTGGCGCAGGGGCCAGCTATGAGAGAACCGGTTATCAGGCCGCTTTTGGCCTGTTAGTGGTGCTGCAAACCGGAATGCTGGCCATGCTGGCGTTTAACCACCGAAAACTGGAAGATTGAAGAAACAGGGCAAAGAGGACTGTTGTCTATGCTCAGCATACTGATGATCGGCGCAGGTGGTGTTGGTGGATACTACGCAGCGCGGCTGTCTGAGGCTGGCCACAGGGTTGTTCTCACGGCCCGTGGTGCGCACCTGGCGGCACTGAAGAAAAACGGCTTGCTGGTTCATTACGAGAACCGTCGGATAGAGTGCCGGGTTCCCGCTGTTGACCATGCCGCGTTGATACAGAACTACCAGCCTGGCGACTTCGATGTTGTTGCCATTGCGCTGAAATCCAACGCAACACAAGCCGTGCTGAATGAGTTGGCCCCCTGGCTGTCACAAAGCGACGTGCCTGTTCTTTCGTTGCAAAACGGGGTGGATAACGAACCCCTGATTGCCAAGAGGCTTGGTGAGAGCCGGGTTCTTGGCGGCCTGGCTGTGCGTATCGGTGGCCATATTGTTGAGCCTGGCGTTGTTGAGGCGGAAGGTGTGGCGCAGATTATCATGGGCGAGTGGCCAGCCGTTCCGGAAGAACAGGATGCCCGCCGCCCGCTTCTGGAAATCCTGCAGACCGCTTTTGAGAAGGCGGGCATTCCGTCGGTGATATCGGATAATATTCGCTATGAGCTATGGCGCAAGTTGGTGATTAACAATGGCGTTAATCCCATTTCTGCCCTCACCGGCCTCGACACCCAAAGCCTGACCCGGCACCCGCAGTTCAGCCAGGTTGTGCAGGGCATGATGGCGGAGACCGCCGCTGCCGCAAAAGCCGATGGTGTGGAACTTGGCAAAGCGGACGTTGACGAGATGTTTGCGTTGATCAGCAGTTTTAATGCCATCAAGACATCCATGCTGGTTGACAAGGAAAAAGGCCGCCCCCTTGAGCTGGATGGTATCGCGGGGGCCGTGCTTCGTCGCTCCAAAGCACTCGGTATCGAAGCCCCCTATACCACCACCGTTAATGCCCTTCTGGAGCATGGCCCGGGTTAGCGATCGGTCAGCTTGATCTCGATGCGCCGGTTTTTCTGCAAGGCTTCTGGTGAGGTGCCGTCCGCAACCGGGAAGAATTCACCAAAGCCGGCGGCGACCATGCGGTTCTGTGGCACGCCCTGATCCGCCAGATAGCGCACAACTGCGACGGCACGGGCGGTTGAAAGCTCCCAGTTGGAAGGGAACTGCGGTGTGTTGATGGGTATCAGGTCGGTGTGACCGTCGATGCGCAGAATCCAGTCGAGGTCATCCGGGATGGTTTTGACCACATCCAGCAATACCCCGGCCAGCTTGTCCAGCTCACGTTTGCCCTCAGCGCCGAGGCTGGCGGAGCCGGAAGCGAACAGCAGTTCGGAAGGCAGCAGGAAGCGGTCGCCCACAATGCGGATATTTTCATTGGCGGCCAGAATGTTCCGCAGCCCGGAGAAAAATTCCGACTGGTACTGTTCCAGTTCGTTCACGCGCTCAGCCAGAAGGGTGTTCAGGCGTCGGCTGACGTTCTCCAGCTCGCCTTCCTTGTCTGCGGTCATTTCCTTTTGCAGTTTCAGCGCAGCGGTTATCTGGCGTAGCTGGTTCTGCAGCGATGCAATCTGATTGGATAACCGCATAATCATGTTTTGCTGGCTGACAGAAAGCTCATCCTTGTCATCCAGTTCCTGATTCATGGTGGCCAGCCGCTCAGCCCGGGCTTCGGCATCGGCGGTTTGCTGCATCAGCCGGTTGCGGGCAGCGTCCAGCCGTTCTTGCAGGGCTTCGTTTTCGGCCTGGCTGTCACTGAAGTTGCTCTGGACCGTCAGCATCTGCTGCTCCAATGCTTCGGTTTTGCTTTGCTCCAGCCCCAGCAGTTGTGAAATTTCGCTCAGCCGCTGATTCAGACGGGCCAGCTCGGAGTTGCGGTCAGACAGCGTCTGGGAAAGGTAAAGCTGGCTCACCACGTAAACCAGCAGCATGAATATCACCAGCATCAACAGGGCCGAGAGTGCGTCTACGTACCCTGGCCACACATTGATAGTGCTACGGCTTCGGCGTCTGGAACCGATCATG
>NZ_JBLXIQ010000011.1:0-48639 GCF_048269445.1 Marinobacter sp. | reverse complement strand
GATTGGACATTCTTCATGATGGGGGTGGCACTGTGCGTGTATCTCTTCAAAGATGTCTGATCCTGTGGCTCTGCCTGTTTGTGTCCGGGCCTCTTCTGGCGGCGAAATCCACCATAGCCTCCCGTGTCTACTATGATCAGGGCACCTCCCCGGTAGCGTGTAATAGCGCGACGAAGTCTGAGGCGAGGGCGGTTGTTGAAGGTTTCATGGCGGCGGATCCCTTGTGTAATCAGGAGGGCTATTACTGCTGGATAGAAGATGCCCCCAATGAGGGCTGGTCGGCCTCGGACGGATGTTCCATACAAGCCGGGTATGTCACTGCTTTTAGAGATACCGGCTCTTGCCCCGCCTACATGCACGAGAAAAACCACATCACCGGTGAACAGCCCGTTGGCGACTGCGGTTGCGAGCAAGGCTGGACCGATGCCGGCCAAGACGCCCAGCCCCGTTGTCAACTGAATGACCAGCCCCCGGAGGAATGCCAGGAACATGGTCTTGCCCATGATCCGACCAAAGGAACCTGCCAACCCGAATGCGAACACGGCATGCTCAACGGCGCCTGCCTCCCACCCCCCGAAGACGATAACGAATGCAATGCCGGAAGCGACAACTACCGGGGCGAAATCGTCCTGGGCTACGGCAAACCACCCGTCTCCTTCTGCGGGGACATCGACCAGTGCAGCGGCAGTGCTGAAGGCCAGATCGGTATTGTTAACGGGGAAGTCCGTTGCCTGCCCAAAGATTACGGCGTCCCCGAGTGCAAGGGGGACTCCATCTCCGTGGTCGACGACTACGGCTTTGTCTGTGAACCCCTGACCAACAAACCGGAAGAGCCCGACACCCCGGAAGAACCGAACACCGACACCGATGGCGACGGCGAACCCGACGAATACCGCGAAGAAAATGACCCCGAATCGGTCGACAAGGGCCTGGCTAAGGTCGAGAAAGCCATCCAGGACGGCAACGCCAAAACCGACACCTCCAACGAACACCTGGGCAAGATCGAAAACGCCGTCAAGGACATCGCAAAGAACGTCTCCTCCCTGGAACAGATGGGCAAGAACGGCGAACTGGCCGGCGGTGGTGGCTCCTCCGGTTCCGGCGAAGGCCTCAAGAACCCCGACGGCGAGGATTACCTGGGCGACCTGGCCGACATCAAACAGAACACCAAAGACACCGCCGATACCCTGAAAGAAATGAACGATGGCCCCGACGGCGGATACTCCACCGACGGTCTCGGGGATGCCCCCACCTTCGCCGAAAGCAGCGAACGACTGCAGCTGGCCATCACCAACAACCCGACCATCAACGCCGTCACCACCATCCCCACGGTGGCCAGCAACAACACCTGTCCGGTGTGGACCATCCCGGCGACCGACTACTGGCAGGCCATGCCCATTGATAGCCACTGCCAGATCCTGGACGACCATCGCGGCCTGTTGTCCATGCTCTTTGTCGCCGTCTGGACCCTGGCCGCTGTCTTCGTCTTCCTGAGGGCCTGACCATGATCCAGAAACTGATCGACGCACTCATTGATATCGTTCTGTGGATACCGCGCCAGCTCTACGGCCTGCTGGTCGATGCCGTCGAACTCATGCTCACCTGGATACCGGAAATCGACATTGTGGATCTGCAGGGCCTTTTCGATGGTCTTGGCGGCCAGCTCCTGTACTTCCTCACGATCTTCGAATTCGATTACGGCATCACCGCCATGATGACCGCGCTGATGGCTCGCTTCATCCTCCGCAGAATCCCGTTCATCGGGTAAGGGAGGTCAGAGAAAGCCATGTCCATCGTCGGTTACTCAGGCCTGCCCGGCTCCGGCAAGAGTTACGGCGTCGTCGAGAACGTCGTGATCCCGTCCCTGGAAGCCGGAAGACACATCATCACCAACATCCCGCTCAAGCTCGGAAGATTGGCCGACGACTACCCCAGGGGCAAAGTCACGATCTTCAACAACCGGGACGCGGAAGACGACCCGACCTTCTTCGACCTGGAACGCCACCCGGCCGGCGTTATCTGGATCATCGACGAAGCCTGGCGTTTCTGGAAAAGCGGCATGAAGGCCACCAACATCCCGCAATGCCAGAAAGAGTTCTTCACCGAACACCGGCACAACGTAGGGCCTGACGGGCGCACCAACGAAATTGTCCTCGTCACCCAGGACCTCGCCCAGCTCTGCGCCTTCGTGCGGGGCCTGGTGGAAGAAACCTACCGGGCCGTCAAACTCACGGCCATCGGCCAGAAGAACAAATACCGGGTCGATGTCTACATGGGGGCCGCTACCGGCCAGAAGCCCGGCAAACCCATGCGCCAGCTCTACGGCTCCTACAAGCCCGAGATCTACCAGTACTACAAGAGCCACACCCGGAACAAAACCGACTTCGCCGCCGGCATGGAAGAGAAAGCCGACGACCGGGCCAACGTCCTCAAACACCCCTTAATCAAGTTCGGCATTCCGCTGGCGATCCTGATCATGGTCGCCGGTGTCTGGAAAGCCGTTGCCTACTTCAGCCCCGAAGAACACACCGACGAACCAGCACCGGCAACCCAACCAACAACACCAGGTACCAATCAGCAACCGGTCACCGCCACCCGGAGCGCCCAGCTCGCCCAACAAACCCAGGCCGCCAGGGCCAGCCTTGAGGGCAGGGCACCACACCAGGTCAAACACGAAATCGAACCCGGCTGGCTTCCGCTCTCCAACAAGTGGCGGATCGTCGGCGAAGTGAACAACGTTTACTGGATCTGGGGCGAAACCGGCACCCGGAAGATCCATGCCAGAAACTGCGCCAGGTTCCTCAAAACCGGGGAGCCCTTCTGCGTCATCCAGGGCAAGCTCGTGACCTATTACAGCTTCCGGGAACCTGCGCGGACCGATGATGACCGGCAATCCCGGTCTTCGTACCTGGAGTCAGCACTGCCCAGCAAGGAAGGCGACGGCGCGTGAGTGCGAGCGGAGCGACCACCACGCGCCGCGCAGCGGCTTGGAGACGTCCCTGTAACACGTCTCATAGAAAACGACGGTAGTCGATTTTTAACCACTTAGAACCACAGTGAGCCACAGATGAAAATCAGAGACTTCGAAAGACTGGACGTAACCACTGGCGAAATCGGGAAAGGGGACCTCTTCATCGGTCCCGAAGGCCAGCAAGTGAACCTGAATAACGTCAACGTCCTCTGGACCGGTACCGACACTGTAAGACAGCTATTCCAGGGCAGACTCAAACCGGAAATCTTGGCCGACATCGCCACCGAATACGAATCCGGCTATGACGCCACGATCACCATCAAGAAAATTCCGTTCCGCCTCCAGTCCGGCAGACGCGGTGGCTTCAAATACATTCTGCAGAACCGGGAATACGGCCTGACCATCCTGCTTCAGAACTTCTACGCCGAAGCCGACACCCTCGGAACGCACGTGAAGATAGAAACGTCTCCCAGATGGCTCTATGAACGCTCCAGCCAGCAGATCCACGACGAGCTGGCAGAGTGGGGCATGCACTTCCTCACCAACATTAAACCGGTCGGCATCGCCTTACACCTTGCCGTGGACTTCCAGGGCTGGGAACCACCCCAGGACTTCGCCCAACACTTTGTCACCCGCGCCAGAACCATCAGTGTCCATAACGGCATGAGCGACTTCCACTTCCAGGGCATGGAAGGCTCCACAGTGAACGGAAGGGGTGAAACCTACACCTTCGGCAAGGCCAACAGCTTGCAGGTCTGCCTCTACGACAAATCCAAGGAAGTCGACGTCTCCGACAAACGCGCCTTCATGGAGTCCATCTGGGAATGCGCCAGCAACGAAGACTGTTTCCCGGACACCTGCTATGACCCTGACAAACCCGTCTGGCGCCTGGAAATCCGGTTCCATCACCGCATCGTCAACGAGATCTCCCAGGGCACGCCCAACATGAAGCCCATCTACACTTTCATGGACGCGGTACCGCACCTGACCGGCCTCTGGAAATACGCCCTCCAGGGCAATCGCTACGAGGTTAAACGGGAGTGGGTACACCCTATCTGGACCAAACTCCGCGAAGACATCGGGTTCGGCTATTCAGCCCCGGATCTGCTGTACAAACGCGCAAAAAAGGAACCCGGTTGCGGCAACGAAAAGAACGTCTCCCTGGCCTTTGGCAATCTCCTGTCCATATACGCACGCAACCGGTTTAACCCACGTCAGGCCTGGGATTGCCTCAAGAAATCCGGACTCTGGGAGGATTTATGCGCCTACTACCGACGACGGGAGATCTATGAAAACGAGCTGTTCCAGCTCGTCCAGGATGGACTGATAAGACGACGACTGCTGACCAAGGTGGCCGCATGATCAAGAAACTACCGTCGGGACGATGGCAGGTTGATTTGCAGCCCGGTGGGCGAGGGCAGAAGCGCGTAAGGAAATCCTTTGATTCCAAGCCGGAAGCGCTGAGATATGAACGTTGGGTGCTCAACAAATACGAGGCCGGGGAAGACTGGAACCCAAAGCAGGACAAGCGGACTCTCCAGGACCTGGTAAAGCTGTGGTATATCCACCACGGCCATGCACTGAAAGACGGCGAATCACGGAAGAAAAAGCTGGAAGCAACCGTCGAGCGCCTCGGTAATCCAAGGGCCACCAGATTCACGTCTGGTGACTTTGCAGCTTATCGCCTGGTTAGGGTCGATTCCGGAATTTCAGAGAACACTCTGAACCATGAGCAGGCCTATCTCACCGCCGTATTCAACGAGCTGATCCGGCAAGGCCACTGGAAAGGGAAGAGTCCGCTGGAAAAGCTGCGCCGGCTAAAGATCGACGAGTCCGAGCTGGCGTTCCTGGACCAGGAACAAATCGAAAGGCTTCTCGAGGGGTGTAGGGCGTCATCCAATCCATCGGTTTACCATGTGGCTCGTTTGGCCTTGGCTACCGGCGCCAGGTGGTCGGAAGCTGAGTCAGTTAAGCCGTCCGCATTCACCCCTTACCGTGTGACCTACTTCGGCACGAAAAGCGGGAAAAGTCGCTCGGTTCCACTCAGGAAGGATCTATACGAGGAATTGATCGAAAATCTGCCATTTGAGTCCTGCTACAGCGCTTTCAGGTCTGCGCTTGGACGAGCTGGAATCCAGTTACCGAAGGGCCAACTGACTCATATCTGCAGACACACTTTTGCCAGTCATTTCGTAATGAACGGGGGCCACATACTTACTCTTCAAAGGGTCCTGGGGCACTCAGATCTAAAGCTGACCATGCGGTACGCGCATTTAGCCCCAGATTATCTTGATGAGGTTAAGGATAAGGGGCCTTTGATTAGCTGATGGTTATTGGCAAATTTCGGCAAACTTAAACATTTCATCCCGGCCAATGGGAAGAACCCGCCATCTGTATAGTCGCGTAATTGTCACTTCGTTTTCCACTTCGACATCAGCCAGATAGCGAAGCTTGCCGTCACTTAGGAATGCGGAAATAGCGTAGCCAGTCCGTGTTTCTCTGGTATTTACTACGCTGTAATCTTCCCAGCTATTGGCAATACAAAGCATGATATCTTTCGGAGCCTTCGTGCTGGTATGGGTTTCACTGGGTACATCTTCCCGCAGTTGGTTTGGTGTCGTTGAGCATCCAGCGAGAATGATGGTGGCAATGATAGCCAGAAGAATTCCTTTCACAACTTCTCCTTAAAACAGAGTAGGCGAATGATAAGAATTCTAACTATATCAGTGCTACCCAATCGGATAAATGGTCAGTCGTTGACGTTTGGTTGACACGTATGGGAAAGGTTAGGGGTTGGAGTCTTGTAAGTGCTTGAAAAATGGTGGGCCCAGCAGGACTCGAACCTGCGACCAAGGGATTATGAGTCCCCTGCTCTAACCAACTGAGCTATAGGCCCGATCAGCGAACGCTGTTTGGAAGGGTGTTTCCGAAGGGGAAACAAAGCGGGCGCCATTATACCGGTGAGGTGTGGCGCCCGCTACTGTTTGGGCAATTATCCCTGATTACCCTGGTCGTCGATAAAGCCGCGCAGGTGATCAGAGCGTGACGGGTGGCGCAGTTTGCGCAGGGCCTTGGCTTCGATCTGACGGATCCGCTCCCGGGTGACGTCGAACTGTTTGCCAACTTCTTCCAGGGTGTGATCGGTGTTCATCTCGATACCGAAACGCATCCGCAATACCTTGGACTCACGTGCTGTGAGGCCGGCCAGTACCGAGCGGGTGGCTTCACGCAGACCTTCTGCAGTGGCAGAGTCCACTGGGGAGAGAGCCTGGATATCTTCGATGAAGTCGCCCAGATGGCTGTCTTCGTCGTCGCCAATCGGGGTTTCCATGGAGATCGGCTCTTTGGCGATCTTCAGGACCTTGCGAATCTTGTCCTCAGGCATTTCCATGCGCTCTCCAAGCTCCTCCGGCGTGGGCTCCCGGCCCATCTCCTGAAGCATCTGGCGGGAGATGCGGTTGAGCTTGTTGATGGTTTCAATCATGTGCACCGGAATACGGATGGTGCGGGCCTGGTCCGCGATGGAGCGGGTGATGGCCTGACGAATCCACCAGGTGGCGTAGGTCGAGAACTTGTAACCACGGCGGTACTCAAACTTGTCCACCGCCTTCATCAGGCCGATGTTGCCTTCCTGAATCAGGTCTAGGAATTGCAAACCGCGATTGGTGTACTTCTTGGCGATGGAAATAACCAGTCGCAGGTTGGCCTCGACCATTTCCTTCTTGGCACGACGGGCCTTGGCTTCACCAATTGAGACGCGACGGTTGATTTCCTTGATGTCGGCGACGTCCAGATCCACTTCGTTCTGCACGTTCTGGATCCGCTTCTGGAGGCGAACAATTTCGTCAATACGCTCCGAAATCGGCGCTGCATAAGGCTTTTTGCTTCTGGCAATCTTGTCGGCCCAGTCGAGGTTGACCTCGTTGCCAGGGAAGGACTTGATGAAGTCCTTGCGTGGCATTTTGCAGTCGCGAACGCAGATCTGCATGATCGCCCGCTCGTTCTCGCGTACCAGATCGTTGGTGGAGCGAACCACGTTGACCAGTTCATCGAAGGCCTTGTTAGCCAGCTTGAACGGCGCAAACACCTGACCCAGCTCGTTGAGTGCTTGCTGGGTTTTCTTGTCGGACCGACCGTATTTGGCCAGTGCCTTGTTGGCGGCATCCAGTTTATCGTTCAGCAGCTCGAACCGGAGGCGGGTTTCTTCCGGATCGGGTCCGTTGTCGGTTTCTTCTTCCGAGGAGTCGTCGTCATCGTCGGAGGAGGAGTCGGAGTCATCCGAGGTGTCGGTGGTTGTGTCCTCGCCCATGAACGGCTCGGCATCGTCCGGATCCAGAAAACCGGTTACCACGTCGCTGATGCGGCCCTCGTTCTCAATGATGCGGTCGTAGGCCTGACTCACGGTGCCGGTGATGCCGGGGAAGTGGGCGACCGCGGCCATGACATCCCGGATACCTTCCTCGATACGCTTGGCGATGACGATTTCGCCTTCACGGGTCAGCAACTCCACCGTGCCCATTTCCCGCATGTACATGCGAACCGGGTCTGTGGTGCGGCCAGCGTCGGATTCGACTGCAGCGAGGGCAGCAGCCGCTTCGGCAGCCGCGGCTTCGTCGGCCGTGGAATCGCCGTCGGTCATCAGAAGCGTGTCTGCGTCCGGTGCAACTTCAGACACCTGAATGCCCATGTCGTTGATCATGCGAATGATGTCTTCGACCTGATCCGGGTCAGCGATGTCTTCCGGGAGGTGGTCATTTACCTCGGCGTAAGTCAGGTAACCTTGTTCCTTGCCTCGTGCAATGAGGTCTTTCAAACGTGATTTTTGCGAATTGCCTGACATAGACACCCTGTGAACTCGCTTTTCAAAAGGAAAAAAGTGAAACAGCCATTATAGCTGTCGCTCGGTTGCTCTGCCACCAAGGAGCCGCGGCTTCATGATTAGATGGTGATCAGGGCAACAAGTTTCAAGTGCTGTTAGTCCCGTGTTCCACTACTCAGGGCTCTCAGCTCCTGCCGTTCCTCGGTTGTGAGGTTGGACAGGTTTCGTAACAGTGTTGCCAGCCTTAGCTGGCGTGATGCTTCCTCGTTCGGGCTCAGTAGCTCCCTCGCGGCGGCCAGCGTACTTTCCCGTGCCGGAATGTGCTCGATCCCGTCAAACAGGTGGTAAAACCGCTCCCGGGCGGCATTGTCCAGAGCCAGTCCGCGAACCAGTGATTTTCGATCCCGGACAGCCTTTTCCAGAATCCAGCCGGCAAAATTACGGGCCTGGTTATACTGTCTGGAGCTGGCAGCCAGCTCCTTTACTTCGGTGGCCAGATCTGGCGCCTCCAGCAGGGCAAGGCAGAGAATGCTGTCCTTGCTGAGTTTTACGTCGATGCGTTCTTCCGTAACCCGGTCCCGCCGCTCGCCGTACCACTTGCCTTTTTGTTGTCCCTGCTGGCGGTTTTGCCACTGATTGCGTCCGCCGCAGAGGCGGAGCATTTCATGCCACATCGCATCCCGGAGGGTGCTTCTGGGCATTTTATTGAGCATTGGCTCAACCCGGGCTCTCAGTTCGCCCCGGTGTTCTGGTAGCTGTAAATCCAGGCCCTCGCTCTGCCGGTCAAAAAGATACCGGGACATTGGTGTCGCGCCGTCAATGCGCTTCTGGAAGGCCTCAGGGCCTTCCTTGCGCACCAGCGTGTCCGGGTCCTCGCCCTGGGGTAGCATCAGAAACTGAAGGTGGAGGCCGTCGGCCATCAGTTCCAGTGCATTTTCCATGGCCCGGTCAGCGGCCCGGAAGCCGGCCTGGTCGCCGTCGAAGCAGAACACAATGTGCCGGACCTGCCTCAGCAGGGCGGTCAGGCTGTCCTGATTCGTCGCCGTGCCCAGAGTTGCAACGGCATAATCAATGCCGTGCTGGGCGAGGGCGATGACGTCCATATAGCCTTCGACCACGAGCAATTTGTCGAGCTGCCTGATCGCCTGCTTGGCCTCAAACAGCCCGTAGATCTCGCGGCTTTTGTGAAACACATCCGACTCCGGGGAGTTGATGTATTTCGCCTTGTCGTCGCCCAGTGTGCGACCGCCGAAGGCCACTGTTTTGCCCCGGCTGTTGCGAATCGGGAACATGACCCGGTTGCGGAACAGGTCTCTGGGCCGACCGTATTTGTCGGAAACCGTGCCGGTTTCGATCAGCGGCCCCTGCAGGTCTTTGCTGGCAACGTCGAACAGGGCGGTACCGGTTGATGGTGCGTAGCCCACCTGATATCGCTCGATGACGGTGCTATCGAGCCCGCGCTGTTTCAGATAGTCCCGAGCGTAGGTGCCTTGCTGGCCCTGCAACGCCGAATGATAAAAGCGGCTGGCAAAATCAAGGGCGTCTGTCAGTGTTCGAGCCTGCTGGATTTCCTGCTTCGCAGCTTGGTCGTAGGGCACTTCCAGTCCGACGCGTTTGGCCAGTTCCTCTACCGCCTCGGTGAAGCCCAGGCCTTCAAATTCCCTGACAAAACTGATGGCGTCGCCATGGGCCCCGCACCCGAAGCAATGGTAAAAGCCCTTGTCTGGCCTGACATTGAACGAGGGTGTTTTCTCGTCGTGGAACGGGCAGCAGGCCTTGTAATTGGCGCCGGCTTTCTTGAGCGTAATGCGTGAGCCGATCAGCTCTGCCAGATCTATGCGATCGAGCAGATTTTCAACAAACTGTTGAGGGATCAGTCCGCTCATGGAGGCTCCACATCAGGCCGTCATCGAAGTTGGCCAATAGCCAAAAATGCCGCCGAAGCCAAGCCTCGGCGGCATTTTTGAGTCGCTCTGTGCAGCCTGCGGCTGTACAGGCAATCAGTGCTTTGCAGTCAAGCGGCGTCGGTAAAAACTCAGTACAGACGCTCGAACTTGCGCTGTTCCCGCTGAAGCTTCTTGAGATGACGCTTAACGGCAGCGGCTGCTTTGCGCTTACGAACAGCGGTCGGCTTCTCGTAGTGCTCACGACGACGTACTTCAGAAAGTACACCTGCTTTTTCGCAGGAACGCTTGAAGCGACGCAGTGCTACGTCAAACGGTTCATTCTCTTTCACTTTAACAGCTGGCATTCGAAAATCACCTACCTGATAGATTCGGTTTCAATTTGGTCCGCCTGGCATGGCCAGATCGGTTCTCGATCCCTGGTCAGATTGGCTAAAACTCGACCAGTGCATAATTTAGGGCGGCAATGATAGCGCCTGGCTTATGGCAAGGTCAATGTTTGTTCCATGAATCTGCCAGTGGGTTTCGGGTTTCTGCTAAAATGCGCGTCGTTTCCAATTCTGCCAACCCATTTCCGTCAACCACTGTGGCCAGACCCTATGCTGATTCTTGGTATTGAGACCTCCTGTGATGAAACCGGCGTCGCCCTGTATGACACGGAGCGCGGCCTGCTGGGCCACGCACTGTTCAGCCAGATAGACATGCACGCGGATTACGGCGGTGTGGTGCCCGAGTTGGCATCTCGGGATCACGTCCGCAAACTCCTGCCATTGTGTGACCAGGTGTTGGCGGATGCGGGGCGAAGCCGTGCTGACATAGAGGGAATTGCTTACACTGCGGGCCCGGGGCTGGTCGGCGCGCTTATGGTGGGCGGCTCTGTGGCTCATGCGCTGGGTTTTGCCCTGGGCATTCCGGTACTGGGTGTCCATCACATGGAAGGACACTTGTTGGCGCCCATGTTGGAGGATAATCCGCCTGAATTTCCTTTTGTGGCCTTGCTGGTTTCCGGGGGGCACACCCAGTTGGTGCGCGTCGATGGCATAGGCGAGTACGAAATGCTAGGCGAATCGGTGGACGATGCTGCCGGCGAAGCCTTCGATAAAACCGCCAAGATGCTCGGTCTGGACTATCCGGGCGGCCCCCGGGTTGCCGCGCTCGCGGAGAAGGGCGCTGAAGGGCGCTACCGGTTCCCGAGGCCAATGACCGACCGACCCGGTCTGGATTTCAGTTTCAGTGGCCTGAAAACCTTTACGCTCAATACGGTGAACGCCGCGCGGAATGCCGGTGAGTTGGACGATCAGACTCGAGCGGATATTGCTCTGGCTTTTGAAACGGCTGTCGTGGACACCCTGGCCATCAAATGCCGCCGGGCTCTGGAGCAAACCGGTTGCAAGCGCCTGGTCATCGCCGGGGGCGTTAGTGCCAACCGGCGTTTGCGGGCCGGCCTTGAAAAAATGGCGGCCAAGCTGAGGGCAAACGTCTTTTATGCC
Source organism: Marinobacter sp. (assembly GCF_048269445.1). GTDB lineage: Bacteria > Pseudomonadota > Gammaproteobacteria > Pseudomonadales > Oleiphilaceae > Marinobacter. The sequence goes on along the minus strand of NZ_JBLXIQ010000011.1, from coordinate 37,455 downwards.
CGTCCGGAGTTCTGTACTGATAACGGTGCCATGATCGCCTACGCCGGCGCCCAGCGCATGAAAGCGGGCCAGCAGGATGGCGAGCGGATCGTTGCGGTACCCCGGTGGCCGATGAATACGTTGCCGCCGATCACGGAGCCGAGATCGACAGGGCTGGTTGATTGAGCGCTTGACCGAACTTTAGAGGCCGGCCTCCCGACCCTGTGCCAGACGTATCAGATTGTTGCGGTGGCGAACTACGATCAGAATGGCCAGCAGGCCAAACAGGGGCAGGGTTTCCGGCTCGATAAACGCGCTGATCAGCGGCCCGCTGATGATGGCCACCAGCGAGGCGAGGGCTGAAATTCGCCAGCGCCAGATCACCAGTGCCCAGATGGCGGCCATCATCAGCGTGGTTAGCGGCGCCAGGGCAAGGCCGGCCCCCAGCGCGGTTGCCACGCCCTTGCCACCCTTGAATCGGTAGAACACCGGGATCATGTGGCCGGTCACGGCGCACAGTGCGACCACAGCCTGCACCATCACTGAGAGGCCGGCCGCGTGAGCGAGCCAGACCGGCAGCCAGCCCTTGGCGGCGTCGAGCGCCAGCGTCATCAAGGCGGGTTGCCAGCCGCCGGTGCGGTAGACATTGGTTGCGCCGGGGTTGCCGGAGCCCTGGGCCCGGGGGTCCGGTAGCTTCCAGAGCCGGCACACGGGCGGGGCGAACAGCACCGAGCCGGCCACATAAGCGGCGGCGCAGAGCAGAACGGTTAATACCGGATCACTGAGAGTCATGCTGTAGGCTCGGAAGCGAAGACGTATCTGGCCATTGTGTGCGAAAATGCCGGCCCTGAAAACGCGGGCGAGCTCAATTACAGTATCGCCTGGTTGTGCGTTATTCAATCACCAGTTACCCAATCACGAACGAGTGGAAGAGTCCGGGAGTCCCCTTGGCAGACAGCGTGTTTATCGAAGGCCTGGTTGTCGAGACTGTGGTCGGTGTTTACGACTGGGAACGGGAAGTCACCCAGGGTCTGGTCATCGATCTTGAGATGGCCTGGGACAATCGGGTTCCTGGCCGCTCGGATGATGTTGCGGACGCCCTGGATTACGCCACCGTCAGTAGTCGGGTTGAGACCTGCCTGCAAGAGCTCAGGCCAAAGCTGCTCGAGCACGGGGCCGAGATTCTGGCCGGGGTTCTGCAGCAAGAATTCGGGGTGACCTGGCTCAGATTGGTCATCCGCAAGCCGGGTGCCGTGCCGGGCGCCAGGGCGGTGGGCGTTTGCATCGAAAGGGGCACGCGGTGATGTCGGGTTCCGTTCGGGTCTATATCAGTATTGGCACCAATGTGGACCGGGAGCGACACGTTATTGCCGCCCTGGACGCGCTGAATGGATGGTTTGATGAACTGATCATCTCGCCGGTGTACGACAGCGAAGCCGTCGGGTTTGACGGCTCACCGTTCCTGAATCTGGTGGTGGGTGTCGATACGGACCTTCCCGTTGCCGAGCTGTCCCGGCGTTTCAAGCAACTGGAAGCGGATAATGGCCGACGCCGGGATGTTCCGAAGTTCAGTGCGCGAACCCTGGACCTGGATATTCTGACCTACGGTGATGTGGTCGGACGGATTGATGGAGTCGAGCTACCGAGGGGGGAAATCCTCAAGAACGCCTTCGTTCTCAGACCTCTGGCAGATATTGCGCCGGAGGCCATGCATCCGGTGTGCGGAAAAACCTATGGCCAGCTGTGGCAGAATTACAGCGCCGGCCAAAAACTCTGGCCGGTGGATTTCAGCTGGAAGGGGCGGCAGATATCAAGAGAGTTCGCTGGCTGAGCAAAACAGTTCAATGAGGTGGTCGGTGGAGCTATCGCTGGCCTGATCGCCGGTCTCCTGGCCGAGCAGGCGCGGCAGAATGGTCTTGCCCAGCTGCTTGCCCAGTTCCACGCCCCACTGATCAAACGAGTCCACATCCCAGATCACTCCCTGTACGAACGTCCGGTGCTCGTAGAGCGCGATGAGTGCGCCGACGGTTTCCGGAGTCACCTTTTCCATTATCAGGGTATTGCTTGGTTTGTTGCCCGGAATCACCTTGTGGGGCGCAAGCCACTCAATCTCAGCTTCGGAGCGTCCTTCCGCCGCCAGCTCGGCTTTGGCTTCATCGAGGGATTTGCCGGCCATCATGGCCCTGGACTGGCTGAGGCAGTTCGCAAACAGGTCGGCGTGATGGGTTGCCACCGGATTGTGGGTCTGGAGGGGAATGATGAAGTCCGCCGGGATCAGGCGGGTGCCCTGGTGAATCAACTGATGGTAAGCGTGCTGGCCATTGGCGCCAACTCCGCCCCAGATGACCGGCCCAGACTTCCAGGCCAGACCCTTTCCGCCCTGGGTCACACTCTTGCCGTTGCTTTCCATGTCCAGTTGCTGAAGATGATCCGGCAGGCTGCGCAGGTAGTGGTCGTAGGGCAGGATGGCGTGGGTTTCGGCGCCCCAAAAATTGTTGTACCAGACCCCGAGCATCGCCATGACTACTGGCAGGTTCCGGTGTAGGGGTGCCTCCCGGAAATGCTGGTCCATCGCATGGGCACCGGCCAGCAGTGCCCGGAAGTTGGCCATGCCGACGGTCAAGGCGATGGGCAAGCCGATGGCGGACCAGAGGGAGTAACGGCCTCCTACCCAGTCCCACATGGGAAAGACGTTGTCCGGGTCGATTCCAAACTCCTGCGCTGCAGGCACATTGGCCGTTACCGACATGAAGTGTTGAGCAATCGCTTGTTGGTCGCCGCAGTGGTCGAGGAACCACCGGCGCGCTACCTTACTGTTTTCCAGGGTCTCCTGGGTCCGGAACGATTTCGACTGGATCAGAAACAGGGTGGTTTCCGGATTCACCTTCCGGAGCGTTTCACAGATCTCGGTGCCATCAATATTGGCCACATAATGGCATGGAACGCCAGACTGCCCATAGGGCTGGAGAGCTTCGCCGACGAGCTTGGGCCCGAGGTAGGAACCACCAATCCCGATGCTGACCACGTCGGTAAAGGGTTTGCCGGTGTATCCCGTGCGGCTGCCACTCAGCACGTCGTCTACCAGCTCTTCCATGCGTGCCAGGGTGCGCTGTACCTCGGCAACGACGTCCTGGCCGTCCACCATGATGGTGTCCGTCCCCGGATTGCGGAGAGCCGTATGCAGGGCGGGGCGGTCCTCGGTAACGTTCACGTGGTCACCCTGCAGCAGTGCCTCGCGCCGGGCTTCCAGATGACAGCTGCTTGCCAGTGCCAACAGCGCGTCAAGCACATCGTCGGTGAGCCGGTTCTTGGAGAAATCGAGGGACAGTCCTGCCGCCTCAATGAAGTAACGCTTTGCCCGCTCGGGATCCTGCTTGAAGAGATCCGTCATGGGAATCCCGCTCAGGCGCTCCCTGTGTTCCTTCAGTGTCTGCCATTCGGGTTTCGAGGTCAGTACTGCCGGATTTGCGGGCATCAGAGTCTCCTTTTCTGTGGGCCTATCGGGTTACGGACAGGTTATCAATCAAACGGGTCGTGCCTAGGAAGGCCGCCACCAGGAGTGTAACCTCCGGATCATTCGGGGTGGCTGGCTTGAGAGTCTGGCTATTCACGATGTTGAAATAATCCACACGCAGTCCAGCCTCGCTCAGGCTCTGCTCAGCTTCGCTTTCCAGAGACTGGAAGTCTGAACGACCATTAGCAATTTTTTCAGCCGCGGCCTGCAAGGTCTGGTACACAACCGGAGCGATTTTTCGCTCATCAGGTGAGAGGTAGCCATTTCGGGAGCTTTTCGCGAGCCCATCGTCCTCCCGAACGGTGGGCGCCCCCACAACATCAATGGGCATCATCAGATCGCGGACCATTTTCCGTATAACAGCGAGCTGCTGGAAATCCTTTTCGCCAAACACCGCAAAGTCCGGCTGAGCCATGTTGAACAGCATGGTCACCACCGTTGCGACACCTTCAAAGTGACCTGGCCGGCTGGCGCCGCAGTGGCCGTCACTCACATCCGGCACAACAACCTGGGTCTGCTTTGCCAGGCCTTCGGGGTAAACCTCGTCCGCCGAGGGAGCGAAAACGAGGGTGCAGCCGGCCGAGGCGAGCTTGTCCTGATCTTCAGCCAGAGTTCTCGGGTATGTGTCGAGGTCTTCGCCAGCGCCGAACTGCATTGGATTGACAAAGATGCTGGTGACCACGATATCGGCCATCTCGGCGGCTTTGCGAACCAGCGAGACGTGCCCCTCGTGCAAGTTGCCCATGGTCGGTACCAGGCCGATGGTTTTGCCCTGCCGCCGGTAGCCGCGAAGGATGGTTCTCAGTTCTTTCAGGGAATGTACGGTTCTCATGCCTTGAACGTATGCTCCTCAGCGGGGAATGAGCGCTCGCCGACGGCCTTTACATAGGCTTCAATTGCCTCTTGTACCGAACTCGTCTCGGCAAGAAAGTTCTTGACGAACTTCGGTTTGCGGCCGGTGGTGATGCCGAGCATGTCGTGCAAAACCAGAACCTGGCCGTCGGTATCCGAGCCGGCACCAATACCAATTACCGGAGCCCTGACGGCCTGGGAAATTCGGGCGGCCAGGGGGGCCGGAACACACTCAAGCAGGATAAGGTCGGCGCCGGCCGACTCTAACTCGCAGGCATGTTCGATCATCATCTCCGCTGCCTTTTCATCACGGCCCTGCACCTTGTAGCCGCCAAACTTGTTGACGAACTGCGGCGTCAGTCCCAGGTGCGCGCACACGGGCACGCCGCGATCGCTCAGGGCGGCGATGGTATCCTTCATCCAGTCGGTGCCTTCGAGCTTCACCATGTGGGCGCCGGCACGCATTAGTTCTGCGGCATTCTCCAGGGCTGCCTCAACGGTTCCGTAGGACATGAAGGGCATGTCAGCCATGATCAGGGAGCCACGGTTACCCTTGGCGACACAGCTGACGTGGTAAACCATCTGGTCCATTGTTACAGGCAGAGTGCTGTCATGACCCTGCAGCACCATGCCAAGGGAATCGCCAATCAGAATAACGTGAACGCCTGCTTCGCTGACGACTTGGGAGAAGGTGGCATCATAGGAGGTAAGGGCTGCGAAGGCTTCGCCCTTCTGCTTGAATTCACGCAGGGTATTGATGGTAACAGCCATAGAATCCTTGCCTTTTGGGTGGATGGGCCTAGACCGCGCCGGGGTACCGGCGTTGAAGTGTTAAGGGTAATCCGCGGGTGGAAGCTTGCGCAAGCGGTTGTCCGGGCATTGGCGGCGCAAAGCGGCAACTGGCGTTCCGTCCGGCAATGCCAGGTCTGGCTTCAGATCCAGTAAGGGCTGGAGGGCGAAGTCGCGGTTTGGCAGTTCCCTGTGGGGCACGGTAAGCCGTTCGTCATCAAGTATCTGGTCCCCAAGCAGCAGCAGGTCGAGGTCGAGGGTGCGGGGGCCCCAGCGCCGGAGCCGTTCCCGGCCGTGGGCCTGCTCAATTAATTGCAGCTGATCCAGCAATTGATGGGGTTCCAGTGATGTTTTCAGCCATACGGCGCCGTTGACGAAGTCCGGCTGGTCCTGTGGGCCTACGGGCCGGCTGGCGTAAAAGGCTGACTGGGCCACGAGGGTGGTGCCCGGGAGGACAGCCAGTTCTGAAACGGCCCGGGCGAGCTGGGCGGCAGGCTCCTTGAGATTGCTGCCCAGCCCGATGAACGCATCTCTCATCATTGCTGTGAGGGTTTTGGCGCCGGTTTCCGGCGGCGTTTGCGCTTTTTGGGTCCGTCGCTGGCCAGTTCGGACAGCATCTGCTCCTGGCGCCGCTCGTCCGCGTGCTGGAACTCGGTCCACCATTGGCCAAGGCCCGGTTCAACCTCGCCAGAATCCTCCCGGACCAGCAGGAAATCGTAGGCCGCCCGGAACCGGGGATGAGACATTGTTACAAAGGCCCTCTTACCCTGGCGGCGAGGCAGGCGCATCTGGAGCTCCCAGATTTCTTTCATGGGGCCCGAGAAGCGTTTGGGAATCGATGTCGCCTGCACTTGCCGGCCAATCACCTTGCCGATGGCGCCGTGCAGTGCGGGTTGAACCGGGTCGCCGTTGTCCTGTCTGCGATGCCATTCTGCCTGGAGTGCCGGCCAGAGCATGGCGGCAAAAAGGAAGTAGGGTGTGACTGACTTGCCCTGGGCAATACGGGCATCGGTGTTGCGGAGAGCCTGGCGGATCAGTTCGTCCGGTTCGCCGGCTTCGATGGCTCTGACGGTTTCCGGGAACAGTGGCTCGAGCAGGTTGTAACGGGTTAAGAGGTCGTAGGTGGCCTCGCCGTGGCCTGCGGAAAACAGCTTGAGCACTTCATCGAACAGCCGGGCGGAAGGGATATGGCTCAGTAATGGAGCCAACTTCTTTATCGGGGCTTCGGTTTCCGGTTCAATATCAAACTCGAGCTTGGCGGCAAACCGGATGGCCCGGAGCATGCGAACGGGGTCTTCCCGGTAACGGGTTTCCGGGTCGCCGATCAGGCGTAGTTGCCGGTTGCGCAAATCTTCTATGCCGTTGGCGAAATCAATGATGGAGAAGTCGCGAATACAGTAATACAGGGCGTTTACAGTAAAGTCCCGGCGCAGGGCATCTTCTTCCTGATTGCCGTAAACATTGTCTCGTAGTAGCTGCCCATGTTCGCTGGTTCTGCGATCGTCATCATCGGCGTCGGTATCGGCTTCTGTGGCGTTGCCCCGGAAGGTGGTCACCTCAATGACTTCCCGGCCAAATACCACATGAACAATCCGGAACCTGCGGCCGATCAGCCGGGAGTTGCGGAAAAGATCATGGACTTCTTCCGGCGTGGCGTTGGTTGCGATGTCGAAATCCTTGGGCTTTCCACCCAACAGGATGTCTCTGACACCGCCGCCCACAAGGTACGCTTCATAGCCTGACTTGTTCAGGCGATGCAGAACCTTTTTGGCGGGCTCACTGATTACCGAGCGGGAGACGTTGTGCTGGTCCCGGGGAATTTCCCGTCGCTGGTAGGTTCGGGCCTTCTTTTTTCCGTTGCCGGACATGAATGAACGGAGTTTATCGACGAGTCGTTTTGGCATTGAAATCCGTGGTCGCGATGAGCAAAAACCGAGAGTTTAACGGTTTGAGCAGGATTTGCACATGTTTGCGGTGGATTACAGTTCGGGTGCCCAGAAAATCAAAAGGCGGATCCGTTTACACGAATCCGCCCTCAAAGCGTTGACGATCTGCATTGTTTTTGTTTTTACCGGGATTTTTCTTCGTTTTTTTACCCCACTGCCTGCCCCCAAGTCTGGGGCGCATCAACAGTGCAAACGGAAAGCTTTGAACACACAGAGCAGTCAGAGACATCATGCGGGTTTGGAGTAGCTGCAGCGTCACCTGTGAGGCAATTCTTCTCTACATCTACAACTCGCACGTGCCATGGGACCACTAAAAAGCAAAGTACCCAAAACACTCAGTTCGCTCACGTTCTGTTTTTGTTTTTGTTACCGAACGTTTTCCCGCAGCTTTTTGTTTTTGTTGTGGCGCTGCTTTGTCACTCTTGTTTTTGTTGTTGTGCGCTTAATAGGTTGCAGTCCGTGTGCCAGTTTTTTAATTGCTTTTATTAACAGTACCTTACGATTTCGTAGGGCATAAGTGTTACCCCGTATCCTTCCTAAGTGTTACTGAGATCACGTTACTCCTGCGGAGAGTGTTACCGACAGGAACAGTGGGTAACAACTGAGTTTCCGTTCACACTATGCCGGTTTCAGTTGCCTGAGGACTTTTTCCGCGGGATCCCAAGGCGCTGTCGGCGCTCCCACAGGGATTTCCGGCTGATGCCTAGTTTCTGGGCCAGCTCGGTCTCGCTCATGCGGTCCTGATTTTCGAGAACAAAGTGCTGGAAGTAGTCTTCCAGGGAAAGGTCGTTAGCGGAGTCTACCTCCCGCGGCCGGGCCTGTTCATTGTTGCCTTCTACCAGAGTTTCAGGGATGTACTCGTCGCCACCTTCACTGTCGAGGTCCAGTAGCGCCGGGGTAATAACATCGCCATCACAAAGAATGGTGGCCCGCTCTATGGCATTTTCCAGCTCCCGCACGTTACCGGGCCAGCGGTGGCGTTCGAGAACCCCCATAGCCTCAGGGCTGAGATTTAGGTTGGGTTTGCCCATTTTCTCACCCTGGCGTTTCAGGAAGCGACGGGCCAGCCCGAGAATGTCGCTCAGACGTTCCCGTAACGGGGGAATCCGGATCTGCATGACATTCAATCTATAATAAAGATCTTCCCGGAATTCGCCGGTGCGTGTCATGGCTTTGAGGTTTCGGTGGGTAGCCGCAATCATCCGCACGTTCACCGTCCTGCTCTGGGTGGAGCCAACCTTGCGGATTTCGCTCTCCTGGAGCACTCGTAGCAGTCGGGCCTGTGCTTCTGCGGGCAATTCACCGATTTCATCCAGGAACAGGCTGCCACCGTCAGCGGCTTCGATCAGGCCCGTCCTCGCGGAAACGGCACCGGTAAAGGCGCCCTTCTCGTGGCCGAACAGTTCCGATTCAATCAGGCTTTCCGGGATCGCAGCACAATTTACTGAAATCATGGGCTTGGTAGCGCGGGGGCTCATCAAGTGAAGGGCGCGGGCGGCCAGCTCCTTGCCGGTACCGGATTCCCCCTGGATCAGTACGGTGGTTTCCGTGGGCGCTACCTTGCGGATGAGGGTGAATACGCGCTGCATGGGTTCGCAATCGCCGAACATGATGTTGGCGGGGTCGCTGCTTTCTGGTATTACGGCAGTGGCGGCGGCTTCATCGCCGGTGTTTCGGTCAGACGGCTTCCGCGCCAGAATGTTCTCTACCGCAGCCAGCATTTCGTCATGGTCGAACGGTTTGGCGATGTATTCAACTGCGCCCATTTTCATGGAATCCACGGCCGAGCGCAGGCTGGCGTAGCTGGTCATGATCAGCACCGGGGTGTTCGGCGCCCGGTTGATCAGCTCGGTGCCGGCAGCGCCAGGCAGGCGAAGGTCGGAGATGATCAGGTCAAACTGGTCCGGTTCGTGGTTCTGCTCGGCTTCTTCGACGGATGAGGCATCGGCGACCTCATAGCCGGCGTGCTGCAGCAGTTTGCGTACTGCTGAGCGAATAATGTCTTCGTCTTCCACGATCAGAATTCGAGGCATAACAGTCTCAAGACCTTTGGTTCTGGCTGATGGCAGTGTTGCCGATTTCGGATTCGTAGGCTGGCAATCTCAGCCGTACACGGGTGCCCCTGCCTGTTTCTGCATTAGCGGGACTCTCAACGTGAATGTTGCCGTAGTGTTCTTCAATAATGCTGTACACCAGCGATAAGCCAAGGCCGGTTCCTTTATTGGGTGCCTTGGTGGTGTAAAACGGCTCAAAGATATGATCAAGCTGGTCTCCGGGGATGCCAGAGCCCTCATCGGCGATCTCGATAATAGCGGAGTAGCCGTCACCCTTTCCACTGATCTGGACGGTGCCACCTTCAGGGGATGCGTCCCGGGCGTTGGCCAGCAGGTTCACGAATACCTGAACCAGGCGTTGTTCATCCCCGAGAATCTGCAGCGAAGGGGGGCAGTCGTTGAGGTAATGAATGCCCAGCCCTTTGTCACTCAGTGACAGCAGATTGATGGATTCCTCGACACACCGATGTATCGTCACAGGTTCGTACCGGTTCACCTGGGCGTGATTGCCGGTTCGGGCGAAGTTCATCAGCGATTGCAGGATGGCAGAAATGCGCCGGGTCTGCTGCTGGATCTGATCTGCGGTGTCCAGAATATCCGGATTGTCGGTTTCCAGCTTCAGGTTCTGGGCCAGCGAGGAAATGCCGGTGACCGGATTGCCGATTTCGTGGGCAACGCCCGCTGCAAGTCGGCCCACTGAAGCCAGGCGTTCGCTGTGCATCAGTTCGTCCTCAAGCAGTCGTGTTTCAGTCTGGTCCTCAACCAGTATGATGCTGCCGCCTTCGGTGTGATCCGGCCCGCTCAGGGCGGCCTTGTGCAGGTTCAGCCAGTGCGGTTTGCCGCGCAGGTCCAGCCGGTGCTTGTAGCGGTGAAGGTCTTCACCCCGATTGAAGTCCTCCAGCAGCAAGTGCCAATGTTCTGGCAATGCCATCAGCCGGGCACCGACCACGTCATCTGCAGTAATGCCGGTGAGCTCCTCCATGGTGTGGTTCCACATCAGGATTTCGCCATCTTCGCCTACCGAACAGGCGGGAATGGGCAGGTTCTGCAAGGTCTGCCGGTAATGCCGGCGCAGGTTGTCGAGTTCTCCGGCCAAGCCGGTCAACCGATTCTGGTAATCGCCGAGGGCCCGCTCGACATAGCGGATGTCCTGGGCAGTACCGCCCTGGGCCATGGGTTTGAAGCCCAGGTGGCGCTTGACCATGTCCCGGGCAACGGCAGGCCCGAGCAGGCCGGAAAGGTTGATTTCAACCTGGTCCCGCAGGCGTCTGAGCTGGTAGGGGCGGTACTCCACGTTCGGCAGTTTTAGCTGGGTGAGCGCTCGCTCCACTTCCCGCCGCGCCACCCCATAACCCAGGGGCTCCGCCAATTGCCGGACAAAATCACTGGAGGATGAGGCCAGCAGTTCGCGGCGTTGAGGGCGGGAGAGGGCGCCCAGTGAGCATGCCTGGGCCGCACTGGTCTCCTCGCTGGTGCTGGTGCTGAGTACCGAGATGAGGGCAAAAACGGTAATGTTTGCGGTCAGGCTCACGAAGGTGAAGATATGCCAGTTGCTGTAATCCGGAATCAGCGGGGCGTCCAGCCACGCCAGCACATTGGCGGTATGAGAGAAGGGCAGAACCAGGGTAATTATCCAGATAGCCAGGCCGACCAGCAGGCCCGCGATCAGGCCGCGTCGGTTGCCTTCCGGCCAGTAAATCACGCCAAGGGCGCCAGGCAGCAATTGAAGGGTGCCGGACAGCGAAATGGCACCGAGAATGGACAGGTCGAGATTTTTGCCGACGGTCTCGTGAAAAAGCAGTGCCAGGAAAATAATCACCGCGATCAGCAGCCGTTTGATCCACTGTAGCCAGCGATAGATGTCGCCCTGGTCTTTCGGCGTTTTCAGTGGTAGCACGACGTGGTTCAGGGCCATGCCCGCCAGTGCCAGGGTGCTTACGATCATCAGACCGCTGGCCGCTGACAGGCCGGCAATGTACATAAGCAGTGTCAGCGCGGGGCTTTCCATGGCCTGAGCGGTGCCAATGGCGAAAAAACCTGGCCCTGTTGTCACAGCAAGTTCCTGACCGCCCCACAGAATAAGGGGTACCGGCAGGGCTATCAGCAGCAGGTACAGTGGCAGGCCCCAGCTGGCCTTTGCCAGAGCTTTGGGGGAGGGGTTTTCACTGAAGGTCATGTGGTACATATGCGGAAGTACCAGTGCCCCGGCAAACGACATGAGCATCAGTGCCCGCCAGCTGCCGTCGTCAATGCTGAGTGTCATGGTGGCGGCTGCAGAGGTCCTGGTATCGAGCCAGCTTTCGAGACCTCCCATACCATCGAAGACTCCAAAAAGAATGACACCCCCGAGTACCAGTAACGCCACCAGCTTGATCAGCGAATCGAAAGCGATGGCCAGTACCAGGCCTTGATGGTTCTCAGAGCTCTGATCACGGCGCGCACCGAACAGCATAGCGAACAACACCACAATCAGGCTGAAACTCACACTGATCAACTTGGGTGAGGTATCCGGAGCCAGGATGCTGGCGGACGTGGCTACGGCCTGAATCTGCATGCTCAGCAGCGCAAGGATGGCGCCGCCGGAACACAGTGTGACCAGGGTGCCGGCCCACTGGCTGCGATACCGGTAGGCAAAAAGGTCTGCTAGGGAAGTAAGCTGATAGGCCCGACCGATGCGCATGACCGGGTTCAGGAGCACGGGCGCCAGCAGGAAGGCACCGCTGATCCCCAGATAGTAGGCCAGGAAACCGTAGCCGGATTCCGCCGCCATACCCACGGCACCGTAAACCGCCCAGATGCCCGCGTAAACGCCCAGGCTGAGGACGTAAACGAGCGGATGGCGGACCCATTGCCGCGGCAGCATTCCGCGTTCGGTGACCCAGGCAATGCCGAACAGCAGGATCAGATAAAACAGGCTGGCAAACAGAAGGCCAGAGGCGCTAAAACTCATTGGGATCTCGCCGCCATTCCAGCCAGAAACCGATGGCAATCAGCCCGGCCCAGATAATATAAGGGCTATACCAGGCGTTTCCCGGTGACGTCCACCAGTCGAGGATGTTGGGCGAAAAAATATAGATGGCCAGTACCAACAGGAAGACCAGACGGTAGATATACATCAGGCATGCTATCCGCGCTGAGGTGTGAGAAGGGCTTTATACCATGTCCCTCACCGGGATGTCAGGTGGATGGCGCCCCGTTGCCAGTTTGCCTGTCCCCAGTCCAGAAGCGTCTCCACCGGGGCCTGTGCCAGCGCCCGCGGCGGATTCTGGCCCAGGGCGACCAGCGCCTCAAACAGGTTCTTGCCGGAGCTGTTGTCATCCAGAGCCGGCGCATGGGTTTGCTTGCTGAGTTTCTGGCCCTCTTCGTTGAGAATGACCGGAATATGAAGCCAGTGCGGTGACCTGGAGCCCAGCGCCCGGTAGATCTGTTGTTGTTGGGCCGTCATGTCCAGCAGGTCTGAGCCGCGAACCACATCGGTGATATCCTGGTCGATGTCATCGACAACCACGGCAAGCTGATAGGCATAAAACCCTTCCTTGCGGAGAATGACCGGGTCATCCAACTCTGCCTGCACGCTTTGTTGTTGTGGCCCCAGCAGCAGATCCTGCCAGTGGCAGTCGTCATCCTTCAGGGCAAACCGGATTGCAAAAGGGCGGTCGCCAGAAGCAGCGCAGCCGTTGCGACAATGATGGGGGTGTCGGCCGTCGTTGGCCTGCAGTTCCTTTCGAGAGCAGGGGCAGCGGTAGGCATCTCCCTGTTCAAGCAGTTGGCTGATGGCGGCCTGGTAGGCGTCGTGCCGACGGGACTGGAACCGGACCGGCTCATCCGGGAACAGGCCGTGGGCATCCAGGCTGGCGAGAATCTGGCCGGTAGCCTCCGGAGGTTCTCTCAGAGGGTCAAGATCTTCAATGCGGATAAGCCATTGGCCACCCTGGCTGCGGGCTTCCAGAAAGCTGGCGAGCGCGGTTACCAGTGAGCCGAAATGCAATGGGCCGGTCGGAGAAGGCGCGAACCGACCGCGGTAGTGGGGATTGTTCATGGCAGTCAGTCAGCCGGCCTTGTTCTGAGGGATGCAAAGCCGGCGGCTGTCGAATGGCCGGCTCAGATGCCGGTCTGGCGTTCGCGAATCTCGGCCAGGGTTTTGCAGTCAATGCACAGGGTGGCCGTCGGACGAGCCTCCAGGCGGCGGATGCCAATTTCCACGCCACACTGATCGCAGAAGCCGTAGTCGTCCTTGTCGATGCGGTCGATGGTCTGGTCAATTTTCTTGATCAGTTTCCGCTCGCGGTCACGGGTACGCAGTTCCAGGCTGAATTCCTCCTCCTGGGTTGCGCGATCACTGGGATCCGCGTAATTTGCCGCGTCTTCCTGCATGTGGTGCATGGTGCGGTCAACTTCTTCCATCAGCTCCTGCTTCCACTGCAGCAGCAGATTCTTGAAGTGCTGAAGCATCTCAGCACTCATGTAGTCTTCACCCTTCTTCATTTCGTAAGGGGTGAAGTTGGTAAAACGTTCGCGTGGTTGTTCTGCAGTATTTGCCATTGAACCCGGCCTCTTGTTTGTACTTCACAAGAACGCTTTGCTCCACTCCGCGTGAGCCCCCGTGGCTGCGCGGTTGTACCCTGGATGAAGCATTCGTCCTGAAACGGGAATTTGCGGAAAATAGCAGATTAGTCACGGGGGTGCCAGCCTTGTGACACCTACTTTTGTATGGAGATCACATGAAGTTTCCAGAACCTTTGGTTGAAGGCCGTCTAATACGCCGCTACAAACGCTTCCTGGCGGATGTTCGGCTCCCCGACGGCACTGAGGTTACCGCCCATTGCCCGAACACCGGCTCCATGCTGGGTTGCCAGCCTGAAAATGCCCGCGTATGGCTGAGCCGTAGTGACAACCCCAAGCGCAAGCTCCCGTACACCTGGGAGCTGGTGGAGACGTCGCCCGGTCAGCTGGCCTGCGTGAACACCGCCCGGCCTAATGCTCAGGCCCGGGAGGCCGTGCAGGCGGGAGCCGTGGTGGAATTGTCCGGTTATCAGGAATGCCGGGCGGAGGTGAAATATGGGTTGGAAAAAAGCCGGATTGATTTGCTGCTTTCCGGCCATGGGACAGCGCCAGACGCCTGGGTGGAAGTGAAGAATGTCACGCTGTCGGATAACGGCCAGGGCTTTTTCCCGGATGCGGTGACCGAGCGTGGCCAAAAGCACCTTCGCGAGCTGATGGTGCAGGTTCAGCAGGGTGAGCGCGCCGTCCTGTTTTTTGTCGTCAATCACACCGGTATCGAAACGGTTCGGCCGGCGGACCACATTGACCGGAAGTACGGCGAGCTGCTACGTGAGGCGTGCGATGCCGGCGTGGAAGTGATTGCCTATCGGGCCGACCTGTGCGGGAGCGATAGCAGCCCCACGGGCGTGCTGACCCTTACCGAATCGGTGCCGGTTATTCTGGAAGTCTGATCTCGATCTGGCTCTCCCATTGCCGCAGGTCCAGTTCGGTAAGTGCATCCCCCTGGCAGGGGCCGGCGATGCACTCCCCATCCGAGGGCTTGAAAAGCGCCCCGTGGGTCGAGCACTGGATGAACAGGTTGTCGGAGTCCATAAAACGCCCAGGCATCCAGTTCAGCTCGACGCCCAGGTGCGGGCAGATATTCAGGTAGGCCCGGGGTGTGGAGCCATCCAGAAACAGAAAACCCGTTAATGGCATACCTTCCGGCTCCCGCGCTTTTTCCCGCAGCCGGAACTCGACAAATTTGCCCGGCGTCAGGTCGGAAACCGGACAAACTGCTTGCCATGGGCGCTTGCGGCTGGTCATTTCGGCAGTATGGTGTAACGCATGCGAGTTCCGTGGTTCAGGGACATGACAATCTCATCCGCCTCCAACCGGTGCGGAAAATAACAGCCGGAAATCTTGGCGCTGGCAATGCTCGCACCTTCCATTCTGGATTTCGAAAAATCGATCCCTCGCAGGTCCGTGCCGCGAAAGTAAGCATGGCGGAAATCCAATCCCTTGGCATCCAATCCGCGCAGGTCCAGCCCCCGGAAATCGCCGTGAGCAAAGCTGGGCAACTCCGTGAGCCGTGCCTTCTCGGCGTTAAAGGCCTGCATGTCCTCACTGCGAAGGAGGTCATACAAAGGGTGGCTGATCTGATGTACTTCGTGTTCGCGGTTGTCGTCCATCGTATGCCTCGTACTGGCCAGTGGGAACCTGTTGTTTTAATTGCCGGTTTTGCCGAAAGGAATGCCAAGATGCTGTCGGATCCGGTCCGCCACCGCTTCTGCTACATGTTCCTGGTCTGTGTGCAGGTGGATGGTGTGGCTCTTCTCTTCGGCGGTGAGTGGTTCAAACCAGGTTTGCTGAGCGTCCAGAAGTTCCTCGGTTGCCTCGGACGCATCTCCCTTGCGGTTGCGGATCCATTCCCGGCGCAATGTTTCCGGCGCCTCACAATGTATCAGTGCAAACGGGACGCCCTGGGCTTCCGCCACGGATGCCAGCAGTGACCGCTCCTTTTCTTTCAGGCTGGCGGCATCCACGATAACCGGCAAGCCGGCCGCTAGAACCTGGCCGGCAAGTTCTGCCAGGCGTTGGTAGGTTTTCGTCGTAGCCTCCTCAGTGTAAAGGTTGCCGCCAGTGGGGGAACGCGAACTTTCCAGGGGAGCAAGCCCGTGCAGACGCTTGCGTTCAACATCTGAGCGCAGGCGTATCAGGCCCAGTTCGCCAGCCATGGAGGCGCTGACCCAGGTTTTGCCGCTGGCGGACAGGCCAGTGGTTGCCAGCAGATAGTGATTAGGGATGGTGCTGTAATCTTCGGCCAGCTGGGCGTAATCACGATAGCGCTGCATCAGATCGGTTTTTTCGCCCTTGGTGAGGGATGGATTGCCCATGGTAAACAGCGCAATCTTGGCCCGGACCATGGCCCGGTACGCCTTGTATAGAGGCAGAAGGGGCAGGGCTTCGAAGTCGTCCCGGTACTCCAGATAGGTGTTCAGCACCAGATTGGCCAGCGCGCCTTCCCGGCGGGATTCCAGATCCATCAGCAGGAACGCCAGATCGTTGATCACATCAATCCAGCGGAAAGGCTCGCTGAATTCGATGCAATCGAAAACGGTAACTTCGCCTTCAAATCGGGTAATGTTGGCCAGATGCAGGTCGCCATGGCACTCACGAACCAGGCCGCCGGCCCGCCGACTGGCGATCAGGTCGCGATGGCGTTCAAACGTGGATTCGGTCCAGGCCTGAAGGTTGTCCAATTGCATGAGAAGATCGGCGTCGTCAATCAACGGGCGGACCTGGTCAAAGTTTTCCTGCATCGCAGCAAAGACCGCTTCGGGCGTTCCGAACGGTTTGTCCTCGGGTACCGGTGGTAACTGCTCGTGGAAGGCGGCAACCTGCTGCGCCAGGCTGGCCAGAAGTTCCGGGGCCAGCTCTCCCTGCTCCTGCAGGCGGTCGAACAGCTGGTCCTGTCCGAACTGGCGCATTTTGATGGCGTACTCGAAGGCCTCGCCTTTGCCGCCGATACTGGGGTTTTCCGGAGTGCCAGTGATAGGCAGCACATCCAGGTACAGCTTTTCTGCCAGCCTGCGATTGAGTCGGAGTTCTTCTTCGCAGAAGTGTTTCCGGCGTTCGAGGGTGGAGAAGTTCAGAAAACCGAAATCCATCGGTTTCTTGATCTTGTAGGCGTAATCGCCGGTCAGAATAACCTGGGAGATGTGAGTTTCAATAACCTCAAAGTCTTTAATCGGGTGGTCGTACAGCTCTGGATTCTGCAGTGCCAGAATCAGATTGCCTGGGGATGTCTCGCTCACGGCGTTCTCCTCGCGTTCCCTGAACTCATTGATTTTTATTGCCCTATCATAACGGTCAGATTACAGAAATAACACACGGTTGGCCTGCCTTCCTGGCCGCTCCTTTCGTTATAATCCGGTCATGAAAAAATCCAGCTCATCTTCCCCGTCCAGGCGAAAGCCCTCCCGAAAGTCACCGAGTAATGGTCGTCGGCCATGGTTCTGGCGTTTCATGCTCCGGTTTTGTGCCATTGGCCTCGTCTTGCTCGCGGGCTGGACGGTCTACCTCGACGCTGTAATCACGTCCCGTTTCGAAGGGCGTCGGTTTGAGGTTCCGTCGCGGGTGTATGCTCGCCCTCTGGAACTATTTGAAGGCGCCAGTGTCAGCGCGGGTGCGCTCGAGCGGGAGCTCCAGCTATCCGGTTTTCACAAAGGCGCAGGCGATAACCCTGGTAGTTACCAGCGCAACGGTGGCCGTTTCATTATCAGCACCCGGGGCTTCTCCTTCCCGGAAGGTGATGAACCCGCACACAAGGTTTCATTGACGATCTCGGGCGACCGTGTCCAGAGCTTCTCGGTGATTCGGGGACAGGCGGCACCGATCATTCGCCTCGAACCTGCCCAGATCGGCGGAATCTATCCAGCTCACAAGGAAGATCGGGTGCTGGTGGAGCTTGGTCAGATCCCTGCTTTACTGCCGGCCACGCTGATGGCGGTGGAAGATCGAAATTTCTATGATCATTTCGGGATTGCACCCCTGTCCATTGGCCGGGCCATGCTGGCGAATATCCGGGCCGGGCGTGTCGTTCAGGGTGGCAGCACCCTGACCCAGCAGCTGGTCAAGAACCTCTTTCTGACCCGCGATCAGACACTGCTGCGCAAGGGCAACGAGGCCATCATGTCGGTTTTGCTGGAGCTCCATTATGAAAAAGACGACATCCTTGAAACCTACCTGAACGAAGTCTATCTGGGGCAGGCCGGTACGCGCAGCATTCACGGCTTTGGCCTGGCCAGCCAGTTCTACTTTGGCCAGTCCCTGAGGGATCTGGACGTGCACCAGATTGCCCTGCTGGTTGGAATGGTCAAGGGCGCGAGCTACTACAACCCCCGGCGAAATCCCGATCGGGCAACAGAGCGCCGGAACCTTGTGATTTCGGAAATGGAGCAGGCCGGGCTGATTGAATCCGAGCGCGCAGCAAGGGCCAGGGGCCTTCCGCTTGGGGTCAGTGAACGCCCCTCCTATTCAGAGAATCGCTACCCGGCCTACATTGATCTCGTGCGCAGGCACCTGGCCCGTGACTACAAGGAAGAAGATCTTCGCAGTGAAGGCCTGAGAATTTTCACCACCCTGGACCCGGCCATCCAATACGCCGCAGAATTTGCCGTTACTGACACCTTGCCAAGGCTCGGTGGCGCAAAGCTTGCGGAATCACTGGAGGCCACGCTGGTGGTGACGTCCAAGGATTCCGGGGAAGTCCTGGCCCTGGTCGGCGGAAAAGATCCCCGGTTTGCGGGATTCAACCGGGCTCTGGACGCCAATCGCCAGATTGGCTCGCTGATTAAGCCGTTCATCTATCTGTCGGCGTTGCAACGGCCCGAGCGTTACACCCTGATGACACCGGTACTCGATAAATCGTTCACCCTCGAGTTTGATGATGGCCGGCGCTGGCAGCCGAAGAATTACGATGGCAAAGAGCGGGGAGAGGTGCCATTGCACAAGGCGCTGTCGCACTCCTATAACCTGCCAGCCGTGCGGGTTGGGCTGGATATCGGCGTGGATGTGGTCAGTGACGCGCTGACTGCGTTCGGGGTTGATACTCCGATTTCCCAATACCCGTCCATGCTGCTGGGATCAGTCTCCATGAGCCCGATCACCGTTGCCCAGATCTATCAGGGGTTGGCGACCTCCGGCTTCAATGCGCCGTTAAGGACGATTAGGGAGGTTACCGATGCGAACGGGAAGGCTCTCTCACGGTACAGCCTGGAGGTGGAGCAGGTTGCCGACTCTGCAGCCGTGCATCTGCTGCAGTATGCGATGCAGGAAACCATGCAGGAAGGCACAGGGCGCTCCGCCTACCACACCTTGCCACAGCAATTAACCCTGGCGGGCAAGACGGGAACGACGGATGACGGCCGGGATTCCTGGTTCGCCGGATTCAGTGGGGATTTGCTTGCAGTGGCCTGGGTCGGTCGCGATGATAATGGCGCAACCGCGTTGACCGGCGCCAGTGGAGCGCTGCCGGTCTGGTCCCGCTTTATGGCTCAGGTGCCGCAGCATGGCTTTTCGCCCGTGGTGCCGGATGGGGTCAACTACCACTGGGTCAATACCGAGCGCCAGGCGCTGACGGACGAATACTGCGACAATGCCCGTCTGCTGCCTTTCATCGCCGGCAGCGAACCCACGCAAACAGTTTCATGCTCCGGAACTCTTGAGCGGCGTATCCGGGGCTGGTTTGAAGGATTGTTCCAATGAAGATCAAGACGACGTTCAGAACAGGGCTCATCATTACACTGCTAACCCTGACGGGCTGCGCCTCCGGCCCGGGTGGCGGAATTTATGTGCCGGTTGGTGGTGAGCCCGCCACGGCACCAGAGCCGCCACGAACCAGTGCCGGAGAGGATGAAGCGCCGGTCTGGCGCAAAAGCGAGCAGCCTGCGGCACCTCCATCCGAGCAGGAACCAGCCCGAACCAGTTCCCCGAGCTACAGTGAAACGGGGGAGGGGCTGTCGGCGGCTGCACTCAGCCTGGTGCGCGAGGCAGATGGGCTACTGAAACAGGGGGACACCTCCGGGGCGATTGCCCTGCTCGAACGGGCCCAGCGGATCGCGCCCCGCTCGGCGGAAGTCTACTTCAAGCTTTCGGAGGCCTACGTAGCCAGTAACCAGCTGGGCTCTGCTGAACAGTTCACTCTTAAGGGGCTATCTTTAGCCGGAAACGATACCCGGTTGCAGCGGGCGGGCTGGTTGCTGCTGGCGGATATCCGGCGGGCAAGAGGCAATGTGGCGGGAGCGGATCAGGCGGAGGCAAGGGCGGCGGCCCTGTAAATGAGGCCCCTGCACAGGCAGGGGCTCAGATAGGCAGCACTATTCGGCTTATTGGGGCAGCGGAATCGGCTCTGCCTGTACTTCTGAATCGGCAATGACAGTGACGTTCTGTGTGCCCTGGAAGTCCAGTTCGTCGCCGGATTCATTGTTATCCAGCTGACAGCTATAGGCGATTGTGTAGCGCCCTTCGGGCAGGAATGCCGCTGTGTAGGTGTACAAACCGACCATATCCTCATTCGATACCGGCACTGCCATAACCGGCTGTCCGTCTTCGCTGTTGACATTGATGTCTGTGGGCACAACGTCAGGCCCCTGGAAAACGTATACCGACCCTTCATAGGCGCAATCAGCGAGCTGATCGTCCGCCAGCCGGGTTGAATTAATAGTCGCGTAGTCGACTTCCCCGCTAACCGAACCCACTTCCAGATTATTGACTAGGCGGAGGGACGGCTTGAGCAGATAATCGGCCAGCGACTGGCCTTGAGGGTTGACGATGGACTTTTTGACATCAAAATCGATGGTGAAATCCGTCTCGGTGTTGGCAGCAACCAGGAAATCACCATTCAGTTTCAGGCCACTCTGCTCACCAGAAGGAACTGCCAGGGATCTCTCTATATCGGGCTCATCTTCGAGTTTGACAAAGGATCCGTCGGTATCGATCAGCAAACGTAGCTGCGTGTAGTTACCTGCAGGAACCTCCTCATCGGTAATCAGCGGCTCACTCAGGCCACCCTGGAGCTCTAGCAGGTTCCAGGTCTTCGGTTGATCAAAATTGAATTCGACCCACTCACCATCTGCGGGCTTCAGGGACATGCCAGTGAATGCGATGGTGACGTTAGAGAATTTCATCGCTGGGGCGTCTGTAACATTAAACGAAACCGTGCCGGTGGAGCCTGCGCTGGTCCCGTCGCTGCTGCCACCACAAGCTGCAATGCCTGCAGCTAGTGCCGAAACAGTGAACAGCTGAATCGAACGTTTCATATAAACCTCCATGGCTTATTCTAGAGAGCTGTAGCGTAGCAATGTCGCTACCTGACCCCGGTATAACGATCGGCAAGGGAGCGGGGTTCCGGAAGTTTTGTTAACCTTTCCTCATGTCCCGGCAATGGCTCACTGATCGTTTGGCAAAAACGGCAAATGCACCGGCCGGGCAGTCTGTTATAGACTGCGCCGCTGGAATCAACCCACGCAGGTGAACAACGGCTTTGGCAATATTTCCTTTCAAGCCTTCAAAGGCGCGGCGGTTTGAAGTTCTGGTTCAACCTCATCTGGAGGCTATGTACCGGTTCGCGTTCCGTTTGGCCGGGCAGCAGCAGGATGCAGAAGATCTGGTGCAGGATGTGGTCATCAAATTGTATCCGCGGCTACATGAGTTGGAGGCGGTCGAGCAGCTACGGCCGTGGCTTAACCGGGTTTTGTACCGTCAGTTTATCGATCAGATCCGGCGTAAAAACCGGCAAATGGACCGCCCGCTGACAGAGCTTGTCGGGCCTGAAAGCCAGGTGGACTGGCTGGACAGCCTGGAATCCGACAGCGTCGGGCCGGATCTTCAACTGGAGCGCGCCCGGCTCGGGCCAGTTCTGGATCGGGTGTTGGCAACACTGACGCCGGATCAGCGAACCCTGTTGTTGCTCCATGACGTGGATGGCTGGCCCCAGGAACACCTGGCCGATGTGCTGGATATCCCGCTGGGAACAGTGAAGTCCCGGCTGCACCGATGCCGGGCCGCCTTGCGCAAAAAACTGCAGCGGGAGCTGGAACCAATCGAGCCAGTCGATCGTGTGAGAGAGTGAGGTGATGACAATGTCCTGCAATGAAATTCGGGTTAATTTGCCCGGCTACGTCAGAAACGAACTTTCCGCAGCGGAGCACGATAGGATGGCTCAGCATTTGGCTGCCTGTGAGGAATGCAGCAAGGTACTTGCGTCGGAGTGCGTTCTGAACGACGCCCTGCAGGAGCGGTTCGTCATCCCCGCACCGTCCCAGGATTTTCAGAAGCGTGTTTTTACCGCGGCGCAGGGTAATACCGATACTAGTGCCGGATGGAGCCACCCGGCACTGGGTGGAGCCATTGCGGCGGCTCTTGCTCTGGGTATTGGTCTGGGTGTCCTGCTGCAGCAGACGGGATTAACCAAAGGTGCGACCTCCGGTATTGCCTCCTCGGATTCTGTTGTTGAAAAGCCGTCGGAGCCAGTCGTAGCCCCGGTTGATAAGACGGTTCGCCTGGCGTTCCGCTCCGGTGAGGCACTGGAGAATGTCACTCTGACACTGGAACTGCCGCCTCATGTCGAACTGGCTTCATGGCCAGGCCATCACCAGCTCAGCTGGCAAGTGAGCCTTGATGCGGGGGAAAATGTCCTGTCGCTGCCTTTGAAGTTACTGTTCCCGGGAGCGGGCGAGTTGGTGGCGCGACTGGATACCGGTGATCGCCAGAAAACCTTCCGGGCCCCTATTCCGGAATACCCGGTGCTGCCGGTTGAGGAACCAGAATCATGAAGCGTTACAGCCTTTTCCTGACTGTTCGGATAGCTGGATTCTTGGCTTTCGGTCTATTGGTGCCGATAACGACACTGGCCAGCGATGATCTGGATGTTACCATGCGCATGGTGACCGATGATGTTGAGCTTACCGACTCAGTAATTCGGGAGATTGAGCTACCGCTTGCCGTTGAAACGCCCGACGCCCCGGATAGGCCTGGCTCACGGGGTTTGGATGCAGCCACGGAAGCCCGTGAAAGTGGCCGCGAGTTTGGTGAATCGATGTCTGAGGCGGCCCGGAAATCCCGGGGCCTGATTGAAGGCCGGCCCGAGCGCCCCGAGCGGCCCGAGCGCCCTGAACTGCCAGATGCCGCGGGACGGGAACGCTGAAACTGAGTTAGTAGGCCAGCCTGCCCTGCGATGAACAATCCGGAGAAATCTGTTTGTTGGTGTACTGGCTTGCCCTGTTCCTGTCCCTCTTGGTGCTTGCTCCCGTTGAACTTCGGGCGGCTGAATCCGATGCTGGACTGGAGCATTTCCGCAACGGCATCCAATCATTTGAAAACGGAAACCTGCAGGCGGCCCGGGCCTACTTTGAAAGCGCCGTCGCCGCGGGCCTGACATCCTCCTCCCTTTTCTACAACCTTGGTGTTACCTGTTACCAGCTCGGGGACCACGCTGCCGCCGAAGTAGCCTTCCGTGCCCTGCTGGACGGTTCGAACAGCGCACTGGCGCGCTACAATCTTGGCCTGGTAGCGCTTGCCAAGGGCGATCGGGAGGCAGCCAGAGACTGGTTTGAGCAATTGGTTGCCGCCGGTGCTCCGGAAAAAATTCGGGCCCTGTCCGTGGCCCGGTTGAATGAGCTGGGTGACCAAGCCGCTCTCCCTGACGGCCAATCTGAAGGTTCCGGCTATCTGGCCTTTTCCGGAGGTTATGACTCCAACATCGCCGGCTTGCCTGAAGCCGCCGCGTCCCGTGAAGGCGGTGTGTTCTTCGACACGCTGGTAGCCGGAACGCTCGAACAATCAGCGGGTACCCGTTCCCGAATTGCACTGGAAGTGGCAGCCTACGCTCGCGAATACCCATCGGATGGAAACTACGATACCCGGGTTTTGCAGGGGCGGTTGGGGTGGTCCGAGCCTCTCAAGGATGGGGAGCGGGGAGCCGTGGTGTCCGTTGTTCAGTCCTGGTTTGATCGTCAGTCCCTGGAGCGCCGATACGGTGTTGAGGGATATTATCGCTGGAGAGGGTGTGCTTGGGCGGGTCACGCTGACCAGTGTGGCCTGGCCCTTGCAGCGGCTACCGTTGACGGTGGTTCAGGCTTTGATGCCTATGATGGCCAGTGGTACCGGGCGCGCCTGCATGCGCTGAATGACTTCGGGAGCTGGCGGTTTGATGGCGAATACGCACTGGAAATCAACGATCGCCGGGACCTGCGCACAACAGACGAATTTATCAGTGTGTCGCCCCTTCATCACACTTTGGAGGTGGCTGCCCGTTACCGCTGGCAACCGGGCCTGGTCATCGGAGCGCTCGGCTCAATTCGCTTCAGCCGATACCAGGAGCCCCACGTGTTGGTTGCTTCAGCCGGTGAGAGCGGGCACAGGAAGGATAACCGCCTTGAGGTCGGAGTGCTGGCGGAGCGATCACTGGATACCCGTTGGCTGGTGCGGGGCGAGTGGCTGATCCGCGATAACCGCAGCAGCCTGGCGCAGTATGGGTATGAGCGCCAGACTTTCATGCTGACCCTGGAGGGTGCCTTCTAGCCCTTTTTTAAGAGCCGGAAGGCTGTTTGCGGATTACAGACCGGCATTCCTCAGTCGGTTGGCGTGTTGCTTGTAAACGGCCTTCGGGTCCGTCTCGAACAGACTGTGAAGTCCCAGTGCCTGATTTACCTCATCAAGATGGTTCATGAAGTAATTGTCTCGGATAACCTTGCCGAAGCGATTGCTGCAGCGCCCGACCAGGCCATCGTTCTGGCTGAAGCCGAACGCCAGGCTGGTGGTCCCGAGCAGGGCGTCAGAGGGGTCCAGCACGTTGGTCAGAACGCCGGTGCCCCCCCAGGAATAGAAGCGAACGCCGTTGGCGGAGTAAGCTCCTTCGCCGCACGCCGCCGGAACCCCGGCAGGGGCGAAGTTATTGAATTCGGCACTACCCTGAGTTGTCAGCGAGTAGAGGCTGGAGCGCAGGTCCTGTTTGTAACCGCCACCGGAGAGCAGGTCGATAAGGCCTCCAAGCGCATCGCCGAGGCTTGCGGCCAGACTTTCGGCTGGCGAGCCGTAAATCAGGTCAGCAACCGGGGAGCCTTTATGGGGGGAGCCAACCGAGGTCACGGAAGCCACCAGATCAGGCCGAACCCGCGCTATGTAGCGGGCGGTTGGCCCGCCATGGCTGTGGCCGATCAGGTTTACCTTGCCATGCACTGCGGCAATGGCCTGCACCTGAGGCAACAGAGCTTCGCCGCGGGCAATCGTGCTGTCCAGGGCTGGTACCTGGGTGGTATATACATCGGCGCCATATTTTCGGAGATCTTCAGCCACACCGTACCAGTAATCGACGCCGGCAATGGAATCAAAACCGAACATGCCGTGTACCAGCACAACCGGGTAACGGGTATCGGTGTAATTTGAAGGAGTAGAGTCCCACCACCAGGCGGCGGAGGGGGCGGACCAGACCACAGTCAGGGCCAGGGCCATTGCTTTGATCCATAGTTTCATCGTCATTCCTACAGTTTGATTTGATGTTGTGTTTGTTATTCAAACTGCGGCTCAACCTAACGGGTTGCTCCAGAGACTTCTTTCTCATGATGCATCTGCCTTGAGACAGATAGAGTGCTTCCGTGCGCTGACTTCGTTCTTGTGTTTGTTAGATTGGTGCCGTCAGAGCATCTCGGTAGAGATGTGTCATAATTTGATCAGCGACATAGGTAAGTCAACGGCAGAAGAGGCTTTCCGGACGTACTCGCTCCGGAAGTGTGAGGTTTGTCACATGGATGGCCCCGCAGGACAAGCTCGGAGCTGACCTGCAGGGTAGGTTGACTGTTGAGTACCAGTCTGAGGGATCAGAGCGTGGCCATGACCTTCTTGGCCGCTGCGGTGGTATGTGCAATATCCTCTTCAGACAGTGCAGCGCTGGTGAACCCGGCCTCGAAGGCGGAGGGTGCCAGATAGACGCCCTCCTTCAGCATGCCCTGGAAGAAGCTCTTGAACCGGTCGACATTACAAGCCATCACCTGGTCGAAGCGGGTAATCGAAGGTTCATCAGTGAAGAAGAAACCAAACATTGCGCCGGAAGCCTGAACGGTCATGGGAATGCCGGTGGCAGTGGCGGCCTCCTTGAGGCCTCGGCAGACGGCATTGGTTTTCTCGGTCAGGCGATCGTGAAAACCGGGCTCGGAAATCGCGTTAAGTGTCGTCAGGCCCGCACACATGGCGAGCGGGTTCCCGCTGAGGGTGCCGGCCTGGTAGACCGGGCCCAGCGGAGAGATATGCTCCATGATTTCACGTTTGCCGCCAAAGGCGCCAACCGGGAGCCCGCCGCCAATCACTTTACCCAGGGCGGTGAGATCAGGGGTCACGCGATACAGCCCCTGCGCACCTCCGAGGGAGACCCGAAAACCGGTCATTACCTCGTCAAAAATCAGCACCGTGCCATGTTCGTCACATACCTCACGTAGCCCTTCAAGGAACCCCGGTACTGGCGGAATGCAATTCATGTTGCCGGCAACCGGCTCCACGATGATTGCCGCAATCTCGTCGCCCATCTTGCTGAAGGTCTCCCGCACGCTGTCAATGTCGTTATAGGTCAGTGTCAGGGTGAGTTCGGCCAGGCTGGCAGGGATGCCCGGTGAATTCGGTACGCCTAGGGTCAGTGCGCCGGACCCCGCCTTTACCAGAAGGGAGTCCACATGGCCGTGGTAGCAGCCTTCGAACTTCACAATCTTGTCCCGGCCGGTGAAGCCCCGGGCCAGTCGGATCGCGCTCATGGTTGCCTCGGTACCGGAGTTCACCATGCGGACCAGGTCGATCGAAGGCACCAGTTCGCAGACCTTCTTGGCCATCTCGGTCTCAAGCGCTGTTGGGGCGCCATAGCCTATGCCGAGATCAACCTGAGCATGCAAGGCATCTTTGATGCGCTTGTCCGAATGGCCAAGGATCATCGGCCCCCAGGAGCCGATGTAGTCAATGTAGCGCTGGCCGTCCTCGTCGTAGAGGTAGGCGCCCTCTGCGTGGTTGAAGAAGATGGGCGTTCCCCCGACACCGCGAAAGGCCCGAACCGGCGAATTTACGCCACCGGGAATGTATTTTTGAGCCTGCTCGAAAAGAGTTTCGGAGTGCGTCATGTGTCTGGGCTCCTGTTATTTAGGAAGTGAAAAAAGTGGATGATGTCTTGCGAACAGTCGTTCAAATGCTTTTGCCCGTTGCTCAATGTCATCAGGGCTACCCCCGAACAGGCCGCCAACCACGGCAAGCATGTCGGCACCGGCACGAATCAGGGGTTCGCCGTTTTCTGTGGTTACTCCTCCGATGGCGGTCAGGGGGCGATGGAAACGTTTCGCCTCGGTGAGCACCTCTGGCGATGCCGCCGGTGCCCCCGGTTTGGTCGAGGACACGAAAAAGCGCCCGAATGCCAGGTAGTCGGCACCTTGCTCTAGCCCGGCCTGGGCCAATGCCAGGTCGGCGTGGCAGGTCACTCCGATGATCGCCTGCTCCCCGAGCAGCCGGCGAGCAGCGGCCAGAGAGCCGTCGGTCTGCCCCAGGTGAGCTCCGGCAGCTCCAACCCGTTTTGCCAGTTCCGGGTCGTCATTGATCAACAGCGGCACCCCGGCATTGTGGCAGACGGCCTGAAGGTTTCTGGCCTGGGTGAGTCTCTCGGCCATTGGCGCGGACTTTTCCCGATATTGTACCATTACCACGCCACCCCGCAGTGCCGCTTCAACCGATTCAATGAGAATGGCAGGCGGGGTGAGCTGGCTGTCAGTTATGGCATAGAGCCCCGGGCGCAGCCCTTTATTTATCGTTCCCACAGAATACCCCGGTCTGGTACCGGCTGACCTTTGCCAACCTCAAGTGCATGCAGAATGGCGTGGTTGACGTAGTTCTGGGCCTGGGAAATGGCGGCGCGAGGCGACAGGCCCGAGGCCCGGCCTGCAGCAATGGCTGCAGCCAGCGTGCAGCCGGTGCCATGGTACTCGCCGCCAATACGCTCGATCTCCCAGCGCATGGGCTCCGGGCTGTGATTATAAAGTGTGTTGGTGATGTGGATGCCGGTGCCATGGCCCCCGGTTGCAAGCACCGATTGACACCCGCCCCGTAGTAAATGTTCTGCTGCCTCGTCGGGATTTTCACTGCCCCCCAGCAGAGCGAGTTCGACTCCATTCGGGGTAATCATTTCGGCCAGTGGAAACAGACGCTCCTTCATGGCGGCAATCAGCTCGTCGTCGGCCAGGTCCCCCCCGCCGGCGGCCTTGATTACGGGATCGGTGATGAGCGGCAGGCCCGGGCGTTCGCCCATGAACTCTACCAGCACGCTCACCACCGCGGCATTTCCCAGAGCACCGGTTTTCACTGCGTGAATCGGGGCATCGTCTGCGATGCACTGCAGCTGCCTGCGGATCAGGTCAGCAGAGACAGCGTCGGCGTCGTAAACGTTCCGGGTATCCTGAACGGTGAGGCAGGTGAGCACAGGCAAAGGATGGCAGCCCAGAGATGTGATTGCCTGGATGTCTGCCTGTATACCCGCGCCGCCAGAGGGGTCCAGACCGGAGAGTATTAATACCTGGGGACGGTTATAGCGTTTGATGACCCACCTCCTTAGAAGGGTTTGACAACAGCCAGGATAACAACCGCCAGAAGGATAAAGACCGGCAGTTCGTTGAACCAGCGATAGAATACGTGGCTTCGGGTGTTCTGGTTGTCCCGAAAGACTTTGACCAGATGTCCACAGTAGAAATGGTAGGCGATCAGCACAGCGACCAGCAGCAGCTTGGCGTGCAGCCAGCCCTGGCTGAAGTAGCCGGAAACATTGTAACTGATCAGCCATACCCCGAAGACAACCGTGGCAATCATCGAAGGCGTGGTGATGCCGCGGTAGAGCTTGCGCTCCATAATCTTGAACCGCTCTAGCCCGGGTTTATCTTCGCAGGCGGCGTGGTAGACGAAAAGCCTGGGCAAATAGAATATGCCGGCAAACCAGCACACCAATGAAATAATATGAAAGGCCTTGACCCACAGCATTCGTCAGCTCCGTCGGTATTGGTAATAACTTTCGATGTCAGATTTGAGCACCACACCGTAAACCCGTTGTATCATAGGCGCTACATGCCGTTGTACGTAAAGGGCCTCGGCATTGGTTGAATCGAATTGGTCCAGGGCCTCCTCGAGAGTGGCCTGGTATTGTACCGGAGCGACGTCACGGCGGTTGGCGGGAATGTCCATCAGATCGATGGATTCCGGCGGCTGGATCTCTTCCTCGGCAACCCGCTTCTCGGTGTCCTCAAGGTAACGGGCGAGATCCACCGCCGGTAACAGGGAGGTAGGTCCGGTGCTGCCCTCGACAACCAGCCACTTGGGTTCAGATTTCAGGACCTTCCGGGCCTCTTCGATCGTCAGGTGCCGCTCGGTGCGCAGAATGCTGCGGTCCATAATGGCACCCACGGATACCCGACGCAGGGCCTGTATAACCGGTGAATTCTGGTAGCTCAGTCCCTGATTCTTGAGAATGGTGAGGAACAGTGATTTCTTGCCGAAGGCTTCACTGGTCACAAGGCTTGAAATGGTGATGATTAGCATGCCCGGGAGGATGATGTTGGGGTTTCGGGTCAGCTCCATCAGGGCCATGAGGGCAGCCAGAGGCGCCTGGAGGACTGCTCCCATCATAGCCCCCATCCCAAGCATGGCGTAAAAGCCGACCGAAGAGGCGTGTTCAGGCAGGACCTGGGCCCCAATCAAGCCCATGGCGCCCCCGAGGGTTGCGCCCATGAACAGTGTGGGGCCAATTACGCCGCTGGGCATGCCCAGCCCAATCGACAGTGACGTGATAACCAGTTTGGCAATGCCCACTCCTAACAGCAGCCAGAATCCCAGTTGGCCATTGATGGTCTCGTTGACGGTGTCGTAACCGATGCCCATTGTTTCCGGAACCAGAATGGCAAAGGGCACCATCAGGAAACCCGCGATGATAATGCGCAAAAGAATCGGCCGGTGGTTGTGTTTGCCCATGGTATCCACCAGTTGAATAAACAGGGCAGCGGCAATACCGATGATCACGGCAATTGCCAGAATCCAGGGGATTTCAAGCAGGGAATTCATGGTTAGCGCCGGTACGCTGAACGCTGGCTCTGCGCCATATACCGCCTGGGTGACCACCGCGGCGCTGACTGCGGCCAGGATGATGGGGGTAAATCCGGCAATTGTGTATTCCATCATCACCACTTCCATGGCGAAGATCACACCGGAAATCGGCGTATTGAACGAGGCGGAAATCGCCGCGGCGCACCCGCAGGCAACCAGGGTCCGGATGCTGTTGTTTGGCAGGCGCATCCACTGCCCCATCAGACTGGAGAACGCGGCCCCCAGATGCACGGCCGGGCCCTCCCGGCCGGCTGACTGACCACTGATCACCGTAGCCACGCCTGAGATGAAC
The DNA here is from genome assembly GCF_048269445.1 of Marinobacter sp. Classification (GTDB taxonomy): domain Bacteria; phylum Pseudomonadota; class Gammaproteobacteria; order Pseudomonadales; family Oleiphilaceae; genus Marinobacter. The sequence continues at coordinate 7,377 of NZ_JBLXIQ010000011.1, read as the reverse complement.
TGCACGGTGGCACTGCGAACGGAAATGTAGCCCTGATGATAATTCAGGCGCTCCATAACATGGACAATGCCCACCTTGCGATCATGAGTGGCCAGCCGATGGAGCATCAATCCCAGGAAAAGAGCACCCCCAAGAGGAAGCAGGCCGCGGGTCAGCAGGTCCAGTTCCTCGAACGATTCTGAGCCTTGCCCCGGAAGAAAATGCTCGAGGGGCCATTCGATGGCCAGGCGGAAAACCAGGATAACGCCACCAGTGATCAGGCCCGATAACAGGCCGAGCACAGCGAGTTGCGGCAATGCGTCGACACCGGATAGTCTGCGCCGGAAAACAGGAATCAGGTGCTCGGTAATCTGGTGCCAGATTTTCTGCATGGGGCCGGGGTTCCGGTGAAGTTGGATGGACCGCCAGAAGGTTTCTGACAACATTGTAACGGTAGCCCTGAGGGCTGCAATAAGTCATTGGTTTATCATGGTAGACTAGGCGGTCAAACCTCAAAACTGATACGACGTCGCTGGAGATAATGGTGATTAAAGTAGGCATCGTTGGTGGCACCGGGTACACCGGTGTGGAGCTGTTGAGAATCCTCGCGGTTCACCCTGAAGTTTCGGTCAGTTGTATTACCTCCCGCTCGGAAGCCGGCATGCCTGTTGCGGATATGTATCCGAATTTGCGCGGGCACTATGACCTGGCATTCTCTGAGCCGGACGTGAGCGTGCTGGCAGCATGCGATCTGGTTTTCTTTGCCACGCCCCATGGTGTAGCAATGCGGATGGTACCGGAGCTGATGGCGGCCGGTGTGCGTGTGGTTGATCTCTCCGCGGACTTCCGCCTGAAAGACCTGGACGTCTGGGCAAACTGGTACGGCCTGCCCCACGAAAGCCCGGAATGGGCTGAGAAGGCGGTCTACGGGCTGCCGGAAGTGGTTCGGGATCAAATCCGCGAAGCACAACTCGTGGCGAACCCGGGCTGTTACCCGACCGCCGTCCAGTTGGGCTTTCTGCCGTTGCTTGAGCAGGGCCTGATTGATCCTTCCCGCCTGATTGCCGATGCCAAATCCGGAGCCAGCGGTGCCGGCCGGCAGGGCAAGATCGGCATGTTGCACGGGGAAGTTGGCGAGAGCTTCAAGGCCTATGGCGCTTCCGGTCATCGCCATCTGCCAGAGATTCGTCAGGGGCTATCCGGCGCAGCTGGCAGTGACGTGGGGGTGACGTTTGTTCCGCACCTGATTCCGATGATCCGAGGTATCGAAGCGACCCTCTATGCTGAGCTGACAAATCCGGCAGATTTCGGCCGGCTTCAGGCGCTTTTTGAAGAGCGTTACCAGGCAGAACCGTTCGTCGATGTCATGCCCTTTGGTAGTCATCCGGAAACCCGGAGCGTAAGGGGGGCAAACCAGTGTCGTATGGCGCTGCATCGGCAGGAGCAAAGCAACATTGTGATTGTGTCTTCGGTCATCGATAACCTGGTGAAGGGCGCCGCCGGGCAGGCGGTTCAGAACATGAACATCATGTTCGGGCTGAAAGAAACCATGGGGCTTGAGGCCCCGGCGCTTCTTCCGTAATGCCGAAGGAAAAACTGTGAGCGAGCAGAGAAAGCCGGCCGAAGAGTATGTAGTGATCCGGCATCGCCCGGGTTATCGCCTGCGCAGAACAGCAATTCTGCTGGTGTTCACTCTGGTTGCTGCTGTCGCCGGGTATGCGGCAGGCCTGGCGCAGGGCGGGTTCCGTTTCTCCAGTGCGGAAGAATCGAACCAGGTGCTGGAAAACGAAGTCGACACTCTTCGTGATGACTACCGGAAAGCCCGGCAGCAGTTGATCAATCTTGAGCGCGGGCGAGTGATAGATGAGCAGGCGCTGAACCAGGCCCGGAAAACCATTGTCGATCTTGAAACCCGGATTGTGTCACTGCAATCGGACCTGACCTTCTATAAAAACATCATGGCGCCCTCGGAAGCCAGCAAAGGATTGCAGGTAGACAGCTTCACGATGACCCCCAATCGCAGTCAGGGCGCCTTCGATTTCAAGTTGGTCCTGACACAGGTCGGCAATAACAAGAGCTACATCTCCGGTGTGGTGGCCGTGAACGTCATTGGTATGCGTGACGAGGAAAAAGAGGTGATTGCCCTGCGTGATCTTTCTGAGGATATCGAGGATCTCGGGGTGAAGTTCCGTTTCCGGTATTTCCAGGATGTTGAAGGTACCCTGGCGTTGCCGGACGAATTTGAGCCAATCGAGATTCAGGTGGTAGCCCAGGCGGAGGGGCGGAAGTCCTCGCAGGCCGAGCGTACCTTTAACTGGGATGATTTGACGGAGAACTGACATGCTTGGAAAGAAAAAAAGGCCGAAGTCGCGCAGGCCCACTGGCCATTTTGACACCTTGGTTTCCTCCCGTACGACCATTGAGGGGGATGTTCACTTTTCGGGTGGGCTGCATGTGGACGGCCGTATTCGCGGTAAAGTGGTTGCTGATGAAGGGACGGATGCCGTGCTCAGGGTCTCCGAGGTCGGAGAGGTCACCGGCGATATCAACGCCCCTCACGTGATCATTAATGGGACGGTGAATGGTGATGTCTACGCTTCGGCCCATCTTGAACTCGCGGAAAAGGCGTCCATTAACGGAAGTGTTTTTTACAACCTCATTGAAATGGCGATGGGGGCGTCGGTAAACGGCAACCTGGTCCATCAACGGGAACCGGTCGGGTTGCTTGCTCAGGATGGTCCCTCGACCCGGAAACCGCAGGAACAGGCGCTCGGTGCCGACAAGCCGGCGGAGTCTGATGAAGAGCCGGGCGATGGTGGAAAGTCCGAATAGTTGATTGTTTTAGTCAGGAATACCATAATCGCCTGAGTTGTTAGCGATAATCCGGAGGCGAACTTGAGTGCAGTCCAGCAACAAATGGCCACACCGCTTTTCTTCAGTGACAGCGCTGTTGCCAAAGTGCGTGAGTTAATCGAGGAAGAGGGTAACGCCGAGCTCAAACTCCGCGTCTTCGTGACGGGGGGAGGCTGTTCCGGGTTTCAGTATGGTTTCTCGTTCGACGAAAGTCAGGATGATGAAGACACCGTTATCGAGCGTGCCGGTGTTTATCTGTTGGTTGATCCAATGAGCTACCAATATCTTGTCGGTGCCACCATTGATTATCAGGAAGGGCTTCAGGGCTCCCAGTTTGTTGTCCAGAACCCGAATGCCAGTTCAACCTGCGGGTGTGGCAGTTCCTTCTCAATCTGAATTCACGAAGGCTTCAGGCCGGGTAGATGGCCCCCAGGATTCGTGGGCCGGATGCTCCTGTTACCTCAGGCAAGTTGCCTGGCAATCCTTCGAGGGTCTGCTTGGCCAGCCAGGCAAACGCCACTGGCTCCACCATTTGCGGGTCAAGGCCCAAGTCCGAGGTCAGCGCGAGTCGAGAGTCCGGCAAGGCTTTCTCAAGCTCTGCCATCAATAATGGATTCCGCGCGCCACCGCCGCAAGTATAGATCCGGAGCCCCCGGGTTTCGGGCAGCTGGTTTACCACACTTGCGACTGTCAGCTGCAGCAGGGTTCGCTGAATATCCTCGGCAGGGATGTCTGGATGGCGACGTACTTGCGTTTTTACCCAGTCCAGATTGAATCTCTCCTTGCCGGTGCTTTTTGGGGGTTTCCTTGCAAAATAGGCATCCGATAGCATATCGCTGAGCAGTTCCTGATTTACCCTGCCTTCATTGGCCCAGTGACCATCGCTGTCAAAAGGAAGCCCGGTCTGATCCAGGCACCAGGCATCCATCAGGGCGTTGGCTGGCCCGGTGTCGAAACCGGTTACCGGGCTGCCCTCGTGGGCCGAAATCCAGGTTATGTTCGCAATGCCCCCGAGATTAAGGATGCAGCGATCCTCTGTATCTGAACTGAAAAAGGCCTTGTGAAACGCAGGAACTAGCGGAGCGCCCTGGCCTCCGGCAGCCATGTCCCTTCTGCGGAAGTCGGCGACGGTGGTAATGCCGGTAGCTTCACAAATAACGGATGGGTTGCCAATCTGAATGGTAAAAGGCGATGCCCCGGAGGGTTGGTGGCGGAGCGTTTGGCCGTGACTGCCGATAGCGCGAATGGCCGACGGTGGAAGCCCCGAGTGTCGTATCACCTCAGTCGCGGCCTGAGCGAACAGTCTGCCTGTCAGAGTGTCCAGTTCGCCGACTTCATCGGGGGTCGCCTCATTCTGGCTTGCGGCCAGGAGTCTGTGCCGGATCTGATCGGGGTAGGGTATGGTGTGAGATGCGTGGATTTGTGCAGATTGTCCCTGGAAAGACACCAGCACGGCATCAATGCCGTCCATGCTGGTGCCGGACATCAATCCGATCCAGGTATTCATGCGTTCAATCGTCTGAAGCCAGTGCGAGTTGCTGGTAGCTCTCGCGGAAAACACCAAACTGGGCGATTCGTTGATCGGTGATCTGCTTGAAGCGCGCCATCTCCGAAGACGGAATAGGTTTGGCGTCTGGCAATTTTACGGTGCGTGAGTTACGTGGAGCGCCGTTAAGCCGGAATTCGTAGTGCAGATGTGGCCCTGTTACCATGCCGGAGGAGCCGACATAGCCGATCGTTTCGCCCTGCTTTACCCGGGTGCCGTTTTTCATGCCCTTCCCAAGGCGACTCATATGGGCGTAAAGCGTGGTGATGTTGTCGCCATGCTTCAGGATGACAGTGCGGCCGTAACCGCCTTTCCATCCAGCAAACTTTACACGTCCCGCTCCGGCCGCCTTGATGGGAGTTCCAGGAGGCGCGCCATAGTCAGTGCCCTCGTGGGGACGAACCACATCCAGAACAGGGTGACGCCTTTGCAGATTGAACGGCGAGGATACCCGCGCATTAATCGGCGTACGCAGAAATGCCTTGCGCATACTCTTGCCGTTGGGGTTGTAATAGTCGCTGTCGCCGTTGCTGTCGGTATAGAGTAGGGCAATGTTCTCCTCGCCACGGTTCACGAATCTCGCAGAGAGGATGCGGCCAGCGCCAAATCTCTCGCCATCGAGATAGAGCTCCTCATAGACCACTTCAAACTGGTCGCCCTTGCGAACATCGTATACGAAGTCAATTTCCCACCCGAAGATGCCGGCCAACTCCATAGTTAGCTGGTCATTGAGTCCTGCTTCGCGGGCTGCAAGATAAAGAGAGCCGTCAATTGTTCCGGAAGCAAACGCGGGCCGTGCTTCAGGTTTGCGAACCTCCATCTCACCTTTGAAGCTTTCACCTTCCCTGCTGACTTTAAGGGTTTCGAGGAGGTTGCGCTGCAGCTCAATCGAAGCCAGGCCACCGTCACCCGTTGTAGCGAAACGGATCGTTTCACCTGCGTAGAGGCGCTGTAGCTCGCCAGCTTTACCGTCCCCGTGAATCACCGAGAGCATGATGCCATCATTGAATCCAGCCTTCTTGAACAATGAAGACAGGGTATCTCCAGACTTGATGGCGAAGGTTTCCCACTTCAGTTCGGGTTGTTCCGCCGTGGCTGGAATCGCTGGCTCGGTGACGCTGACTTGCTGGGCGGACTGCTCGTCACCATCTGCCACAGGCAATGATTCCGACTGCTCTTCCACTGAGGGCGAAGCAGGTTGCTCTGACTGTTCTGGCTCAGCGTTCGCCTTTGCGACGGTCCCCTGCTCGAGATCCAGTGCATAGGACATCCGCTTGGCTTCGACATTGCTGCTGGGGCTCATGAGAACAGTGGCGGTAACAATCACAGTCGCCGCTGCAGCAATGGTAATGTGTGTTTTTGGAAACATTTTCAGCACGTGTCACACCCGTTTTGATCGGTATTCCGGTAGCTTGTACTATCTAATTAAAGCTTTTGGTCAAGGTTATTCCAACAGATTACCGTATAAAATGCATGCGGGACAGCGTGGAACATTACGGTTACTGCTCCATTCTCCGGATTTCTTTGTGCGGCGTTGTTATAATGCGCCGCCCTTTTGCTTTGGCGTTGATCAAATTCTGGTCAAACTACTTTAGCAGGAGAGCGGGTAATTCACAGAGTTGTTTTGTTGAAGTCTGTAACCGATAGCATCTTTCAAGATCAAAACTGGGGACGTGTTGTTCATGGCATCCACTGATGAAGCGTTGGCGATTATCAAGCGCGGAGTAGACGAGCTCATTCCGGAAGTTGAGTTGGTAGAAAAGCTTAAAGAAGGCCGTCCTCTGAGGATAAAGGCCGGCTTCGATCCCACCGCGCCCGATCTTCACCTTGGGCACACCGTCCTTATTAATAAGCTTCGCCAGTTTCAGGATCTGGGGCATGAGGTGATCTTCCTGATCGGTGACTTTACCGGGATGATTGGCGATCCGACCGGAAAGAGTACAACCCGCCCCCCCCTGACGGAGCGGCAGGTTGCCGATAATGCGGTCAGCTATAAAGAACAGGTGTTCAAGATTCTCGATCCGTCGAAAACCCGTGTGGTTTTCAACTCCGAGTGGATGAACAAGATGACCGCGGCCGATATGATCAAGTTGGCGGGGCAGTATACCGTTGCCCGTATGCTTGAGCGCGATGACTTTACTAAGCGCTATCGGGCGGAGCAGGCCATCGCGATCCATGAGTTTCTCTATCCTCTGGTGCAGGGTTACGATTCGGTGGCTCTTGAGGCAGATGTTGAGCTGGGTGGGACCGATCAGAAGTTCAACTTGCTGATGGGACGGATTCTCCAGAAACATTATGGCCAGTCTCCTCAAGTAATTCTGACCATGCCGATTCTGGAGGGGCTTGATGGTGTTCAGAAGATGTCCAAGTCCCTTGGCAACTATGTCGGTGTCAATGATTCTCCGGGGGAGATGTACACCAAGCTATTGTCAATGCCGGATGACCTTCTCTGGCGTTACTTTGAGCTGTTGAGCTTTCGCCCGCTCGCGGAGGTGGAGGTGTTCCGTAACGAAGTGCAGGCGGGGGCTAATCCTCAGGACTATAAAAAGTTGTTGGCGGAAGAGATCATTACCCGTTTCCATGATGAAGAGGCTGCAAAGACGGCGCACAAATCAGCTGGGAATCGGGTTTCCCTTGGAGAGATTCCCGAGAATGTTCCTGCCGTTGAGGTTTCGCTTGAGGGTCAGTCCGGGATGCCAATGGCTTCGGTGTTGCGTTTGGCGGGTCTGGTAAAGAACGGTGCGGCCGCTCGTGATGTGCTGGGGCGTGGAGCAGTTTTCATTGATGGCCATAAATTTGAGGGCGATCGGATGTTTGTCGAAGGCGATAACTGCGTTATACAGGCGGGAAAGAAGAAAATAGCCCGGGTTCTGATCACTGCGTAACCGGTTTTTGGTGATTTTGAGATTTTTTCAGGATCACCGTTGACACTTTGGGGCAGGTCTGTAGAATGCGCATCTCCTTCGAGGGGCAAGCCACTTAAGCGGCTCCGGATTCGA
>NZ_JBLXIQ010000010.1:0-153158 GCF_048269445.1 Marinobacter sp. | reverse complement strand
TGTCCACTAGAAAATAAGTGGACACTATCCTGACGGCGGCAGCGCCTGGCTCAAGATGGGATCACCGGACGCTTACCTACATTCATTTTGTCAGCATGGCTTTCAGATACTTCCCAGTGTGCGAGGCCGGGTTCTCTGCCACGTTCTCAGGCGTTCCTTCGGCGATGATTTGCCCGCCGCCGGATCCGCCTTCCGGTCCGAGGTCCACGATCCAGTCTGCGGTTTTGATTACGTCCAGGTTGTGCTCGATCACTACGATGGTATTGCCGTGATCGCGCAGGCGCTCGAGGACATTGAGCAGTTGCTGGATGTCATAGAAGTGCAGGCCGGTGGTGGGTTCGTCGAGGATATACAGGGTTTTCCCGGTATCTCTTTTCGACAATTCCTTGGCGAGTTTTACCCGCTGGGCTTCGCCGCCGGAAAGGGTGACGGCACTTTGGCCCAGGCGGATATAGGAAAGGCCGACATCCATCAGGGTCTGGAGCTTGCGGGCAAGGAAGGGCACGGCATCGAAGAATTCCCGGCCTTCCTCCACGGTCATTTGCAGGACCTCGTTGATGTTCTTTCCCTTGTACCGGACTTCCAGGGTTTCGCGGTTGTAACGTTTGCCCTTACAGACGTCGCAGGGAACGTAAACATCCGGCAGGAAGTGCATCTCCACCTTGATTACGCCATCCCCCTGGCAGGCTTCGCAGCGTCCACCTTTGACGTTGAAGGAGAAGCGCCCGGGCTTGTAGCCTCGTGAACGAGACTCCTGAGTGCCGGCGAAGAGTTCCCGGATCGGGGTGAAGAGGCCGGTGTAGGTGGCGGGGTTGGACCGGGGTGTTCGGCCGATTGGGCTCTGGTCAATATCGATGACCTTGTCTAGCTGATCTAGGCCCGTCAAGGACTCATACGGCGAGTGGTTGAGGCTGGTGGCCTTATTCAGTTTGGCGGCAGCCACCGGATACAGGGTGCTGTTGATCAGGGTTGACTTGCCCGAGCCAGACACGCCGGTGACACAGGTCATTACCCCAAGGGGCAGGGTGAGGGTGACATCCCTGAGATTATTGCCTGATGCCCCGCACAGGGTCAGTGTCTGACCGTTTCCCTTGTGCCGCTCTTTGGGAATGGCAATTTCCCGGGTGCCATTCAGGTATTGGCCAGTAAGCGACTCAGGATTTTCAATGATCTGCTGAGGCGTCCCCTGGCCGATAACTTTGCCCCCGTGGATGCCGGCCCCCGGGCCAATATCAATCACGTGATCGGCGGCGCGTATGGCATCTTCATCGTGCTCGACCACAATAACGGTATTGCCCAGATCTCTGAGGTGAAAGAGGGTGGTCAGGAGTCTGTCGTTGTCCCGTTGGTGAAGGCCAATTGACGGCTCGTCCAGAATGTACATGACACCCACCAGCCCGGCACCGATCTGGCTGGCCAGGCGGATGCGTTGGGCTTCCCCGCCGGACAGAGTGTCTGCGCTTCGCTCCAGGGTGAGGTATTCCAGGCCGACATTCACCAGGAACTGAAGCCGCTGTCGGACCTCTTTGAGAATCTTTTCGGCGATTTCACCTTTCCTGCCGGGTAATGCCAGGGTCTCGAAATAATCGTGCGCGTCGCCCACCGGCAGGTGAGTCACATCTGAGATATTGTGCTCTTCGATAAATACATGGCGGGCACCGCGACGCAGCCGGGATCCATGACAATCCTTGCAGGGCTGGGTGCTCAGATTTCGAGCCAGTTCCTCCCGGATACTTTGGGAGTCGGTCTCCCGATAACGGCGTTCCAGGTTTGGCAGAATGCCCTCGAACGGATGCGCCTTTTCCATGATGTGGCCACGAGAGTTCACATAACGGAAGGGGATGGCTTCGCTGCCGGAGCCAAACAGCAACGCGTTGCGGAATTCCTCAGGCAATTCCGCCCATGGTGTTTCCAGATCGATTCCGTAATGCTCTGCTACGCTGCCGAGCATTTGGAAGTAGTACACGGCCCTCCGGTCCCAGCCCTTGATGGCACCGGAGGCCAGCGTTGCTTCCGGGTGCTGGACTATCTTTTCAGGATCGAAAAACTGTTTTACCCCCAGCCCGTCACAGGTCGGGCAGGCTCCGGCCGGATTATTGAATGAGAACAGCTTGGGCTCCAGTTCGCTCAGGGCATAGCCACACTGGGTGCAGGCGTAACGGGCCGAAAAGGTGTGTTGCTCGCCTTCACCGGTCATCGGTGCGACCAGCGCGATACCATCCGACAGTCCCAAGGCGGTTTCAAAGCTCTCGGCAAGTCGCTGCTCCAGGCCGGGTTTCACCTTGAAGCGGTCCACTACGACATCAATCTGGTGTTTGCGTTTCTTGTCCAGCGCCGGCACGTCGTCGATGTCGTAGACAGTGCCATCGACCCGAAGGCGAATAAACCCCTGGCTGCGCATGGTTTCAATAACCTGAAGGTGCTCGCCTTTCCGGTCGCGAATGACCGGAGCCAGGATCATCAGTTTGCTGTCCTCCGGCATTGCCAGAACTTGGTCGACCATCTGGCTGACAGTCTGCGCCTCCAGAGGCTGGCCGTGGTCTGGGCAGCGCGGCTCACCGGCTCGGGCGAAGAGCAGGCGGAGGTAATCGTAAATTTCGGTGATGGTGCCCACGGTGGAGCGGGGGTTATGCGAAGTCGATTTCTGTTCGATGGAAATCGCGGGTGACAGGCCCTCAATATGGTCCACATCCGGTTTTTCCATCATGGACAGGAACTGGCGGGCATAAGTGGACAGGGATTCCACGTAACGTCGCTGGCCTTCGGCATAGAGCGTGTCAAACGCCAGGGATGATTTGCCCGAACCGGAAAGGCCGGTTATCACAATCAGCTTGTCCCTAGGCATATCCAGGTCGATGTTCTTCAGGTTGTGGGTTCGTGCCCCTTTGATCTGGATATGGTCCATAACACCTCGCTCGGGTAAAAACGAAAATTATACCGCGTTGGGTCCGCTGCGGCGAAAATGATGGAGCGGGCGAGCCGCAGTGGCCGGTCCCCCGTTGCGGCGCCTTCTGTTACAATGCGCCGCCTGCGAGGGATATCTGCCCTCAATCTGACCGCTTTCAACCCCGGCTGAGGTACGTAATTGCCATGAACACGCTGGAAAAACGCTCCGTTTCGGCCCTGGCGTCTGTCTATGCCATGCGCATGCTCGGACTGTTCATGATCATGCCGGTGTTCATGTTGCTCGGTAGCGAGCTTAAAGGTGCCACGCCCGCCTTGCTCGGTTTTGCTATGGGCGCCTATGGTCTCAGCCAGGCCCTGCTACAGATACCTTTTGGCATGCTCTCCGATCGGATTGGGCGAAAGCGCATGATCTATATCGGCCTCGTGCTGTTTGCTGCCGGTAGTCTTCTGGCAGGCGCCACGGATTCCATATACGTTGTGATTGCCGGGCGGATTCTTCAGGGGGCGGGTGCCATTGCGAGTGTGTTGATGGCATTGCTCAGTGACCTGACTCGGGAAGAAGAGCGAACCAAGGCCATGGCCACGGTGGGAATCACCATTGGTTTGTCATTCTCGGTATCTCTGGTTCTTGGGCCTCTTCTTGGTGCCTGGTGGGGGTTGTCCGGTATTTTCTATGTCACCGCAGCATTGGCCGTTGTGGCGCTGGTGATAGTCAATCGTCTGGTGCCTACCCCCCATCAGCAAAAAACCAGTGCCGATACTCATCCGGCCAGGGAAATGCTGGGCCGTGTGATTTCCGATGGTCGGCTGCTCAGGCTGGACTTCGGGATCTTTACACTGCATCTGGTGCTGACCGCCTTGTTTTTGGTATTTCCTTCGATGTTGCGGGATACCATCGGGCTTGCCAGCAATTCACACTGGTGGTTTTACCTGAGCGTGATGGTGACGTCTTTTTTTGCCATGGTGCCGTTTATCATTATCGGCGAGAAAAAGCGAAAGATGAAACCGGTGTTGTGCGGCGCGATCACCCTTCTGACCCTGGCCGCCGCCGGGTTGACGGGGGTTGCCACCAGCCTGGTGGCTGCGTGGGTCGGGCTGTTTTTCTTTTTCATGGCATTCAACCTGCTGGAAGCCAGTCTGCCATCGCTGATCAGCAAGGAAGCGCCGGCGGCCAGCAAAGGCACTGCGATGGGGGTCTACTCTACCTCTCAGTTTATGGGGGCGTTTCTGGGGGGCTCACTGGGTGGTTTCCTGCTGGAGCTTGCCGGTGTAGAAGGCGTGCTTTGGTTTATGGTTGTGGTGCTCACCCTGTGGCTGCTGGTTGCGTTGACCATGCCGGCACCCGGCTACACCACCAGTTTCGTGGTACAGTTGCACAAGGTTATGGGTAACCAGTACGACGATATTGATGACCATCTCCGTCGCCTGCCAGGTGTTCAGGACGTGGTCATTGTTGAAGACGCTGCTACCGCCTATCTTAAGGTCGATCGTCAGCAATTTGATGAAGCGTTACTTGCGGACTTTTCCTTTGTCCGGCAGGCTAGCAATTCTTGAAATCCGGAAACCTGCAGGGATGCGGGTTGTCCCTGAAAACAGAGTCAGGAGCAGAACATGGCACGAGGCGTAAACAAGGTAATTCTTATCGGCAATCTGGGCCAGGACCCGGATACCCGTTATACCCCCAACGGCAATGCCGTGGTGAATCTGAATCTTGCGACAGACGAGAGCTACAAGGATCGTCAGACTGGCCAGTTGGTGCCGAAGACAGAGTGGCACCGGATCGTGATGTTCGGCAAGATTGCCGAAATTGCCGGGCAGTACCTGCGCAAGGGCTCAAAGGTGTATATCGAAGGCAAGCTGCAGACGCGCAAATGGCAGAACAAGGAAGGCCAGGACGTTTACACGACCGAGGTAGTGGTGGATATCAACGGCCAGATGCAGATGCTCGATAGCCGTGGTGCGGAAGGTGGCGCGAACCAGGGCGCTCCGGCGGGCCGGCCGCAGCAGTCAGACTACAACGCCCAGGGCGGGCAGCAGAACAACCCTCCGCCCCAGCAACAGTCTGGCGGCTACGGTAACCAGCCTTCACAGGGTGGTGGCATGCCTGAGCCGGTTGACGATTTTGATGATGACATCCCGTTCTAATGGATTCCTCGGCGGATCTTGAGCATCTGAAGTAAAAAAGGGCCTCCGCTTTGCGGGGGCTTTTCTGTTACGAGTTTGCAAAAACGACGTGAAATCGGTCAAAAAGCGTAGAGTTACGTTCACTTTCTCATCTATCATGTCAGCCGGTGTAAGAAGTGACTGTTTTCTAGATAGCACAATAATTACTTGAGGCTGGCGAGTGCCTCCGGTTCCAGTTTAACGGGCCCCATGACCAAGAGTTTTCTGCTTCACAAGTTAACCGGCATGTTCTGGCGATCCGGAGCGCGTTTGCGCGTCTGCCTTGAAGTGCGCTCTGATGGTATTGCCTGGGCAATCTCGGGTGACCCCGCTGAGGGCCATGCCGGGTTTATCGACTGCCTGCCGGCGAAACGCCACGCGGTTCTTAAGGAGCTGGCTGGCGAGCATGGCTGGGCGGGTGCTTCAACCACGCTGGTCCTGCCTTTAGATCAGTACCAGGTATTTCAGATGGATCGCCCGGAAGGTATCGAAGAATCCGAGCTGAGCGATGCCCTGAAGTGGAAGCTCAAGGATTTCCTCGATTTCAGCCCTTCTCAGGCGGTTTCTGACGTTTTTTCATTTCCAAGGGACGCCTCCCGTGGCCGTGGCGAGATGGTAAATGTTGTCGCCGCCAGAAAATCCCTGGTCTACGAGCTGGTTGAGCTGGTTGAGGAAGCGGGTCTCGCGCTGGACCGGATCGATATTGCCGAGTTGGCACTGCGTAACCTGGTGTGCCGGCTGGATGAGAACAAGCGTGGAGCTGCGCTGGTTCACCTGAAAGACAATTACGGCCAGATGGTGATCTGCAAAGCCAATACGCTTTATTTGTCCCGCCGCCTGGATGTAACGTCCGAAGACCTTCGTGACGCTGCCCGGCAGGAGTCCGCGGTGCAGTCTCTGGCATTGGAAATGCAGCGCTCGCTGGATTATTACGAAAGCCAGCTCGGCCAGGTGCCACCTGCGACGATTCGTCTGGTCGCCCGTGACAGTGTCCTGCCGCTGGCCTCGATGCTCTCCTCCTATGTTGCAGCGGGCATTGAGACCATGGACTGGCGCACGGTTGGCCTGCAGGCTGATCTGGACAGCCGCTGCCTGCCGGCCTGGAGTGCTGGCCTGCCGTTACCGGAGGCAGGCCGCTCATGATCCAGCGGGTGAATCTCTACACCCATGAGTTGAGGCCCCGAAAAGAAAGGCTTCAGGCTGTAGCTGCGCTCGGAATCCTAGCCCTTGGGCTGATTATTGTTGCTGCTGTGGCTGGCGTATTTGGCTATCAGAATGCTGGGATGGCAACACAGGTCGCAGAGCTGGAGCAGCAAAACATTCGCCTGGAACGGCTGGCGGCTGAGCTTTCCGAGGCGGTTCGTGCCCGGCAGCCGGATGCCGGGGTGGAAGAGGCTTTGGCCCGGGTTACCGAGACCCTGGCCCGGCGTCAGCGTTTGCTCGAGAAGGTGGAAAGCCTGGTTCTTTCCGAAGGCCGCCGTTTCTCGCCCCAGATGTCGGCGCTGGCCCGACAGATCCCCGACAACGTCTGGTTGACCGGCTTTACCCTCGAGTCAGAACCCGACCAGGTAACCATCAAAGGGCGCAGTCGCTCCGGCGCGCTGGTGCCCTTGTACCTTGAGAACCTGGGTGAGGAAGCGGCCTTTACCGGAAGAACCTTTGGCGCCTTCCGGTTGTCGCGACCCGAAGAAGGCCGCTGGATTGACTTCCGCGTGTCCACCGAGCGCACAGGGGAGGAAGAGTGATGGCGGGTCCTCTCGAACATTCTTTTGCGCGGGCTAATGATTGGTTCAACCAGCGCCCGATTCGGGAGCGGGCCCTGCTGCTGGTGACCGCTCTGGTGGTTTTGATCTTTGTGGGGTGGGAGTTTGCCGTTACTCCGCTGCAACAGCAAAACCAGGGACTCGAAAATCGAATTCAGACCCTGTCTGCCAGTCGGGATGACCTGCTTGCTCAGCAACAGATGCTCAGTCAGCAGCTTGCTACAGACCCCTCACGGGTGTTGCGAAATCAATTGGCCGCCCGACAGCAGAGGCTGGACCGACTGAACCGGCAGATTTCGGATACCACGGGGCAGCTGATTGCGCCCAAGGCAATGGTGGCATTGTTGCGGGACATTCTGGCGGCCCAGGAATCCCTGGTGCTCCAGGGCATGGAGCTTAAAACACCAACACCGGTATTCGCGCCGGCGGCTGACCCCCAGTCACCGCCAGAGCGGAAGGCGCAGAATGAGCGGCCAGAGCCCCTACTGTTCGCGCATGATGTGGAAATGCGTATCAAAGGCAGCTATCTCAACGTCTTGAGTTACCTTGAGAGGCTGGAGGCACTGGACGAACGCCTTGCCTGGGTCATGCTGGAATACAGCGCCGGTGACTGGCCCGCCGGTGAGGCTGTTATACGGGTCCGGACACTAAGCCTGGATCAGGCGTGGCTGGGGGTTTGATATGAAGAAGTTTGTGCGTGCCATGCTTTGCCCATACGCCTGTTTGGCGGCGGGGATTCTGCTTCTTGTTCCGGGCATGACGTCTGCGCTGCAGGATCCGACCCGACCGCCCGGCCTTGAATCCCGTTTGGTGGCGCCAGCGCCGGAACGGCCGGTGTCACTGGACTCAATTCTTTACAGTAAGGACAGACGAGTCGCCATTATCGAAGGTGAGGCCCTCAGGGAAGGCCAGGGTATTGACCGCATGCGGGTTATCCGGATTTTCGAGAATCGTGTTTTGGTAACGGATAACGGCCGCGAACGGGTGTTGTACCTGGAGAGACTTCCGCAGGTTCGGGGAACTCAATGACAGATAATCGGATATTCATGACAACGACCAGAACAATGTGCTTGCTGGCCCTGAGCCTGACGCTGGCAGCCTGTAGCAACAATCCGCTGATGCGATCGGCAACCGCAACCTCAACGGACGCTGCCCAGGCGATCGACGAGGCCCTGGCAGACGCCCAGCAAAATTCTCCGGCAGTAACCGAGGCGCGCCCGGAAGTCGCTCCGGTGCCTGCGGCTGTCAGTGCCGCGTTGCTGCCTTCGTTGTCGGGAACTACCGATCTGGATGAGCGCTTTGATGTCAACGCCGGTGGCGTTCCCGCCGCCAGTTTTTTCCAGGCCCTGGTGGAGGGCACCCGTTACAACGTGGTAGTTCATCCCGACGTGAATGCGAGTATTGACCTGCGACTGGGAGATGTGACCGTACCGGAAGTCATGGATATTGCCGGCGACCTCTATGGCCTGGATATCAAACGTACGGGCAGGTTATTCCGCGTAGATACAAGCCAGATAAAGACCCGCTTGTTCCCCATTGACTACCTGCATTTCAAGCGCAGGGGGGGCTCCGAGACACGGGTTAGTTCCGGCCAGGTGACCAGTTCCCGTGGTGGCAGTTCGGGCGGTGCCAATGGCGACAGTGCTGGTTCCAGCGAAACCCGCAGCCTGGTGGGTACGACCATTTCCACGGAAACGGCTTCTGATTTCTGGAAGGGCATCGGCGATGCCCTGAGCATGATTGTTGGTGGCGATGGCGCGCAGGTTGTTGTTAACCCCGAGGCCGGGTTGGTAATGGTTCGGGCCGGCACCAAAGACCTGGCGCTGGTGGAAGAGTATTTGCGCCGCACCGAGCTCATTATGCAGCGCCAGGTAATTTTGGAGGCGAAGATTCTGGAGATTGCTCTGAATGAGAGTTATCAGCAGGGGGTTAACTGGTCGGACATCCAAAGCGCATCGTCATTGGTGGCCAGCGATGGTTTGCCCGCAGAATTCACGGCTCAAGCGTTGGCTGGCCAGGTTATCCAGACGTCAGATATTGGTGGGCTGTTCTCGGCGACTTTCCGGGAGGGAAGTTTCACGGCTTTAATCGAGCTGCTGGGAAGTCAGGGCAACGTACAGATTCTTTCCAGCCCCCGTATCTCAACGTTGAATAACCAGAAAGCGGTCATCAAGGTTGGCACTGACGAGTTCTTTGTCACCGACATCGATTTTGATGAGAATAATTCTGCCGTCACCGCTACCGATCAGACGTCCACCTCCGTGGAGCTGACTCCGTTTTTCTCGGGCATTTCCCTCGATGTGACTCCGCAGATCTCTGAAGATGGTGTGATCACTCTGCACGTGCATCCTTCGGTGAGCGAAGTCAGTGACCAGGAAAAGCTGATCACCATCGGTGACCAGGACGTAACCTTGCCCCTGGCCAGCAGCACCGTGCGTGAAACCGATAGTGTGATCCGTGCTGAAAGCGGGCAGATCGTGGTCATAGGGGGGCTGATTCAGAATACCAGCGAGGACAACAACTCCGCGGTTCCCTTCTTCAGTGATATTCCTGTGGTGGGGGAGCTCTTCAAGCAGCGGCGCTTCCAGTCCCGCAAAAGTGAGCTTGTGATCCTGTTGCGCCCGGTGGTGGCGGGATCACCCCAAATGAATGCCGAGGTTGCCGCCAGCCGTGAGCGCATGAGCGTGCTCAGAGAGTTGCTGCAATCCTCCGAGTCTGTCACCCCGGAACCGGAGAGCGCCGTTCGCTAGAATGTACGAAGCCCATTTCGGACTGCAGGAAGCACCGTTTGCATTGACGCCCAACACCCGTTACTTCTTGCGGGCGCCCAGCCATGGCGATGCGCTGGAGTTGCTGCTGGTGGCATTGAAAGAGCGGGAAGGCTTTATCAAGATCTCCGGCGAGGTGGGTACCGGCAAGACATTGCTGTGCCGCTTGTTGCTCAACGAACTGGAACAGCAGGCCTATACGGCGTATTTGCCCAATCCCCACCTGACGCCCGATGCGCTTTACGAGGCGGTAGCTGAAGAGCTGGGCGTTGATGTTTCCGGTTGCGCCAATCCTCATCAGGTTCTCAAGGCCATCAACGAGCGCCTTATCGCCCACGCCATGGAGCAAAGGCCTGTGGTTCTGGTGATCGATGAGGCCCAGGCCATGCCGGAAGAGACCATTGAGGCGTTGCGGCTGCTCACCAACCTTGAAACGGAAAGTGTGCGGTTGTTGCAGGTGGTGCTGTTTGGCCAGCCGGAACTGGACGCGCTGTTGCAGAAGCAGAGCCTCCGGCAGTTGAATCAGCGCATTACCTTTCACTACCGGCTGGCGCCCCTGGACAAACATTCCGTTTCGCAGTATCTGCGTCATCGGTTGGCGCAGGCTGGCTATAACGGAGCGGATCTGTTTGCTCCCGGCGCCCTCCGTCTGATTAGCCGGGCCTCGGGAGGCATCCCCCGGCTGGTCAATATTCTGGCCCACAAGTCCATGCTGGCGGCCTGGGGTAAGGGCGATCGTGTTGTTCAGCGTGGCCATGCCCTCCAGGCCATTGGTGACACCGAAAGTGTCCGGTCACCCGGCCTGATCGCGAGGTGGTTATGAGCCTGCTCAATGATGCGCTGCGCGGAGCAGAGCAGCGGCAGAACCGGCCAGAGATGGCTGGCGCCTATACCGGGCAGGCTTCGGTTAAAGGTCGGGGTAAGTCCTGGTTGTGGGCGATGGTGCTGTCGCTGGCGGCCGGGGTGATCGCCGTTTCCGCGTATTGGTTTCAGGCTCACAACGGCAGCGAGGAAACCCCGGCCTTGACCCGCGCCGAACCGGTTTCCGAGCCCGAGCCGGTTGCTCAACCCGTTGCGTACCCGGAAGAAGTGCAGCGTGCTGACCAAGAGACTGAGTTGCGCCCCGAGACTTCGCAAGTTTCTGCAGAACCTGTGCTGGCAATGGTTGAGAGTCAGCCGGCCAGAAAACCTGAGTCGCCTGTTGAATCCGCTCCCGAACCGGAGCCTGAACCAGAACCAGAACTAAAACCAGAAACAGAAGCTGCCAACGTGTCTGAGCCATCTGCGTCAGAGCCGGATTCGCAGGTTAAACAGATTCGCGAAACGCCGGAATCCATCGATCTGCGGGTGAGCCGGGAACTGGTCTCATTGCTGCGGTCCGGTGAGGCACGTGAAGCCGAACAGAGGTTGCAGCAACTGGCAGACTCCCAGCCGGCAATTGCCAGCAGGAAAGTCTTCGCCCGCCAGATGCTGGTGCAGGGGATGCCGGGCCGGGCTCTGGCGTGGTTGCCGGCATCGGCTGCTGAGTCCGATGCTGGCTTGCGTTTGTTGAGAGCCAGGGCCCTTCATGCCAGTGGCGACCTGTCCGGTGCGGTGGCCACGCTTGAGCGGGATGTACCCGCGGCGGGCCAGAACATCGAATATCGGGTCACCCTGGCTACCCTGCTCCAGCAAGTGGGCCGAAGCGCTGAGGCGGCGCGGCAATGGTCTGTGCTGATTGCCCAGGATGACAGCCGTGGTGCTTGGTGGGTGGGCCTGGCCATCGCCCTTGAGACCGGTGGCGAGGTGACTGGCGCAGTGCGCGCCTATGGCCAGGCTGCACAGTTGCCCGGCCTTTCGCCGTCTCTGGCGGATTACGTTCGCGAACGACTGAAAACGCTGCAGGCAGGATGATGACGACAGAACCGAAAAAGAAAGTCCGGTTAGGCGACCTGCTGGTTCAGAATGATGTCATTACTGAGCAGCAGCTGATGGCGGCCCTGCGCGAGCAGAAAAGCACCGGCCGGAAGCTGGGCAAGACCCTGACCGATCTTGGTTATGTGGACGAAGACAGCCTGCTTAACATCCTGTCGCGACAGCTCGATGTGCCCTTCGTGCAGTTGCGTCATTACCAGTTCAACAACGACCTGGTGAAGAAGCTGCCAGAAGCCATGGCGCGTCGGTTCCGCAGTATTGTACTCGCGGAGCAGGGAGGTGAATTGCTGGTCGGTATGGCCGATCCGCTGGATATCTTTGCCTACGACGAGCTGGTGCGCATTCTCAAACAGCCCATCAAGCAGGCGGTGGTGCGTGAAAGTGAGCTGCTTAACACCCTGGATCTGGTTTACCGGCGCACTGACGAAATCGCCTCCCTGGCCGAAGAGCTGGAAGACGAGCTGGGTGATGACGCCTTCGATCTGGCCGACCTATCCGCCGAATCCGAAAGTGCCGAAGCGCCGGTGGTCAAACTGCTGCAGACCCTGTTTGAAGATGCCATGCAGGCCCGGAGTTCCGATATTCACATCGAGCCAGACGAAACGGTAGTTCGAATCCGGCAGCGGGTCGATGGTGTGCTCCAGGAACAGGTGATGAAGGAAAAGCGGGTCAATGCCGCGCTGGTCCTGCGCCTGAAACTGATGGCCGGTCTGAACATCTCCGAGAAACGGATGCCGCAGGACGGGCGTTTCAACGTCCGGGTCAAGGGCCGTAGCATTGATGTGCGGGTTTCCACCATGCCGGTTCAGTATGGTGAGTCGGTGGTGATGCGTTTGCTGGACCAGAGCCAGGGCATGCTGAACCTGGACGGCACCGGCATGCCGGCGCAGCTTCTCGAACGATTCCGGCGGATGATCAAAAAGCCCCATGGCATGATTCTGGTGACCGGTCCTACCGGTAGCGGTAAAACCACCACCCTCTACGGGGCGCTGTCGGAGCTGAATCGCCCCGAAGTTAAAATCATCACCGCCGAAGACCCTGTCGAATACCGCCTGCCCCGGATTACCCAGGTGCAGGTGAACCCGAAAATCGGTCTGGAATTTGCCAACGTTCTGCGGGCCGCCTTGCGGCAGGATCCGGATGTAATTCTGGTGGGCGAGATGCGTGACCGCGAGACCGTCGAAATCGGCCTGCGGGCAGCCATGACAGGTCATCTGGTGCTTTCCACCCTGCACACCAACGACTCCATCAGCAGCGCCATGCGGCTGATGGACATGGGAGCGGAGCCGTTTCTGGTGGCCAGTTCCCTATTGGGCGTGGTCGCCCAGCGCCTGGTGCGCCGGGTTTGTGAAAACTGCTCAGGGCCATACCAGCCCACGGACCAGGAGCGGGTATGGCTGCACACCTTTGATCTCGATCCGCTGGATATCGAAGCGGGGTTTGTGCACGGCCGCGGCTGTTACCAGTGCAGCAACACCGGCTACAAGGGCCGGGTCGGTGTGTATGAAATGCTTGAAATGAACGAGGCCATGCTCGACGCTCTGCGCCGGCAGGATGTCTCCGGATTCACCAGGGCGGCCCGCAAAGGCGATCTGTACCGTCCGCTGGGCCAGTGTGCCATGGATTACGCCCTTCAGGGTGTGACCACCCTGGAAGAAGTGGCCCGGGTGGCCGCGACATCCGAAGGCGAGTTCTCGCCGGACGATGAAATCCCCGTGCCGGACGAGCTGATCGGGGAGCGCGCCTGATGCAGTTCAGCTACCGGGGTAAGGATAATCGTGGCAGCGTTCAACAGGGTTCCCTGGCGGCGCCGAGTGCCGATGCCGCGGCGTCTGAGCTGATGCGCCGGGGCATAACACCACTCACCATCCGGGAGCAGGAACAAAACGAATCGATGATTGATCGGCTCAACCGACTGCCGGTCTTCCGGAAAAAGATCACCCTCGACGAACTGATCGTGTTCTGCCGGCAAATGTATGCACTGACCAAGGCCGGTATTCCTCTGATCCGCACCATGCGCGGGCTGGCGGAAACGTCACGCTCCCCGGTGCTGGCGGAAGTGCTTGAAGATGTGACCAGCCGGCTCGAAGGTGGCAACACCATGGCCACCGCCATGCAGGCACATCCCAAGGTCTTCTCGGAACTGTTCATTGCCATGATCCATGTGGGTGAAAACACCGGCATGCTGGACGATGCCTTCAAGCGTCTGTCGGAGATTCTTGAGCTTGAGCGGGACACCAAGCGTCGGCTCAAGCAGGCCATGCGCTACCCAACTTTTGTGATGATTGCGTTGCTGGCCGCATTGATGGTGGTGAACTTCCTGGTGATTCCGAAGTTTGCCTCGGTCTTCAGCAAGCTCGGCGCGGATTTGCCGTTCCTGACCCAGGTTCTGGTAGGAACCTCCAACTTCCTGCTGGGCTACTGGTACGTGTTGCTGTTTGCCGCAGCCGCCGGTGGGTTGCTGCTGCGGCAATGGAAACAGACCGAGCAGGGCCGGCTGACCTGGGATCGCTACAAACTCAAAATGCCGATCATCGGGCCCTTGCTGGAGCTGATTACCCTGAGCCGCTTTGCCCGGAACTTTGCCACCATGCTCTCCGCCGGCATGCCGGTGACCCAGGCCCTGACGGTGGTGGCCGATGCCACGGATAACGCCTGGATCGCGATCCATATCAAGGACATGCGCGCCGGCATCGAACGCGGTGAGAGCCTCCTGAGAACCGCCCGGAACAGTGGAATGTTCACGCCGCTCATTTTGCAGATGATCGCGGTGGGTGAGGAAACCGGGTCGGTGGACGACATGCTCAACAACGTGTCGGATTTTTACGATGAGGACGTGGATTACGGCCTGAAACGGCTGGCGGAATCCATCGAGCCAATCCTGATCGTTGCCATGGGTGTACTGGTATTGATTCTTGCCCTGGGCGTATTCCTGCCGATCTGGGACCTGGGGGCAGCGGCCATGGGGCGGGGCTGAGTGCCAGCAGCAAGGCTGTCTGATGCCAGCGGGCTTGCCCATGCCCGGAAGTATCGATGGCTGGTCGTGCTGGTGGTGCTTGGAACACTCTGGTGGTTCCTGCTCGGCGTGCTGGAGCGAGAGTTGCGAAACGCTGAGGAGCGGGCAGCCAACATGGTGATCAGTCAGCTGAGATCGGCGCTGGTGATTAAGGGGGCCGAAGTAATGCTGAGCCGGGAAGGGCGCCTGGACCAGCATCGTGGCATCAACCCCTTTGAGCTGGTTGAACACCAGTGGGGGAACTACGAGGGTCTGTGTAAGACGCCTCAGCCGAATCCGGGAGACTGGTGTTTCCGGGTCGACGAACAAGAAGAAACAGCAAACGGGCCCAAAGGTTGGTTAGTTTATAACTCAAGGCAGCCTGTGATGGTTGATAACCAGCAGGCACAAGCCGGACAGCCTCTGGCCTGGGAAGTGACAACGGAATTTGCAGACCGCAACGGGAATGGCGTGCGGGAGCAGGAAGAGCGATTGACGGGGCTCAAGCTGTCCCTGGTGTCGTTGACAGGAGAAGCAGCGCAAACGCAGGATGCCCAACGCTAACACGACGGATGAATGAAACCGTAACGAGGCTGACCTATGAAGCGGGATAACAGTACGAATAAATCGCAGGGTTTCACCCTGATCGAGCTGGTGGTGGTCATTGCCATCCTGGCGATTCTGGCAGCCTTTGCATTGCCACGATTTGCCCAGCTGTCTGAGCAGGCGCATCAGTCCAGCATCCGGGCGACGGCAGGTGCACTTGCGGCGGGTGTGGCGCTGACCAAGACCCAGTGGGTATCCAATGGGTTCACCAGCGCTCGGACCAATGTGGTGGGCTTTGGTAACGACAACGTGGACGTGAGCAACGACGGCTGGCCGGTATCCGTTGCATCCGACTCCAGTGACACCACCATGGACGCCACCGAATGCGAAGAGGTCTGGCTGGGCGTGTTGCAGTCGAATGCTCCGACCGTAAGCACTACTGCTCCAGCGGACTACATAATTTCGATTAATGGTGGGAATTGTGTGTTCACCTATCAAGCAGACAGCCAAGGCAGCACCATTGCGTATGATGCTGATACTGGAGAAATAATCACAACCATTAACTGATAAAACTGAAAGCCAACTGGTAATCAAAAACGGAGTAGTACCATGAAAGCGATGACAGCGATTGCAGCAAGAAAAGAGAAAGGTTTCACCCTGATCGAACTGGTTATGGTGATTGTGATTCTGGGGATTCTGGCGGCGTTTGCTTTGCCGAGGTTTGCGGATTTGGGGGGTGATGCCCGCTCCGCGACAGTCGAAGGCGCTGTTGGCTCAGTCAAGTCTGCAGCAGCTATTGCCCATTCTGCATGGCTGGCTGATGGCAGTTCCCCAGCAAACGTTGCATTGGAGGGAGCCGCAAGTGTTCCAATGAGTAGCGCTGGCTATCCGACAGCAACGACGGCAGGCATTGGTGAAGCAGCTCAGATCAATGATGATTTCACTGTTACGCCCCCAGGGACTCCCGATGGCACGGCGGTTGTCACAGTGACGGGGTTCACTGCGAATCCGGCAAACGAGTGCCAGTTCACCTATGACGAGAGCGATGGATCTGTCTCGGCACTCGTCACTACGGGTTGCTAAATTAAGCCATATAGTTATGTGCCGGATTAGCGAGAGCGCAAATCGGCACTAGGATGTAGGAAACTTGGAGGGGGCATGAGGTTAGCGAACGCCCCGAGCGAATCGGGGTTCACCCTCGTAGAGCTGGTCATGGTCATTATCCTGATCGGAGTTCTCTCTGCGCTTGGCATCGGGCTGTTCGCCAGCCGCTCGGCCTTCTCCCCCCTGCTGGCGACTCAGCAACTTGCCTCCGCCACGCTGCTTGCCCAACAGGCAGCGCTGGCGGGGAACCCTGCCAACACGCTGACTGTTGAACAAGACGCCGACAGTTTTCGATTTACCGTCGGTGGTGGCACCAGTAATCCACGTATCTTTGAGCTGTCCCGGCAAGGCGCGGGCCTCTCTGTCGCCGGCGGCCTGCCCCTTACCTTGATATTTAACCCGGAAGGCGCCCCTGCGACTGGTGCGAATCTTCAATTCACATTCGCGGGTGACAGCAGTTTCCAGACCTGCCTCAGTTCCCTGGGGGCAGTCTACGCCGGGAGCTGCCAGCCATGAGAGTAGCCCAGGGCGGTGCCACGCTGGTCGAACTGGTGATCACGATTGTGATCATCAGCGTGGCTATTGCCGGCGTTGTCGGGGCATTTTCGCTGATTGCCGGGCGCAGTGCGGACCCGTTGAACCAGACCCGGGCGGTGCAACTGGCGCAGCTGTATATGGATGAAATTATCAGCAGGAAGTATGACGACGCGACGCCTCCGGGTGGTGTTCCGAAGTACTCAGGAAGTTGCAACATCGGTCCGGAAGGCAGCGAAGCTCGATCGAACTTCAATGATGTAGACGACTACCACGGAACCTCTGATTCGCCGCCCCGCGACGCTGAAGCAATATTGACTGGCTACCCGGGGTTCACCGTTGATGTGGCTGTGTCCTGTGCCGGTGGCGACGTTGGGCTGTCTTCATCAGAGGCCAAGCGAATCGATCTCATAGTGACGGCCCCTGGCAGTCAGGTTTTCGCATTCTCGGCTTACCGGGCGAATTTCTGATGAACAAAGCGAGAGGCTTTACCCTCGTTGAGCTGGTCATGGTCATCGTGCTGCTGGCGATCGTGGCAACGATTTCTGTGCAGTTCGTTACCCTCTCTACCCGGGGGGCAATTGATGTCAGTTCCAGGCAACAACGGGCCTTTAGTGGTGTCGTCATCAGTGAACAGATCACCAGGGCGCTGAGGGAAGCCTTGCCCGGCTCCGTGCGTGTTAACCCCGATGGCAGCTGCATTGAGTGGATGCCGGTGGTTGCAGTGTCCAATTACCTGAATCTGCCCTCAGGAGGCAATCCGGACTCGTTCGAAGCGGTGCCTTTGGCCGGTGGCGTCTCCGCGAATGGGCGAGTGGTGGTTTACGGCTACGGCAGCAATCTTTATTCAACGGGTAGCCCGGGACCGCTTTCTCCACCGGCAACGCTTCCAGCCGGGCCTTCCCCCGTCACAGTGACCTTCGATGCCGGTGCTACGCATCGTTTTGCAGCCCAGTCTCCCGAGCGCAAGTTTTTTCTGATTGAAGACCCCCGGACGTTTTGCCAGCAGGGCCGGTTTCTCTATCGTTACCGTGACTACGATATCCAGTCTTCGGTCGCGGTCGCTTTACCAACAGGAATGCCCGAACGGGAAGTTCTTACTGCCAACCTGGTGCCCGGTTCGCTGGTTTTTGAAGTCGTACCGCCCACGCTTCAGAGATCCGGGGTAGTGTCTCTCGGTTTTCAACTACAGAGTCCTGAGTCCGGTGAAATAACGAATATCAGTCAGGAGGTACAGATCCGAAATGTCCCCTGATCCCTTTATCAGAAAACACCGTGGTGCCGGCTTGCCTGTGGCCCTGTTTGTCATCACGGTCCTGGCCTTGGTGGTGGCTGCCATGGCAAACATTCAGCAGGGCACCGGTGAGGCCGTGAGTTTGCAGATTCAATCCCAGCGTGCCTTATTCGCCGCTGAAAGCGGCGCGCAGGTCGGGGTGCGTCAGGTCCTGGCGGGTGGGGCCTGTGGCGCGTTGACGTCTCCAAAAGTGTTTTCGGCAACCGGTCTGGCTGGGTGCCGTGCGGTTATAAGCTGTGAGTCCATTTCGGCGGAACTCAATGGCAGCAGCCCCGAGGAAGTGATTTTTACACTGACGAGTGCGGGGCGTTGTGGCAGTGGTCTGGATCTGGCGGAGCGGATAGTCGAGGTGAAAGTCCGATGAGAAGTATGAACGTCGAGCCTCAACGTGGACCTGATCGGCCAGGAAGTTGGGCCTTGTTATGGCTCATGTTGATTGTGCCGCAATGGGCTTACGCCGAGTGTTCCCCATTTGCAGGTCTTGCGAGCATCAATGAGATCTCCGAGAAGGACGGTTTCATCGAGCTCAAGCGCCTTTCCTCCAGCGTGCCGGCATCCGAATACGAAACCTGGCGGCTGGAGTTCTGCGCGTTAACCGGTAATGGAAATAACATATCAACGGAGTGCAGCGGCCTGCGCTCCGTTGCTCTGGCCAGCCAGAACACTTCTCCGTGGCTCGTCATGGATAGCACCGACCTCGGAAACCGCCAGATCAACCTTCAGGGCATGGATGTCAGGCTGTCGGACTCGATGGACAGAACCATCGATTATATTCGTGTTGGCAGCTCGGTGAGCGGATCAGAGGATTCCACGTGCTCCTCTAGCCCGGATGAGTTGCCCTTTGACACTCAACTGACCCTTGTGGGCGGAGAAAGTGGCAAGTACGCCCGTCGAGACCCGGATGGCACGGGTGACTGGGCAATGGGTTCCGGTGGGTCCGGGGGTAAAGATACTGGCGGAAATACTAACGACGACGGTGTAACGGGGCCTGTCATCAGCGTTGATAATGTCACTATGCTTCAGGGCGAGACAGCGACGTTTACCGTCACGCTAGGATCCGCAGCCAGCAGAGACATACTGATTGATTATGGAACCTTTGACAGTAGCGCTACCCAGGGTGTTGATTACGTCAGTCGGGCCGGCACTCTGACGATTCCTTTGGGCCAGACTCAGGGGACCGTAAGCGTGCCAACGCTTCAGAGCGGTGCGATGAGCCAAAGGCAGTTCCTGCTCCGTATCAGTCGGGCCCGCGACGATGCTGGTGATCGCTATGGAATTCTTGAAAGTGAGGTCGGGGTTGGCAACATTCTTCCGGCCCCGGTCGGGGACTGGCATTTTGACGAGGGCCCCTGGAACGGCTCGCCCGGAGAAGTGCTTGATTCCTCCGGAAATGATTTACATGGTCGCGCCGTTAACGCCACCCGGTTTTCGATTGACAGTCCGGCGCGACCGGGAAGCCCCGGCACCTGTGGGTATGGAGATTTTGACGGAACGGGTGGTCAGTTTATTGAAGTAAGTGACCAGCCAGAACTGGACCTTCCTGGACCGATGACCGTCAGTACCTGGATTAATGTGAGACGATTCCCGGGAAATGGAATAAATACGATCGTCTCGAAAGACGAGAATTTTGAATTTCACATAAACTCGAATCGAGAGGTTTACTGGTGGTGGCGGACCAGTAACGGCGGCACTCACTCGTTCACAACGAACGGGGCCAATCTGGTTGCAGGCCAGTGGTATCACATTGCCGTTGTTTACCAGAGCGGCTTGCAGCAGATCTTTGTGAACGGCGTCGAACGGGGTCGCGCCACTCGCTCTGGTAATCTGATGACCAATGGCGATCCTCTCCACATTGGACAAGACCAGTTCTTCTCTGGACGCTATTTTGATGGCCTGATCGACGAAGTAGCCGTTTATAAATCCGCGCTCAACAGTGAAGGAGTGGGTGCACTGTATCGGCGGGTTCGCCCCTGTGCTTTCAACCGGCTTGATGGCTTTGAGGTGAGTGTGCCGGCTACGGCGAGTGTTTGTGGTGTGGCAGAAGTTACCGTTCGTGCGTTCGACCAGAACGGAAGCACCCTGTCAGGTTACGACGGTTCTGTTTCACTTCGGACCAGTTCAGGTAGCGGCAACTGGAGCGCGGGCGCTCCAGATATTCCGGTCGGAGTCTTTACGCCCAACCCCGACACTGATAACGACGGATTTGTGAGCTATCAATTCAGCTCGGCAGATGGTGGGTCGGTCTCTTTTTCGCTGGAAAATGCGACAGCGGATCAGTTAACCGTACTTGCCGAAGATCTTGGGGCTGGAGTCCAGGGAATTTCGGGGCCGGTACAGTTTCAGGAAAATGCCTTTGTGATCGGGAGCATTGATGGCAATGGGGCAGATATTGTAGCCGAGCGAGACCATGCCTTTGAGGTGAGTGCGGTCCGGCGCGATCCCGCGACCGGAGAGTGCGGCCTGGTGCCCGACTACAACGGCCAGATTGATCTCAAAGCCTGGTTGTCCCGCAGCGGCGATGATGCCGGGGGAGTGGCACCTGCCCTGGATGGCGGTGCAGGCTCTTCAACGTTGGGCAACACTACGCCCGCGTCTGACAACCTGACGTTGATGTTTAACGGTGGTTCCGCCAACTTTACGCTGTCTACCGCCGATGTTGGGCAATACCGGCTCAACCTTCTGGATAACACTTCCGGCATTATTGTGGATGTTGGTGGGGCTCCTGTCCCGCTGGCTGGATCTGGCGCCCTGTGGACCGTCAGGCCAGATCGTTTTTCTCTCTTCATAACGGATAACCCCGCCGCCGCCAGTGCTAACGGCACGGCGTTCCGGGCAGCCGGTGCACCTTTTGAGCTGGTATTGCAAGCGGTTGGCGCCGCGGGCAACTCCCTGCCGGGGTTTGGTCAGGAAGGTTCACCGCAGGGTGCCGACCTTACGCACGGTTTATTGCAACCGTCCGGTGGTGTGGCTGGCCTCTTGTCTGGAACGGTTTCGGTGCCCGGTAGCTCCTTCAGTGGGGGCACGGCTCTGGTCGGTGACCTGAGCTGGAATGAGGTGGGTATTCTGGAGCTTACGGCAAACAACCCCGGCTACCTGGGGGCAACTCCGGCGTTTAATGGAACCTCGGGGGCCGTTGGCCGATTCGTTCCTGATCGATTTGAGCTTGCCATTGCGCCCGGTGAGCTGGCAGCTTTTTGCAGTGCTGGCGCGCCATTTGTCTATTCTGGACAACCTGCGACATGGTCGGTGGTTCCCGAGTTGACGATATCGGCCATGGGGCCGGGTAGTTACGTAACCCGGAATTACACGCAGGGCGGCTTTATGAAGTTGACGGCGGCGGCCATTTCCCGAGCCGGCCCTGTTAAGGATAACTCTGCAACTGACCTTGCTGGTGGCGATTACCCTGTTACTGCAAACCTTGAACCGGGGCTGCTCTCAGTAACAAATCCTGGCGTTCTGACCTATTCGTTTTCAACCAATGATGAGCTCATCTTTGGCAAATCCGTACAGACCCGGGTGGCGCCGTTCACCCCGGATATCACGGTATTTGTTAATGACGTGCGGGATTCGGATGGAGTATCGGCGCCTGGGGCGCCCTATGCCGTGCTGCCTTTAGCGCCTCTGGAATTAAGGTACGGTCGTTGGCAGATTGAAAATGTCTACGGGCCGGAGGATGTGGATGCTCTGTCTATGTCGTTTCAGGCACAGTTCTGGAACGGGAGCCGCTTTGTCGCTCATGCTTCGGATAGCTGTTCAAACTGGTCGACCGCCCTGATTTCAGATCCCGAGGTGCACCATAGCTTGGTCGCGAATTCGGGAGTTCTGACGGGTGGGTCTGGAGGCCCACTCCGGCTAGAGCCAAAAGGCACACAAGGGACGGATACCTTGTTGTGGGATGTTCCTTCCTGGCTTGAGGACGATTACGACGGCGATGGCTCGCTCGGTGATCCCCGAGGCCTTGCCACCTTCGGCGTCTATAGAGGCCATGACCGGGTCATATACTGGCAGGAGCGGTAACTAACGGGGTTATAAAAAAAGGGTCAGATGAACTTTTCATCTGACCCCAAAACATCAACGAACCCCGGCGGTTCGCCAATCGTCAATCGTCCTCATGCTCCGGATGATCCATCCCCAGCTCATTGATCTTCCGGGTCAGCGTATTCCGGCCCCAGCCCAGCAGGATTGAGGCATCGCGCCGCCGTCCCCCCGTGTGCTTGAGGGCGGTTTCAATCATGATCTTCTCGAACTCCGGAACAGCGGTATCAAGTATGCCTTTCTTGCCGCGTTTCAGTTCCTGTTCCGCCCAGTTTTTCAGCCCCTCCTGCCAGGTGGTTCCGGTGGTGGGAGCTTCTGCCTGATGCAGCAGCTCGGGCGGCAGGTCATCGATGTGAATTTCCCGACCGCTGGCCATGACAGTGAGCCACCGGCAGGTGTTTTCCAGCTGGCGGACGTTGCCGGGCCAGGGCATTGTGGTCAGATATTCTTCAGCGTCCGGGCGCAGGATTTTGGTCTCTACGGCCAGTTCCTTGGCGGCACGCTTCAAAAAATGCTGCATCAGGCGAGGGATGTCCTCCCGGCGTTCTGCAAGCTTGGGCAGGTGCACGCGGATGACGTTCAGACGGTGGAACAGGTCCTCCCGGAAGGTGCCGGCCTGCACCAGTTTTTCCAGGTCCTGGTGGGTTGCGGCAATAATCCGAACATCGACCTTTATGGGTGTGGTGCCGCCAACCCGGTAAAACTCGCCATCGGCCAGAACACGCAGAAGGCGGGTCTGGGTATCGGCAGGCATGTCCCCGATTTCATCCAGGAACAGAGTGCCGCCATTAGCTTGTTCAAAGCGGCCTTGGCGGGCGGCAGCAGCGCCGGTAAAGGCCCCTTTCTCGTGGCCGAACAGTTCCGACTCGATCAGGTCCTTGGGGATGGCGGCCATGTTCAGCGCAATGAACGGGTGCTTGGCCCGGGGGCTGTGGTTATGTAGCGCCTGCGCCACGAGCTCTTTACCGGTGCCGCTTTCGCCATTGATCAGTACGGTAATGTTGGAATGGGAAAGCCGGCCAATGGCCCGGAAAACTTCCTGCATGGCCGGCGCTTCACCGATGATTTCGGCGGCGCGCTGAGTGCTTTCTGCCGGCGGTTCTGCACTGGCACGTTTTTCGTGGCTGTGGGCAACGGCGCGTTTGACCAGTGCCACAGCATCATCCACGTCGAACGGCTTGGGAAGGTATTCGAAAGCCCCTGTCTGGTAACTGGTAACGGCACTTTCCAGGTCAGAGTGGGCGGTCATAATGATAACGGGCACGTCCGGATGCACTTCCACGATCTGGGAAAGCAAGGTGATGCCGTCAACACCGGGCATCCGGATGTCGCTGACGATGGCATCCGGTTGCTCGTGTTCCAGTCGCATCATGATGCTTTCGCCACTGTCAAAAGCCCGGGGCTGCATACCGGCCTGGTTAAGGGCGCGCTCCAGCACCCAGCGAATACTGCGGTCGTCGTCTATGATCCAGACGTTTGCCGGTTGGCTCATGGGGTGTCCTCCAGAGGCAGGAAGATGATGAAGTCGGTTCGTCCTGGTTCGCTCTCGCATTCGACCAGTCCATGGTGTTGTCCGATGATGCTCTGAGTAATTGAAAGGCCCAGGCCTGTGCCGCTGGCACGGCCACTGATCATCGGATAGAAAATGTTCTGAAGCAGATCTGGCGGTATGCCCGGGCCGTTATCAATAACGTCGATCCGGCACACCAGGCGATGGCGTCGATGGCCGATCGTAAACTGGCGCAGGGTGCGGGTCCGGAAGGTAATGGTTGGCGGTTCGCCGCTGCGGTGGCCAGCCTGGTTCTCGAACGCGGCTTCCATGGCATTGCGGGCAATGTTCAGAAAAGCCTGAATCAGTTGCTCCTTATCACCCCGGAACTCGGGAATGCTTGGGTCGTAGTCCCGGCTGAATTGCAGGCGGCCCTTGCTTTCGGCTTCCAGTAACGTGCCTACCCGCTCCAGCACCTCGTGGATGTTCGTGGGTGCCAGTTTGAGCGCCTTGTTCGGGCCGAGCATCCGATCTACAAGGCTCCTCAGGCGATCAGCCTCGTCGATGATTACCCGGGTGTACTCTCGCTGATCCTCGCTGTTGAGCTCCCGATCCAGAAGCTGGGCGGCACCACGAATTCCCCCCAGCGGATTCTTGATCTCGTGGGCCATACCCCGGACCAGAATGCGGGTGGTTTCCTGCTGGGAGATGATGTCCTCTTCACGGCTGATCCTCAGTAACCGGTCCCTTGGCTGTATTTCAATCAGAAGCTCGATCGGTTCCAGGCTGATGGGGGTGACTGAGTAATCCACGGTGAGGCGCGAGCCGCTGGTTAACAGGAATTCGGCCTCACGCCGGGTGTAGGACTGACCGTTGTCGACGGCGGCAAACAATGTTTTCAGGGCATCTTCGGAATCGACAAGAATGTCACGGAAGGGCTGGCCGTGGCTGCGGGTCATGCTGGTTTCGAACAGGCTTTCTGCGGCCGGGTTGAGATACTGTATGTTCAGGTTACCTTCCAGCACCAGGACCGCCGAGGTGAGGCTGTCGAGAATGCTTTTGTATCCGATTGCGTGGGCCGAAGGCAGTGCCATGGGAGATATCCGTTGGTTCGACATGGTATTACCTCCGGAGTTTTGCAAAAAGCGAACCACTTTGGGCCGGGCTCAAAAATGAGTGGGCAAAGTGCGGGCATAGGGCCATATCGGTGTTGAAATGTGCCGTAAGCTGGTGCAAATGGAGAAGTACCTCCTGACCAGTCCGAAAAAATCGCCCCGTTGCTGATCAGAGTATGGCTGTTTTCTGGTGCGCGCGCACCAAAACAGTGCGGCGCATTGGGGGGGTAGTGAGGCGGTTTGGCTAGTTTGCTGCGGAGGGGCGGTGAACGGTGAAGGAAACGGACGGACCGGTTTTTACCTGAACGCCCTTTTCATCCACGATGTGAACGCGGGCTTGGTGAGTTCCACGATAGACATTGCTAACGGTAACCGAGCCGGAAGCGCTTTGGCCAACGGGCTGGCCATCCAGGGTTATTTCGTATTTGTGACCAGGTTGCAGGCCGGGTGTGCTGCGGACCTCGAACTGGATATCACCGCTACCACTGTAAAAGGCCTGATTGTTATCGGGATACACAAAGGCGACGCTCTCATAGGCTGCGCCCTCTCGCTGAACCTCTTCACGAAGCTTGTCGGTTTCCTGCACCACCTCGGGCTTGGGCAGAGTGATGGTAGTGACCGGTTTGACCTCTACGGCTTCAGCGCCCTCGCTCGGTTCATCGGAGAACGTGACATTGCCGTAGGCATCGACGTTACGGTAGACCTCGGCGGAGGCCGGGACCGCCAGAATTAAGAGAAGGCCGGCAACCAATCCAGACATTGGATTCATAAGCTCACCTGTCATTGGGTTTTACCGATTATCGGCGGCACCCGTGGGCATTTCAACGCCTTGGGGCGGGATGTTGGTTACATATCGTTAAGGGCTGCAGGCAATGTGCTTTTGCGCACAAAAAAAGCCCCGCGCGGGGCGGGGCTTTGCTGCTCTTAAGCTCTCGGGAGAGAGGTTTTAGCAGGAGTAGTACAGCTGGAACTCAACCGGATGAGTGGTCATGTTCAGTTTCTCAACTTCACCGCGCTTCAGATCAATGTAGCCGGCGATCATGTCTTCAGTGAACACGCCACCGCGGGTCAGGAACTCGTGATCTTCTGCCAGGCAGTCCAGGGCTTCAGACAGGGTTTCCGCAACCTTCGGGATGTTGAGGGCCTCTTCCTTCGGCAGGTCATACAGATCCTTGTCCATGGCATCGCCAGGGTGGATCTTGTTCTGGATGCCGTCCAGGCCAGCCATCATCAGGGCAGCGAAAGCCAGGTACGGGTTGGCCGCCGGATCAGGGAAACGAACTTCAATACGACGCGCTTTCGGACTGTTCACGTAAGGGATACGGATGGAGGCCGAACGGTTACGAGCGGAGTACGCAAGCATAACCGGTGCCTCGTAGCCAGGAACCAGACGCTTGTAGCTGTTGGTTGCCGGATTGGTAAAGGCGTTGATGGCCTTGGCGTGCTTGATAACCCCGCCAACGTAATACAGGGCCGCTTCGCTCAGGCCGGCATAGCTGTCGCCTGCGAACAGGTTCTTGCCATCTTTGCTCAGGGACATGTGTACGTGCATGCCGGAACCATTGTCACCAACCACTGGCTTGGGCATGAAGGTCGCTGTCTTGCCATAAGCGTGTGCCACGTTGTGTACGCAGTACTTCAGGATCTGAACTTCGTCAGCTTTCTTGGTCAGGGTGTTGGCGCCAACGCCGATTTCACACTGGCCAGCGGTGCCCACTTCGTGGTGGTGAACTTCGATTTCCAGGCCCATGGACTCCATGGCGGCACACATGGCGCCACGCAGGTCGTGCAGGCTGTCTACGGGCGGAACCGGGAAGTAGCCGCCTTTAACGCCTGGGCGGTGACCGATGTTGTTGCGGTCGAAGTCTTCGCCGGATACCCAGGCGGCCTCTTCAGAGTGGATGTGATACGAAGCACCTTGCATGTCTACGTTCCATTTAACGGAATCAAAGACAAAGAACTCCGGCTCCGGGCCGAACAGGGCACCATCGGCGATGCCGGTGGACTTGAGGTATTCCTCGGCACGACGGGCAACGGAACGGGGGTCGCGCTCATAACCCTGCATGGTGGTAGGTTCTACGATGTTGCAGGTGATGTTGACTGTGGTTTCTTCGGTGAACGGATCGAGTACTGAGGTCTCGTCGTCCGGCATCAGGATCATGTCGGATTCGTTGATGCCCTTCCAGCCGGCAATTGAGGAGCCGTCAAACATCTTGCCGTCTGCGAAAAAGTCTTCATCTACTTCGGTGGCTGGCAGCGTCACGTGCTGCTCTTTACCGCGGCTGTCAGTAAAGCGCAGGTCAACCCATTTGACTTCGTGTTCTTTGATCAAATCAACTGTCTTGGACATTGTGCATGCTCCATAAGTTATACCGCACTGGCGGCTGTATTCATGTTCGTGGTGCCGGATCGCTCATAATACTGAGTTCCGATCTGCTTCTCAGGTTTGCGCAGCTTAGCAAATGCCGGTGCGTCTTACCTGCAAATTTCGGCTGCTTTCGATAAAGCAAGGCGCTTGCCAATTTTTAGGGCATGCTCCAGAACTGCGCAACTGCAAGGGTTTGGGGCAGGTTCAGGTTGAATGCACGTTTGCCAGGCTGGACCTTGCACTCAATTGGCGCACTTAATTGGTGCGTTAATTGTTTGGGTGCGCCAAATGAGTGCGATCATTGCCCAAAGAGTAGGCGTTTTTCTTGATATTAACGACACCGACTTTTCGCTATACTACGCGCCGCTTCATTTTCATCCTGCCATTTCGAGATTCTGGATCAAGTAGATCCACGCAGGGTGCCGGACAGTCAGTTCCGGTGAATGAGTTCATTTTACGGATTTGAGACGGCATGTGCAGGGATTCCCCTGCGAACGACCCTCTCAGGTCATTTAGTGCATGCCGCAGGATTATTTTTGTGATTGAAAAACTTCGTAATATCGCCATCATTGCCCACGTTGACCACGGTAAAACCACGCTGGTTGATCAGCTGTTGCGTCAGTCCGGCACGTTGGACCGAAAAGAGCTCGAAAGCGAGCGGGTTATGGATTCCAACGACCAGGAAAAAGAGCGTGGGATTACCATTCTGGCCAAGAATACGGCCCTGAAATGGCATGACTACGACATCAACATCGTTGATACCCCTGGCCACGCTGACTTCGGTGGCGAGGTTGAGCGTGTTATGAGCATGGTTGACTGTGTGTTGTTGGTTGTCGATTCCATCGACGGCCCGATGCCGCAAACGCGTTTCGTGACTCAGAAGGCGTTTGCCGCCGGTCTTCGCCCGATTGTGGTAGTCAACAAGATTGACCGTCCCGGTGCCCGCCCGGACTGGGTTGTGGATCAGGTGTTTGATCTGTTCGACAACCTGGGTGCGACTGATGAACAGCTGGACTTTCCCATTGTTTTTGCCAGTGCCCTGAATGGCATTGCCGGAATGGACCATGAAAACCTGGATGACAACATGGATGCCGTGTTCCAGGCCATCGTTGATCATGTGCCTGCGCCGAACGTCGATATGGACGGTCCTTTCCAGATGCAGATTTCCCAGCTGGATTACAACAGCTTCCTGGGCGTGATCGGTATTGGCCGCATCGCGCGGGGCAAGATCAAAACCAATTCGCCGGTGACTGCGATTGGCGCCAATGGCAAGAAGCGCAATGGTCGTATCCTGAAGATCATGGGGCACTCCGGTTTGCAGCGCGTTGAAGTGGATGAGGCCCAGGCTGGTGATATTGTCTGCGTGAGCGGTATGGACCAGCTGTTTATCTCCGATACCCTGTGTGATCAGGCCAATGTTGAGGCCCTGCCGCCACTTACGGTGGATGAGCCGACCGTGTCCATGACCTTCCAGGTAAACGATTCGCCCTTCGCCGGCAGGGAAGGCAAATACGTTACCAGCCGGAACATCAAGGAGCGGCTGGAGAAGGAATTGCTGCACAACGTGGCGCTGCGCGTTGAAGAAGGCGAATCGGCAGACAAGTTCAAAGTGTCCGGCCGGGGCGAACTGCACCTTTCCGTGCTGATTGAGAACATGCGCCGCGAGAATTTTGAGCTGGCCGTAGGTCGCCCGGAAGTTGTCATCAAGGAAGTGGATGGCGTGAAGCAGGAGCCCTATGAGAATGTCATCGTTGACATTGAAGAGCAGCATCAGGGCCCGATCATGGAGCAGATGGGGCTGCGTAAAGGCGACCTGACCAACATGGTACCGGACGGCAAGGGGCGTATGCGTCTTGAGTACACCATTCCGGCTCGTGGTCTTATCGGTTTCCGTAATACGTTCCTGACCATGACCTCAGGTACTGGCATCCTGACCTCGACCTTCAGCCATTACGGCCCTGTCAAGGTTGGTGATGTGACCAGTCGCCAGAACGGTGTCATCGTCTCCATGGCAACCGGTACCGCGCTGACCTACTCGCTGGAAACCCTGCAAAGTCGTGGCAAGCTGTTCCTGGACCCGGGCCAGGAAATCTACGAAGGCCAGCTTTGCGGCATTCACAGCCGCGACAACGACCTGGTGGTCAACCCCACCAAGGGCAAGAAGCTCGACAATATGCGCGCCTCTGGCAAGGATGAAGTTATCGCGCTTGTGCCGCCGATCAAGCACACGCTTGAGCAAGCGCTGGAGTTTATCGATGACGACGAGTTGGTAGAGGTGACGCCGAAATCAATTCGCCTTCGAAAAAAGCTTCTGACCGAGAACGAGCGCAAGCGAGCGAACAAAAAGTAAGGCATTGTGTGAAATCGGGGTCAAAAGAAAGCTTTCTTCTGACCCTGGGCTTACTCCAAAAGGGGCGGATGACATTCTCATCCGCCCCTTTTTCATTGGCTTAAGCTAAACTCCGGTTACATCCTTTTTCCGGAGCGCTTCATGCTCACCTTGTACCCTGAAATCAAACCCAATGCCCAACACCGTATTGCTGTTGATGCGCCGCACGAGCTCTATGTTGAGGAAAGCGGCAACCCGGATGGCATTCCTGTTCTTGTGGTCCACGGCGGCCCCGGCGGCGGCTGCGAGGATTACCATCGGCGCTTCTTCGATGCTGAACGTTTCCGAATCATTCTGATGGACCAGCGTGGCGCAGGAAGGTCGACCCCCCTGGCGGAACTTGAAGGCAACAGTACCGATAAGCTGGTTGAAGATATGGAGGCTGTGCGCTCCTTTCTCGGCGTCGACAAATGGCTGCTGTTCGGTGGCAGTTGGGGTTCGACCCTTAGCCTGGTCTATGCCCAGGCCCACCCCGAGCGAGTGTTGGGGCTGGTTTTGCGAGGCATCTTTCTCTGTCGCCCACGCGATATCCAGTGGTTTTACCAGGATGGCGCAAGCCGGGTGTTTCCGGATTACTGGGCCGACTTTGAGGCACAGATCCCTGAGGCGGAGCGTGGCGACATGGTCGCCGCCTATTATCAGCGGCTAACCAGTACCAACGAACTGGAGCAGATTCAGGCCGCCAAGGCCTGGTCTGTATGGGAGGGCCGGTGCGCAACCCTGCAGCCGAATCCGAGGGTGGTTGAGCACTTTGGTCATCCCCATGTTGCCATCGCCCTGGCTCGTATCGAATGCCACTACTTCATGAACTCCTCATTCCTGGAACCTGATCAGATCCTGCGGGATGCAGGCAGGCTATCGGACATTCCGGGCGTAATCGTCCATGGCCGTTATGATATGGTCTGCCCTCTTGAGAACGCCCTGGCGCTGAGCATGGCCTGGCCCGAAGCGGAGTTTCAGATTATCCGGGATGCCGGCCATTCCGCCTCCGAACCTGCAATTATCGATGCCCTGATTCGTGGTGTTGAGTCCGTCATTGCGAAATCCGAGAAAAGTGTCGGCTAAGTCCCTTTCTCGGGGTTGCGACCGGTCACTGCCGTGGATAAACTCGGTGCCGATTTTTAATTCTTTCTGTTCATTTTTCTTTTGGGTAGTTGATGAAAGGGCTGATCCAGCGAGTATCGGAAGCCAGTGTTACGGTGGATGGTGAACAGGTAGCCTCAATTGGAACAGGGCTGCTTCTCTTGCTGGGTATCGAAAAGGAAGATGGTGAAAGAGAGGCAAGGGAGCTGTTCCGAAAAGTCCTCACGTATCGTGTATTCCCCGATGAGGCGGGCCGGATGAACCGAAGCCTGGCAGATATCGGGGGTTCCCTTCTTATAGTCCCACAGTTTACGTTGGCGGCCGACACGTCGTCGGGCACGCGGCCGGGGTTTTCACTCGCGGCCGGCCCCGATGAGGCTAACCAGTTATACCGGCTTTTTGTGGCTGAAGCCCGCTCAAGGCTTGACCCTGAAAAAGTGGGTGAGGGGGCGTTCGGTGCTGATATGAAAGTCGGGTTGGTGAATGACGGACCGGTAACCTTTCTGCTTGAGGTCGTACAAAGGCGTGAATAAGTACTTGCACTAATATCGGGCATCTCCGTTGCTACTGATTTTTGTTGGTGCAAAAAGCCCGGTAAATGAGAGTAAGTGCATTGAGGAATGTTCTTTTTGTTGTTTTAAGATTTTGATTATAAAAGGTTAATGTGTTTTTGGCCTCGGAATTGAATCGTAACTGCCATAGGGCTCGTGAGCACGTTAAAGCATAAATACTTGCGTTTCTGGTGCCAAAAGAGCTAAAAATGCATCGTCAATCATTTGCAAAAAGTGAATGGTTGTATTAAAACAGGTTCATCATGCAGAGCTTTAATAATGCCCTGTAACTAATTGAGCCATATAGAGCTGCCTTTCGGTGGTTTTAATCTAAAAAGAAGAAAAGTTACCCCTCTGTCACAAAACTGACATCGGCGTAATGCAGAATCGGCCTCATCCAGCCTGACTGGTGAAGCCTTACAAAATCGGGATAAGAACCCGTCGCTAAAACCTGAGTTAACTCAAAAAGGAAGACGCAACATGAAAAAAACACTCATCGCATCTGCTATTGCAGCCGCTACTTTCTCTGGCGCTGTTGCAGCCCAGGAAAGCAACATGCCGACTGTGTACGGTAACATCCAGTACGCGCTCTCCCATACCAACGTAGATGGCGGCGGTTCAACCGTTGATCATTTCGACAACGGCACCACCTTGGGTGTTAAACACGACCACGAAATTGCACCGGGCATCACTGGCTTCCTGAAGCTGGAACTGGAAGGTATCAACGCCGATGACAAAGCTGCGAGCAGCGGCATCGACAAGCTTGATGAGGCTTACATCGGTGTTAAAGGCGACAGCTTTGGTCAGGTATGGGTTGGTTCAGACGACTCCACATATGAAAGCGCTATCGACAAGATTGTAAACTTCCACGAAGTTGGCACTGGCATTGGTGGTAGCTATGAGACTGGTGAAGGCGATCTGATCCAGTATATGTCTCCGTCCTTCGGCGGCCTGACTGTAGGTGGTGCCGTTCAGGTGAACGGTGACGGCGATGCAAGCAACAACGGCAAGTCCTATCCGTATCAGCTGGCTGCAATCTACTCTGTTGATGCCTTGGAGCTGGCCGTTGCCATGGACTCCAACGACGGCGGAAATGGTTACTCCAGCAACGGACCTGACGTAAACAACGAAAACACCTACGGCGTTCGTGCTACTTACGCCATGGGTGATCTGAGTCTGACCGGCGAATACCAGACTCGCAAAGACGTGTCTAACGAGTTCGGTGTGATTGGTGTGTACGCCCTCGGCGCCAACCAGTTCTCACTGGCCTACCAAGTAGTTGAAGACGATTCCCCAGGCGCATCTAACGGCGACAAGGAAGACGTTATCGCTCTGCAGGCTCTCCACAACCTGTCTGATAACATGTACGTCTACTTTGAAGGCTACATGTACTCCTCAGACGATGCAGCAGCATACACTCTCGAGAGTGGTTCCGGCGACGAGCAGACTGTCGCAGCTGTTGGTGGTGTTTACTACTTCTGATCAGCCAACCGGCTAATCCTGTAGTATGAAAACCGGCGACCTTTGGGTCGCCGGTTTTTCTGTTTCTGGAATCCGAAAAAGGGGTTGGCATGGCAACCGAACTGGAG
Organism: Marinobacter sp.; assembly: GCF_048269445.1. GTDB lineage: Bacteria > Pseudomonadota > Gammaproteobacteria > Pseudomonadales > Oleiphilaceae > Marinobacter. The sequence goes on along the minus strand of NZ_JBLXIQ010000010.1, from coordinate 120,551 downwards.
ATCAAGCTGAGCGTTTCTGAAGCCGCGCAGGGCCAGGCGCTAAAGTGGCTTTCGGATTGTTCCGCGGCACGTGTCGGCAACCGGGGGGCTCTGGTCAATCGTTATTATGATACGCCGGATGCCGAGCTGAATCGGGCAAAAGCCGCTCTGCGGATTCGCAAGGCGGGTGATGCCTACATCCAGACCCTGAAAACCCGCGGTGAGTTTGTCGACGGCGCCCATTGCCGGCAGGAGTGGGAATGGCCTTTAAGCGGTCCGGAGCTTGATCTTTCGCTACTGGAGGATACTCCGCTTCGGAACACGCTTGATCTCAAAAAATTGCAGGTGGTCTTCGAGACCAACTTTCAGCGCCAGGTGCTTTGGCTAGAGGATGGTCAGTCCCTGATTGAGGTGGCCGTGGACTCCGGCAGCATTGTCGCTGGCAAGGCCCGATGGCCGCTTCACGAAGTGGAGTTCGAGCTGAAATCCGGAGAGGGCGGGAAACTGGTGGAATGGGCGCTTGCGCTGGCCCGGGAGGTGCCAGTATTCCTGAATCTCGTCAGTAAGGCGGAACAGGGTTATTTTCTTGCGGGCATTTATCACCCGGAGGCAACCCGGGCCGGAGTTCCCATCTCGGTTACCGGGTTTCTTCAGGCGCTGAGCGTCGGTTGGTTGCTGGACCAGCCATTTGCGGTGAAGGACTATGATCTCGCCCGGGTTACAAGGGCGGCCGACGCAGCAGGCTGCCGGGAGCTGTGGCACCAGGTGAGCGCCGAACTCGCCCGGGGAGCCCCCGTCCGTGATCTCGCCAATGGCGCCAAAGAGTTGGGTGTGCTTCAGTTGCAGCTTGCTGCGACCGGGAGCGGTTAGCCGTCCTTTTCCGCCTGGTCTGCATGGTTTCGCCACTGTTTCAGGAACACCCGATAACGGTCCAGGGCTTCCTCTACGACAGACACATCAGGCGTTTCTGATGATTTGACAAGCACAATAAGGCCTTTGCCTTCTACCTCTTTGTTGGTCGCAGGATGGCAGATGACTTCATTATCGTTATCGATATAGGCCAGCGCGGTGCCGATGCCATGGCGCACCAGGGCGCTGACGATATCAGCCCAGTCCAGGTCATCCAGTTTCAGGTCATAGCGATGGGGGTGGTCGTGTTCGTAGTTGAACATGTCTTCCAGAACCTTTTCCGACCCCGGCGCGACCACTGAACGCACCATGATTTCGGGATAGGTTCGAACCGGGCGGATAGTGGTTCGTATTCCCAGTGTCTTGAAACGCCCCCGGTTGTCGTCGTTTACACACTCGACGATGGTGTGATTTCCGAGATTCAGCTCGGTCAGTCGATGGGCGATGTCGAACGTCAGACTGTCCGAATAGGGATCCGCTTCATCGGCGGCGAGCACGATAATGTGTCTGGCACTGCCTGCGTGAACCGCTTTCAGAGATTCCGCTTCAAAGCCGGCACCGTGATAGTGCACAACCCCGATGTCGGATAATTCCGTTGGCAGGCCCGAGGGAAACTGGCGAGTCAGTATCATGATTGGAATGGTTTCATAGCCCGGTATCGCCCGAATCTGGGAGGCAAACCGCATGAAATACTGCTCGCCACCGTGCTTGGGGGTGTTAATGATCACGATATGGTCATTCATTTTGTAAATCCATTTTCCCATGACAATGCGTTCCCGGCGATAGAACCGGTATTCGATGTAATCACTGATGATCAGCGTCAGCATGGTGATTGCGCCAACAAACATGATCAGTATGGTGCTGATCCGGCCCGTGTAGGTCTTTGGTGCGAAGTCGCCATAGCCCACGGTGGATATGGTTGTCATGGTGATCCAGACTGATTCGAACAGGGTCAGCTCTTCGACCGTCCAGATAACCAGAATCTGGAGCACCAGCAGACCAGCGAGGATCAGGAACAGGCGTTTCATCCGGTGGCGTATCAACCCCCCCATAGGGAGGTGGGTTGACTGATGCTCCGGGTTTAGCGGGCGGCGGTTTCTCTGCATCCGGCGGGTCGGCCTGTTCAGTTGCGGGTGAGTTCGTTATACAGTACCGGAAATATACCAGAGAGACAGGGGTTTGCATTATGTCCGAGCCATGGCACAGCCTTCCAAAACCGTTGGCCGAGGATGTGGCCGCGTGCTGGCAATCGGTTTTTCCCGATGGAGTTCCGGCATGGCTAACTTCGGCGGCGGAAATGGACGAGGCTGTGGTGGCCAAAGCACTGTCCCGTAGTGTGTTCCTGCGCCAGACCCTTGAGCGGCATTCTGGGCAGGTGCAGTCGCTGCTTGAATCGCGACAGCTGACAGAGCCGACGACCCCTGAGTATCTGAAGCAGCGATGGCAGGAATACCTGGATGACGTGGACGGTGAGCCTGCGCTGCATTCCGCGCTGCGCCAATTCCGTCGGGAATCCCAGTTCAGGATGATCTGGCGGGATTTGCTGCGCTGGGCGGATCTGGCGGAAACCATGGCGGCGACCAGTGCCTTTGCAGATATCTGTATTGAGGGTGCCCTGGACTGGCTCTATATGGATTCGTGTGAACAACATGGCACGCCCAGGGGCGCAGACCCGGTGACAGGTGAAGAGGCAGACCAGAGAATGGTTGTTCTCGGGATGGGCAAGCTGGGCGGCCGTGAGTTGAACGTGTCGTCCGATATTGACCTGATCTTCGCCTTTCCCAGCAAGGGCGAAACCCGCGGCGGCCGACGTTCTATGGACAACCAGCAGTTTTTTGTCCGCCTAGGTCAACGGCTGGTACAGGCTCTGGATCAGATAACGGCAGACGGTTTCGTGTTTCGCGTGGATATGCGCTTGCGGCCATACGGACAGAGCGGCGCACTGGCTCTGAGTTTTGCCGCCCTGGAAACCTACTATCAGGACCAGGGCCGGGACTGGGAGCGTTACGCCATGGTCAAGGCCAGGGTAGTAGCCGGTGATCAGCGGGCGGGTAAGGTGTTGATGGAAACCCTGCGGCCATTTGTCTACCGTAAGTACATTGATTTCAGTGCCTTTGAGTCCCTCCGTAGTATGAAGGCCATGATCAGCCGGGAGGTGCGACGCAAGGGGCTGGAAAACAACATCAAACTGGGCAGTGGTGGCATTCGTGAAATCGAGTTTGTGGTCCAGGCCTTCCAGCTGATTCGCGGTGGCCGCGACCGCGAACTCCAGCAGCGGGAACTGCTGGTAATTCTGAAAGAGCTGGAAGAGCTGGAGCTTCTGCCTTCTCAGGTCGTCAGGCAGCTGCGTGATGCCTATGTGTTTTTGCGCAACCTTGAACATGCCTTGCAAGGTATGGAAGACAAGCAGACCCAACTGCTGCCGGAAGACGAGTTGTCCCAGGTTCGAGTTGCGACGATTATGGGTTTCGAGAGCTGGCAAGCTTGTGAGGAGGCGCTTCGGGAGCATCGGGAGCGTGTTGCTACCCACTTTGCCAACATCATTGCCACGGAAGAGGACAATGAAGAAGGTCCGGCAACATTGGATGAGGGCTGGTTCGAGCTGTGGTTGGCGGAGATGGACGAGAACGCCGCGATGGATTGGCTGAAGTCCCGGGGCTATGAGAATACGGAGGCGAGTTCTGCCGAGATTGCCGAGCTGAGGGATAGTCGCACGGTCCAGACGCTGCAGACGCAGGGGCGCAAGAGGCTTAATCAATTCATGCCGGTTTTGCTTGCGGCGCTTACCGAAGTCGAAAATCCTTCAGAGACCCTGTCGCGCGTATTGCAGCTGGTGGAGGCGATATTGCGGCGTACCGCTTATATGGTTTTGCTGCTCGAAAACCCGGGTGCCCGCACCCAGCTCGTCCGGTTGTGTAGTGAAAGCCCCTGGATTGCGAGCCAGCTGGCGGAAACCCCATTGCTGCTGGATGAACTGCTCAACGCCGAGAGCCTTTACAACCCGCCGGCAAAAGCAGAGCTGCAGGATGACCTCCGACAGCAGATGTTGCGGATTCCCTTTGAGGATCTAGAAGAGCAGATGGAATCTCTACGCCACTTCAAAAAGGCCCATATTCTGCGGGTAGCGGCGTCCGAGCTAAAAGGGACGCTGCCGCTGATGAAAGTCAGCGACTATCTGACCTGGATCGCCGAGGTGGTCCTGGACCACGTGGTAGATGTGGCCTTTGCCAATCTCGTTAGCCGTCACGGCCATCCGAAAAAAGCCGATGGCTCCGCCTGTGAGACGGATTTCGCCATTATTGGGTATGGCAAGCTCGGCGGGATTGAGTTGGGCTATACCTCCGATCTTGATCTGGTCTTCGTGCATAGCGCCGATCCCGAACTGGCCACCGACGGTGAGAGGCCGATCGATAATGCGGTTTTTTACACCCGGCTCGGCCAGCGCATTGTCCATATTCTCAATACTCAGACTCCGTCCGGCCAACTGTACGAAGTGGATATGCGGCTCCGGCCGTCCGGCAACTCCGGCCTGTTGGTCAGTACACTGCAAGCCTTTGAAAAGTATCAGCGCGAGGATGCCTGGACCTGGGAGCACCAGGCCCTGGCGCGCGCCCGCGGTGTCGCCGGCTGTGTGGAAACGCTGGGAGCGTTTGAATCTATCCGGCACAACATCCTCTGCCAGCAAAGGGATCGCGCCAAGCTTCGCGCGGATGTGGTCGAGATGCGGGAGAAAATGCGTGTCAGTCTGGGCACGCCCGAGACCCGTCAGGCTGAAGTATTCCACATCAAACACGATACCGGTGGCATCATTGATATCGAGTTTATGGTGCAATACCTGATGCTGGCCTGGTGCTCCGAACATCCGGAGCTGACTCGATGGTCTGATAACATCCGGCAAATGGAAGAGTTGGGCCGGGCCGGTGTTATGGCGGTGGAGGACGCTGAGAAATTGCGAGAAAGCTATATTGCCCTGCGTTCCACCATTCACCGGCGGGCGCTCCAGAACCTTAATAGCCAGGTTGAGGGTGATGCCTTTCCGGAGGAGCGGGACTACATCCGTGCCATGTGGAAAAAAGTGATGATTGAGGCTTAAGGCAAATTCAATTCTGGCAGAAATTCCTGCTAGAATGCCGGTTCCCCGAAAACTGCTTTTTTAGGAGCAAACTAGCATGTCGATGGCTGATCGCGATGGCGTTATCTGGCTGGATGGCGAAATGGTTCCCTGGCGCGAAGCCAAAACCCACGTCCTGACTCACACCCTGCATTACGGCCTGGGCTGTTTTGAAGGTGTGCGGGCCTACAACACCGCGAACGGTCCGGCTATTTTTCGATTGAAAGAGCATACCGATCGCCTGTTCCGTTCCGCTCACATCCTGAACATGAAGATGCCGTTCAGCAAAGATGAATTGAACGCAGCCCAGTGTGCGGCAGTACGTGAAAACAATCTGGACGAAGCCTATATCCGTCCGATGGCGTTTCTGGGTTCCGAGGGTATGGGCCTGCGCGCCGATAACCTCAAGGTGCACGTAATGGTTGCTGCCTGGAGCTGGCCGTCCTATATGTCTCCGGAAGCCAAAGAGATGGGGATCAAAGTGCGCACATCGTCCTACACTCGCCACCATGTCAACATCACGATGTGTAAGGCCAAAGCCAACGGTAACTACATCAATTCGATGCTGGCTCTGAACGAAGCCATCTCCGGTGGTGCCGAGGAGGCTCTGCTGCTGGATAACGAAGGTTATGTGGCTGAGGGTTCCGGCGAGAACATCTTTATCATGCGCGACGGCGTGCTGCACACACCGGAACTGACCTCCTGCCTGGAAGGGATTACCCGTGCCACGATCCTCGATTTTGCCCGGGATCTGAATATTCCGGTTAAAGAGCGCCGGATTACCCGTGATGAGGTTTACATCGCCGATGAGGCCTTCTTCACTGGCACGGCGGCAGAAGTGCTTCCGATCCGTGAGTTGGACGGCCGTATCATTGGCGCTGGCAAGCGAGGACCGATAACCGAGAAACTTCAGGCGATGTACTTTGACGCAGTGAAGGGCAAACTGGCCCAGCACAATGGCTGGCTGACCCACGTAAAAGGCTGAGTTCAGAGGATTCGCAAGCCGCCGTTGACTGTTTCAGCCCGGCGGCTTTGTTTTTAGAAACTTTATTTACCTGTGGGGCGAGCAAATGGCAGACGTAATCAGGGTGCCGGTATCATTTGGCGAGGTGCTGGACAAAATCACCATTCTCGAAATCAAATCCGAGCGCATCAAGGATGAGACGAAGCTCAGAAACGTTCGGCTTGAGCTGGACGAACTGAGTGCTACCTGGGAGGACGCGGTAAAGGACAAGGCCTCCGAAATAGCCAGCCTACGCAAGCAGCTTAAGACCGTTAATGAGGATCTGTGGGAGATCGAAGACGACATCCGCGACCAGGAAGCGGCCCAGGACTTTGGTCCAAGGTTCATTGAGTTGGCGCGTGCGGTATACGTCACTAACGACAAGCGCGCCGCCATCAAGAAAGACGTGAATTTGGCTCTGGGCTCCCGTTTCGTGGAAGAAAAGTCCTACCAGGACTACACGGCCCGCAAGTGAAATGTGCGGTCAGATGAAGGTCGGATTAGCGCAGCGCAATCTGACAGTGACAAAAAACGGCGCCCGTTTATTCCGAATCGGGCGCCGTTTTCGATTCCGCCACCTGCTGAGCCTCTAACCACCGATCCAGCATGGCTATCGAATCCTCCACGGTAATCAATTCCATTGCCCCGTCAAACTCTGCCTTGGCCCCCCAGCGCGCCTGCTCGACGGTTTTCCCGGTAAACTTCTCCAGCGCTTCGGGGTAACGGTTTACACACCACTGCAGTGAGTTATAGGGCCCCGAGCGATAAGGGTTGCTTGCCGCATACAGGCCAATCACATCGGTGCCAACTGCGCTGGCAATATGGGCCGGCCCGGTATCGGGCGCCACCACCAGATCGGCGTGACTCATCAAAGCAGCCAGCTGTTTCAGGGTGTCCTTGCCGCAGATGTTGTGGGCCTTTTCCGCCATCGAAGATTCGATGGCGGCGCAGTACTCCCCCTCGAACGGGGCGGGACTGCCAACCAGAATGACCTTCATTCCGTGTTCCCGGATGGCATAGTCGGCGAGCTGCGCATAGCGCCCGGCCGGCCAGTTGCGGAGGGTGTGGCTGGCGCAGGGGCTGATGACAAGATTCCTTCGGTCGCTTGCCAGCTGAGCTCTGGCAAAGCCATGGTCATTCTCGCTTAGGGGCAGTTGCCAGCGTGGGGGTGCTGCCGTCAGCCCCAGTGGTTCAAGGAAACTGGCCAGGCAATCACGGACGTGCTGTTGTGGCGCGGGATTGATCCGGCGATTGATGAACAGACTGTGCAGATCCTTGCTGCGGGCCTTGTCATAACCGATCCTGACCTTGGCGGGGATGCACGCCGCTGCCAGATTGGCGCGAAAAGCCACCTGCATGTGAAGCAGGGCATCGAATTTCCGGCCCTTCATCTGCCTGCGAAGATCCGAATAGCCCCTCCGCCCGGCCTTTTTGTCGAAAATGATGAATTCGACACCGGGCAGGTCAGCTACCAGCTTGGCTTCGATCTTGCCAATTACCCAAGTGATCTTCACGCCGGGAACCTGTTCCTGAAGGCTCAGAACAACGGGTATCACGTGAGTAACGTCGCCAATGGCGGAAAGGCGAAGAATGCAGATGGAATTCATCAAAACTTGATCCATTTCAGGTTGGTGCCCGGTGCTGTGGAGCTTTGTCGGCAATCATTGGTAAACTGGCGGCCATTCTATCGTACTCGCGCTTGTGCGTCCCAGCGCGCGGGGGTTCGACTAGTCCTCTTGTTCTGTTTCGATAATCGGGTGCCAACATGGTGGAGTCTGAAATCTGTATTCGGGAAAGCGGCTCCGCCATGCTGATTCATCCCGGTTACCGAGGGCGGGTTACTGCCGACTGGTTTGATGCCAGCTATTGGGGCGATAAGGCCCAGCCGGTGAATAGTGGTGGCCGGGGCGGCGCCTGGTTTGTGCGGGCCGGGGAGGACAGGCTGGTCCTTCGGGAGTATCGCCGTGGTGGTTTGATGGCCAGGGTGGCGCAATACGCCTACGCGTACGTGGGTGAATCCGACGTACGCTCTTTTGCCGAGTTCCGTCTGCTGAACACGCTGGTGACATTGGGGCTTCCGGTGCCTCGCCCTGTCGCAGCCTGGTACCGAAAGCTCTCTCCGGTACAATATCGGGCTGCCATCATGATCGAGCAACTAGAGGATACAGTGCCTCTGGCAGAGCTGATTTTGACACTGGACAGCGAGGCCTGGGAGTCGCTCGGAACAACCATTCGCCGTTTTCACGATGCCGGCGTTATGCATGCGGATCTCAACTGTTTCAATGTGCTTGTCCGGAGCGGAGAATATTTTCTTATCGATTTCGACAAGAGCCGACTCATGAAAGACGGCGCCTCCGCTCGCTGGAAGGCAGCCAATCTTGAACGCTTTTCCAGATCCCTGGCAAAGGTCGCCGGGCAGCAGGTCCGGGAGCAGGTCTGGGATTCATTTATGAACGGATACAACAGGGGAATGGCTACTTGACCAATCCACAGCAAGGCGGGTCACTACCGTCGATCCTTTGCCTCACGGATGCGTGTGATCGTCCGGAGAGCGAGCTTTTTATCGGCCTTAAAAGGGCCGGCTTTGATGTCGATGTCATGTGCAACCCCAAAGGCAGGAATTATCAGCGCCTGCTGGACGAAGGGATGGTTGCCCAGCCCATGGCCTTGAAAAGCCGGTTTGATAAGGAAGGGATATCGGCCATCCGTGAGCAGCTTGCCAAAAAGAGTTATGAGGTGATTCACGCCTACAATCCGAGGGCGCTGGCTTGCGGGCTTCGGGCCTCCCGAGGCATGGATATCAAAGTGGTGGCTTACCGTGGGGTAATCGGAAACATCAGTTTTCTTAATCCGGAGTCCTGGATTACCTTTTTGCATCCACGGGTCAGCAAGATCGTGTGCGTTGCAGATGCGATCAGGGATTACCTGGCGAGTCTGCGTTTTCTGTGGATGCACATTCCCGACAGAAAGCTCCAACGAATCTACAAGGGTCATGACCTGGCGTGGTATCAGGCGTCACCAGCAGACCTGGCGCAGTTTGGCGTACCGGAAGATGCTTTCGTCGTGTGCTGTACTGGACGCAATAGCCCCCGGAAGGGGTTTGATGTCCTGATCGATGCCATGGATGAGCTTCCAGCCGATGTCGATGCCCACCTGCTGCTGGTCGGGGATATGATCAACAGTGATGAACTTCAGGCCCTGGCAGCCGGGTCTTCTCATCCGGAACGCATTCACTTTACCGGGTTCCGAAATGATGCACCTGCTATTGCCTCTGCCAGTAATGTGTTTGTCCTGCCATCAAAAGAACGTGAGGGGCTGCCCAGGGCCGTTATCGAAGCCATGGCCTATGGGGTGACGCCTGTGGTGACTAATGTTGGTGGCATGCCGGAGCTAGTTGAAGACGGGGTCAGTGGCCTGGTGGTTGCCCCCAATAACTCCGGCGAATTGTCGGCCGCCATTGAACGCCTTTATCGTGACAGAGAGTTGGCGTCGAGGCTTGGGCAAGCCGCGAGAGAAAGGATCGGTCGGGATTTCCACACCTCACAAACCGTCAGGGAGACGGGTGAGCTCTACAAAGCATTGACGGGCAGGGGCTGAATGCGCCGGTATCTGTTTTTTGTCAATCAACCCTATTCCTACTCAATCCTCCGCCCGCTTCAGGACGAAATTCGCCGACGGGGCGATGAGGCAGCGTGGTTTGTCGCCGGCTGCTCGACAGCGCCGCTTCTGCCTGATGAGCGGCACCTTGCGACGGTTAAAGAGGTGATGGCCTACAAGGCTGATGCCACTTTTGTGCCCGGGGACTGGGTTCCCTATTTCTTTCCGGGTATCAAGGTTGAAGTGTTTCACGGTATGGCTCGAAACAAGCGTGGCCATAGCAGCGAAGATGACAGTGATCATTACCGGATTCGGGGCTGGTTCGATCTTTACTGCACCCACGCGATGAAGGACACGGAGAAGTTTCAGGAACTGGCACATCAGTATCAGCATTTCGCAGTCTCCCATACCGGGTGGCCCAAGCTTGATCCGTTATTATCCCAGCCGGTTCGGGGGCAACGACCGCGTTCGGAAGGTGAGTTGCCCGTGGTGTTCTATGCATCGACCTTCAGCCGTTCGGTAACGTCCGCGCCGGATCTGGTGGAAAAGATTGGCGAGCTTGCCCATAGTGGTCGCTGGAAGTTTATCGTCACTTTGCATCCGAAGATGGACCCTTCTGTGGTTGCGAAATATCGGAAGCTGGACGGTGAGAACCTCCGCTTTGTCGAGAGTGACGAAGACCTGTTGCCGTTGCTGCCCCAGGCCGATGTTATGTTGTGTGATACTTCATCAATCATGTTCGAATTCATGTTCCTCGACCGCCCGGTTGTGACCCTTCGGACGAAAATGCCTGGGCCCTATCTTATTGATGTACAGAACGTCGACGACGTTGAGTCTGCCCTGGAGAAGGCCGTTGGCTATCCCGAGGAGTTGATGAATGAAACCCGGGCGCTCTGCGACGAGCTGCACAGCTTCAGGGACGGTCAGTCCAGTGGCAGAGTTCTCGACGCCGTTGAAGACTTTCTGCTCAACAGGCAAAGCACTTTAAAAAGCAAGCCGCTGAATTTGCTGAGAAAACTTAAGGTCAGACGTCGGCTCCGCAAAGAACTGGCAAGTATGTCTCCGGAGAGTTCGTGAAAAACGCCCCACCGCTCAATGTGTTTGTTGCCAGCACCCCCCTACAATTGATCAGTTGTTCCGAGGCGCTTCACTTCTATGGCTGCAGCCGGGAAGCCACGCTTTTAATTATCGCTCGGCCAGACAACCGTGAAACAGAGGAGCAAATGGCGCTTCTCGCGGAGGCACTGGGCTGGCATGGAATTGAAACAATCTATCTGAAGAAACGTTCGTTCTACCTGCGCCTTGCTACTGTTGCACGAAACCTGGCAAGGCGGACAATAAACCGACTGTTCATAGGGAACAAATCCAGTTGGATTCATGAGGTGTTTTATCGGGGCTTCGACAGCGAGCAACTGATTTTCGTGGATGATGGTCTGGCTACGGTGAGGTATTACCACGCCATCCACGACGAAGGAATTGCATCCCGGATTTCGTCTGGCAAAAAGCGCCTGCTGAGTGCCATGGGAATCCGGATCCACCGAATTGTTCCAGATGTCATTGCGTTTTTTACCTGCTTTCCCCTGCAAAGCTCTAACCTTGTCGAGGTTCAGGTTCACGACTTCCCGGTGTTCCGGGGTACCTTTAAAACCTCGGTCCGGGACAGCGATCTCACGCCTCTGGTTGGGTTCCTCGGGCAGCCATTCGGGGGAGAGGATCGCCTCCGGCAGCTGAGGCTCCAGATCCAGCATGTGGTGGAGCGTCACCCTGAGAGCCCAATAGTCTATTTTATGCACCGGAAAGAGAGCAGGGCGGATCTGGAGCGAGCGCTGGCCGGATTCCCGGTTGACATCCGACAGGCGGGCCGCCCGATTGAAGTTGAAGTGGCGCTGTCAGGAGAGACCTACATCGCCTTTTACAGTTTTGCCTCTACTGCCTTGTTCACGCTCAAGAAAATCTTCCCGGAAATTCAGATGTTTCAGATTGATGACTCTGCCTTGAGTGCAAAGTTGCCCTATTACGGCGAGATAGTGGGTATGTTCAACAGCGTTGGCGTAGAAACGACATCACTGTGAATCGCCATGGTGTTTGGGGCGCCCATGTCGGTCCAGCGTCCACAACCCTGCGTACTTGTTGAAAGTTACTTGGGCATAGGTAACCGCCGTCAGGTAACCAACGGCGCCGTCCAGGAAGCCAAAGCGGATGAAGTACACCTGCATGAAGGTCATAACCCCTCTCACTGTCGGATAAAACATGGTGCGGGTTTTCTTGCCCTTGCGGTGCTTTTCCAGTGAACCGAGCCAGGCATATTTGGCACTTTTTTCCAGGGAATGGCCGAAGTCCCGGTGAGTGTAGTGAGTCAGCCGTCCTCGCAAGGTTTTGACCTTCCGACCGGACGGGATCAGTATCCGCTCGTGGACGAGCGCGTCGGAAAAGCTCACACCTTCCCGGCGGAACAGTCTGAGGGGAGCCCGGCCACTGCGCCCGAAATCAAGGCGGCTGCCATAGATGGTGACCGCCCACGGAAGCTTGTAGGCGTCTGCATCCGGGTCCGCCAGGTGATGATTGATTTCCCTGGCAAGCTCCGGGGTGATGCGTTCATCCGCATCCAGCGACAATACCCATTCACCCTTGGCTTTCTCGAGTGCTCGCTGTTTCTGGACTCCGAACCCTGGCCAGTCTGTCACCTCCACGACATCGGCCAACCCCCTGGCAATCTCGACCGTTCTGTCGGTGCTGCCGCTGTCCAGGACAATGATCTCGTCCGCAACCAGTCGTGCCGATGTCAGACAGTCGGCAATATGGTCTTCTTCGTTTTTCGTGATGACCGTCGCAGAGACCCTACGAGCCCTGTTACGAACGTAGGACCCACTCAGTTCCGTAAACATTGCGGAGGCGAGGGAGGCAACCGCGAGCAGGTAGAAGGTCAGAAACAGGGTCCGGTTGAAGGTTGCTTCGGTCAGCCCGAAGAAAAAGTAGCCGGCACAGACCATGGTGCCGGCTGTCGCCAGGTGCGCCGTCGGAACATGACGGCTGAATAGGTGTCGCGCAAAAATGGCGAGCGGGATGAAAATTAGCAACGCCCAGCTGAGAATGCCTGGAATGCCGCTGGTTGCAGCATTATTCAGCAAATCGTTGTGGGCGTGGCCGGTACAGCAGTCTATAAAGTGCTTTGGCAGGTTTCCGGCCTCAACCTCCGACTCAATGCGATGGGTGTAACCGCCCAGGCCGACTCCGGTCCAGGGGTTTTCCCGGAACATGCTCCAGGCTTGCCCCCAGACTTCTATCCGGACTTCCATTCCAGTGTCCAGGTTACCGTCATGGAGCAGACCGTTCAGCGAATGGGACATACGGTCACTGGTTACGATTGCGCCGGCCACGAGAAGGGGAATTGCAACCAGGCCGGCGGTGCGCAGCCGTTTGCCGAGGAGCGGAATAAGCGCGACCAGAAGAAACGGCAACGCAACCATGTTACTGCGGGTCTCTGAAAGCATGGAAATTACGATGGCTGCGGTTCCGGCCAGGAATAAAAGTGTGCCCACGATCCTGCGTTTTTCGCGAGTGAAGAAGATAGCAGCAACAATGGTTAACATGCCGCCCAGAAGTGCTAGATTGCCAAAACTGATCGGGTTGATCCCGCCACCAAAGCGAGAGTTCAATAGCTGATTAAAGGCACCCTGGCGGGCTGCTATGGTCGCCAGGAAAATCGCAATTACGGACACGGCGATCAGGCCAATGGCGGCAAACATAGTTCGGGCGCCAATCCGGGCATAGGTCACGGCAACGATTAACGGCCAGAACAGGATGAAGCGGGCATGGGTGCCCAGCGTTTTTCCGCCCTCGTAATCGAATCCTTCCAGCGTCCAGGACAAAAAACTGGCCAGCACAAAAAACCAGAAAGCAAAATGCAGCAACCGCAATTCTTTGGGCTTGTCCCAGCCCGCTTTGTACAGAGACTTGCGAACGCTGAATACCATGCCCGCAATGGCGATTAGCAGGGTGGCACCGGCAAGAATGCTTGAGGACAGAAGGGCGCCTCCCAACCCTGCCATAAGAAGTGCGCTGAGAAGCAATCTGGAGTGCGAGGTCATTGTGATATTTTCCGCATAGCTCGGTCTGGTGTTTTGTGGCGTGGTTAACATACACGATCGGGGTTGTAGGGGTTCATCGCTCCTGGCGGCCGATGACGCATCCGCTTGTACTCCCATTGATACTGTGCCGGAATCTCCCGGACGCACTGTTCGATGGCGTGATTCATGGCAGTGGTGGCGGCAATCGGATCACTGTCGCCCAGGCCGGAGCCGGTTTCCCGAACGACGATTCGGAACCCGCCGGCGTTTGGCAGACGTTCTGCATAAGTGATCAAAACATTGGCTCCGGTACGCTGAATGAGCTTGGAAACGAGAGTCATTGTCTTCACTTCCATGCCGAAGAAGGGCGCAAAAGCATTGCCTTTGCCCCGGGGTGACTGATCTGGCAGGATGCCGGCGACTCCGCCTTCCCGCAGGATGGAGGCCAGCCGGGCCAGGCCGCGTCGGTCGCCCCGAACCAGTTCAGAGCCAAGCCGACCCCGAACCTTGATCATGTAGTCCTCGAATTCGGGCACATTCGGGGGGCTGTACAGTGCCGCCATCTTGTAGCGCGAGGAAAAGAACAGGCCGGCTAGCTCCCAGTTACCGAGGTGCGGTGCCAGCAGGATCAGCCCCTTGTTACCTGCCATGGCCTGGTCAATCAGTTCTAGGCCTTCGGTTTCCCGAATCAGGCCAAGACATTTCTCCACCGGCCATTCCCACATCAACGGGACTTCCAGCATGGTCATGCCGGTCTGGGCCAGGGAGGCTTTTGACATGGCTGCGCGCTCGGGCGCCGAAAGCTCAGGCAGGCAGATTGACAGGTTGATGTCGGTCACCTGACGGGACTTCGTTGGCAGCCGCCACGCCAGATAGCCAACGAATCGGCCAGCCCGCTGGGCGCCGGCAAGAGAAAGCCAGCCGGCAATCCTGAGCAGGCCGGCGATAATGAAATACTTGAACTTGCTCATTTTCGGCCGTACCGGTCCTCGTAGCGAACAATGTCGTCCTCGCCCAGGTAAGAGCCTGACTGAACCTCAATAAGTTCCAGGTCTATCACGCCGGGGTTTTCCAGAGAGTGGACCTGGCCAATAGGAATGTAGGTGGACTGATTCTCGGTCACCAGATACGTCTTGTCACCGTTGGTAACCCTTGCAGTGCCACTGACCACAATCCAGTGCTCGGCGCGGTGATGGTGCATTTGCACAGACAACTTGGCGCCGGGTTTTACCGTGATGCGCTTCACCTGGTAGCGGGCACCGTTATCGATGGAGTCATAGACGCCCCATGGCCGATACACTTCCCGGTGGTTCATGTGTTCATGCCGGCCATCGTTCTTGATCTGCTCGACGATTGCTTTCACGTCCTGAACGCGGTCCTTGTGGGCCACCAGCAGCGCGTCCTTGGTCTCGATGACCACCAGGTTGTCCACGCCAAGGGTCGCCACCAGGCGGCTGTCTGCGCGCACGAGGGTGTTGGAGGTATTATGGGTAATCACATCTCCGGTCAGGCTGTTGCCGCCCGGGTCCTTGTCGCTGACCTCCCAGAGCGCCGACCATGAGCCAATATCGCTCCAGCCGGCATCCAGGGCGACCACGGCGGCCTTGTCGGTCTTCTCCATTACCGCATAGTCAACGGAATCGGAGGGACAGTCGGCAAAGCGCTGGGCACTAACCCGGGTAAAGTGAAGATCGTCAGCGGCATCGGCAATGGCGGCGCGGCAGGCGGCGAGGATATCGGGGCGATAAGCCTCAAGCTCCTCAAGATACTGGCGGGCACCGAACAGGAACATGCCGCTGTTCCAGAGATACTCTCCGGAGTCCAGGTAGCGGTTCGCGGTTGCCTGGTCAGGTTTTTCAACGAACCTGTCGACGGCGTAGCTGTCCGGCCCCAGTTCGGTGCCCCGGTGGATGTAGCCATAGCCGGTTTCCGGATGGTGGGGAACGATGCCGAAGGTGACCAGTTTGCCTTCCCGGGCGAGGGGAATGGCCTTTTTCACTCCTTCCTGAAAGGCAGAGACATCCTTGATCAGATGATCAGCTGCCAGTACCAGCATCAGGGGATCGTCAGTGCCGTTTTCCACCGATTCACACAACTGGAGGGCCGCCAGTGCAATGGCCGGGGCGGTATTGCGTCCGCACGGTTCAAGAATAATTCGGGTATCTTCGTGGCCTGATTGGCGCATCTGTTCTGCTGCCAGAAACCGGTGTTCTTCGTTGCAGATAAGAAGCGGATTCGCTGCGTCCATGCCCTCAAGCCGCGCAACAGTGGCCTGCAGCATCGACAGCGGGCCGTTGGTCAGTTTCAGGAACTGTTTCGGGTTCAGCTGCCGGGACATCGGCCAGAGCCGTGAGCCGGTGCCGCCAGCCATAATGACGGGGTGAATCATGAGTACACTCCGGGCTTGAGTTTGAGAATGCCTTGGAAAAACATCAAAGAATCAGGCGCGCCATCTTATCATAAGGCAACCATGATATTGTTCTGACCGATCGGTAAACTGACAGGCCAGCCACCAGGATTTGTGATGAAACTACCGTTATCCGTTTATTACATCACCCAGGACGAAGAACTGCGACTGCCGGAGTCCCTGGCAAAGGTTTCCGGCTGGGCCGATGAAATCATCGTAGTCGATTCCGGGAGTACTGACAGAACCCGTGAAATCGCAGAAGCCGCAGGCGCCCGGTTTGTTCACAATGACTGGCAAGGGTTCGCCTGCCAGAAAGCCTTCGCCGCCAGTTTGTGCCGGAACGACTGGGTGCTGGACCTGGATGCCGATGAAGTCCTTTCCGACGAGTTGGTAAGCAATATCAAGGAGCTTTTTTCAAAGCCCGTGGAGTCTGACATTGCTGGTTTCAGAATGCGCTGGGTGCTTTCCCAGCCCGACCCCAGGCACCCGTTCCGGCACGACAAATCAAAAAAGATCCTGAGACTCTACAACCGCACCAAAGCTGCAATCGAGGCGGAAAAAGACAGCAACAATGACCGGCCGCAGGTAAAAAACGGTCGGGTTCTGGATCTGAAAGGCGATGTCCTGCATCGCACCCTGATTTCGTTAGAGCAG
The DNA here is from genome assembly GCF_048269445.1 of Marinobacter sp. Classification (GTDB taxonomy): domain Bacteria; phylum Pseudomonadota; class Gammaproteobacteria; order Pseudomonadales; family Oleiphilaceae; genus Marinobacter. The sequence continues at coordinate 103,824 of NZ_JBLXIQ010000010.1, read as the reverse complement.
ATGGAGCGCAAATACTGTCAGTTGTCGACGGAACAGGCCCGCTTTCTGGCAGAGAAGGGCAGGAAGATCTCGAGCGCCCGGCTGTTTGTGGAGTTTCCTGTGAAGTTTCTGAAATACTATCTGGTGCACCGGCAAATTCTCAATGGCTGGTTTGGCCTGAGTGTCGCAATCACCGCCGCCAACAGGAATTTCATGCGGCTGGCCAAGGCCAGGGAATTGCAGATGCTGGCGGCCTTAGAAAAAGATCGCAGGTCCGACTAATCAAGTTCGAGCGATCACTCCCCCTGTGTCAGCTTCCGGATTTGGAGGCCATCGCCTCAAGATAGAGCGTCTCAGTCTGCGCCACCATGGCCTCGAGAGTCAGCTTTTCCCGGGCAAACGCCATTGCCGGCTTTTCCGCTTCATGCAGGGCATTCAGGTCGGCTAACGCTCTGGACAGCAGGTCTGCTAGGTCCTGATCGCTGTGCCCTTTGCTGATCGCTGTGGCTGGAAGAATATCCCGGGGCCCGGACACTGGTGTTGATACCACCGGACACCCGTATAGCAGCGACTCCACCAGGACGTAGGGGAATCCTTCCCGCTCGGAGCTGATTACCGTCAGCTGTGCCTGCTCATAAGCCGGTGCCAGATTCTTGCAGAATCCCGGAAGGGTGACCTGTTGTTCCTGGCCGGATTGGCGGATGAGGTCTTCAAGCGGCTGTCGCTCGCGGCCCTCACCGAAGATGGTCAGGTGACACGATCCTGTTAATGCTCCAAGCCTCGACCAGGCTCTGATAAGGACATCGAAGCCCTTTACCGACTCTAGTCTTCCGACGGCAATGACATTGGTGATACCTGTTTGCAGTGCCGGTCCGGCTTCGGGATTTTGCGGGCGGCGCGTGACGTCCACACCGTTGTAGATCAGGTGCTTGTGGGGGTGCTGTAGAGCCCTGAAGATCTGTGGGCTGACAGTGATGACCCGGTCAAGATGAGTAAAGGCTTTGTGGCTGGATTTGATGCCGTGAACCGTGCCCACCCGCATGCCTGCCAATTTTCCAGTTTTGCCGGCAAGTTGCGCGGCCTTGTTGCCTTGAGCGTGGAGAATATCCGGCGACAGCCGACGCAGGCATCTGCGGAGGGCGAGTTGCAGCCACAGGTTGCGGCGCCCCAGATGGACGGGTAGCGGATGAAATCCGATATTGGCCGGAAATTTCTCGCGGTAAGCCCGGTGGCCAAGGACATGGATCCTGTGGCCGCGATCCGCCAGAGCGCCCGCCAAATCAGCTGTGTGTTGCTCCATCCCGCCCCAGGTTGTTCCGGGCGTTGCGAGGAGATATGCGATGGTTAATCGTCTCGATGGATTCATGTTCGATGGGCGGGCTGCTTTAGTACTTTCTCGTAAACCTGCAACGTCGCCTCCGTTTGCGCCTCAAGACGGAATCTATAGGGAATGTCGATGGCCGGCGGCTCGGAATCCAGAAGTCGGGAGACGGTCTGGGCGAATTCCTCAATATTGTCCGGTGGCACCAGTCCTTCCTTGAAGCAGGCCTGCAAGGTTTCAGCTGCGCCGCCCCGATTATAGGCGACAACGGGTGTACCGGAAGCCAGGGCCTCGGTAACCGTCCTGCCGAAGGGTTCCGGTTTGGTGCTCATATGGCATACGACATCTGCCAGCAGATACAGGGTAGTCATGTCATTGCGCTGGCCGAGGAAGCTTACCTTGTCGGTCAGGCCCAGGCGGGCGCGCTCCTTCTCCAGTTCGTCCAGGAAATGTTCCTTGCCGGGTTCGGCGCCGCCCACGATGATGCCATGGCAATCCGGCCGCTCCCTTACCAGCTGCGCCATCATGGCCAGGAAATCCAGTTGGCCTTTCCAGCGTGAGATGCGACCGGGCATCATGATGATTTTCTGGTCGGCTAACTGGGGGTATTGCCGGAACCAGCGGTCCAGCCATTGTGAACTGAGCTCCCGCTGGCGGAAGGCATCCACATCTACGCCGCGCTGGATGACCGTCAGTTTGTCTTCCGGCACGGGATAGTTGTTAAGAACATAGTCCTGCACGCACTGGGACACGGCGATAATATGGTCAGCCCGGGTCATGATCGCGCTGTAGGGATTGACCGAGTACATGCCATGAAAGGTGGACACGATCGCAGGGCGTTCATGGGCCGGAATGCTTTTCAGGGCCAGGAAAATGATCCAGGCTGGCATCCGGGAGCGGACATGCACAATGTCCGGTTTCAGGTCCATCAGCAGTTTTCGCATGGGAAGGATCTGCCCGAAAGACGCAGGTGTCTTGCGGTGTATGGGCATGAATATGTGTTTCGAGCCCTGGCCGCGGAGCTGCTCTGCCATCGGGCCGCCTTTTGAAACGACAAACGATTCGTGGCCACGTTTGACCAGGTCTGCGGCGAACTCCACAGTTCCTCTTTCCACTCCACCGCTGTATAGCGCAGGCAGTGCCTGGAGAATTCTCAACGCTTGGTCTCCTTGTGCTGGCGTTGGTTACTTTTTTGCTTCTGGTGCAATAGAAATCCCTGGTCCAGTACCCAGCGAGCGGCACGATCGGCTTCCCAAAGGGTGTGATCATGGCTGACGTTGCCGGCCATGACACTGGCGTGGTTGCGCCACTGGCCAATGTATCCCTCCCGGACCAGCCGGTCTACGCCCTCAGCCACCCGGCTGCCGGGTCTGGCCGATAACTCGAAGAGTCCAGTCGGAACACCGGAAGTCGCGGCTTCGCACACCATGGACATGCTGTCCGGCGTCACCCAGACTGCACGTGAGGCAGAAAGCTGGTGACTGAGCCAATCCTCGTGAGTCTGCTGCGGGCGAACAACGGTAATCCTAAGTCCGGCGAGCTCGTCCAGTCGATCCTGAAGTGCTTCCGGGGTTCGCCTGGAACCGCTGATAGTCCAGTGCCAGTCCGGATATTGCCCAATCAGGTCGGACACCTGGCCGAAGATGACATCATCCTCCCAGTCAAAATGAGGTGAGGGTCCGCCAATCAGTAACAGAGCTTCCCGCTTATCGGTGATCCTTGCCAGAGGCGTTATGGTATTCACCACACCCTTGGTAACGAATATTCGGGAATCGGGCTGGATACGGTCATGGGCCGGAATCAGGGCGCCGCTGACCAGCGATAACGGGAAGCCGGGCTTCATTATGACCAGTGTCCTGGTTCCCCGGAGCTTTCGCAGGGAAAGTAACAGCCGGTGTGTGCCGGATCCTGCTGCGATCACAAGATCGGGGTGGGGCAGGTCCGGCTCCATGCGTGGTGCAGCGGCCAGCAGGGTTCGCCAGAACGGGACCTTTATCGTGGTGGCATCGATCCAGTAAAGACTTGCCCCGGCGAGCACGCGAAGTCGATTGCCAAGACCTTTCAGCTGGTTCCGGTGACCCGGCTTGTTGTCGGTCAGAAGCCACACCACTGGTGCGGCCGAGTCCAGTTCACTGGGCTTTGGCATGGTTGTCAGGCACTGAATGCCTGCCTCCTTGTTGCCGGGGGCTATAGGGTTCAGCGACGGCCATAAAAGCCGGGATCGTCCGGGTCTGGACGAGTCTTGAAGCGCCGGTGCATCCACAGATACTGGTCCGGGGCGCGCCGGACTTCTCTTTCGATCGTCTCGTTGATCAATGTTGCATCCCGAAGGTCGTTCCCGCTTGGAAAGTACTCCAGGGCTGGGTGGAAATAGATATCGTAACCGGGGCGGTCTTCCCGGCGGAAGTGACTGAAAGGCACTACCTTGCACCCGCTGCGTTCGGCAATGCGTGAGGTTGCGGTGATGGTGCCTGCGGGAACGCCAAAGAAGGGCGCGAACACAATGTCCTTGCGGCCGTAATCCTGATCTGTGGCGTACCACACTGCACGGTTTTTCTTCAGGCTGCGGAACAGGCCGCGCAAATCTCTGGCGCCCAGAACGGTGCCATACCGGCGTTCGCGAGCCCGAGTCATCACTGCGTTCATCAGCGGGTTGTTGTGATCGCGCTGCATTACATCGGCCTCAATGAATTCGGTGACCAGGCTGCCACCGAGGTCCAGAGTGCTGTAATGGCCTCCGAGTAGCAGAGCGCCTTTGCCGTCGGACAGGGCTTTCTCAAGATGCTCCAGGCCATGAACCCGGGTAATATCAGTCAAACCGGCTGGATTCCGGAACCAGGCAATGCCCAGTTCCAGCAGTCCGATACCATTGGCGATAAAGGCGTTGCGCACGAGCGCAGATCGCTGCGCAGCGGTAAGCTCGGGAAAGCATAGCCGGATATTGACCTCGGCAATGTGCCGGCGACTGCGAGCAAGGTGGAACGCCAGCAGTCCGGCGAGCTTGCCAAGCCACCACTGGACACGGATCGGCAGATGGGAAACACACCACATCAGCAGAATTCCCAGCCATGTTGGCCACCAACGGGGGTGTAGGTAAGCCGAATAGTCGGTGTTTCGCGGTTGTTTTCGGTATTTCCTGTTCACGTTTGGCGGGTCCTTCCAGGTCGTGTCTTGATCGTCCTCAGTCCACTGGACAGGTCGGTCAATCGGAAGCAAATCAATAGCTTTTGCGCTATGATAGCGCACTGTTTTGCCCGGAGTCCTCTGTGCTGCAATTTATCTATTCCCAATTGATAAGGCTCATGTTGCCATTCATTTTGCTGCGGCTGTGGTGGCATGGTCGCCGCGCACCGGACCTCAGGCGTAACTGGCATCAACGCCTCGGGCTGGTGCCAGTTATGAGTGGAACCGTGGTCTGGGTTCACGCTGTTTCTGTGGGCGAAACCATTGCTGCAGCACCCATGATCCGACGCCTTCTTTCCCGAAGCCCGGGTGTCACTATCCTGATGACAGCCATGACCGATACCGGACTGGCCCAGGCTCAGAAGATGTTTGGTGATCAAGTGCATTATGCCTATGCGCCTTACGATACTCCGGGCTCTATTCGGCGGTTTATCGATCGGGCCAATCCCCGGATATTGGTTATCATGGAAACCGAAATCTGGCCAAACATGATTCGCCAGTGCCGGGCGCGTCGAATTCCTGTTTTTCTCATCAATGCTCGTTTGTCCGAGCGGTCTGCGCGCGGATACGAACGAATTCGAAGCCTTGCAGCACCCGTTATGCGCAGTATCAGCTGGGTTGCCGCCCAGGCGGAGAAAGATGCCGAACGGTTCCGACGCATAGGTGTTGCTCCAGAGAAGGTGGCTGTGACGGGCAGCGTCAAGTTTGATGTTGATATTCCGGATGACGTTCGTACGGCTTCCACTGCGCTCAGGCAAAACCTGGCGGGCCGGCCGGTCTGGATTGCCGGCAGTACGCATGGCGGCGAGGACGAACAGCTGCTGGCGGCGCACCGGGCCGTGCTGCAGGCTCATCCAGGGGCCCTGCTGATTCTGGTTCCCCGGCATCCGGACCGCTTTGAGTCCGTGGCCGGGCAAGTCACGCGGGAGGGGCTCAGCCTGGCCCGGCGGTCATTGGGTGAAGACCCTGCCAGCGCGCAGGTGTACCTGGGCGACACCATGGGCGAGCTGATGATGCTCTATGGTGCCAGTGATCTGGCTTTTGTCGGTGGTTCGTTGATTGAGCGTGGGGGGCATAACCCCCTGGAGCCCGCAGGCTGGGGCATTCCGGTCTTTTCAGGACCTCATATCTTCAACTTCGAGACCATATACCAGCGTTTGCTTGATGACAAAGGCGTCAAGCTGGTTGCCGATTCAGATGATCTGGCTGCCCATGTGTCATTGCTGTTCAGTGATGAGCTAGAGCGTGAGGCCATTGGTCGCAGGGCTCTGGATGTGGTTAACAAAAATCGTGGAGCCCTGGACAAGGTCGTCGATGGCATCATTGAGCGGGTCTGAATCGAGGCAGGGCCGATAGGCGGGTGAACCGGCTCACCCGCCTATCGATTATTGGGTCGGGTTGTCGAGAGTTTCTTCCTCGTTTGCCAATGCCTCAATGCCCGGAGCGGTCTCACTCAGCCATTTGTTCAGTTCGAGCAGATCCTGCGGGCTGAGAGTTCCGGCCGCCTGTTTGAGCTGAAGTGAGTTAATCACGTAGTCGTAGCGGGCGTTGGCATAATCTCTCAGTGCCACGTAGTAGGCTCGCTCGGCATCCAGTACCTCAACGATATTCCGTGTTCCCACCTGATACCCGGCACGGGTTGCGTCCAGGGCGCTGCGTCTGGAAATAATGGTCTGGGCCAGGGCCGAAGCCGTCTCGATGTTGTTGTTCACTGTCAGGAACAGGCTCCGGGTATTGACCCGGACATCCCTGCGTACTGTATTCAGCTGCTGCTCAGTCACGGTCACCAGAGAGCGCTGTTGGCGCACGGATGCCTGGGTGCCACCACCGGAATACAGTGGCACGTTCAGGGTCAAGCCAATGACGCCCTGGGTGCCCTCGAACTGGTTCGTCCTGCCACCATCAATCTGGGTGTCGCCATAGGAGGCGGTCAGATCCAGGGTCGGGTAATGCCCGGCTTTGGCCACTTTCAGGTTTGCTTCGCTGGCATCCAGTTGATAAATGGCAGACTGAATGGACCAGTTCTGCTCCAGTGCCGTGAGCTCCCAAGCGGCTGGGTCCATGGGGTCAGGCCGGTCAAGTGGGAAGCTCCGGCGCAGATTTTCGACATCTTCCGGGTAGTCGCCAGTCAACCGTGCCAACTGCTCTCTGGCAATATTGAGCTGATTTTCCGCTGCAATTCGCAGGCTCTTGGCATCGTCGTAACTGGCACGCGCTTCATAAACTTCGGTAATGGCGATCAGGCCGACATCAAATCGCTCTTGCGCCTGCTCGTACTGGCGCTGGATGGCAGCCTCGGTGGCCAGCGCGGTGGTCACTGTGTCCCGGGCCCTGAGTACGTTGAAGTAAGCCGTTGCAACGTCCAGGATCAACTGCTGCTGGGCCAGGTTGTACTGGGCTCTGGCCGAATCAGTCTGGAATTGGCTGGCGTCGTAGCGGAACCAGGCGTCGGCGCGGAACAGCGGCTGGCTCAACTGCACTCCGTAACTCGTGGACTTATAGGAAGTGTTCTGGGTTTCCCCGTCAAGATCTGTGTGGTTGGCTTCGCCGAAGGCGCCTATCTGGGGCAGCAGGGCGCTCTGGCTGACGTCACTGGCGGCCTGCTGGGCCTCAAAGCTCGCGCGGGCCGCGGCAATGCCGGAGTCGTAAGAAAGTGCTTTCTCATAGGTCTCGACCAGATCCATGGAAAGGGCAGGCTGGGCTGCTATGAGGCCAATAAGTCCGGAAAGCAGTCGTTTCTTCATTATGTCTCCTGAATACATTTACGCCTCTGCACCCGTTTTAAGGGGGTGTTTCGGGCAACACCCCACGCTGGGCGGCCTTGTTTTCCTGCGCCGCCGGGGTCTGGTCGGCCATTATGGACAATTATTGCCCGCACCTCTACACTTGCAAACAGCACTCATTTCGAGTGTCATGCTATACAGATTCGCGTCTTGACGGGGTGCTGGTCTGCCTTTTTTGAAATAGGGGCAGCCGGCTGAGATTGCAACGCAGAACCCGCGACCTGATCCGGATAATACCGGCGTAGGGATTTAAGACAAAAGTGCTGGCTGGCCAGTATTCTCTGAACTGGAATCCGTGCCGAAGCTCCGTCATACGCGACCCGAAAACCAATGAACTGTTCCGGGAGCGAATGATGACAACCTTACCTGATTACCTCAGTGATTCCGCCCAGGTGGATTCCGCCGCCATCAAGCCTTTGCCGAGTTCACGCAAGATCTACGTAGAGGGTAGCCGACCCGATCTGCGGGTGCCTATGCGGGAAATTACCGTGCAGGACACGCCAACAGAGATGGGCGGCGAAAAGAATCCGCCGGTTATGGTGTACGACACCTCCGGCCCCTATACAGACCCTGAAGCCACTATTGATCTGCGTAAGGGCCTGAAGCCACTTCGTGCCGCCTGGATTTCCGAGCGGCACGATGTCGAACAACTGCCCGGATACTCCTCTGAATTTACCCGACGCCGCATGAAGGATCCCCAGCTCGATCCGCTCCGGTTCATTGACGAGCGCAAGCCGCTTCGGGCCAAGCCAGGCCACAATGTCTCACAAATGCATTACGCCCGCCGGGGCATTGTGACCCCGGAGATGGAGTACATCGCCATCCGGGAAAACCTGAAACTACAGGAGGCCAGGGAACAGGGGCTGCTGAAAGACCAGCACCCCGGCCAGTCTTTCGGCGCCAGCCTGCCGGCTGAAATCACCCCTGAGTTTGTACGGGACGAAGTGGCCCGCGGCCGCGCGATTATCCCGGCCAACATCAACCACCCGGAATCCGAGCCGATGATCATCGGACGAAACTTCCTGGTAAAGATAAACGGCAACATCGGTAACTCCGCGGTCAGTTCCTCCATCGAGGAAGAGGTCGAGAAACTGACCTGGGGCATACGCTGGGGCGCGGATACCATCATGGATCTGTCCACCGGCAAGAACATCCACGAGACCCGGGACTGGATTATCCGCAACTCCCCGGTTCCGATCGGTACCGTACCCATTTACCAGGCCCTTGAAAAAGTCGGCGGAGTCGCTGAAGACCTGACCTGGGAAATCTTCCGGGACACCTTGATCGAGCAGGCCGAGCAGGGCGTGGATTACTTCACCATCCATGCGGGCGTACGCCTGCACCATGTGCCGCTTACTGCTAAACGTACTACAGGCATCGTTTCCCGGGGCGGCTCGATCATGGCCAAGTGGTGCCTGGCGCACCACCAGGAAAGCTTCCTGTACGAACATTTCGAAGATATCTGCGAGGTCATGAAAGCTTACGATGTCTCCTTCAGTCTCGGTGACGGCCTGCGCCCCGGCTCCATCGCCGACGCCAACGACGCCGCTCAGTTCGGCGAACTGGAAACCCTGGGCGAACTCACCAAAATCGCCTGGAAGCACGACGTCCAGTGCATGATCGAAGGCCCCGGTCACGTGCCGATGCACCTGGTGAAGGAGAACATGGACAAGCAGCTTGAGTGCTGCGACGAAGCCCCGTTCTACACCCTCGGCCCGCTGATCACCGACATTGCTCCGGGCTATGACCACATCACCTCCGGCATCGGCGCCGCCATGATCGGCTGGTATGGCTGCGCCATGCTCTGCTACGTCACCCCCAAAGAGCACCTGGGCCTGCCGAACAAGGACGACGTGAAAACCGGCATCATCACCTACAAGATCGCCGCCCACGCCGCCGACCTGGCCAAAGGTCATCCGGGCGCCCAGATACGCGACAACGCCCTTTCCAAGGCCCGTTTTGAGTTCCGCTGGGAGGACCAGTTCAACCTCGGTCTGGATCCGGACACGGCCCGCGCCTTCCATGATGAGACCTTGCCGAAGGATTCCGCCAAGGTGGCCCACTTCTGCTCCATGTGTGGTCCGAAATTCTGTTCCATGCAGATTTCCCAGGAAGTTCGGGATTATGCCAAGGAGCATGGTTTGGACGAAGTGTCCGCGATCGATGCGGGCATGCAGGAGAAGTCCAAAGAGTTTGTCGAGTCTGGTGGTAAGCTTTATGACAAGGTCTGAGGAACTGTATCTAGCCTGACAGATAGGTGCCGTGAGCCGGGCTGGTGCCCCTGTCTGATTTTGGTGATATCGCCTGAATCAATCTGACACATTACAAAATTCACCTATTACTGTGATATTTAACTTAGTTGAAGGCTCCTCTGCATTTTGGGGCCAGTGTTGGGGGCGGCTTCCCAAAACTGTGCGGAGCCAGGGATGGCGGAGCCCAAGCGTCACATGGGTGAGGCTGAGCGTTTATGAAGCGAAGCTTCATGCGACAGCCGAACGACTGCAATCTATGATTGCAGGCTGGACCCCGGAGGGGTGCCGCAAGGAGCGTGTTTTGGGAAGCCGCCCCCAGCACTGGCCTTGCACCTGAGCCCGGAGCAAGGGGCTTGCAATAAGAGACAGCCAACAGCTATCGTTCAAAGTCGATTCAGCAACCGGATAAAAGATGACCGAACCGTTCCAGTTCAAAGCCAGCGACGTCAAAGTCGAAAAACGCGAAACCGTCTTCCAGGGCTTCTTCCGCATGGATAAGATCTGGCTGACACACGCGCGTTTTGATGGCCGGGAAATGCCCGTGTTTACCCGGGAACTGTTTATCCGGGGCGATGCCACCTGCGTGCTTCCCTATGACCCGGAACGGGATGAAGTCGTGCTGCTGGAACAGTTTCGACTCGGCGCCCTGGGCCGTAATCATTCTCCCTGGTTGCTCGAGCTGGTCGCCGGCATGAACGAAGACGGCGAAAGCCCGGAAGAAGTTGCCCAGCGGGAAGGGCAGGAAGAGGCTGGGCTGACATTTGAGCCCCTGGAAAAGATCTGCGATTACCTGGTTTCCCCTGGTGGCAGCACCGAGATGATCCACCTCTACTGCGGTTGCGTCAGCACCGAAGAGGCCGGCGGACTTTATGGCATGGAGCATGAACACGAGGATATCCGTGCCCATGTGGTGTCTGCGGAAGATGCCATAGCGATGATCCACGATGGTCGAATCAACAATGCCGCCGCCATTATTGCTCTGCAGTGGCTCGAACTCAATCGGGCCCGTTTGAGACAAGGGTGGCAGTAATGGGTGAGTGGACCATGAAACCCAAGCGGTATGTTCCGGACCTGCGCCAGCTCGGTGCCCTGTGTGATGGCAACTACCGGAGACTGCAGAAGCTGCGTCAACTGGAAGTGGATGGCAAGCCGGTGTGCGAGTTCGAGTTGCACCGGGAGAACCATTATCTGGGGCGCGTCCGCATCCAGGCTCTGCAAACCGCCCGGTTTACCGAAACCCTGCTGCTTGAACAGGTGCACAACTCGGGGCGCTGGCTCAATAATCCGCAAATGACGGTCCGGGTTTATCACGATGCCTCCATGGCTGAGGTTATTAGTTGCTACCGTGACCGTCAGATTGCACCTGTGAATGACTATCCCAACCGTTATATGCACCACCCGGATGAGAAGGTCCAGGTCAACGGCTTCCTGGCCGACTGGCTGGATTATTGTCTGCGGTTTGGCCACCTTCCCATGGAACACGCCGCCTGGTCTGCCGGTGAGGGCGTCGACTGAAACGACGTTCATAGCGCGGAAGGCAGTACTAAAGTGGTGTGGCTGTGGCTGACTGATGTGCCATAGTTGTCAAGAATTGCAATATGTTGTCAGAGCCTGGCCAGAATGTGACGTTTGTTCGGTTCACAAGTGATAAATCCCGGAACTCACGTCGTACACTTGAGTTCAGACCAAGTGTTGCGCAGAGAGTAGATCCAGAACGCCATGACCATCAAGGAAAAAACCCGGCCACTCCGGGTACTGCAGCTGACCGACCCGCACCTGATGGCGCGTGCCGACGGGGATCTGTTGGGGGTTAAAACCCGGGAGAGCCTGCAGGCCGTGATCAGTGAAGTCCTCAGGGTTCACGGCCAGCCAGACCTTATCCTGGCAACCGGGGATCTCGCTCAGGACGGTTCGTTGGATGCCTACCGCGTGTTTGGAAAGAGCCTTCAGGTGTTTTCCTGCCCCTCCACGTGGATTGCGGGTAACCACGACCAAGGCGAAAACCTGGAAAGAGTGGCAGCCGAGTTCGATGCGAACCGCCGCCATGTGATCCAGGGCGGCTGGCAGTTTGTCATGTTGGATTCATCCGTACCCGGCAAGGTCTTTGGTGCCTTGGCTGACTCTGAGCTGGATTTCCTGGCGAATACGCTGGAGGAGCATCCGCATCTGCCAGCGGTGGTCGCGTTACATCACCATCCTGTGGATATAGGGGCAGACTGGATGGAGAAAATCGGCCTGACCAACCGGGAGGCTTTTTGGCGTGTTGTGGACAGGTTCCCTCAGGTAAAAATTGTGTTGTGGGGGCATATACATCAGGAACATGAAGGTGAACGCCAGGGTGTGCAACTGATGGCCACGCCATCTACCTGCATTCAGTTCACCTCCGGCTCCAGCAAGTTCGCAGTTGAGGACTTGCCGCCTGGCTATCGCTGGTTTGAATTCCATGACACCGGCGACTTCACTACGGAAGTCGGCCGGGCCACGGATTTCCAGTTCGACCTGGACCAGACCAGCACCGGTTACTGATCCCCCTCCCGCAATTCCCGGGCTGCGGCCACCATGCTTTTCAAGGCCGGAATCACCTCCTCCCATTGACGGGTTTTGAGTCCACAGTCAGGGTTTACCCATAGCCGTTGGGCCGGAATCCTCTCAGACGCTTTCGCCATCAATGCCTTTATCTGCTCCTTGGCTGGAATGTTGGGAGAGTGGATGTCGTAAACGCCGGGGCCAATATCGTTCGGGTACTCAAAGCCGCGGAACGCATCGAGAAGCTCCATATCCGACCGGGATGTCTCAATGGTGATCACGTCTGCATCCATGCGCGCGATGGCTTTGATGATGTCGTTAAATTCTGAATAGCACATGTGGGTATGGATCTGGGTTCCATCGCTGACACCGTTGGCCGCGATGCGAAACGCCTCGATGGCCCAGTTCAGATAGCCCGTCCAATCCGATTTCCGGAGGGGGAGACCTTCTCTGAGGGCGGCTTCGTCAATCTGGATAATACCAACACCGGCGGCTTCCAGATCAAGCACTTCTTCGCGAATCGCCAGCGCCAGCTGCAGGCAGGTATCCCTGCGGGGCTGGTCGTCCCGTACGAAGGACCAGTTAAGAATCGTCACGGGGCCGGTCAGCATTCCTTTTACAGGCTTGTCGGTCAGTGACTGGGCATAGCAAATCCATTCCACGGTCATGGCTCGCGGGCGGGAAATGTCGCCGAACAGAATGGGTGGCTTGACGCACCGGGAGCCGTAAGACTGGACCCAGCCAAACTGGCTGAAGGCATAACCGTCAAGCTGTTCCCCGAAGTATTCAACCATGTCGTTGCGCTCAGCCTCGCCATGCACCAGAACATCCAGGCCCAAGGCTTCCTGCTCGTCAATGCAGCGACTTACTTCCTCGCGAATTTGTTGCCTGTAGGCGGCTTCTTTAAGCTCTCCCTTCCGGAATTGCAGGCGAGCCTGGCGGATTCCCCGTGTCTGGGGGAAGGACCCAATGGTCGTGGTTGGAAACAGGGGCAGGCCCAGTCTCTGCTGTTGGGTTGTGATGCGCTCTGAGTAAGGGTTATGCCGGTGACCGAGGTCCGGGCTGATTGCCTGGATTCGGGCCTCGATTGAGGGATTACGGACTCTTTTGGACGTTTTCCGGCTGGCGGTCGCGGCAGTGGATTCAGCGAGCTCCTTGTGGACGACGCTTCTGCCCTGATTCAGGGCAGTGGCCAGAATGTCCAGTTCGTCCAGTTTCTGAAGAGCGAACGCCAGCCAGCTGTGTATTTCCGGGTCCAGTTTGACTTCGCTGCTGAGGTCTACCGGCACATGTAGTAGCGAGCAGGACGGCGCCAGCCACAGACGATCGCCCAGTTTTTCATGGACCGGCTCCAGCCAGTCCAGAGTTTTACCAAGGTCGGTCCGCCAGATGTTCCGGCCGTTGATAATCCCAAGGGAAAGTTGCTTGTGGGGTGGCAGCCAGTCCACTACCCGGGCTACTTCCTGTGGCGCGCTGACTGCGTCCAGGTGCAGGCCGGCAACCGGCAACTCGCAAGCCAGTTGCAGGTTTTCCCGCAACTCCCCGAAGTAAGTGGTTACCAACAATTTCTGGCTGCTGGTCTTGAGATGGTGGTAGGCCAGACGGAAGGCATGGCGCCAGTCCGCATCCAAATCGGTGACCAGGGCGGGTTCGTCTACCTGAACCCAGTCGATTCCATGATTCGACATCAGATCCAGAAGTTCCGAGTACACAGGTAGAAGGGCGTCGAGCAGGGCCAGCCGGTCACTGTCGTCTTTGGCTTTGCCCAGCCAGAGATAGGTCACTGGGCCAATAATGACGGGTTTTGGTGACAGGCCCTGGGTGCGGGCTTCGGTGATCTGTGCAATCAGTCGGTCGGCGTTCAGCCGGAAACGGGTGTGCCGGTGGAATTCCGGCACGATGTAGTGGTAGTTGGTGTCAAACCACTTAGTCATTTCCCCGGCCTGTAAATTGCGGCAGGAAGAGGAATGCTCGTGCCCGGACTGGCCCCGGGCCACCCGGAAGTACCTTTGCAGGTCGCTGCCTTCCGGCTTGCTTGCGCGCTCGGGCAGGTTGCCGAGGGTGAAGCTCATATCCAGAACCTGATCGTAAAGTGAGAAATCGCCCACCGGCACCCTGTCGAGATTTTGCTGGATGTGCCAGTGCTTTCGGCGCAGATCGGCGCCAGTGATCTGTAGTTCCTCTTCGCTGAGTTGCCCTTTCCAGAAGGCCTCCTGGGCAAATTTCAGTTCCCGGCGGGCGCCAATGCGAGGGAAGCCGAGATTGTGTGTGGTCACCATGGTGTTGTCCTCTGCCGAATCGTGTCGTTTGGAAGAGATGGCAGGTTATACCTCTGGTTAGATGAAAAATAATGGTAAGATTTCAGGTATCGATGAAATCTACTCATATGGAGGGTGGAATGATTGAGCGTGGCCATCTGGAGATTCTCAGGGCGGTCGATCAGCAGGGTTCCCTGACCGCGGCGGCCGAGGGGCTGCATCTGACCCAGTCTGCCCTGAGTCATTCGGTTCGAAAGCTGGAGCAGCGGCTTGGCACGGACATCTGGGTGCGGGAGGGGCGGCATCTCCGGTTGACTCAGTCAGGTGAGTATTTACTATCACTGGCCAGCAGGCTCTTACCGCAGATTGAGCACGCGGAGATGATGATTGGTCAGTTCGCCAAGGGCCTGCGAGGTACGCTCCGCATCGGTATGGAGTGCCACCCTTGTTACCAGTGGCTTCTCAAAGTGGTGGGGCCCTACCTGGGGCGTTGGCCAGGCGTGGATGTGGATGTAAAGCAGAAATTCCAGTTCGGTGGCATTGGTGCCCTGTTTGGTCATGAGATCGACCTGCTGGTAACACCGGACCCGTTGCACCGGTCAGGTCTGGTCTTTGAGCCGGTGTTCGATTACGAACAGGTTTTGGTGGTGGGGGCTAATCATCCGCTGGCGGGCAGGTCCTGGGCGGAGCCGGAAGATCTGGAAAGCGAGACTCTGATTACCTACCCAGTGGAGATTGAACGGCTGGATATCTACACGCGCTTTCTCCTGCCGGCCCACACCAGCCCGGCGCGCCATAAAACCATTGAAACCACGGACATCATGTTGCAGATGGTTGCGGCAGGCCGGGGCGTGGCAGCCTTGCCTCGATGGCTGGTGGACGATTACGGGGAGCGGATCCCGGTAAAAGCGGTGCAACTCGGCAAGGAGGGTATTCCCAAACAGATCTTTCTGGGCCTTCGCGAGCGGGATCGCGAGGTGGATTATCTGAATTCGTTCATGACGCTGGCAAGAGAGGTTAGCTGGAGCTAGTGACTTCAGTTAAACTGCGCAAAAATTTGTTCAGGAAATCAGACTATGAGTGAAATACCCGCAGACCTGAAATACATTGAGACGCACCAGTGGGTTCGCGTGTCTGACGACGGCACGGCGACTGTTGGTATTACGGATTTTGCCCAGGAGCAGCTGGGTGATGTGGTTTATATCGGCGTTCCGGATTTGGGTACGACGGTCAATGGCGGTGAAGAGGCCGGCGTGGCAGAGTCTGTGAAGTCAGCTTCGGATGTGTTTAGCCCGGTTACCGGCGAGGTTATCGAGGTGAATGAGAGCCTTGAGGATGAGCCGGAGAAGGTAAATGAGGATCCTTATGGCGATGGCTGGCTGTACAAGGTGAAGCTGGCAGATGCCGGTGAGCTGGATGGCCTCATGGATTCTACGGCTTATGCGGAGCATGTTGCGGCCGAAGAGTGAGTGCTTAATTTGGGGGGCTGGTCTGACGGGGCGAGTCTTCCAGAACACGCTGTGAATACGTCCCTGTACGCTTGGCTCCGCCATCCCTGGCTCCGCACAGTTTTGGAAGGCTCGCCCCGTCAGACCGTCGTGCAGCTGTGCCAGTCTCCACTCTTCCTTGCTTATTTTCTCGTCCTTTCTTTCAGGTGGTCACTATGAGTTTTCCGGTTCTTTATTTACGAAAAGGCGCAGAACGCCGTCTCCGTGCTGGCCATCTTTGGGTTTACAGCAACGAGGTGGACACCCGCCGCAGTCCGCTGACGGATTTTGAGGCTGGTGTTCAGGCGGAGCTTCGGGCGGCGAACGACAAGCCGCTGGGTACGCTGTTTGTAAATCCCCATGCACTGATATGTGGGCGTTTGATCAGCCGGGATCCTGGCCATGGAATGACGCCGCAACGCCTTACCCAGCGAATGGAAGCGGCGCTGGAGTTACGGAATCGGCTGTTTGATAAGCCGTTTTACCGTTGGGTTTTCGGGGACAGTGACGGGCTGTCCGGATTGGTGATTGACCGGTTTGACAGCACGGTCGTGGTGCAGATCTCCACTGCGGGTATGGAGCTGATGAAAGAGGCGATTATCCGGGCTGTTCAGCGCCTGGTGCATCCGGAGGCGATCATCCTCAAGAACGACGGTAAGATGCGTAAGGTCGAGGGGCTGGATACCTATGTGGAGCAGGCCCATGGCCCGGATGTCAGTCTGCTGCAGGTTGAGGAGAACGGTGTCCGTTTTGAGGTGCCGTTGGAGGGTGGTCAGAAGACTGGCTGGTTCTATGATCACCGGATGAATCGTCAGCGCCTGCAGGCCTATGCACCTGGCAAGCGGGTTCTGGATGTGTTCAGTTATGTCGGTGGCTGGGGGATTCAGGCGGCCAGTGCCGGAGCTACTCAGGTGACCTGTGTGGACAGTTCGGCCGGAGCGATTGAATCGGTGCACCATAATGCCCGGCTTAATGGTCTGGACAATGTGGAGACGATCGAAGGTGATGCCTTTGAGGCGCTCAAGGCATTGGCGGATGAGAAAGAAAAGTTCGATATCGTGGTGCTGGATCCACCGGCATTGATTCCCCGGCGCAGGGACCAGAAGGCAGGGGAGCAGGCCTATGCGCGGCTGAACCAGTTGGGGCTGCGATTGCTGGAGCGGGATGGCGTGCTGGTTTCGGCGTCCTGTTCGATGCACCTTTCACAGGAGAAGCTGGTGGATATCATTCGGGGCAGCGGTCGCAAAATTGACCGCTTTGTCCAGTTGCTGGAGCAGGGGCATCAGGCCCCGGATCATCCGGTGATTCCGGGGATTCCTGAGACTGATTACATCAAATCCTGCTTTGTCCGCTCTCTCACCGGATTCTTTTGACCACTACTTCAGTTTCGCAGTGACATCACTTTCCAGCCGCTCTCCCTGGCGAACGCCTCCAGGGTAGGGTCCGGGTCAACGGCAACCGGGTTATCCACTTTCTTCAGTAGCGGCAGGTCGTTGTGGGAGTCGCTGTAGAACCAGGCACCTTCAAGTGTCTTGCCGTGGGCTTCCAGCCAGTCGTTCAGGCGTTTTACCTTGCCGTCCTGGAAGCTCGGGGTTCCCGCCACTTCACCGGTGTAGCGGCCGTTGACCAGTTCAGGTTCGGTGGCAATCAGATGCTCGATGCCGAGCGCTTCGGCAATGGGCTCGGTCACGAAACGGTTGGTGGCGGTAATGATCATCAGGGTGTGGCCCTGCTCCCGGTGGTTGTTCAGGAGGTCGTCGGCGCTGGCCTGCATCATGGGGCGCACCTTTTTCTCCATGAAGGCTTCCCGCCATACCATTAGCTCGCTCATGTTGTGGCTGGCCAGGGGCTGAAGAGCGAAACCGAGGTAGTGCAGGATATCCAGCTCGCCGTTCAGGTATTCCTGATAGAAGCGGTCGTTGGCAAGGCGGTATTCATCGGCATCCACAATGCCTTCCTCTACCAGAAATTCACCCCAGGCATGGTCGCTGTCGCCGGCCAGAAGGGTGTTGTCCAGATCAAAAATTGCGAGCGTCAAGCGGTTACCTCCGTTGTTCACAGGGCTTGCAGGAAAGGGCCAAGTCTAACACGACCTGTCCTCAACAGCTCCGTTTGCCGAACCCTTGGGATTCTGTAAGAATGAGAGCAACTTGGACAAATCCGACCGGTGAATTTTTGTGCCGGTCTACCGACTTTTAAGAGGACTGTGCCGTGATCGATTCAGACGGTTTCAGACCCAACGTCGGAATCATTCTGGCCAACCACAGGGGAGAAGTTCTCTGGGCAAGGCGAATAGGGCAGGACTCCTGGCAGTTTCCGCAGGGTGGCATCAAGCATGATGAGTCAGCCGAGGATGCACTGTACCGGGAGCTTGGAGAGGAAATCGGCCTTTGTGCGAGCGATGTTGAAATCATCAGTTGCACCCGGGGCTGGCTGAGGTATCGACTCCCGAGGAGAATGGTACGCCACAACTCGCTCCCCGTTTGTGTGGGTCAAAAACAGAAATGGTTCCTGCTGAGGATGTTATCGCCGGACGCGCAGGTTTGCGTGGATGGTACGGATTCACCGGAGTTCGATGGCTGGCAGTGGGTAAGCTACTGGTATCCTTTGGGCCAGGTGGTTTCATTTAAGCGTGAAGTGTATCGACGTGCGCTGAGAGAGCTTGCGCCGCGACTGTTCTACAACATGGAGCAGTGGCATCGGGCAGAGCTGAATCGGCGTTTAAAGGAACAACAGAAATGACGGACTGAGACCGCCATGCTGAGCATTTTGCGAAGTCTAGTACAAGAGGTAAACAGCGCCCGCGATTTGCAGGAGGCGCTGGATATCATCGTATCGCGAGTGCAGAAGGCCATGGGAACGGAGGTCTGTTCCGTCTACCTGCTTGATCCTGCTACCAACCGTTATATTCTGATGGCCACTGAAGGTCTCTACCGGAAAGCGGTGGGGCAGGTGAGTCTCGCGTATTCCGAAGGCCTTGTAGGTCTGGTGGGCGCCCGTGAAGAGCCCATCAACCTGGAGGATGCGCCATCCCATCCGCGCTATCGCTACTTTCCGGAAACCGGGGAGGAGCGGTTCCGATCCTTCCTTGGTGTTCCCATCATCCACCACCGCCGTGTTCTGGGCGTGCTGGTCGTTCAGCAGCGGGAAAGTTCCAGGTGTTTCGACGAAGGTGAAGAGGCTTTTCTGGTAACCGTATCGGCCCAGCTGGCGGGCGTCATTGCCCACAGCGAGGCCACCGGCGCTATCAGTGGCCTGTCGCTGACCGGTGAGGAGGCTCGTGATGTCAGCTTCAGTGGCGTACCCGGCGCTCCCGGTGTGGCTATCGGTACTGGTGTTGTGGTTTACCCGTCGGCCGATCTGGACGTGGTTCCCGAAAAACCCACCGAGGATATTGATGGGGAGCTGGAACTGTTTCGGGCTGCGGTGAAGGCGGTCCGTGAAGACATCGAACGCGTTGCCAAACGACTCGCCTCGCAGCTGCGCCCGGAAGAACAGGCGTTGTTCGATGTCTACCTGAGAATGCTGGGTGACGATGCCATGCCCGGCGAGGTCGCAAACAAGATCCGTGAAGGGGTCTGGGCTCAGGGTGCGCTGAAACAGGTGGTTCAGCAATACATTCGTCACTTCGAGATGATGGAAGACCACTACCTCCAGGAGCGTGCTGTTGATATCCGGGATCTGGGCCGCCGTCTGCTGTCCCATCTCCAGGAGGGGGAGCAGAAGCATCTAAATTACCCCGAGCGGACCGTTTTGGTGAGTGAGGAGCTGACGCCAGCCATGCTGGGAGAGGTGCCCAAGGGACAGCTGGTCGGCCTGGTGTCGGTCAAAGGCTCCAGCAACTCCCACGTTGCGATTCTTGCCCGGGCCATGGGCGTGCCCACGGTCATGGGGCTGGTGGATATTCCAGTCAACCAACTCGACGGCAGGGAACTGATCGTTGACGGTTTTGAGGGCCAGATATTTGCGTCACCATCCTCGGACCTGAGGTCATTCTATCAGGCGATCTGTGAGGAAGAAGATGAACTTATCCGGGGGCTGGAAGTACTCAAGGACAAGCCCTGCGAAACCACCGATCATCATCGGGTTTCCCTGTTGGTAAACACCGGGCTGATGACCGACGTTGTCCGCTCGTTGTCCAACGGTGCTGAAGGCATAGGCCTATACCGGACCGAAGTCCCCTTTATGATCAAGGATCGGTTCCCCTCCGAGCAGGAGCAGCGTGAGTATTACCGGGAGCAGCTTGAGGCCTTTGCGCCGAGCCCGGTAACCATGCGTACCCTGGACATCGGCGGCGACAAGGCGTTGACCTATTTCCCGATCCAGGAAGAAAACCCGTTCCTTGGGTGGCGCGGTATCCGGGTAACACTGGACCATCCTGAGATTTTCCTGGTTCAGGTGCGGGCAATGCTCAAGGCCAGCGAGGGCCTGAACAACCTGCAGATCATGCTGCCCATGATTTCGAACATTTCGGAGGTGGAAGAGTCCCTGCACCTGATTTACCGGGTGTATCACGAGGTTCGTGAAGAGGGCTACGACATTCATATGCCCAAAGTAGGTGTGATGGTTGAGATCCCCGCCGCCGTCTATCAAATCCGTGAGTTTGCAGACCGGGTGGACTTTCTGTCGGTGGGCTCCAACGACCTGACCCAGTACCTGCTGGCAGTAGATCGCAACAACCCGAGGGTTGCCCAGCTTTATCATTCCTATCACCCGGCAGTGCTTCAGGCGCTGGTCCGGATTGCCCAGGACGCTCACTCGGTTGGTAAGCCAGTGGGTATCTGCGGAGAGCTGGCTGGTGATCCCGGAGGCGCGCTGTTGCTCATGGCCATGGGTTACGACTCCCTTTCAATGAACGCAGCCAGTCTGCCCAAGGTCAAATCGGTGATTCGAAGTGTCAGCCGGGAATGGGCCGTACAGCTGCTGGAAGATGTGTTGCTGCTGGATTCTCCCCATGTCATCAAGAGTTGTGTGGATCTAGCTCTGAGAAACGCTGGCTTTGGCCGATACCTGAGGCCCGGCAAGTCAGGCGCCATGGCGGTTTCTGAAGCAGCCGTGTCTTGAGAACGGAATTTTTGGCGAATATAGGGTGTGAATTCTAAAACCGGTTGTTAACTTAATATCGGCAGTATCCAGCGGTTCAGAACACGGACTCGCATTCTTTCTCCGGAAAAGGAAAGGCTATGAAGGCGCCAGCTGATCTCAAATCCGCTCCACGCATCGGGCTTGCCCTGGGCGGTGGTGGCCCTTTGGGCGGAATATACGAGATTGGAGCATTGCGCGCCCTGGACGAAGCTCTGGACGGCCTCGACTTCAACAATATCGATGTTTATGTCGGGGTAAATGCCGGTTCTTTTGTGGCGGCGAATCTGGCCAACCAGATGACCACCGCACAACTGTGTCGTATTTTTGTGCGCAATGAGGCGGAAGTTCATCCTTTTCATCCGGAAGTATTTTTCCGTCCTGCGTTCCGGGAAATTGGCAGCCGTTTGCTGGCGGTGCCCGGGCTGGTTTCAACTGCAGTCCGGCGGTTTGTCAATAACCCCTACGATCAGAGTCTGCTGGAAGCCATGACCATTTTGGCGCAGGCGGCTCCAGCGGGATTGTTTGATAATGAAGGCCTGCATGAGTACCTCAAGCGTGCCTTTACCATGCTGGGGCGAACTAACGATTTCCGTCAGTTGAAACGCAGTCTTTATATTGTGGCGGCAGATGTCGAGAGTACGGAGGCGGTCTGTTTTGGCGCTCCAGGGTTTGATCATGTGCCCATTTCCAAGGCAATTCAGGCAAGCACTTCTTCGCCTGGTCTGTATGTGCCCGTGGAGATTGATGGCCGCTATTACGTGGATGGTACCCTGCGCAAGGGTTTGCACGCATCCGTTGCTTTTGAGGATGGCGCGGACCTTGTGTTTGCCGTGAATCCCCAAGTGCCTATTGATGCCAGTGCTGCGGTCCGTGCCGGATCAATGAAGCCGGGTGAGCTGACACGTTCCGGTATGCCCAACCTGTTGTCGCAAATGTTCCGGACCATGGTTTACTCACGAATGCAGTCCGGAATTGCTCAATACGCCCGAGACTACCCGGACAAGGACATTCTGCTGTTCGAGCCTACCCGTGACGATGCCAAGCTTTTCTTCTCCAATGTGTTCAGCTTCCAGTCCCGGCGTATGGTCTGTGAACATGCCTACCAGATGACCCGACGGGATCTCCTGAACCGCGCAGACCAGCTGGAGCCCAAGCTGGCAAAATACGGCATCAAACTGCGGCGGGATCGTCTGGAAGACGAACAACGCACGATCAGTACCAGCCTTTACGGCGAGATGCTGCCTCTGTATGTCGCCAAGGGCAGAAAGAAGAAAGCGGACAAGGGAAAGTTGGTAGCAGGATTGGGAAATGTCACCCATCTTTTCTCGAAAGCCGAGTAAGGCTCCGGGAGCACCTTTCGGACAAGCCAATAAAAAGGGCCCAGATGATGATCCATCTGGGCCCTTTTGACATGGCATTGCATTCAGAGGATGTACCGGCTCAGATCCTCGTCCTCAGCCAGTTCTCCAAGTCGTTCATCCACATACTCGGCCGTAACCTCAAAGCCATCGGTGACCTTGTCACCGGCATCGAAGGACAGGGTCTCAAGCAACCGTTCAAGCACCGTATGAAGCCGCCGAGCACCAATGTTTTCGGTGTTCTCGTTAACTTTCCAGGCAATCTCGGCAATGCGGGCGATGGCGTCTTCGCGGAACGTCAGTTCTACGCCTTCGGTTAACAACAGCGCCTCGTACTGCTGAACCAGCGATGCATCAGGTTCGGTCAGGATACGCTTGAAGTCTTCAGGGCTGAGAGCCTGCAGCTCCACCCGAATTGGCAGTCTGCCCTGAAGTTCCGGAATAAGGTCCGAAGGCTTGGACAGATGGAACGCGCCGGAGGCGATGAACAGGATGTGATCGGTGCGCACTGTACCGTATTTGGTGCTTACCGTGCTGCCCTCGATCAGCGGCAACAGGTCACGCTGGACACCCTCGCGAGACACATCCGATGAGGTGTTCTCCGAGCGCTTGGCCACCTTGTCAATTTCATCAATGAACACGATGCCGTTCTGTTCCACTGCCAGCACTGCCTTCTGCTTGATCTCCTCTTCGTTCACAAGCTTGGCGGCCTCCTCTTCCTTGACCCGCTTCAGCGCATCCGCGACCTTCATCTTGCGGGTCTTGCGCTTGTCTGAGGAAAGGTTGGAGAACATGCTTTGCAGCTGATTGGTCATCTCCTCCATGCCCGGAGGTGCCATGATCTCCACCCCGGCACTGGAGCTGCGCAAGTCGATTTCAATTTCCTTGTCATCCAGCTCGCCTTCCCGAAGCTTTTTCCGGAACAGCTGGCGGGTGGATGAGTCCGAGCTGCGCTGGCTGTCTTCACTTAAATCCCTCGGTGGCGGAATGAGCGCGTCCAGAATCCGGTCCTCCGCGGCATCCAGGGCCTGGCTTTCATGGCGCTTCATCTCGGCTTCACGCAGCATTTTCACAGCCATATCCGCCAGATCCCGGATAATGGATTCGACGTCACGGCCGACATAACCCACCTCAGTGAATTTGGTGGCTTCGACTTTCAGGAACGGTGCATCGGCCAGCTTGGCCAGGCGCCGGGCAATCTCGGTCTTACCGACGCCGGTGGGGCCGATCATAAGAATGTTCTTGGGGGTGATCTCATCGCGCAGGCTGCTGTCCAGCTGCATCCGGCGCCAGCGGTTTCTCAGGGCGATCGCTACCGCCCGCTTGGCTTCTTGCTGGCCCACGATGTGCTTGTTGAGTTCGTGGACAATCTCACGGGGTGTCATTGCAGACATGGTTGCTCCGGATCAGTCGTTTTTGGAGAGCACTTCAAGGGTGCGATTGTGATTGGTATAGATGCAGATATCGGCGGCGATATCCAGGCCCTTCTCGACAATCTCGTGGGCTGACAAATCGGTGTTCTCGAGCAGTGCCCGAGCCGAGGCCTGGGCAAAAGGACCGCCTGAGCCGATGGCAATCAACCCCTGTTCCGGCTCAATAACATCACCGTTGCCGGTAATAATCAGCGAGGCGGTTTTATCAGCTACCGCCAGCAAGGCCTCCAGTCGGCGCAGAGCCCGGTCGGTTCGCCAATCTTTTGCCAGCTCCACGGCGGCCCTCGTCAGGTTGCCCTGATGTTTTTCAAGCTGGGCCTCGAATCGCTCGAACAGCGTGAAGGCATCGGCCGTGCCGCCGGCAAAACCGGCGATCACTTGGCCATTGTAGAGGCGGCGAACCTTTCGGGCATTCCCTTTCATTACGGTATTGCCCAGGGAAACCTGGCCGTCGCCACCCATGGCAACTTCGTCATCGCGTCTGACGGAAAGAATGGTAGTCATTGGGGCTCCAATTGCCTGGTTAAACTTGGTATCCGCAAGTTATGGAGGCGCATGATCGGAATTCAAGGTGCTTGCCCCGAGCCCTGAAGATCAACCTTCTTTGGGGATTTTTCGAACCAAAGGCTGAATGTTGAGCGAGACCAGCTTGTCGATTGCGGAATTCATCTGGCTGCGGGAGGTGAACGGCCCAACGTTGACCCGGTACCAGATGGAGCCACTGTCCAGATCAATCCGCTGGATGCTGGCACGCAGGCCCTGGAAGGCAATTTGGGCCCGCTGGCGTTCGGCGTCTTCCTTGCTGCGGAATGAGCCTGACTGCACCAGGTAGTTGAAGTTCTGTTGGGTTGGGCCAGGCGTGTATTCGTCAACCTTTGGAGGCACGACCTCGGATTCCGGCAACATGTCATAAAAACGAAATGCCGGTTTCTTGTCTTCTTGGCGGGCCGTTTCCGCCGGTTTCCTGGCTGTTTGTTGGGCCGCCTTTTCAGTCCCCGGCTGAACATTGCCGCCCTGTCCGGGCGGCAGGGAGTTCAGGTAGACAATAAACCCGATGAACCCGCCGACGGTTGCCAGAGACAAAATCCATTTCAACGACAGCCCTCCTTGCTGCAAGCGGGCTGTTGCCGCCGGTTTTGCTCTGGCCGCCTTCGCCCTGGCCTGTTTCACAGGCTCGCGGCGCGGAGTGGCTGAACCCTTGGGTGACCTGTCTTTACGGGCGTAATCTCGGGACATTGGGTTCTACATCTCTTCCGGGGCGCTGACGCCCAGCAGATCCAGACCGTTTTCGATGACCTGCCTGATTGCAAGGTAAAGGCTGACACGGGCATCGCGGGTGGCTGTGTCTTCGATTAATACCTTATGGGCGTTGTAATAAGTGTGAAACTGCCCCGCGAGGTCTCGCAGGTAGTGGGTCAGGTGGTGCGGCTCACGCTGGGCGGCGGAGTTGATGATCAGCTCCGGATATTTTGCTAATTGATTGGCCAGCTCTTTTTCCTCGTCCAGAGTCAGTAGCTCCAAATCGCCTACACATTCGTTCCGGCCACGCTGCACGCCTTCCTCGGCAAGCTTCCGAAGTACGCTGCAGATCCGCGCATGGGCGTACTGGATGTAATACACCGGATTTTCATTGGTCTGGGACCGGGCAAGATCAATGTCGAAGGTCAACTGGGAGTCGACTCTCCGGGCGGCCAGAAAAAAACGGGTGGCGTCGCGGCCAACTTCATCAATCAGGTCCCGGATGGTGACATAGCTACCGGCCCGTTTGGAGATCTTTACCTCCTGGCCGGAGCGGGTGACCATTACCATCTGGTGTAGAACATAATCCGGCCAGCCTTTCGGAATGCCGGCGTTCAGGGCCTGCAGGCCAGCGCGAACGCGGGTAACGGTGGAGTGATGGTCAGCACCCTGTTCGTTTATAACGGTGGTAAAGCCCCGTTGCCATTTGTCCAGGTGGTAGGCCACGTCCGGCAGGAAGTAGGTGTAGCCACCGTCCTTCTTGCGCATGACACGGTCCTTGTCATCACCAAACTCTGTGGTTTTGAGCCACAGGGCGCCGTCCTGCTCGTAGGTGTAGCCGCTTTCCTGCAGGCGCTTCACCGTTGCCTCAACCTTGCCTTCCTTATAGAGGGAAGATTCCAGGAAGTAGACATCAAACTCAACACCGAAGGCTCTCAGGTCCAGATCCTGCTCCCGGCGCAGGTAGGCCACGGCAAACTCCAGGATGGCGTCGCGGTCTTCCGGATCCGCCTTGGCCGTGACTTCCCGGTCATCCGCTGTCACTGTCTCACCGGCCAGATACGCCTTGGCGACATCGACTATGTAATCACCACGGTAGCCATCGGCCGGCCAGCTCTCGTCTTCCGGTGTAAGGCCTTTCACGCGTGCCTGGACCGAGAGCGCCAGGTTGTTGATCTGGGCGCCGGCGTCATTGTAGTAAAACTCCCGGGTGACGTCGTAGCCGTTGGCTTCCAGCAATCGACTCAGGCAGTCGCCGATCGCCGCTCCGCGCCCATGGCCGACATGCAGAGGGCCGGTAGGGTTGGCGGATACAAACTCAACCTGTACTTTCTCGGCCTTGCCCTGATCGTTGCGGCCGAAGCTTTCGCCCTCATCCAGGATGGTGTTAACGACTTCGAAGGCACTGGCGGTGCTCATGAAGAAGTTGATAAAGCCTGGTCCGGCAATCTCCACCTTCTCCACTGCCTTACTCTTTGGCAGTTTACCAATCAGCGCTTCCGCCAACTGACGGGGCGGGCATCCGGCTGCTTTGGACGCTACCAAGGCAATGTTACAGGCGTAATCCCCGTGGGACTTGTCCTTGGTATTGCCCACTTGCGGCGTAAAGGTTTGGTCGGCAGGCAATGTGCCTTCGGATTGCAGCGCAGCCAGTGCAGACTGGAGCAGGTCGGAAACGGTTTCTTTCATGCTGTCAGGTGACTCGGTTTACAGGAGAATTGGTGTTGGGGCAGGGCGCCCGTCAGAAATAGAAGGCGAGTATTATCGCGGAAAGGTAGGGGAGACTCAAACAATGAAATCAAGGGAGGGGTAAGGTGCCCCTCCCTTGATTTGGTTAATCAGGATCCGCGCAGCTGGTCGCGATTCCGTAAGGGCTGTCACCACTTCCTGGAGGAGCATCCGAATCCAGGTCGTCTGCTGTGCAGGATAGGGTGAATCTTTGGCGTGCCTGAGATTCAGTACCCTGGACGCTCGTTGTAGCAATAAGATCAACTTCGATCCAGGAACATTCGCTCTTCAGATAGGTCAGGTCGAAGGTTACCGTCCCGTCGGTTCCAGTAGTGAGATTTCTTGGTACCGTCGCTGATGGGTCGGGCTCCAGTGAGCCGTTGTTGTTCGCATCAATATCAGCGTCGTCCAGGATACCATTGTTGTTGACATCTTCGGACGCGCAACCGTCGGCTACTGTGTAGGTTGGTACCCATGGGTCGGCATCAGTCAGCCTGGTGTAGAAGCCTTTAAAATAACGCACTGGAATAACGCTAACCTGTACGGAACGGTTCGCCGAGGCGTTACCGTTGGCGTCGGTTACAATGGCTGTCCAAGGTTGTTTGTATAGGGTTAAGCCGGATTCGACGATCTCGTTACCTGTGCCGATATTGATGCGCAGGGCTTGCCCGCCCACTGTGAGAGACAAGTTTTGCGAGATAGCTGTGGTCGGCACGGTTGCCGTTATGGTGACCCCGTCCAGAGAGCTGGAGATTGAGCTCGACGTATAGGTAACCTGGGTTTGTCCCTGGCTGTCAGTTTCACCTGAACCTGCGGAAAGCGAGCCGCCGGTGATATCGTCAAGGGTGAAGTTAACGGTAGCATTTTTTACAAGATTGTTATTGCTGTCACGCACGGTAGCCAGGATTACTGCCGATTCGTTTTGACCAATTTGTGTCTTGTCAGCCTGAAGGTTTAGTTGCGCAGGGGTTGTCGAAACGAACTCAAAAGTACGTTGCGCTGAGGGACCTCCGGCTGCTTGACTCCGGGCGGTGACCGATGCGGGACCCACGTTTGTTGAAGAAATGTCTACAGTCGCTGTGCCTCCGGACGTTGTAACAGTCGCTGTGCTGGAGGCGCTTTGCGAAAAAGTTCCTCGTGTGGTTTCGAAGACAACGCCGGTCCCGTCTGCAACTGGGGTGCCGCTAGACAGCCATTCGATCTCAATCTGCTGGGTTGTGTTCAGTTCGATCTCGGCGTTGCTACCTGGTAACGAGAAACTGAACGCATCGGGAGAAATGGAAATCGACTTCTCTGCTGTTACCAAGCCAGCCCCGCTGTATGCGTTAACAGTGATGACTTCGGAGCCGCCGGATTGTGCAACCAGATCAAATGTTACGGTGCCGTCGGCTGCAGTTGAGAAAGACGCAGCATTTGTTATCTGGTTGCCAAGGGCTGTTGACACCGATACGTTTTCGCCTGTTATTGGGCGCCCGTCAGCGTCAAGGAGTCTCGCGGTGTAGGTTGCAGACGCGCCGGCCACAATGGAAGAAGGGCCGGTTACCGAGATGGATGTGCCGGTAACGGTCACGGTTGTTGTCTGAGATATGCTCCCGGCGGAAGCAGTCACTGTAATCGTTCTGTTTTGAGCGTCACCCTCTGCGGAGACCAGAGCGGTAGCTTCTCCGTTTGCGCCGGTTATGGCGTTTTCAACAAGGACGGTGCCATTGTTGTTCGCGGCAAAGGATACGTTTACGTTTTCGAGAACCCGACCATTGCTGTCTTTGATAAATGCAGTGATGCGAGAGTTGTCGCTGCCGTTCGTGGAAATCTGAGGAGATTCATTAACCAGCTGAATTGAACCTACGGAAACGGTCTCGGATGGGGTGTCTGTTCCTCCGGTATTACTATCTCCCACGCCCGATAAAGAGCTTGACCCACTGTCCCCACCGCAGGCGGCGAGAGCCAGGGTCAGGATAAGTGCTGCGACACGCGCAAATATATTCCCGGACATTATATTTTTCTCCAGTCTTCGTTTACAGCAAAAGCCTTTTAAATGCGCATTCCCTGCACGAGAAACGCAAGCTCAGGTATGTTTTCAGGTTTCGTTGTTAGTTTGCTGAAAATCATAGCATAGGATCTATCACAGCAAGGCTGATTGGTATTCATTTCTGAAAAACTTTGTAACGGTTTGCAGATATGTGGGCGGGTCCACGTTTACCCTGTTTCCTGAGGATCAACATCAATCATCCACCTCACGCCAGCCGGTAGCTTTCTCTGGTCCAGTTCCTGGCACACTCCGGTCAAAAGGGTGTTCAGTCGCTTTCGGTTTTGGGCATTCAGGATCAGTTGCGCGCGGTGTTTGTCGGCGCGTCGGGCAATCATTGCGGGTAGTGGGCCCCAGGTTTCAATGCCGGGGGCGTTGGTGAGCGGTTTGATGGCGTCCAGAACTTGCAGGCTCTTTTCCATGGTGTCGGCTTCTGCCCGAAAAATGGCCATGGCGCGGAATGGCGGGAACTGGCTTTCCTTGCGTTCGCTGAGGAGCTGTTCGGCGATGTCCAGATAATGCCCCTCGCAGAGGGTTCTCAACAATGGATGGTCGCTGTGGCAGGTTTGCACCAGCACCTTTCCCGGTTTCGTGCCTCGGCCAGCGCGGCCGCTGACCTGCAGCAGGGTCTGAATGAGCTGCTCAGGCGCCCGGAAGTCGACACTGAACAGACCGCCATCGGCGTTGACCACCACCACGAGAGTGACGTTGGGGAAATCGTGGCCTTTGGCCAGCATTTGCGTGCCAACGAGTACGCATGGTTTGCCACTGTTAACCTGGCTCAGGATGCTCTGGATGCTGCCCTTGCGCTGAGTGCTGTCGCGATCGACCCGCACAACGGGAATATCCGGGAAGGCCGATGCCAGAATGTCCTCGGTTCTTTCAGTGCCCTGGCCAACGGGTTTGAAGGCCTCACTCTGGCATTTCGGACAATGGTCGGTGGCTGCCGTCTGGTAGTCGCAGTGGTGGCATCTCATGGCCCGGTCCCGGCGGTGATAGGTAAGCCGGGTGTCGCAGCGGGGGCACTCGACCATGTGGCCGCAGTCAAAGCACATCATGACCGGCGCAAAGCCGCGGCGATTGACAAAAACCAATGCCTGTTCACCCCGGGCGAGCGTTTGTTCAATGGCGTTCAGGGCAGGCCGGGAAAGCCCGCCTTCCAGGGGGCGGCTGCGAATGTCCAGCAGGCTGATGATCGGTGGGGCCGCATTGCCCGCGCGCTCTTCGAGTTTTACAAGGCGGTATTTGCCCTGTTCCGCGTTGTAAACGGATTCAAGTGACGGCGTGGCCGATCCGAGGATGACCGGGCAGCGGTTCAGGTGCGCGCGGTAAACCGCCACGTCGCGGCCGGAATACCGGAAGCCCTCGCCTTGTTTATAGGAGCTGTCATGCTCTTCATCAACAATGATTGTGCGTAACCCGGTAAACGGCAGCAGAACAGCCGACCGTGTGCCGATCAGGATGATGGGCTCGCCTTCGCGAATCTTCAACCAGGTGGTCAGGCGCTCGCTATCATTAAGCGCGGAATGCCACACTACAATGCGCGTACCAAAATATTGCCTGAAGCGGGCGACGGTCTGTGGGGTAAGGTTGATTTCCGGAACCAGTACAAGAGCCTGGTCGCCTGCCCCAAGTTGCTGTTTCAGGTAGTGCAGGTAGATTTCCGTTTTTCCGCTGCCGGTAATTCCGTATAAAAGGGAGGCAGTGAATCCTTCTCCGGGGGCGGCCAGCTCTTCGGCCGCGGCCGCCTGGGCAGCGGAGAGGGTTGGTCTCCTCGCCAGTAGTTCAGGTGCCTCGGGCTTCGAGCCCGAAATGGGTGGTGAGATGGTTCTGATCAACTGTTTGTCGTTGAGGGCCCTCAATTGGGCGCGGGTAAATCCGGCCCTGATGATGTCGCTGCCGGCTGCGCCCCGGGTTTGCTGGCTGAGCCATTCAAGCAATTCTTTTTGGCGGTGGGCGTTGGCTGGAAGGAAATCGCCGTGGTCGCTGGCCACCCACCACTCCACAGACTTCTCTTCCGCTTTGCGTCCTCGCCTTAGGGCGGGGGGCAGGGCAGTGAACAGGCACTCGCCCAGAGGATGCTGATAGTAGTCGCTGGCCCAGCTGAGAAGGTTGACGGTCTCCTCCGGCAATGCCGGCCAGTCCTCCATAGCCGCGAACACAGGTTTAAGGCGGACTCCCGAAGGGGGCTCCACCCCCGTTTGTACAATAAGGCCTGTTGTCTGTTGGCGGCCAAAAGGAATTCGTACCCGCTGCCCGGCGACAAGCTGGATGTCTTCAGGAATAATATAGTCGAAGAGCCGGCGCAGAGGACGGTTAAGGGCAATGCGTGCAATCAACGGCACTGAATGCTCCACTGGAAAACGAGTGTCACGGTTTTTCCCTATCCTGTAGTGATCGGCTAGTAATCGGCGGCCTGCCGCGAAATCACTGTTCGGCGGGTCCGGAAATCAGGCTGGTACTTGCCTGCCGCGGTAATTGCAAGTAAGATTCGCGGTCTGTTTCCGGCAGGGCATGATTGTGCCCCGTCTTCTCAATTGATTCAAACATGCGGTGCCTGGCGCCAGGGTAGATCAGATACCCCGTGATCAGGTAGCGGCATGACCTAACGAGGTTCGCCATGAAAGAAGGTATCCACCCCAAGTACGAAGATATTTCCGTTACCTGTTCCTGCGGTAACACCTTCAAGACACGTTCTACCTACACGAACGATTTGCAGTTGGATGTGTGTTCACAGTGTCACCCATTCTACACCGGTAAGCAGAAAGTCATGGACACCGGTGGCCGTATCGACCGTTTCCAGAAGCGTTTCGGCGGACGTATCAGTGGCAAGAAAGACTGATTGCTGCAGATTCGATAAGGCGCCTCCGGGCGCTTTTTTTGTGGCCTTTGGTAATGTGTGTAGCTTAAGAGTGCATACGCAATTAGCCCTATTGACTGTTTGCAAAATGTTCACCAGCCACTTGTCGTTTTGGGTCTGGCGGGCCATAATGTCGCGCTCCGTTGGGCAAGCTCCGGCGGCTTATTACCTTTAAACGTGACAAACGGAACAGTGGCAATGTCTCAAGATCTGAAAGAAGCAGCCCTTGAATATCACGCCAAGCCGCGGCCTGGTAAGCTGAGTGTTGAAATCACCAAGCCAACCAAGACTTCCCGCGACCTTTCCCTGGCGTATAGCCCCGGGGTTGCCGAGCCGGTCCGAGAGATCGCTAAGGACCCGGAGAATGCATACAAGTACACCGCCAAGGGCAACCTGGTGGCTGTCATCTCTGACGGTACTGCGATTCTTGGCTTGGGCAACCTGGGTCCGCTGGCGAGCAAGCCGGTTATGGAAGGCAAAGGCGTACTGTTCAAGCGCTTTGCCGGAATTGATGTCTTCGACATTGAAGTCAATTCCGAAAGCCCGCAGGCGTTTATTGAAACGGTCGAGCGTATTGCGGATACCTTCGGTGGTATCAATCTAGAAGATATCAAAGCGCCGGAGTGCTTTGAAATTGAGCGCGCTCTGATTGAAAAATGCAACGTGCCCGTCTTTCATGATGACCAGCACGGAACCGCTATCGTCACTGCAGCCGGCATGATCAATGCCCTCGAACTGCAGGGCAAAAAGATTGAAGAGGCGAAGGTGGTTTGCCTGGGTGCCGGTGCAGCCGCCATTGCTTGCATGAAGCTACTGATCAGCTGCGGTATTCGCTCTGAGAACATCTTCATGCTTGATCGTAAGGGTGTGATCCACTCTGGTCGCGATGATCTGAATCAGTACAAGGCGATGTTCGCCAATGATACGGACAAGCGTACGCTTGATGATGCCATCGACGGTGCGGATGTATTCCTTGGCCTTTCCGGCCCGGACCTTCTGACCGGCGACCAGCTCAAGAAAATGGCTCCGAACCCGATCGTGTTCGCATGCTCTAATCCTGATCCGGAAATCAATCCGGAAGTTGCTCGGGCAGCTCGCAGTGATCTGATCATGGCGACCGGCCGTTCCGATTATCCGAACCAGGTCAACAATGTGTTGGGCTTCCCGTTCATCTTCCGCGGAGCGCTGGACGTTCGCGCCACGGTGATCAACGAAGAGATGAAAGTGGCAGCCGTAAACGCAATTCGCGAACTGGCCAAGGAGCCGGTGCCGCAGGAGATCTGTGAGGCTTACGGTGTCGAGAGCTTTGAGTTCGGCAAGGAATACATCATTCCCAAGCCGATGGATGTCCGTTTGCTTGAGGTAGTGCCTGCGGCGGTTGCCCGGGCCGCCGTGGATTCCGGGGTTGCTCGTAACCCTTACCCTGCGCATTACCCGCTCAAGTCCATGGACGACATCATCTGATACGTTGTTCTAGGCAATAAAAAAACCGGCGGTGATCCCGCCGGTTTTTTTATATCTGTGCTGCTTTAATCAGAAAATTCTGCGCGAAAGATCGTTTTCTCCGGAGCTCCCATTGCGGTCGCTCTCTTCTTCGGACAACAGTGGCGGTGGTGCATCCTCTTCCCGAAAGACTTCAAATACACCGTCTTCTCCCGGTCTTGCCCGCTGTCCGGTCTCCGGGTTGATCCGGATGTTCACGATGCCATTGGGTCGGGGCATGAAGGACGGTGGCTCGCCGTCAAGGGCGACTTTCATATAGTCCAGCCAGACGGGTAATGCCGTGCTCGCGCCAAACTCGCCTCTGCCCAGGGGTGCCGGTTGATCAAGTCCAACCCACGTTGTTGTGGCCAGTTCATGATTGAAGCCTGCAAACCAGGTGTCTTTTTGCTCGTTGGTAGTGCCTGTCTTGCCTGCAATGTCATCGCGTCCCAAGGCCC
The DNA here is from genome assembly GCF_048269445.1 of Marinobacter sp. Lineage (GTDB taxonomy): Bacteria > Pseudomonadota > Gammaproteobacteria > Pseudomonadales > Oleiphilaceae > Marinobacter. The sequence continues at coordinate 70,366 of NZ_JBLXIQ010000010.1, read as the reverse complement.
GGGCCCGGCGACCTGTGCCAAGGCGGATGACATCCCGCATCATCGAGTGAAGAATGAATACTGAGCGTTCATCCGCGAGCCGGCGCATCACTCGCACCTGCTGTGTGTTATCGGTATCTTCCGAAGCAGGCTCTGCTTCCGTGCTCGTTCTACTGGTTTCGTTCTTCTCCGCGATCTTGTCGCAGTTCTGGTCGCACAGGACGGTTTTCGGAGCTTGGTAGATGGTCTCGCCGCGGACGTCCTTAATGGTTTCGATCAGGTAAGGTTGAACGTCATATCCGCCATTGGCAATGATAGCCATGCCTCTGGCAAGCTCCATGGGGGTGAGCAAGCCGCTGCCGAGTGCCAGAGAGAGGTTGTTTGGCATGTTTTCGACGGGAATTTCCAGCTCTGCGAGAAAATTAATTGTATTCTCGATGCCAAGGTCACGCAGTAGCCGGATGGAAACCAGGTTCCGCGAGCGATAAAGGGCTTCACGAAGTCGGGTTGGCCCATAAAATTGCCCGGATGAATTCTGGGGGCGCCAGGCGGACTCGAGTTCGGAATCATCAAACACAATCGGCGCGTCATTATAGATAGTGGCTGGTGTCATGCCGCTTTCAAGTGCGCTGAGGTAAAGAAAGGGCTTGAAGGTGGAGCCGGGTTGTCGTTGCGCCTGGATGGCCCGGTTGTATTTGCTCTGGCCGAAGCTGTAGCCCCCAGTGAGGGCCTGAATGGCCCCGGTTTGGGCGTCCAGAGAGATAAGTGCGCCTTCAACCCGGGGTATTTGCGCCAGTGATACGATTGCCGGTCCGGCCGGCTGCGCATTCTCTGCGTTCCCGCTGCTGTCTTCTTGCTTTTCGGAAGTTGTCGCCATGGGCCTCGGCGCCTGAGTTCGCACGTAGACAACGTCCCCCGCTGCGATCACATCTGAGGGCTTTTCCGGCTCTGGGCCAGTGAGGTCTTCGGTTTTATATCGCCTTGCCCATGTCATGGTTTCGAAAGGCATGATGGCGGAGCCCAGCATCCGAGCGTGTACCCGGACATTTTGGGTCTTGTCGTCAACGCTGGTAACGATGGCAGGAATCAGGGATTCCACCCGGGGGTAGTTCTGCACAAGCTCCGACAGGTTGGCCTCGGTCAGAGTCTCCGGATCAATCTGACCGATCGGGCCCCGGAATCCATGGCGCCGATCGTAAGCCTCCAGGCCATCCCTGAGAGCTTCCGTGGCAGCCTGCTGCTTCTTGCTGTCAACGGTGAGTGTGACGGTGTAGCCATCTGTATAGGCGTCTTCGCCAAAGCGACGAACCAGTTCGGAGCGGGCCATTTCGGCAACATAATCAGCGTCAACTTCCGTGTCAGTACTGTTGTAGCTGGCCGTGAGCGGGGCTGAAAGTGCAAGCTCATGGGCGTCCGGGGTGATGTATCCCAGATCCTTCATCCGGCCCAAGATCCAGTTCCGGCGAATCATTGCGCGCTCGGGGTTGGCCAGCGGGTTGAAGGCAGACGGAGCTTTTGGAAGGCCCGCGAGCATGGCCATCTGGGCGAGCGAAAGCTGGGCGACGGGCTTGTTGTAATAAACCTGGGCTGCGGCGGCAATCCCGTAAGCGCGGTTGCCGAGATAGATCTTGTTCAGATAGAGCTCTAGAATCCGGTTTTTATCGAGTTCACGTTCTATCTGAAGAGCCAGAAGTATCTCGTTGAACTTCCGTATAAAGGTTCTGTCGCGTGACAAAAAGTAATTTTTTGCAACCTGCATTGTGATGGTACTGCCCCCTGACTGGATCTCCCCGGTTGAGATCAGTTCGATGGCAGCCCGCGCCAGGCCTTTGATGTCGACCCCGAAGTGCTCGTAAAAGCGCGAGTCTTCAGCGGCCATAAAGGCTTGTAACTGAATTGTTGGGATCTGTTCTATTGTGATCGGTGCCCTTCTCTTTTCACCGAATTCTGCTATTAATCTCTTGTCTTCGGAGTACACCCGCAGAGGTGTCTGGAGTTTTATTTCCAGCAGCTGCGCAACCGGTGGAAGTCCGGGGCGAAGATACAGATAGAAGCCTGAGGTTACGATAACGGCGGCACTCAGGCCGGTAAGAAACAGCCAGGCAAGAAGGCGAGATGTACGCAACAAATGAGACATTTTTTTCTGACAACTGTTGGATATAGGTCTATCATTTGAGAAATTGCTTTAGGAAGGGTCGCTTCACCGCTGCAATGGTTCTCAATTTAACGAAGAACACGCATTGTAGACGGAATGCTGAAGAAATTCTCTTAAATAAAAAACACATAAGTTACGTAACCCGGTGCATCTGACCAGGTATAGGGTGAGCGCGTGTTCGGATTGTTAGGAAAGAAATCCAGTGCAGTGCTGGGCGTGGATATAAGCTCCAGCTCGGTCAAACTTCTGGAACTGTCGAAGCAGGGCGACCGGTACAAGGTCGAAAGCTACGCAGTGGAGCCGTTACCGGCGAACGCTGTGGTTGAGAAAAATATCACGGATGTCGAGGCGGTCGGCGAAGTGCTGAAGCGCGTTGCCTCCAAGTCCCGTACCGGCGTGAAGCAGGTTGCGGTCGCAGTCTCCGGCTCGGCGGTTATCACCAAGGTCATCCAGATGGATGGTGGCCTCAACGAATTTGAGATGGAAGATCAGATCGCCCTTGAGGCTGATCAGTACATACCATACCCGCTGGATGAGGTGGCCATCGACTTTGAAGTCCAAGGCCCTTCCGAAAGCAATCCCGATCAGGTTGATGTGCTTCTGGCTGCATGCAGGAAGGAAAACGTCGACATACGGGAAGACGCTCTCGAGATTGCCTCACTGACAACCAAAGTTGTTGATGTCGAAGCCTACTCCCTGGAGCGGGCCTACGCGCTGATCGAGTCGCAGCTGGATTCACAGGGTGAAGAGCTTGTGGTCGCGATTGTTGACATTGGTGCAACCATGACAACGCTCAGTGTACTTGCCGGCGGCAAGACCGTGTATACCCGCGAGCAGATTTTCGGTGGCAAACAGCTGACTGAAGAAATCCAGCGGCGATACGGGTTGTCTCTTGAAGAGGCAGGGCTTGCCAAGAAACAGGGCGGGTTGCCCGATGACTATGAGTCAGAGGTTCTGACGCCCTTCCGTGAAGCTGTGGTGCAGCAGGTTGCCCGCGCGCTTCAGTTCTTCTTCGGTGCCAGCCAGTACAACGCTGTCGACTACGTGGTTCTGGCCGGAGGTACTGCCTCTATCCAGGGGCTGACGGAAATGGTCGAAGAAAAAACAGGAACACCGACGCTGGTGGCAAACCCGTTTGCCGACATGGCAGTGGGATCACGGGTTAATGCATCGGCGCTGAGTAATGATGCTCCCTCTCTGATGATTGCCTGCGGCCTGGCAATGAGGAGCTTCGACTGATGGCAAAGATTAACCTCCGACCCTGGCGTGAAGAACTTCGTGCCGAAAAGCAGAAACAATTCGTAGTGATGATCCTTGGTGCGGCGATTATTGCCGGTGGCCTGGTATTCCTCTGGAAGTCCGATATGGACAGCCGGATCGCTTACCAGCAATCGCGGAACGCTTATATTGAAACAGCGGCCAAGAAGCTGGACCAGCAGATCAAGGAGATCGAGAACCTCAAGCGCAAAAGAGATGAGCTGCTGGCGCGAATGCAGGTCATTCAGGACCTTCAGGGTAAGCGCCCGGTCATTGTTCGCGTTTTTGATGAGTTGGTCAGAACCTTGCCTGACGGGCTTTTCTACACCGATCTCAAGCGCGCCGGAGACCGCCTCGATATCGTAGGTATGGCAGAGTCCAACAGCCGGGTCTCGACGCTGATGCGTCAGTTTGAAGAGTCCGACTGGTTCACGAGTCCCAATCTGTCCAACGTTTCTGCAGCTGATAGTCGCCGGGCCGGTTACAGCCAGTTCAACCTCTCGGTACAACAAAAAACACCTGAGCCCGAAGGGGAGGATAAGTAATGAGCCTCGCGGACTCACTAAAAAGCCTTAACGAATTTGATATCAATGATCTCGACGTGAATAACGCGGGTATCTGGCCGGCACCGATCAAAGCCATTGTGGTGCTGATCATCTTCGGGCTCATCGTCGGCGGCGGATACTGGTTCTTTATCAAGGATCAGTACGCCCAGCTTGAGCGCGTCGAGAAAACAGAGCTGGAACTTCGGAAGAAATACGAAGAGAAGGCCTACCAAGTGGCGAATCTTGAAGTCTTCAAGGCCCAGATGGCGGAGATGGAAGAAACCTTCGGGGCTCTGGTGCGGCAGTTGCCCAGTGAGACGGAAGTGCCGGGCTTGCTGGAAGACATCACCAATACTGCGCTGGGCAGTGGTCTGGCGCTCCAGGAAGTGGCGCTTCAGCCGGAGCAGCGCAGGGATTTCTATTCCGAATTGCCGATCAATATCCGGGTGTCTGGTTCCTATCATGAGCTGGCGTCCTTTGTCAGCAGTGTCGCAAGTCTTCCTCGGATCGTGACACTGCACGACTTGACCATCAAACCAACTGGCGGAGACGGAGAGCGGCTTGATATGCAGGTTGTGGCTCGTACTTACCGCTACCGGGCTGGAGAATGAGCATGGCAGCGAAGCATGCGGTAAAAGCCTGGATGGGTGTGTGCCTGGTCTCTCTCCTGACGGCCTGCTCCCAGGGCAGCGGGTTTTCAGACCTTGACAAGTTCATGGCCGAAACGAGGGCAAAGCCACGGGGATACGTGGAGCCTCTGCCGGAGTTCAAGGCCTATGAAGCATTCAGTTATTCGGCTGCAGACAGACGGGCACCGTTTGAGCCGCCGATCGACGTTCAGCTGACCATGGTGGATGAGAAGCCGGTCAGTGATGTCGAGCCCGATTTGGATCGGCCGAGAGAGGTACTTGAGAACTTTGATCTCAAGTCCCTTCAGATGGTCGGTACACTTCAGGGCGCATCAGGTAATCTGTTCGCCCTTGTCGAAGATGACACTGGCGGAATCCACCGGGTGCGTGCCGGAAACTATATGGGGCAGAACTATGGCCGTATCGTCGGCATCAGTGAAACCCGTATCGAACTGATTGAAATCGTTCCCAATGGCCGGGGTGGCTGGGTCGAGCGTCCCCGCTCCCTGACCCTCGAAGAAGGCGCAGGCTAAGGAGCGGCTGGATGAAAGTTGAAAGAAACATGCACGTACAAAAAAGTTTAGGGTCGAGGCTAGCGATGTTCAGAAAACTCAATGTATACGTCAGCGTGATTGCTTTTGGGTTGTTCTCCGGCCTGGCCAACGCGGTCACGCTGGAAGACGTGTCGTTTTCGTCGCTACCGGGCGAACGGCTTGAAGTGACACTGGAATTTGATGGGCCACCGCCGGAACCCACCGGTTACACCATTGAGCGTCCTGCTCGCATCGCTGTCGACCTGCGGGACACGACCAGTGGTCTGGACAGTCGCAGCATTCCTCTGGGGTCTGGAAACGCCCAGAGTATGACGGTGGTGGAGACCAAGGATCGAACGAGGCTGATTTTCAATCTCGTTGAGCTGGTTCCATACGACACGGTTCGCCGCGGTGATTCGCTGGTTATGACCATTGGTGGCGCGGCTCAGAGCGCCGTGGCTACCGCCCCTGCTTCGTCCTCCCAGAGTAGCTCGGTAGCATCGAGCTCTTCTTCGGCCAATGCCCTTGCCGGTGTGGATTTCCGTCGAGGCAAAGATGGCGAAGGCCGGGTTCTCGTCGATCTGGGCAGCGCCAGCACATCCGTTGACCTGTCGGAACAGGCCGGCAAGATCCGGCTGACGATGGATGGCCTTTCTGTTCCTGCCAACCTGCGTCGCCGGCTGGACGTTACTGATTTTGCAACGCCGGTTACCCGCATCGATACCTTTGTCGAGGGTGGTAATGCCGTGGTCGAGATCAGCCCGGAAGGGAGTTACGATTACATTGCCTACCAGTCCGGCAGTCAGTTCACGGTCAGTGTGGAAAAGCTTACTGAACAAGAGGCAGAGTCGCGCCGTGAAGAGAAGTTCCCGTACACCGGTGAGAAGCTCTCCCTGAACTTCCAGGATATCGAGGTTCGTTCAGTGCTTCAGCTGATTGCGGACTTCACTGGCCTGAATCTGGTTGCCAGTGACACGGTAGGTGGCAGCATTACCCTGCGTTTGCAGAATGTTCCCTGGGACCAGGCTTTGGATCTGATTCTCAAGACCAAGGGTCTCGACAAACGGCAGATCGGTAACGTGTTGCTGGTCGCTCCAGCAGATGAGATTGCTGCCCGTGAAAAGCTGGAGTTGGAAACCAATAAGCAGATTGCGGAGCTGGCGCCGGTACGGCTTGATATTGTTCAGGTCAACTACGCCAAGGCCGCAGACATTGTTGCTCTGATCAAGGAAGATGAGGAGCTGATTTCAGACCGCGGATTTATCTCCTCGGACGTTCGTACCAATACCATCAGTGTTCGTGAAACCGCGGAAAAACTTGAGGAAATTCGTCGGCTCGTGTCCACATGGGATGTGCCGGTGCGCCAGGTGTCCATCGAGGCACGAATTGTCCGGGCCCAGACCAATGTGGCGGAAAACCTTGGTATTCGCTGGGGTGGTGCGGCCTACGACGTCAGTGGCGACAACGTATTCGCCATCGGTGGTTCTCAGAGCGCGGTTGAGGAAGCTCGCCAGGCTGCCGGTGGGAGCAATAACACCATTACGTTCCCCGGTGCCCTCGCTGTGGATCTGGGCGTAACCGGCGAAGGGGCGTCATCCTTCGCCATTGGCTGGGGCAGCGATGACTTCCTGGTTGACTTGGAGCTGTCGGCTCTGGAGAGTGACGGTCAGGCCGAAGTGGTTTCTCAGCCGCGCGTTGTGACTGCCGACCGCCAGACAGCTTCCATCAAATCCGGTGAGGAAATTCCTTATCAGGAAGCGTCTTCCAGCGGTGCGACATCGGTATCTTTCAAGGAAGCGGTGCTATCCCTGGAAGTGACTCCGCAAATCACCCCGGATGATAAGATCATTATGGATCTGGTGGTTAACCAGGACTCCCGTGGCGAAGTTACTGCCGGTATCCCTTCGATCAATACCAACCAGGTAACCACCCAGGTTCTGGTTGGCAATGGCGAGACGGTGGTGCTGGGCGGTATCTTCCAGTCCGAGGTCGCAACCCAGACCACTAAGACCCCGTTCCTTGGGGATATTCCCTACCTGGGTCGTCTCTTCAAGCGTACCGAGAAAATTGATGAGCGCAGTGAACTGTTGATTTTTATAACGCCCAAGATCATCAAGAGCGATCTTGTCCGGTAACAGAGGCCCCGAAAAAAGCCGCCGCGTCGAACCGGCGGCTTTTTTTGTGCCCGAATTTCCCACAGGTTAGGTGCGGAACTTATGCAAGCCCCGGCCCTGTGATATTCTCACCCGCCTGAACGAAACTGAGCGGAAGTTATGTCTTTGCCAAAACGCGTTGTCCTCATTGGCCCCATGGGGGCCGGGAAAAGCACGATTGGTCGGATGCTCGCCAAGGAGCTGGGCTATCGTTTTCTCGACTCGGATCGCATCATTGAACAGCGTTGCGGGGCCAACATACCGTGGATTTTTGATGTCGAAGGTGAGGATGGATTCCGCCAGCGGGAAACTGCGATGCTTGACGAATTGGCGAATGAGGACAATACCGTTCTTGCCACCGGGGGTGGTGCGGTGATGCGGCCCGAGAATCACCCCCTGCTAAAAAGGGACGCGATGGTGATTTACCTGAAAACGTCGATTGAGCAGCAGGTTGAGCGAACGCGGAAAGACCGTAACCGGCCATTGCTGCAGAACGATGACCCGGAAGCCGTCCTGAGAAACCTTTTCTCGATCCGGGATCCGCTGTATTCACGCCTGGCCGACATCATCATGTACACAGATCGCAAAAGTCCAAGGCTTGTGGTTCGCCAGCTGGTTAACCGGCTTAATCCCAGAACTCCCCGTCACAAAAGGCAGATCCGGAAGGAAGGTCGTAATCATGTCTAACCTGATTCGTGAGCTCTCGGTCGAACTGGGGGATCGCAGCTACCCTATTTTTATCGGCCAGAATCTGCTCGGTACCTTCGACCTGTCGCGTTTTGTCGGCGGCTCCCAAGTCATGCTTGTGACCAACGAAACCGTTGCACCGCTGTATCTTGAGAGAGCGAAGGGCTGCTTTCCCGGGAAGCGAATCGATACGGTTGTGCTTCCTGATGGTGAGAAATTCAAAGACTGGCAAACCCTTAACCGGATCTTCGACGGCCTTCTTGAGCGCCGGCATACCCGGAAAACGACCCTTGTCGCGCTAGGAGGAGGTGTGGTCGGTGACATGGCAGGCTTCGCTGCGGCCTGCTATCAACGGGGGGTTCCGTTTATCCAGATACCGACCACGCTTTTGTCACAAGTGGACTCTTCTGTCGGTGGTAAAACCGGAATCAATCACCCCTTGGGCAAGAACATGATCGGTGCTTTCCACCAACCGCAGGCGGTGTTGATTGATACCGGAAGCCTTCAGACCCTGCCTCCACGTGAAGTGTCGGCCGGCCTGGCTGAGGTGATCAAGTATGGGCTCATCCGGGATCTGGATTTTCTTGCCTGGCTTGAAAACAGGGTGGATGCGCTCGTTGCCCTAGATCCCGATGCGCTTGCAGAAGCAATTTATCGGTCCTGTGCCTGCAAGGCGGAAGTTGTTGCCCTGGACGAGCGTGAAGGTGGCCTGAGGGCGATACTGAACCTTGGTCACACCTTTGGTCATGCCATAGAGACCTTTGCCGGCTATGGCAACTGGCTCCATGGCGAAGCGGTTGGGACCGGCATGGTTATGGCGGCAGAGCTTTCGGTTCTCGAAGGTATGATTTCCCGGGCCGATTGCGACCGGATATCCCGCCTCATTCTGAGGGCGGGGTTGTCCGGCAAGCCGCCGGCCGGGATGACCGCGGATGATTTCACGAATCTGATGGCGGTCGATAAAAAAAATGTCGACGGCGAGCTCCGGCTTGTTTTGCTCCGCTCCGTTGGTGATGCTGTCGTAACCTCGGAGGCAAGCCCGGAAAATCTGGCATTAACCTTGGCCCGCTTTTGCAGGCCGATGTGAGATCAGGCCATTGGCTTCAATGATTTTGGGTGGCTTGTGATCAAGGAATGCCAGACAGGGAAGATCCATGATCGAAGAAAGCTTGAGCAGTCTTGATGGCGGCGGCCTGTTTCCCAGGCTGCAGCAACGCTATGGCCTTCGCGCCAATCCGCTGGACATGGAGACGCCATTTTTTCCGGATGCCATGCGTCATCATGCGCTGGAGACATTACGCCATCTCTGTGGGTTCGGAGACATGGCGCTTTTGCTCACCGGTGCGACAGGATCCGGCAAGAGCCGAATTCTGGCGGAGCTGGTGCGGAGCGAATCGTCCCGTCTCGACTTTCACAGGATCCCCGCGTCAGCGTTGACCAGTACGCAGGCCCTTGCCAGGGACCTGAAAACGGTTGCCCGGTCCGGAATGGGTTCAGATGGGAGCCCCCAGCAACTGGTCTACCGCTTTTTCAAATGGTCGGAATCCCGGGTCCGCAAAGGCCAGCGAATGGTGTTGTTGATTGACGATGCCGACCGGGCGCCAGAGGAGTTGCTCAGGCTCGTTCTTGCGGCCTATCTGGCGTCGGAACGCGGGTCTTCAGCGGTTCCAGTTTTCTCGGGAAGCGATACTCTGGTGGAAATGTTAGCTCTGGATGACGCTTCGACCTCCGTACACCAGATTCACCTGCGCCCGCTGACACAAGACGAAGTGCTTGCCTATCTTGAGCCGAGAGTTCATGCGGCGGGGGGTAAGGCCAGTGAGCTGCTCAGTCCCGCACGGGTGGCGAAAATTCACGCGCTGAGCCAGGGCAGCTTTGCAAGGCTCAAGCGGGTAACGCCGGGGGTCTGGCTGGATATGGTAGCTACTTCTCCTTCGACGCGTTCCCAGAAGCTGCCCTGGAAACAGGTCGGCTGGCCGGCGTTCGCCCTGTTGCTTCTCGCAGGCTCGTGGTGGTTTGTTTCCCGCCAGTACGATGAGTCGATTGCTGAGGAGTCAGTGAAGGCGCCTGAGCCGGTTCGCAAGAGCGTCACCATTGGCCCAGAAACCGGGAATGTGGATCGACCGTTGGCGGAGCCACTTTCAGAACCTGAGCCCCCGTTGACAGAGGTTGTAATGGAGCCAGAGCCAGAGCCAGAGCCAGAGCCAGAGCCAGAGCCAGAGCCAGAGCCAGAGGCTGAGACTCTGGCTGAGACTCTGGCTGAGGCTCTGGCCAACGCTGAGCCAGCATTCACACCTGAAAATCCTGAGTATTTTGTACCGCTTGAGCAGGTGAGGACCCGCGAAGGATGGACGATTCAGCTTGTGGCCGGCAACCTGGAACAAACGGCACTTAGCATCGTAGAGCGCCACTCTCAGCTTGGTGAGATTGTTTACACGCTTGGCGAAAGACAGGGGCAGCCCTGGTTTATGGTATTCTATGGTGAGTTCCCCACCCGAGAGGCGGCGAATGAGGCGGTATCAGATTTACCCCAGGAACTGGTCTCCCGGTCGCCATGGGTTCGATCTATCGACAGTTTGCAGTAGGATCTTGTCCGGCGCTAACTCATTGTTCCATAACCTGTCGACTGGTAATTCCGTTTTTGGCTTCCCACAATAATTCAACTCAGATTTGAGTACGTATTTCTACGTGTGTAAAATAGCCAGCCCCCATTTTCAGCGTCAAAGGGCGGTTGTGTGGCCTAGTGCCAATTAACCCTTTGATTGGAAAGCATTTCTACGTGAGAGAACGCTTATGATGACAGGTTTGTATCATCCCGACGAATTCAGGGACAACTGCGGGTTCGGTCTGATCGCCCACATGAAGGGCGAGGCCAGCCACAAGTTGTTGCAAACTGCCATCGAGTCTCTGACCTGCATGACCCACCGCGGTGGTATCGCTGCAGACGGAAAGACCGGCGATGGTTGTGGTCTGCTGATCCAGAGCCCGGACGGCTTCTTGAAGAAAGCCGCCAAGGAAGCTTTTGGCAAGGAGCCAGGCGACCTCTTTGCCGTGGGCCAGGTGTTCCTGAACCCGGATGAGGCCAGGGCCGCCGCTGGTCGAGAAGCTCTTGAAAAGCGGCTGACGGACCAGGGGCTGGAGGTTCTCGGCTGGCGTGAAGTGCCGGTGGATGACAGCTGCCTCGGGCCCATGGCTCTTGATTGCCTGCCCCGGATCGAACAGGTGTTCGTCGTTCCGGCCGGCAAGGAGGAGCGTGAGTTTGCGATCAGCCTGTTTGTTGGTCGCCGCCACGCCGAAGGCGATATGGCGGATGATCCGGAGTTCTATATCTGCAGCCTCTCCCACCGGACTCTGGCCTATAAGGGCCTGATGATGCCGGCGGATCTTGCCAATTTCTACAAGGATCTGGGCGACCCTGATCTGGAAACGGCGATCTGTGTTTTCCACCAGCGTTTTTCCACCAACACCATGCCCCGTTGGCCGTTGGCCCAGCCGTTCCGGTACCTGGCCCATAATGGTGAGATCAATACCATCGATGGTAACCGTAACTGGGCCATAGCCCGCGCCGCCAAGTTCAGTTCCCCGGAGCTTCCGGACCTGCAGACCCTTCAGCCGCTGGTTAACCTTACCGGTTCTGACTCTTCCAGCATGGACAACATGCTGGAAGTGCTGCTCGCCGGTGGTGTGGACCTGTTCCGAGCCGTCCGGATGATGATTCCGCCGGCCTGGCAGAATGTGGACAGCATGGATTCAGAGCTTCGGGCGTTCTACGAATACAACTCCATGCACATGGAGCCCTGGGATGGTCCCGCTGGCCTGGTTATGTCCGATGGTCGCTACGCCGTCTGTATGTTGGACCGCAACGGTCTGCGCCCTGCACGCTGGGTGATCACCAAGGACGACTTCATCACTCTGGCTTCCGAGATCGGTACCTACGGCTATCAGCCTGATGATGTGGTTGCCAAGGGTCGTGTCGGCCCGGGCCAGATGCTTGCCATAGACACTGAGTCCGGTGAGGTCCTGCATACCCGGGACATCGATCAGCGCCTCAAGACCGCGCAACCCTACAAGCGCTGGCTTCGTGAGAATGCACTGCGGGTTGAAACCACTCTGAACCAGGACACACCTGACTTCAGGCTGATGGATGCTGATGAACTGCTGGTGCATCAGAAAATGTTCATGGTGTCCTTTGAGGAGCGTGATCAGATTCTGCGTCCGCTGGCCGAGAATGGCCAGGAGGCGGTCGGCTCCATGGGTGACGACACTCCGATGGCGGTTCTGTCCAGCCGAGTCCGCCACGTGGCGGACTACTTCCGCCAGAAGTTTGCCCAGGTCACCAACCCGGCGATTGACCCTCTGCGAGAGGCGATCGTTATGTCACTGGAGACCTGCCTCGGAGCCGAGCGAAATGTATTCGAGGAAACCGCAGACCACGCAGATCGGATCATTCTGACCACCCCGGTCCTGTCGCCGGCGAAATTCCTCAAGATTGCCAATAATGATCGGCCTGGCTTTGAAGTCGCCCGCATCTCCATGAGCTACCGCCCGGAGCAGGGCCTTGAGCAGGCTGTCCGTCAGGTGTGCGACCAAGCCGAGCAGGCAGTTCGTGATGGAAAGGTTCTGCTGATTCTGACCGACAAGGATTTGAAGGAAGGTGAGTTGCCGGTCAATGCCATGATGGCGACCGGTGCGGTTCACCATCATCTGGTCAAACAGGGTTTGCGCTGTGATTCCAACATCATAGTGGAAACCGGCTGGGCCCGGGACCCTCATCACTTCGCCGTGCTCTTCGGCTTTGGCGCCACGGCGGTCTATCCGTACCTTGCCTATCAGGTTCTCAACGATCTGATCCGCACCGGCGAATTGCTAATGGATCCGATTGATGCGAAGAACAACTATCGTAAGGGCATCAACAAAGGGCTGTTGAAGATCCTGTCCAAGATGGGTATCTCCACCATCACATCTTACCGTGGCGCCCAATTGTTCGAAGCGATCGGTCTCGCGGATGATGTTGTTGATCTGTGTTTCCTTGGTGTGCCCAGTCGTATCCAGGGCGCTGGTTTCTATGATTTCCAGCAGGATCAGGAGCAACTGGCCGCCGTTGCCTGGAAGCCCCGCAAACCGATTTCCCAGGGTGGCCTGCTGAAATACATCCATGGTCAGGAGTACCATGCTTTCAACCCGGATGTGGTAGGAAAGCTCCAGGAAGCGGTAACCAGCGGCGATTACGGCCATTACAAGGAATACGCCGGATTGGTCAACGAACGCCCGGTGGCAACCCTGCGTGACCTGCTGGGCTTCCGCAAAGATATCAAGCAGATCGATATTTCCGAGGTGGAGCCGGTCGAGAATATCTTCCCGCGCTTTGACTCCGCGGCCATGTCCCTCGGGGCGCTGTCTCCGGAGGCTCACGAAGCTCTCGCTGTGGCCATGAACACTCTGGGCGGCCGCTCCAACTCTGGCGAGGGTGGCGAAGATCCTGCCCGGTACGGCACCGAAAAGCGCTCCAAGATAAAGCAGGTGGCTTCCGGTCGTTTCGGTGTAACGGCGGAATACCTGCGCAGCGCCGATGTCATGCAGATCAAGGTGGCCCAAGGCGCCAAGCCCGGTGAGGGCGGCCAGCTGCCGGGTGGCAAGGTCAACGACCTGATCGCGCGCCTGCGCTACTCGGTGCCCGGCGTCACGCTGATTTCGCCGCCACCGCATCACGATATCTACTCCATTGAGGATCTGGCTCAGTTGATCTTTGACCTAAAGCAGGTCAATCCTCAGGCTTTGGTGTCGGTGAAGCTGGTATCCGAGCCAGGTGTCGGCACCATTGCGGCCGGTGTTGCCAAGGCATATGCAGATCTGATCACGGTTTCCGGCTATGACGGCGGCACTGCGGCAAGCCCGCTGACGTCGATCCGCTATGCGGGCTCTCCGTGGGAGTTGGGCCTGACCGAGACCCAGCAGGCCCTTCGGGCCAACGATCTACGGGGCAAGATCCGCCTGCAGACCGATGGCGGCATCAAGACCGGCCTGGATGTTGTAAAAGGTGCAATCCTTGGCGCCGAGAGTTTTGGCTTTGGTACCACACCCATGGTGGCACTGGGCTGCAAATATCTGCGCATCTGTCACCTGAACAACTGTGCAACTGGTGTTGCGACCCAGAATGACTACCTCCGCGAAGAGCATTTCAAAGGCACGGTGGAAATGGCGATGAATTTCTTCCGTTTCGTTGCCGAGGAAACCCGTGAGTGGATGGCGAAGCTTGGCGTGCGCACTCTCGAAGAGCTGGTCGGACGTGTCGATCTGCTGGAGCGGCTGCCGGGTGACACCGAGCGCCAGAAGAAGTTGGATCTTACTCGTCTCTTGTCTAATGATCATATTCCGGCGGACAAGCCACAGACCTGCCAGGTGGAGCGGAATCATCCGTTCGACAAAGGTACGCTGGCGGAGCAGATGGTTAAGGATACCGCTGCGGCGATCAAGGAAAAGAGCGGCGGTGCCTGGTCCTACCGGGTAACCAACTGCGATCGGTCCATCGGTGCCCGTCTGTCCGGTGAAATTGCCGAGCTGCATGGTAATCAGGGTATGGTCGATGCGCCGATCACACTCGATCTTACCGGTACCGCCGGTCAGAGCTTTGGTGTCTGGAACGTAGGAGGCCTCAACCTGATCCTCGAGGGCGATGCCAACGACTATGTCGGAAAGGGTATGACCGGCGGTAAGCTGGTTGTGAAGCCTCCCCGTGGCAGCACCTTCAAGACCCAGGAAACCTCGATTGTTGGAAACACCTGCCTGTATGGCGCTACTGGCGGCAAACTGTTTGCGGCGGGAACGGCGGGTGAGCGTTTCGCGGTTCGTAACTCCGGCGCTCATGCTGTTGTTGAAGGTACCGGGGATCACTGTTGTGAGTACATGACAGGCGGTCTGGTCACCGTTCTTGGTTCTACAGGGCACAACTTCGGTGCCGGCATGACCGGTGGCTTTGCCTACGTCCTGGATATCCACAACACCTTCGTGGACAAGTACAACCATGAGTTGGTGGAGATTCAGCGGATTTCCAGCGAAGACATGGAATCATACCGTAATCATCTGCGTGGCGTTGTCCGGGAGCACATCTCGGAAACCGGCAGTGAGTGGGCTGAGCACATTCTAGAGAATTTCGACGACTACATTGGCCGTTTCTGGTTGGTGAAACCCAAGGCTGCCAACCTCCGCAGTCTGCTGGCCAGCACCCGGGCGCGTCCGGAATAGGGCGACGGGTCATACAGGGTTCGGGGTGTGCGGCCTGACTGCCACCCCTGTCGAAATCGAGTTGATGAGAGCATCAAAATGAAAGAGCGACTGAGTAACGACTTCCAGTTTGTCGAAGTTGGACGGATTGACCCGAAGAAGGTACCGGCCAGGAAGCGGAAGAAAGAGTTTGGCGAGATTTATCACCCGTTCACGGCGGACCATGCCGCCTCCCAGTCCCACCGTTGCCTGGAGTGTGGTAACCCGTATTGCGAGTGGAAGTGTCCGGTTCACAACTATATCCCGAACTGGCTCAAACTGGTATCCGAGGGCAATATCATGCGGGCGGTGGAGTTGTGTCACCAGACCAACTCGCTGCCCGAGGTCTGTGGCCGTGTATGCCCCCAGGACCGCCTGTGTGAAGGCGCCTGTACCCTGAATGATGGCTATGGCGCGGTTACCATCGGCTCGGTCGAAAAATACATCACGGATACCGCCTTTGCGCTCGGCTGGAAGCCGGATATGTCCGCGGTCAAGTGGACAGACAAGAAGGTTGCAGTTATTGGTGCGGGCCCTGCCGGTCTTGGGTGCGCCGATGTCCTGGTCCGCAACGGCGTAAAGCCGGTTGTGTTCGATATCTATCCTGAAATTGGCGGCCTGCTGACCTTCGGTATCCCCGAGTTCAAGCTGGAGAAGTCGGTCATGACCCGTCGCCGCAAGGTGTTCGAGGAAATGGGCGTGGAATTCCGCCTGTCGACCGAGGTTGGAAAAGATGTCCAGTTGCAGGCCATCCTTGACGAATACGATGCCGTCTTCATGGGCATGGGCACCTACACCTACATGAAGGGTGGTTTCCCGGGTGAGGACCTGCCGGGAGTATATGACGCGCTGCCGTTCCTGGTGTCCAATGTCAATCGGCGCCTGGGCTTTGAGCAAGATGAGGCAGACTTCATCGACATGAAAGGCAAGCGTGTCGTTGTTCTCGGTGGTGGTGACACCGCGATGGACTGCAATCGAACCTCCATCCGTCAGCAGGCCGAAAGCGTCACCTGTGCCTATCGTCGGGACGAGGCAAATATGCCGGGCTCTCGCAAGGAAGTGGCCAATGCCAAGGAAGAGGGCGTGAAGTTCCTCTTTAATCGGCAGCCAATTGCCATTCTCGGTGAAGACCGGGTTGAAGGTGTCAAAGTGATACAGACCCGATTGGGCGAGCCTGATGAAAATGGCCGCCGCCGTCCGGAAGTGGTGCCGGGCAGTGAGGAGGTTATTCCGGCTGACGCGGTTCTGGTGGCTTTCGGATTCCGTCCCAGTCCTGCCGAGTGGTTCGATGAACTGAAGGTGAGCACCGACGATTCAGGTCGTGTGACTGCGCCTGAGGAAGCCGAGTTTGCCTTCCAGACCAGCAACCCAAAAATCTTTGCTGGTGGTGACATGGTCCGTGGTTCGGATCTGGTCGTAACCGCTATTTGGGAAGGCCGCCAGGCTGCCGAAGGTATCATGGATTACCTGGATATCTAAGTGCAGGTTTGATCCTGATCAGAAGGGCGGCTTCCTAAGGGAAAGCCGCCCTTTTTTATTGCCGCAATCGGGGTATCATTGCTCCCCATCTGATTTGACCCTTTTGTACAGACAATACTGGATTCCCTATGACCGAGCTGAAAAATGACCGTTTCCTTCGGGCCCTCATGCGCCAGCCCGTTGACCGCACTCCTGTATGGATGATGCGACAGGCAGGGCGATATCTGCCTGAATACCGCGCGACACGGGCGAAGGCCGGAGATTTTCTCAGCTTGTGCAAGAATACCCCGCTGGCCTGCGAGGTCACCCTGCAGCCTCTGGAGCGTTACCCCCTGGATGCGGCCATCTTGTTCTCGGACATCTTGACTATTCCGGATGCGCTGGGGCTGGGCCTGTACTTTGAAGCTGGGGAAGGTCCCAAATTCCGGAACACGATTCGTTCCGAGGCTGACGTTGCGGCACTGCCGAAAATTAATGCTGAGGTGGATCTGGACTACGTCATGAACGCGGTTTCGACCATTCGCGGTGCCCTAAACGGTAGCGTACCTCTGATTGGTTTCTCCGGCAGCCCCTGGACTCTCGCGACTTACATGATCGAAGGTGGCTCTTCCAAGGATTTCCGGGAAGCCAAGAAGCTGATGTACGGCCAGCCAGAGGTGATGCACCGTTTGCTGGACCACCTGGCGGATGCGGTTATCGACTACCTGAATGGTCAGATCAAGGCTGGCGCCCAGGCAGTCCAGATTTTTGATACCTGGGGTGGTGTGCTCAGCAGCTGGGCCTATGAAGAGTTCTCGCTGCATTACATGAAGAAAATTGTCGACGGTCTGATTCACCAGAGCGAGGGTCGCCGTGTACCGGTCATTCTGTTTACCAAGAATGGCGGCCAGTGGCTGGAGTCGATTGCCGATTCAGGCGCAGACGCAGTTGGTCTGGACTGGACCACAGACATCGGCAACGCGCGTGCACGAATTGGCGACCGGGTAGCCCTTCAGGGCAATATGGATCCGGCCATGCTGTACGCACCGCCTGGGCGAATTCGCCAGGAAGTGGCTGATATCTTGCGCCGCTATGGCACCGGCACCGGGCATATTTTTAATCTTGGCCACGGAATTACACCGGATGTTGATCCCGAGCATGCCAAGGCGTTTATTGAAGCTGTTGTTGAATTGAGTCCGGAGTATCACCGCTGAGCTGGGAGTTAGGTGTCTCCCAGCCCCGTAGGTCGGATTAGGCGCGCAACGCGTGCCGTAATCCGACAACCTTTGCGGTCTACCTCAAACTCCTCTGGAAGCACCCTTCTGTCCGGTCTATAGTCAGGTAAAATGAAACTGGTAAACAGGAGTAACCACTTGCCCGCCAAGAGCCCTGATAAACGCCGTTTTCACCGCATCGAATTCGATGCGCCCTGTGAACTTCACTGCCAGGAATCTGTCTGGACAACGGAGGTGCTCGATATTTCATTGAGAGGCGTCCTGGTAAAGCGGCCAGACGGGTGGAATGTGCCGTTAAAGCAGCCCTGCGAAGTAATTGTTCACCTGAACGATCATGAGGCGGGCATTGTTATGGCGGTGGAGCTCCGGCATGTGGAGCCGCATAGGCTTGGTTTCAAATGCCAGTATATCGATCTCGACAGCGCTACCCATCTCAAGCGTCTTGTTGAACTTAACCTTGGTGACCAGGCGTTGTTGGACAGGGAGTTTGCCCATCTGATTGATTAGGTCTGCCTAAAGGTCTTCAAGGGCAGAAAGCGCATCACTAAGCTTGGTCACCGGAATCACCTTCATGCCCTCTATGGCCTTGCGCGGGGCATTGGATTTGGGCACCAGGGCCCGGGTGAAGCCATGCTTGGCGGCCTCGTTGATGCGTTCCTGTCCGCTCGGTACCGGCCGAATTTCGCCCGACAGGCCCACTTCCCCGAAAATGACCAGGTCCTGGGGCAGGGCGCGGTCACGGAATGAGGAGACAATGGCGGCCAGCAGCGCCAGGTCGGCACTGGTTTCGTTCACCTTGACGCCACCGACCACGTTCACGAACACGTCCTGATCAGATATATGCATGCCTCCGTGACGGTGCAGCACGGCGAGAAGCATTGCCAGCCGGTTCTGGTCCAGGCCAACCGCCACGCGCCTTGGGTAGCCACCCTGGGCCATGTCCACCAGGGCCTGGATTTCCACCAGCATTGGCCGGGTGCCTTCCCACACCACCATTACCACACTGCCGGGCGCCGCTTCCTCGCCTCGGTTAAGGAAAATGGCACTGGGGTTTTTCACTTCCTTAAGGCCCTGCTCCAGCATGGCAAACACGCCCAGCTCATTCACCGCGCCGAAGCGGTTCTTGATGCCGCGCAATGTGCGGTAGCGACTGTCGCTGGAGCCTTCCAGCAGGATGGAGCAGTCGATCATGTGCTCGAGCACTTTCGGGCCGGCCAGGCTGCCGTCTTTGGTGACGTGGCCGACAAGGAACAATATGGTGCCGGTCTGCTTGGCAAAGCGGGTCAGGAAGGCGGCGCTTTCACGCACCTGTGACACGCTGCCAGGAGCCGACTCGGTATCGGCCACGTGCATAACCTGAATACTATCTACCACCAGAATTCGCGGCTTTTCCGCTTCCGCGACCTGCATCACCCGCTCAACGCTGGTTTCAGACAGCATTTTCAGGTCCTTGGTTGGCAATCCCAGCCGCTTGGCGCGCATGGCGACCTGCTGCAGGGATTCTTCTCCGGTGACATAAAGCGCGGGGACGCTGGCGGCGAGGTGGCACACCGCCTGAAGCAGCAGGGTGCTCTTGCCGGCGCCGGGATGGCCGCCCATCAAGACGGCCGAGCCCTCCACCAGGCCGCCGCCCAAAACCCGGTCGAACTCCTGCATGCCGGAGCTGATGCGAGGCTGCTCAGCGAGGCTTACGTCGTCGAGGCTCTGAACTTCCGACAGGCTGCCAGCGAAGCCGTCAAAGCGGGTTCCGCGGCCGCCCTTGGCATTGCTGCTGAGGCCGCGGACTTCGCTGATGGTATTCCAGGTCTGGCAGGCGGTGCATTGGCCCTGCCATTTGGAATAGTCTGCACCACAGTCAGTGCAGACATACGCGGTTTTGGCTTTGGCCATGGAGAGTTCCTGGAAGATTGGGGATGGGGCGCGGTAAAGACGGGGTCAGATGAAAGCTTTCATCTGACCCCTTTTCAGTCACCCTCAGGCAAGTTTCTTGAACTTCATGCGCTTGGGCTGCATGGCAGAATCGCCTTTACGCTTCTTGAAGTCTGCGTCGTATTCGGTGAAGTTACCTTCGAAATAGACCACTTCGCCATCGTCCTCAAACGCCAGGATGTGACTGGCTACTCGGTCCAGGAACCAGCGATCGTGCGAGATCACCAGGGCGGAGCCTGGGAAGTTGAGCAGCGCTTCTTCCAGGGCGCGCAGGGTTTCCACGTCCAGATCGTTGGTCGGTTCGTCCAGCAGCAGGACGTTGCCGCCTTCCTTGAGCAGCTTGGCCAGATGCAGGCGGTTACGCTCACCCCCGGACAGGTCGCCAACCCGTTTCTGTTGGTCGCTGCCTTTGAAGTTGAAGCGTCCGACGTAGGCCCGGGACGGGGTCTCGTAGTTGCCTACCTTGATAATATCGTTGCCGTCGGAGAGCTCTTCCCAGACAGTTTTGCTGCCATCCAGGTCACGCATCTGGTCGACGTAGGCCAGCTCCACGGTTTCACCAACGGTAATGTCACCGGAATCGGGTTTGTCGTAGCCCGCGATCATCTTGAACAGGGTGGATTTGCCGGCACCGTTACCACCGATGATGCCCACAATGGCACCAGGCGGTACGCTGAAAGACACGTTGTCGTAGAGCAGACGGTCACCGAAGGACTTGCTGATACCCTCCACTTCGATCACCTTGTTGCCCAGGCGCGGTCCAGGTGGGATGTACAGCTCATTGGTTTCATTGCGCTTCTGGAATTCCTGGGAGCTCATCTCCTCAAAGCGGGCTAGACGGGCTTTGCTCTTGGACTGGCGGCCTTTGGCGTTGCTGCGAACCCATTCGAGTTCCTCCTTGATAGCTTTCTGGTGATAGGCTTCCTGCTTGGACTCCATCTCCAGACGCTTTTCCTTGTTCTCAAGCCACTGGCTGTAGTTACCTTCGAACGGAATGCCATGGCCTCGGTCCAGTTCCAGAATCCAGCCGGCGACATTGTCGAGGAAGTAGCGGTCGTGGGTGATGGCAACCACGGTGCCGTCGTAATCGTGCAGGAAGCGCTCAAGCCAGGCGACGGATTCGGCATCCAGGTGGTTGGTAGGCTCGTCCAGCAGCAACATGTCCGGGCCGGACAGCAGCAGGCGGCACAGGGCCACCCTGCGGCGCTCACCACCAGACAGAACGCTTACCTTTTGATCCCAGGGCGGGAGGCGCAACGCGTCGGCGGCGACTTCCATCTTGCGTTCAATGTCGTGGCCGTCAGTGGCCTGGATGTAGGCTTCCAGTTCACCCTGTTTCTTGGCCAGGGCGTCGAAATCCGCATCCGGTTCGGCATAAGCCGCGTAGACGTTATCTAGTTCGGCCAGGGCGTTATGAACACCTGAGACCGACTCATCGACGATTTCCTTCACGGTTTTCTCTTCGTCCAGTTCCGGCTCCTGGGGCAGGTAGCCCACGTTAATGCCGGGCTGGGGCCGGGCTTCGCCGATGTAATCCTGGTCAACACCCGCCATAATGCGTAGCAGTGTGGATTTACCGGAACCGTTGAGGCCGAGTACGCCAATTTTGGCGCCGGGGAAGAAGCTCAACGAGATGTCTTTCAGAATCTCCCGCTTGGGTGGAACCACTTTGCCCACGCGGTTCATGGTATATACGTATTGGGCCATGTTGGCTTAAACCTCTTTACAAAACAGGTTCGTGAATTCAAAGGTTGATCGCGCGCGCGGCGGGGTATTCCCGCCGCTGCTGGTCGGACTGCGTGCTATTGATCCGGTAAGGTATCGAAACCTATCAGTGATAGCAATTGAGCGGAAACCGGAGCTGGCCGCATGCCGGTATCTGCGGACGGTATAAAGGATGATTTTTCACCCGTTTGTACGATAGAATAGCGGCCCAATTTTTCAGGGAGCCTGCGGAGATTTCCAAAGCTCTCCGGGCCAGCCAAGCACACAGGGGCAGCGCATCCATGTTTAATCGTGAAATGAAAATCGCCGGCTTTGACGACGAGCTCTGGAACGCCATGCAGGCAGAAGAGAAGCGTCAGGAAGCTCACATCGAGCTGATTGCGTCCGAGAATTACACCAGCCCCCGGGTTATGGAAGCCCAGGGCAGCGTGCTGACCAACAAGTACGCTGAAGGCTATCCGGGCAAGCGCTACTACGGCGGCTGTGAGTTTGTGGATATTGCCGAGCAGCTGGCCATTGATCGCGCCAAAGAGTTGTTTGGTGCGGCCTACGCCAACGTGCAGCCGCATTCGGGCTCCCAGGCCAACTCAGCTGTGTTTATGGCGCTTCTGAAGCCCGGCGATACCGTTCTCGGTATGAGCTTGGCCCACGGCGGCCACCTGACCCATGGCGCCAGCGTCAACTTCTCGGGCAAGATCTATCACGCCGTGCAGTATGGCCTGAACCCGGAAACCGGGCTGATTGATTACGACGAAGTGGAAGCGCTGGCGGTTGAGCACAAGCCAAAAATGATCATTGCCGGCTTCTCTGCCTATTCCCAGGAGCTGGATTTTGCCCGATTCCGTGAAATCGCAGACAAGGTTGGTGCCTTTCTGTTTGTCGATATGGCGCACGTTGCCGGCCTAGTAGCCGCTGGTGTGTACCCAGATCCGATTCCCCACGCTCATGTGGTTGCGACCACCACCCACAAGACCCTTCGCGGTCCCCGCGGCGGCCTGATCCTGGCCTGTGACGACGCAGATCTTCAGAAGAAGCTGAACTCCGCGGTGTTCCCGGGCGGTCAGGGCGGCCCGCTGATGCACGTGATTGCCGCCAAGGCCGTGTGCTTCAAGGAAGCCATGAGCGATGAGTTCAAAACCTACCAGAAGCAGGTGGTCAAAAACGCCTCGGCCATGGCCGAGGTGTTTGTTGAACGTGGTTTTGATGTGGTGTCCGGTGGTACCAAGAATCACCTGTTTCTGCTGAGCCTTATCAAACAGGACATTACTGGTAAGGACGCTGATGCAGCGCTGGGCCGTGCCCACATCACCGTTAACAAGAACGCGGTTCCCAATGACCCGCGCTCTCCGTTCGTAACCTCCGGGCTGCGGATCGGCACTCCGGCCATTACCACCCGAGGATTCGGCGAGGCCGAGTGTCGTGATCTGGCTGGTTGGATCTGCGACATCCTTGAAAATCTGGACGATGAGGCAGTAAACAGCCGGGTTCGTGAGCAGGTTAGCGCTCTGTGTGCCCGTTTCCCTGTTTACGGCTGATCTTTTTATAGCTGGACTACAGGCCAGATCCGCCGGGTTGATTGATGAACGATCAGCCCGGCACCCTCTCCGGAGCTCCTGACTATGCATTGTCCTTTCTGTGGTGAAGCAGATACCAAGGTGATTGACTCCCGGTTGGTGGCCGAGGGTGACCAGGTGCGCCGCCGCAGGGAGTGCCTGTCGTGCCGGGAGCGGTTTACCACCTTCGAGACCGCCGAGCTGGTGATGCCTCGGGTGGTCAAGCAAGACGGCACACGGCAGCCCTTTGATGAGGAAAAGCTGCGCTCGGGCCTCATGAAAGCGCTGGAAAAGCGGCCTGTCAGCATTGAGCAGATTGATGCGGCCCTGAACCGTATCAAGTATCGTCTGCGGGCAACGGGCGAGCGGGAAGTGAAATCAATGCAGCTGGGCGAAGAGGTAATGACCGAATTGCGCCAGCTGGATAAGGTGGCTTACGTCCGTTTCGCGTCGGTATACCGCAGCTTTCAGGATATCAACGAGTTCAAGGAAGAAATTGAGCGCCTGTCGGCCAGTAACGGAGATGCGGCCGTTGATGTTGCCAAGGCGCTGGCGGATAACCACTCTCCCGAAGGAAAGGCATGATCGAAAACCGCGACAGGGCCATGATGGCGCGGGCTGTCCAGCTTGCCTGGCGCGGTCGGTACTCGACGCATCCCAACCCCCGGGTTGGCTGTGTCATTGCCCGGGGCGATCTGGTGCTCGGGGAAGGCTGGCATGAACGTGCCGGCGAAGCCCATGCCGAAATCCGTGCGCTGAGCCAGGCTGGACCGGATGCCCGGGGTGCCACGGCTTATGTAACTCTGGAGCCATGCAGCCATTTTGGCCGCACACCGCCCTGCGCCAGGGCTCTGATTGATGCGGGGGTGGCCCATGTCTATGCGGCGACAAAGGACCCAAACCCTTCGGTGTCCGGGCGTGGACTGGATATGCTCCGGGAAGCCGGAGTTCGTGTTACCGAAGGGCTGCTGGCGGACGAGGCGGTGCGCCTGAATCCGGGGTTCATGAAGCGTATGAATACCGGCCGTCCCTGGGTGCGCCTGAAAATGGCGGCCAGCCTGGACGGCCGCACGGCAATGGCCTCCGGCGAGAGCCAGTGGATAACCGGCAGCGATGCCCGGCGGGATGTTCAGCGCCTCAGAGCCATCAGCGATGCCATCCTCACGGGAGTCGGTACCGTTCTGGCTGATGATCCATCGTTGACGGTTCGCCGTGAAGAGCTGGGCGATATCGGTGATGCCACGGAGCCATCTAGGCAGCCCCTGAGAGTTATCGCAGACCGGGACGCGCGCACGCCCTGTTCGGCGAAGATTCTGCGGGGCGGTAATGTGCAGGTGTTCTGTGCGTCATCAACACTGGCGACGGCACCGGCCCAGGATCTGGCAGCACTCGGCATCAGCCTGACTGGCGTCGCCTGGAAAGACAACGGCATTGATCTTGCCGAACTGCTGGACTCCCTGGGGGAGCTCGGCATCAACGAGCTGCTGGTCGAAGCGGGCCCCACACTGGCCGGCACGTTCATCAGCGAAGGTCTGGTAGACGAACTCTGGCTTTATCAGGCGCCAGTGTTCCTGGGTAGTACAGGGCGTCCGACCGCGCACCTTCCGCTGGAAACCATGGCCGATAAAGTACAATGGGAGGTGCTGGACCGACGTCAGGTGGGGGAGGATCAGCGCCTGATTCTCGTTCGCCGGTAATCCATACATTCAGGAGATTCCATCAGCAAGCGGCTGCCGGAACTTCGCAAGGGTGCAAAACCATATGGCACTGAACAGTATTGAAGACATCATTGAAGATATCCGTCAGGGCAAGATGGTCATTCTGATGGACGACGAGGATCGCGAGAATGAGGGCGATCTGGTAATGGCGGCAGAGCATTGCACGGCCGAAGCCATTAACTTCATGGCCCGATTTGGCCGCGGCCTCATCTGCATGCCCATGACCCGGGATCGCTGTGAGCAGCTGGGTCTTCCGTTGATGGTTCAGCAGAACGCATCCGGTTTCGGTACCAAGTTCACTCTGTCCATTGAAGCGGCCGTGGGTGTGACTACCGGTATCTCTGCCGCCGACCGTGCCCGAACGGTTCAGGCTGCCGTGGCCCGCAACGCCAAGGCCAGTGACCTCGTTCAGCCTGGTCACATCTTCCCCTTGATGTCAGATCCGGGCGGTGTTCTGAGTCGTGCAGGCCATACCGAGGCGTCCTGCGATCTTGCTGCACTGGCGGGCTGTGAGCCCTCAGGTGTTATCTGCGAGATTATGAATGACGACGGTTCCATGGCTCGTAGGGAAGATCTGGAACGATTTGCCGAAAAACACGATCTCAAGATTGGCACCATTGCAGATCTGATTCATTACCGCACCATGAACGAGCGTACCGTTGAGTGTGTGGAAGAGAACGATCTGGATACCGAATACGGCGTTTTCAGCCTTCGTACATACCGCGACAATATCCAGGGTGCTACTCATCTGGCCATGGTGATGGGGGATATTTCCCCGGAAGAGCCGGCCTTTGTGCGCGTTCACATTACCGATACTCTGCGAGACCTGCTGGGTGCCCGTCGCAAGGATTCCCGGAGCTGGCCACTGCACCACGCCCTTGAAAAGGTGGCAGCCGAGGGGAAGGGTGTGGTTGTCCTGCTGAACAGCGCCGAGGACAGCTACAATCTGGAAGACCGCATCCACGAATTTTTTGACGAAGGGCAAGGGTCCTCCGGTAAGGGCAGCTCCGGTGTTTATTTCACCGTGGGCACTGGTTCCCAGATTCTCCGGGATATCGGTGTGGGCAAGATGCGCCTGCTGAGTCCGCCGATCAAATTCTCGGCAATTTCCGGTTTTGATCTGGAAGTTGTTGAGTACGTTCCGTATACCCCTGAATGATAAACCCGGTCGCGGCTTTGGTGCCGCGACACGTGAAGGAGCCATCGATGGCAGATATCAGAGTAATTGAAGGTGATTTTACCGAGTGCACTGGGCGTTATGCCCTGGTGGTAGGCCGTTTTAACGGATTTGTTGTTGAAAGTCTGGTTGAAGGCGCGCTGGATACTTTGCGCCGCCACGGGATTTCAGATGATGATGTCACCATTGTGCGGGTGCCTGGCGCCTATGAGATGCCACTGGCCGTCAAACGCGTAGCGGAAACGGGTGAGTACGATGCCATCATTGCGCTGGGTGCCGTCATTCGCGGCGGAACACCGCATTTCGAATACGTTGCCGGTGAAGCCTCAAGTGGTATCGGCGCGGTAAGCCTTGATACGGACGTACCGGTGACCTTTGGTGTACTGACGGTGGATTCAATCGAACAGGCTATCGAGCGTTCGGGCACCAAAGCGGGTAACAAAGGCGCCGAAGCGGCCATCACGGCCCTTGAAATGGTCAGCCTGTTCAAGAAACTGGGTGAGTAATGAGCGAAACTGAAGGTACATCACCACAGCCGATGCCGGCTGGCCAGCCAAAAGCCGGTGATCGACGTCGCGCCAGGGCATTGGCCATGCAGGGGCTTTATCAGCGCCATTTCAGCAAAACGGCCATTTCTGACATTGAGGCCGAGTTCATGGTCGACAATGACACGAGTAAGGTCGACCTGCTGTACTTCCGCGACCTGCTCCGTGGCGTGCATCGGGAGCAGGGTGAACTGGACAAACTGATTGAGCCGTTTCTGGACCGCCCGATCAATGAGGTGGATCCGGTGGAGTTGGCCATTGTCCGGCTTGGAGCCTATGAATTGAAACATCGCCTGGATGTGCCCTACAAAGTTGTCATCAACGAAGGCATTGAAATGGCAAAGCGTTTTGGTGGCACCGAGGGCCATAAGTTCGTCAACAGCATCCTCGACAAGCTGAGTGGTCGACTTCGGCTCGCCGAGACTCGCTCCCGTTCCCGATAGCTGATGGGGGAGTTTGAGTTAATTCAGCGGTATTTTTTGCCGCTCGCGGGGCAGCAGAAATCCCGTTCCCTGATTCTGGGGCCGGGGGATGACTGCGCGATTCAGCGGATTCCCGCGGGCCGGGATCTGGTCTTCTCCGTGGACACCCTCGTGGAGGGTGTCCACTTTCCCAGAAATTATCGTCCGGATTACCTTGGTTGGCGTGCTTTGGCTGTAGCGGCGAGCGATTTGGCCGCCATGGGGGCAGACGCGGAGTGTTTCACCCTGGCGGTGACCATGCCCGAGGCAGATGAGCAATGGCTTGCAGGTTTTGCTCGGGGGCTGAGCAGAGCCAGCAAAGCGTTCGGGATGGCGCTGGCTGGCGGTGATACAACCTCTGGCCCACTGACGCTGACGCTTCAGGTGCATGGAACGGTTGAGCAGGGAACCGCCATTCGACGTTCGGGCGCGCGCTCGGGCGACCTTGTTGCGGTCTCCGGAACACTAGGAGACGCCGGTGCGGCCCTGGATTACCTTAACGAGGCGAGCCCTTCGCCACATGTTGCAGCTGTGTTGGATCGTTATCATTCTCCGCGGCCCAGGCTCGCACTTGGCAGCGCTGTCCGCGGCATTGCGAGTGCCGCTGTCGATATCTCCGACGGCCTACTTGCGGACCTGGGACATATTCTTGAAGCCTCTGAGGTCGGCGCGAGAATCGACAGCGCCCGACTGCCAGTATCAATGCCTCTGAAACGCCTGAAAGGCGATGCAGCGCTGGATTTTGCGCTGCGGTCCGGTGATGACTATGAGCTGTGCCTGACAATCCCCGCAGAGCGCTGGAAAAATGCTCCGGACGAGATCCGGAAACAACTGTCGGTGATCGGTACTGTTGAATCGCGGCCCGGGCTGTTTCTCGATGGTAAGCCGTGTGGTGGAGATACCGGGTTCGATCATTTCAGGAGCAGGCGCTGAGCCTGAGAGGCGGGACGTCTGAACCGGAAGTGCCCCTCCAGGATGCCTGTAATGATTCAGGGGCCTCAACGAGGCCCCTGTTTAATGGAGTTGTTGTTCTTCAGGTAACAATCGAACAACGTGTAAAAACCGCTTTAAGCCTGTCTCGGCCCGTTCCCGTGAAGCAAAAGGGCCACTGTCAAAGCCTTCCCGGGTAGTGAAGTACCATTTGCTCCCCACACAAAAGAATCGACTACTGCGAAAGGGAACCGGCTCTTGTTCTCCGGTTCTGCATTGGGTATCCATGGTGTCTCCTGTGCCCGCTTTTTCGTTCTGTTTTTGGGGCGCCGCGTTAATGTTTGCCGATCTGTTTAAAATTAAACCAATACCGGGCAAATTCAACATTTTTTTACATTTTTACGGGTTGCGTCTCAAACGGGATAAAGAGCTCCGGCTCGAGACGGGTCGCCAAAAGCTGTGCCCTTGTCTTGCCCTTGTCAGATGCACTCGTCAGAATGCTACGGGGCCGGCGCGAGCCTGAATCTGTTTTGTTCCTCATAGCCAAGGAGATTAAATGAGCATCTGTCATGTTAACCGTGTTTTCGAATCGATGATGAAAGGCTGGCACAAACACGGCGTCAGCCTTCGTGCCGGGCTGGCAGCATTGATTGCGTTGTCTCTGGTGGGTTGTGCTTCCAGTATCAGTGTCGTCGAAACCTGGGATGGTAATCCGGAGGGTGCAGAGCGCGCGGCTACACTCAAGACGCCGGGTGAAATCCGGGTGGTCCGGGTTAACGACCGAAATATGACCAATTTCCTGATGGACGATCTGGCGCTGGACTACGCTTTGCTCCCCGGTGACAACGAGGTGGTCTTTGTTTACAAAACCATTTGGGCGAAAACCGGAGTGGTCAGCAACGGGGAATCGAAAGTTCACGTTATCGAAAGTGAGCCTCAGGTGGCGCGTTTCGAAGCTTTGGCTGGTGAGACCTACCGTTTTGAGTTTGATCGGCCGACCACCCGGCAGGAAGCAGAGCGTATGATGCCGGAGTTTTCCGCGGCCATTGTTTCTTCGTCGGGGCGGTCAGTGGCAAGCTCGAGCGTCTGGGATCCGGCTGAAGGGATCGCCGCGTCCCGAACTCCCATCCCTGAGCCGCAGCCTGGTGGCGCCTCCGCCAACGCTGGTAACGCCCTGGAGCAGCTCAAGGATGTCTGGGAAACCGCCAGCGATGAGGAGAAGAAAGCATTTCTCCGGTGGGCGTTTGAGTAAGGCCTGATTCTACGCCAGCCGTTTCCGGACGGGATTCAGTCCCGGAAACGGCTCAAGGCTTTTTTTAGCAGCCCCTCCAGCGCCGTCATCGCATCATCAGCCAGGGTTTGGGTTGTACTTGCGAGTATAGGTTCATGGTTGTCATCTGCCCCGAACCGGTGTATCGCCTCCTCAATCGCATCCAGGCTTTCAGCGACATGGGCCTGCAATGAATCCCCGTTCGCGACTACATCGGGGCAGGTGGTAAAGTTCAGTGTCAGCCTGCCTTCGTAGCTTACCGCGACTATCACCAGGCCCATACTGTCGAACAGCGGCGCCGTGTTGTACTGCTGAACCAGTCGTGCGCCTTGTAAATACAGTGGTACCTGTGGCCCTGGAACGTTAGTGATTGGCAGATTAAATACGGGCTGATAGCGCTGGGCAATCTGCAATTCCGAATATAGCCTGGCGGATAGGGCAAGCATGGTCGAAGGCAGGAGTTCCGTGAGTCGGTCAGCAGCTATGGCCTCCCGATAGGGCTCTGAAGCGACCGCGTTCCAATGAATCCGGCGAATCCGTTGGGCAGGATTTGGCTCGCTGGTGGCAAGGTCCAGCAGCATGGCGGACATCTGGTTTCCGGTTGCCCTGCGCAAGCTGTTTGAGCGAACAGAAATTGGAGTCATTGCCACCAGGGATTTGCTGGCATCCGCCCCTTCGCTGGTCAGGTAGCGTCGGAGGGTCTCGGCGCACAAGCCGAGAACCACGTCGTTCAGCGTAACATCGCCGAGGGATGCCTTGATCGCTTTTAGTCGCGAGAGCTGAACGCTGGCTGCGATTATCTGCCGGTTTGCGGTAATCTGCCGGTTAAACGGGCTGTGTGGCGCGGAAAATAGTGGCAGTGGCAACGGCAGCTTGCGCAGTTGTTTCTGAATCAGTCCCCGTGCAGTGGCTTCGGCGGCATTGACCGCGAGTGCGGTGAACTGCAGCGGCGTCCGAAGGATATTCGCGCCTGCCTGCAACATGACTCGTTCCTCTGACGGCTCTGGGCGGGGGTGCCAGGGCCGGGGTGGAGTAATTGGGTGAGGCTCCGGGGAGTACTCGAGTAACTTGCCGATGATTTCTTCGCCGCTGAAGGCATCGATAGCCGCGTGGTGTAACTTCACGATCAGCGCAAAACCCGCACTGCCGGCATCCTCCTCATCCAGCTTGAAACCGTCCACGAAGGTTATATGCCAAAGGGGGCGGTCTCTTTTCAGGGGCTCTTCCAGAATCTTGGAGGCCAGCGTCATCAGGCTGGCCTTGCGGCCGTGTTCGCCGAGGTTGACGTAGGCGAGGTGGCGCTCGATGCTGAAGCCCGGGTCGTCGATCCAGTAGGGGCGGCCCAGGCGCAGGGGGATTTCCTTGAGGCGTTGGCGGAACACTGGCACCACGTGGAGCCGGCTGCGAAGGTAGGCAACAAATGTGCTGAAGGCCAGAGGTGTTTCGCGTTCGCTGGCATCAAAGAGATAGACTCCGCCGATATGCATCGGGGTCGTTTCCGATTCCAGGTACAGAAATGAGGCGTCCAGTTCGGACAGCTGCCGCATCAGAGTGCTCCTTTCGGCATTGGTGGTATAACTTCTTCCCGGCCTAGCCGCTCCCAGAACCACATAAGAGCCTTGCCCTGGTCTTCCGCATGTCTGGCGAGGTGCAGCATGATGGGCTGGCGAGGCTCGTGCACCTGCTTGGCGACCAGGGTGCCGTCTTTGAGCTGCTGGTTGATCCTCGACTCGGGTAGCCACCCAACCCCAAGTCCTGCAGTCTGAATGGCAATTTTCTGGTCAATGTTGGCGACAGTCAGGGTTCGTTGCCGGCGAAAAATGCCGGCATGTCCCGCGGGCAATGAGCGCGATGTGTCTGCCGCCACGGCTGCGGGGTATCGCGAGATATCCTCTTCTGAAAGAGGCTCTTCCGCGATTGCCAGAGGGTGCCCGGTGGCGACAGCAAACACGAATGGCATTTCGCCAAGGGCTTTGGTCGTGAAGTTCCCCGCCGGTTTGCTGAAATTGTCGGCGCCGATGATCAGATCAACCCGGCGGCTTTGCAATGCGTCCCAGGTGCCAGCGAAGACTTCCTCTACGATTTGCACGTCCACCGGTACGCCGAGCTCATAGAAGTCCCTGATTGCCGGGAACAGGCAGTCTGCCGGCAGCAAGGAGTTGAATCCGATTCTGAGTCTGGTCTCCCAGCCCTGGGCCACTTGTCGGGTCGTGTGGGCGAGGTTTTCGGCTGCCTCAAGCAGGGTGCGCCCCTCCTCCAGGAGGTAACGGCCAGCAGGGGTTAGCCTGGCGCGGTGCCCCGTGCGGTCGTAGATGGCAACATTCAGGTCTTCTTCCAGTTTCTGGACGGTGTAGCTGATGGCTGAGGGCACCCGGAAGAGTTCGCCGGCGGCGCCGGCAAAGCTGCCTTTGCGGTCGATGGCATCGAGGACTTTGAGGGCGTCTATGGTGATGGCTGTGTGCATGTTCGAATTATCTGAGGTTGTTGGCCAGAAATGCTTGTTTGAGAGGGTAGCAGGGTCGCCGTTATTCTGCCTGTTAAATAGTTGGCCTAGGGGAAAGGCCAGATTTCCATGATTCAGAATTTCTGAGGAGCCTTCTTATGGGCCTGTTAATCGATGGCAAGTGGCACGACCAGTGGTATGACACTGACAAGACCGGCGGCAAGTTTGAGCGTGAGGCGGCACGGTTTCGGAACTGGGTAACACCCGACGGTTCGCCCGGGCCGGATGGTGAGGGTGGTTTCAAGGCCGAGTCTGGGCGTTATCACCTTTATGTGTCCATGGCGTGCCCCTGGGCGCATCGGACGCTGATTTTTCGGAAGCTGAAGGGTTTGGAAAAGCATGTTTCGGTGTCGGTGGTGCATCCGGACATGGTGGAGAACGGCTGGGAGTTCCGGCCGGACAGTGAACAGCATCGGGATCATTTGCACGGTTTCCGGTTTCTGCACGAGGTCTACACCAAAGCTGCGCCTGAGTATTCCGGGCGGGTGACCGTGCCGACGTTGTGGGATAAGGAAAAGCAGACGATTGCCAGTAATGAGTCGGCCGAGGTTATCCGGATGTTCAACTCGGCATTTAATGGGCTCGATGGCGTTCGCACCGATCTCGATTTTTATCCCGAGGCATTGCAGGGTGAAATCGCTGAGGTGAATGCCCGGGTTTACAACACAGTGAATAACGGTGTCTATAAAGCGGGCTTTGCCACTGCGCAGGACAAATACGAGGAAGCTTACAGGGCGCTTTTCGAGTCTCTGGACTGGTTGGAGGATCGATTGGCGGGCCAGAGGTATCTGGTGGGCGGACAGTTAACGGAGGCGGATTGGCGGCTATTCACAACGTTAATCCGGTTTGATGCGGTGTATTAC
This sequence comes from Marinobacter sp., assembly GCF_048269445.1. Taxonomy (GTDB): domain Bacteria; phylum Pseudomonadota; class Gammaproteobacteria; order Pseudomonadales; family Oleiphilaceae; genus Marinobacter. The sequence goes on along the minus strand of NZ_JBLXIQ010000010.1, from coordinate 37,801 downwards.
AGCCATTTCAAATGTAATCGCCAGCGGATCAGCGACTTCCCGGCGCTTTCTGCTTACGTTCGCGATCTGTATCAGGTGCCGGGTGTGGCGGAAACAGTGGATATCGAGCAGATCAAGCGCCACTACTATGTCAGCCAGCGGACCATCAACCCGACCCAGATTGTGCCGGTTGGCCCCAAGCTGGACTTCGATGCACCTCATGGCCGTGAACACCTGGACTGAAACCGGGGCCAGGGTCAGTTGAATGCGTTCATCTGACCCGATGCTCAAATCAGCTGACCCGGGCGACTGCAACTTCGGTGAGCAGTTCCATGGCGGCTTTGTGTCCGGAAGCGGGCAGGAATTTCAGGCATTCTTTGGCCAGGTTGGCTTGTTCCCGGGCTTTGGTCATGGTGTATTCAATGGCGCCGGAGCGCTCAACAATCTCCAGAATCCGGGGTAGCTCGTCCAGCCCACCTTTGCGAATGGCCTGGCGAATCAACTGGCGCTCGTCGTCGGTGCCGTGGGCCATGGCGTAGATCAGGGGCAGGGTGGTCTTGCCTTCGGCCAGGTCATCTCCCACGTTCTTGCCCATGGCTTCGGCATCGCCGCGGTAATCCAGAACATCGTCCACCAGCTGGAACGCCAGGCCCAGGTATTTGCCGTAGTCTTTCAGATTCCGTTCCTGGTCGTCATTGGCTTCGGCCAGTAGGGCGCCAGTATGGGAGGCAGCTTCAAAAAGCATGGCGGTCTTGTTATGGATGACCTTCATGTACTGGTCTTCGGTCAGGTCCGGGTTTTTCACGTTTATCAGCTGCATGACTTCGCCTTCGGCAATCACGGCTGTGGCGCGGGATAAAACTTCCATAATAGGCAGGCTTTTGAGCTCCACCATCATCTCGAAGGCCCGGGCGTAGAGGAAATCACCTACCAATACGCTTGGGGCATTGCCCCAGCGAGCATTGGCGGTGCTTCGGCCCCGGCGCATGTCTGACGTGTCTACCACATCGTCGTGGAGCAGAGTGGCGGTGTGCAGGAATTCAATGACGGCAGCTAGCTTTAGATGATCGTTTTTTTCGTAGCCCGCGGCTTGGCTGGAAAGTAAAACCAGCAGTGGTCTCAGTCGCTTACCACCGCTTTCGATAATGTACTGGGCGATTTTTTCCACCAGGGGAACGTCTGAGGAAAGCCGCTGGATGATCAGGTCATTAACGCGGCTGAAGTCGTCGGCCACGGTGTCGTAGATGCGCTGGGCTGTCATGCGGCTTGTGGATCCCTTGCTGGTGGTATCGTCGTTGCATTCGTTGATAATAAAGGCAGGTCGCGGCAATGCTAGGTATTGCAGCCGGTAGTGTCAACTTGGCTTGTGTTACGAGGCGTCTTTTCGTACAATCACGCGCCCAACTCATCCCAACCTGCGCTCCCTGCTATAGGGTCGCCAGAGCGCTTCCCTTAGAACCAGGTGGATAAGAGCAGGGATGGGTCAATCGTGGAGAACGAGTAAATGTACGCAGTTATTGTTAGCGGTGGTAAGCAACACCGTGTAAAAGAAGGCGAAACCCTGAAGCTTGAAAAGCTGGAAGTTGAAACCGGCGGTAACATTGAGTTTGATCGCGTTCTGCTGATCGCCGATGGCGACAAGGTTCAGGTTGGTGCGCCGGTTGTTGATGGTGCCAAAGTGACTGCGGAAGTGGTTAGCCACGGCCGTCACGACAAGATTAATATCATCAAGTTCCGTCGTCGTAAGCATTCCATGAAACGTCAGGGCCACCGTCAGTGGTTTACTGAAGTCAAGATCACGGGTATCCAGGGTTAAGACCCTCGCGTAACCCCTTATATAAGGAGGCTTGTAATGGCTCATAAAAAAGCAGCAGGTAGTACCCGTAATGGTCGCGATTCTGAGTCGAAACGACTTGGTGTGAAGCGCTTTGGCGGTGAGACTGTTTCTGCAGGCAGCATCATCATTCGTCAGCGTGGAACCCGTTTTCACGCTGGTAGCAACGTTGGCATTGGCAAGGACCACACCCTGTTTGCGAAAGCAGGCGGCCAGGTGAAGTTCGAAGTCAAAGGCCCGCAGAGCCGCAAGTTCGTGAGCATCGTTCCTGCTGCGTAAGCAGCGGCGATCCGGTTCTGTCGAACCTTGGGTGGCGCTGATTTCCTGGTAGAATAGGAGAGTCAGAGCGATCCGGAGCCCCGCAAAGCTTCCTTGAGGCTGCGGGGCTTTTTAGTTTATGCGCATTGCGCAAAGGGTTGATTCATGAAATTCGTAGACGAAGCCACCATCATTGTGGAGGCCGGCAAGGGCGGTCATGGCTGCCTGAGCTTCCGGCGTGAAAAATACGTTCCCAAGGGTGGCCCGGACGGCGGCGACGGGGGTGATGGTGGTTCCGTATTTCTGGAAGCGGACGAGTCGCTCAATACATTGGTCGATTACCGTTTTCAGCGTAAACACAAGGCTCAGAATGGTGAGCCGGGCTCCGGCCGCAACTGCACCGGTACCAAGGGTGAGGATCTTGTTCTGCCTGTGCCGGTGGGCACTACCGTTGTGGATATGGATACTCATGAGGTGCTCGGGGATCTGACCCATGCAGGGCAGCGTCTGAAGGTTGCCCAGTGCGGTTTTCATGGCCTTGGTAACACCCGCTTCAAGTCCTCGGTTAACCGCGCGCCCCGGCAGACTACCAAGGGTTCTGAGGGCGAACTGCGCAACCTGCGGCTAGAGCTGAAGGTGTTGGCGGATGTCGGACTGCTGGGTATGCCCAATGCCGGCAAGTCCACCTTTATCCGTTCGGTGTCGGCGGCCCGTCCGAAAGTGGCGGATTATCCTTTTACCACCCTGGTGCCTAACCTCGGGGTCGTCAGTGTGCAGGCGCATCAGAGTTTTGTGATTGCCGACATTCCCGGTCTGATTGAGGGGGCCGCTGAAGGTGCGGGGCTGGGTATCCGGTTCCTCAAGCATTTGGTCCGCACCCGGCTCTTGCTGCACCTTGTCGATGTGGCGCCTTACGACGGCTCTTCGCCGGCGGATGCAGTCCGAGCTATTGCGCACGAGCTTGAGAAGTTCAGTGAAACCCTCGCCAGTCGGCCCAGATGGCTGGTGCTGAATAAAGTGGATATGGTGGCTGATGAGGACCGCGATGCCCATTGCCAGGCTATTGTTGATGAGCTTGGCTGGGAGGGCCCGGTGTTCCGGATTTCCGCGCTCAGTGGCGAGGGCACCAGGCCTTTGGTTCAGGCCGTTATGCGCTGGATTGAAGAGCAGGCCGAAGAAGAGGCTCAGAACCCTGAGGTTGCGGAACGCGAAGCCCGGCGTCGTCGGCAGATGGATGATGAGGCCCGGGTCCGTATCGAGGCAGAGCGTCAAGCCCGCCGTGCTGCCCGCGAGAACAGCGACGATGACGATGACTTCGACGATGATGACTACGATGTCGAAGTGGTTTACGCGCCCGAGTAAAGCAGGGCTGACACCAGAGAGACCCCTTACGCACCATGACTGAACGCCTACAGTTGCGCCAGGCTCGTCGCCTGGTTATCAAGATCGGAAGCGCCCTGCTGACCAACGATGGCAGGGGGTTGGATGTGGCTGCTTTGGGCTTGTGGGTGGACCAGATTGCAGAACTGGTTGAAGAAGGTGTGGAGGTGGTGGTGGTCTCCTCCGGTTCGGTGGCCGAGGGGATGAGTCGTCTTGGCTGGACGGTAAGGCCGGAGCAATTGCATGAACTGCAGGCCGCCGCTGCGGTTGGGCAAATGGGGTTGGTTCAAACCTGGGAGGCCCAGTTCAAGCGGCACAATATCCACACTGCCCAGATTCTTCTGACCCACGATGACCTCTCAGACCGCAAGCGATACCTCAATGGTCGCAGTACGCTCAGGGCGTTGCTTGATTTTGGCGTAGTGCCGATCGTCAACGAGAACGACACCGTGGTGACCGACGAAATCCGGTTCGGTGACAACGACACCCTGGGCGCGCTGGTGGCAAACCTGATTGAGGCGGACGGGCTGATTATCCTGACCGATCAGCTTGGTCTGTTTGACAAGGATCCCAGGAAGAGCGCCGATGCCCGGCTGGTCACTGAGCGTAAGGCTGGTGACCATGAGCTGGACGCTATGGCCGGAGGTGGTGCCGGTGCGCTGGGGCGCGGTGGCATGCTGACCAAGTTGCGGGCTGCCCGCCTGGCCGCCCGGTCTGGGGCGTTTACCGTTATCGTTGGTGGTCGTATCGAGGGTGTGATCGGCCGGTTGCGACAGGGTGATGTGATCGGCACCTTGCTACTCCCGGAGCAGGGCCGGATCGCTGCCCGCAAGCAGTGGCTGGCCAGCCATCTGCAGACCCGGGGCAAGTTAACCCTGGATGATGGTGCGGTGAAGGTGGTGTGTCTTGGTGGGCGCAGTCTGCTTCCCGTGGGCGTAAAGGGTGTGGTCGGGCAGTTTCGCCGAGGCGAGATGGTGTCGTGCGTTGATCAGGCAGGCAAGGAGATTGCTCGGGGGCTTGTGAATTACAGTGCCGACGAGGCTAGGGCCATTGCCGGCAGATCGAGTGACCGGATTGCCGAGGTTCTGGGCTATATCTCGGGCGAGGAAATGATTCACCGGGATAACCTGGTTATTGTGTGATGCTTATTTCTGAAGCATAAAAAAACCGGCCATCTGGCCGGTTTTTTTGCTTCTGAAATCGGGCGAATTATGCGCTCTTCAGAGACTTGATCTTGGCGCTCAGGCGGCTCTTGTGACGAGCAACCTTGTTCTTCGCGAAGATACCTTTGTTAACCATGCTGTCCAGAATCGGCTGGGCCTGCTGGAAAGCAGCCTGAGCTTCTTCGTAGTTGCCGGCTTCAATCTTGGACTGGATTTTTTTCATGTAAGTACGAGCCATGGAACGCAGGCTTGCATTGTGCTTGCGGTTCTTCTCGTTCTGACGTGCGCGCTTCTTGGCTTGCGGGGAATTTGCCACCGTAAAACTCCTGAAAATCTCAAATTCGTTGCTGAATGATTCGTTACATCGCGGGCGCGCCAAAACCAGCGCGTCGAAATTAATGACGCGGAACTATGCCGCTCAAACCTCGAAATGTCAAGGCTAAAACCCATTTCATGCCCTGACACAGAAGGCCTGTGGTAAACTCGCCGCAATCTATCCATGTCCACATTGCCAGACCAGAGCCTGCATGTCTTCGGAACCTGAATTACCCCTGGAACAGAAGCGATTACCCAAAGCACCCGGCCTGCTCAGGTCCTCTGGGCTTGTGGGCATTATGACCATGTTCTCCAGGGTGCTTGGTCTGGTTCGGGACATGGTGATTGCGCGCTATTTCGGCGCTGGCGCCGGCGCGGACGCCTTTTTTGTTGCCTTCAAGATTCCGAATTTTTTGCGCAGGCTTTTTGCTGAGGGCGCCTTTTCCCAAGCCTTCGTGCCCGTGTTGTCGTCCTATCGGGAGAGCCAGTCCCAGTCGGATGTACGGCGGCTGGTTAATGCAGTGTCCGGTTCGCTGGGTCTGGTGTTGCTGGGAGTAACACTCGTTGCGATCTTGGGAGCTCCGGTATTGACGGCGGTTTTTGCGCCGGGGTTTCTTGATGATGATGTGAAGTTTGCCCTGACCAGCGACATGCTGCGCATCACCTTTCCCTATTTACTGCTGATCTCCCTGACGGCGTTTGCCGGCGGCATTCTCAATAGCTACGACCGCTTTGCGGTGCCGGCCTTTACTCCGGTTCTGTTGAATCTGGCCATGATCGCAGCGGCGATCTGGCTGACGCCTCTGATGGATGAGCCCATCATGGCACTGGCCTGGGGTGTCTTTATTGCCGGTGCTTTGCAGTTGTTCTTCCAGCTGCCGTTTCTCATGCGCCTGGGCCTGCTACCCAGGCCGAGGGTGGATTATCGCCACGAAGGCGTCAGCCGAATCCTGAAATTGATGGTCCCGGCCCTGTTCGGGGTGTCGGTCAGTCAGATCAATCTTCTCCTGGACACCGTGCTTGCGTCGTTTCTCCAGACCGGCAGCGTTTCCTGGCTGTACTACTCCGACCGCCTTGCGGAGTTGCCCTTGGGTGTATTTGGCATTGCCATCGCCACGGTAATTCTTCCCAGCCTGTCCCGCAAACACACAGCGGCTTCGGCGGATCAGTTTGCAGCAACGCTGGACTGGGCTGTTCGTGCTGTCCTGCTGATTGGTTTGCCGGCAGCACTGGCCCTTGCCTTGCTGGCCGAGCCGCTGATTGCCACCCTGTTCCATTACGGCGAGGTGACCGACCGGGATGTAGCGATGTCGGCTCAGAGTCTGCGGGCCTATTCCGCAGGGTTGCTGGCGTTCATGTTGATTAAAGTGCTGGCCCCGGGTTTCTTTGCCCGCGAGGATACCAAGACGCCGGTAAAGATCGGTGTCATTGCCATGGTGGCGAACATGGTATTCAACCTGATTCTGATTTTTCCCCTCGCCCATGCCGGGCTGGCTTTGGCGACCTCCCTGTCAGCCTGGCTGAATGGGTATCTCCTGTGGCGAGGTCTGCGCAAGGAAGGTGCCTGGCGGAGCCAGCCCGGCTGGCCCCGATTCCTGCTGCAGGTTTTGTTCGCCAATGGTGCGTTGGCCGCGGTTATCTTCTGGCTGAAGTCGCCGGTGGCGGTATGGCTGGCGAACGGTGGCTACCAGCGTGCGGCGGATATGGCGGTGTTGGTGGGGGCTGGAGTGGCTGTTTACTTTGTTGCCCTGGCGCTGGCCGGGGTTCGGGTAAGACATTTCCGCCAGAGGTAAGGTATAATCGCGCGTTTTCTCACCAGCGTTGCGGAAAAGGCAAACGCTGAAAGCTAGCTGGCAATTGAAGGTTCGCATTACATGCGTCTGATCCGGGGCCTGACCAACCTTAAAAAGCTGTCCCGGCGGGAGGATTCTCCACTCGCCAATGGGTGTGTCGCCACCATCGGTAATTTTGATGGTGTGCATCTGGGCCACAAGACCATCATTGACCAGGTCAGAAGCAAGGCCAACGCCTTGGGTGTGCCTTCCGTGGTGATGATTTTCGAGCCCCAGCCCAGGGAGTTTTTTCAGGGTCGTGAGGCTCCGCCGCGATTGATGGGTTTCCGTCAGAAATTCGAGGCACTGCTGGCTGAGGGTGTCGACATTGTTCTGTGCATTCGCTTTAACCAGGCCTTTCGTAGCTATTCTGCCATGGGCTTTATTGAAGACATCCTGATCGAGGGGCTGGCCGTCAAACACCTGGTGGTGGGCGACGATTTCCGGTTTGGCTGTGATCGGGCCGGAGATTTTGCATTGCTGGAGAAGTTCGGTCCGGGCGCGGGCTTCACTGTTGAGAACACCCGAACGGTCACGGTGAGAGGCGAGCGTGTGAGCAGTAGCCGGGTGCGGGATCTGCTCACGGTGAACGGGCTGGAGCAGGCTGAAGCTCTGCTCGGGCACCCCTATCGCATCCGGGGCAGGGTGGTTTACGGCAGACAACTAGGACGTCAGATCGGCGCGCCCACGGCGAATATTCTTTTGCACCGTTTGTCTGCGCTACGAGGTGTGTATGTGGTTGCAGCCACATTGGATGATGGCGCCGTTTACGATGGCGTTGCCAACATAGGTCTGCGGCCAACCGTGGATGGCAAGCAGCCATCCCTGGAAGTGCACCTGTTTGACTTTGCTGGCACACTTTATGGCCAGCACCTGGAAGTCGTGTTCCGGCATGGCCTGCGGGACGAGGAAAAGTTCGCTTCTGTCGATGAATTGAAAGAACAGATCGCCCGGGATTTCGAGGATGCCCGTTCGTGGATTTCCGCAAACGGCTCCGAACGAAACACGCATTGAAACGCCTGGCGGCGCCCCAACGAATAAAAGACTGACCAATACTGACCAAGCCAACACCGACCAAGAGAGCACGCACACAAACCATGAGCGACTACAAGCATACCCTGAATCTGCCGGAAACCGCCTTTCCCATGCGCGGTAACCTGGCCAAGCGCGAGCCGGAAATGCTAAAGCGCTGGCAGGATCTCGACGTCTACGGCAACCTGCGCAAGCAGCGTGAGGGGCGGGACAAGTTCATTCTTCATGATGGGCCTCCCTACGCCAACGGCAGCATTCACATTGGTCATGCGGTTAACAAGATTCTCAAGGATATGATCGTCAAATCCCACGGATTCATGGGCTATGACGCACCCTATGTGCCGGGCTGGGACTGCCATGGCCTGCCCATCGAGCACAAGGTGGAGCAGGAGATTGGCAAAGCAGGCGTGAAGGTGGATTACAAAACCTTCCGCCAGGCTTGTCGTGACTACGCTACCAAACAGATCGCCGGCCAGAAGGAAGACTTCATTCGCCTGGGCGTGATGGGTGAGTGGGACAAACCCTATCTCACCATGGACCCCAAGGTGGAAGCCGGGATCGTGCGCGCCCTGGGCAAGATCGTTGCCAAAGGTCACCTGGTTCGTGGTTACAAGCCGGTGTACTGGAGTGTGGTGGGTCAGTCCGCACTGGCAGAGGCTGAGGTTGAGTACCAGGATAAAACCTCTACCCAGATCGACGTTCGCTTCACGGCGGTTGATCAGGCAAGAGCTCTTGCTCTCTTTGGCACAGACACGGGCGAGGGCGATGTCTCTGTTGTCATCTGGACCACCACACCCTGGACGATCCCGGCCAACCAGGCGGTTTCCCTGAATGCCGAGTTGGAGTATGCGCTGGTCCAGACCGATGTGGGGCAGGGGCCTGAACGGATGATCCTGGCCGCCGATATGGTCGAAGGCATCATGGCGCGCTGGCAGGTTGAGCGGTATGAGGTGCTGGCCACCTGTTCTGGCGCCGCGCTTGAGCATCTGACACTGCAGCACCCGATTTACGACAAGCAGGTGCCGGTTATCCTGGGGGACCACGTTTCCACCGACGCTGGCACCGGTGCTGTCCATACCGCTCCGGATCACGGTGTGGAAGACTTTGAAGTGGGCAAGGCCTACAACATCGGCACCATCAACCTGGTTCAGGCCGACGGTACCTACACCTCGGCGGCCGGTGAGCTCGCCGGCGTGCACGTTTACAAGGCCGATGAACCCGTTTGCAGCGCGCTGGAGCGCGAAGGCAAGCTGGTTCGCTCGGAGAAGTTCCGTCACAGCTATCCTCATTGCTGGCGCACCAAGACGCCGCTGATCTACCGGGCCACGCCCCAGTGGTTTATCAGCATGGACAAGGAAAACCTCCGTGCCGATGCCCTGGAAGCCATCAAGGGGGTGCGCTGGGTGCCTTCCTGGGGCCAGAATCGCATTGAAGCCATGTTCAACCAGTCACCGGATTGGTGTATCTCCCGTCAGCGGACCTGGGGGGTGCCCATCACGCTGTTTATCCATAAGGAAACCCAGGAGCTGCACCCGGACACCCAGAACCTGATTGAAAAGGTGGCAGAGCAAATCGAAGAAGGTGGTATCGATGCCTGGTACGAGCTGGATGCGTCCGCGCTGCTGGGCGCCGGTGCTGATCAGTACGATAAGGTGACTGACACGCTGGACGTCTGGTTTGATTCCGGGGTAACCCACGAATCGGTCCTGCGGGTTCGCGAGGAACTGGGCCAGTTCCCGGCCGATATGTACCTGGAAGGTTCTGACCAGCACCGCGGCTGGTTCCAGTCCTCCCTGAAAACCTCCATCGCCATGAACGGCGTGGCCCCGTACAAGCAGGTTCTGACCCACGGCTTCACCGTTGATGGCAAGGGCCACAAGATGTCCAAATCCCTGGGTAACGTAATCGCGCCTCAGGAGGTGATGAACGAGCTGGGTGCCGATATCCTGCGGCTGTGGGTTGCGGCGACTGACTACAGCGGTGAAATGACCGTCTCCAAGGACATCCTGCGCCAGACGGCCGACGGCTACCGCCGAATCCGCAACACTTCCCGTTTCCTGCTGAGTAACCTGACCGGTTTTGATCCAGAGCAGCACATGGTGGCTCCGGAGGATATGATCGCCCTGGACCGCTGGATGGTGGACCGTGCCCTGCAGTTGCAGGAAGAGCTTCATGAGGACTACGGCAATTATGCGTTCCTGAGGATCTACCAGAAGGTTTACAACTTCTGCGAAGCGACCCTGGGAGGCTTTTACCTCGATATCATCAAGGACCGCCAGTACACCACCCAGGCAGACAGCTTGGCCCGCCGTTCCTGCCAGACCGCTCTTTACCACGTGGCCGAGGCCATGGTTCGCTGGATTGCGCCGATTCTCAGCTTCACCGCTGACGAAATCTGGCAACATCTGCCCGGCAAACGGGGCGATACCGTGTTCTATGAAACCTGGTACGAGGGCCTGACTGCGCTCCCGGAAAATACCGAGCTTGACCGCAACTACTGGCGCGAGATTTATAGCGTCAAGGAAGCTGTTAACAAGCGGCTGGAAGAGGCTCGGGCTCGCGGTGAAATCAAAGGCTCCCTGAGTGCCGAAGTCACCCTGTACTGCGAAGGTGACCTGGCAGCAGATCTGAAACACCTCGGTGAGGAGTTGCGCTTCGTCCTGATCACTTCTGAGGCCACCGTGAAGCCGGTCTCTGAGGCGGGCGATGCCGAGATGACTTCCCACGAAGGCCTTCGGGTCAAGGTGACTCCGGCTGCCAATACCAAGTGCGAGCGCTGCTGGCATCACAGGGAAGATGTCGGCCGTAACGCGAAGTACGTCGACCTCTGTGGCCGCTGCGTCACCAACGTGGAAGGGGCTGGTGAAGCCCGATCCTACGCCTGATGGACGCAGCCATGTCTGAACAGCAGGACACCGGAAACAAGTTGAAGTGGCTGTGGCTGGCGGCGCTGGTGATCATTCTTGATCTCGGCACCAAAGCCATGGCCACAGCCATGCTGACCTATGGAGATCCGGTTCCGGTCATCCCCATGTTCAATCTGACGCTACTCCACAATACCGGAGCCGCTTTCAGCTTCCTGGCCGAAGCGGCGGGCTGGCAACGCTGGTTCTTCGTCACTCTGGCCCTGGTGGTCAGTGCTGTGCTGATCTATTGGCTGAAAAACCTGCAGCGCCATGAAACCTGGACCGCCGTTGCCATCGTACTCATTCTCGGTGGCGCCCTGGGTAACGTTTACGACCGGGTGGTGCATGGCTATGTGGTCGACTTCCTGCACTTTTACTGGCAGGACTGGCATTTTCCAGCCTTTAACCTGGCCGACACAGCGATAACTATTGGTGCCGGCATCATGATTCTCGATATGTTTCGCAAACCCATTGATTCCAATGGCGATGCGAAAAGGAGTGAGTAACTCTTATGACTGAACTGCCTGTAGACAAGGGTACCCGGGTCAAGCTGCATTTCTCTCTGAAGTTCCCCGATGGTGAAGTGATCGATTCCACCTTCGAAAAAGAGCCGGCCACCCTCGAAATCGGGGATGAAAATCTGCCTGAGAATTTCGAGGCCTACTTGATGGGCATGAAGGCCGGTGATCAGGACAGCTTTCAGGTGCCGCCGGAAAAAGCCTTTGGCCAGCACAACCCCAATAACGTTCAGACGTTCAAACGCCATGAGTTCAGTCCGGATATGGTGTTGGAGCCAGGTGTAATGATCTCGTTTGCCGATGCCCGCCAGAGTGAGTTACCCGGCGTTGTCAGCCGCGTGGAAGGCGATGAGGTGGAGGTGGATTTTAATCACCCCCTGGCAGGGCGTACACTGACGTTTGAAGTTCAGATTATTGATGTGGAGCCGGTCGGACCGGCCCACTAACCAAGGCAGCAGGTTGTTATGCAGATCCGACTAGCAAATCCCCGGGGTTTCTGTGCCGGTGTTGACCGAGCCATTGAGATCGTCAACCGCGCCCTGGATGTCTTTGGTGCACCGATCTACGTGCGCCACGAAGTCGTCCACAACAAATTCGTGGTGGATAACCTCCGCAACCGCGGCGCAATCTTTGTTGACGAGCTGGAGGAAGTGCCGGATGACAAACTGGTGATCTTCAGCGCCCATGGCGTCTCCCAAGCAGTACAAAACGAAGCCGCCCGCCGCGGCCTGAAAGTCTTCGATGCCACCTGCCCGCTGGTCACCAAGGTCCACCTGGAAGTCATGCGCTACAGCCGCGACGGCCGGGAATGTGTTCTGATCGGCCACCACGGCCACCCGGAAGTGGAGGGCACCATGGGGCAGTATGATCACAGCAATGGTGGCGAGATTTACCTCGTGGAGAACGAGGAAGATGTGGCAAAGCTGGAAGTGAACGACTCCGGAAGGCTTTCCTACGTCACCCAGACGACTCTATCCATGGACGACACCGCTCGTGTTATCGACGCCCTGCGTGCCAAATTCCCCGAAATCCAGGGCCCCCGCAAAGACGACATCTGCTACGCCACTCAGAACCGCCAGGATGCCGTGAAGCAGCTCGCCGGAGGCTGCGACCTGATGCTGGTGGTTGGCTCCCCGAACAGTTCCAATTCCAACCGGTTGCGAGAACTGGCTGAGCGGATGGGTACGCCGGCCTACCTGATTGATGAGGCATCTCAGATTGATCCTGCCTGGCTTGAGGGAAAGTCCTCAGTTGGCGTAACCGCTGGTGCCTCTGCGCCCGAAGTATTGGTGAACGATGTGATCAATCGCCTCAGGGAATTGGGGGGTAGTGTTCCGGAGGAAATTGCCGGGCGTGAGGAGAATATTGTGTTTTCGATGCCCAAAGAGCTCAGGATTGATGTGGTAGAGGTTTCCTGACCTTTGTTTGCCCTCGTATAGCAGGTGAGCTTTGCCGGATGGGGCCTTGCTTCATTCGGGAAGCTTACCCGAATATCAATATCCTGCCCTATTCCCCCCTTTTTTGTGAACCGTTACACATCACCTCTTAAGTAGCGACCGTTTATCACGCTAAGACTCCCGCTTATCGCAGGTGGGTGGTTTCGCACCCTGACTCACAATAATCTGTAACCAATCAGAAATAGGGAAGAATTATGTCCGGATTCCAGCGAAGCTCTGGCTTTACGTTGCTTGAACTGATTATAACGATCGTCATTCTGGCAATCGTTGCATCGTTTGCAGTTCCGTCTTTTCGCGAGACCGTACTTAATAATCGGCTGACGTCTCAAATAAATGAAGCGTCCAGCCTTATGAGCTATGCCCGCAGTGAAGCATCCAAAATGCAGGATGGCGTGATTACTGTCTGCGCCAGTGCTGACAGCGCTTCATGCAGTGGTGCAAACACGTGGGAGACCGGCTGGATTGTGATGCGCGACCTTGACGGTGATCGCGTGCTCGATGCCGGAGACGACCAGCTCCTCCGGATCAGCCAGGCCCTGGAAGGTGGCAACACCATGAGAATCGCTGGCCTTACCAGTGGTGGAGGCTCATTTGTGCAGTTTTCAGGCAATGGCTTCCCGATTCCTCCGGGAATTGGTCTATCGGCTGCAGGCACAATTACAGTATGTGATTCCCGCGGTGCGGGGGCAGCGAGGGCAATTGTTGTCAGCGTGTCCGGTCAGACACGTCTGGCGCGAGATACCTCGGGTAACGGCGTACTGAACGATCACAACAACGCAAATATCACCTGTCCGTGAGAGTGGCGCAATGATGAAAACGTCGTTTATTCCGAAGCGCGGAGCCAACAGAAGCGAAATGAAAGGCTTGAAAAGTCAGGGCTTTACGCTGATTGAAATTCTGGTGACCGTGTTCATCCTGGCGATAGGGCTTCTGGGCCTCGCCGGGTTGCTGGTAGACGGAATGCGAAACAATCAGGGTGCGTATCTGCGGACCCAGGCGAGCATTCTGGCCTATGACATGGCTGACCGCATACGGGCCAATCGGGCCCAGGCTGTAGGCGGTGGAGCCTATGACGGCTTCACGACCGTTGGCGCATCCACAAACCTCCCGGTTTGTGCGACGCAGAACGGCGGATGTTCGCCGGCGCAACAGGTAACGGTGGATTTGGCTCAGTGGGCGCGCCAGATTCAGGGAGTCGGAAGCGACATGACACTCTTGCCTGGCGGGCAAGGCTCGATTCAGTTCGATGCCGGCACCGAGATGTTTACGATCTCTGTCCAGTGGGATGAAGTTGTCAGAGAAGGCGATGCTAACGAACAAATCGCCGGTGATAATTCCTTTTTCCTGAATTTCTCATTATGAGGTGCTTGATGGGAGCCAAAAAAGTTCAGGGGTTCATTACCCATAGCCCAAAAGGGCAGGCCGGTTTATCGCTGGTTGAATTGATGGTCGCGCTTGCCCTGAGTGCAACGCTGATTCTTGGCATTTTCACGGTCTATGTGGATTCAAGCCAGACCGCTCGCCTCAGTACGTCTCTTGCGCGGATTCAGGAATCCGGTCGGATCGCGACAGATATTGTCGCACGAGACATGCGGATGATTGGTTTTCAGGGGTGTGCGGACCCTGCAGACGTGACCATGAGGATTATCGCGGATAACGCCCCTACGGCAGATTTTTTCTCCACCACCCTTAGAGGCTGGGAAGTCGCCGACGGCAACTGGGCCAATGGCACCGAGTTTGACGGGACCCCGATTGAGGCCAATGCCCTCGTTGGAAGCGATGTGATTTCGATACAGCGCGGCCAGACCATTGACGTCGAGGTGACCGGAAACATGAACGTGGTAAACGCCAACATTCAGGTGGCAGGCACTGCGATTAATTCGTTCACCCAGAATGACATTGTTCTGATTTCGGATTGCGAGAACGCGGATCTTTTTCGAATATCGAGCGACCCAACTAGCGGCACCTGGGCGCACGCCCAAAACGTGAACTCCAGCAACAATCTGGGGCAGGCGTACAACGAAAGCGCCCGGATTATGAGGTTCTCATCCAACGTTTATTTTGTCGCCGATACCGGGCGTGATGACATTCAGGGTAACGACATAATGGCCCTTTATAGGGGAGCAAATAACATGCTCGCTGCCGGCGGGCCCAGCTTCCAGGTTGACGAACTGGTGGAGGGGGTCGAGAGCATGCAAATCCAGTATGGCGAGATACTGCCCACCAACAATATCCGTTACGAAACCGCTGACAACGTCACCGATATGTCTCGCGTGGTCGCGCTGAGAATCGGCTTGCTGATCAGTGACGCCGACCAGGTTCGGGACACGGACGATACATCGAGCTATGCGCTACCAGGCGAGGTGATTACTGAAGCAAGTGGTGCCGGCCCGGTGACGCATCCGGAAGACACCCGATTGAGGCGGACTTTCATCAGTACGGTAACGCTGAGAAACAGGGATTAAGCTAGGTGCATAGAATGCCAGAGGATAGAAGCTATGACTGAATTGAAGACAGGTCGCCAGGAGCGTGGCGCGGTTCTGATCGTAAGTCTTGTGGTTTTGTTGGTCTTGACGCTCATCGGTGTCGCGGGGATGAATACGTCAGTGATGCAGGAGCGTATGGCCGTCAATGCCCAGAACTCCAATCGGACATTTCAGGCTGCCGAGAGTTCCGCCAGTGCGCTGACGGAACGGTTAATCGGGAATGATTTGAGCTTGCTAAGAGAATCGATGCAATCCGCGGACAATATGAGCAGTTCGGTTAACTTCACGGTTGATGCCGGGAACGGCGTTGCTGGTACCTACCAGGCCCGTTACCTCGGCGAAATCATAGCCGGTAGCGGCAGCTCGCTGGATGCTAACGAGAGCTCCACGGCACTGGATGGTTATCGATATGAGTTAAGTGGCACTGCAACCATGGCGGGGACAGGTGCGACTTCAACGGTCTTCAAGGGAATCGAATATTACTGATAGTTGGTTTTGGGACCAGCTCTGGAGGAAAAAATGATCAAGAAAATGCTTTGTTTGCCACTGGTGGTGTTCGTTTTGGCGATCACTCCGGTCAGTGCGGCGAGTCTTGAGGATGCGCGGTTAATTGATAGCCCTATTGAGGCCTATGAGGCCGCTTCCGTCGAGTTGATGGTAGATTCATCGTCACGCGTATTCAGTGTGGTTACCGAAGGCTGCGAGCTCTGCCCTGAACCACGCCTGCTTCCAGCTCGTGGATTCAAGGTTCAGGTTGGCAAGCGTGAAGTAGGTGCAGATGGATACCGGCGCGTTTCTGGCCAGGCTGGTACCGTACTCGTGGATTCGGATAGTGGGATGGCGTTGATGGTCATTTATCCTGTCCAGCAAGAAGGAGAGCTGCAATGAAGGTCTTCATGAAACGATTCGCGTGGGGCCTGCTTTCCATGTCCCTGACGGTTGGCACCTCTACAGCGGTTGCTGACGATACCGAGATTTTCTTTACAGACGCTGACAAGATCGTCAAGCCCAACATTCTGTTTATTCTCGATAAGTCCGGAAGCATGAGCAATATCGCGGAAGGAACTTCCAATCGCCTGGAGGTTGTTCAGGCGGTAATGGGCAATCTTCTGGATGATATGGAAGACGTCAATGTCGGGGCGATGTATTTTGGTGGCAACGATGGTGGTTATTTCCTCTCGGCAATCAAACCGATTGCTGACGTCAGGTCACCATTGAAAACCGCAATCAATGAGCTCTCGCCGGGCGGAAATACGCCGCTTTCTGAGACAACTTTTGAGGCAATGAGGTATTTTCAGGGAGGTGATACGTTCATCCGTCATTCCAGCGTTGCCGATGTTATGGATGGAAACAAATACGACAGCCCGATCGAGTACCAGTGCCAGCCAAACAACATCATTCTGTTAACGGACGGCCAGCCCACTCAGGATACCAACTATCAAAGCACCATGGAGAGCACCGTCGGCTCGTGTTCCGGCAACTGCCTCGACGAAATTGCGGAGTACATGTTTGATAACGACATGAGCACGGAACAGGACGGTCCGCAGTCCATCCGCACATACACTGTGGGCTTCCAGAGCAATCAGACGCTGCTTTCTGACGCTGCTTCCAATGGCGGCGGACAGTACTTTCAGGCTAACGACGCCGCTTCATTGGCAACCGCGTTTGAGACTGCCTTTAACGACATCCTTGCGACGTCTGCAACCTATGTGGCTCCGGGCATTGCGGTAAACACCTTTGACCGCTTGAACCACCTTGATGCGCTCTACTTTGCTCTGTTCCAGCCGGCGAAAGGAGCCCGTTGGCCGGGCAATCTTAAGCGGTATAAACTCGCTATCCAGGAGAATTCCACTACCGGGCAAAGTGAGGCCGTCATTGTCGGCGAGGACGGGCAGCCAGCCGTCGACCCGAACAGCGGTTTCTTCAAGGATAGTGCCCAGAGCTGGTGGGGCAATATCCAGGATGGCAAGGTTGTTACCGACGGCGGAGCCTCGTCACAGCATGCAGACCCCAACTCCGATCGCAAGGTTTATTCGAATCTCGCCACAAACAGGGGGCTGACGAATAGCGCCAATGCGCTCGCAACAGGTAATAATAATCTGACCAAGGCTCTCTTCGGGGACACAAACATGTCCGACGCAGATTTCTCCGCCTTGGTTAACTGGACCCGGGGTCAGGACCTCAATGATTCGGACGGTGATGCATCAACAACCGACTCACGGAAGTTTATCGCGGACCCGCTCCACTCCGTACCGCACCTGATCGTCTATGGTGGCAGTGAGTCTTCACCGGATACCGCAGTGTTCTTTGGGGATAATCAGGGCTTTATCCACGGTATCGATGGTGAGACCGGGGAAACGCACTTCTCATTCATGCCCAGAGACCTTCTGAAAAATCAGGCAGGTTTAAAAGAAAACAGCGAGACCGCTAATAAAGTGTATGGCATGGACTCGTCTATCCTCAGCTGGGTTCACGATGACAACAATGACGGCAGTATCAGTGCTGGCGACGGCGATTTCGCTTATATCTACTCGGGTATGCGCCGTGGTGGTTCCAACTACTACGCACTGGATGTAACCAACCCTGATCAGCCAGACTTTCTCTGGTCGATTCAGGGTGGGCAAGCCAATACCGATTTTGCTGAGCTGGGCCAAACCTGGTCGAGACCTTCCAAGACCAAGGTGGAAATTGGCAACCAGATCCACGATGTGTTGATCTTCGGCGGCGGATACGATGCTGACCAGGACGATGCAACAACGCGCACCGTTGACGATATCGGCCGGGCTTTGTACATCGTGGATGCTGAAACCGGTGACCGTCTCTGGTGGGCTGGCCCCACAGGCAGTGGCGCGAACCTTGAGCTTGCTGATCTGAAATACAGTATCCCCTCTGCCCCCAAGGCTCTGGACCTGACCGGTGATGGTAAGATTAACCAGATATACGTGGGTGATATGGGCGGACAGATTTTCCGGTTTGATGTTACCAATTCCAACGCTGCCGATGACCTGGTTACCGGTGGTGTAATCGCCGATCTGGCGGAGGATAACAGTACCGCAAACAATCGGCGTTTCTACCATGCGCCGGACCTGTTCGGTTTAAAGTTTGGCGGAACGCGGTTCCTTGGTCTGGTCATCGGGTCGGGCTTTCAGGCTCACCCTCTGGACGAAAATATTGATGACCGCATTTACATGATGCGGATTCCTGAGGTCAGCGCGCCGCCAGTCGACGACCAAGGCAACGTGCTGTACACGCCCATTACCGAGGCGGATCTCTATGATGCCACTGACAACCTGGTTCAACAGGGAACATCGCAAGAGCAGAACGACGCTGCTGCGGCTATTGGTTTGAAGGATGGCTGGTATATCCGCCTGACGAACAGTGGCGAAAAAGTGCTCTCGACAAGCCAGACCATCAATAATGAGGTGTTTGTCACCACGTACGAGCCAACTCCAAGTACAAACATCTGTATTCCGTCGGCCGGTACATCGCGTCTGTATCACCTGTCGGTGCTTGATGGACGTGCTGTCGTCAATTACGACGGAGTGGGCGCAGCCGACGAGCTGACCCGCCCCGACCGGGAAGTGGAACTCAATACGATTGGTCTGCCGGCTGACCCGCAGCGCATGCGTGTCGATGATACCGATGTGGTGTGTGTTGGTGCGGAATGTGTGACGGTAGACTCCCTTAAGGGTGTCGTTGAAACCTATTGGTACGAGGAGTAAGTCTTGGTTAAGGCAAGGAGTTCCCAGGCAGGTTTTACGCTTATCGAACTGATGATTGTGGTGGCGATTATCGGAATCATCGCTGCAATCGCTTATCCCAGTTACGTAGAGTACACGGATCGTACTCGCCGTTCTGATGCTCAAGGAGCGTTAACCGGGCTCTCGGGTGCTATGGAGCGATATTATGCTTCCAACAACACGTATGAGAGTGCAGCCGTCGGTGGTTCGGATACCGGCGCTCCGGCCATATACCCGGACGAGGCGCCACTGGATGGGGGGCAGAAGTATTATGACCTGACTATCGAGGCTGCGGATGCAAACTCTTACACCCTGCGGGCCACTCCGAAAGGAGTGCAAGCGGGGGATGGAAACCTGGAGCTTGACTCCACCGGTGCGCGACGCTGGGATCGCGACAATGATGGTTTTGGCGCTGGTGATAATACCTGGGAAAACTAACTTCCAGTAATGCTTGCAGCAATGATTGAAACGCCGGCCTTCAGGGTCGGCTTTTTCGTCTATGTCCGACAATTAACCAGGGCAGAAAACCTTCGCTCCCCATGAAAGCTTAATCATGCCATCCGCGTCCTTGTCGTGCTCGGCCCGGAAACGACCGGCAATGTTGACCGCCATGTAGCTCATGTTGCCGCTTGCCGGATTCGAAGGACAAAGTATCAGGCTTCCCATTGCGCCATGAGTCATACCCCTGGGATTAAACTGAAAGTAGCCTCGCCCGGCTGTGCGAGAGCGTATCCGGAAACCCCCGAAGTCTGGCGTGAATTCCCGGATTACCGTGTCTTCGTCAGGTTGTTTGTTATTGTCTGAATCAACAAATACCGAAATGGTGTTTTCCCAGTCGTCTATGCATTTGTTCTGTGACGAGAGGGGACAGACGGTGATCAGCTGACGCTGACTTGCCGCCGACCAGCGGGCGAATGCGAAGATTGAGTGATAGTGTTCAATAAGGGTTCTGTGCTTTGATCGCTCGATCCAACCTCCGAACGACTGAACAGCAAAACCGGTGGCAATGGCCAGCACGGCGACCGTAATAACAAGCTCCGGCAGTGTAAAACCTGCAGGTGATTTGGCAGTACTCATCGTTAACATCCATGTTCTATCTTTTTGGGAAGTACCGGATTCACGTCCTGCGATATCCGGTAAGATTATCTTAAAGGGATGGAACTTATATTCTGTGAACCAGTCTTTTTATATGTCTGCTAACTTTACTCCATCTCCAACTTCTTCAACCGATACCGCAACGCCCGAAAACTGATCCCCAACCGCTTTGCCGCTGCCGTCTTGTTCCATCGGGTCGCTTCCAGCGCCTTCTCTATGGCGTGCCGCTCAATGTTCTCCAGGTACCCCTCCAGATCGATCTCCCCATCCGGAACGGTGAAGTTCTCACCTTCGCCGGCCTGGCCCTCAGCAATGATCTGGGAGGGTGATGCTGCGTGCTGCACACCATTGCCGAGATGCAGGTCATCGGCATCAATCTGGTCGGCATCGCACAGGGTGAAGGCGCGCTCCAGAACATTCTCCAGTTCCCGAACGTTTCCGGGGAAGTCATAGCTCTTGAGGCGCTCTATCGCAGCGGGAGTTAACCTGGCTGGATCACACTCATACTCCTTTGCAATTCGGTCAAGGATGTGGCCGGCCAGCAGGGGAATGTCGTCCTCGCGCTCCCTCAAGGGCGGAACAGCCAGTTCGATAACGTTGATCCGGTAGAACAGATCCTGGCGGAAGCTGCCTTCCTGAACCAGCTCTGGCAGGTTTTTGTGGGTGGCGCTGAGCACCCGGATATCCACCGGTACTTCCTTGGTATCGCCCACGGGCCGGACAGCTTTTTCCTGGATGGCACGGAGCAGCTTCACCTGCATGGCCAGCGGTAGGTCTGCGACTTCATCGAGAAACAGCGTCCCTCCATTGGCAGAGCGGAACAAGCCGTCCTTGTTTTCTACCGCACCGGTAAAACTGCCTTTCTTGTGTCCGAAGAATTCGCTTTCCATCAGTTCCGAGGGAATCGCACCGCAGTTAACAGCAACGAACGGCCCCTCGCGGCGAGGGCCTTGCAGGTGGATCATGCGGGCGACCAGTTCCTTACCACTGCCGGACTCACCACTGATAAAGACCGGGGCCTGACTCCGGGCCAGTTTCCGGGTCTGGTTTCGCAGCTTTCGGATTTCGGGAGATTGTCCGAGCAGCAGGCCGGGCTCGTCTGCGGCGTCTTCTTTATCTGCCTTGGGTTCCGACAGTTTCAGGGCACTGTTGACCAGTTCCCGGAGGCGCGGAAGTTCAACCGGCTTGGACACGAAATCAAAGGCGCCGGCTTTAAGGGACTCAATGGCGGTATCCATATTGCC
This sequence comes from Marinobacter sp., assembly GCF_048269445.1. GTDB lineage: Bacteria > Pseudomonadota > Gammaproteobacteria > Pseudomonadales > Oleiphilaceae > Marinobacter. Next base: position 16,562 of record NZ_JBLXIQ010000010.1, on the reverse strand, counting down.
GTACGCAGTAATGACCGCCACGGGGGTGGCCGGAGCATGCTGCTGTATCCATTGAACCAATTCAATACCATTGCCGTCGGGCAGGTTCATGTCTGTGAGGCAGAGGTTCGGTTTGTTGTGTTCCAGCGACGCCAGGGCGCTGGTGAGATCGGGTGCCGTGACTGTTTTTATTCCCATCCGGGTTAGGGTGATTTCAAGCAGTTCCCGAATGTCCGGCTCGTCGTCAACGATCAGCGCTGTGTATGTGGTCATCTTGTGTTGTCGGTTCCATGTCGTTATTCATACGCCCGATATCCGCTGGCGTCGGGTCAGATCATTCGCCCCGGGTGGGCGAACGTAATGCGGAAACAGCAGCCGGGCTTGTTATCTTCTACGAGGGAAAGATGCGCCTGATTAGCCTCGCACAGTTCCCGGGCCAGATAAAGTCCGAGCCCGGTTCCGGCCTTGTCTGTCGTGAAAAACGGCTCGAAAACCGAGCTTCGGTTTTCCGGAGCAATTCCGGGGCCTAAGTCACGGACATCGATATAGGCCCGCTTGCCATCATTGGTTGCGCCAGCATGTATTCCTATCTGTCGCTGCCCAGAGTGCTGTTCACTGTAGCGTAAACCATTGTCGCAAAGGTTCACCATCACCTGTTCAATCTGACTCTTGTCGAACCGCGCCGGAGGCAGCTGCGGATCGATTTTCAGAATGATATTTGCAGCTGTGCAGTCGTCGTCCTGTGTCTGAAGGAAGTCTTCCCTGAATTCCTGGAGCCACGGCGCCAGCTCAATAAGATCCGCATTGGCTACCCGGCGCCGGGACAGGTCCAGAACATTCTCGATGATGCCATTCACACGGCGTGAATGGCGTCTTATGATTCCAAGCATCTGGCGGTCGCCGGGCTCCAGGTTCGGGGCTTCTTCCATCAGCTGTGCCGCATGGCTGATCGCACCCAGAGGGTTGCGGATTTCGTGTGCGATACCTGCTGTTAATCGTCCCAGCGAGGCCAGCTTCATCTGCTGTGCCTGTTGCGTGACTTTGCTCATATCCTCAATGAAAACCAGAATCTGGTCACCTCGCTCCTGGTCCAGCTGGGTGAAGTTTGCCTGCAACAGTGGAGATGTGGGGGAGGGCTGAAAGGGTTCGATACGGTGTGTGGGGTCCTTCAGCCAGACGTCCAGGCCAAGTTTGAGTGCCTTGGGCAGCACAGTTGTGTACTGATGCGCCGCGCCCGAGACTTTGGGCATACCGTATAAGAGCTCCTCGGCCGCCGCGTTGGCCAGTCGGATCTGGCCGAACCGGTCCAATACGAGTATGCCGGTGCGCATGCGCTGGATGATCTGCTGGTTGATCTGTTCAAGCTCGGCAATGCTGCGGGCCCGGCTGGTGGCCAGGGCTTCACTTCGCATCATCCGTCGGGAGATGTACTGCAACACGATAGCCGCTGCAAAGTAGAGAATTCCGAGAGAGCCGGCACGGACAATGTCGTCGGCGGATTCGCCCAGTGCCAGAACCGCCCACCCCGAAATGCCAAGGGAGCAGATGGCGGCCAGTGCGGCATAGAAGGTTCCCATGCGGCTGGGTGTAAGTATGTTGCCCGCGGCCACGGAAACAATAACGAGGTTAGCCAGGCCGTTGGTTATGCCGGTGCTGGTGAGCAACAGTCCGTGCATGATCAGGATGTCCAGCAGAATCGAGAGCGTGATGTGCCGTTGGCTGGGGTGAAAGCCGGCTATCAGAAGCAGGGCAATAAAGGCATTCAGGGCAAGGTATGCGGAAACGCTGGCCTGATAGTAGTCGAGTAGTCGGAACCGCATATCAAAATTGATCGGGTCGACAAACAGCAGCGCCACCAGCATCAGGCTGACCACAAGACGATAGTGGTTGTAGATCCTGAACAGCTTGGCCTGCTGCAGTCCGGACGGCGTGGTGGGTGCCGGGCTGAGAGTGTCGGTTGAACGTAACGGTGTATCTACTGCCATGATTTAAAGGAATCCGCTGTTGGTCGGGAGAAATCCTCGCGCTTGCGGGGTTATAATAGCCTTTTCATGGCAATGAGTTACAGGAGCCCATTTATGTCCGTTTCGGGAAAGCTATCCGCCACCGGAGTGTCGGCCAGAAAATTGCGGGTAGTGATGGCCCAGCTGGATTTTCTGGTCGGTGATATACCGGGTAATACGGAGCTTGTGATTGATGCGGCTCGGCGAGCCGCATCGGACCACCAGGCGGACATTGTGGTTTTTCCCGAACTTTGTCTGACGGGGTATCCACCAGAGGATCTGCTGTTGCGGCCGAGCCTTGAGGTCCGGGTTAACGAAGCCCTTGAGCGCCTCCAGGCAGAAAATCTGGAGGCGGCGATTGTTATTGGCGCGCCCCTGCGCCATGGTGCACTCCTGTACAACGCGGCTCTGGTTATCGATGGTGGCGAAATCACCGGTCGGTATTTCAAGCGGTTCCCGCCCAACTACCAGGTGTTCGATGAAAAGCGGTATTTCGCGGAAGGTACGGAGGTTCTGACCCTGAATATCCGTGGCGCTCAGGTTGGCATCACCGTTTGTGAAGACATCTGGAAAGAAGGGCCGGTAGAAGATTGCGCCTCGGCCGGAGCCCGGATGATCCTGAACCTGAACGCATCGCCCTACGACATCGACAAACAGGCCCGCCGGAAGTCGTTGCTGGAGCGCAAGGCCCGGGAGAACCTGGTCAGCATCGTGTATGTGAATCTGGTAGGTGGCCAGGACGAGCTGGTCTTCGACGGTGGCTCCATGGTGTTTGATCACTCCGGTGTGCTGATGGCAGAAGCGCCCCAGTTTGGTGAAGGACTTTATCCGGTCGATTTTCTGTGTGAGCACCACTGCCAGCCGGTTTCCCAGCCTTTACCCGAAGAGCCCTCGCTGGAAGCTAATGTGTATGGCGCTCTGGTGACGGGCGTACGGGATTACGTGAACAAGAACGGCTTCAAATCGGTGGTCCTAGGGTTGTCTGGCGGCATTGACTCAGCGGTTACTCTGGCGGTGGCGGTTGATGCCCTGGGTAAGGACCGGGTCCGGGCGGTGATGATGCCTTTTCGCTATACCTCCAGCATGAGTCTTGAAGATGCTGAGGCTGAGGCGGTGGCGCTGGGAGTGCAGTACGACGTGTTCTCCATCGAGCCCATGTACGAGGCCTTTATGGAAACCCTGGCGGGGCCCTTTGAAGGTACTCGTCCGGATACGACCGAGGAAAATCTCCAGGCCCGCCTGCGCGGTGTGCTGCTGATGTCCCTGTCCAACAAATTTGGGTCGCTGGTGCTGACGACCGGCAACAAGAGTGAGATGGCGGTAGGCTATTCAACCCTTTATGGCGATATGGCCGGTGGTTTTGACGTGCTCAAGGATGTGCCGAAAACCCTGGTGTTCCGGTTGGCCAAATACCGGAATACTGTCTCCCACGCAATTCCGGAGCGGGTTATCACCCGGCCACCCTCTGCAGAACTGGCACCAGACCAGAAAGATGAGGACAGTTTGCCCGGTTACGATGTACTGGATCAGATCCTGAATCTTTACGTCGAGCGGGATTTCAGTGCCGATGCCATCGTTGCGGAGGGCTTTGCGCGGGCCGATGTGGATCGCGTTATCCGCCTGGTGGACATCAATGAATACAAGCGGCGTCAGGCGCCAATCGGCGTGCGGATTACCGAGCGTGGATTTGGTAAGGACCGTCGCTACCCCATCACCAATGGCTGGAAGAGCGGTAAGTAGTCTGTTACTCGTCGCCCATCAGGCCAAAGGTGACGACATTGGTGAGTGAGCGATTCTCTCCCTTCAACAGGCCTGCCTCAAACTCGCCATTGGCGTTAAACGCTTCACTGTTCGGGAAGTTGGTGCGAAGCAGTGCGATGGCGTCCTGGGCGCCCTTTTTCAGCTCCAAGAACTGATAGGTTTCAGCCATGATGATCAAGGCTTCTTCCACAGAGGGTGATGACGGATAGTTCTCCACCACATAGCGACCGCGGTTGTTGGCGGCTACAAAGGCCTGGCGCTTGATATAGTAACGGGCTGCATTGATTTCCAGTTCGGCCATGCGATTGCGAATCGCGATCATGCGCTGGCGGGCATCAGCCACGTATTGGCTGTTCGGATAGCGGTTGAGCAGCTCTGAGAAGTCCCTGAAGGACTGCAGTTGTTCACCCGGATCCCGGGCCGCCACGTCGATCGGAAAGTATCGGGCCGCAAGCCCGAGGTCCAGGTTATAGGAGGCAAGGCCGCGCATGTACAGGGCATAATCCGCGTGGTCGCTCTGCGGATTCAGGCGCAGAAAACGGTCGGCCGCTGCGCGGGCGCCCTCTAGGTCCAGGTTCTGGTAACGGGCATAGATAAGATCAAGCTGAGCCTGCTCGGCATAGCGGCCAAACGGATAGTAGGTTTCTAACGAGTCCAGGTTTTGCTCCGCTTCATTGAAATTCCCGGAGTTCATCGCCTGGCGGGCATTCTCGTAGTAGGTCTTCTCCGGAAGCACTTCTTCCTGCTTGTTGGAAGCGCAGGCACTGATCAGAATAACCAGTGTGGAAAGTAGCAGTAAACGAAGACCTGATCTCATGCCGGAATCCCGTATAATGTCGATTAATTCAAGGGCAGCCATTGTAACGGGGAAGTTGCCCCGTGTGCAGAGGGAACGCCCCGCTGTTTCAAAGAATCTGACCGAAACGTAACACACACAGGCCCTGGGGGCTTAATGTCATCTGAAAATCGAATTGTCGCCAGCTTTGTTGTACCACCGGCGTTGAGTGACCGGCGCCTGGATCAGGCAGCGGCAGAGCTGATGCCCGAGCACTCCCGTTCGCGGCTGCAATCATGGATAAAAAGCGGTGCCTTGACCGTGAATGGCGAGACGCGAAAGCCTCGGGATAAGGTGATGCTGGATGATCGCCTGGAGCTGGATGCCGAGCCGGAAGCTCAGGTCAGCTGGCAGGCCGAGGAAATCTCCCTGGATATCGTCTACCAGGACGAGCATCTTCTGGTCATCAACAAGCCCGCCGGACTCGTGGTGCATCCCGCAGCCGGCCACGCGGATGGCACTCTGGTCAATGCGCTACTGAATTATGCCCCCGAGGTGGAGAACCTTCCCAGGGCAGGTATCGTGCATCGGCTCGATAAAGATACCTCGGGCATCATGGTTGTTGCCCGCAGTCTGATTGCCCACACCTCTCTGGTGGACCAGTTGCAAACCCGAACCATGGGGCGGGAATACGAAGCGGTCGTTGTTGGCACACTGACCGGTGGTTCAACGGTGGATGCGCCTATCGGCAGGCACCCCCAGGAGCGCAAAAAAATGGCAGTGGTTGCTTCGGGCAAGCCTGCGGTTACCCATTATCGCCTGGTCGAGCGCTTTGCCGCCCACACGCTTATCCGGTGCAAACTTGAAAGCGGCCGTACTCACCAGATCAGGGTACACATGGCCCATGTCAAACACCCGCTGGTTGGTGATCCGATGTATGGTGGCCGCCTGCGGCTCCCCAAAGGAACAACCGAAGAATTGCGCGGTGCACTCTCAGCATTCAACCGCCAGGCACTCCATGCCCAGAAACTTACGCTGGAGCACCCGCAGACCGGAGAAATCCTGAGTTGGGAAGTGCCCCTGCCGGAGGATATGGTGCAATTGCTGGCAGCACTCAGAAAGCATGTGAAAGACATGCAAAGCAATGAATTCTGAGTTGCCTTTGATTGAACCGATCTGGCCGGTACAGGCCGGTGTCAGGGCATTCTGTACGACCCGGATTGGTGGCGTAAGCCTGCCCCCCTGGGATTCCCTGAATCTGGGTGATCACGTTGGGGACAGGCGCGGCGATGTTCTTGAAAACCGATCGCAATTAGCGCGGCAAGCAGGGTTGGGGCCGGGAAGTCTTGCCTGGTTAAGCCAGATTCATGGCACCCGGGTCGTGGAAGTCGCCCGCGGGAATCTCAACCGCCTGCCCGAAGCCGACGCCAGCTTTACTCGGGAGTTGGGCATCGCCTGCGTTATTCTGACGGCGGACTGCCTGCCGGTTATCCTGGCCGATCGGAATGGCCGGGTTGTAGGCGCCGCACATGCGGGCTGGCGAAGTTTGTGTGGTGGGGTTCTGGAAAACCTGGTCGAGGCCATGGCGGTCCAGCCAGAGGAACTGCTGGCCTGGATGGGCCCGGCGATTGGCCCTGGGCAGTTTGAGGTCGGCCCGGAAGTGCGGGATGCTTTTCTGGCGGTTGATCCGAGAGCCAGCAGTGCCTTTGCGGAAGCCGGCGCGCGGCCTGGTCATTTCATGGCCGACATCTATCAATTGGCCTATCAGAGACTTCAGAACGCTGGCGTAAACGCGGTACACGGAGGAGGCTTCTGCACAGTGACGGACGCCGCCCGCTTTTACTCTTACCGCCGTGATCGCCAGACCGGTCGGATGGCAACGCTGGTCTGGCTGAGCTGATCGTTCGTCTCTGAAATTGTGCCAACCGGTCCCCCGACTGACTCTCGTCAAATTCCTGACAGTTTGTTGGCTAGCCTGCTTGAAGTCCCTCAGTCTGCCCCTACATTTAAGGTCAAAGCAATTCGAGTGTTGACTGAGCCACCATGGCTCGCCAGAGCATTCGCAAGACGAATCGGGGAACTGAAACCATGAGAATCGACAAGCTGACCAGTCGGCTTCAAACCGCTCTAGCGGACGCCCAATCGCTGGCTGTGGGCAAGGATCATAACTTTATCGAACCGGTGCACCTGATGCAGGCGCTCCTCGACCAGGACAGCAGCGCCATCAAGCCGCTACTGAAACAGGCGGGTGCTGAGCCCGGACGCGTTCGCCAGGCGATTGCCCGTGAAATTGAGAACCTGCCGGAAGTACAGGGATCGGCGGGTGATGTCTCGATGTCCAATGATATGGGGCGCCTGTTCAATATTGCTGACAAACTGGCCCAGAAACGCAAGGACCAGTTCATCTCCAGTGAGCTGATGTTGCTGGCGGCGCTGGAAGACCGCGGAACCCTGGGCCGGGTCCTTCGAGAGCAGGGCGTCGACAAGGCTGCCCTGGAGAAGGCCATCAACGAGGTTCGTGGCGGGGAAGCCGTAAACGATGCCGGCGCGGAAGAAAATCGCCAGGCGTTGTCCAAGTACACCATCGACCTGACCGAGCGTGCTGAAGCGGGCAAACTGGATCCGGTAATTGGCCGTGATGATGAGATCCGCCGCACAATTCAGGTGCTGCAGCGTCGCCGCAAGAACAACCCGGTATTGATTGGTGAGCCCGGCGTGGGTAAGACCGCCATTGTGGAGGGTTTGGCCCAGCGCATCGTTAATGGCGAGGTGCCCGATGGTCTCAAGGACAAGAAAGTCCTGTCCCTGGATATGGGCTCGCTGATTGCCGGTGCCAAATTCCGGGGCGAATTTGAAGAGCGGTTAAAAGCTGTGCTGAATGAGCTGTCCAAACAGGAAGGGCAGATCATCCTGTTTATTGACGAAATTCACACCGTGGTGGGTGCCGGTAAGGCCGAAGGCTCCATGGACGCTGGTAATATGCTCAAGCCTGCCTTGGCAAGGGGCGAGCTGCATTGCGTGGGCGCCACCACCCTTAACGAATACCGTGAGAACATCGAGAAAGACGCGGCGCTTGAGCGCCGGTTCCAGAAGGTACTGGTGAATGAGCCCAGTGAGGAAGACACCATCGCAATACTGCGGGGGCTGAAAGAGCGCTACGAGGTGCATCACGGTGTTGAAGTCACTGATAGCGCCATTATTGCCGCCGCAAAACTGTCTCACCGCTACATTGCTGACCGGCAGCTGCCGGACAAGGCCATTGATCTGGTTGACGAAGCAGCTTCCCAGATTCGCATGGAAATGGATTCCAAGCCTGAGCCCCTGGATCGCCTTGAACGGCGCTTGATTCAGCTGAAAATTGAGCGGGAGGCCCTCAAAAAGGAAACTGACCCGGCGTCGAAAAAGCGCCTGTCGGAGCTGTCGGATGTGATCACAGGAGTGGAGCGCGAGTACGCGGACCTGGAAGAAGTCTGGAATACGGAAAAAGCGGCTCTCCACGGCTCCCAAAAGATCAAGAGCCGCCTGGAGCAGGCCCGGATCGATCTGGAAAACGCCCGTCGGGCAGGGGATCTTGGCAAGATGTCCGAGCTTCAGTACGGACAGATTCCGGAGCTTGAGCGTCAACTGGATATGGCCAGCCAGGCCGAGATGATGGAAATGACGCTGCTTCGGAACCGGGTCACAGAGGAAGAGATCGCCGAGATCGTGTCCAAGTGGACCGGAATTCCAGTCTCCAAGATGCTTGAGGGTGAGCGGGATAAGCTGATGCGCATGGAAGAAGCGCTTCACGGTCGGGTCATCGGCCAGGATGAAGCCGTGGAGTCGGTTTCCAACGCAGTGCGTCGCTCCCGTGCGGGGTTGTCCGACCCGAACCGGCCCAACGGCTCATTCCTGTTTCTTGGCCCGACCGGTGTGGGTAAAACCGAGCTTTGTAAAGCCTTGGCATCGTTTCTCTTTGACACCGAGGAAGCCATGGTGCGGATTGATATGTCCGAATTCATGGAGAAGCATTCCGTAGCTCGCCTGATTGGTGCGCCCCCGGGGTATGTGGGTTATGAGGAAGGCGGCTACCTGACCGAGGCGGTTCGCCGTCGTCCCTATTCAGTGCTGCTACTGGATGAGGTGGAAAAAGCTCACCCGGATGTTTTCAATATCCTGTTGCAGGTTCTGGACGACGGGCGCCTGACGGATGGCCAGGGTCGTACAGTGGATTTCCGTAACACTGTCATCGTGATGACCTCAAACCTCGGATCGGACATAATTCAGCAGAAGGCCGGGGAAGAGAACTACGAATCCATGAAGGCCGCAGTCTTGGAAGTTGTTGGCACGCACTTCCGCCCTGAGTTCATTAACCGGGTGGATGAAGTGGTGGTGTTCCATCCGCTGGCGGAAAGCCAGATCCAGGGCATAGCCAAGATTCAGATCGAGACACTGAGCAACCGCCTGAAAGAGCAGAATATGAAATTGGAGCTGGACGAGGCGGCCATGGAATTGCTCGCGGAAGTTGGTTACGACCCCGTTTATGGCGCCCGGCCGCTTAAGCGGGCAATCCAGCGGATGATCGAGAACCCGCTGTCCCAGCGACTGCTAAGAGGAGACTTCGTGTCCGGTGATGTCATTCTTGGAACGGTGAATGATCACCATCTGGATTTCACCAAGGCGTAAATGAAAAGGGTCAGATGAAAGCTTTCATCTGACCCTTTTTTGATCCTATTGTGCTTTCGGGCCGCAGTTTTCTTCCGCAATCCGCTCGAATTCTGTCCGTTTTTCGGCGATCTCTTCCTGGGACAGGTAGCGCTGCTCGCCATTATCCTCAACCCGGATGCGGGCGTTGCGGTCGATCACGTCCAGGTTTGAGCGGGCTGTTGCGCAATTCGCCTCCCGTTGTTTCCGGCGGGCTTCCTCTACGGCCGTTTCCTGGCGCTGTTCCGCTTCACCCGCCTGCTGTTCCTGCATGTTCTGCAGTCGCTCCTGCGGGCTCTGTCTGTTTCCGGAAGCATTCGAGGAGGTGCCGGAACGAACATTCACGCGTTCGGACTTGGCGCCTGTGGGCTGCCGGTCACCAAAGTGGGTAACCCCGTTTTCGTCGGTCCATTTATAGACAGAGGCGCTCATGGCGATTCCTGGTACTACGGCCAGCAATAAGGTCAGCGTCAGGATTTTTCTGTTCATGGTTCTACTCGCGTATGTTCACTGCTCCCGGGCAGGCAGACAACCTGGATAAACCGGGCCCGTTTTTTACTTTCGATCAGGGCCTATCATGCCATCAGTGCTGTGGATTTTCTTCTGTCTGGTTCAAATCTTTGCACTGGAATTGCGCCAAGTATGGCAGACCTGCGGCCAGTATAGGCACAGAAACCCGCAGCGGCTATTGACAGGGAGTTTAGCGCTGTCAGAATTACCGATTGCCTGAAGACTGGGGTCAATACGGCAGGCAATCCCGAGCGAGTATCCCCCGTTAAACACCACACTGAACGCGCCGCGCATTGGTCGCGGGATGGTTGTTGCTTACGTGCAACCCGTTGTTGGCCGTTCTCCGCAACCCTCAGGAGGGCGGCTGGCCAGGAGACAACCTCTTTTCAAGGTGTGGAGGAGGAGCCGGGTCCGCTTTCAAAAGAAGCATGGACACCGTGAATCCAGGCAACCGGGATGAATCCCGGCTCATTCACTCGTAGAAGAGGGTAGAAAATCGTGGAGTTATTGTCTGGCGCCGATATGCTGATCCGGTCTCTCAAAGACGAGGGTATCGAGTACATATACGGCTATCCGGGTGGTGCAGCCCTTCATATTTATGATGCGCTGTTCAGGCAGGACGAAGTCAAACACATTCTGGTAAGGCACGAGCAGGCGGCGGTCCATATGGCCGACGGTTATGCGCGGGCGACCGGAAAACCGGGCACTGTCCTGGTGACCTCGGGTCCTGGAGCCACCAACACCATCACCGGCATTGCCACCGCATTCATGGACTCCATCCCTATGGTGGTTTTGTGCGGCCAGGTTGCGTCAACCCTCATTGGCGAGGACGCCTTCCAGGAAACCGATATGATGGGCGTTTCCCGCCCCGTGGTGAAGCACAACTTCAGCGTTCGTCATCCCGAGGAAATTCCGGAAATTATTCGCAAGGCGTATTACATTGCTGCTACTGGTCGCCCCGGGCCGGTTGTCGTGGATATACCGAAGGATATGACCACGCCGAACGAGCGTTATGAGTACTCTTACCCCAAGAAGGTCAAGCTGCGCTCGTACAATCCGGCCATTCGCGGCCATGCGGGCCAGATCAAGAAAGCCGTCGATATGATGCTGGCCGCCAAGCGTCCGATCATCTACGCAGGCGGTGGGGTTGTGCTTGGCAAAGCGTCCGATCAGATAACCGAGCTTGTCAGAATGCTGGGCTATCCGATCACCAACACGCTGATGGGCATCGGCTGCTACCCGGCCAGCGACAAGCAGCATCTTGGCTGGCTTGGCATGCACGGCACCTACGAAGCGAATATGGCCATGCACCATTCGGATCTGATTCTCTGTGTGGGCGCGCGCTTTGATGACCGTGTCACCAATGCTACCGAGAAGTTCTGTCCGGGTGCGCGGATTATCCACGTTGATATAGACCCGGCTTCCATCTCCAAGACCATTGATGCGGATGTGCCAATCGTTGGCCCGGTGGATGCGGTGCTCAAGGAAATGCTGTCTCTGGTCAAGGAGAGCAAGGAAAAGCCGGATGCCGATGCGATTGCTTCCTGGTGGAAACAGATCGATGAGTGGCGGGCTTTCCATGGTATGCGCTATGAGACCAGCCCGGATGTCATCAAGCCCCAGGAAGTGATTGAAATGCTGTGTCGCCTGACCAACGGCGAGGCCTTTGTCACGTCCGACGTCGGCCAGCACCAGATGTTTGCGGCCCAGTATTACAAGTTCGACAAGCCCAACCGCTGGATCAATTCCGGTGGCCTGGGCACCATGGGCTTCGGCTTGCCTGCGGCCATGGGTATCAAGCTGACCCACCCGGACGATGAGGTCCTCTGCATCACCGGTGAAGGCAGCATCCAGATGAACATCCAGGAGCTGTCGACCTGCAAGCAGTACAATTTGCCAGTCAAGATCATCAACCTGAACAATCAGGCCCTGGGTATGGTCAAACAGTGGCAGGATATGAACTATGAGTCCCGCCACTCCCAGTCCTACATGGAATCCCTGCCAGACTTCATCAAGCTGGCGGAAGCCTATGGCCACGTCGGCGTTCGGATCGACAAAAAGGAAGATCTGGAAGCCAAGCTCAAGGAAGTGCTGGCCATGAAGGACAAACTGGTGTTTGTGGATATCTATGTTGACCGGTTTGAGCACGTGTACCCGATGCAGGTTGCCCGTGGCGCCATGAAGGATATGTGGCTCAGCAAGACGGAGAGGGTGTGATCATGCGTCGAATCATTTCTGTTTTGCTCGAAAACGAGCCGGGTGCACTTTCAAGGGTGGTCGGCCTGTTTTCCCAGCGTAACTACAACATCGAAAGCCTTACCGTGGCGCCGACCGAGGACGAGACCCTGTCCCGTCTGACGGTGACAACCACCGGTTCGGACAAGGTGATTGAGCAGATTACCAAGCAGCTGAACAAGCTGATCGAGGTAGTAAAGCTGGTCGACCTGACCGAGGGCGCCCACATCGAACGTGAGCTGATGCTGGTGAAGCTGAAGGCCACCGGTTCCCAGCGTGCTGAAATCAAGCGTACGGTGGACATCTTCCGCGGCCAGATCGTGGATGTGACCAGCTCCGTTTACACTGTCCAGCTGGCCGGCGACAGCGAAAAGCTCGATGGCTTTATCCAGGCCATTGGCACCTCGGGTGTTCTAGAAGTGGTGCGTACCGGTGTATCCGGTATTGCCCGGGGCGAGAAGGTGCTCAGCCTTTAACAATTTCAAACAGAGTTTGAACATCATGGCCCTTCGCGGCCATCACATATAACAGAGGTTTCTTATGCAGGTTTATTACGATAAGGATTGTGATCTTTCCATCATCCAGGGCAAGAAAGTTGCCGTCATCGGTTTCGGTTCGCAGGGCCACGCCCACGCGTGCAACCTGAAGGAGTCCGGTGTTGATGTGACCGTTGGTTTGCGCCCGGGCTCTTCCTCCATTGCGAAGGCGGAAGCTTACGGTCTAAAGACCAGCGATGTGCCCTCCGCCGTTGCGGCGGCCGACGTTGTCATGGTTCTGACCCCGGATGAGTTCCAGTCCCAGCTGTACCAGGCTGAAATTGAGCCCAACTTGAAGCAGGGCGCGACCCTGGCCTTTGCTCACGGCTTTGCCATTCACTACAACCAGATCGTGCCGCGCAAGGATCTGGATGTCATTATGGTCGCCCCGAAGGCTCCGGGCCACACGGTCCGTACCGAGTTCACCCGTGGTGGTGGTATCCCTGACCTGATCGCCATATTCCAGGACTCCTCCGGCAATGCCAAGAACCTGGCCTTGTCCTACGCCAGCGGCATTGGTGGCGGTCGTACCGGCATTATTGAAACCACGTTCAAGGACGAGACCGAAACCGATCTGTTCGGCGAACAGGCCGTTCTGTGTGGCGGTACTGTAGAGCTGGTTAAAGCGGCTTTCGAAACGCTTGTGGATGGCGGCTACGAGCCGGAAATGGCGTACTTCGAGTGTTTGCACGAGCTTAAGCTGATCGTTGATCTCATGTACGAAGGCGGCATCGCCAACATGAACTACTCCATCTCCAATAACGCGGAGTATGGTGAGTATGTAACAGGCCCGGAAATCATCAACGAGCAATCCCGCGAAGCCATGCGCAACGCACTGAAGCGCATTCAGAGCGGTGAGTACGCCAAGATGTTCATCTCAGAAGGTGCTCTGAACTACCCGTCCATGACGGCACGTCGTCGCCAGAACGCTGCTCACGAAATCGAGATTGTCGGTGAGAAGCTGCGTGGCATGATGCCGTGGATCTCCGCGAACAAGATTGTGGACAAGGACAAAAACTGAGCAGAATCTCGCCTGGTTTGGAAAACGCGGCCCGGGTGGCCGCGTTTTTCGTATATACTTCGCCCAAATGCTTTCCGGAGTAGTGGGAATGACTGAAGAAAGAACATCTGCCGACGATAAGCAGAACCCGGACTATGAAGTTGAAGCCGGAGAAGTGGTAGAGGAAGAACTTGTGGAAGGTGCGCCGGTCCGGCGTAAAGGTATCTACCTTCTTCCCAATGCGCTGACGACAGCTTCCCTGTTTTCTGGCTTTTACGCTATTGTGTCCGCTGCAAACGGCGTCTTTGATAACGCCGCGATTGCCATTTTTGTTTCGATGATTCTGGATGGTCTGGATGGTCGCGTGGCCCGGATGACCAACACTCAGAGCAAGTTTGGAGAAGAGTACGATAGCCTGGCCGACATGGTGGCCTTCGGTGTCGCCCCGGGTCTGGTAGCTTTTTTCTGGTCGCTGAATGGGCTCGATAAGGTTGGCTGGGCCATTACCTTTATTTATGTGGCTGGCGCCGCGCTGCGCCTGGCGCGTTTTAATACCCAGATCGGCTCTGTCGACAAGAAGTTCTTTGTTGGCTTGCCTAGTCCCGCTGCGGCAGCCTGTGTTGCCGGGCTTGTCTGGTGTTTCCATCTGTTCGAGCCTTCGGCCTGGCTCACGTTTCTGACGATTGTAGTAGTTGGAGGCGCTGGTTTGATGATGGTCAGCAATATTCTTTTTCGTAGCTTCAAGGATCTGGATCTCCGTGGCCGGGTCCCGTTTGCGGCTATTCTTTTGGTAGTGCTAATTCTTGTGGTGATCGCGCTTGATCCTGCCACCGTACTCTTTACCGGGTTCCTGATATACGCGTTGTCCGGCCCCGTTCGCGCCCTGTTTCGTGGAAAACCCCGAAAAGCAGAAGGTGCTGACGACTAAAGTTCGACTTCCCGGGCTTTCAAGGGAAAGCCCGGGGAATTCCCACCTCGGTCTCCGGTCAACGCCTCACACGGCTGACGCTCCAGTGGAGACTGAATATGTTTATCAAGAAGCGCCCAACCTGGGCTTTGCCTGATTCCGAGATTACACCCGAACCGGTTTATCTGAATCGAAGACGGTTCATGTCTGGCACCGTTGCGGTGGCGGCCGGGCTCTCGATGCCAGGACTCCTGTCTGCCGCCGAGTTACCTGTCCAGGGTGAGTCGCTGAACTTCGTCCCGATGCCCGACTATTCCACAGGCGAAGAAAAGACGCCCTTTAAGGATGTCGCTCAATACAATAACTTCTACGAGTTCGGAACGGGTAAGGGGGATCCGGCTAGGTATGCTGACGAACTGTCTGTCGATCCCTGGTCAGTGGTTGTTGAAGGAGAGTGCGAGCAGCCGGGTGAGTACGCCCTGGAGGATCTGTTAAAGCCCCATAATTACCAGGAGCGCGTTTACCGTCTTCGCTGCGTCGAGGCCTGGTCGATGGTCATACCCTGGATTGGTGTGCCGCTGGCGGACATCCTCAAGCGGTTGCAGCCCACCTCCCGCGCCAAGTATGTGTACTTCGAAACTCTGTATGATCCGGATCAGATGCGCGGGCAGCGCTCCCTCTTCAGTACAATCGACTGGCCTTACCAGGAAGGGTTGCGGATGGACGAGGCCATGAATGAGCTGAGCTTTCTGGCTGTCGGCCTTTATGGAAAGACCCTCCCGAAACAGAATGGCGCGCCCATTCGACTGGTTGTCCCCTGGAAGTATGGTTTTAAAAGCATCAAGTCCATTGTGAAGATCCGGTTCGAGGAGGAGAGGCCAAAAACAACCTGGGAGATGATCGCCCCACAGGAATACGGTTTTTACGCCAATGTTAACCCCGAAGTGGATCATCCCAGGTGGAGCCAGAAGAAGGAAAGGCGGCTTCCGTCAGGCCTGCTTTCTCCCAACTGGATGGAAACTGCCAAATTTAACGGTTATGGCGAGCAGGTCGCCCATCTCTATAAAGGCATGGATCTCCGGAAGTTCTATTAGATGTTGGCTTCACGTTGGCTTGGGCATCCCCGATTCCTCCTGGCTTTCCGGCTCCTGGCTGCCTTATGTGCCAGTGTGCCCCTTTTGTTTCTGGTGTCCGGTATTGCAGTGCAATCTCTCGGGCCGGACCCTGGTCAGGAAGTGACGGAGTCTCTGGGGCTTGCTGCATTTCAGCTGCTTATAGCTACGTTATGTATGACGCCGCTCAAACGCTGGACGGGGTGGGTTGGCTGGATCCGGATTCGGCGGATGCTGGGGCTGTTCGCGTTCTTTTACGCGACGCTTCACGTTCTGGCTTTTCTCCAGTTTATTCTGGGCTGGACTGACTTGTGGGCAACCTTTACCAAGCGGCCCTATATAGTGATGGGTGCCTTGTCCTTCCTGATGATGATCCCTCTTGCGCTGACATCAACCAAGGGAATGATGCGGCGACTGGGCAAGAACTGGAAGCAACTGCACAAACTGGTTTATCCGACGGTATTTGTCGCCTGGGTGCATTTTATCTGGCAGGCTCGCAGCGATGTGGGGGAAATGGTGTTTTACGGCCTGGTAATCCTGGTTCTTCTCGCGGTGCGCTGGAAGCGGGCTGGCTCCAGGCAAATGATTCCGTTTGTCAGAGGGTGATTTTCGGGTGTTTTTTGGGCAGGTTGGTCAGTGGCTGATCGATTGCGTAGGTGGAAACCGAAACCGCTGACAATTAATTGAAAAACCTCGTTGACAGTTTTCCTGACGTCTGTAGAATGCGCACCACTTCTGAGGGACAAGCCATTTACGGCGACTTCCCAAAGATAGCAACTGTTTGAAAGTACTGAAGAAATCTGGTTTTAAATTTCTTCGGAAAGCGGTTGACAGTCAGGCGGTTCAGTGTAGAATGCACGCCTCGATTAAGCAGTAAGCCGATGTGTTTTTCGGCGATTTCCGGAGACGGAAAACAGAGAAAAACAAACGGTTGACAAGGTGGCGAAACGATGTAGAATACGCCTCCTTGATTGAGCCACGGCTCAAACGCTCTTTAAAAAGTTAACCAAGTAATTCGTGTGGGCGCTGGCCGAGGTATTTCGGATATGAAATATCAGGAC
>NZ_JBLXIQ010000009.1:0-160330 GCF_048269445.1 Marinobacter sp. | reverse complement strand
TACCGGACTACGGGAAAAGGGTCGAAATTAACCGACATTACTAAGCAGTGAGTGGTTTAGTTATTGGGGGCAGGTCACGTGATGCACTTGATGGTATTGAAATCATAACTTGGGCGTTTGGTCGCAAAGCGAACTTTCAGACTTTCGGATAACGCCAGCGAGCATGCGCGGTTACGGAATGGAGGTGAAGCCGCAATGCAGTAGGTGTCGCCGTGCCTCGCTCGGTTATGTGGATTGCTTTAGCACATGGCTCAGTGCCTGTACCACGTAGTTGTATATTGCTGGGCAACCGCTTGATCTTGGACCTGCGACATTTAAGATACTTACGTTGAGCTCACGGACAAATTCACTAAGAAGCTCTGCTGCGCGCAGAGGCTCCACCAGAGCGATATCAATAAGTTTGTACGGTTTGCTTTGCCGAATGCAAAAAAGAACGGTTGTTTCCGTTCCTCCTCGAAGATAAGACTCGTAAAAAATAGCCGTACCGTCTGAGTCCGTTACATTTTGCTTTGTTCGCTGGCGATACCCTCCGCCGATTTCCGTCAACGTGTATGCGTTATTGATCGGCCCATCTTCAGCCACCCGCCCGACAGGACAGCTGCCGCCGATTGGAAACCCCAATGTAAGAGCAGCATCTAGCGCAGCACGATCAGCGCCAGTTTGCCCACCACTTATGACCTTTGAGAGCATGCTCTGTCCAAATCAACGCTTTTGTTTAGCGGCGACCTTTTGCAGCGAAGCGGAGAAAAGGGCGTCCGGTGATGGGCCGTATGGCGCGGAACGAATTGGAATTATTTGTTAAATTACTGACGCTACAAAAGAATGATGTCCCAGTTTGCCGTGAGGTAGAGTGTTGCTATGAAAAAGCAAACGTTGATCCCCATGGCTTGCCACAGCTTTGTTTCAAACGACTCCAAACTCTTTCGTTGAGAAGTCACTGCGTAGAATAGGCAACCAATTGTTCCGTAACCAAACATTGCGAATGCGTGGCGCAGAACGTCGGCCCAACACCAATCACAACTTACACTTGAGGCGAACGACCAGCCGGTGAGCCAGGGCAATATAAAATAAGGCACCCAGAACACCGACAGTAGAGCCAGCTGACAAAGTTTCTTCGATCCAAGTTTATGCTGGCTCATATGCTAATAAAGCACTTATTGGGCACCGATAAGGTATCCCGACGCGACGATTACGAGAGCAACGAAAAAGTTTTTTAGGTAGCCGCTTGCAGCAAGGTGTTTCACAGGCAAAAGACTGACCAACCCCCAACCAAGAATGCTGCTAAGAAGCATTGCCGCAACGTAGGCAATAATTCCCGACCACCAATTGACCACCAAACCCACATATATTGCGGGTCCGAAGGTGCAGAGTATCACCCAGATATTCTGAAAAGGCGTCATAATGGCTCCGTGCCAGATTTAGCGCTGAGATGAGTGGCGCATGAAGCACCCTAGTATATTGAGCCAACCCACAAAAAGACCCCTATACCCAGGAATCACCATGCAGCGGTGCTGTTTCGGTCCTCACTCTGGAGATAGGCTCCAGCGAGAAACAATACAATTCCTAGCACCAATACTAGTAGGCTCATCTGCGGATCGCCCTCATTCCCGAGAATTTAACGCCTGTGGTAATGGACGACAACGGAGCGCGCCGTAGTTGGTGTCCCATTGACCACATTGTTACGAGGTGGTGGGCTGACTACAAAGTCATCGCTAGCTCAGACCAAGCTCCAAATTCACCGGCCATAATTTCTTGGCAATAATCAACATAATTCCCTCCGGACCAACCCATCGGAGGGTTTACACCGAGCACATGGTTTGCGGAAATATCTCTATCAGCATCTACGCGAACGACTATTCCGGTAAACCTGCCATGATTTAAGATTGTGTAGGCCTCCGTCCCGCAAAACTTCTGTTTGTCGTAGTAAATTGCCCCGGTTTCACCGTTGGCCCAGAAGCTAAGGTGCTTTCGCCACTCATCCAAAATCTTGATAGTCATCCCATTCGAAAGGATCAGCTCGCTATCGGTGGCTTGCACAATTCGGACGATGCTTAATCTGCTCGACTTGAACCCGATTTTGACCTTAACTAAACGTCGCAGTCCCATAGTTGATCCTGTGGCTATCCTCATAACAGCAATTAGGCAGCACGCTTTACCATTGCACAAATTTGACTGAGTCATTATTACTAACTTTGAGCCACCAATTACGCTGTGCATAAAACAATAAAACAATAAAACAATAAAACAATAAAACAATAAAACAATAAAACAATAAAACAATAAAACAATAAAACAATAGCTTAGCCGAGCATGACCATCTTTGCCACGTAGTCATCTAACTTCTGCAACGTGCTCCGCCAATCAAACTGGATGAAATGGCGGTGGCTGGCTTGGAGTCACTGGAGCAAAGCCCTGGCTCTTATGTTCGCTTTTGTTTGGGAGTTTTTGAGAAGCTCGGCCTGGTCGCAAAGCGGACATTCAGATGGTGCGATACCGCCAAAACTAAGCGGTACGTCTCAAGCCTCCGGCTTCCGTGACTTGTTAGTCATTAGCCGAGTGAATAGCGTGGGCTTTCAGATACCCGTCCAACTCCCGGCAGGCTTGCACATACTCGAAAAAACCGCCTGCAAAAGTCATAAGATTGTCGTTGTTCAATCTGACCCTCGACAAACTTTCGATCAGGCTAAAATGTCTTGAGTCTTGGACTTTCATCAACAAAGCCACCAGCGGGGCTTCAAGAAATATAAGCTGCGTCATTATCTTATCAATGTGATGCGAAGATCTAACCCTATAGTTTTCAAAATATTGAAGCCAGTTTGCCTGCCCTCCTTGCCAGAAAACTAACGGGGCGCCTCCATTAGGTTCTAATCTAGCGAAAACAGCTTCGATGTCTTGCTTTTCCAAAGTTTGGAAATCGAGTTTGGTCGGATCCACCTTAGAGAAGCCGGCGATCTGCGTTCTGCAATCTTGCACTACAAGATTCGCCCACCGTGTTACGAAGGGATAGATTGTTGTCTTTTCTCGCACCTCTCTGAAGTGCACTACTATCAGGTAGAAAACGTAACTCGCTAATACTGATGCAAGCACCGCTTCGATAACCAGTCCGAGCTCATGAAAGCCGTCAACTGGCTCAGAAATTTGATTGAATATGAACAACTTTACTAGCAGCAGAAGCATCGACGATAATGCTGCTAAATTGACTGCTCCTGGAATTGTTCTCCAAAACACTCCGAAATCACTCCCTGACTAACGCCAATGTCAAGCGGCCGACTTGTCGGAGCGGTGCGTAGACAAGGCGGTCCGGCGGAGGCCCATCAGGGCCGTAGCGAACTTGAATTAATTGTTAGGATTTTGATGGAAAGCGACCCACTTTACGCAAGTGCCAACGCACTTCCTAACCCGATGAATTTTCTCTCAAACTCTTTGAAATCACTATGAGTCGCGGCAACCGGCGGCATCTTGTGCTCGATTTTTTCGTCACCCTTGCTGCAAGTAAAATCTATTGCTTCAGAACGTACCCCAAAAGAACCGACCAGAGTGCAATGAACATGCGGGCTGATACCGGCCTCTATATTCTGTCGCATCATTATCGAGGTGAGGAAAGCCAACGTTTCACCAGCTTTGCCTAACGAACCGTGATCACTATCGGTCGTTACAGAGTTCTTCGGCTCATTGAGATCGTCCAAAAACATTGCGTACTTTTCTTTCGTGCTGCCCGAGCCTATTGATGTTGCTTGGTTACGACACATCACCTTAGGTTGAAACCCATTGGAATGTCGCATGACGATAATATCAGTGCGTGGCGAGTAAACATTTTTCCCTACTGACTCTCTCGGTGAAAAGCCTGCTAACAAAAGGGAGCAACCTAATTTTTGATCCTTTACAGGAGATTTTTGAAATTCTCTTCTACCTGACCGATGCCATTCCTGAAGAAATCTCCTCGGGCTAATTAACTTTTCGTCAGCACCATGGATTGCTGCAAACCTCCTCATATCTGCAAGAAGCTTAAAGCCTGTCTCGACACTCCCGGAAAACCCGCACGCCATGTTTGGCGCTACTGCATAAACCTTTCTCAGACAGTCGGCAGACTGAGAGCCCCACGTTACTTGTACATCGGAGATAATTGCTGCATAGCCCGAGACAAATGTTCTACCAACGATCCATGTCATTCTGAAACCCTAACGCGGAACGAAGCGGCGCGTCTCACGCGTCCGCCTTGCGTGGCTGGTTAGTTGGTTCCAATGGATTCTGCAAGGTGAGAGCAAGCTCAATCGCCATTTGTAGGTACCTGCGTGTCTGTTTGCTCGTCGGCACAAAATGGGGAGCATGAGCAGCTTCGTTGCGTAATCCTCTAAGATCCTCAAAAAACGAAAGCAATGTTTTCGCATAACCTCCGGTATTAATTAGCTCAAGAACAACCTTACGAGGGGAGACCCTGCGAGAATTTTGGATACCGTTTCTCTCTGCGGCTTCGGAAAGAGATGCCTCCACCTCAACCCATGCTTCGAGCAAAGCCGCGCGGGGCGACTCATCGGCAATGCGAAGCAAGCGCTCATATCGTTCATCGTAAGGGGGAGGATAAACGGGCTCCTCGTCTGCAGGAGATAATGGCTTCTCCTTCTTCGGTAACGCCTTTCTTGCCTCTTCCTCTGCAGCAGCGAGCTCTTTTTCAAATCTTGCTTCGACATCCTTGTATTTCAGAGATGTCACTCGGCCGAGCAGTTTTCGGAGATCCGAACGGAAGAGGTAGCCCAGCCAGACAACTGCCGCTGGCCACGCTAATGCATCTATGATGTTTACAACATGCTCCATATGCTCTACCAACTAACAGCAATTAGGCAGCACACTTTATCATTGCAGATATTGAACTGCGCCATTACTACTGACTTTGAGCTATCAATCGCGCTGCACATAAATTGATAAAACAATAGCTTAGCCGAGCAGGGCCATCTCTGCCATGTAATCATTCAGCGTCTGCAATTTGCTCCGCCAATCATACTGGATGGAATGGCTGTGATGAGCTTGGAAGCTCCGGAAGAAAGCCCTGACTCGAATGTTCGCTTTTGTTTAGCTAGGGAGCACATTTGCGGCCAAAATATGATGTCAAGAACACCCAGTGCAGTGGACACCGCTGCATCAGATCGATCCGTAACTTGTGGATGTCTTCCAGAGACTTGATGTAGATCTCACTACAGCGCATGCCACTTATCCCACGCGATACCGAGCTTTCTGGCTGTTGGGAAATATTGTAGATTACGAATCCGTTCCGGTTCCGCTTTCCGGTCCGACAGGAAAATACCTCAACAGAAAAAGGAACTTTCAATGTACGCTCACGCCCGTCGCATTCTCACCTATTGCAATTATCGCCAGCTTACATTGGCGATAACGCTATGCCTGCTGGTAGTGCCAGCCCATGCCTCCGATCTGAGAAGCTCAACCATTGAATCCTTTCTTGCCAGCTTACAGGACATGCAATCCATTTTTGACGATTCGGAAGCAAGCGAGCCGGACGAGGAATTCACAGGCAGTGACGACTGGAACATAGACTTCACCCGTATGTATTCGGGTATGGTAGACGAGCTGAGTAACCATCCGCCCACGCAACGAAAGGTAGGTGCCGTGGCTGAGCGTCACGGCTTCGAGAGTCTTGAACAGTGGGGCCGTATAGGCGACCGTATTTTCACGGCGTACATGGCCATCCACGCGGAAGGCCAGCCCGCCGTGGATACGGGGGCAATGGAGAACTACATGGCTTTAATGGAAAATCTGCCTGAAGCTGAGAAACAGAACATCCGGAAGATGATGGAAAGCACGGTGAGATCCAACAAAGTGATCCGCAATGCTCCCGTGAGAGATATTGAAGCAGTGCGACCGTATGCCGATGAAATAATGGCACTTCACGAGATGTAAGCCAGATAAAGGAATCGAAAAATGAGTGACCTGAAAACCCGCTTTGATGAAGCCGTTAACTACATTCAGACCGCCGAAGGTGACTTCAAGCCATCCAACGAAGTGAAACTTGAGTTCTACGGGCTCTACAAACAGGCCACAGAAGGTGATGTGTCTGGCAAGCGCCCAGGCATGATGGATTTTGTTGGCCGGGCCAAGTTTGATGCCTGGGAAAAGCTCAAGGGCATGTCTAGCGAAGACGCCATGCAGCAGTATATCGACAAGCTCGAAGCCCTCAAGTAAGCCTCTCTGCACTCCGGATCCCGGTGCGGTGCCTGACCGGGATCAATCCCCCACCTAAAACCTTTGCGATGGTCAAAAGACTGTCATAAGATGCGCGCATTATAGCAACACCAATACATCAGGAAGAGTTACTCATATGGACATCGACGAGTCGCTGGATGAATCCCAGCCGGGCCTTGTGGGCCGGGTCAAGGACGCCATCCGCAAACATCAGCTCAATCAGCGTGCAGAGCAGACCTACCTTCACTGGATCACGCGGTTCGTGCTGTTCCACGGTCAGAAAGACCCGGAAGCCCTGGGCAATGAAGACCGCCAGCTGTTTCTGCAGTATCTGAATGACCGCATTCGAGTATCCCGGGCAAGGTTCAACCAGGCCAGTCAGGCACTGACATTCTTTTACGAGGATGTTCTGGGCAAGGCAGCAATAGACAGTACCGGCTGTGCCGCCGCCTGAGACCAGGCTCAACGCCCGGTCATATTGATGTTCAGGGCATCGTAGGTGCGGTTCTCGGGCGGGCGGATCACGTAGTTGTTGCCGTGGGTCTGTCCGGGAATGGACTTGGGATTGCTGAACCGGAACTCCACCGGAATTTCCGATCGGCCCAGGTCGGTACGGCTGTCGCCGGGCTGAAGCGACAATGGGTCCAGATAGAAATCATCTTCCGTGCGAGGCCTTACCGGCACGCCCACTGCCGGCGCCGAAAGTCCGCCTTCAATCACGGTATTCGACAGGGCTTCTTCCTCGATGGAACGAAGCGGAATGGTATGAAGGGTGGATCGTTCTTCAAACTGGAAGGCGCTGCCCTCACTGTCAGCCGATGAGGTCTCCTCGGCCAGGGCAAGGACCGGGCACATCAGTAATGCCGTCAGGCCGGCAAAAACCAGCGAACTCCTGGCATTGCTCTCCGTTTTTTCGCAATCCGAACGCATACCCATGGTGAAAATCCCGGCTGACAAATCCTTGCCTACATAAGCGTGTGACAAATTTTGATCAGTCTATCGTCAAAATACACCGATTGCCCGACCAGTCGACGATTCTGTGACGCTTTTCACTTGTCGCCGGAAGGTTCCTGGTAGCGAATGCCGACCACCAATACCGATTTCCAACCCTCCGGAGTGCGAACATTCACTTCATCGTCGAGGCGCTTGCCGATCAGGGCCCGGGCCAGCGGCGAGTTGATACTCAGATAGCCTTTGTTCAGATCAAATTCGTCGGCCCCCACCAGTCGATAGGTTTGCTCGTCGCCTTCCTCATCTTCCACAGTCACCCAGGCACCAAAAAATACCTTGTTGCGATCATCAGGCAACCGGTCCACAACGGTGAGCTCATCCAGCCGTTTACCCAGAAAGCGAAGCCGGCGGTCGATTTCCCGTAACTGCTTTTTGCCGTAGATGTATTCAGCGTTTTCAGAGCGATCACCAAGGGCAGCAGCCTCCCTTACGGCCTGGGTGACTTCCGGCCGCTTGATCTTCCACAGATACTGCAACTCCTCACGCAGCGCCCGTTCACCGTCTGGGGTGATGTATCGGGGGCGTGGCCCACCATTATCGGGAACCTTGGTCATTGATTCGCAACGTCCTCTGCCAATGGGAATACAGGAATGGGAGATATAAAAAAACCCCGTAAAAACGGGGTAAGGCTAGCGCTGTGCTGGAGGGAGAAGCAAGCAACAATTCGTGCAGGCTTCCAAAGCTACAAATTCCATTATCCACAGCGAGCATTACGCCGGCGTGGCCGACGAATTACCTTTTAGTCAGGGAAAGTGCGAACACGCGACTTTCTAATTAGGTTGCACACTCTAGGGACAAGGCATAACTTTGGAAAATTAATTTTTCCCAGTTTTCAGTCACGGAGATATCGACATGAATACTCAAACACTGCTGAATATGGCGCTGAACGGCGTGGACGCCCTTGGTTATCGACTAGACCAGTTCGGCATCACCGGCAAGGTGAACCGCCATAACGTTGCGGCCTTCCTGATGGCGGAACAGAAGCACCTGGAAGGAGAGTGGGACAGCATTCAGGTGCGGGTGAATCGCCGCCGTTCACAGGTTGAAAAGATTACCCATCAGATTGAGTCCCGTAAGGACGCGCTGGTCGCTCCGGTGCTGTCGAGGATTCACCGGTTCCGCGCCAGTCAGTGAGTTTCTGCGCCGGTGGTTTCGGTTGCGGTTCGGGTTTCCCCGCCCGCTGAATCCGCCGGCTGTTCCGCCTGTGCTGCGCGTATCCGTTTCCGGGCCTCGGTAAAGGCAGGCATCCGGACGGTGACAGTCAATCCGGGCGGGGTCTCACCGGGCCGGGTATCGGTCAAAACAATCCGGCCCTGATGGATTTCAGCAACGGCACTCACCAGGCTCAGCCCCAAACCATTACCGGGTAGTGAGCGGCTCTTGCCAACACGATAGAAACGCTGGAACACCTGATCTTTCTCGGCATCGGGAATGCCGATACCACTGTCCCGAACCTCGAAGATGGCCTCGGCCCCCTCCTTTCGCACGGCGACACCGATAGCACCATGTTCCGGGGTGTATTTGATCGCGTTATCTATCAGGTTACTGACCATCTGGAACAGCAGGTCCCGATCACCCTCGATGATCACCCCGTTTTCCAGGGACTGCTCAAAAGACTGGTCTTTATCCTCGGCCAGGGCTTCATAGAGTTCGCACGCGTCGGTAACCAGCGCATCTAGCGATACCGGTGTCATATCAGCGGCATTGCCCCGGGTTTCAAGCCGGGCGATACGCAGCAGGGCGTTGAAGGTGGCGAGCAACTGATCGGCCTCGGCCACTGCTCGGCCGGCCTGTTCCCTCGCTTCATCGTTATCCACCGACATCAGGGTATTTTCAAGCTGGTTCCGCAGGCGGGTCAGGGGGGTGCGTAGGTCATGGGCAATGGAGTCGGAAACGTGCCGGATACCTTCCATCAGATAAACAATGCGGTCCAGCATCTGGTTCAGGTTTTCCGCCAGCTGATCAAAATCGTCGTCCGTTCCACGGGTAGGAATTCTCAGGGACAAGTGGCCATTCATGATTCGGCGGGAGGTGTTGTTGATCACCTCAATTCTCCGGGTCGTGCTCCGGCTCATCAAAAAGCCGCCCAGCAGGGCCAGCGCCAGAGTGATCCCCATCCCCCAGTTAATGGCAGTTTCAATCACCCGCTTAAGATTGGTAAGTTCATCCACATCCCGGCCCACCAGCAAGCGCAGGCCACCCTGAACCTCAAAAATACGGGCGCGGGCCAGGCGCTCAGGGCCTGTCCAGCCGACAGATTCGTTCAGGGTGAAATTGATCCAGCCGCTTTCGGATCGGCTGCCTTCAGGCCAGGTCTCGATGTTTCCGGCGAGCTTCAGGAAGTCGTCGGTCGTCAACAGATAAATGGATTTGGCATTGGGATCGCGGGCAACACGCTCGCGAATAATGGTAATCAGGCCGTTTACGCCACGGCCCCGATACTGCTCCGCCAGACCGGCGATTTCCGCTTCAATGGTTTCGTCGGTCTGGGCGGTCATGAAGCCCGCTGTGCGCCAGTAAATAAAAGCGAGCAGCAAAAACACCGAGGTGGCAAACACCACCATGTACAACAGGGCTAATTGAAAAGACGAAGTCCTTAGCTGACTAAGCAGTTTCACGTAACATGTACCCTGCTCCCCGGATGGTTTGCAGTAAGGGTGTCTCGAATTCCTTATCGATCTTGGCACGCAGCCGGCTGATGTGAACGTCGATGACGTTGGTCTGGGGATCAAAGTGATAGTCCCAGACTTTCTCCAGCAGCATGGTCCGGGTAACCACCTGGCCGGCGTTCCGCATCAGGTATTCAAGCAACCGGAATTCACGGGGCTGAACGTCAATATTCTGGCCAGCCCTTTTGACGGTCCTGGCCAGCAGATCCATTTCCAGATCGGCCACCCGCAAAACCGTTTCGGTTTCCGCCGCCTGGCGATTACGTCGAATCAAGGATTCGATGCGAGCCAGCAGTTCGGTAAAGGAAAACGGTTTGGTCAGGTAATCGTCACCACCGCCCCGCAAGCCTTCGACGCGGTCGTCCACATCACCCAGGGCGCTCAGAATCAAAACCGGCACCTGGTTTCCGGTCGCCCGGACGGTCTTGATGATAGACAGCCCATCCATCCCCGGCAGCATGCGGTCCACAATCATAATGTCGTAGTCTTCACTGGCCGCCATCATCATACCTTCCTTGCCGTCAGCCGCATGATCGACCACGAAGTCAGATTCCTTCAGCCCTTTAACAAGATAGTTTGCTACGTCCTGATCGTCTTCGATTACCAGCGCTTTCACCGGCTCTCCTCCCGATAGCGGATTAGATTGACCCCAAGGGTACGAAGAACTTGGGAAGCCGGCCAGTTACGATCTTGTAAGAGGGTGTCGCCTATGGCGACGGTCACCCCTGACCCACGAACCAGCCGAGGCTGTCCCCCGTAGCGGCTGAAGGCCGGTACTCGGCCCCAACCCAGCCTTCATAACCCATGCGATCGATGGCTGCAAAAACATTCGAAAAGTTAATCTCCCCGGTGCCGGGTTCGTGGCGCCCGGGGTTATCCGCAAACTGAATGTGGCCAATCCACGGTAACAGGCACTCCATCGAGCGCACCAGATCCCCTTCCATGATCTGCATATGGTAAAGGTCATACTGCAGGCGAACGTTGTCTGCGTCTACCTCCTCAATCAGCGCCAGCACCTTGCCGGAGGTATCGAGAAAGAAACCCGGCATATCCACCCGGGAATTAATGGCTTCCAGGCACAGCGTTATATTTTCCTCTGCCAGCTTATCGGCGGCCCAGGTAACGTTCGCCACCAGCGTCTGCCATGCAATTTCCTCTGACAGGCCAGCTGGCCTTAACCCTGCCAGGCAGTTCAGCTGACGGCAACCTAATGCCCGGGCATATTCGATGGCTTGATCCACCCCTCCCTGAAACTCCTTCACCCGGTCTGGCAGACAGGCAATACCCCGCTCACCGGCATCCCAGTCACCCGGCGGCAGGTTGAACAGTACCTGGGTCAACTGATTGTCGCTCAGCATCTGGCTGAGCATGTTTTTCGGGTAGGCATAGGGAAACAGGTACTCAACTCCCTCAAACCCGGCAGCCCGAGCCATGGCAAAGCGCTCCGGGAAATCCACTTCGGTAAACAGCATGGACAGGTTGGCAGCAAAACGGGGCATGGTGTCGTTACTCCTTCGGGCCGCGGCCGAGTGAGCCGAGCAAAGCACCGTTCAGGTGCTCCAGCTCCAGCAGCAGGCCGCTGTGGTCAACATCACTGTGACCATTGGCCACCAGCGACAGATATTCATTATGGGTCTGCTGCGCCAGCGGCAGCGTCAAACCTTCCGCGCGAGCCTCATCCAGAATCATCCGCATGTCCTTGAGCTGAATACGAGCCGGCGCACCGGGGGCAAAATCCCGGTCAATCATCCGCTGACCGTGCAAATCCAGAATCCGGCTACCGGCAAAGCCACCCAGCAAGGCCTCCCGAACCGCCGCCGGATCAGCCCCACCCTTGGCTGCCAGCAACAGTGCCTCGGATACGGCCCCGATCGTAATCCCGACAATGGCCTGGTTGGCCAGCTTGGCCAGCTGGCCAGACCCCACCGGACCAATCCGCGTGCATTTGCCCAATGCCTCAAACACCGGCCGGGCCCGATCAACGTCCTCCTTCGAACCCCCGACCATGATGCTCAGACGCGCCTCAGCAGCGCCCACAGTGCCACCAGAGACCGGCGCGTCCACATACCCCGCGCCCTGCCCCGCCGCAAGTGACGCATGGCGACGAGCCACGGAGGGCTGGACAGAACTCATGTCGATCACCAGTGCACCCGGTTTCAGAGCCTCAATCGCACCCTGGGCCACCATCACCTGTTCCACCACATCGCTGTTCTCCAGCATGGTGATCACCAAGTCAGCATTGGCAACCGCCTCTGCCGGAGATTTTGCGATGGTTGCCTCGGAAGAAAACGGTTCACACTTGCTGGTGGTCCGGTTCCACAAAGTCATCGGGAAACCTGCATCGAGAAGATTGCGGGTCATCGGCGCGCCCATCAGGCCAATACCAAGAAAGGCGATGTGTGGATAATTCGAGGTCATTTTTATTCGGCCCTTGCATCAAATGTTCGGGACGGGATGGGGTGGGGCCTTCCAAAACTGTGCGGAGCCATGGGTGGAGCGCGAAAGCGCTTCACGGGCTGGCCATGGATGGCCTGCCCCGGACCCTCAGTGCGACGCAGGAGCAATAAGCACTGAGGGGCGGAGCCCAAGCGCCACATGGATGTGCCGCAAGGAGCGTGTTTTGGAAGGCCCCACCCCATCCCGTCTTCCACGGAGTCCAACTAACGATTATACAAACAAAAACGCCACCAACCGGAACTGGTGGTGGCGTTTTTAGCTACTTGGCCCGCTGAGGCCAGCCAATCAATCAGGCCGCCTCAGACATCTGCACGCGAATCTTCTTCATCGCATTCTTCTCAAGCTGACGAATCCGCTCCGCAGAAACGCCATACCTGTCGGCCAACTCATGCAGCGTTGATTTGCTTTCCGACAACCAGCGCTCGCGCAGAATATCCTGACTACGCTCATCCAGCTGCTCCAGGGCCTGCATCAGGCGGCCATTGGAATCCTCTGACCAGTCGGAATTCTCCAGCTGGGTGGCCGGATTACTACGAACGTCTTCCAGATAATACGCCGGCGCCTGATAGGCGTTATCATCGTCATCGTCCATCGGACCATCGAATGCCGTGTCATGGGAGGCCAGCCGGCCTTCCATTTCCCGAACTACCTTGGGCGCGACACCCAGATCTTCCGCCACCGCATTCAACTCATCGTGACTCAACCAGGCCAGCTTCTTTTTCTGACTGCGCAGATTGAAGAACAACTTGCGCTGGGCCTTGGTGGTGGCCACTTTCACAATCCGCCAATTGCGCAAAATAAACTCGTGAATCTCGGCCTTGATCCAGTGCACGGCAAACGACACCAACCGAACGCCGAATTCCGGGTTGAAGCGCTTGACCGCTTTCATCAGGCCAACGTTGCCTTCCTGGATAAGGTCGGCCTGAGCCAGACCATACCCGGAGTAGCTCCGGGCAATGTGGATCACGAAACGCAGGTGTGACATAACCAGGTAACGGGCTGCGTCTACGTCGCCCTCGTAATGGAGCCGCTCAGCCAGCTCCCGCTCTTCATCCGCAGTAAGTACCGGAATGCGGCTCGCTGCCTGAATGTACGACTCGAGATTTGCGCCCGGAACCAGTCTGTCAACCAGCTGTAAATTCGTACCCATGCTTTAACCTCCGAACCCGACGGCCCTTGAATATATCAATAAAAACTTAGACCGCCAAGAACCCTAAAAGTTCCCGAACTTCCCAGTAAAACGTTAGGAATCAACTATCTGGAAAACCCACCATGACTCTGCTGACTTCGACACTACGTCAACGGAAGCTGTTTCCTCAATACGGTTTTCCCGCTATCCGGATCATTATCCTCCGGCAATATCGCCCGGTTCCATGTCATCAAGATGACGCTTCACCGCGACCCAAGCGCCAAGCCAGCCTAGCAGCATCGCTACAATAATCAACGCCAGGGCACCATCAAAATTCAGTCCGTTGAGCGAGAAATCGCTCCGGTACAGGCCTGCCAGCCGCTCTATAGGCCCGCTGAGCCACCATAAGGAGAGCTGCAACAGTATCAGTGCAACTACCCCACCACCGAGACCGAACCAGGCGCCGGTGTAGAGAAAGGGCCTGCGAACGAAGCTGTCGGTGCCGCCCACCAGCTTGGCGACGAGAATTTCATCCCGCCGGCTCTCGATGGATAGCCGCACCGTATTCCCTATCACCAGCACCACAGCAGCCGCCAGCAGGATAGCCAGTGCCCAGACAGCCCGGGCCAACAGATCGGTCATGGCATTCAGACGCTGCAACCAGCCCAGATCCACCTGAACCCGTTCGACGCCTTTCATCCCTTCCATAAACCGAACCAGAGCTTCCACGCCTTCGGCGGAACGGGCGCTTTCCTCGGGCGTCACTAGCAGGGTGTGTGGCAAGGGATTTTCTTCCAGGAAATCCAGGGCATCTTCAAGCCCGGACGATGCCCGGAACTCTTCCAGCGCCTGATCGCGATCCACCAGCTCGACACTGGCGACCCGGCCGTCTTCGGCCACCCCGTCACGGAGCTCGCGGGCCTGCTCCAGGGGCACGTCCAGTTCGATATAGGCAGTCACCCGTGCACTGCTCTCCCAGCCGGCGCTCACACCCTGAAGACTGGCCAGCAACAATAGCAACGCGACCGGCAGCGCCAGCGCCACCCCCATTACTGTCCAGGTCATCAGGCTGGCAATCGGGGTATGCCATAGGCGCTGGGCGCTGTCCCGCGCCACCTTGCGGTGGTGGGTCAGGTAGCTTTCTGCCTGCTCGCGCCATGCCGAGCGAGCCCTGTTGGCTCCACGGGACTGCTCCGGCTTCCGACGGGGGTCAGTGGCCACTCACACCTCCCAACACCGGCGCGCCACCCGCTGTAAGGCGACCGTGGTCAAGCGTCAGGGTTCGCCGCCCCATTTCGTTGATCAGGGCAATATCGTGAGTGGCAATCAATACAGTGACACCCACTTGGCTGAACTGGCCAAAGAGATTCATGATGTCGGAAGACAACGCCGGATCAAGGTTACCGGTCGGCTCATCCGCCAGCAGCACCGGGGGCTTGTTAACCACTGCCCGGGCAATACCCACTCGCTGCTGCTCACCGCCGGAGAGCTGCATTGGATTCATTCTTTCCTTGCTCAGCAGCCCCACCTTGTCCAGGGCGGCACGGACCCGGCGCCCGGTGTCGCGTGGGGATGCCCCCATGACTTCCAAAGGCATGGCCACATTGTCAAAAACCGTACGGTCAAACAGCAGCTGATGGTTCTGAAACACCACACCGATGTGGCGGCGAATATAGGGAATCTGCCGGCGGGGCAAACGGTTCAGTACTTGCCCGCCAACGATTACCTCGCCAGCACTGGGGCGCTCCATCACCATAATGAGTTTCAGAAGGGTGCTCTTACCCGCACCGGAGTGGCCGGTGAGAAACGCGAGTTCACCCCGCTCCAGGCCAAAATTGACCTGGCGGAGGGCAGTGTGATCACTGTCGTATCGCTTGGTGACCTGACGAAACTCAATCATGGACGGCTACCGCTGCGTTCAACTCCGGGCTATTCGTCAAACAGTGCATCCACAAAGGTTTCGGCATCGAAACTGCGCAGGTCGTCCACCTGCTCACCGACCCCGATAAAACGGATGGGGAGCTGCAACTGACGAGCAATGGCGAACACAATACCGCCTTTGGCCGTGCCGTCCAGTTTTGTTAAGGTAATGCCGCTCACACCGACGGCCTGCTGGAACACCTGAGCCTGACTCAGAGCGTTCTGGCCGGTGCCGGCATCCAGCACCAGCATCACCTCATGCGGCGCGGTTTCATCCAGCTTTTTCATCACCCGAACAACCTTCTCCAGCTCGCCCATCAGGTTGTCCTTGTTCTGCAATCGCCCTGCGGTATCGGCAATTAACACGTCCACACCACGGGACTTGGCGGACTGAATGGCGTCAAAAATCACCGAGGCACTGTCAGCACCGGTGTGTTGCGCCACCACCGGTACGTTATTACGCTCTCCCCACACCTGCAGCTGCTCAACGGCGGCCGCGCGGAAGGTATCACCTGCCGCCAGCATCACCGATTTGCCCTCGTTCAGGAATTTCTTGGTGAGCTTGCCAATGGTGGTGGTCTTTCCTACCCCGTTAACACCCACCATCAGAATCACATAAGGTGTCTTACCGCCGTCCACTTCCAGCGGCTTGGTTACATCTTTCAGCAGACCATGCAGTTCATCCCTCAGAGCCTTCCGCAGAGCCTCGCCGTCCTTGAGCTGATTGCGCTGAAGCTTGTCAGTCAGGGAATCGATAATTTCGGAGGTAGCCGTGACACCCACATCGGCCATCAGGAGTGTGGTCTCGATTTCCTCCAGCAGATCCTCGTCAATTTTCTTGCTCAGCGAGAAGAGATCCGACAGACCACCGGTCAGGTTCGCCCGGGTTTTGCCCAGGCCCTGCCGGATGCGCTCGAACACACTGGCCTGAGGCTCAGGTTCCGGCATTTTCTCCGGTTTGGGGACGGCTTCGGGCTCGGGTTCCGGAACTGGCTCCGGCCTGGCAGGCGCCTCAACGGCAGCTGGCGCTTCGCTCTCGACCGATTCAGGCTTGGGCGCCGGTCCCCTGGCAACCTCCGGCTTACGTTGCGGAACCGGTTTGGGCCGTGGCGCGCGGCTTCGGTTGCCGGCAATATCCAGAACAAATACGAGCACAAGAAGGGCCAGAAGGCCGATCGAAATCCACTCTGCCGTCATAAAGTCATTCCATCAGTCTGAATGGGCGGGACAAATAAAGCCGACATTCTAGCAGACTGTCCCGGTGAAGTGAGGCCCGCGCGGATTATCACGCCAGCGTCGGTTTCCGTTACCATGCCACCAGCTATTCCGAATCAAACCGCCCCTGGAGCTGCAAACATGGCGCGCCGAAACCCCGCAAACCGGAGCCGACCAGGAAAACCAAAACGAGGGACCGGCCCCACTTTCTCCCGGAACGAGGCCGGCACCGGTGAGCTGCGTATCATTGGCGGCGACTGGCGCAGCCGGAAGCTGCGGTTTCCGGATGCCGGCGGCGTTCGCCCGACACCGGCCCGCACCCGGGAAACCCTGTTCAACTGGCTCTCCTTTCACCTTGCCGGCAGTGATTGCCTGGATCTGTTTGCCGGTTCCGGCGCGTTGGGACTGGAGGCGCTTTCCCGTGGCGCTGCCACAGTCACCCTGGTGGACCACACCCCGGCCTTGGCCAGGGCATTACGGGACAACCTCAGGCTATTGAAATCCAATGGCGGCGAAGTGGTCTGTGCCGGCGTTGAAAACTACCTGAAACACAGGAACCGGCCGCCATTCGACATTGTGTTCATGGATCCGCCGTTCCGGCAGGGCTGGCTGGAAAGACTGTTCCCGCTCCTTGACCAGCAGGAATGGATCAGGCCCGGGGGTTGGGTGTACGTGGAACACGAAAGTGAGATCACAACCCCTGCCGTACCAGCCGCCTGGCAGCTGCATCGCCAGAAAAGCGCAGGCCAGGTGACCTACTCCCTGTTTCGGGTAATGACCGAAGCGGAATGAAAAAGGGGTCAGATGAAAGCTTTCATCTGACCCCCAGTTCACGGGTCTTGTCGAACTCGTGAGCCTGATCAGCCCGACGGCCGCAGAGAATAGGCCCTGAGGTGCTCGGCAAACTCTTCCAGGTAGCGGATGCCGCTGGCTTCCGCTTCCCGGCACCACTGCATCAGAGCGTTGAGCTTGTCCTGGGGTTTGAGACCACGCTGGCGCCAGAGAGCCTGCAACTCATGACTCTTATCATAGATCTGGCGCAGCACGGCGTTGCGTTCCAGCACGGTTTCCAGGGTTTCCTTTTCCTTGGGCTGAATCAGTGTAATTTCACGGGATAGCAACTGCCGGAGTTTCCGGTACCGGGGACGGATTTCATCGTCCATCAGCGCCTTCTGTTGGCGCAGCACGGGCTCCATCACCCGCTTACGGTACTGGCGCATGATATCAAACCGGTTATTGGCAATCGCCTGAACGGTTTCCACGTCAACATCCATCTTACCGGGCACATGATGGGCAATCGGGCGGAACCCTTTCGGCTTCGCCAGTCCGAACAACTGGAATAGCCGGATATAGCCCCAGCCTATGTCTACTTCGAACCAGCGGCGGGACAGCTTGGACGAGTTCGGGTAGGTGTGATGGTTGTTGTGCAGCTCTTCGCCACCAATCAGCAGCCCGAGGGGCGATATGTTGCGGGCGTTATCGGCACATTCATAATTGCGGTAACCCATCCAGTGGCCAATGCCGTTCACCACGCCAGCCGCCCATACCGGGATCCACATCATCTGTACCGCCCATATCCAGATGCCATTAACACCGAATAGCGCCAGATTGATGATCGCCATCAGTATGATACCCAGCATCCGGTACCGGCTGTAAACGTTCCGCTCTACCCAGTCTTCCGGGGTGCGCTGGCCGTATCGCTCAAGGGTCTCCGCCGTTGCCGAGTCGGCATAAAGTTCGGCACCCTGGAACAGGACCTTGCGAATACCTAACACCACCGGGCTGTGAGGATCTTCCTCAGTTTCGCATTTGGCGTGGTGTTTACGGTGAATGGCCGTCCATTCCTTCGTGTTCTGGGCGGTGGTCAGCCACAGCCAGAACCGGAAAAAGTGTTTCAGGACAGGATGCAGGTCCAGCGAGCTGTGCGCCGAATGGCGATGCAGGTAAAGCGTTACACTTACAATCGTGATGTGGGTCATTCCAAGAGTAACCAGAATGAGCTGCATCACCGACAGGTCAAGAAGACCATTAAACCACATAGTAAATCCTCAAAATCATCATCTATGGCGCAAGGCCAACGTCTTCACTTTAGCGTACAGCTGTAAGCCACAACAACAGTATTTGGCTGCAAAATTGTTACTGATTACACTTGTGCCTTTTCCTGCGGAGAATCACCTTTGCCCGAACTGCCTGAAGTCGAAACCACCCGCCGCGGCATTGCGCCCTATTGCGAAGGCCAGACCATCGTTGGCGTTACTGTGCGCAACGGCAGCCTGAGGTGGCCGGTTCCGGCGGATCTGGGTGAGAGACTCAGGGCGCAGGTCATCAGAAGCGTAGACCGGCGAGCGAAATATTTATTCCTCAACATGGATCAGGGAACGGTGATTGTTCACCTGGGCATGTCTGGCAGCCTCCGGATCATTACTGATGACACACCGCCCGTGGCACATGACCATATCGACCTGGCACTTCAATCCGGGGTCATCCTTCGGTTCAACGACCCCCGGCGGTTTGGCTGCTGGCTCTGGGCCGACTCCGTCACAGAGCACCCGCTGATCAGCCACCTGGGGCCAGAACCTCTGGCGCCGGAATTCAACGGTGCGATGCTGTTCCGGCGTTCCCGTGGCAAGAACACCCCGGTGAAGTCCTTCATCATGGACAATCACGTGGTGGTGGGCGCTGGCAACATCTACGCTA
Organism: Marinobacter sp.; assembly: GCF_048269445.1. GTDB lineage: Bacteria > Pseudomonadota > Gammaproteobacteria > Pseudomonadales > Oleiphilaceae > Marinobacter. The sequence goes on along the minus strand of NZ_JBLXIQ010000009.1, from coordinate 141,040 downwards.
ATGAAGCCCTGTTCAAGGCTGGCATACACCCCCGGCGCAAGGCCGGGCGAATTAGCCTGAACCGCTATCACCGGCTGGCCGAGGCCATTCGGGAGATCCTCAGCGCAGCCATTCTTATGGGCGGCACCACCCTGAGGGATTTCGTCAACAGCGACGGCAAGCCCGGCTACTTCGCACAGTCCCTGCTGGTTTATGGCCGTGGCGGAGAACCCTGCAAGGAATGCGAAACCCCGCTCAAAGAAATCCGCATGAACAACCGTGCCACAGTTTACTGCCCCCGCTGCCAGCGCTGAACGCTAACGAAAATGCACATTCTGCAACGAAAAATCGTTTGAAAATACGCAAATATGATTCATAGTTAACAGAGGATTAATGCTCACCGTTTACAATAGGGTCGTATTCACACGATGCGGCCGGGATGCTGACTTCCCCTGAACACAGCATCCACAAGGGCCAAAAGCTCAGGAGACAGTAAGATGACCCGCAAGATTTCCCGCACCCTGGTGGCCACAGTGGCAGCCTGCCTGCTGGCATTTTCGTCCGTTGGCCACGCCCGTGCTGTTGATGAGCAGCCATCGGCCCTGGCCATGACCGGAGACGCCATTTTTGCCCGCCCGGTGCTGCTGGCAACCACCATCGTGGGCAGCGCCGTATACCTCGTGTCACTGCCCTTTTCACTGCTCGGCGGTAACGCAGATGAAGCCGGCGAAGTGCTGGTGATGGGCCCGGCCAGAGCTACCTTTGTGCGCTGCCTCGGCTGCACCCGCACCGGACGCAAACCGGAAACGGTTGAACAGACCGACAACTGATTCGGCTTTCCCCGGCAGTCTCCGTATTATCACTGCTTGCCCTAGCGAGCGATCTCCGGCAGCCTGAGAAAAAATCTTCAGGCTGCTTTTGTATATGGTTGACTGGTCTTCCCTCGAAACGGTGTTCCTCGACATGGACGGGACACTGCTGGATCTGCATTTTGATAACCACTTCTGGCTCGAGCATCTGCCCGCCCGCTATGCCGAGCAAAATGACCTCCACCCTCAGGCGGCCAAAGACCGGCTGATCCCGATGATCATGGCTGAACGCGGCTCCCTGAACTGGTTTTGCACCGACTACTGGAGTGAGCGGCTTTCCCTCGACATCACGGGCCTGAAAGCGGAAATCGGCGACCGGATCGGCTACCGGCCCCACGTGACCGATTTTCTTGACGCCCTTCGGGCATCCGGCCTTCGCTCGGTGATTGTCACCAACTGCCACCCGGACCCCCTGGCCCTGAAACTCCGTCGTACCGGGCTTGAAGCCCGGGTTGATGCCATTGTTTCCAGCCATCAGCTTGGCAAACCCAAGGAAGACCCCGAATTCTGGCAGGATCTTCACCGGCTGGCGCCTTACCGGGCCGAAACCACCCTGATGGTAGACGACAGCTTCCCTGTGCTGGAAAGCGCTCGAAGTGCCGGCATTGCGCAATGCCTTGCGGTACTGGCACCGGACAGCCAGCAACAGGCCCGGGCCCGGCACCCGGAAATACCCTGCATCCACCACTTCGACGAAATCCTCCCGGCCCTGCGCCAGCGCTCACCCCTGCCATCCGGCCGATGACAGGGTTATAATCGGGTCACAAGCCCATCAGGTGAGGAGATATGATGGCATCAACCCCTGACGACCAACGTACAAGGCTCGACAAATGGCTCTGGGCTGCACGCTTCTACAAAACCCGGTCCCTGGCCAAAGAGGCGATTGAGGGCGGCAAGGTTCATTACAACAGCCAGCGCTGCAAGCCCGGAAGGCTGGTGGAGGCCGGTGCCAAACTGACCCTGAGGCTGGGCTGGCAGGAGAAGGTCATCATCGTTGATGACGTCAGCGACCGGCGCCGCGGTGCACCGGAAGCCGAGAAGCTTTACCACGAAACCGAAGACAGCGTAAAAAAACGCGAGGAAATGGCCTGGCAGCGCAAAACCATGCAGGCGGCGCAGCTTCCTCCGGCCAGGCGTCCTTCCAAAAAGGATCGTCGCGATATTCAGCGCTTCCGCGACCAAAACGGCATCTGAACCCTTTCATGCAGACACTCCCGCGCGTACCGGCGGGATCATCACCGCCAAGACCGGCATTCAGTTTTCAGGAGACATATCATGGCATCCCGCGACCAGTTCCAGCGTTTTATCTTCGAGCACAGCCAAGTGCGGGGAGCCTGGGTACAGCTGGGGGACAGCTATCAGGAAATCGGCAGCCAGGCGCCCTACCCGGACACCGTTCGAACCCTGCTGGGTGAAACCCTGGCAGCCAGCATTCTGATGAGCAGCACCCTGAAATTTGAAGGCACCCTGTCGATCCAGGCCCAAGGCGAAGGTCCCTTGCGCACACTGATGGCGGAGTGCAGCCACGACCGCCATATCCGGGGGCTGGCCCGCTTTGACGAACACGCCGTGAGCGAGGACAGCTTCCACAACTTGCTGGGCGAGGGCCGTATGGCCATCACCATTACCCCGAACCAGGGCAATCGTTATCAGGGTGTGGTGCCACGGGAACAGGACACCCTCGGCGGTTGCCTGGAAGAGTACTTCGAGCGCTCGGAACAGATTCCCACCAGCCTGTTTCTGTTCGCCGATGAAAATGCCGCCGCCGGCTTGATGCTGCAGCGACTGCCGGGCGCCACAGAAGAGGATGACGACCTGTGGGACCGGGTCAATCATCTCGCCCGGACGGTAGAGGCCTCCGAACTACTGGAGCTGGACAGCGAAACCCTCCTGCACCGGCTATTCCACGAGGAGACCGTGCGCCTGTTCGATGCCGAACCGGTCGCCTTCCGTTGCAGTTGCTCCAGGGAGCGCACCCTCGGTGCGCTGGAAGCCATCGGCAGTGATGAGTGCTACAGTATTTTAGATGAACAGGGTTCGATCGAAATGGACTGTCAGTTCTGTCATGCTCACTATCGCTTCGATAGAAATGATATTGATCATCTTTTCACCGGTCATACGTTACACTAGTAGCTCTTCTGAATTCGCCGGGAAGCCACTGATAGCAAGGCTTCCCGGGCAGTCGTTTTTTACCGGCGTCTCTGGCATAATAGCGCGCCTGAATTGACCCGATTGTTCAGATTTCCGTCAATTTTGGGGGGCGGCCTGAACAATCACTAAGACATCCCGAGGGCGAGGTCGAAGTGAGCAACACTTATAATGATCTGAGTACACCACGACTGGTCGAGGTGGCACTGGCACGTGACGAAGGCCAGCTGGCCTCCAATGGTTCGCTGGTGGTAAAAACCGGCGACCGCACAGGCCGGTCTCCCATGGACCGTTACATTGTTGAGGAGCCAAGCACCTCTGACGATATCCACTGGGGTCCGATCAACCGTCCTTTTGACGCCGAAAAATTCGACGCCCTCTGGGACCGTGTTGAAGCCTACATTGCCGAAAAAGACCGTTTTGTGTCCCACGTTCACGTCGGCTCCGACCCCGAGCACTACCTGCCGGTGAAAATGACCACCGAAACCGCCTGGCAGAACCTGTTCGGCCGCAACCTGTTTATCCGTCCTGAAAGTTACAACCCGGCCGACAAGCAGGAATGGCAGATTTTGAATGCCGCCAACTTCGAGTGCGTTCCCGAGCGGGACGGTACCAACAGCGACGGCTGCGTCATGATCAACTTTGCCAAGCGCAAGGTTTTGCTGGCGGGCATGCACTACGCCGGCGAAATGAAGAAAGCCATGTTCTCCGTGCAAAATTTCCTGCTGCCGGAAAAAGACGTGTTGCCGATGCACTGCTCCGCCAATGTCGGCGAGGACGGTGAAACCTGCCTGTTCTTCGGCCTGTCCGGCACTGGCAAAACCACTCTCTCCGCTGACCCGCACCGCTTCCTGATCGGCGATGACGAGCATGGCTGGGGCCCGGGCACAGTGTTCAATATTGAGGGCGGCTGCTACGCAAAGTGTATCGACCTCTCCCAGAAGAACGAACCGATCATCTGGAACGCCATCCGTTTCGGTGCCATCGTCGAAAACGTGATGATCGACCCGGAGACCCGCGAGCCGGATTATACCGACGTTTCCCTGACCGAAAATTCCCGTTGCGCTTACCCACTGGAGCACGTCGAAAAACGGGTGATCGAGAACCGTGCTGGCGAGCCTTCGCATATTGTGTTCCTCACCTGTGATATGACTGGCGTACTTCCGCCCGTGTCCATCCTGAGCCGTGAAGGTGCTGCCTATCACTTCCTGAGCGGCTATACCGCCCTGGTCGGCTCCACCGAAATGGGATCGTCCTCCAAGTTGAAGTCCACCTTCTCCACCTGCTTCGGCGCACCTTTCTTCCCGCGCCCGGCCGGCGTTTACGCCGAGCTGCTGATGAAGCGTATGGACGAGTTTGGTAGCAAGATCTTCCTGGTAAATACAGGCTGGACCGGTGGTCCCTACGGTGAAGGCGAGCGTTTCAGCATCCCGACGACCCGTGCCATAATCGCCGCGATCCAGAACGGTGATCTGGACGATGTGGCAACCGAGCATTTGCCGACCCTGAATCTGGACGTTCCGAAACGCGTACCGGGCGTGAATACTGAGCTTCTGAACCCGCGTAACACCTGGGTAAGCCCGGACTATTACGACGGCAAGGCCCAGGAGCTGATTGCCCAGTTCGTGGAGAACTTCAAAAAGTTCGATGTGGCAGACGCGATTGTGGAAGCCGGTCCCAAGCTGAGCTGAGCTCAAGTAATGAAAAGAGGCCAGACGAAAGCCTTCATCTGACCACAATTCCAAGAAAGCGCCCTGCGAAAGCACGGCGCTTTTTTTGGAGGATGAAGGTCCATCGACAACGGATAACGCTATATGAAAGAACGCCTCAGACAACTTTTCGCGCCGATCCTCAAGCCTCTGGAAACCGGCGAAGTCGGTAACAATTACAAGCCATCACACCGAACCATCCTGAACGCCGTGGGCCTGCTATTTCTGATCCTGGCCTCCGTCTCGGTGATCGCGCTCTTTTACACTGGCGAGCCGGGCGCCCTGATTCCGGTGATTGTTTTCCTGGGTATTGGCGGACTCTGCCTGCTGGTAGGCGTGCTTGGTTCAGATGTGGCCGTGTCGAAGATGTGGGGCAACCGCTAAGCCGGCGCTGGCAACCGCACCGGTGTCATGTGTAGAACATCAGCGGCACGAAGGCCACCAGTAACAAAGAGACCCCCATGGCAATCAGCGGCATGACGATACGCTCGTGACGCTGATAGAAGGTTCCGGTTTGTTGCTGGGCCGCCAGCACTTCGGCCTCGCCGACCACCTGCCTGGTCAGCAGGTGGTTCAGGGCCACGGGGGGGCTGAGATAGCCCAGTTCAAAGGCCACCAGGGTCACCATCCAGAAATGAATGGGGTGAATGCCACTGGAGTAGGCGATGGTCGCAACCGTCGCGGTTACCAGGATCACGGCACCAAAGGCATCCATTATCATGCCCAGTATCACCAGAATCACCACCATCAGCAGCATCGCCGACCAGGCACTGTCAAAGGACTGCGGGAATGCCGCCATGATGTGGGAGCGTTCAATGACCCCGCCAATGCTGACGGACAGGCCCAACAACAGCAGCAATGCGCCGATCTCGGCCGTTGTATCATTAGTGGCGCCGCGCAGGCTTCGCTCCAACCCCTGATGGTTGACTTCTCCGGACACCCTGCCCCTGCCATTTTTCAGACTGACATACTCATACGCCAGAAGTGCCAGCATAATCATCGGCAACAGTCTCGGCGCTGAGAACTCGTCCATACTCACATCCAGGGCAAAACGGTAGAACAGCACCACGCCAGCGATCACCAGCACATAGGGAATCAGCGGCTTGAGCGCCTGAATCATTGCCGGAAAGGCTTCGGAGGCCGGAGCCAGATTGAACTGACTTTGCCGGTTCACGGTCAGGACCACCACCCCAAACATGGTGGCTGTCAGCACAAACACCCAGATGCCCCAGCCGAACAGTTCGTCCGTGGTCACTTCCCGATTCAGATAGGCAATCACAACCACAAGCAGACAGGGTCGCAAGACCACCCCCAGGGAACCGGACATGGCCGTCGCGGCCAGTGCCAGATGGCGGCGGGCACCGGCGGCTCGCAGCTCACTGTAGATCACCGCCCCGGCCGCAATGACGAAGATGCCGGAAGCGCCGGTGTAGGCGGTCGGCACCGCCGCAACCAGAACAGCCACAACCGCCAGCATTTCCGGCGGCATTCGCCATGGCCGGAAAACATTGAACACCAGGGTGGCTAGGCGGGTTTGCTTGAGCATCATGCCCACCCACACGTAGAGACCCACATTGAGGAACATATCGGACAGCTCCATCATCTTGCCGAGGTAAATTCCGATCCCCGAGGCGTGTCCGATCAGCGCAAAATAGGTTCCGGAAATCAGGCACATGACGGTATAAAGCGGCACCGCCAGGAAGGCCTTGTTCAGAGTGCCACCCTCCTGCAGATCGTCCGGCATCCGAAACAGCCGGTACAGGCTGGCCAGGGTCAGACAGGAAAAGCCGATAATCCAGAAATTGTGCAGCAGAAGTTCTTCTGATGAGACCGCGGTCTCCGAGCCCAGGGTCGATTGCCGGAAGATGGCACTGGAACCCAGCAACATCGCGTTGGCAATGGTTTGCAGCCCATGGGATACCGCGTAGTCCAGGCGGGTCTCCATGGCCCGCATGGCGATGTGATGGCGGGTAAGGGTGGCGGTCACGGCGCACAACATGACCAGAATAACGAGGATGAAACGCTGGGATTCCAGCCCAAAGGCGATCAGATCGGCAATGAACAGCTCCACGGCCCGGTAGGCTTTGACACCGGGCGTCATCTTGTCCTGGAGGTTCTCGAAGTTTCGGTGCGCCTGCCGGCAATCGGCTACAGAACGCTCAATGGACAGCCGGATGTCGGCCGGGTCCTTTTCCTCAGCGCCTAGCAAGGCGGCCATCGGGTCGTCAACAGCTGCTTCAGTGGCCATCTCGGCAGCCACTGCCGCCTCAATGTCTCGATCGGGATCACACGTTGGTTGAACCGGATCCATGCGTAGCTTGTAATAGCCACTCCAAAGCTGCTCTCCGCCGCGCAACATCTGGTTATGAATATCACTACTGGTGGAGAAGATGACCACTGTCAGCAACAGCAGACACACGGGCAGCGACGAAAACCACTCCAACCCGCTACGATGAAAACCGCCCTTCGACATAACTGATTACTCTGGGTGGGGAATGGTTACAGAAGATCATCCAGATCCATGGTTTCAACCTCTTCCTGCCGGTCATCCCAGAAGGTACCAAGCTGGCCAAGCGGCGTACGATGGCCGGTATTCTCAACCCAGAGGCGATCGGAAACCGCCACAATCATGTCGGTTGCCATGGCGTCCACAAACCGCCAGTCCTCATTGGCAGGCGTATTCTCCAAGGACTCGGCATGATCCCGGATGACCGCCCGGACCATGGCGTCATCGCCCTTGTTCAGGGCGGCGATGGCATGAAATACATGGGGCAGCCGCACGCCAGCCGCTTCCCCCTGGGCATCCGCAATTTCCAATCGCTCGAAGGCGTCCTCGCCCTTTGGCTGGGCGCCGGGGATCATGGCCCATACGGTTGCCCGCAAAGCCATGGGCGCGCCCCACCATTTGTCATTTTCCAGGCAGCTGGTGGCCCGGGCCACGATCGAACCGATATTCGCCGGAACACCAATGGATGATGTGGACTGGATCTGGGCATTCAGAGCCTGCAGGCCGGAAAGCAGGCCAGCCATGTAGATGAATTCGTCCATGTCGTCGTCAAAATCGGGACATTCGCCGTCACCGGGTTCCCCGTAATGGGCATTGTGGTGCTGCCATGCGGTGTAATAACGTTGGGCGGCGACGGCATGGGCCCTTTTCTGGCGGATCATGGCATCTTCCGCGGCATTTCCGTTCATGGCATGCATGGCGGCAAGGGCCGCCAGCTCATGTTCCCGCGCCTGTTCGTCGGCACAGCCACCGGCAGACAGGTAGAGCATGACCGCAAGCTGATCCGGCTCACTGGTCACCCGACCAAAGGACATCAGCAGGGGCGCGGTCGCCTCACTCATCGCGCAGCCCATGGCCAGATCATTGCTCTCCATGAGAAAGGGAACCGTATGATCACGGGAAAAACCCTGCATGACATCGCCGGTGGTCTTGTAGACCATATGATTGACCACGCCACAGCCACTCAGGATCGCACTGGCTGTGCAGGCTGCCACCAGGTTACGGAAACGGCGCGCGGTAATATGCGCCTTGCGGGAGGGACTCCGGAAATGGGTCATACCTTCTTCACCTTTTGCGTTTTTGTTCTGATGCAGACTTATCCCAATCGCACGGGCCGGATACCGGCTGGCCAACGCGTTTGTTACAGACTGTAACCAGGCACGCATTATGGCTTACAAGATCCTGTTTTTATGCGACAGATGCCGCAAATGACGCCAAATTACCCACACCTCCAATGCCCTATCGTTTGCACAATAGGCCGTGAGCCACTATAGATAGGAGCAACCGTGAGTCGTTGTGATTCCGGCCAGGACCAGAATAAAAAGCAGAACTACAAAAAAAGGAGTATCCGATGCGCAAACCTGAACTCGCCGCGGCCATTTCTGACCGCACCGGCCTGACCCGTGAAAAGGCCAGCGAAGTGATCACCGCCTTTACCGACCAGGTCTCAGCCGCAGCTTCCCGGGGCGAAGGTACCACCCTGATAGGCTTTGGCACGTTCAATATCCGCAGCCGCGAGGCACGGGAAGGGCGAAACCCGCAAACCGGCGAGCCTCTTCGCATCCCGGCCAGCAAGACCATTGGTTTCAAAGCGGGCAAGGCACTGAAGGACGAAATTCGCTAGGCAGCAACAGGCCCGCATAGGCGGGCCTGCTTTTCTTCAGCGTGGGCCTCAGGTTCCGGCAACGGACGCACACTCGGAACGGGTGGCATCTACCCGGCAGCGAATCGCTTTCATCAGCTTGATGGCGCGCTCATCGTAAACCCCGTCCTCCAAAAGTGACAGTCGAACCTTACGCAGCATCTTGTCATACTCTGCAGTATCTTCCTGTGGCAGATGCATCCAGACATCCTTCGGGATCTCAGCCTCCGCCTGGGCAATAATATCGTAGGCCTCATCAATGCGTTTGATTGCCTGATCCCGCACCATCTGGGCAGCGGAGTCAGGGAAACGTTCGCGGTGGATGATCACCTGAAAGTTCATGTAACCCAAAGCGTACTTCACCACCGCGCCGTTGGGCTGCACACCCTTGTATAGCTCAAGTGGTGTGTAGGCGACCGCAGGGGCGTATGCGAGATCGACGCTGCCGTTATTGAACTTGCCGGCAAAATTGGCCGAGTTCGATCCCACTACCGACGCGCCGACATGGCGAACCATACGGACTGACGCCTGATCATAATCCAGGGTGGCAATCCGCTTGCCTTGCAGTTTCTCCACCGAATCGATACTGCGATCACGGGTGTGCAGGTATATGGCGCCGCCCGGGAAAACACCGGCAACCTCATAGGGACCATCAATCAGGAATGGGCGGGCCTTGGGCTGGCTCAGGGTGTTGTACAACAGCCGCATTTCCTCTTCACCGGGCACCGCCCCCATGGCTTCCAGGCTACCGGTGAACTTGTTAAATTCCCGGGCCCGGGTTCCAGTGAGCAGGACGGCATCGCACTGCCCTGCCTTGAAGTCCTCAGCGGCAACTTTCTCATCGGTGTAGGCGCGAAGGTCCAGCTTGATGCCACTTGTCAGGGCAACCGGCTGAAACGTCTTGGTGATGGCGAACAACGGGCCGTTGGCGCCGACGGGGTCGAACACACAGAAGCTGCGCTCAAGGATCTCGCTCTGAGCCTGGGCATGGCCCAGGGACGGGAATACCAGACTGGCACAGAGGGCAGCCGCCACGGCTATCCGCTGGGGAAGATTTGCTGATTTCACGGGATGACTCCTGATTGTTATTGTCGGGCACCGATACGGTCCTGTGTACCGGCCAGGCCACACTTTCCTTGGTCGACCATAGGCCGACGGCTACAAGAATACGTTGGCACGGGTGCCTGCCATCAAGGGTTTTTCAACAAAAGGGGGAGAATCTGTGACGGTGTCGACAGAGGCACCGCAACCTCTGCCGCACTTTACGCCGGTGCCCGCCGATCAGGCCGACGGCTGTTGCCAGGCTTTTCGGCCCTCAGCGAGAGTGAGCCGGACAACGCCGGGCAATTCCCGGTCGATCACGGGTGCATGACGACCAGCCGAGACGAGGGTCTGTACCCCCGGCGCCCAGAAGGCTTCCGGATCAAACAGGCAGATATCGGCAGGTTCGCCCTCGGCAAGGCGAGCCGTTCGTCCGAGCACCGAGGCCGGGCCAGTGGTCAGCGCCCGGATCAGATCAGGCAGAGCCAATTCGTTCATTTCGACCAGCTCCAAGCCCAGCGACAGCACGCTCTCGATGTTGGACAGCCCGGGTTCCGTGGCCGCCATGGGCGCCTGTTTGGCGGCCGTGTCATGGGGCTGATGCTGGCTCACGATGGCGTCAATGACACCCTCACGAACACCAGCAATCAGGGCCTTTCGGTCTCCCTCGCTCCGCAGCGGGGGCCGCACGTGAAACCGGCTGTCGAATCCGGCCAGGGCGTCTTCGGTGAAAACCAGCTGGTGTATCGCAACGTCCGCGGTTACGGCAATGCCACTACGGCGGGCCTCCGCCAGCATCGCAACACTGCGGGCGCAGGAAAGCTGGCTCAGGTGCAACCGCACACCGGTTTCCTCTGCCAGCAACAGCATCTCCATCACCGCCGCCGTTTCCGCCACCTCCGGAATACCCAGCAGGCCCAGACGAGAGGTTACCAGCCCGTCGTGGGCATAGCCGTCCGCCGCCAGGGCCTGGTTTTCGGGGCTGAACATCACAGTCAAACCAAAGGTCTGGGCGTATGCCATGCACCTGCGTAATATCCGGGCGTTACGCACCCCCCGGGAGCCGTTGCCCACCGCCACACAACCGGCAGCAGCCAGCCCGGCCATGTCGCTGAGCAGATCGCCTTCCAGGCCCCGGGTAATCGCGCCGATGGGCAGCACCCGGATTGGCGACCGACTGGCAGCGCCATCACGTATCAGGTGGGTGACGGCACTGGAATCGTTCACCGGGGAAGTCTCCGGAGAAGCGCAAACCGTAGTAAAGCCGCCATGGGCCGCCGCGAGAGTTTCCGACGCAATATTACCTTTCTGGCCATTGCCCGGCTCGCGCAGGTTGCAGCACAGATCAACAAAACCCGGTGCAATCACACAGTTTTCAGCACTGATGGTTTCGTCCGCCTGCTCCCTGGCGGCCGCTTCACCTATGGCGACGATCCGGCCATCCCGAACCAGCAAAGCGACGTTTTCAGATTCCCTGCCCTCACCGTCGCACAGACGTCCGCCAGTGATTTTCAGGCTGCTGCCGGTGGATGTTTCAACACTGCTCATGCCTGGCCCCTTTCACTCAGTTTCTGCTGGCGCTCAGCCACCTGGCCACCCATGGCCATGGACATGACCGCCATCCGGATGGCGATGCCATTGGTCACCTGGTTGAGAATCACGGACTGCGGGCCATCCGCCACCGCAGATTCAATTTCAACGCCCCGGTTGATCGGGCCCGGGTGCATGACAATGCACTCAGGATGAGCCAGGGCCAGCTTTTGCTGATTAAGGCCATAGAGCCGATAAAACTCCCGCTCGCTGGGCAGCAACGCCCCTTCCATCCGCTCATTCTGCAGGCGCAACATGATCACCACATCCAGGTCTCTCATACCTCGAGCCATATCGTATTCGACCTTACAACCCAGACTTTCCACGTCCTTGGGCAGCAAGGTCCCCGGGGCGATCACCCGGATCTCCTCCGCACCAAGCACATTCAGGGCACGAATCTGGGAGCGGGCCACCCGGGAATGCAGTACATCACCCACAATGGCTACCTTCAGCCCCTCAAACCGTCCCTTGTGCTGGCGAATGGTGAGCATATCGAGCATCGCCTGGGTCGGGTGGGCATGGCGGCCGTCACCGGCGTTAATAATGGCAACGCCAGGGGTGACGCTCTCGGCGATGAAATGGGGGGCTCCGCTTTGCGAGTGGCGGACCACGAACATGTCGCTGGCCATGGCTTCCAGATTCAGAAGCGTGTCAGACAGGGATTCACCCTTGGAGGTAGCCGAGGTGCTGATATCAAGATTAAGCACATCGGCAGAGAGACGTTTGGCGGCCAGCTCGAATGTGCTGCGGGTGCGGGTGCTGGATTCGAAGAACAGGTTCACCACGGTCCTGCCACGAAGCAGGGGCACTTTCTTGATGGTGCGTTCGCCGACCTCAATAAATGAATCGGCCGTATCCAGAATGTCGGTCAGCAAGGCGCACTCGAGGCCATCGAGCGTCAGAAAATGGCGCAACTGACCATCCCGGGTCAGCTGCAAGTGGTGCGGGGAAGGGTCGTTTGCGGTCATGGGTCGCCTGTTATCTGGTTCGGAGGTTTACTGTCCGGCTTCCTGAAACTCGATACGGAGCGGGTCGGGGCCACGGAGCTTGACGCGTTGACGGGAATCCAGCGCCAGGGTCCTGCCTGTCACATCCGGCTGGATCGGCAGTTCCCGGGCTCCCAGGTCAATCAGGGTGGCCAGTATGATACTGGCTGGGCGGCCATAATCGAAGATTTCATTCATCGCCGCGCGGATAGTCCGGCCGCTCATGATGACATCATCAATCAGGATGATGTCCCTTCCTTCGGTATCGAATGGCAGACTGGAAGGCTTCACCCTTGGGTTCAGCCCGATGCGGCTGAAATCATCACGATAGAAGGAGATATCCAGTTCCCCGAACGGCTCTTCGATATCAAGACGCTTGCTGAGCACATCCGCCAGCCAGACCCCACCGGTACGGATACCAATGAGTACTGGGGATTCAACGCCTCGTAGCTCTAGAACCTGGCGCAATCCGATTTCCATCTGTTCTAGCAACTGGTCCATATCAAGCAATGCGGTCATGACTGCCTCACTGTTATTAAAAGCGGGGGGACTATCCATATTTTCATTCACCGACACGGGTGCCCTGCAGGCCAAACCAGGTTTCCAGAATCAGAACCGCCGCCCGGTCATCCACTCCATGGCGACCAAAATCTCGGCTGCCACCGGCGGCCATCACATCACCCTTCGCCTGAAAACTGGTCAGGCGCTCGTCCACCATTTCAACGGGCACATGGTAACGGCCGTGGAGGCGCTTGCCGAACTTGCGCGCCCGGGCACACATATCGTTCTCGGTGTCATCCATGTTCAGGGGCAGACCAACCACCACCAAATCCGGACGCCACTCCTGCAGCAGCATTTCAATCTTTTGCCAGTCCGGGATACCGTCCCGGGCGGCAATCAGCGCCACGGGCTGGCCGGTTCCCAGCATTTCCTGGCCAGTGGCAACGCCGATCCGGCGGGTTCCGAAATCAAACGACATCACGCGGCGGTTACCGGGCTCAGGCATGGCCGACCGATTCGCTGAGCTGGTTAAGGTCAATCCCAATCAATTCGAGTACGGCTTTATAGCGATCTTTCCATGGTGTTCGAAACAGGATATCCGTGTTGGCAGGACACGTGAGCCAGGCGTTACTACCCAACTCATCCTCCAGCTGGCCCTCGCCCCAGCCCGAGTAGCCGAGCGCCACCAGGTATTCCTCCGGGCCTTCCCCGCGGCCAATGCCTGCCAGCACATCACGGGAGGTGGTCAGCAGAACGTCTTCGGTCACCTTTGCCGTGTTCTGCCAGGTGGTTCCGGGAGGATGCAGGACAAAGCCCCGCTCCGGCTGTACCGGCCCACCACTGAAGACCGGCAAATCGAGCTCACCACCAAGCAGGTCCAGTTGCTCCAGAATCTCACCAAGGTGGATGTCCAGAGGGTGATTGATCAGCAGCCCCAGGGCACCGTCGTCGGAATGTTCACAGAGATAGACAACACCGCCATGGAAGCGCGGGTCGGCAAGATAGGGTGAGGCCACCAGAAAGTGGTGCCGCAGACTGTGAGGAGAGTGTTTTGACGCTGTCATCCGGATGTCAGCCCCCGACGCTGGAAGGACCAGGTTCGTATGATTTCGAGTTCATCGACCTCTTGCCGCATTTCCTCGGGGAAGGGAGCAAAAGGTGCGGCCATCCTGACAATCCGGATCGCCGCATCATCGAGAACAGTGCTGCCGGAGGACTGCAGAATCGCCACTTCTTTAATTGTGCCATCTTTCTGCAACGACACCAGCATTCTCAGTGTGCCATAGATTCCGGCACGGCGCGCCTCAGTGGGGTAGTTGATGTTGCCAACCCGGGTCACCTTGGTCACCCAGTTCTGTACGTACCACGCGTTGGTGGATTTAAGTGTGGACGCTGCGGTTACGCGCATCACCCTCGGTTTCCGGGCATACGCCTTTTGCTGGGCATCGAAGCGGGCCTCCAGGCTGGCGATCTCGAGACTGCGCTCCATCAGGCTCTTTTTCTTGCGCACCGGCAGTGGCTCTTCTTCCGGTGTCGTCCGCTCCTCTGGCTGCCGCACTTTCTGACTGGACGGGCTTTCAGTCTGCACCACCGTTTTTTCCTGTCGCGGCTGCGGCTTGGTCTGGGCGGGCGGTTCCGGCTGAACCTGGGCCACTTCCGGCTGGCTGACCTCGGCAGGCCGGGGCGTGGTCATTTCCTGGACCTCCTCCTCAGTACCGCTGCCCTGCTGGCTGGTCTGGGCAAGAAAGTCTGCTTTGTCCGGCGCTTTCTCGTCATCAAACTGCGAGAGGGTGATTTCCATGGTCTGAGCGGAGGACCGGGGCGGTTCAGGCGCAAAGCTGATACCCAGCACGACAATGGCGTGCACCGCCAAAGCCATAAAAAGGGTGAAAGAAAACCGGTCGAAGTCGCTTACCTGAACTGCCATTCCTGATCTTGGTCCTGTCGTTAAACCTGTCCCGCCAGTGTTGCCGGGTTACGCCTGTCCCAGACGCTTCGCAATGGCGTCTATCAGCATGCCACTGATATCGATCCCGAAGGCCGCATCCAGTTCCCGAATGCAGGTCGGGCTGGTGACATTGATCTCGGTAAGGTAATCACCGATCACGTCCAGCCCGACAAAGATGAGTCCTTTTTCCCGAATCACCGGGGCGACCCTGTCACAGATCTCACGGTCCCGGGCGGTCAACTCGCGGCCTTCGCCCCGGCCGCCAGCGGCAAGGTTGCCTCGATTCTCGCCGTGGGAGGGAATTCGCGCAAGTGCATAGGGCACCGGCTCACCGTCAATCAGCAGAATGCGCTTGTCGCCGTCACTGATTTCCGGGATGTATTTCTGGGCCATGGCCTGATGGCTGCCATAGTTGGTCAGGGTCTCAATGATCACCCCGAGATTGAAGTCATTTTCCCGGATACGGAAGATGGAGTGGCCACCCATGCCATCCACCGGCTTCATGATCACATCACCGTGCTCGGCGTAAAACTTCCGGAACCGGGTCGCTGAACGGCTGACCAATAAGGGCGGTGTCAGATCCTCAAACTGGGTGGCAAACAGCTTTTCATTGCAGTCACGCAGTGTTGAAGCAGGGTTGACCACCAGCGCGCCCTGTTGCTCGGCCGACTCCAGAATATAGGTGGCCATCAGGAACTCTCGGTCCACCGGAGGATCCTTGCGCATCAGGATCACATCGAGATCACCCAGAGCCCGATCCTGGCTCGGGCCGAAGCTGAACCAGTTCTCGGGATCCATGTGAACAGTCAAGTCCCGGGTATGGGCCATTGCCCTGCCACCATCCAGATACATGTCCGGCAATTCCATGTACTCAATCTCCCAGCCCCGCTTCTGGGCTGCCAGCAACATGGCGAGCGAACTGTCTTTCTTGAAGTGGATATCTTCAATCGGATCCATCACGATCCCGAGGCGGACGGTCATAGGCTATCTTGCGCTCCTGAGGGTTGAAAACACGAACCGGTCTGCAGAGTGCACCGGGCAATAAGTGCTATGCTGTGAACTCAGATGGTATTGTACCCGAGCTGTGAATGCATCCGGAGAAATCCTCAGTCAGTTACGTGACGTTGCGGGCAGAAGTACATTTGGTCACAAACTAATACTTTTTATCCGGCCATTGATAATCTATAAATGAGCGGGGTTTATAGAAGAACCTTAAGGTTTGTGTTAAAAACCCCGTTTTAAAATAATGACAGTCGCTGAGCGCAAGGCAGTTGGACAATGGATGACAACTTCGAGAACTTGAAGATCATGGTGATCGACGACAGTAAAACCATACGTCGCACCGCAGAAACCCTTCTGAAAAAGGTCGGCTGTGATGTCATCACCGCGACTGACGGCTTTGACGCTCTCGCCAAGATTGCCGATTCCCATCCGGACATCATCTTTGTTGATATCATGATGCCCCGCCTGGACGGCTACCAGACCTGCGCACTCATCAAAAACAATTCCTCATTCAAAAAGACGCCGGTTATCATGCTCTCCAGCAAGGACGGGCTGTTCGACAAGGCCAAAGGCCGGATCGTAGGTTCGGACCAGTACCTGACCAAACCGTTCAGCAAGGATGAGCTTCTTAATACCATCCGCCAGTATGTTCCGCAGGCGGAACAGTAAACCTGCTGACACCAAGAACCATCGAGGAAACCATGGCCCGCATTCTCATTGTTGACGATTCCCCTACCGAGGTTAAGAAAATCTCCACCATCCTGGAAAAGCACAAGCACGAAGTGCTGACCGCCGACAACGGCGCGGACGGCGTTGCCAAGGCCCGCGCTGAAACCCCGGATCTGGTTCTGATGGACGTGGTTATGCCGGGCCTGAACGGCTTCCAGGCAACCCGCCAACTGACCCGCGCACCGGAGACCGCCTCCATTCCGGTGATTATCGTTACCACCAAGGATCAGGAAACTGATCGTGTGTGGGGCACGCGCCAGGGCGCCAAGGGTTATCTGGTCAAGCCGGTTAACGAAGACGATCTGATCAAAACAATCAATAGTCTGATTGCCTGATCCCCAACCGTGGAGTAAGCATGTCCGCCCAGGCCGCCCCTTTTGCCGTTCTGACGGATATCGCCCAGCGCAGCCGGTCCATGGCAGCCGGACTGCCGGAACAGCAGGAAGCCGTTGAACTCTGGAATGGCATCGGCTTCGTTCTTGCGGGCGAACGCTACGTTGCCCCAATGGGTGAAGTCACTGAAATCCTCCACGTCCCCCGGTTTACCCATATTCCGGGGGTCCGCCCGTTTCTACTCGGAGCCGCCAATGTTCGTGGCCGCCTCCTGCCTCTTGTCGATCTCGCCGGTTTTTTTGAAATTCCCCGCTCGTCCCGGAGCCAGCGGGAGCGCCGGGTACTTGTGGTTGAACAGGGGGACATTTTCAGTGGGCTCGTGGTCGACAGCGTGTTAGGCATGCAGTACTTCGCAACAGACAGTTTCAAGGATGCGCTCGAAGGCGTACCTGAAAACGTTCGGCCGTTTGTCTCAGGCGGATACGAGCGCAACGAAGAAGTGTGGAAAGTGTTTTCGGCCGTCGACCTGCTCGAAGACGAACGCTTTCTGGACGTCGCACAGTGGTAAGGGTGGTGACAATGGCAGGAACATCACCCTGACCGCCTGAAACCCGATAAAACAAACTTGCCAATTTCTTGAAGAGGCCGGGAGCCAGAAAATGAAGAACAGAGCCGGAAGACTCGGTATGGGACAGGGGGGCAACAAGCTGGTTGCCGGCCTGATCGCCGCACTGATTGCACTCACCGTCCTGCTCGTTGTGGTGCTGTTCATTATCAACAAAGACAGCCAGAACGATCAGCAATACATTGCCAACACCGCCGAGCTTAGGGTGCTCTCGCAGCAGATCGCGAAGAACGCAACTGAGGCCGCCGGTGGCACTGCCGAAGCGTTCAACCAGCTGCGCCGCTCCCGGGACGAATACCAGCAGCTCTGGACGAACGTGACCGAGGGCAACTCGCAGACCGGCCTGCCACCGAGTGAACTGGCCCAGCAAAGTGGTGTTCAGGAGCACTGGAACACTGTCCGGGAAAACGCCGACAGCATCCTCTCCACCCAGGACGCTGTGCTTGGGCTGCACGAGGTTGCCCGAACCCTGAACGAAACCATTCCGCAGCTGCAGGTAGAGTACGACGACATCGTACAGATCCTGCTGGACAACAACGCCCCGGCCGAACAGATCGCACTGGCACAGCGCCAGTCCCTGCTGGCAGAGCGGATTGTCCGCTCGGTCAACAACGTACTGTCCGGTGACGAGGACGCGGTTATCGCCGCCGACCGGTTCGGCCGGGACGCCAGCCTGTTTGGCCGGGTTCTGGAGGGCCAGCTCAATGGCAACGAAGCCATGGGTATCTCCCGGGTAACCGATGAGGACGCAATCTACGGCCTTGAAGCTGTAGACGAACTGTTTGAATTCGTGTCCCAGAACGTGGATGCCATCCTTGAAGCCTCTCCCGACCTCTTCAAGGTACGCACCGCCGCCAGCGACATCTTCCAGAATTCCGAAGTACTGCTCTCGGAGCTTTCCGTACTGGCAGAGAATTTCCGCAACCAGTCCGGCTCCCGTCTGATCAGCCCGACTCTGGCCTTTGCCATCCTGGCCGCCATGGTTGCGATTGTTGTGTTCATCGGCCTCGCCCTTTACCGGGAAGCTCAGGCCCGACTCGCGACCACGCAAGAGCAGAACGAACAGAACCAGAACGCGATCCTGCGACTGCTGGACGAACTGGCCGACCTGGCTGATGGTGACCTGACCACCGAGGCCACGGTTACCGAGGACTTCACCGGCGCCATCGCCGACTCCATCAACTACGCGATCGACCAGATGCGCGGACTGGTACAGGCGATTCGTGGTACTGCTGTGCGGGTAGCGTCAGCGGCCCAGGAAACCCAGGCCACGGCCATGCACCTTGCCGATGCTTCCGAGCACCAGGCTCAGGAAATTGCCGGCGCCTCGGCCGCTGTCAACGAGATGGCGGTGTCCATCGACCAGGTATCCTCGAACGCAGCCGAATCCTCCGCGGTTGCGGAGCGGTCGGTTGCGATCGCCAAGAAGGGCGCGGAAGTGGTACAGAACACCATCCGCGGCATGGACAACATCCGTGAACAGATCCAGGAAACCTCCAAACGGATCAAGCGTCTGGGTGAGTCTTCCCAGGAAATCGGTGACATCGTATCGCTGATCAACGACATCGCCGACCAGACCAACATCCTGTCCCTGAACGCTGCAATCCAGGCCTCTATGGCCGGTGACGCGGGCCGGGGCTTCGCGGTAGTTGCGGACGAAGTTCAGCGACTGGCGGAACGTTCCTCCGCGGCAACCAAACAGATCGAAGCGCTGGTTAAGACGATCCAGTCGGATACCAACGAAGCGGTTATCTCCATGGAACACACCACCGCCGAGGTGGTCCGTGGTGCCCGTCTGGCCCAGGATGCGGGTATCGCGCTCGAGGAAATCGAGAACGTATCCATGTCTCTGGCGGAACTGATTCAGAACATCTCCAACGCCGCACGTCAGCAGTCATCTTCTGCGGCGCACATTTCCAACACCATGAACGTTATCCAGGAAATCACGTCCCAGACTTCGTCTGGTACCAATGCGACGGCGAAGTCCATCGGTAACCTGGCAGAAATGGCGTCCGAGTTGCGGTCCTCCGTTGCCGGCTTCACCCTGCCAGAAGAAGACGAGGCGGATCAGGAAGAAGAGGAAGACAGCGACGTTCCGGTGGTGGGCTGATTTCGGTTCCAGGGCTGTTGACGGTTTATGGCGCAAATGCATAACAACCTGTCACCTGCCGAGGGCATCTGGTCACTGCGTCGACTCCCCGATATGGACGAGGCGCAGTTCAGCCAGTGGCAAACCCTGCTGGAACATCGCACCGGCATAACCCTGTCGGCCGAGCGCCGTTCGTTTCTGGAGACCAACCTTGCCATCCGGATGCGGGAAATCGGCTGCAGCAGCTATCAGGCCTATTATGAGCAGATCGTGTCCGGGCCGGATGCGATCAGGGAATGGGCAACGCTGGTAGACAGACTGACGGTTCAGGAGACCCGGTTCTTCCGGGATCCCGACGCCTTCCGGCTGGTTTCCGACTATGTGCTGACAAGGCCGCGGGAGCCATTGAAGAAGCGCCCCTTGGAAGCCTGGAGTGTCGGGTGCTCCACCGGAGAAGAGCCATACACACTGGCCATGGTGTTGAACGAATGCATGAGTCAGCTGGCGTTGCCACCACTTTTTGGCGTCACCGGCTCTGATATCAGCAAGCCCGTGATCGACAAGGCCAGGAACGGCCAGTTCAATCCCCGCAAATTGCTGGGAATGGACGAAGACATGAAATCCCGGTATTTCCGCCCGGCCGAGCGGAATACTGTAGAAATTGTGAATAGCATCCGTGACCGGGTGTGCTTTACCAGACTGAACGTTCTGGATCTCGACAAGGCACCCATGCACGGGATGAACATAATATTCTGCCAGAATCTGCTGATTTATTTTCGCCGCTGGCGCCGGCGGGAAATTGTCAAGCGACTTGCAGAGCGGCTGGCGCCCGGGGGGTTGCTGGTGCTGGGCCAGGGGGAACTGACCGATTGGCAGCCTCCAGGTTTACAGAGAGTTCCCTCGGAACATGTGCTGGCGTGGATCAAACGCCAGACTGACGAAGAATAACCGGAGTGGTTATGGGCAATCACCATGACAGCATCGCACTCGACTGGGTTCGGGGCGAAATACAGGACACGCTGACCCAGGGTCAGCATGCACTGGAAGCGTATGTCGAGAATCGTGACGACACTGCGCGCCTGCGCTTCTGCCTGAATTATCTCCATCAGGTGCATGGCACCCTGCAAATGGTTGAGCTTTACGGTGCGGCGCTGCTCACCGAGGAAATGGAAAAGCTCACCCAGGCGGTACTGAACGACACCGTTGCCAATACCGACGAAGCCGTCGAAGTGTTGATGCAGGCAATTCTTCAGTTGCCCCAGTACCTTGAGCACCTGGCCAGCAGCCAGGACGATTTCCCGATGGTGCTGTTGCCGCTGCTGAATGACCTCCGTGCTGCCCGAGGCGAATCCCTGCTGTCTGATACTTCACTGTTCAAGCCCGACCTCAGCCCCTCTAAGATCCGGGTTACCGGGAAGGTTTCACAGCGCCTGCAGGACCCGACGGTTCTCGGCCACATCCGCAAGCTGCGGCAGATGTACCAGTTCGCTCTGGCGGGCGTCATCCGGGAAGCGGATCTCAGCGCCCATTTCGATTACATGCAAAAGGTCCTCCAACGACTGATCCGGTTGTGTGAGAAAACGCCCCGGGGCGAACTCTGGAAAACCGCAAGCGCCTTTGTTGAGACCCTGCAGGCAAACGTCAATCCGGTGAATGCGGCAGTGAAGTCCCTGCTTCGGGAACTGGACATCGAGGTTCGCCGGCTGACCGATGAGCACGCGGATGTTCTCCAGCAACCAGTGCCGGAAGCCCTGCTCAAGCACCTGTTGTATTACGTGGCTCGTGCCCGCGATCTGGATTCACCCCAGGTCAGCGCCCTGCGGGAAGCTTACCAACTCAACCAGGCCCTGCCCTCGGAAGACGACGTGGATGCCGCCCGAAGCCGTGTCTCCGGCCCCGGCCGGGATGCGATTCACTCGGTTGTCGGCGCGCTTAACGAAGAATTGGCCAAGCTGAAAGATCAGCTTGACCTGTATGTACGGTCAGAGCTACGTCAGAACAGAGAGCTTGAAGATCTGCTGCCGGGACTGCGCCAGGTGGCCAATACCTTGGCGGTACTGGGTCTTGGCATTCCGCGAAAGGTCGTCACCGAGCAGGTGGAACTCGTTGAGAAGCTCAGCGCCCAGACAGAACAGGTGGATGACGGCACCCTTATGGATATTGCCGGCGCCCTTCTTTATGTCGAAGCCAGTCTGGCCGGCCTGGACGCAGAAGGCCGCCGGCAAGCCCCTATCGACGAAGCTACCGATACCCCGATCAACCTGGGTTCCCGCGAGCTTGGCGAAGCCAGCGGCGCCCTGCTGAGAGAATCCCGCAACACCCTGGAACAGGTCAAGTCCGCCATTGTGAACTTCATTGCCTCACAATGGGATACCCGCGAAATTGAGCATGTGCCCGGTTTGCTTCACAGCATCCGTGGTGGCCTCAGCCTGATTCCGCTGGATCGCGTCGCCGACATGCTGGCCTCAGCCGAACGCTACATTACCGAGGTGCTGCTGGACAGCAAGCAGGTGCCGGACTGGAAACAGCTCGACATCCTGGCCGATGCGGTTACCAGCATCGAGTATTACCTGGAGCGCCTGGCCGAAGGAATCGGCGAGAACGACTCCATTCTCAGAGTGGCAGAGGACAGCCTGGCTTCCCTCGGGTTCCCGGTTGGTGCGGAGCCCACCTGGTCCGCATCCGCCGCGGAAGAAATCCCCGTGGTTGAGCCGGTTGAGGAGCTTCCGGAAACCAGTGCGACCGCACCCGAAGAGTCCAAGAGCTCGGATTCGGAACTTCTGGACGATGAAATTCTCGGTATTTTTGTTGAAGAAGCCGAGGAAGTTCTCGAAACCATCCATGAGTTCTACCCGCGCCTGCGCCAGAATCATGATGATCATGAGGCCCTGACCGAAGTTCGTCGCGCTTTCCATACGCTCAAGGGCAGCGGCCGCCTCGTTGGCGCAACCAGCATTGGTGAACTGGCCTGGTCGGTCGAAAACCTGCTCAACCGGGTGATCGACCAGACCCTCCGCCCTACGGACGACATGTTTAACCTGGTGGATGAGGTTAATGCCCGCATTCCCTCTCTGATTCAGGAATTCAAGTCTGGCCAGACGACCGGTGAAGTCAGCGAACTCATTCAGCGCGCTGAAGCCATGGCTACCACACGTCGCACCGAGGGTGAGGCAGCGGCCGAAGCGGTTGCTCAAGAAGTAGCTGAAGCACCAGTAGCGCAGGAACTGTCTGCAGAGGAACCGGAGCTCGCACCCGAGGACACCAGCGCTGCAGCTGAAAAGCCCGGCGATGACGACGACCTGATCGACGACGAGATCCTTGAAATCTTTGTCGAGGAAGCCGGCGAGGTCCTGGAAACCATCCGCGAATACCTGCCCATGCTCCTCCGTCAGCACGATGACCGCAGCGCGTTATCCGAAGTTCGCCGGGCATTCCATACCCTGAAGGGCAGCGGCCGGATGGTTGGCGCGCTGGTTGTCGGGGAACTGGCCTGGTCCGTGGAAAACATGCTGAACCGGGTCATCGATGGCAGCATCTTCATGAATGATGACATTGCCAGCCTGCTGGACGATGTTACCGCCGATCTGCCGGAACTGGTTGAGGATTTTGAAAAGCGTCGGGCACCCTCGCTGGACATTTCCAGTCTTGAAGCCCGTGCCGACGCTCTGGCCAGTGGAGAAATTCCGGACGCCAGCACGATGCCTGCTGCCGAATCCGAAGTCGACGCCAGGGCGCCTGGGGCTGGAGCCGGGCACGCTGACGAAGACGTCGTCGATCCCGTATTGCTGGACATCTTTGAGAGTGAAACCGAGTCTCACCTGCAAGCGTTGAAGGACTTCCTGGCCACCGCGGGAGACAAAACGGCCGTCACCTATACCGACGACCTGTCCCGGGCCCTTCACACACTCAAGGGCAGTGCCCATACGGCTGGCATTGCACCGATTGCGGCAGTCATCACGCCACTGGAACGTTTCGTCAAAGAATCCCGCGCCCAGAACAAACGGGCTAACCGCGAGGTTCTCTCGCTGATCGAATCGGCCTGCGAGTTCCTGACCCAGGGCCTGGCCCAGATTCGCGAAAACCCGCAGGCCTCCCTGCCGGGCACTGAAGCGTTCCTGGAAAAGCTGGGTCGCCTCACGGATGAGACGTTGCGCACTCATAGCGAAGACAGGTCCGGCCAGCATCAGCCGGAAGCGCCCTCTCAGTTAGTTCAACTGTTCCTTAACGAAGGTCTGGACATCGTTCTGGATGCCGACCGAATTCTTGATCACTGGGCGGCTAATCCCGAGGACACCGGTTCACTGGACCAGCTTCGCGCCGAACTTGAGCAGCTCACCCAGGGTTCTTCCAATGCGGGTCTTACTGACGTGGCCGCACTCTCGGGTGCCCTGCAAAATGCATACGATTCCGCTGCCGTAAATGATGAAGCGCCGGATAACGGTTTCTTTGAGACTGTTCGGGCAGCCCACGAACAATTGATCAACATGATGGATCAGGTCGCCGCCGGACTCGCCACCGAGTCCAGTGACGAGCTGGTCGCCAGCCTGGAAGCCCTGAAGCAGGCCCCTACGGAAGAAAACGCCGAACCGAATGCCTTCGAACAGGAGTTCACCGAGGACCTCGAAGAGATCGATCTCAGCTTCGACATGGATGATATCCAGTCGCCTTCGGAAGAAGCATCCCCGGCCGAGGAGCAGCCGCCTCTGCCGGAAATGTCAGAATCCGACGATGATATGGACGAAGAGCTGGCAGAAATCTTCCTGGAGGAGGCTCAGGACTTAATCGACAGCACGGCGGAAGCCCTCCAGAGCTGGAGCGAGAATACCGGCAACCTCGATATCCTCCGCCTGCTGCAAAGGGACCTGCATACCCTCAAGGGCGGTGCACGACTGGCGGATATTCCAGCGGTTGGCGATCTCTCCCATGAGTTGGAGAACCTGTTCGAAGGCCTGACTGAACAACGTCTGTCCGTCAACGATGAGCTGTCAGATCTCCTGTTCCGCTGCCACGATCGTCTGGCCGGTATGGTAGAGAATCTGGAAGCCAGGGAAACACCACGCCCGGCACCGGACCTGATCGGTGAGATACAAGCCTATATGGACAGTTCCACCGGGACACGACCGGTGACTGACGTCAGTGGCGAGGACGGCCAGCCTGATTTGGGGGATAGCTCCGGGGAACACACTCCACTTCCGGAGCTTGAAGAGCCGGAGGAGGGCGTAACCGACCTCTCCCACCTGGATCCGGAACTGTTGGGCATCTTCCTGGAAGAAGCCTACGACCTGATCAATTCCACCGGTAGTGCCCTGCACACCTGGACCGAAGATCCTTCAGATCGTGCAGTTGCAGCAGAACTCCAAAGGGACGTGCACACCCTCAAGGGTGGCGCCAGAATGGCCGGCGTGGACGCCATTGGCGACCTGACCCATGTCCTTGAAGACCTTTTCGAGAAGGTTGCCGAAGGTCAGCTGGAAGCCAGCGATACCATGAACGACCTGCTGTTCGCCTGCCACGACCGGCTGGCCCAGATGGTCGAACAGGTCGCCACCCAGAAGCCCTGTCCGCCAGCGCACGAACTGGTGGCGCAGGTTCAGTCTCTGCTTCGTGGCGAAGCGCCGCCGGAAACCACCAGCCTAAGCGATACCCTCGCTCAGGCCAGTGATGACGACCTGATTGGCATCTTCCTGGACGAAGGTCTGGAAATTCAGGATGCCATCAGTGAGTGTCTCGACCAATGGCGGGACGAACCGGAGGAACTGATCGGTCTGACCCAGCTGCAGCAGGAACTGCATACCCTGAAGGGCGGGGCGAAACTGTCCGACGTAGATCCGATTGCCGACCTGGCAGATGCCTGGTCTGATGCCCTTGACCCGCTCATCTCAGGCGCCAACAATCAGAAGACCCTGCTCAGCCTCAGCGACCGGGCGTTGACCAGCCTCAAGGGCATGCTCAACAGCCTGGAAGAAGGCAAAAAGCCCGAACCTGACGTTTCCCTCATTGCCGAATTCCGTTCGGCCCACGACGTCGCCGCCGAGGAAGCAGCAGAACTCCAGCAAGAAACCACAGAATCCGGACAGGAAGCGATTGACCCGGAAGTTCTGGAAATCTTCCTTGAGGAAGCTGGTGAAATCATGGATCAGCTGGAACAGCTGCTCGATGACTGGCGTAAAGAGCCTTCGAACCACAACTTTAATCAGGAAGCCCAGCGGGCATTGCACACTCTCAAGGGTGGCGCCCGCCTGTCTCAGCTTACCCAGCTTGGCGACAAGGCCCACGCCTTTGAAACCCGGCTGATTGATCTGGGCGGCAATGCCCCCGATGAGCAACAGTGGCAGGCCATTACCGAAGACCACGACGCCATTATTGCCCTGGTTTCGCATATCCGGAAACGCTTTGAATCCGGTGCCTCTGCGCCGGAGCCGGTCCAGGCCGAAGAGCCCAAGCCAGCCCCCGCCGCACTGGGGTCGAAGAAGCCCGAGGCGCCAGCCAAAGCCGAACAACCGGCAGCACCGGCACCAAAACCTGCAAAGTCTCCCGCCAAAGTTCGCAAGCAGGCGACAGAAGCACAGCGAGCGGCTCAGGAAACCATCCGGGTATCTGCGCCGCTGCTGGACGAGCTGGTCAACCTGGCGGGTGAAACCAGTATCACCCGTGGACGGCTGGAGCAACAGACCAGTGATTTCGGCCACACCCTGGAAGAAATGGCCGCCACCATTGAGCGTCTGCGTGAACAGTTGCGTCGCATGGAAATCGAGACGGAAGCCCAGATCCTGTTCAGTGCCGAAAAAGAACACGGGCCGGATTACGGAGACGATTTCGATCCCCTGGAAATGGACCGTTACTCTTCCATTCAGCAGCTGTCACGGGCGCTAACCGAGTCCTCCTCTGACCTGACAGACCTTCGTGAAACCCTGTCTGATCGGGTAAGAGACACCGAAACCCTGCTGGTACAGCAGTCACGGATCAATACGGAACTCCAGGAAGGTCTGATGAAGACCCGGATGATTCCGTTTGCCTCCATGGTGCCGCGCCTGCGGCGGATCGTTCGCCAGATCAGTGGCGAGCTTGGCAAGAAAGTGGAGTTTGATGTCCGTAACGCCGAAGGCGAGATGGACCGGAACATCCTTGAGCGCATGATTGCGCCCCTGGAACACATGCTCCGGAACGCTCTGGACCATGGTATCGAAAGCCCGTCAGACCGAAAGAAAGCTGGCAAGCCAGAAACCGGCGAAGTCACCCTGTCACTGACCCGGGAAGGTGGGGACGTCGTCCTGCGCATGATCGACGACGGCGCTGGCATTCCATCCTCGGTGATCCGCGACAAGGCCATCCGCCAGGGCTTGCTGCGGCAGGATGAAGACCTGTCCGAACGAGAAGTCCTACAGTTCATTCTGCAACCCGGTTTCTCAACCGCCCAGCAGGTTACCCAGATTTCAGGCCGTGGTGTGGGCATGGATGTGGTGGCCAGCGAGATCAAGCAGCTCGGTGGTAGTCTGGATATCGATTCTTCGGTAGGTCGTGGGACGACCTTCACTGTGCGCCTGCCGTTTACGGTATCCGTGAACCGGGCCCTGATGGTTTCCACCGGTGAAGACTTCTACGCTATCCCGCTGAACACCATTGAAGGCATTGTTCGGGTCAGCACTTACGAACTCGAAGAATACTATAAGCCGGACGCGCCAATGTATGAGTATGCTGGCCAGGAATACCGGCTTCAGTACCTCGGCAGCCTGCTGAACAGCGACCACCATCCCAAGCTGCAGGGCCAGGCCCTGCCACTTCCGGTGATTCTGGTTCGTGGTGCGGAGCAGCCCATGGCCCTGCAGGTGGATAACCTGATGGGCAGCCGGGAAATTGTTGTTAAATCCCTTGGCCCGCAGTTCAGCACGGTCCGGGGCGTGTCCGGCGCGACCATCCTGGGTGATGGTAACGTGGTGGTGATTCTCGACCTGCCGGCGATGATCCGTTCCGACATACTGTCCGAGCGCCAGCGCCTGGCCAATCTTGAGAAGGCCCGTGAGTCAGCGCGGTTTGAGGAACAGGCCACCGTCGTTATGGTGGTGGACGATTCGGTTACGGTACGGAAAGTTACGTCGCGATTGCTTGAGCGCAACGGCATGGAAGTCATCACCGCGAAAGACGGCCTGGATGCTGTGGCCCAGCTTCAAGATCACAAACCGGACATCATTCTGCTAGATATCGAGATGCCACGTATGGATGGCTTCGAGGTTGCCAGCTTCGTGCGCCATGATGAAAATCTGCGGGAAACCCCGATCTGTATGATCACCTCCCGTACCGGTGAGAAGCACCGTGAGCGGGCGCTCGCCATCGGCGTGAATGAGTATCTCGGCAAGCCGTTCCAGGAAACCGAGTTGCTTGAGACTATTGAGCGGCTGACCGGAAGGCAGTGATGGCTGGCCAATCCGCCAGGCCACGGGTCGGAATTGTCTCGGATGTGGTCCTGCAGCGCCATCGCTTGCAGGCCGCCACGGCCAAGTTCGGCCTCGACGTCTGCTTCTCAGGGGATCCGGACCGGCTCCAGGGCTATCCGGAATTTCCGGATGCCAGTCTCTGGCTGGTGACACTGGAAGACGAGGCGGACCACCCGGTTCTGTTCGATCACCTGCTGGAGAACACCGAAGCCCCGGTGCTGTTCGGTCTGGACGAAGCGCCCAAGCCCGGTAGCACCGATTATTTTCGCTGGGAACGGCGATTGCTGGGAAAGCTGGAGCAACAGCTGGGGCATCTGGAAGAACTGGACTCCGAGGCAACGCTGGAGCAGCTGGAGGCGGAGGTGCCGACCGCCCCCCCCTCGCCAGACCTGCCACACTGGATTTCGCCGGCGGCACCCGGATCGGTGGCCGAGGAGGTCTGGATTCTCGGCGCCTCACTTGGTGGCCCGGCGGCGGTCAAGACCTTCCTTGATCACCTTCCAGCCGGCCTTCCAGTAGGCTTTATCTACGCTCAGCATATCGATGGCAATTTCACCGATGTGCTGACCCGGGTGTTGGGCCGCCACGCCCATTACAAACTCAAGCGGGCAGACGAAGGCTACCGGGTAAAAAACGGCGATGTGGTACTGATGCCGGTTGAACACGAATGGAAGCTGAACGAGCAGGGTGCGCTGACGGAAACCAGCAACACCTGGCCGGGGCCCTACGGTCCGTCCATTGATCAGGTACTGCTGAATGTTGCTGATCATTATGGCCAGCGTTGCCATGCGATTCTATTTTCAGGCATGGGCAATGACGGTGCTATCGCGGCGCCTCTGCTAAAAGCCTACGGCAGCCGGATCTGGGTTCAGGAAAGCACCAGCTGCGGCAACAGCTCAATGCCGGACTCCGTAGCAGCAACTGGTTGCGCTGGATATTGCGGTACCCCGGAACAACTGGCCCGGGAACTGGTAAAAGCCATTGAAGAATCCTGCCTGCTCAAGGGCCGGCAGAAACGGGACTCCGCCTGAGGAAACAAGCAATGAAAGACAACAGCCAAACCCTCTCCTGCGTCATGATTCCCATGAGCGGTCGGCAACTGTTGCTGCCCAACGTCTCGATTGCGGAAGTGGTGGATTACGCCAGCACCGATGCGGGAGCCAACACACCGGAATGGCTTGTCGGCTACCTGGACTGGCGGGGCCTGCAGCTTCCGGTGATTTCGTACGATGCGGCCAACGGCGGCGCTCTTACAATACCTGGCGACAACCGTGGCCGGATTGTGGTGCTCAACAGCATCGGGGATCATCACAAAGAGGTTCCGTTCATGGCTCTGGTTACCCAGGGTATTCCCAGCCAGGCCCGCTTGACCGAGGACCAGGTCAGGAAGCTGGATGGCGAACCCGGCCCCGCTGACCTGATGCAGGTAGACGTGGACGGGGAAAACGCCTGGATCCCCAACCTTGATTTCCTTGAGTCTCTCGCCCGACAGACCCGGCACTGAGCTGCTCGCCCGGGCTGTCGCACCAGCATGGCAGGGATTCGTGCAAATGTTATAATGTTGCAAACTTTGCAGGATCTCCGTCATGTCCGCCCGAGCCATTCCCTATCGGCCCCACAATCACGATGCCTGTGTCAGCGAGGCCCTCGCTGACGCCAGGGCGGTCTGCCAGCAGCACAATGCCCGACTGACCCCCATCCGGGAACGGGTGCTTGAACTTATCTGGCAGTCACACAAACCCCTGGGAGCCTATGATGTGCTGGCAGAACTGTCCGCTGATGGGCATAACGCGGCGCCACCCACGGTCTACCGGGCCCTCGATTTCCTGCAGCAAAATGGCCTGGTGCACCGCATTGCCTCTCTCAATGCCTTTATTGGCTGTGCCCACGCCGGGGAAAGACACACCGGGATGTTTCTGATCTGCCGGGTCTGCAGCAACGTGCTGGAACTGGCCGCACCGGCGGTCAGTTCCGAGATTTGCAAAGCGGCGGCTGGTGAGGGCTTCCGGGCCGAAAACGCCACCCTCGAGATCGCCGGGCTCTGTCCCCGTTGTCAGGCGGAGGCCGACCATGACTGACCCATTGGTAACCCTCGACAATCTCACCGTCCGGTTTGACGAACGGCCGGTGGTGGACCAGGTCAATCTGAAAGTACACCGCGGGGATATCATCACGGTTATCGGTCCCAACGGTGCAGGCAAGACCACCCTGATCAAAGCCATTCTTGGTATTCAAAAGGTGTCGAGCGGCCAGGTATCGCTCCAGAAAAACCTGGTAATCGGCTATGTGCCACAACACCTTACACTCGAAGCAACACTACCTCTGAGCGTCAAGCGGTTCATGTTGCTTAGCGGCAAGCCACTGGCGAAATGTGAGTCAGCCCTGGCCCGCACCGGAGTCGGGCATCTGCTGGACGCTTCCGTCCACCACCTGTCCGGCGGCGAGAAGCAGCGGCTCCTGCTGGCACGAGCCCTGGCCCGGACGCCGGATCTTCTGGTACTGGATGAACCCGCTCAAGGAGTTGACATCAACGGTCAGGCAGCGCTGTATGACCTGATTCGCCAGCTACGGGACGGCCTGAACTGCGGCGTGATCATGATCTCCCACGATCTACACCTGGTAATGGCGGCAACCGACAAGGTCATCTGTCTGAACCAGCATGTGTGCTGCAGCGGCTCTCCGGCGGATATTTCCCTCGACCCAGCATTTATCGAAACCTTTGGCCAGCCAGTGGCTGAATCCCTCGCGGTCTACCATCACCACCACAATCATCGCCATGACCTGCATGGCAATGTGGTGGCCGCCGGACAGCATGGCGCCCATCCCGACCATGAAGGGTGTGACCATGCCCACCATTGACATGGTTCTGGACGATTTCTTCTGGCGTGCCCTGATCGGCGGGCTCGGTGTAGCACTTGTTGCGGGCCCCCTCGGCTGTTTCGTGGTCTGGCGCCGTATGGCCTATTTTGGCGACACCCTGGCGCACTCTGCCCTGCTCGGCATTGCCTTGAGTTTTCTGATCAGCGTGCCACTGAACGTCGGTGTCATCATCACTTGCGTAGTTTTGGCCATGGCACTGATGCTGTTTTCCCGTACCCAGGCCCTGGCCACCGATACCGTGCTGGGCATTCTCGCCCACAGTGCCCTGGCTATCGGCCTGGTTACCCTGAGTTTCATGCCAAATGTCCGGGTGGACCTTACCGGCCTGCTGTTCGGCGACCTGCTCGCCATGACCCGGTACGACCTTCTTTGGATCTATGGAGGCGCCACGTTGATCCTCGTGCTTCTTGCCATGCTATGGCGCGGGCTGTTGATGAGCACCATCCACGAGGAACTGGCGCGGGTGGAAGGCTTTGCCGTGGAGCGCCTCCGGCTGGTGCTGATGTTGATGTTCTCCCTGGTGATCGCGGTGGCCATGAAGATTGTCGGTGTGCTACTGATCACCGCCTTGCTGATTATCCCTGCGGCCACAGCCCGGCGGCTCGCCCATAATCCAGAAATGATGGTTGCCATGGCGGTGGCGTTCGGATTTGTTGCGGTAACCGGAGGTCTTAGCCTGTCCTGGCACCTGGACACGCCTGCGGGGCCCTCGGTTGTAGTAACCGCCTTTGCTACTTTTCTCCTGGTGTACGGAGCGGCCGGCAAGACCCCAGCTTGAGCATTTCCCTCTGTCATGCAGTTGGACTAGAGTGAAATGGTACAGGCAAGCTGCTCACATCAGGGTTCAGGCCCTGCTGCAAAGGACCCCAGGCATGGAAAGCTCAGACTCCGCCAGGTTCCGGAAGCCCGTGTTGTGGCCAGGGCTCTGGATTCCCCTCTTGCTGGTCACCACCGGATTGCTGGCAACCGGGATAACCGCGAACATTGAAGCAAACCGGGCCATGGAACTCGCCGAGACGCGTTACTATGCCCAGCACCAGGCACTGGTCAATCATCTGTTGGCCCATGCCCCGGACCCCACCTCCACACCGGATGAGCCCGCCACGCCCGTTGAGACCTGGCTGCAGACCCTGTTTGAAAACACCCTGCCAGATTCCCTGGGCCTTCGGATCGACACACTGGAGCGTCACACCAAGATGCCGTTGCTGGAAATCGGGGCAACCGGTTCGCTGGATCCCACCCGGGCCCTTCGCACCGAAGTCTCCCCCATGAACGAGAACTGGATGCTGACGACCCTGCCCTCTCCGGCACTTCTGGAACAAGCCGCCCGGGCATCCAGGCAAACCGTCTGGATTTCCGGTGTCGCGTTATTCTCGCTTGCCGGTTCGCTGACTCTGCTGCTCAACTGGCGACTGCACCGCCAAGCGTTGCGTATCGGCGAGCTGGAGCAGCAGGGAGCAGGGGCGGATAATCAGATCACCAACCTACAGGTGGAAAAATCAATACTGCGCCAGGCCCTGAATGACAGCGAGCAGCGGAGCCGTGATCTGGTGGCTTTGTCTGGTGCGGTTATCTGGGAGCTGGATGAACACGGCAGGATCGGTTTTGTATCACCGCAGATCGCCGGACTGCTGGATCGTGCACCAACCGATCTCACTGGCCTGGTTCTCGCGGACCTGGTGCCGCTGCCCTTTCAGGAAAAACTCAGGCGAACCCTGGCAGCCGCGCGCAGTGACGGCTCCATTGAACGGGTTGACCTGCCCCTGATACATCGGGACCGGGAACATCAGGTTCCGGTCATGCTCAGAGTCCGGGCACTGAAAGACCCTATACACGGCCTTTCAGGTTTCCGGATCAGTGCCCTCCGCCACGTAAATACAGGCCAGGCTTAACCGAGATTCTTGTGGGTACCATCGCACATTGGGGCGTTACCGGTCTGCTTGCAGCCGCAAGTAAGGAAAACGGTGTTTTGCTGGCTACCACCGGTTGCTCATCTGACATACTGTTCTCCCGGATTTTTCAGTGTGTACGAGTATAGCCACTCTGGGCTCAGAGAGGCCTGACCACCTCGGACAAACGCCCGGTTTCGGCCAGCTCGAGGAACTCGTCACCCAACCGGTCACTCTCGGCGATCGCCGACCGCCAGGCCCGCTCCCGGCCCACATCGTCTCCGACATAGCGCTCGAAATCCTTTCGGTCCGGAAGCTTACGGTCAGGCAGGGATTCCAGATAGGGTTTCGAAGGGGCAACCAGCAGCACATCCTGCAACCGGGTGGCGTCACCACGCCGCCAGGGCAGGGATTTGTCAAACCAGCCGGGGACCACCTTGTCGATAAAATGGGGGTAGAGCACCACGCCCGGCTGTTGATAGGGCAAATCCAGGTGGTAATCCAGTAGACCACCGTCACGGTAGACACCTTCCGGAGCACCTGGAATATTGCGCACACCGGACATCACCATCGGAATAGACGCCGAGGCCAGCAGCGCTGGCATCAGGTTTTCCCGGGTCAGCGCCACTGCGTGGCTGGGGAAGTCCACCAGTTTGGACACCGGTGTTCTGAGGCGGGCATCGTGGATGATTCCCCGCTCCATAAACCGACCGAGGTGCCGACGGCTGACCATGTTGGCACTGATGGCACTCATCAGGCCAAGACCAAGCCGCCCCCGGGCATCCTCCGCCAGCCTTCCGAGGCTGCGGACGACCACCACATTCAGCCGATACCAGGGATGAGTCAGAATGGCCTCTTCCCGGCCACCGAGCAGCTCTTCCAGGAACAGCACGCTCTTGCGACTGACCTCGGCGGCACTCACACCCTTGGCAAACCGCTGGGAAGTGTATAGGTCCGCAAGCCTGGCAAGCTGGGTTTTCGGATCATCGGAGGAGGTCACGGCGGCAAAACGCCAGCTGCCAATGGACGAGCCAATCAGGGACCGCACCTGCTGAACACGGGGCAGCCAGTCGCCGAAAATGGCCTTGTCCAGGCCACTGATCCCCAATGCCTTCGGGCCACCGGCTGCGCCGGGAATGACATGCACATCCGCCGGCGATAGCGGATTTTCCTTGAGACGCTGCATGGCGCGTCGGCCTGCCCGAATCGTCAGTGCAGGCTCGCGAATGTGAATAGCGGTCATATGAAGTTCCCTGAACGTGCTCCCTGAATAAACCCTGCGAAGTTTAGCGAAGTGGGTATTGCCGAGCCAACTGAACAAAACTAATAGTGGCCATAAGTGGCGCTATCTGCTTAATTAGGTCAACGGCGATACTGAAGTTCGGAATTACCCCGGCACCGGAAACGGGCAGATTGCACTCAAACAGCAGGAGTATGCTGTGATTTTTTCTGCACCACGCAATGCCAATGCCCTTGCGACCAACCCGACTCTGGCGGTGCTGGGCTTCAAGCGGCAACTGGTGTACCACTTGTATTTCTGGGCTTTCATCGCGGTGGCGCCGCTGGTCATGGTGCAGTGGCAACAGTCCCATTACCTGCTTTCCGCCATCCTGATTCTATTCTGTACCAATGCCCTCCTGGTCATTGCTTTTCTCAGGCTCCGCGGCAGCTACTTCCTGAAAGGCCGCCTGTTTCCCCTGCTTGCGGTGGTGAGTGCTGCGTACTCCACCCACATCAATGGCCATGCCGGCCTCTACTGGGCTTACCCTGCCGCTTCAGCGCTGTTTTTCCTTCTACCCTTGCGTGAGGCTATTGGCAGCAACATTATTTTCCTTGTGGTCATGGCGGTCGTGTCCTTCATGAAATTTCCCGAAGCGGATTTCTGGCGGATTACCTTTTCTCTGGGACTCACCTGCCTTTTTGCGATGATCTTCTCCTGGCTGGTGGGCAAGCTCCAACAGGAGTTGACCCGACTTGCCACCACGGATCCTCTGACCGGGTGCCTGAACCGCTCCCAGCTGGCTGATATTCTCAACGGACAGATCCAGATGCGGGAACGGTATGAACGGGTGTCCAGCCTGATTCTTCTGGATCTGGACTATTTCAAAACCATCAACGACCAGTGGGGCCACCTGGCGGGCGATAAGGTGCTCACGGAGTTGGCACTGCGGCTGCGCAAACGGCTCAGGGAAAGCGATCAGCTGTTCCGGATTGGCGGCGAGGAATTCATGATCGTGTTGCCGGAAACTCGCCAAAAAGATGCTGATGCCCTTGCCCAGCAGCTGCTCAGCAGTATCAGCGCGCGGCCTTTCCTGAACGATATCAAGGTAACGGCCAGCGCCAGCGTGGCGGAAGTGAGCAAGGGTGAAACCTGGTCGGTATGGCTAAACCGGGCAGACCAGGCGCTCTACGAGGCGAAGTCCCGGGGCCGCAACCAGGCCGTCAATGCAGCAAGGCCGCTGCCAGTGGTCGGTCGCGGGATCGAAGACATGCCCGACCCTGCTTCCGGTTGAGGCCAGGGACCACCCCCACTCACTAACCGCTCGGTTTCCGAAAATTACGGTAAGCGGTAAAGACGTCCCACGGACATTCGAAATGGGGGTAATGGCCAATGTTCCTCAGGCAGACCACATCGGCGGCGGGAATCAGTTCCCGGTAACGTCTTACCATCCCGGAACCCGATACCGGATCAGCGGTGCCGGAAATCAGTCGCATGGGCTGCCTTGCCTTCTGCAAAGCGCCGACCCAACGGTTTCGATGACACCGACGCTCCTCCATGAACTGGATAAGGCGGTGCAGTATGCCCCTACCGTTGTTGTAGGTCAGCAGGTGCCAGAAGTCCTCCATATCCTGCCGGTCCGGCGGGTTCTGGCTCCCGAACAGCCGGCGGAAGTTGCGCTCGAAACTACCCCGGGTCAGACCCCGGCTGATCAGCCCGCCGAAAGGACTTCGCAACAGCTTCTGGATCAGCAATGGATTGTGCACTTCCGGGAAAAGGGCACCGTTCAGAAAGCACACACTGGCAATCCGGAACGGCAGCTCACCTTCCTGCTCGCGGGCCAGCAGCTCCTGCGCAACACTGCATCCGTAATCATGGACAAACAGATGCACCGACGCCAAACCCAGCCCTTCGATCCAGCCCTGGAACAGGTCAGCCTGGTCCTCAATGCTGTAATCGTAGTTCAGAGGTTTATCGGAAAAACCGAATCCCAACATGTCCAGGGTCAGGACATTGTGACGTTGCACCAGCATGGGCCAGAGCCGGTTCCAATCCCAGCTGGCCGTGGGAAATCCGTGGATCAGCACCAGCGGTTCGCCCTTACCGGCCATGCGGCTGAAAATCGCCTGCCCCTCATAGCTGAACCATTTTCCGCCCTGTTGCCAGCCTTCCAGAGTGGCAGCATCTCGCCCTGCCCCGCCTGCCTCACCGACAGTGGGTATCACCTGTTCCATGCATTGTCCCCGGCGAACATTTACAGCCTGAAACTGTAGAACAAACCTGCCCAAGCCGCCATAGCCATTACTGACTGGATCAGGGAGCTGACCGCAATTGTGGTCTTTTCCGGGAGTGAATCCGTAAACCGTAGAGATAACGGGCAATTTAACTTAAGCTTTTGCTCTCGTAAGACACAGCTAACCGGAAGAGACTATGACCAAACTCCTTGACGACCTCTCGGGTCACTACCGTGCCATTATTGATGGGCTGGGCGAAGACACCAACCGTGAAGGTCTGCAGGACACCCCCATGCGTGCCGCCAAGGCCATGCAATTCCTGACCCGCGGCTATCAGCAGGACCTAGCTGACCTGGTCAACAATGCCGTGTTCGAGTCTGCCATGGACGAGATGGTAGTAGTTCAGGACATTGAACTGTACAGCATGTGTGAGCACCATATTCTCCCGTTCATTGGCAAATGCCACATTGCCTATCTGCCCCAGGGCAAGGTGCTCGGCCTGTCAAAGTTTGCCCGCATCGTCGATATGTACGCACGCCGTCTGCAGATCCAGGAAAACCTGACCCGGCAGATTGCCGAGGCCATCGAAAGCGTTACCAACGCCAAGGGCGTGGCCGTGGTCATCGAAGCACAGCATATGTGCATGATGATGCGGGGCGTGGAGAAACAGAACTCCCGCATGAAAACCTCGATGATGCTTGGGCAGTTCCGCAAATCCCAGGCGACACGTACCGAGTTTCTCAATCTGATCGGCACGAACCGCTGAGCGCAGTGACCCGGAGGGCGACGGCATGACAGAGATTATCGGAAATCACCAGGCAAAAGTCCGTATCAAGGATCTGCTACTGAGAGCCTACATTGGCATCAAGGAAGAAGAGATCAACAATCAGCAGGACGTCCTGATCAACGTTTGCCTGACTTACGATGCCACGGAGGCGGTCAACCGCAACGAGATTTCAGCGGCCCTGAACTACCGCACCATCACCAAACAGATCGTCTCTCATGTGGATGGCAACCGCTTTGCTCTGCTGGAGCGGCTGACCCACGAAGTTCTGACCATTGTGATGGAACACGAAGCCGTGCAGTGGGGCCAGGTGGAAATCGACAAGCCTCACGCGCTACGCTATGCCGAATCCGTGTCTGTCTGTCTTGAGGCACGCCGTTAAATCAGCAAGAGCGCCCCGACGTCATGCCTAGCAATAACCCTGACCAGTTACGCCACATACTGGAATCCGTAAAGACCATCGCCCTCGTCGGCGCCAGCGAAAAGACCAACCGGCCCTCCCACGAGGTCATGGAATTCCTGCAGGCCCGCGGCTACCGGATCA
The DNA here is from genome assembly GCF_048269445.1 of Marinobacter sp. GTDB lineage: Bacteria > Pseudomonadota > Gammaproteobacteria > Pseudomonadales > Oleiphilaceae > Marinobacter. Next base: position 103,361 of record NZ_JBLXIQ010000009.1, on the reverse strand, counting down.
TTCCGGTGAATCCCCGGCTGGCGGGGCAGCAGGTACTCGGTGAAACAGTCTATGCCGACCTCTATGCCCTGCCGGAACCGGTTGACATGGTTGAGCTCTTCCTGGCGCCGGAGCGCACCGATGCAGTCATCGACCAGGCCATCGAACTGAATATTCCAGTGATCTGGATGCAGATCGGGGTAATCAACGAGGAAGGCGCAACCCGGGCCGAAGCTGCCGGCCTGACGGTGGTGATGAATCGCTGCCCGAAACAGGAAATTCCCCGCCAAGGCATACCCCCAGTCGCCGAACGTGCCTGAAACCTGATCCGAATCACGGAACTGCGTCACACTTCTGGCACTCCGCTGTAACAGCCCTGTCAGGTCTGACATAATCGGCACAAACAACCAGAAGTCTGGAAGAGCCATGTGGTTCCGATGTAAATCCAGCAAACCGACCGTGAAATCAACGAGTTCAAAGGGCATGCTTCCCGATAATGCCCGTTCCTGCGTCTCGACCCTTCAGCGGGTAAGGTTGCCTGTCGATCTGCTGAAACCAGGTATGCGGATTGTCAGCCTGGACCGGCCGTGGACCCAGGTTCCGGTTCTGTTCCAGGGCTTTACCCTCACCGATGATATTGAGGCGCGGATTCTCCGGCAGTACTGCGAATGGGTGCTCGTGGAAGACGAAGAAGCTCGACTAAACCCGGTGCTGGACCAGGTATCACAGTTCAAGCGGCGCACTACTGAGCCCTTACCGGAAACCCACACCCTCGCCCAGGAAATACCCCGGGCGCAAGAGGCCTGGAACCGGACTCAGGCGTTTGTGGAGGAGGTGACCCGACAGATTGAGGCTGGCAACGACCTCAACCTCCAGAGTGCCCGCCCAATGATCCGGGAATGCGTCGAAAGCGTGAAGGCCAATGCCAGCGCCATGTTCTGGATGAGCCGGATCAAATCCCGGGACGCCTACACCGCTGAGCACTGTCTTCGGGTCGCCATTTTCTGTGTGGCCTTTGCCCGCTTTCTGGGGTTGCCAGACGACGATCTCGAAATAGTGGGCATGTGTGGGCTTCTGCACGATCTCGGCAAACTCAAGGTACCAGACGAGATCCTCAACAAGCCCGGAGCGCTGACACCAGACGAGCACCGCATCATGCGCCAGCACACCACGCTGGGGTACGAACTGCTCCGGGCGGACTCAAGCCTTGACCCCATCATCAGCGATGTGACCCGCCACCATCATGAAAGGATGGACGGTCAGGGATACCCGCAACAACTGGCGGAATGGCAGATCAGCCGGTTTGCCCGGCTGGTTTCTATCGTCGATGCCTTTGATGCCATCACCAGCGACCGCTGCTACCGGGACGGGCTTCCCACGTCTGACGCTATTCGCATTCTCTACCAAAACCGGGGCCAGCAGTTCGATGCCAGTATGGTGGAGGCATTTATCCGAATGATTGGTGTGTATCCGCCCGGCAGTCTGGTAGAACTGTCTACCGGAGAGGTTGCCATCGTGGTGGCAACACACCCGGGGCAAAAGCTGAGGCCAAGGGTGGAAATCATTCTGGATGCCAACAAGAAGCGGGTTGCGCCCAGGGTGATTGATCTTGCAGCCACCACCGCTGTCCAGAATCAGGCCTCACCGGAAATCGTACGCCCCCTGTCCGACGGTGCCTTCGGGGTCTCATTGCACGAGAGGGTTCAGCAACTGATGGCGATACCCGATCAAAATGGCTCATAATCGACGTCGCGCTGCCAACCCGTTCAAAGTCACGGAGTAACCTGTGGAAAAACCTGCATCACCCTCCAAAACAGTTATAACGGGTCTTTTAAGCCCGTTGTTTCCGGCGGTGATCTTTCTGGTTTTTCTCGGCCTGGCCGCAGGCCTGCGTTACGGACTGGTACAACAGAACAGAAACCAGATAGAGGCCAACCTGGCCAATGAAGCCCGGGCCCTGGCCAACCATCTGGAACGGGAGTTTCTGGTCCATTCCGAAGCCATCCGGCGCATGGCGAAACGCCTGCACGCCGACACCTCCGCGACCGAGCGTGAATGGCGGAAGGATGCCCGCAATTACCTGGATGACTTCGGTGTTTACCAGGCCATCGAGTGGATCGACCAGAGCTTTGTGATTCGCTGGCTGGAGCCGATAGCCGAAAACGAAGATGTCATCGGCTTCAACGTGGCTTTTAACGATGAACGCCGCCGAGCCCTGGAGCTGGCCCAGCAAACCGGTAACTGGGACCTTTCAGGCATTATAGATCTGCGCCAGGGCGGCAAGGGCATGGTGATCTATGCTCCGGTGGGCGCCGGCGCTGACAACAACGGCTTCATTGCCGGCGTCTTCCGGATCGAGGTGCTTGCCCGCCAGCTGCTGACCAGCCGGGTGCTCGAATTTTTCCGGATCGAGATCCGCCAGGCTGGCACCGTGGGCTATGCCCTGAACGACTCGCAATCCGCGAACCCGGACTTCTCCCATACCCAACCGGTTGATCTGCCAACCCTGGACTGGACACTGACCCTCTATCCCTCCGAAGAGTGGGTGGAAAACCAATACAGCTACTGGCCGGGAATGACTTTCACAACCTTGCTGCTGATGGGCCTTCTTACAAGCCTGACCGCACTGTTGGTGCAGCTGATCCTGAAACGGAACCGGGCCCTTCTGAAAACCCGCAGGGACCTCGATCGGGAAATCGAGCAACGAACCGCCATTCAGAATGACCTGGCCCGGCTGGAGTCCACGGATACCCTGACCGGCCTCGCGAACCGTCGCTTCTTCATGGAAGATTTGTCTCATACTCTGAATATCGCAGATCGCCAGATGCGCCAGGTCGCCCTGATCATGCTCGACCTGGACCGCTTCCAGACTCTCAATGATTCGCTTGGGCACCAGTTTGGAGACGAGCTGTTGATCAAGGTCTCCGAACGCCTGAACCGGCTCAGTAACGAGCGGATTCTGGTGGCCTATTCAGGAGGTGACGAGTTCATGCTCTGCCAACAGCAGGTGGATGACATCGACGACATCATTCACCTGCTGGGCCAGATCAAACAGTGTTTCGACCTGCCTTTCGGTGTGCAGGGACAATCCCACAGCATTACCGCCACAATGGGCGTGGCGGTCTATCCCCAAAGTGGCCTGGACGCCGACACCCTGCTGCGCAACGCCGATGTTGCCCTTTACCGGGCCAAAGAACAGGGTCGGAACACCTATCAGTTCTACACTGAAGGCATGCAGGACCGGGAGGTCAGGCGTCTTGAGCTGGACAAAGATCTGAGCCAGGCCCTGGCCAACAATGAATTCGTGCTCTATTACCAGCCCCAGCTGAACCTGGACAACGGTGAAATTCAGAGTGTGGAGGCACTGATTCGCTGGCAGCACCCGCGACGGGGCCTGTTGCCGCCAGTCGAATTCATCCCTCTGGCCGAGGAAAGCGGCCGGATAACCGATATTGGTCGCTGGGTGGTGATGGCGGCCTGTCGCCAGCTGGCAAAATGGAAGGGGACCCCGCAGGAAGGGCTTCGCATTGCAGTAAATCTATCCGGCAGGGAGCTGGATGATGAAGATCTGGTGGATCATATCCGGGAAGCTCTGGCGGCGGAAAATGTGCCGGCTGATCGTCTTGAGGTGGAGCTCACCGAGGAGATTTTCATCCAGAATATTGAGCACAACCTGAACCAGCTCTCTCGCCTGCATCAGCTCGGGGTGCACCTGGCCATTGATGATTTCGGAGTTGGCTATTCGTCTCTGGGTTATCTGCGCGACTTTCCGGTGGATCTGCTGAAAATCGACCGGTCCTTTATTACAGACGTCACAGAGCGCCATGACGATGCGGTGATCACACGGGCTGTTATCAATCTGGCTCACAATCTGGGCATTCAGGTAGTCGCGGAAGGTGTGGAAACCGAGGAACAACTGAATTTCCTGAAGAATCACCGGTGCAACTTTGCCCAGGGGTATCTGATCAGCCGGCCGCTTCCCGTGTCCGATCTTGAGAAGGCTCTGGCCTCGGGTATTCTGGTGGCGGGCCTTGCCGCCGAGTCCGGATTGTAATTGCCCCGGGCCATCCCCAAGATATCAGTCAGATACTTCAGGTGAGATTCTATGGCTACGCAATACCTGACTCCGGAACAAGATGAGAAAATCCGCCAATGGGAGCGCTGGAACCGGAACTATTTCATTTTTGCCTTTGTGGCGCTGACCATCATCCTGGTGTTCAGCAGTCAGCTTGGGTTGTCCAGTGACGAGAGCTGGGGCCCTCTGGGTGCTCTGATTGCAGCTCTTATTACGCCGATTATTGTGCTGCAGCTACGGCTGGCGTGCCCGGCCTGTGGCCACAAGATTGGCTGGCAGGCGAAGTTGATGGCACCGGACCAGTGCAAGGCCTGCGGTACGTTTCTTCGCTCCAGGGGTCAGTAACCCTTCTCAACCCTCCCTCTCAAAAAACCTTTGACCTGTGAGTTGCTCACAGGTTTTATGCTATTTTTAAATGTCGGATTCGGTGATTGCCGCATCGGCGCGGAAGCTTCTTCCGAAAACCGCTGTAAATACGTCCCTGTACGCTTGCTCTCCGCCATCCATGGCTCCGAGCATTTTCGGAAGAAGCTCCCACGCCGACGCTCAGCAAGCTAAGTGCTTCCGTCCCCGATGAATGATCAATACCTGTGTTGGAAGATCCAGCCATGAAAGTTAAAGACATTGCAGAAGCCGCAGGCGTGAACCCGGATACCGTTCGGTTCTATACCCGCGAGAACCTGCTGAAGCCGACCCGCAATCCGGACAACAACTACCAGCAGTTTGATGCTGAAGACCTTCGCAGGCTTCGGTTTGCCCGCAAGGCCCGGCAATTGGGGTTTTCGTTGCCGGAGATCCGGCAGATTCTGGATCAGGCGGACGATCACCACTCGCCGTGTCCGATGGTGCGGGATGTGTTTCAGCAGCGGCTGGCGGATGTTGAGCGTGAGATTCGTGAATTGCAGCAACTGCGCAAGCGGATGACCACGGCGCTGGCTGCCTGGCAAGAAATGCCCGATGGCACGCCGGATGGCCACACCATCTGTCGGCTGATTGAACACTGGGAAGACCCTGCACCCTCTGATGGGGCAGGCGATCAGAGTGAGGAGCGATAACGAATGAGTGATGCACCCGTGCTACAGACCACGCTCAGTATTTCCGGGGCCTCGTGCCAGGGCTGTGCGAAGAAAATCCGCAACGCTCTGGAACCGCTGACCGGGGACGCTGAATTGGTGGAAGTCGATCTGGACCAGCAAACCGTGGCGCTGCCGGAAGGGGTGGACGCCGCAGAAGCTGCGCGGATTGTGACCGCGACCGGTTACCCGGCCGAGCCGTTTGAAGATGCACCCGAACCTGCCAGTTGCTGCGCCTCCAGCGGCAAGGAGGTCAAGAGTGACCATGGCCATGGGGATCATCCATCTCCGAATGGCAGCGAGTCGCTCTCGGAAAGCAGTCAGGCTGAAGTTTCGGATACTGAAAACGGACAGGTTCATCTGTCGGTGACCGGCGCGACCTGCGCTTCCTGTGTCAACACCATCGAGAAGGCGCTGATGTCGGTGGGCGGTGTCAGCCATGCCCATATGAATCTGGCGGACAACACCGCGACGGCCACCGGTGACGCGGATCCACAGGCGTTGGTAAAAGCCGTGGAAAGTGTCGGTTATGGCGCCAGCGTGATCGAGAACGAGGACGAAGCGGACGACCGCAAGCAGGAACAGGACAAAAAGCAGTATAAGTCCCTGCTGATAAAAATGACGGTCAGTCTGGGCCTGGGTCTTGGGCTGATGGTCTGGGGAATGGGCTTTGGCACCATGATAGTGACCGATGCCAACCAGGGCACCTGGCTTGGGCTGGGTGTACTGACGCTGATTGTGATGGCCGCCACAGGCGGGCATTTCTACACCGGGGCGTGGAAGGCATTTCGGCATCATAACGCCAACATGGATACCCTGATTGCCCTCGGCACGGGGACCGCCTGGCTCTATTCCATCGCAGTGGTCAGCATTCCCGGAGCACTGCCGGAGATGGCACGGCATGTGTACTTTGAGGCCTCAGCGATGATTATCGGCCTGATCAACCTGGGTCAGGCGCTGGAGCTGAGGGCCAAGGGCAAGACGTCGGAAGCGGTGCGCCGGTTGCTGGATTTGCGGGCCAAAACCGCCCGGGTGATCCGTGACGGTGAAGAGCAGGACATTCCTGTGGAAGAGGTCCGCAAGGGCGACCATATCCGCGTCCGGCCCGGGGAGAAACTGCCGGTCGATGGCGTGATTGCCGAAGGCTCCACCCGCATTGATGAGAGCATGCTCACGGGTGAGCCAATGCCAGTGAGCAAATCGGAGGGCGATGAGGTGTCCGCCGGCACCCTGAATACCCATGGCTCTATTGTTTATGAGGCCACCCGGGTAGGCAGCGAAACCGCACTGGCGCAAATCATCAAGCTGGTGAAGAAGGCTCAGGGTTCAAAGCCTGCCATTGGCCGGCTTGCCGACAAGATCTCCTCGGTGTTCGTTCCGACTGTCATGCTGATTGCAGTGGTGGCGGCGCTGGTCTGGTACAACGTCGGGCCGGAGCCTGCGGTGGTGCATATGATGGTGGCGGCCACCACGGTCCTGATCATCGCCTGTCCCTGCGCCCTGGGCCTGGCCACGCCCATGTCGGTGATGGTCGGCGTGGGCAAGGCAGCGGAGTACGGTGCGCTGATTCGCCAGGGAGATGCCCTGCAGACGGCCGGCAAGCTGGATCTGGTGATTCTGGACAAGACCGGCACCATCACCGAAGGCCACCCGGCGGTGACCCGCGTACACGCCAGCGACGGGGATGAGCAGCGCCTGCTGGCACTGGCGGCCGGGCTGGAACAGCACTCCGAACACCCACTGGCCGAAGCCATTCTGGCAAAGGCCAAGGAGAAAGGCGCCAAGGCCGAAAAGGTCAGCGGTTTTGAAGCCCTGAATGGCAAGGGCGTCAGAGGCCAGTTCGACGGCCAGCCCCTGCTCCTGGGCAACCGGCGCTGGCTGGAAGGCGAAGGTATTGCTCTGGCCGACCTGACCGATGCCGCCGGTACGATCGCGGAAGAGGCCGGCACACCACTGTTTCTGGCACTGGGTAACAAGGCTCTCGGGGTTATTGGTGTCGCCGACGCAATCAAATCGGACTCCAAAGCCGCCATAGCCCGGCTCCATAATGCCGGCATCAGGGTCATGATGGTCACCGGCGATGTCGACGCCACCGCCAAAGCCATTGCCGCCAAGGCGGGAATTGATGACTACAGGGCCGAAGTGTTGCCGGAAGACAAGGCCGAGGTGGTCAGTGAAATGCGCGGCAAGGGCTACACGGTGGCCATGGTAGGCGATGGCATCAACGATGCCCCGGCCCTGGCGGCGGCCGATGTTGGTTTTGCCATCGGCACCGGCACCGATGTGGCTATTGAAAGCGCCGGCATAACACTGATGCGAGGGTCTCTTCACGGCGTACCCGATGCCATTGAAATCTCACGGGCCACGGTGAAAAACATTCACCAGAACCTGTTTGGTGCGTTCGTATACAACACAATGGGTATTCCGGTGGCCGCAGGCCTGCTCTATCCTGTCTGGGGAGTTCTAATGAGCCCCATCCTGGCCGGCGCCGCCATGTCCCTGTCATCCGTGACCGTCGTCTCCAACGCCAACCGTCTGCGTCTGTTCAAAACCAGCCGGCGGCCGGCACGGGAGGTTACGAACAGTGATCCGAAACAGCAAGAGGAGCGGAACTGATGGAAACACTTCTGGTCAATGCCGGAGGGCTTGCCCTGATGGCGGCCATCGTCTGGTGGTTCTGGCTTTCCGGCTCCGGCGACACAGGCTCAAACGAACACCAACATCACCACTGAGGAAAACGCCATGAAAAAGCACTCCCTGGCTCTCGGCCTAATGGCTGCCCTGAGTTTCAGCACCACTGCACTGGCGGCCGGTGCCGCCCAGAGCATCCACGTGTACAAGTCGCCAACCTGCGGCTGCTGTACCGACTGGGTCAAACACCTGGAAGAAAACGGCTTTGAGGTCGAGGTTACCGAAACCGACAACCTCAATCCGATCAAGGCCGATGCCGGCCTTACGCCCGCCTTAGCCAGCTGCCACACAGCGTTTATCGGTGACTATGTGATCGAAGGCCATGTTCCGGCCAGCGACATCCAGCGGCTGATCGCCGACGCGCCGAAAGCCGCCGGTCTGAGCGTACCCGGCATGCCCATGGGATCCCCGGGCATGGACATCGGCGGCCGGAAAGACCACTACAAGGTCATCCTGTTCAATGAGGCCGGCCAGACCCGGGTCTTTGCGCAGTATAATTGATTCGGTCAGCACCAGGGGCCACCAGGGCCCCGGGTCTCCCGGATCAATAGAGGTAAGGTGCCAGCGCCAGTTCCAGACGGGCCTGGGCAGCATATAAGTTGGATACCGGGATAACCGGCTGTTCCGGCGGCACCGCCGTCGGCCAGGCCTTCTGCATCTTCTCCAGCGCCTTGACGGCATCGCGCCAAGCTTCCTTGTTCTTTTTCTTGAGTGTAGTCTGCTGGCTTTCCAGGTAATCCCGCGCGGCCAGAACAAAGCCACGTCCATCCTGATATTCGTGTTCTGCTACGAATCGCCCTTCATCAAGGGCCTCGTCATACTCCAGAACGGCCTGCTTGGTCAGGGACAAAACAACTTTGGAGACGCTGGACGCACTCTGGCCTTCGACCCCTTTCACGGCCTTCTCGATGCCCACCCAGGCGGCCTGGAAGTCCTGGCTGATATCGCCCCACTTCTGCACTTCTCCGGCCCTTTCAGCCAGAACCTTCAGGTAATTGCCGAGTGTTTCCTGGCCACGGCTTTCAAGGCCTTCGTCCGCCATCGGATAGACTTCCACCCAGGGATGAGTAAGGTGTGGACGACCCTCAGCCACGTCTCCCGACTTGATCAGCTCTCGGGCAGCCATCAGGTGCCCTTGCATCATCTGCAGCATAGCGACATAGGCACCATCGGACCCAACGGCAGACACGGTGCCTCCGCCTTCTCCCCCTTCGCCACCTTCGCCACCTTCTCCGCCTGCCGAGAAGTAGCTAAATGCCTCACCGGCTCCGGCGCCGTGCTGCTCACCACCTTCGCCTCCATGGGCTTCACCGCCCTCGCCACCATGGGATTCTCCACCCTCACCGCCGTGATGCTCACCTTTTTCACCACCGTGAGTGGCTCCCTTTTTACTCTCGTGATGTTCACCGCCTTCCCCTCCGTGGTGTTCACCACCTTCGCCACCGTGGGAGCCGGAAGTCATCATTTCGTCATGGTGCTGGTCGCCGTGCTGGTCAGCGATGGCAACGGAGCTTGCCAGCAGTGTCGCCACACCGATTCCGGTCCAGAGTTTCAGTTTCTGATTGATCATCGTGTTCTCTCCAAACAGGCCGCCAGCATGTGCGCGATGGCGGCAGGATTGATGGTTGTGTAATGGTGGTGCATGATGCGTTAATACGAATACTGATTGCAAATTATTCCTATTACGAATTGGAGATGTGATGATTCTGTGCGTCAGCGAAATTCTGAACAGTGAGCAACTGGGGCGTATCCGCGCCGCCCTGGACAGTGGCCGCTTTGAGGACGGCCGCAAAACCGCCGGCTGGCACGCCCGCCTGGTCAAGAACAATGAGCAGATGAATATGGCCGATAGCGCCGCGGACATGCTTCGGGCAGAGGTGGAACAGGCCCTCACCGGGCACCCGTTGTTCCAGATGGCGGTGCGGCCCGCAAAAATGACACCGATTCTGTTCAGTCGCTACCGGGATGGCATGACCTACGGTAACCATGTCGATGATCCAGTGATGGGCCGTGGTCCGGGACGTTTGCGGACCGATATTTCCTTTACCCTTTTCCTGGACGATCCGGATAGCTATGAGGGCGGTGAACTGGTAACCGACACCACAGCCGGGGAGCAGTCCTACAAGCTGCCCGCCGGCGCTGCCGTGATCTACCCGTCCTCGACCCTGCACCGGGTGGAACCGGTGACCCGTGGCCAGCGCCGTGTTGCCATTGGCTGGATTCAGAGCACGATCCGGGACCCTGCCCAGAGAGAAGTGCTGTTTGACCTCGACACGGCCCGGCGGCAGCTTTTTGAACGTGAGGGCAAGACGGCCGAGTTCGACCTGCTCACCAAGTCCCTGGCCAATCTCCAGCGATTCTGGGCCGAAATCTGATTCGGGTATTCTGCTATCTGACGCATGAGGCCATAACCGTTATACTCCGCCCCATCATTCATTATTTACCAGCCAGGTTACTTCATGCTTAATGCCGACGCTCTCAGCCAGTTGCGCCAGCTGAAATCCGATATCGAGGAAAACAAGGTGGTCTTGCCCGGTACCGTCAAAGCCACCAATGGCCGCTTCGGGTTCGTTGCGCTTGACGAGGGCCGGGACGTTTTTCTGCCGCCGGAAGAGATGCAGAAAGTCCTCCCGGGAGACCGGGTGAATGTCACCGAGCAGGAAGTGGAGAAAGGCAAAATCCAGGGCGTGGTGGACGAACTGCTGGAAACCCGCCTGAACACCTTTGTTGGCCGTTATCTGGTTAAAGGCAAGGGTCACTTTGTCGTGCCCGAAACCCCGGGTATCAATCGCTGGATCTTCATTCCGCCCAAAGAACGGATGAATGCCCAGCCGGATGACTACATCTATTGCCAGATTCACAAACACCCAATCAAGGACGGCAAGGGCCAGGCCAAAGTACTGCGGGTGATCGGCAAGGCCGGGGAGCCAGGCATCGAACGCTCCTTCACCCTGGCCACGTTTGACCTGGCCGACACCTGGCCGGAAGCTGTGACGACGCAAGCCGAAAGCCTGAGTGACAATGACATCGAATCCCGGGAAGCCGGGCGGGAAGACCGCACGGACCGCCCCTATGTCACCATCGACAGCCCGGGCACTCAGGACATGGACGACGCCCTTCTGGCCGAACCCAATGCGACCGGCTGGGCTCTATCCATCGCCATTGCTGACCCGACCGCGGTGATTGAACCGGACAGCCCGGTCGAACAGGAGGCGTTCAACCGGGCCACGGCCATCTACTTCCCCGGCGAGCCATTGCCGATGCTGCCAGACAGCATCAGTACCCGCTTGTGCTCCCTGATGCCAGAGACCAAACGCCTGGCGCTGGTCTGCGATCTGCAGGTGAATAATGATGGCACCCTGGGCGACTACAGTTTTCACCAGGCGGTGATCCAGTCCAAAGGCAAACTCAGTTATGAGTTGGTCTCCAACCTGATCGAAGGCCGGATTGACGACGACATCAAGGCCCTGCCCGATGCCGTTGGCAACAGCCTGGATCAGCTGCATCAGGCGGCCACGGCTCTCAGAAAATGGCGCAGTGAGCATGCTCTGCTCAGCGGTGACCGTCCGGAATTCCGGTTGCGCCTGGATGAAAACAAGCGCATCCGCCTGATTGAGCCCTCCGTGCAGAACGAGGCCCATCGCCTGGTCGAGGAATGCATGGTTGCCGCTAACCGCTGCGCCGCGGATTTCCTCAGCCGCCAGGCGGCCGGCCTGTTCATTCGGCATCCTGGCCTGCGGGATGATCGCGCCGACAACATCCGGGCTCTGATCGAGAGCCATGCCCCGCATCTGTCCGGAGTGGATGCCCATCATGCTGACGGCTTCAAGACCCTGATGAAGGAAACCGACGCACTGGAAGCGGAGGTGCCGGTCAAGGCCATACTTTCAAGACAGCTGGCGAGAGCCGAACTGGGCTTCAAGCCCGCGCCGCACCATGGCATGGGGCTGGATGCGTACACCACGTTCACCTCACCGCTGCGCAAATTCTCGGACTTCTACGTGCATCGGCTGATCAAGTCCGCTCTTTGGGATACCCCCATGAGAGCACTGACCCAGGATCAGCTGGAGGCCCTGCAGGCTGCCCAGCTCCGCGCCCGCCAGGCAGCGAGCAGTCTCGAGGCCTGGCTTAAGAGCGACTTTGCCAAAACGTTGAGCGAGGAGCCGATGACCGGCGTCATCAGCCGAACCGTTCCGGCAGGGTTCTTTGTACGCCTGGATGCGAATGGGCTGGAAGGTTTTGTCAGCTGCAAGGATCTGGACGGCAAATACAGCTTTGATCCGGTGACTCTGCGCCTGATCCACAACAAGAACGGCCGCATCTTCCAGCTGGAACAGCGGGTATCCGTGAGCTTTTCGGGGGTGGACGAGGAACGCCGGCAAATCAATTTCAAGCTGGTGGAAGCCGGAAACGAGCCGGCAGGAGACAGTTCCACCACCGGTTGAAAAACCGCAGTGGCAGGCGCACCGTATCTATCAGAACATAATCTTTTGATAGAGGTGCGCAATGCCCATGAGCCCTGACGAATTTCTGAAGAAATACGGCTTTGACACGGACCGAGACGAGCGGGACGACAGCAACCGCTGACACCGCTGCCGATGTTATTGGGCCAGCATTCGCTCCAGCCGCTCATCTTTCGCCCGCCACTGATCCCCCAGCCAGTTTTTCACATTCCGGCGATGCTCAGCATCGGTTGAATAATCCCGGCCTTTCAGGTGCTCTGGGATTTCGACCGTGTGGATTTCCATCTTGACCTCCTTCACCCGGCCGCAGATAAACTCCCAGAACGTGGGGGCGCCACCCGGGTAGGCGATGGTCACATCCACCAAAGTCTGGATCGAGTCGCCCATGGCGTCCAGCACGAAGGCCGCACCACCGGCTTTGGGCGTAAGCAGGTGGGTATAGGAAGATTTCTGCTTGTCGTGCTTGGCCTGGGTAAACCGGGTGCCTTCCACAAAGTTCATGACACTGACGGGCGTATGGCGAAACTGTTCGCAGGCCCGGCGAGTCGCCTTGAGGTCCTCCCCGCGCTTTTCCGGGTGTTTGATCAGGTATTCCTTGGTGTACCGCTTCATGAACGGAAAATCCAGTCCCCACCAGGCCAGGCCGATAACCGGCACCCAGATCAGCTGCTGCTTCAGGAAGAATTTGAGGAACGGTGCCCGGTGGTTGAAGACCCGCTGCATGGCAAAGATATCAACCCAGCTCTGGTGATTGGCCAGCACCAGGTACCAGCTTTCACGCTTCAGGTTTTCGGCACCGTTCACATCCCACTTCGTCTTGTGAGTGAGCTTCATCCAGCCGGTGTTGCAGGCCACCCAGGCTTCGGCGATCCAGATAATGACTCGGGTGCACAGGACCCGGAAGCCCTTGTGGGGAATGATGAGTTTCAGTATCGCCGGGATGTAAAGAAGGATGCACCAGAACAGGGTGTTGATTCCCAGCAGGATGGAGTTGAGTACGCCGATAACGGGAGCGGGGAGGAAACTGAGCATGGCGGTCCTGTTTTTGGTTTTTGTATCCAGTAGGGTGCAATCATATCAACCACAGGAAGGATTGGGCAGTGGCCTGAAGTGACCGGTTTGCCCACCGGGTGTGGCAGTTGTGCCATGGCCGTCTCCGGTGCGACTGATCTATTCTTGTCCCAGCCTGCGGGCAATGGTGTTGTCGCAGGCATGAGGGGGCTTTCCCAGACACGCCGTGAACCCATCCCTGGGGGCTCGGCATTGCCATCCATGGCAATGCACGGTCTGGGAAAGCCCCCTCATACCTGCTCGCCAGACTTATGTGTTGCCCGCCCTGTGTTCGCCATAGTTCCGGATCATTGCCTTTATGGACATTTCTTTGCCCAACCTCGTCAAATCGGCCGCCGACCGGGCAGCCGGCCTAACCCGGCAAACCGCCCTTTACGCGGGCAACGCGTTCGATCGGATATTCCGCGCCGCCAGTCTGGTGCAGGCGGGGCAGACGCCGTTCGAGACTCTTTTCACGGATGGGCTGGTGAGCCTGCGCTACTACCCGCCGCTGGCCGAGGACTTTGTCGAGCTGGATGGCGAGACCATTCCGGTTGAACGCACGGCCCACAGGACGCCGATCGTGATCGTGCCGCCCCTGGCGGTGAATATGCTGATCTACGATCTGCTTCCCCAGCGCAGTCTGGTGCGGTTTTTGCGGGCGAAAGGGTTTGAGGTCTACCTGATTGACTGGGGCATTCCGACCCGGGCGCACAGTCACTACAACCTGCACACCTATGTGGCCGAGTTGCTGCCGGCCTATCTGAATCGGGTTCGGGAACATAGTGGTGAGCAGGAGTTGTCCCTGCATGGCTGGAGCATGGGCGGGATGTTTACGCTGTTTTACTCGGCTCTAAGCAATGATCAGCACGTGCGCAATGCCATTGTGCTTGGCTCGCCCATCGACAGTCACGCCTCGGGAATCCTTGGGTTGCTGAACCAGCGCGTGGCCGATGTGGCGGGGTTCATCCGCAAGCGCACCGCGTTCCGACTCCACGACATGAAGCCCCACTGGTTTCACACCCCGGGCTGGGCCAACACTATTGGCTTTAAGCTGACCAATCCTATAGGAAGCGTGATGAGCTATTGGGAGTTGATCATCCGCCTGGGGGACCGGGAATTTGTCACCAATCACGCTACGACGTCTGCATTTCTCGATCGTATGGTGGCTTACCCCGGCGGAATCATTCAGGACACGGTCGTGAGAGTCTGGATCGATAACCAGCTTTCGAAGGGTGAGATCCAGATCGGCGACGATATAGCACGCCTGGATAATGTAAGTACCAACTTACTGGCTATTGCCGGCAGTGAAGACACCATGGTAACGCCAGGCGCCGCCCAGCGTGTCATGGACCATGTCAGTTCTACCGACAAGACTTTTCGGGTGGTTCCCGGTGGTCATATGGGCATCCTGGCCGGTAGCAAGGCGCCAAAGCAAAGCTGGTTGGAACTGGCTGAGTGGCTGGCCGATCGGTCGGACTGATTTTTTCAACCTGGGCGTTTGCCGGCGGGTGTTGGATTGAGCCTTCCAAAACACGCTCCTTGCGGCAAATCCATGTGACGCTTGGGCTCCGCCATCCATGGCTCCGCACAGTTTTGGAAGGCCCAACCCAACACCCGCCTCCGCAGGCTTCAGAGGTTCTTCAATATTGACGGCAACTCCGAAAGGCTGTTGATAACGGCCGATGGCTCTATGCCCCAGTCTTCGAACACTTTATCCGGGTCTCTTTTGACCCAGACTGCCAGCAGCCCGGCCGCCCTTGCACCAATGACATCCCAGGCGTTACTGGAAACGAGGCACAAGGGCTTTTCCCAAGAACCCGTGGCACGCCTCGCGAAGGTATAGACGGCCGGGTCCGGTTTGAAGCTTTTGACGTCATCCACCGACACCAGGCCTTGAAACTGCTCCAACAGATTGTTGTACCCGAGCACTTTTTCCAACGCCGGATAACTGCCGTTGGAAAACGCGAACAACGGATATTGCCCTTTCAGGCTTTTCAGGGTAGGCAACGAATCGTCAAACGCGGGCAGTGACAGATAGGCCGCCATCAGTTCGTTCTCACGTTCCTCGGACAACGACAATTTATGAAAGGCCATGGCGTAACGAAGAGCCTGTCGGGTGCAGACGCCAAAGTCTTCGTAGACTTTCATCAGGCCCTTGCGGAAGGAGAACTCCAGTTGCTTCTCGCGCCAGAGAGCGGCCACGGCTTCTGCCCCGTCTCCGGCATCCTCCGCCAGCAGACGGGACATACCCATGGGGTCGACCAGAGTTCCGTAGACGTCGAAAGCGAGAGTCAGGGTCATTAAGGTAGCTCCTCATCCGGAAAGGGTCTTGGGGTCGTGTACACGGATCACAGTATCCGGAATTGAATGATCACTCAACACAGGCCACTGTCTGCTGCACAAATCCGGTCGCCGTAGCACCGGGAATAACATCCGGTTACACTGCTATTCATGAACCCGATTGATACATTGAACCTGGACTTCCGCTCCCTGAGCACCTTCCTGGCGGTACTGGACGAGGGCAGCGTCTCCCGGGCGGCGGTGCGGCTGGGCGTGACCCAGTCCGCTGTGAGTCACACTCTTGAACGCCTGCGCCAGGCCCTCGGCGATCCTCTGTTCGTCAAATCCGGGCGGGGCATCGCCCCGACCCGTTATGCACTGCAGGCAGGCCCTCATGTACGCCAGATTCTGGACGACCTCCAGTCCCTGTCCTCCGGCCCGCCCTTCAGCCCGGCCACGGCCGAGTTCACCTTCACCGTAGCGGCCAATGATTATCAACGGGACCTGCTGCTGCCAGGCCTGGTGCGAATCCTGCGCCGGGAGGCACCGGGTATCAGCTTGCAAGTGATCCCCTCAGGTATCCCCCGGGCGGACATTCTCCGGAAAGACGTCTGCGATCTGATCATCTCCCCCCACGCACCGGAAGCCACGGATATCATGCAGCGGGGCCTGATGGCGGATCGCATGGTGGTCTTTTATGACCCGGCCTTTCGGGAACCTCCTGCGGATCTGGCGGATTACCTGAAGGCTGACCACATCGCCCTGCTGTTCGCGACCGGTGAGAAACCCACCGTGGAGACCTCACTCGATACCCGGGGCCTGATCCGCCGCAATGTGGTAACGGTGTCGAATTTCTCCGGTCTGCCGGAGTTTCTTCGGGGCACCGACATGCTGGCCACAGCTCCGGAGTGCATGAGCAAACACTTACTCCGCGATTTCGCCTGGGTGCCCCTGCCCTTTGACTTCAAGCCGTTTACCCTTCTGATGCTTTGGCATCGCCGCAACCAGAACGATCCGGCCCATAAGTGGTTGCGCAACCAAATCAACGCTGTTGCGGCAACTCTCAACAGGCTGGAAGGTTAATCAATTACTTTTGCTCATAGGTTGTATGAGCGTCTCCGCCGTTATCTTTTTACCTTGCCTCACCTAGACTGCTAGCACTTGCCGGTCGGCCAGGTTGGGAAAGGCTTTCCAAAACACGCTCCTTGCGGCACGTCCCTGTGACGCTTGGGCTCCGCCATCCATGGCTCTGTATAGTTTTGGAAAGCCTTTCCCAATCTGGCCTATCGTAATTCTGCGATCACGCATCAGGAAACGAATGCTTACTTTAACCAGTGTCTGGACAACCATACTTCTCGCTGCCGCCGTGGCCCTCGGGCCACTGGCAACGGATATGTATTTGCCGGCACTGCCACAGATTGGCAGAGACTTCGGCACCGGAACCGATCAGGTTCAGTTAACCCTTAGCCTGTACATGGTCGGATTTGCGATAGCGCAGCTGATCTGCGGCCCACTGGCGGATCGGTTTGGCCGCAAACCCGTCATGGTCGGCGGATTCGTGCTTTTTGCCATCGCCAGTATTGGCTGCGCGCTGGCCACCAACATCGAAACCCTGATTCTTCTCCGCTTCCTGCAGGCCCTGGGTGGCTCAGCCGGACCGGTTCTGGGCCGGGCGGCGATCCGGGATATTTACACGCCCCGCGAAGCCGCCAAGATCCTCGCCATCCTGGCCAGCATCATGGCCCTCGCACCTGCAATTGCGCCGACCATTGGCGGGCTTCTGACCGCCGGTCTCGGCTGGTCATCGATCTTCCTTGCTTTGGGTGGCTATGCATTAGTGATGGCCGTTGTGGTTGCGGTCGGCATTCCCGAGCCTATGCGCCCGGAACATCGCCAATCCCTGAAAGTCCGCAGCCTGCTCAAGAACTACAGCACCATCGCGCGGGACATCAGCTTCCTCGGCTACACCCTGACCAACGCCCTGATCTTCTCGGGACTTTTCGCCTTCCTGTCCGGCTCGTCGTTTGTACTCATCGACTTTCTCGGCGTACCAACAGAACAGTTCGGCCTCTACTTCGCCTGCATGGTCGCCGGCTATATTGTTGGCAACCTGTCTGCCGTCCGCCTGGGCAGCAATCTGCTCCCGGATCAGATCCTGGTGCGCGGACTGGTCATTGCAGTAGCCGGCGGTGGGCTGATGGCCGGCCTGGCACTCATTGAGGTTTACAACGTCTGGGCCGTCATCCTGCCCCAGGCCCTGTTCATGATCGGCACCGGCATGGTGCTACCCCAAACCATGGCCGGCGCCATGGCCAACTTCCCCACCATGGCCGGATCCGCCTCCGCTCTGTTCGGTTTCACCCAGATGGCCGTCGCCGCCGTCGCCGGCATGCTCGTCGGCCACCTGCACGACGGAACCTCCCTGGTCATGGCCACTATCATCGCCGCCTGCGCCGCCATTGCCATGGGCTGTTATCTGTTGCTGGTTCAGCGTTATCCTGCAAAGGGTTTCGAAGCACAAACTGCGACAAGCAGCTAAGCCCCCAAAAGTAAGGTAGGCCACTCCGAGGCTGAACGGACTGCTGCGGGGCGGTTATCCAAAACTGTGCGGAGCCATGGATGGCGGAGCCCAAGCGCCACATGGATGTGCCGCAAGGAGCGTGTTTTGGATAACCGCCCCGCAGCAGTACAGCCACCAAAGCTTCACATGCAAAATCATCCAAAGTGGTCTACACAGAGTACTTAAGATTCTAAACCAGACACCAAGGAGCACCCCATGAGCAGCGTAAACCTCGACGGCAACCCCATTGAACTGAGCGGCAAATTCCTCGAAACAGGCGACAACGCGCCGCCCTTCACCCTGACCAACAGCGGTCTGGAAGAAGTAAAACTCGACAAATGGGCCGGCAAGCGCAAAATCCTGAACATCATCCCCAGCATCGACACCGGCGTGTGCGCCGCCTCCACCCGGAAATTCAACGAAAAGGCCGGCAACCTCGACAACACCGTCGTACTCGTTATCTCCGCGGACCTGCCCTTCGCCGCCGCCCGATTCTGCGGTGCCGAAGGCCTGAAAAACGTCGAAACCCTCTCCACCTTCCGGAACTACAGCTTCCAGCAGGATTACGGCGTTGCCATGCAGGACGGCCCACTCGCCGGCCTATGCGCCCGGGCCGTGGTTGTACTGGACGAAGACAACAAGGTTCTGCACAGCCAACTGGTTGATGAAATCAAGAACGAGCCGGACTACGACGCGGCACTGAGCGTGCTTTAAAAAATCGTTCAGTCCGGAGCAGTTGGCATTAACACCAAAGCTCGGGGCAAAGTTGCCGGCACCATTCCGGCAACTTTGCTAACTCCCAAAGCCGAAACTGATAGACTCCCGCCTAACGCCTGAACCCCAACTGAAGGCCCCAAACACCTCGTGCAAGAAACTGCCCAAAACCCCAGTCTGGCCCGTCAGCTCTTCACCATGACCTGGCCCATGCTGTTCGGCGTACTCTCCCTGATGACCTTCCAACTGGCCGACAGTGCCTTCGTGGGACAGCTTGGCCGCGATCCGCTGGCGGCACTGGGCTTCACCGTGCCCATGCAACAGCTGGTCAGCGGCATGTATGTGGGCCTCGGCATCGCCACCACCGCCATTATTTCCCGCACCCTCGGCCAGGGGGACGAACTCCGCGCCCAACGACTCGGTGGACTGGTGATTACCGTGGGCGCCTCCCTCGCTCTGATTCTGTGTATCTCAGTCTGGCTGCTACAGCCCCTGATTCTCGACTTTCTGGGTGCAGAAGCGGCTCTCAGGCCGCTGATCCGTGAGTACTGGGCGCCCTGGCTCGCCTCCGCCTGGACCGGTGCCATGCTCTACTTCAGCTACGCTGTCTGTCGCTCCAACGGCGACACCAAAGTCCCTGGCTACATGATGATCATCACCAGCCTGCTCAATATTGGCCTGGACCCCCTGTACATATTTGTCTTCGACTGGGGCCTGCCCGGTGCCGCCTGGGCTACCATCACGTCGTTCGGCATCGGGGCCGCCATCGTGTATCCAACCCTGATACGGCGGCAGTGGTTGCGCTTTGACCTGGAGCGGCTTCAACTGAGGGGCGCACTCCGGCAGCTGGGCAGCATTACGGCGCCAGCCATGGTCAGTCAGTTGATGCCGCCGGTCTCGGCCATGCTGGCCACCGCTCTGGTGGCCGGATTCGGGTCTGCTGCGGTGGCGGCCTGGGGGCTGGGCACCCGGCTGGAGTTCTTCTCGATTGTGGTGGTGCTCGCGCTGACCATGTCGATGCCACCGATGATCGGGCGCATGCTCGGTGCCGGAGAGATTGAAAAGATTCGCCGCCTCGTGCGGATTGCCGTCCGCTTTATTGTGGGCTGGCAACTGGCCATTGGCCTGATCTGGCTGGCGGCCTCCGGGCTGGTATCCACGCTATTTACCAGCGACGAGCAGGTGCAGGAAATTCTAGGCGATTACCTGGTGCGGGTACCGCTGAGTTACTGCGCTCTGGGTGTCTGTATGCTGATGGTTTCGGTGTGCAATGCTCTGGGGCTACCAATGCGGGCCTTGCTGGTATCCACCCTGCGACTGTTTGCCTGTTACCTGCCGCTGCTTTGGCTGGGCTCGCAGTTCGGCGGTCTTACGGGCCTGATGTCTGGCGCCCTGGTCGGCAACCTGCTGGCCGGCACCATGGCTTACACCTTTTACCGGGCCGGCATGAAGCAGCTTCAGCGTCGGGCGGTATCAGCCAAAGCGTGAGCGGAAGCTCTCTGGCACGGGCACCACTTCCTTGCGTTGGTAGTTGAAGAACACGAATCCGTATTTGGCCAGTGCCACGGGCTGACCGCTTTCGGCCTTAGTGACCCGGAAGACAAAATCCCCACCGTACTTGTTAAAGTCCATCAGGCCGACTTCAAAGCGTAGCATTTCCGGGAAGAAGGATTCGGACTGGTACATGGTGGCCAGGTCGGTAACGATGATGCCGGAGCCATCCTTGCTCGCTTCCTGGATGCCGTAACTGACGAGGAACTGAGCCCGGGCTTCGGAGAGCATGGAAATCAGGGCGTCGTTGCCAAGGTGGTTGGCGCCGTTGATGTCGGTGATTCTGACGGGCATTCTGGTTTCGAAACGGAAGACGTCGTCGGGGAAGGAAAGTTTAATTCGGGCCACGGGAGTTCCTGTTCTCGCTGAACTTTGGAGGGGAATCATACGCTGTTCGACTTTAGTGTTCATCTCAAGACGTCCAGCCTCAAATCGGTTATCTTGCTATCAGGCCTCCGCGCCCTGGGCTTGGGGGAGCGACGATCAATAGTTGAAGATGGAGTTGTATGGATATTCGCCCTGCCGCCACACTGGTTCTGGTCCGCGACACTGCCGAAGGCCTTGAAGTCCTGATGCTGCAACGCACTTGGGACGCGGTGTTCATGCCCGGGTATTTTGTGTTTCCCGGTGGACGGGTAGAAGACCACGAGACCCATGGACGGGAGCATATTCTGGGGCCCGGAGATGCCGAGATCAGTCAGACCATGAGCGTCGATGAGGGCGGCGCGGATTACATGTTGGCGGCGGTTCGGGAGTGCTTTGAGGAAGCCGGGATTCTGGTGGCAGTCGATGGGCAGGGAAATCCGGTTTCCGGGGACCATCCGGCCCATGCCGACCGGCAATCGGTGTTTAATGGTGATTTGTCTTTGGCCCGTCTGTGCGAAAAACACGGGTTGTCCATTCCGCTGGACAGGCTGGCCTATCTGGGACACTGGATTACGCCGCCGGGGCCGCCGCGGCGGTTTGATACCCGGTTCTTTGTGACCACCGCGCCGGAAGGCCAGCTAGCCAGTCATGATGGGGTGGAAACCATTGACCAAGTCTGGATCCGGCCGGAGGAGGCGCTGGAGGATCACCGCAGTAGCCAGCGGTTGCTGGGGCTGCCGACGATCCGGACATTGCGGGTGCTGAGCGATTTCTCGACCACCGAGGCGTTGATGCGCTATGCCCACGCCAATCCACCGGAGCCTTATCCCAGCGAGCCCTGGCCAGCCCTGAAGAAAGGCAAACCAGTGACGCTGGAACCCGGTTCACCTGCCTATGATGAGGCGACCAAACTCGATCCGGAGGGGGAAGGGTCGACCCAAGCGGAGATTGTTCCCGGCGACCCGGTTGAGGTGGCGGCCGGGGTGATCCGGCTAACGGCGCCCAACCCCGGGATGATGACCGGGCCGGGAACCAATACCTATATACTGGGTCATGAGCGGTTTACGGTCCTCGATCCTGGCCCAGCGAATGAGTCGCATATTGGGCGGATTCTGGAAGTGACCGGTGGAGTGATTGATCAGGTTCTGGTTACCCACACTCATAAGGATCACTCGCCGGCCGTGGCAGCGCTCAAAGAACGGACCGGATGCCGGGTATTCGGCTGGCCGGCGCCCGAGGGGGCGAGTCAGGATCAGACCTTCCGGGCAGACGACGAACCGGAGCACGGTGAGCTGATTGCAACTGAAGCCGGGATTCTGAAGGTGCTACACACCCCGGGCCACGCCTCGAATCATCTGTGTTATCTGCTGACCGATCAGGAGTTGTTGTTTTCCGGCGATCACATCATGCAGGGTTCAACCGTGGTGATAAATCCGCCGGATGGGGACATGAAGGCTTACATTGAGTCGCTGTATGAGCTGCTGGCCGAATCCATCCGCTACATAGCTCCGGCTCACGGATTTGTGATGGGACAACCGGAAGCGGTCATCGATTTTCTGATTACCCACCGGCTGTCGAGGGAGCATAAGGTGACCCGTGCGTTGGAAGCCTTGAGCCCGGTGGACCTCAAGGCGCTGACGGCAAAGGCCTATGATGATGTGCCGGCGGCGATTCACGGACTAGCCGCACGGTCAGCCCTGGCACACCTGCTAAAGCTGGAAGCTGAGAACAGGGCTTTCCGGAAACATGACCTGTGGCATGTCAGTCCAGACCACTAGCCCGCTATTTTTTCGCAATAATGTAGACCGCATGCACGATCCCGGGAATGTACCCGAGGAGGGTCAACAGGATGTTGATCCAGAAGTGCTTGCCGATTCCCACCTGCAGGAACACGCCCAGTGGCGGTAACAGAATCGCTATCAGAATTCGCAAAAGGTCCATATTGTTAACCTCCTTCCCCGCGTATAAGTGTCCTGTACATGCAAAATAACACTTTTGACATACATTGAGCGGATACTCTCGCCCAGTTTTTCCACAACTTCATGAAAGTGGCATTAAACCTTTGTCACAGCCGTATTCATGACCGCCAAGGGGCCTCTATCCTTGAGCGCACACAGACAACCGGTGAGGAATTATGCTGTTTGAGCGGCTTCAAAAACCGACACACCTCGCAATGCTGACAGGCCTGCTGGCGCTTTGGCTACCATCGCCCTTGCTGGCCGATTCCGCGTCGGCCAAGCCCGCCAGGGAATCCGACATCCGAATGGCCGAGCTCGCGGAAGACGAGAGCGTCGAGGACATCGAACAGTCAGCGCCGCTGCAGGCCGTGCCGACGGACAACGATGCGGTTGAATCCGCTTTGACGTCGGCAACCGCTGAGCCGGAATCCGAGCCCGAACCCAAGGTCCGGCCCGGAGAGATCTTTACCCTGCTGAGCAGCGATGTCGAGCCAGGCGCCTCAACCCGCCTGGCCTGGGCGCCTGGCATCCAGATTGCCGGGTTGTCCCAGCCCACGCCGGTGCTGGTGGTCAACGGCGTCTACGCCGGCCCGACCCTGTGCCTTACCGGGGCGGTCCATGGCGACGAGCTCAATGGCATCGAAATTATCCGTCAGACCGTGTATGACCTGAATCCGGACAAGCTCTCGGGCCGGGTAGTCGGCATTCCCATCGTCAACCTCCCGGGATTTCAGCAGGGCAGCCGCTATCTGCCGGACCGGCGGGATCTCAACCGGCACTTCCCCGGCAGTCCCGAAGGCAGTCTGGCCGACCGCATTGCCCACTCGCTGTTTGAGAACGTTATCCGCCGCTGCGACATGCTGGTGGACATTCACACCGGTTCACTCAAACGCACCAATCTGCCTCAGTTGAGGGCCGACATGAACAACCCCGAGGTGGCCGAGTTTACCCGGGGCTTTGACCGCATGGCCGTGGTTCACAGCACCGGCGCCCCCGGCATGCTCCGCACGGCGGCGGTTGCAGCAGGCATTCGCGCGGTGACTCTGGAGGCCGGCGAATCCCACCGGATTCAGCAACATCAGATCAGTGCAGGCGTTAACAGCCTCACCAGCCTGATGGAGCGCCAGGGTATGATCTCCCGGATGTTCGTGTGGGGTGATCCGGAGCCGGTGTACTACGATTCCAACTGGATCCGCGCCGATCACGGCGGCATCCTGTTCAGCGAGATCGAGCTCGGGGCCAGGGTATCGAAGGGGGAGGTTCTCGGTTATGTCTCTGATCCCATCACCAATGCCCAGCACCCCATCCGTTCCACGAGCGACGGCCGGGTCATCGGGATGGCGGTTGATCAGGTGGTGATGGCCGGTTTCGCGGCCTACCACATCGGTACGGAGGCAGAAGTTCCGGGAGAGTAGTATCCTATGCGTTTTATCTGACAACACCAAAGACAAACAGGAGCGCGCGTGTCTGCGGAAAACCCCGGAATCTTGTCCCGAATTCCCGGGCTGGCCTACGTTGGTCTGGTTCTGACACCCCTGTTCTGGGCCGGCAATGCCGTTGTTGCCCGAGGCACGGTTGAGCACATTCCCCCCCTGTCGATGTCCTTCTGGCGCTGGATCATTGCACTTGCCATTCTGCTGCCATTCGGGCTTCCGGGGGTCTGGCGCCACCGCCAGATTATCCGCGAACGTTTTGGCTCCATGCTGGCCCTGGCGACCTTCAGCGTGGCGGCCTTCAATTCACTGCTGTACTTCGCCGCAACCACCACTACGGCAACGAACATCGCCCTGATCAATGCCACCATTCCGATTTTCGTGGCACTACTGTCCTGGGTTCTGCTCGGCGACCGGACCCGGCCACTCCAGGCCTTCGGGATTGCCCTGGCCATCACCGGCATCATCGCCGTGGTGGCCCGCGGCGATCTTTCGGTGCTGACTGGCCTGCAGGCGCAGCCGGGAGATCTGATCATGGTGGCGGCGGTGTTCAGCTGGGGGCTGTTCTCGGTCCTGCTGAGGCGACAGGCGGTGCCACTGCCGGCCCTGACCTTTCTGACCACTCAGATACTGCTGGGAACGCTGGTGATACTGCCGTTTTACCTGACCGATCTGTTTTTCTTCGCGGGCGGCTTTGATCTGTCACGGGACACCGCCCTGCCTCTGCTGTATTTCGCCATTTTCCCGGGCATTCTGGCGTATGGATTCTGGAATCATGGCGTGCATAAAATCGGTCCGGCCCGGGCGGCAATTTTCATGTACCTGACGCCGGTCTTTGCCTCGGTGCTGGCAGGTGTCTTTCTGGGGGAGTCCCTGGGGGTATTTCACATCTTCGGCGGCCTGTTAATTCTCGCCGGGCTGTTGTTGGCAACTCAGACCGGCCGGCGAAAGCGTTATCAGACCAAGGGGGATTAACTGGGATCGCTCAACGGCACGAAGTCATAACCCGTGGGCAGGACAGTGTGAACAACCGGGACCACTGGAGCGCCAGTATCACGGGATAAGACTCTTGAGTGCGGTTTCAATCCGGTCAAGAACCTCTTCAAGTACCGCTCTGGGACAGCCGATGTTCAGGCGCATGAAGCCGCTGCCCTGGTGACCGAACGATACCCCGGGATTCATGCCAACACCGGCATCCCGAACAAAAAACCGCTTCAGGCCCACGTCATCAAGGTCCAACCCGCGACAGTCGAGCCACATCAGGTAGGTGCCTTCGGGCGCCGATACCCGAATGCCCGGCAGTCGTCGGCTGACGACCTCCACTACATAATCCCGGTTTGCCTGCAGGTACGCCATCAGATCGTCGAGCCAGGGACCGCCGTGGCGATAACCGGCTTCGAAGCCGGCGACGCTGAACGGGTTACACTGGGGCAGATGCATGGACTCGAACACGGCTTTTATGGCGCTGCGCCTGTCCGCATCGGGGATCACCAGCGCTGACAGCCCCAGGCCGGGCATATTGAAAGTCTTGCTCGGTGCCACGGCCATCACCAGGGCATCCTCCGGCCCGGCCAGATTGGCCAACATGGTGTGTCGGGGTTTGTCCCGGTAGCCAAGATCGCAATGAATCTCATCCGAGACCACCACCAGTTGGTACTGGCGGGCAATGGCAAGCACGGCCCTGAGCTCTTCATCCGACCATACCCGCCCGACCGGGTTGTGGGGTGAACACAACAACAGGATGCGGGCATCCGATCGCGCGGCACATTGTTCAAGGTGATTCAGATCCATCCGGTAGTGACCGGGATCACCCGTGTCCGGGTCTTCCGGCACCAGGGGGTTCTCGATCACCTTCCGGCCACTGTGCCGGACCGAACTGAAAAACGGGGGATACACCGGCGGCTGGATGATCACACCCTCGCCCGGTTCGGCATAGGCCATGCAGGCCGCATTCAGGGAAGGGACAACACCGGGTGCCATCAGGATCCATTCCCGCTGGATCTCCCAGCCATGCCGGTCGGCGAACCAGTCGATTATTGACTGGTAAAGGCTGTCCGGAAACAGGGTATAACCGTATACCGGGTGCGCGGCCCGCTCGCTCAGCGCCCGGGTGACCGCCTCGGGCGCGGCAAAGTCCATATCGGCGACCCACACCGGAATAACGTCATCGCGGCCGAAAACGGCGAGGCGGGCATCAAATTTGACCGAACAAGTGTTTTCGCGGGCAACAAGCTGATCAAAGGGGCTGGACACAAGGGCTCTCCGCAACAGATTGAAAAACTGGCGAGGTTATTGTGGTGGGCCAGGCGGACCATCGCAACCGTTGCCAAACGGGCGGTTTCTCTCCCGCGCTTTCGGCTTTGGTCGAACGCCGACGATTAATACTTGCCGAAGCGGACCTATACTTGCGAACCTAACGGATTATTCATCCATAAAATTTTTACACCTGTCGGAGCCTCTTGAATGATCGGCCAGATTCTCTCCACCATGTTGCCGGTGTTTTTGATCGCCGGCTGCGGCGCTCTTTATGGCCGTTACCGTACGCCGGATATTCAGGGGCTGAACGTTCTCAACATGGAACTGTTCGTGCCCATGCTGGTGTTTGCAGTTCTGGCTGATCAGAAGGCCCCCCTTCAGGACTATGCCCAGTTGGCGTTGGCCGCCACCGTGGTGGTCCTGGGCTCGGGGATCGTACTTTATCCGCTGGCAAAGGCACTCAAGCTGAATCTGAAAACCTTCCTGCCGCCAATGATGTTCAACAACTCCGGCAACATGGGCATTCCTCTGCTGGTCCTGGCCTTCGGGGATGAAGCCCTGCCGGCGGCCATTGTGCTGTTTATCGTGGAGATGCTGCTACATTTCTCCGTGGGCCTGTACATGCTGGATCCGCATACTTCCATCGTAAAACGTCTGAAATTGCCGATTGTATTTGCCAGTATTGCCGGGCTCTCGGTGAATCTGGGCGGCGTACCGCTACCGGACTGGCTATTGGAAACACTGAACATGCTTGGCGGCGTCTGTATTCCCCTGATGCTGTTTGCCCTCGGCGTTCGCATGCTGGATGTCGACTTCAGTGACTGGAAACTGGGAATGCTCGGAGCGGTTGCCTGCCCGGCAAGTGGCCTGGTGCTGGCCTGGCCCATGATAGCCATTCTGGACTTGCCAGGGATGCAAATAGCGGCACTGTGGGTGTTCGCCGCCCTGCCGCCAGCAGTGCTGAACTATATAGTAGCGGAACAGTATCGACAGGAGCCCCATAAGGTCGCCTCGCTGGTATTATTGAGCAATCTGGGCAGCCTGGTGGTTATGCCCGTTGTGCTCGGGCTGGTGTTTGCGGCCGGTTACGTCTGATCATCTGCCAGCCCCGTCCCTTCAAGGAAGGCCCCAATGTCTGAGACCGTTGCGGTCGTTCGTGCCGCCCGCCCCAATTTTCTGGTGCTGGCCCCCTTGTGTGCGGGTCTCGGAGTCGCCCTTGCCTGGCAACAGGGCGAGCCACCCGCGCTACTGGATACGCTTCTGGTATTGATCGGCGCCCTACTTGCCCACGCCGCTGTCAATCTGCTCAATGAATACGAAGACTTTGTCTCGGGGCTGGACCTGATCACCCGGCGTACGCCGTTTTCTGGCGGCAGCGGGGCGCTCCCCGAGGCCCCATCCGCAGCAAAGCGTGTGCTGCTGGCGGCCCTCGGTACGCTGGGACTGGTCATTGCGATCGGTCTGTATTTTCTCTGGCTTCGCGGGCTTCCCATGTTGGTGCTCGGCGCCGCCGGCGTTGTATTAGTGCTGACTTACACCCGCTGGATCACCCGTTCACCCATCATTTGTCTGCTGTCACCGGGGCTTGGCTTCGGCCCGGTGATGATTCTGGGTAGCCTGGTTGCCCTGGGCGCGCAACTGGACACCGCGGCTATCACAGTCTCGGTAATCGGCCTGTTACTGGTCAGTGAGCTTCTGCTTATCAATCAGATACCAGATGCGGAAGCGGACGCGAAAGTGGGGCGCCGGCACCTGGTGATCACGCTGGGCCAACCAACAGCTGCCAAACTCGTCGGTGCCCTGTTGCTGGGTAGCTACGGCGTTCTGGGCGTATGCCTCCTGGCAGGCTGGTTGCCGGTGTGGACCGCCATCGCCCTGGCACCGGCACCGGCGGCCCTGTGGATAAGCCTCAGACTGCCGGGAGCCCTGACGAATCCCCGACAGCTCAATACCGTTCTCGGTCTCAATGTCGCTGTACTGCTGGCTACACTGGCGTTACTGATCTGCGGTCTCAGCCTTTAAGCTGAAAGAAACTGACCCGGGAACGTAATTGACCGGCAAGCACCGCCAGATCTCGGCTGGCACCGGCGACCTGCTCGGAACCGGCTGAGGTTTCGACGGTCACGTCGTGAATCCGGCTGATATTGCGGTTCACCTCTTCCGCCACAGAGCTCTGTTCCTCCGAGGCACTGGCAATCTGGGCATTCATGTCGTTGATAGCCCCCACTTCCTGGCGAATCCGTGCCAGCGCCGCCTCCGCCTCCGTGGTCTTGTCCACTGTGGTGCGAGCCAGCTCCCGGCTGCTTTCCATCACGTTAGCCGCATCGCCAGCGCCAGTTTGCAGATTACCGATCATGTCCTGGATTTCCCGGGTCGAGTCCTGGGTCCGCGATGCCAGTGAGCGAACCTCATCGGCGACCACCGCAAAACCCCGGCCGTGGGTGCCAGCGCGGGCGGCCTCTATGGCCGCATTCAACGCTAGCAGGTTGGTCTGCTCGGCAATGGCGTTGATCACTTCAATGATCTTTCCGATATTGGCGCTGTCTTCAGATACCCGCTGAACGGTCTGGGTCGCCTGGTCCAGGGTTGACGCGAGTTTGCCGATGGAAGCGGCGGTATCCTGCACCACCCGGTTGCCGCTTTCCACTTCCGCATCCGCTTTCCGGGTCGCTGTGGCAGCGCTGGCGGCAAAGCCCGCCACTTCGTTCACCGTTGCCGCCATCTGGTTCACCGCTGCCGCCATCTGTTCGGCTTCGCTGGCCTGCAGGCGAATCTGTCGGCTGTTATTGTCCGAGGTGCTTTCGAGTTCCGAAGACGAACTGGAAAGCTCCTCGGCGGCAGCACGGACTTCCCGGATAATCCCGGCCAGTCGCTCCACCGTGTCCTGCAGAGCGCCCATTACACTGTCCGGGTAGCGGGTGCGGATATCCTGACTCAGCTCTCCGTCAGCCAGCTGACGGATGGCCCTTGCCACGTCTTCAGGCTCACCACCCAGAATGCCCTTGAGCCTGCGGATAATGACCCACGCCACCAACACACTCAGGATAACCGCCGCTCCCGTAACCGATAGAATCAGCGCGTTGAAATTGCTGGCGGTGGTCCGGACTTCGTCAACATTAGCGGCAATCACGCCCTCCTGATGATCAATGAACGCGTTAATCCGCTTCAGCCACTCGCTGTAGGCTCCGGACACATCGCTCAACAGAAAGGATCTGGCGCCTTCGATGTTTCCAGCAAGCCGGCGCTCAAGAAGGGCGTCGGTCAAAACCAGGGCACGACGCTCGATTTCCTTGATGGCGTCCAGAAGCTCTTTCTCCCGATTGGTTGCGCCCTGATCGCGAAACATGGCGTCCATGGGGCCGGCAGCTTCCCGGTAAAACACCTTCAACTGCTCAATATCCTGTAGGTGTCGCCGCAGGGCACTGTCATTTTCCACCAGCACGGCATCACGAATGGCGATGGCCCGGTCGTGAACACTGCCTCGGAAATTAATGGCGTAGCGCTGTTTGACCGCGGCGCCATCACCCACTTCGGTCAGGGTACGGTCAATAAACCCGACACGATTATTTCCGATCAGGCTGATCACAATCATCAGGGAGAGAATCAAACCAAAGCCAAGAGCAAGGCGTTTCGCAACAGTGAGCTGACCAAACATTGAATTACCCCAGACGCATCTATTTAAGTAGGTCTATGTATTCACCAAAAGTCCCAGTCTGGATCAATCACATGCCCACTCACTCTTGTTTTTTGACAATGCTTTTCATTGGTGCAATGAATCTTTACATCCCGCCGCCGGCCCCCTTGCAACTGCAGGGACTTTGACGGAAGGTTAAATGCAGATTCTGGTTTCTTGCATTCGCGATACGGAGGTCTACCCATGAGTGTTTTTTTCCTGCTGATCAGTGCACTGGTACTGATCTATCTGGGCATCGGTGGCACCACGGCCGCTGCAGTGATGTCTATTGCCACCCTTGTGGGCCTGTTCCAGGACGAATGGCATCTTCTCAGCATCCTGTTTGGTGGCGTTTTGCTGGCCCTGGCACTGATTCTGGTGATCCCCGGTGATTTGCGCCTCGACAAACTCAGCCGGCCGCTGCTTGGCTGGGTTCGGAGCCGGCTGCCCAAGCTCTCGGATACCGAAGCCGAAGCCCTGAAATCCGGCTCGGTGGACTGGGACGGCGAACTCTTTTCCGGCAAACCCAAATGGAACAAGCTGCTGGACGCAAAACCGGCACACCTCTCCAGCGAAGAGCAGGCCTTTCTGGATGGCCCGGTAGAAAAACTCTGCGCCATGCTGGACGATTGGAAAATCACCCACGAGGACTACGATCTGCCGGACAAGGTCTGGAAGTTTATCCGTGAAAACGGTTTTTTCGGCCTGGTAATACCCAAAGAGGATGGCGGTCTGGGTTTCTCCAATACCGCCCATTCCGAGATTGTGATGAAAATCTCCACCCGCAGTGTGTCCGCGGCCGTCACCGTGATGGTGCCCAACTCACTGGGCCCCGGCGAACTGCTGATGCATTACGGCACTGATGAGCAGAAACGGCACTATTTGCCCAGACTCGCCGGTGGCGAAGAGATTCCCTGTTTTGCCCTGACCTCTCCGGTCGCCGGCTCCGACGCCGGTGCCATTCCGGACAAGGGCATTGTCTGCAGGGGTGAATGGAACGGCAAGGAAGTGCTGGGCCTGAAGGTCACCTGGAACAAGCGCTACATTACGCTGGCACCCGTGGCCACCCTGATCGGTCTGGCCATCAAGGTCTATGACCCGGACAAACTGCTGGGCGCTAACGATGACGTTGGTGTGACCTGTGTGCTGGTTCCACGGGAAACCGAGGGCGTCAATGCTGGCGCCCGCCACCTGCCCATGAATACCGTATTCATGAACGGGCCCACGTGGGGCAAGGACGTCTTCATTCCCATGGAACAGGTCATCGGCGGCCAGGACATGCTCGGCAAGGGCTGGACCATGCTGCTGGAATGCCTGTCCATCGGCCGCTCCATCTCCCTGCCCGCCTTGGGCACCGGCGCCGGCAAGGTCGCCAGCCTTGCTACCGGCTCCTACGCCTACACCCGGGAGCAGTTCGGCCGATCCATCAGCCAGTTTGAGGGCGTACAGGAAGCTCTGGAACCCATTGCCGGCTACACTTACATGATGGACGCTGCCCGGCTACTCACTTCCGGCATGCTCGACCGCGGAGTCAGGCCCTCAGTGCCCTCCGCGGTACTGAAGTACCGCAACACTGACCTGATGCGGGAAGTGATCAACCACGCCATGGACGTTGTTGCTGGCCGGGGCGTGATCACCGGACCCCGAAATTTCCTGGCCCGGGCCTACCAGGCGGTGCCTATCGGCATTACCGTTGAGGGCGCCAATATTCTTACCCGAAGCCTGATGATCTTCGGTCAGGGCTCCATCCGCTGCCATCCGTTCATCGTTGAGGAGATTGAAGCGGCCGGCATGGAGGACGAAGACAAGGCCGCGAAGAAATTCGACGGCATCTTCTACCGCCACCTGGCTCATACCACCCGCAACGCCCTCAGGGCCCTGCTTCTGGGGCTGACCGGGGGC
Source organism: Marinobacter sp. (assembly GCF_048269445.1). Classification (GTDB taxonomy): domain Bacteria; phylum Pseudomonadota; class Gammaproteobacteria; order Pseudomonadales; family Oleiphilaceae; genus Marinobacter. Next base: position 71,334 of record NZ_JBLXIQ010000009.1, on the reverse strand, counting down.
TGGATCGAATCGGTGCCACGCCAGGGCAGTATCAAGTCCAGCTACCGTCAATTGGCGCGGTTCTCTGCGGCATTCGCGCTGATGACCGACGTCACCCTGCTGACCGTCGGTGGCGGTCTCAAGGCCCGGCAGCGGCTTTCCGGCCGGATGGCGGACTGCCTGGTGCAACTGTATTACGCCACCGCAGTCATCAAGCAGTGGCACGAGGAGGGCTACCCGGATGATCAGCGACCGTTGGTGGAATGGTGCCTGAAAACCTGCCTTCGGGATCTGCAGGGCTCCATGCGCGAGGCGATCATCAACTTCCCGGTTCCTGCCCTGCGCTGGCCACTCAGGCTGCTGGTCTTCCCTCTAGGCGCCACCGGACTCAATGGGCCGGATGACAAGCTTGGCGCCAAAGTGGCCGATTCCATCGTCAAAGACACCCCGGTACGCCAGCGGGTCAGCCGCGGCGCCTACACCACCATGGACCCGGAAGATCCCCTGGGCCGGGTGCTTAACGCCTACAAGCTCGCCAACGAGACCGCAGACATGCGCAGCCGGCTGCATGAGGCGATCCGCAACCGCGATGAAGACGAGATCGACGGCATCGCCCTGCTGATGGGTCATGAGCGCAAGGAGCTGGTGGACTGGGCCTGTGCCCAGGGCGTTGTGAAGGCAGACGAATGTGACAAGCTGCTGGAGGCTTTGACGGCGCTGTACGATGTCATCCGGGTGGATGCCTTCGACGGCGACGGCCTCAAGGCCCTGTCTCGCTGTGCCAAGGGTAAACGCAAAGTCGTCGAACGACCTGCCCGAGACTGAATCCGATTACTGACCGGGCCGCGTTGACGGCCCGGTCAGTTCACTGGCTGAGAATATCAAGAATCTCTCGGGTGTCCCGGACAACCGTGTAGACCCGATCCTCAATGCGGACCCTCTGACGATTTCCGTCAATATCTTCAATTGTGCCATACCGCAGAAGATCGCGATCCAGGAAATCCCCTTCCCGATAGTTCACTTTTTTCTGCCAGCCCGGGGGCAACGGCTCGCCCCGCTCGACCTTCTTCTGCAGCCCGGGAGGGAGCTGGTTGCCCGGTGGTTGGGCTGCGGCCGGTACCGAGCTCATGATGAAAACGCCCAACAGGGCGGCCGCCAGATACCTTTCCATAACTACCTCATTTTCAACTGGTTGATGTCCTGAGTATGTCTGTACACAACTGACGCAGATACCTCGCCGCAGGTTCCTTACCAGGCTCCCCCATAGGTATAAATGCATAATCCACTTTTATCCTGCCCTTCGTAGTTATAAAATCAACATTATCTATTCTATTTTAGAATATAACCATATTCTGGCAGGCTATATGAAACTCCTGTTCGACCAAGTGACCAAGAGCTTTGGCGACCTGAACGTTATCAAACAATTCGACACCGTCATCGAAACCGGGGAAATCGTGGCGCTGGTGGGCCCTTCCGGTTGCGGAAAATCCACCTTGCTGCACATGCTCGCCGGTTTGCAGAGTGCCTCTTCCGGAACGCTTACGGCCGATGGCAAGAGTGTCTCGGATCCGTCGCCCGAGCGTACCCTGGTGTTCCAGGAACACGCGCTCTATCCCTGGATGACGCTGATGGAGAACGTGGCCCTGGCACTGGAATTCCAGAACCAACCTAAACAGGTCGCCCGTGATGAGGCCGGTAAATGGCTGGGCCGGGTCAAGCTCACCGGCTTCGAGGATTACTATCCGCACCAGGTATCCGGCGGCATGCGACAGCGTTGTGCCCTGGCGCGGGCCTTCATTGCCCGGCCCCATGTTCTGTTGCTGGATGAGCCTTTTGGCGCTCTTGATGCGCTCACGCGCATGACCCTGCAAAGCGTGCTGAAAGACCTCATTGAGGAAGAGCGCCCGACCGTGGTTTTGGTGACCCATGATGTGGACGAAGCTCTATACCTGGCCGACAGGGTGCTGGTGTTCAGCCATCGCCCGGCGGTTGTGCTCAAGGAAATCACCCTGGGACATATCCCCAAAACCCACGATCTTTCCGCGTTCGCCGATGTTCGTCGCAACGTTCTGAACCTGCTCGGTATCGACACCGACACTACCTCAACCCCTGATGAGCAAGGAGAAACTGTATGATTCGCTGGTTACTTTCCGCTGTTCTGGCATTTGTGATTGCCAGCCCCGTTGCTGCGGCAGAAGAATTCCGGGTCGGATACGTCAGGGTGATGGACGACGCCCAGGCCATGCTGGCCTATGAGGCCGGGCTCTATGAAAAATACGGTCTGGACGCGAAATTGATTGAGTTCAGCTCTGGTACCGACCTGATCAAGGGCATTGTTGGCGGCCAGCTTGATATCGGTGTGCTTGGCTTCTCCAACGCGTTTACCTGGGTGTCCCGCGGGGCAGACCTGAAAATCGTTGGCGGCGCCCAGCGCGGCTATCACTCCCTGCTTGTACGTGAAGATTCCGGCATCGAATCGGTGGCAGACCTGAAAGGCAGAAATCTGGCTTCCCAGAAGCAGGGCAGTACCGCCGACATTGTGCTCAAAGGCGTGATGCTGGACAACGCCGGCCTTCAGCCAGGAGACCTGAACATTATGGGTGTGGCACCGGCGGTCGCGGTTCAGTCACTGGTCGGCGGCCGTGTTGATGCCGCATTCCTGTTTGAACCTTACGACCGTATCGCCCGGCTGGTGGCACCAGTGAAACAGATCTATGAAATTGGTGAAGTCTGGCCATTCCCGTGCATGGTGGTGATCACCTCTGCCGAGACCCTGAAAAACCGGAAAGACCTTGTCTGGGCGGCTCTGGATGCCCAGCGTGAAGCCATCGATATGCTGGAAAACGAGCCCGCCCAGGCGGCTCCGCTGATTACCAATTATTTCATCAAGGATGAGTTCGTCGAGTCCCGCAATCAGGGCAAGATTCCCGCCGAGAACGTCATTACTCAGGCCATCCAGACCAACGACTTCAGCGCCAAGCTGACTGGGGACGACATCAACCGGATGAAAGAACTCGCCACTATCATGAAAGCTCAGGGCATTCTCCCTTCGGACAGCGATTTCGATGTTGACTCCCTGCTTGATCTGTCATGGCAGAAGGCCCGTGAGCTTTAAGCATGAGCACTAATCAAACCACCGGCGTCGCCAGCAAACGGGCCTATGTGCTCGCCATCGCAGTCATCCTGTTCTTCTGGCAGGTGGCGGCCTGGTTCCTGCCGGACTTCCTGATGCCGGACGTTCCCGCAGCCTTTGTACGCCTGTGGGAAGAGTTCAACAGCCCGACCTTCTGGGAAGGACTGGGCAACAGCATGACCCGCCTGGGTGCCGGCTACGGCTCTGCCATCGTGCTCGGCATCCTGGTCGGCCTCGTGGGTGGTACCCTGAACGCGGTCCGCAACACGCTGAAAGCCGCGATCATTATCCTGCAGTCGATTCCCTCCATCGCCTGGGTGCCGTTGTTCCTGATCCTGATGGGCTTCGGCAACCTTCCGATCATCGTGGTGGTGGCCATTGGCGCCTTTTTCCCCACTGCACTGAGCGTGATGAATGCCACGGAAAGTGTCGAGAAAGTGCACATTTCGGCAGCCCGGGTCATGGGTGCCTCCAGGTTCCAGATGCTCAAGCGGGTGTATTTCCCGGCCGTCACTCCGGAGCTGATTACCGGCGCCCAGCTCGCTTTCGGCAACGCCTGGCGGGCCTTGATTTCCGCCGAAATGATCGTGGGATTCAGTGCTGGACTCGGTAAATCCCTGGCCTATTCCGGTGAAATCGCCGACATGACCGGCGTGATGACCAACATTCTGGTGATCGCGGTGCTGGCTGCGGTCATTGATCAGGTTGTCCTTGAACGCATCAAACACCGGCTGCTGCGTTACCAGTATCTTTAAAACCTGTTCCGGCTTTCCGGGAGGCGCCCTGCCTCCCTTCTTTTCTTGACAGACGCCACACCCTCCGACTATTACTGAATGTCAGTTCAGTTGGCAGTATCTGCAACCTTTTCATAAAAAGCGTTTGAATAACAAATAATAACGAACCTATGGCGTACCAGTCGCCGACTTGAAACGAAAGGGGTGTATTTCCGTGAACGACCAGGCTGCGGGCGAACACACAACGCCCTCCCCGATCATCCTCGAAACCCGGAACCTGCAAAAGGATTTCAAGGGCTTTACCGCCATCAACAACGTCAACGTGAAAGTGGAGACGGGGAGCATCCATGCCCTGATTGGCCCCAACGGTGCCGGAAAAACCACTTTTTTCAACCTGCTGACCCAGTTTCTCAAACCCAGTTCCGGCCAGATTATCTACGACGGTGAAGACATTACCCACTCCCGGCCCGCCGGCATTGCCCAACGAGGCATGATCCGCTCATTCCAGATCTCGGCGGTGTTTCCACACCTGTCCGCCCGGGAAAATGTCCGCATTGCACTGCAGCGCACATTAGGGGTGTCTTACCAGTTCTGGCGCTCCAAGCGGATACTGGACCAACTGAACGAGGAAGCCCAGGCAACCCTGGAACTGGTAGAGCTGGGTCCCTTTGCCGACACCAAGGCCGTCGAACTGCCTTATGGCCAGAAGCGGGCCCTGGAAATTGCCACCACCATTGCCCTGAAGCCCCGGCTGATGCTGCTGGACGAGCCCACCCAGGGCATGAGCTCCGAGGATGTGGGCACAGTGACCGATCTGATCAGACGGGTGGTCGAGGGCCGGACCATCGTGATGGTGGAGCACAACCTGAATGTGGTTTCCACCCTCGCCGACACCATCACTGTGCTTAACCGGGGCGAGGTACTGGCGGAAGGCAATTACGACACCGTATCCACAAACCCTGCCGTGATGGAAGCCTACATGGGGACCACCGATGCCGCCTGATCAACGCCCGGAGTTGCTTCGAATCGAAAATCTGCACGCCTGGTACGGCGAGTCCCACATTCTCCACGGTATGAACCTGACGTTGCACGAAGGCGAGGTGATTACCCTGCTGGGTCGCAACGGGTCCGGGCGCACGACCACACTGAAGGCCATTCTCGGCCTGGTGGGGCGGCGCACCGGCTCGATCCGGATCCACGGCACCGAAATCATCAATATGCCCACGCACCGGATTGCCCATGTCGGCAAGCTCGGCTATTGCCCGGAAGAGCGTGGCATTTTTGCTTCCCTCAATGTCGACGAGAACCTGGAGCTGCCCCCGGTGGTCGCCGAGGGCGGCCTGTCGGCGGACGAAATCTACACCATGTTCCCGAACCTCAAGGAACGGCGTAAAAGCCAGGGCTCCAAGCTGTCCGGGGGCGAACAGCAGATGCTGGCCATTGCCCGAATCCTGCGCACCGGTGCCAACCTGCTGCTGCTGGACGAAATCACGGAAGGGCTGGCCCCGGTCATCCTGAAATCCCTGGATCAGGTGATTCGCAAACTGCGGGAGAAGGGTTTCACTATAATCCTCGTGGAACAGAACTTTCGCTTTGCTGCGCCCCTGGCAGACCGCCACTATGTGATTGAGCATGGCCAGGTGGTGGAACAGATTGACGCCGCCGACCTTGAGGCCAAAAAAGAGCAGTTGAACAGGCACCTGAGTGTCTGATCCCGTGGGCCAGGGGCGCCACAAGCGCACCTACCCTGAATCTGAAAAGACCCTGAATCTAACAAGAAAAGGAATCCCACTATGTTGAAGCACTGGAAACAAGGACTGGCAAGCGCCGTTGCAGTGGCCACATTGGCGATGCCGCTCACCGCAACCGCTGAACTGACAGACGGTAAACTCAAAATTGGTGTACTCAGTGACATGTCCGGGGTTTACAAGGCCCTGGAAGGTCCAGGCGCCGTGATCGCAGCCAAAATGGCCATCGAGGACTTCGGTGGTTCGGTCCTGGGCCAGCCGGTTGAAGTCATATCCGCCGACCACCAGAACAAGCCGGACATCGGCGCCAGCACCGCGCGGGAGTGGATCGACGCCAAGGAAGTGGACATGATCACCGCCCTGGACAACTCGTCGGTGGCCCTGTCGGTGCAGGGACTGGCAAACGACAAAAAGATCATCACCATGAATACCGGGGCGGGCACCACGGCTCTCACCGAGGATCAGTGCACACCCTATGGCATCCACTATGTCTATGATACCCACGCACTGCCCGTGGGCACAGCCACGGCCATGGTCAAGAACGGCGGCAAGAGCTGGTTCTTTATTACCGCCGACTATGCCTTTGGTCACTCCCTGCGAGACAACACTGGCGCAGTAGTGGAGAGCCTGGGCGGCGAGGTGGTTGGCAACGTCAACGCGCCGCTGTCCACCAACGACTTCTCCTCCTATCTGCTGCAGGCTCAGTCCTCCGGTGCCGACGTCATCGGCCTGGCTAATGCCGGGCAGGACACGGTGAACGCGATCAAGCAGGCCAACCAGTTCCGGATCGTGCAAAGCGGTCAGAAACTCGCGGGTATGCTGGTGTTCATCACCGACGTACACAGCATGGGCCTGGACATTGCCCAGGGGCTGCAGTTCACCACCGCGTTTGTGTGGAACCAGAACGACGAAACCCGGGCCTGGTCAGAGCGCTTCTTTGAGCGCCACGGCGCCATGCCCACCATGGTGCACGCCGGCGTTTACTCCGCTGTAACCAACTATCTGAAAGCGGTCAAGGAGACCGGTACCGACGACAGCGACACCGTTCGCGCCAAGCTGGGTGAGATGACCCTGAACGACATGTTCGTCAAGGACGGCTCCATCCTGCCGAACGGCTCCATGCTGCACGACATGTACCTGGTGGAAGTGAAGAAGCCCTCGGAGTCCGAAAGCGAATGGGACCTGCTGAGAGTGGTATCGAAGATTCCGGCGGATCAGGCGTTTATTCCGCTGTCCAAATCCAAATGTCCGTTGGTTAACTAACGGTAGAACCGACCACTGCTTCCGGGGAGATTGCCGACGTGTCGATACAGGTCATACTGGCCCAGGCGCTGCTTGGGCTGAATGTGGGTGTGTTCTACGCCATGTTGAGTCTGGGGCTGGCGGTGATATTCGGCTTGCTGAATATCATCAACTTTGCCCATGGCGCCATGTACATGCTGGGGGCATTCATTGCCCTCATCGGCTACTCTCTCCTGGAGCAATGGTTCGGAATCAGCCTCCAGATCGGATTCTGGGCGTCACTGCTGGTGGCGCCCGTTATCGTCGGTATTCTCGGTGTTTTGATCGAACGCCTGATGCTCAAGCGGCTCTACGAGCTCGACCACATTTACGGGCTGCTGCTCACCTTTGGCATCACGCTCATCCTTCAGGGCCTGTTCGCCAACTACTTCAACGTTTCTGGTACGCCCTACCCGGGCCAGCCGGAAGCGCTCAGTGGTGTGGTAAACCTCGGGTTCATGTACTTCCCCACCTACCGCCTGTTTGCCATCGTGTTTTCCCTGGTGGTCTGTTTTGCCACCTGGTGGGCCATTGAACACACCAAGCTCGGCTCCAGGCTCCGCGCAGGCGTGGAAAACCCCGACCTGACCCAGGCATTTGGACTGAATGTCCCGCTCATGGTCACCCTGACCTTTGCCTTCGGCGCTGGCCTGGCTGGCCTGGCCGGGGTGCTGGCTGCTCCAATCTACTCGGTCAGCCCGCTGATGGGGGCCGACCTTATCATCGTAGTGTTTGCCGTGGTGGTCATCGGCGGCATGGGCTCGATCATGGGCGCCATTCTGTCTGGCCTCGCCCTGGGCCTGGTTGAGGGACTAACCAAGGTATTCTACCCGCCCGCCGCCAGTACCGTTATTTTCTTCCTTATGGTGCTGGTTCTTCTGTTCCGCCCCGCCGGCCTGTTTGGTAAGGAGAAGTAAGCGCCATGACCAACCGCATCCTCTTTATCATCATGCTGGTGGCAGGCCTGACCGCCCCCCTGTTCGCCTACCCGGTGTTCGTCATGGACCTGCTGTGTTTCGCACTGTTCGCCTGTGCCTTCAACCTGTTGCTGGGCTATGCCGGCCTGCTCTCGTTCGGCCATGCCGCGTTCTTTGGCGGCGCCGCCTACATTACCGGTTACGTCACCAAGGAATGGGGATTTACCCCGCTGCTCGGAATACTCGCTGGCGCGGGGTTTGCCATGTTGCTCGGCGCGGCCTTCGGATTCCTGGCCATACGCCGCCAGGGCATTTACTTCGCCATGGTGACCCTGGCGCTGGCTCAGATCATCTACTTCCTGGCCCTGCAGATGCCCTTCACCGGCGGCGAGAACGGCCTGCAAGGCATTCCCCGGGGGCACCTGTTCGGCCTGATTGACCTGAACAACTCCCTCGCCATGTACTACTTCGTGTTTGCCATCTTCCTGGTCGGCTTCGGCATCATCTACCGCACCATCCATTCGCCGTTCGGCGAGGTGCTGCAGGCGATCCGGGAAAATGAATCCCGTGCTCTGTCCCTGGGCTACGATGTGGATCACTTCAAACTGCTGGCCTTCGTGATATCCGCCACCCTGGCCGGGCTGGCCGGCGCCACCAAGGCCATCATTTTCCAGTTTGCTGCACTGACCAACGCCCACTGGCAAACGTCCGGCGAGGTCATCCTGATGACCCTGGTGGGCGGACTGGGCACCGTCTTCGGCCCGGTGGTGGGTGCCATCACGGTGGGTGCCCTCAGCCATGAGCTGTCCGCCTTTGGCTCCTGGGTCCAGGTCATCCTCGGCACTATCTTCGTGGTCTGCGTCATGGTCTTCCGACGTGGCATCATCGGTGAAATCCAGCGACTGGCCAGTCGCAAACAGGGTTAAGGTTTATGCGTGTTATTTCTGCCCAGGAGGTGGCCGGCGCATTGGCTTGGCCGGCACTGATTGAACGTCTCGCCACCACGTTTCGCGAGGGCGTCGAAGCACCGCCACGGCACCATCACGCCATGCACCGCCCGGACGGTGAGGCCACCATGCTCCTGATGCCGGCCTGGGAAGAGGTCGGGTACATTGGCATGAAAATGGTCAACGTGTTTCCCCAGAACGCCAATGCCGGCCTGCCCGCCATCTCGGGCCTGTATATTCTTTGTGAGGGCCAGCACGGCACTCCGCTCGCCTGTATCGACGGCAGCGCCCTGACCAGCCGGCGGACCGCCGCGGCGTCTGCCCTGGCAGCCCGGGAACTGGCCCGGCAGGACGCCGATTCGTTACTGGTGGTCGGCACCGGCAAACTGGCACCGATGCTGATCGAGGCTCACGCGGCCGTTCGCCCGATCCGCACGGTACGAGTCTGGGGCCGAAATCCGGACAAGGCCGAAGCCCTGGCCGACAAATTCCGGGACCGGTTCGACTGCGAGGCGGTGACGGATCTGGAAACCGCAGTGCCCCAAGCAGACATCATCAGCTGCGCAACCCTGTCGACCGAACCGCTGATCCGGGGTGAGTGGCTGCGACCTGGCAGCCATCTGGATCTGGTGGGGGCATTCCGGCCATCCATGCGGGAAACCGACAGCCGGTGCCTGACCCGCAGCGAGGTCTTTGTCGATACCTATGCCGGTGCCATGGGCGAGGCCGGTGACATCCTGCAAGCCATCGACGAAGGCGCCTTCGCCAAGGCCGACCTGCGGGCCGAGCTGGCGGAACTCCTGCGGGGCGAGAAATCCGGGCGTACAGACGATCAGGCCATCACCCTGTTCAAATCCGTCGGTGCCTCACTGGAAGACCTGGCCGCCGCGATTGAAGTCTGGGAAGCGCTTGAAGGCAGCTAGTCCGCCTCACCCCGAAGCCCGCCCTCAATGGCCTGACTCACCAGCCAGCGCCGCATCAACTGAATAGCCCGCTCCTGACGCCGACTGGTTTTCCAGGCAAAGTAGAACTGGTCCCCGGTCATCACCGGATGGCAGGGCAACCGCACAAAATCCTCCGAATCCTTACGGGTGCTCAGCATGTAGTCGTTGGTGAGTGCGATGCCCTGATGGAATCTCGCCGCCTCAAGAGCCAGCAGCATGTGACTGAAATGCTGTACCCGGGCGCCCTCGGGAATGGGCCGGTCCACCGCCTTGTACCACACCTCCCAATCGCCGGCCGGTTTCTCGAAAATACTATGAGTCGACAACAACGGAAACCGCGCCACTTCATCCGGCGTCAGCGGTGCATCATCGCCATCCGCCCCCTCACGCCCAACTTCGCGCCGGATTTTTTGCCAGTAATCCTGACTGCAGACCGGAAACAGCCGCTCCACATACAGCAACTCATAGCTGTACGCCGGCGAATTCCGGTGAATGGTGATAAAACAGTCCGCCACCCGATCCGACAGCACCGGATTCTCACTACTCATTTCCAGCGCCAGATCCAGCTGCGGATGCAACCGCTGCAGATCCGGCAACCTCGGCACCAGCCAGCGCACCGCAAAGGAACTGAACACCGACAACCGCAACCGCGATTCCTCATGCCCCAGCAACTGCTCACTGGCCCGTTCAATCTGCAGCAGCGCCGAACTCACCGCATCCAGGTACTGCCGACCCTCACCGGTCAAAGAAAGCGTCCGTCCGCTACGCCAGAACAGCTGCTCCCCCAGATAGGTTTCCAACTGCTTGATCTGGTGACTCACCGCACTCTGGCTCACCGCCAGCTCATCGGCAGCGAGTGAAAAGCTGTTGAGACGGGCAACGGCTTCGAATACGGGCAGGGCTTTCAGGGGTGGCAGTTTCATTATCTAATTTTCTAATACCTATAAAATAAAGATCATTTTATCGGATATTAGCAAGCCCTTAGACTTCCTTCCACGTTACGGGAGCAGATCGGGTGGCTCCCTCCGAAAATGCTCGGAGCCAAGGGTGAAGAGCGAGAGCTCTTCACGGGCTGGCCAAGGATGGCCTGCCCAGGACCCTCAGCGCGACGCAGGAGCATTTAGCGCTGAGGGGCGGAGAGCAAGCGTACATGGACGTACTTGCAGCGGTTTTCGGAGGGGGCCACCCGATTTGCTCTTGCACCAGAACTTGAAGGTTAAAAGGGGAAAGATATGTCAGGAAAAACCGTAAACAGTGCCATTCTGCTGCTGATCATCGGCAACGCCATGGCCTTGATCTCTGACGTATTCATCAAACTCCTCGAGCCCGGCGCGCCCGTGTTCCAGTTTGCCTTCCTGCGCTGCCTGATCACGCTGGCCTTGCTCCTGCCCATGGCAGGACAACTGAACCGGAAGCACCTCTTCGCCGGCCTGAAAATACACGCCTTCCGGGCCCACATCCACCTGGCGGGCATCCTCTGCATGGTCATTGCCCTGGGCAACCTGCCCCTGGCAACCGCCAACGCCGTCTTCTACGCCGCCCCCATACTCGTCATGGTGCTCTCCGTTTTTCTGTTCCGGGAGAAACTGACCCCTCTGAGTGTCACTGCCGTATTCAGCGGCTTTGCCGGCATCGTACTGATCCTCCGGCCGGTCGAGTTCAACTGGGCCGCCGTCGCCGCGCTGGCGGCCGCGTTTGCCCTGGCCATCAACGCCGTGATGGTCCGCCAGCTGCCGACACAGCAAACCACCGTCCACAAACTGTTCCTGAACTACCTGCTCATTTTGCCAGCGGCGGGCGCCCTGGCCTGGTGGGAAAACGCCCCATGGGATTCCGGTATGCTCATCAGCGCCATGGGTTCCGCCCTGTTCATACTGGGCTACAACATCACCGTACTGCTCGCCTATCGCCAGGTGGATGCCAACCAGGTCACCAGCGCCGAATACACCGGGCTCATCTGGGCCGTGGGCATTGGCTGGATCTGGTTTGGAGAAGTGCCAGACCTCTGGTTCCTGGCAGGCAGCCTGATGATTGTGGTGCCGCTGCTGCTGATCGGCTTGCAGCAGCGACGCAGATCACCGGCCCGGGGTTTCAATCCGGCCCCCGAGACCGGCCACCTGCAAAGCCGCAGCGCCTCACTCAGCGGCGGGAAGATTCGACCAGCACGTGAGTGTCGTGAATGATCCTGCCAATTCGGGCCTCTGGCGGCAGTCCGTCACCGTAGCCCAGTTTGATGCGGTAATGGCCGGAATCGTGCCGGTCATACCTGTTGTACCTGTTGTACCTGTCATACCTGTCATATCTGTCACGGTAAACATCACGCTTGTGCTTCTTGCCATAATAGTGATGGCGCTCCTCGCGGCTGTGATGTTTACGGTCCCATTTCTGGTGCTTGCGCTTGTCGTGGTGGCGATCGTAATGGTCACTGCGATAGTGCGCCTGCAGGAATTTTTTCTGGTGGCCCGGCGGCATGGCCTGGCCCCGTTCATGGTGCTTTTGCCAGCCCGAACCGCGGCCGTTGTCGTTATCCGCCATCGCCGGAGCGGACACCATCAGGAACGCCGCTACAAGGCTTCCAATCACTAATCGCTTCATGATGATTCTCCCGTCTCTTTCAGAGACAGATCCCGCATCCGGACCCACTGCCGGATGCCTCTGAACCCAGATTATCGAACCGGGAGAGAAAGTCAGCGCCGCGGAGCCGGCTTTGCAGGATCTTTACGCAAAGCCCTGTCTCCTTGACGTTTTAGCCGCTGGAAGTGTCGTTTTCCCCGGCAGAGCGCAGGTGAGACTCAATAGCAAAGGTGTGGGGACAATCGGCACCAAGGGCGCGCAGTGATTCCGCCAGCCTCAGAAGATATTCCGAATTGGGGCCGCTGGGACCGGTTGCTGAAGCAATCTGGCGGGCGATATCCGCATCCGGCGCGTGACCCAGGAAGGCTTCATTGTCTTCGGTGGCAATATAAACCAGCCCCTCGGCATGGCTGCCATTCTCAAACGTGAGGGCAGTGCTGAAGCGCACGTAGCCATTCTTTTCCCGCACATCCAGGTGCTCGAACACATTAGGCGACACCCGGAACGCCATGCCCTTGCAGACAGCGCCGGGCTTTTCCACCAGAGTCACTACCCGGCCAGGGGCGTCCGGGGTGCCGCGGTGATCGTGGGAACCCTGCCAGAACCGGCGCTCCCAGCCACAAATCGAGGCTGGACGTTCCTCGATGACCGGGAAATCCACCTTGTAGATCAGCGAGCCGTAACCAAACAGCCAGATCGACTCGACACCGGAGAAATTGTACCGGTTGCGATTGTGCTCAATGGTGTTGGCAGGCATAACGGACCCTCAGCGGAAAAACAACCCGCAATACTCTAGGTAGAGGCGATGAATCCCGCAATACCCGTCAGCACAATTTCGGCGGCCATGGCGGAGAGAATCAGGCCACTGATTTTTGAAAGAATGTTGAGTCCGGTCTTGCCGAGCACCTTTTCAAGGTAGCCTGATAGGTGCAGCAGCACTGCCAGGATCAATAACCCGGACACCAGCCCAAGAAGCCCGCCGGTCACTTCGGCCACGGTTTTCAGCTCCGCCCCGTACACCAGAATCGCACCTATGGTCGCCGGGCCAATCATTACCGGAATCGCCAGGGGTACCACCGCAATGTCATCACGGTCCTCGTCCGGCAAGCCGGTGGCGTGATTGCGGGTGCCACTGGTGACCAGACTGATGGCGGTCAGGAACAGCAAACTGCCGGCACCTATCCGGAAGGAGTTGAGGGTGATACCAATGGCGCTGAACAGCAGCGGACCGGCAAAGAACAGAATCACGCCCAGAACAAAGGCCGAGACGCAGGCGCGGCGGATGATCGACGACTTTTCGGGTGCTGGCAATCCCCGGGTCAGTGCCAGGAACATGGTCACCACGAAAAAGGGCGCCAGCAGGAACAGAAAGCGAATAGTGCTACTGATAAAGGTAGAGAAAAACGTCTCAAGCATTCGGGGCATTCCAGGGTTCAAAGAAAGCCGGTAAGCATAGCTTGCTACAACGTTTATTGCCGTAAGGGAGTGAACGTATGAAACGCTGTCCGTTCACACTGCCATGGGCGTTACATAGCTGAAGCGCTTGCGATACTGTTCCATGGTGCAGCCCACCGTTCGCTTGAACAAACGTCGGAAGGAACTGGCATCCTCGTAACCCACGCTCCAGATGATCCGCGCCGTCTGATCGCGGCTTGACTCCAGTTTGTGTTTGGCGGCTTCAATCCTCAGATGCTGCAGATAGCCGATCGGCGTCTCTCCGGTCGCCTCCTTGAACCGCCGCTTGAACGTTCGCGTGCCCAGGCCGGCCACGTCGGCGACATTATCAATGCTGACCGGCTCGGGGTAATGCTGCTCTAGCCAGGTCTGCGCCTTGCGGATGGCGTCGTCCTGGTGGGCCTTGCGGCTGTAGAACGCCATGTAAGGTGTCTGTTCCACCCGGCGACCATCCAGAACCAGCATCTTGCTGCAGGCCAGTGCGACCGACGGTGAGGCGAAGCGTTCCACCAGGTAGAGGCACAAATCCACAAACGCCGTCGCGCCACCCGCACAGATAATCTGGCCGTTATCCACCAGCAACTGGTCCTCCTCCAGACGGATGTCCGGGTAGCGGCTCCGGAACAGCGGCGCTGCACGCCAGTGCGTGGTGGCCACCTGATCATCCAGCAAGCCGGCCTCCGCCAGCACGAAGCTGCCCGTGCACACACTGGCCAGCACAACGCCCTCCCCGAATGCCTCTCGCAGCCAGCTGTGTAACGGAATGGAGGGCGCCAGGGTGCGCTCCAACAGCTCAGCGCTCACTGCAGCCTCTACCGAGGAGCCCACCACAATCAGGTCGGGCTGAAAGTCTTCACGGCGCACCGTCGGTGTGACGAGGGCACCGCTGTAACCACGGACTGATTCGTTATCCACTGTCACGACCTGACAGTCGAATAAGGGCTCGGTCCGGACTCCTGGCACACGGGCGCAGTAATTGGCCACGGTAAAAAAATCCATCACACCGTGCACGCCGGATGCGTGGCAATTGGGCAAGGCAACGATTGCAATATTGATCATGGTGAATGGCCCTTTTCGCACTTTATATGTCAAATATGACACTCCTACTGGTAACCCGCAAGCCCTAACCTGAAGCTGTCATCCACCACAGTACGAAGAAGGATTTTCCCCATGACTTCACAACTGAACACTCAATCAGAGACTTTCCGCCATACCAGCCAGGCAAGGGCACCCGCGAACCTGGGCCTCTCCGCCACCCGGCTGGCACTGCAACTGTATGGGCGGTTGGCGCCCAAAAAAGCCGGGCGACTGGTGAACCGAATGGCCTTCCGGCCCTCAAGGCTGCCAATGCCCATCCGCCACGAACATTGGCTGGATAAAACTGACAGCTACACTCAGCTCCAGCATGGCTCACGAACCATTCCGGTGTATTCCTGGGGCCAGGGCCCGGTAATTCTGGGCGTGCATGGCTGGGCCGGCGCCGGCATCCAGTTCGGCGCCTGGATCGAACCGCTGCTCGAAGCTGGCTACCGGGTTGTCCTCTTCGACGCGCCGGCCCATGGCCGAGCCCAGGGGCAAAGCACCGACCTGTTCGAAATGGCCGAGGTCACCGCCCGAGTAGCCGCCAGTGTTGGCGGGGTACATGGCGTGTTGGCACATTCCATCGGCTGCATCGCCGTGGCCAGGGCCATTACTGACGGACTGCAGACTGACTACGTGGCCATGCTGGCTCCCCCGGCCAGCCTGACTGCCGTGATGGAGAATCTGGGCCAGCAACTGGGGCTGAGCCGGGAGACTCTCTCCGTCCACCTTCAACTCATGGAGGAGCGCTTCGGCCCATCGGTGTGGGACCAGCTGGATCTGGAGGACCTCTCCCGGTCACTCACCCAGCGGGGCCTGATTGTCATTGATGACGACGACACCTCCGTTTCACCGGAAGAGAGCCTGCGTGTGGCTGAAAACTGGAACAAGGCGGATGTCCTTCGCACCAGCGGACTGGGGCACAACCGACTGTTGTGGAGTCCGATGGTCATGGAAACTGTGCTCAGGGAGCTTGCCCGAGAAACCTAGCATGTCATCAACCGGAAGTTCCGGGCAGATCTGGCAACGTGCACTAGTATGTAGGTATCCAGGCAACTGATTCATCGGGCAATCCGGAGGAAATACCAACAATGAAAATCGGTATCCCCAGAGAGATTTTCAAGGATGAGCGGCGGGTGGCTGCCACACCACCTTCCGTTCATAAGCTTATCGGGCTTGGCTACGAGGTCGTTGTTGAAAGTGGCGCTGGCGAAGCGGCGAATTACTCGGACGAAGCCTACGAGAAAGTCGGCGCGGCCATAGCAGTCGATACCACGGCGCTGTGGCAGGAAGCGGATTTCATCCTGAAAGTCCGCGCGCCAATGAAAAATCCCTCCCTGAATAAACATGAAGTGGACCTGATGAAGGAAGGGGCATTTCTGGTCAGTTATATCTGGCCGGCACAGAATCCTGAGCTGCTGGAAAAACTCGCAGCGAAGAAGATTACTTCCTTCGCCATCGACAGCCTGCCCCGCATCAGCCGGGCCCAGAAGATGGATGCTCTCAGCGCCATGGCCAATATTGCCGGCTATCGGGCGGTGATTGAGGCAGCCAATCATTTCGGGAGGTTCTTTACCGGGCAGGTAACGGCGGCCGGCAAAGTGCCGCCAGCAAAGATCATGGTGATCGGTGCTGGCGTGGCTGGCCTGGCGGCCATTGGCGCCGCCAACAGCATGGGCGCAATTGTGCGGGCCTTTGATACCCGGCTGGAAGTGAAGGAACAGGTCGAAAGCATGGGTGCCGAATTCCTGGTGCTGGACTTCGGCGATGAAGACGGCAGTGGTGGTGGCGGCTATGCCAAGCAGATGAGCGATGAGTTCATCAAGGCTGAGATGGCTTTGTTTGCGGAGCAGGCTGAGGAGGTGGACATCATCATCACCACCGCGCTGATCCCCGGCAAACCGGCCCCGAAACTGATCACCGCCGACATGGTGAAATCCATGAAACCCGGCAGCGTGATTGTGGATCTGGCATCGGAACGTGGTGGCAACTGCGAACTGACCGAGCCCGGCAAGGTAGCCCATCACCATGGCGTGACTCTGATCGGCTACACCGACCTGCCCAGCCGCATGGCCAAGGTGGCCAGCGATCTCTACGCCACCAACCTGGTTCACCTGCTCACGGAACTGACCCCGGATAAGGATGGCCAGCCCCGGGTTAATATGGAGGACGAAGTCATCCGTGGCCTGACCGTGGTGCGGGAGAACGACATCACTTGGCCGCCACCCCAGCCGGAATCACCAGTCAGTCCCAAGCCGGCACCGGGTACGGAGGAGCCGTCGGCGGCCGACAAGGCCGCTGCCAAGAAAGACGCTGACCGTCGAAGTCTTATTGGCAAGGGCGCCTTGCTGGTCGTGAGCGCACTGGCGCTTTATGGCGTTGGCGCCCATGCACCGGAAAGTTTTCTGCAACACTTCACCGTGTTCGTGCTGGCCTGCTTTATCGGCTGGCAGGTGATCTGGAACGTGACCCCATCTTTGCATACCCCCCTGATGAGTGTGACCAACGCCATCAGCGGCATCATCGTCATCGGTGCCATGCTGCACCTGGCCCAGGCAGAGAATGTAGCGGTGGGCATCATGGCCTTTGTCGCTGTGCTGATTGCCAGCATCAACGTGGGGGGCGGCTTCCGGGTCACCCATCGCATGCTCAAAATGTTCCGCAGGTAGGAGACGCCCGATATGAGTACAGGACTGGTGAGCGTGGCCTACGTGGTCGCAAGTATCTGCTTTATCCTCAGCCTGGGCGGCCTCAGCCACCAGGAATCAGCCCGGCGCGGTAACCTCTACGGGGTCGCCGGTATCGTCATCGCGGTGGGGGCCACCCTCGCAAGCGTGGGTGATGGCGGCATCATCGCCATTGTCATTGCCGTGCTGCTTGGCGCCGGCATTGGCATCCCCATCGCCAACAAGGTGGAAATGACCCAGATGCCGCAGCTGGTCGCCCTGCTCCACAGTTTTGTGGGCCTGGCGGCAGTGCTGGTCGGCTTCTCGGGCTACATCGAACCACTGATCGCGACTGCCGGAGCGGAACATACCATCAAACTGGTGGAAGTGTTTGTCGGCATCTTTATCGGGGCGGTGACTTTCACCGGGTCCCTGGTGGCCTGTGGCAAGCTGGATGGCCGCATCGACAGCAAGGCCCTGACCCTGCCCGGTCGGCACATCATGAATCTGGCTGCGATCATCGCCTGCGTCTTGCTGGGGGCCTGGTTTCTGGGGACCGACAGCATGGCGCTGGGAATCGTTGCACTGGTGCTGATGACGGCCATTGCTTCGGTACTCGGAATTCACCTGATCATGGCCATCGGCGGTGCCGACATGCCCGTGGTGGTGTCCATGCTCAACAGCTATTCCGGCTGGGCCGCGGCTTCCATCGGTTTCATGCTGGGCAATGATCTGCTGATCGTCACCGGTGCACTGGTGGGCAGCAGCGGCGCCATCCTCAGCTACATCATGTGTAAGGCCATGAACCGATCCTTTATTAGCGTGATTCTTGGCGGCTTCGGCCAGACCACCAGCAGCGCAAGCGCCAGCGATTCGGAGCAGTCGGTCCATGAATCCAGCATCGATGATGTTTGCGAGGAACTGCGCAACGCCGATTCGGTCATCATCGTGCCCGGTTACGGCATGGCCGTGGCCCAGGCTCAGAACGGCGTCAGCGATATGACGAAAATACTGCGGGACCGGGGCGTGAACGTGAGGTTCGGCATCCATCCGGTGGCCGGCCGACTGCCCGGGCACATGAACGTGCTATTGGCGGAAGCCCACGTACCCTACGACATTGTGCTGGAGATGGACGAGATCAACGCCGATTTCCCGGACACCGATGTGGTGCTGGTGATCGGCGCCAACGACACGGTAAACCCGGCTGCCGCCGAAGATCCGGGCAGCCCGATTGCCGGCATGCCGGTACTGGAAGTGTGGAAAGCGCGGCAGGTGGTTGTCCTCAAACGGGGCATGGCGACCGGCTATTCCGGTGTCGAGAACCCGCTGTTCTTCAAGGACAACACCCGCATGCTGTTTGGTGATGCAAAAGACAGCATCGACAAGCTGGTAGGTGGTTTGCGGGCCTGATAACCCAGGCCCCTTCTTTAATAGGGAACCGCCCGGTCTGCCCAGCATGGCTCGGCAGACCGGGATTTATTCGGTGGTGTTATAGACGTAGGACGATACGGTTCCGTCCTGGTTGAAACGCACTACCAGATCGGTGGTTTCGGCATCGCCGAAGGCAGACCACTTGTACTTGCCGTAAGTCCAGGTTCGTTTGCCATCCTCGATGCCGGTGCGCCAAGGCTCTCCGAACATCTCCTGGATATCTGCTCTCGTGGTTTCACCGATCTGTATCTGATCAACGTTGTGGGTGGCGAAATCCTTCCCCACTGTTGCACAACCCACCAGGGCCGACAGCATCAGTGACAGTGACAGCGTTTTAACCGATCCAATAATCGACATACTGACTCCTTATGTGCAAATGACTTTCCTCCATCATAGCGCGTTAAACTTCACACGCGATTACGAGGACGACACATTTTGCTTTCTGGCGGGCCACAAAAAAAGCCGCAGGCCCGAAGGCACTGCGGCAAATTACGATCGAAGGGACGATCAGTAAAGCTTGGCGAGGGACTTCTTGGCGAAGGATTCCACCTCGTTCAGGCGACCTTCCTTAACTTTGATCAACCATTCGGGGTCCTGCAATAGGGCGCGGCCCACGGCAATCAGCTCGAACTCGTGGTTATTCATCCGCTCCACCAGCTCGTCGATACCGGCTTTCTCCACCGCTTCCTGCTTGCTGGCGAAGGTGCCACTGATAAAGTCTTCCGTCAGCCCCACACTGCCGACAGACATGGTCGGCTTGCCGGAAAGCTTTTGGGTCCAGCCGGCCAGGTTGAGGTTGGAGCCTTCAAACTCCGGCTCCCAGAACCGGCGGGTGGAAGCGTGGAAGATGTCCACACCGGCCTCCACCAGAGGCTTCAAGAATTGCTCCAGTTCTTCCGGACTGTTCACCAGCTTTGCGTCGTAATCCTGCTGCTTCCATTGGGAAAACCGCAGCATGACGGGGAAGTCCGGGCCGACCCGGTGGCGAACTGCTTCCACGATCTCAACCACGAAACGCAGGCGGTTTTCCATGCTGCCGCCGTATTCGTCATCACGCTGGTTGGTGCCTTCCCACAGAAACTGATCCAGCAGGTATCCGTGGGCGCCATGGATCTCGACGCCGTCAAAGCCCAGGGCCTTGGCATCCTGCGCCGCGTCGGCAAAGGCTATGACCACATCCTCGATATCCTCTTTGGACATGGCTTTACCATTAGGTTTGCCAGGGCCAAACAGACCGGACGGGCTGTAACCGGGAACCGAAGGATCAGGCGGCGTGCCTTCCTTGCGCACCGCGCCAACGTGCCAGAGTTGCGGGAAAATCGCTCCGCCGGCTTCATGCACGGCATCAACCACGTTTTTCCAGCCTTCAAGCGCGTCCGAGCCATGAAACGCCGGCACATTGGGGTAACCACTGGCAGCCGGGTGATTCACCGTGGTGCCTTCGGTAATGATCAGGCCAACCCCTGCTTCGGCGCGACGCCGGTAATAGGCCACCACATCGTCGCCCGGCACCCCGTTGGGCGAAAAGTTGCGGGTCATCGGCGCCATGGCGACCCGGTTCCGCAGCTTGAGGTTGTGGAGTTCAAAGGGTTCGAAAAGCGGGCCAAGATTCATGCTCATGGTAATATGCAACCTTACTAATTTGGTTTCGTTAAGCAACCCTATTAAATTTGGTTTTAAATTGCAACCTTATTCAGTACACTGCCAGCTATGGCCAGAAAACGTTTTGATGACTCCAGTTGCTCCGTCGCCCGCGCCCTCAATGAAGTGGGTGATTGGTGGTCCCTGCTGATTGTGCTGCAAGCCATGTATGGCACCCGCCGGTTCGTGGATTTTCAGCAGGAACTGGGTATTGCCAAAAACATTCTTTGTGATCGCCTCGCCCGGCTTGTGGACAACCAGGTACTGCGCAAAGTGGATGTCGGCGAACACGGCTCGCGCTTTGAGTACCGTCTGACCGAAAAAGGCCGGGATCTGTTCCCGGTAGTGATCGCGCTGCGCCAATGGGGCGACAAGTGGAATCCCGCCCCGGACCAAACACCCCTGGACCTGCGCGACCGCGCAACCGGCCGACCGATTCAGGCGGTTGAAGTCCGGAATTCCGATGGCAACCCGCTGACTATCCGCGACGTGTTCGTGCCGGACGAGAACCTGCCTGAACCCAAAAAGAACTCTGCCTGACCATCCGCAATAACCGCAGCGACGCCCCATTTCTTGAGTTGCGTCAATCTGACGGTCGAACCAGAATATCTGCCCGGCCGTTCTTGCGCTAAATCAAGTTTCCTTTCTTCGAGGTCATTAACCTGAAGCCATCAACGATTCAGGTTAAGGAGATAGATATGTCCCGTACATTCAAACTTGGTGTTTTGGCTGCCGCCGTTATGGCCGCCGCTCCGGCTGTTCAGGCGTATGAAGCCGGTGATTTCATTGGCCGCGTGGGTGCGGCGACTGTAGCACCGGATGCTTCAAGCGACCCCATTACTAACGTTGGGGCTGACGCAAGGGTTGACGTGGACAACAACACACAGCTTGGTCTGACCCTGAGCTACATGCTTACTGATAAGATTGGTGTGGGACTTCTTGCCGCTACTCCATTCAGTCACGACATTGAAGGGGCTGGTGACCTGGCGGGCGCAGGCAAGTTGGCGGAGACAAAACATCTCCCACCAACGGTCACACTGCAGTATTTTCCGATGCCCAGCGGAAGCAAGCTCCAGCCTTATTTGGGCGCAGGCGTAAACTATACGGTTTTCTTTGACGAAAAGACCGCTGGCGCTCTTGCAGGCACCGACATAGAACTGGATGACAGTTTCGGCCTGGCTGCTGAAGCGGGAGTTGATTACATGATCACTGAAAATGTTGGCGTAAACGCTGCAATCTGGTGGATCGATATCGACACCGAGGCAAAGATTGGGGCAGCCAACCAAACCGTAGACGTAGAAATTGATCCCCTGGTCTACATGGTAGGCGTGTCCTACAAGTTCTGATCCCCGTGCCCTCCGGCAGTCGCCATGGTCTGTGGACAGCCGGAAGGTGCGTTCTCCTGTGCGGGGCCCTCCGGCCCCGCCTTTTTTTGTCTGCCAGAAACAAAAAAGGCGGAGCATCTGCTCCGCCTTTCTGAACTATCTTACTCTGCCTCAGGCACTCTGGCGCTGGGTTGACCGGCCTCGCTGGCCACCGCCATTCTGGCTCCGGCCACCACTTCGACCACCGGGCTTGTCGCCGAAGCTTCTCGGCTTGCTTCCGGGCCGGCCATTACCACCGCCATTACGGGCGCGACTGGGATCGGCCTTGGCTTTCGGCTTCAGTGGCAGGTTGTTGGTGGGCTCGAAGCCTTCCATACTCTTGCGCGGCAGCTGCTTCTTGATCAGCCTTTCAATGCCCGCCAGCATCTTGCCTTCATCGGCACTGACCAGTGACAGGGCGTGGCCACTCTCACCAGCACGACCGGTACGACCGATACGGTGCACGTAATCTTCCGGCACATTTGGCAGTTCAAAGTTCACCACCTGGGGCAGTTGCTTGATATCCAGGCCACGGGCAGCGATGTCGGTCGCCACCAGTACACGTACTTCGCCGGCTTTGAAGTCGGCCAGTGCCCGGGTACGGGCACCCTGGGACTTATTGCCGTGAATAGCGGCAGCCGTGATGCCGTCTTTTTCCAGCTTCTGGGTCAGACGGTTAGCACCATGCTTGGTACGAGTAAACACCAGCACCTGCTCCCAGGCATTGTCACGCACCAGCTTACTCAGCAGCGCGGTTTTCTGGCTCTGATCTACCGGGTACACCGACTGAACGATATTGTCAGCCGACGTGTTGCGGGCAGCAACTTCTACCTGCACCGGATTATTCAGCAAGCCTTCAGCCAAGCCCCTGATCTCGCTTGAGAAAGTCGCCGAGAACAGCAGGTTCTGGCGTTTGGCCGGCAACAGCGCAAGAATCTTGCGGATGTCGCGGATAAAGCCCATGTCCAGCATGCGATCGGCTTCGTCCAGCACCAGAAATTCCACTTCGTTGAAGCGCACAGCATTCTGCTGATACAGGTCCATCAAGCGGCCCGGTGTGGCCACCAGAACGTCGACGCCTTTACGCAGCTTCATCATCTGCGGATTGATTTTCACACCTCCAAAAACTACGGCGGCTTTGGTGGGAACGTATTTGCTGTAAAGGTTCACACTGTCGTGAACCTGCGCTGCCAGCTCCCGTGTTGGCGTCAGAATCAACGCGCGGGGACCTTTGCCGCTGCGCGGGTTATCAGCCAGGCGCTGCAAGATAGGCAGTGTAAATCCGGCAGTTTTGCCAGTACCAGTCTGGGCTGCAGCCATCACATCCCGGCCAGACAAGACCGCAGGAATCGCCTGAAGCTGAATGGGAGACGGGGTATCGTAACCCTGATCGGAAGTGGCACGGACCAGCTGCTCGGACAAACCGAGTGAAGAAAAACTCATATAAGATCAACTCTTGATTGTTCTGCCTCCACGAACACCGTTCTCGGCGAATGCGGGCAGATGCCATGAAAATTCATGGAATAAAAGACGACTACAGTCACGCGCCGTTAACGGGGTGACGTCCTCTGACAGGTCGTATGGATAGGTCGCACGAGGGCTTAAAGCCTTAAACTGCGGAATCCCTAGAGGCAGGATGCGGGCACATTAACAGAGGACCGGAGAATTAGCCATAGGTGCTTTTCAGTAGCATGCTTTTTATTTTTCAGCAAAAAGATGGAACTCCCATCTACGTCACAGGTCACTAGCGGCCTTGCAGCAATGAAAAATCCCCTGATGAGTGGAGAAGTCATGCTCAGTGTAGGCGCTGGCCCCTTTAGCATTTCGATAGAACATCTGTTACTCATTTCCGCCTTTATTGTAGCCCTGCTTGTAGGGGCATTGGCCGGCCGCAGGGAAAAGCTCCCGATATCCGGAGCCCTGGCCGATATTTTCCTTGCCGCCATGGTAGGTGCTCGCGTCGGTTTTGTGGTCCGTTACTTTGAACACTATCAGGGTGACTGGCTCGGTATTATCGACATTCGGGATGGCGGCTTCGACCTGGTGTCTGGCCTGGTGGTGGCGCTGGTCCTCACCGGCTATCTGCTCTGGCGCCGCACCAACATCCGCCGGCCACTGGGCTTCGCCGTGGCTTCCGGCTTGTTGACCTGGGGCTTCACCACTGGCGTGATCGCCCTGATCCACGACCAGACCCGGGGCCTGCCCGACGTTGCCCTAACCAACCTGAGTGACCAAGCGGTCAGTCTGGACACCCTTGGCCGGGGGCAACCCATGGTGGTGAATCTCTGGGCCACCTGGTGTCCGCCCTGCATTCGTGAAATGCCGGTATTGGAAGAAGCCCAGGGCCGCCACCCCGGCGTCAGCTTTGTCTTTGCCAACCAGGGCGAGCACCCGGACACCATCCGCCGGTTTCTCAACGAACAGAACCTCAATCTGGACCATGTGCTCAGTGACCGCCAGGGTGGGCTTGGCCGCGCTACCGGTAGCCAGGGCCTGCCAACCACCCTGTTCTACAGCGCCGAGGGCAACCTGGTAGACAGCCACATGGGCGAACTGTCCAAAGCCAGCCTGGCCCGGGGACTTGAACGCTTCCACGCCAGCCATCTCAAATCATCATCGCCGAAAGAGGTAACAAACCAATGAACCTGCCCTCACTACACCACGTGTTGCACAGTGCATTACTATCCACCATCGTAGTCGCAGCCAGCGTTCAGGCACAGGACTACCCAGCAGCCATCCAGAAACTGGAACAGCAGGGTGTGGAGGTCATCGACAGTTTTAAGGCACCCGGTGGCATGACTGGTTATGTCGGCAAAATGAGGGGACGCTCCCTGGCATTCTATCTGACGCCCGACGGGGATCACGTGATCGTGGGCACCCTGATGGACAAGGACGGTAACAACCTGAGCCAGGCCAGTATCCAGGACCTGGTCATGGGCCCGAAATTCGAAAATGCCTGGCCGCAACTTGAGGGCAGCCACTGGGTTCGCGACGGCGACAAAAACGCGGACATCATCATTTACACCTTCACCGATCCCAATTGCCCCTACTGCCATCGATTCCGGCAGCAGGCCGAGCCGTGGATCAACGCTGGCAAAGTACAACTGCGGCACATCCTGGTGGGTATTCTCGCAGAAGACAGCCTGACCAAAGCCGCCACCATTCTCGGCAGCAAAAACCCCGAAGTGGCACTGGCCGAGCACCAGAATTCATACGAGCAAGGCGGTATAGCGGTAGATCGCGAGCGCGTAAGTGCGGCTCATCTGGAGGTAAAAGCCAACAATCGCCTGATGCAGGAACTGGGTTTACAGGCGACGCCCAGCACCCTCTACCGGGACGAAAACGGCAGCGTCACCATGGTGCAAGGCCTGCCCAACCCACAAGCCCTGAAACGCATGATGGGGCCGCACCCCTGATCGTATTTGACCTCACGCTAGCCAAAGCGTGAGGGATGAGGCAACCAGGCTTGCCAGTGCCAGCGCCGAAAGCGAAAGGGCAAGACTCCACCGCAGTGACGCATTACGGGCCGGATAGCCGGTCAGCCGCTCCATGATCAGTGCGTTGGCCGCATAAGGGGTACCGAAGGCGGTAACGCCCCAGCCGCTGACCATGGCGAACCCCAACCCCAAAACTCCGCTGGTGGGCCAGATCGACCCCAGAATTCCGCCGGCCAACGTGCCCATCACGATCGGGTTTACCCCCGCCAGCCCCGCGAGGAAAAAGCTCCAGGGCACCAGCGCCGCCAGCAGTGGCCACGCCCAACCGGGTAGGCTCACCGTGCCACCCATTTGCCCCAGCACCACAGCACTGATGATGGACCCGATAAACGCCGACCCACCCACGATGGCCAACTCGTTGCTGACGTTGGCCATGTTCGGCAATCTGGGTTTGTTACCACCGAACCAGGACAGCAGCCAGCCGGCAACAACGGCAGAGAGACAGCTCAGAGTCACCGCGCGGGCGTAGCTCAGGGCATACAGATGGCTGAACACAAAAACGCCGACACAGATGGCAGCGATAATACTCACGAATCGCAGCCAGCTTGCCCAGCTGGCGCGCTCATCGAGTGTTCCGCGAGTAACCGCTGGTTCCGGTTCACGCCAGACGAAGCCAGCGCACAGCACCAGCAATGCGAAGGGCATCGCAACCGAGAGCAATTGCGCGCTACCCAGTCCCGGCAACAGCGTTAATGTCAGGGCAACCGAAATCGACAGTGGTGACCAGATTGGCGACACGCCAAAGCCACGCAGAACCGCCCGTGTTCCGTTACGGGTGGCACTGGAGTCGCCATCATTGCGGATACGCTCAGCTATCAGGCTGCCTACCACCGCAACCGAGCCGAAGTTCAGAGGAATCGACACCAGGGCGGTGCCAAACGTGACGCTGGCATAGCGGGCAAGGGAATTTCCACTGAACAGACTCGCGGAGATTTTCTGCAAATCCCGGGATCTGGCCAACACCGACGATAACAGCAGGACCGCAAGAATCAGCCCGGCCAGGCGGGTCATGTTGGTGGCGGCTCCGGCAATCAGCGCCGGATCGCGACCCAGGGCAAACACCAGGGCCAGCGCGGCCACCACAAAAACCCCTCGGGGCACCGTTCGCATATCCCGCCAGCCCAGCACCACGGCCAGACTGACCGCCACCGCGCCCAGCAACCCGGCACCAGGAATAAACGCCAGTACGCCGGCAAGCAGCGCAGCGTAGGCCAGGACAGTACTGATGATAGTGCGCATAGGGGACCCACAGAAAGCCAGCCCCTATTGTAAGGAAGCTAAATAAGAGCCGCCAGAGCGTTTATTGACAATCGGAGCATAGAAGAAACCGGACACGGTACGCCGGGAAAACTCTCAATAGATGGCCGCGGCACCCTCGGGCCGGCTCTTGAATCGTTTGTGCAGCCACAGGTACTGATCCGGCTGCTCACGAACGGTGGCTTCAATAAAGCGGTTCCAGGTTTCAGCGTCTTCTTGCGGATTCTCCCCAAAATCCGCCTGGATCGGCGAGAACACGACCCGATAACTGCCATCAGGCATCCGAAGGTGACTTACGCAGATCACCGCAGCACCGGACTCCCGGGCGATATAGCTCGGAGAGGTAATGCAGCCAGCACTGACTCCGAAGAAGGGCGCGAATACCTCAGACTTTTTGCCGAAATCCTGATCGCAGGCAAACCATACCTGTCCCCCTTCTTTCAGGAAGGACAACATTGGTCTCAGCTGGCGCTTGGTAAATGGCCGGATGTTGAAGTGACGACGGCGCCCGCGCTCGATCATACGGTCAACCACTGGATTGTTATTGGGGCGGTACATGTAGCCGGGTTTTTGGAGATGGCAGGCGATCAGCGGCAAGGCAAAATCAAAGATGCTGTAGTGACCACCGATCAACAACACACCCTTGCCACGCCGCCTGGCTTCCGCAAGGTGTTCCGCTCCATACACCGAAGCGCTTTCACAATAAGGTGACATGTCCCGCCACCAGGCATGCACACTTTCCAAAACACCCCGGGTCGATGCCACGAAGGCATCCTCAACCAGTTGGCTGCGGGTAACCTCATCCAGTTCCGGCATGCAGGCCGCCAGATTTGCATCAGCGACCCGGGCGCGGGACTTCAGTTTGCGGGAAAGCAGTCTGCCCAGCCAGCGACCAAGGCGTTGCTTGACGTTCATCGGCAGAAAGGACAACAACCAGAGAGTGAATACCAGAGCCCATGAGCCCCAATAAGAGGGGTGCCAAAGGGCACGTTTCGCAGTTTTTCCGCGGGAGGCCATACAACGGTCTCTGTAAGGTGCGAACGACCGGCCAATAAAATGACGAGTACAAAGCCGGCACATAAGCTGCGCAGACTGACATATTCTGCGCTGGTTTGGTAGTTGGGTTCCTCACCGACTGGCTCCACCGTTGACTGATCAGGCCCCGAACAGAGCCGACCGGATTGGCCGCAGGAAGCCACCGGATTGACCCGCTCTGGCGTGGGTTCGCTTGCCGTCAAACTCCAGGTAACCATCCTCAATCGGCTCGAAGCGCAAAATCTTCACGTCCTCCACGTAATTCTGTGAGGATTTCCAGGGGCCATGGGTGCCCTGTCGTGGCAAGCGATCAGCCGCACGGCGGATGTAGCCGGAATTGAGAGAGCCCAGAATGGTATCGTCGCCACGGCTGTTTTCCGTATCTCTTGCGACCACGGTTCGGTAACCGCGCCTGTCCATCAGGTTCAAAAGGCGGCACAGGTACTCGGCGGCAATATCCACCTTCAGGGTCCAGGAGATATTGGTGTAGCCGAAAATCATGCCGGCATTGGGTACACCCTCGACCATGACATTCTTGTAGATCACCTTGTCCTTCATCACCACTTCCTGGCCATCAACCGCCGGCCGAATGCCGCCCAGCATCTGGATCTCAAGGCCGGTGGCCGGGATGATGATGTCGGCCTCCAGCTCTTCACCGGATTTAAGGCGGATACCGGTTTCCGTGAAACGGTCGATATGATCGGTGGCAACCGATGCTTTGCCGGCTTTGATGGCCTGAAACAGATCCCCGTCCTTGACTACGCAGAGGCGTTGGTCCCAGGGATTGTAGTCCGGCGTAAAGTGGCGCATGTCGGCATTGCCGGCTACCTGTCGCTTGATGATCCGGAGAAACAACCGGCGCATGAACTGGGGGCTCTTTCTGGAGCGCAGGTAGAGAAAACGGGAAATGGCGATATTCCTGGCGCGGGTCAGCCTATAGGCGGTCTTTTCCGACAGTACTTTCTGCAGAGCCAGGGTTATCTTGTCAGTAGAAGGCAAGGGCATCAGATAGGTGGGCGAGCGCTGCAGCATGGTGACATGGGCGGCTTTCTCAGCCATGGTCGGAACCAGGGTAATGGCCGTTGCACCGCTGCCGATCACCACCACCTTCTTGCCGGTATAGTCGAAATCCTCCGGCCAGTGCTGGGGGTGCACAACCTGGCCTCGGAAATCGTCCTCCCCCGGGAAGTCGGGTTTATAGCCGTGGTCATAGTTGTAGTAACCCGTGCAGCCGATCAGGAAACTGGCGGTGAAGTTTTCTGTTTCACCGTTAGCTTCGTTCAGGGCAGAAAGCTTCCAGCACTTGTCGCCACCGGACCAGTCTGCCGTCTTTACCGCCAGCCCATAGCGGATGTGGCGCTCAAC
Organism: Marinobacter sp.; assembly: GCF_048269445.1. Classification (GTDB taxonomy): domain Bacteria; phylum Pseudomonadota; class Gammaproteobacteria; order Pseudomonadales; family Oleiphilaceae; genus Marinobacter. The sequence continues at coordinate 42,286 of NZ_JBLXIQ010000009.1, read as the reverse complement.
ATCATGCTCTCTGGCGGTTTCGCGCACGTAATGCTTGATGGCGGCGCCGTCGGCCAGCACCTTGCCACCCGTCCAGGGGCGGAAGTTGTAGCCGAAGGTGAACATGTCCGAATCGGAGCGGATACCGGGATATCGGAACAGGTCCCAGGTACCGCCCAGGGACTGGCGGCGCTCCAGAATCGCAAAGGACTTGCCCGGGCACTCGCGCTTCAGGTGACACGCCATGCCAATGCCGGAAACGCCGGCGCCGATGATCAGGACGTCAAAATGGTGCTTGCTCATAACCTACCCTCTCGGATTCCAGTCCGCCTTTTAATAATCGCTGGTCTGGAGCCAAGATAGCGCAGGCCAACACATCCGGAAATTGGCCAACGTGGTCTCAGGGCAAGGGTGTTTCGGTCAGTCGTGGTGGCCGATCGGGCCGTCTTTGAACAGGAACTCGCGAAGGTACTTGTCCATCGTGGGATCCTTACGGCGAATCCATTCCAGCACCATGGCCGCGTGCTCCTTTTCCTCGTCCCGATTGTGTTCAAGAATCGCTTTGAGCTCAGAATCCTTGCAGGCCGAAGCACGCTGGTTGTACCAGTCCACGGCCTCGAATTCTTCCATCAGTGAACTGATTGCCCGGTGCATGTCCCGGGTATCATCTGAGAGCTCTGCTATCGGTTCATGATAACTATCGCTGGCCATGATCGGATCCCTTTCTCGGTGAAATTTGGCGGTTCAGCGTGACGAAACCTCTCTGACAATAGTCCACAATCCACCATGATTAAAGCCCTGGGGACGGGCAGACCGGCCTGGTCAGATCCCTTGCTCACCCGGCCGGAATTCCGGATATTTTTTCTGCAAGCGGTAGAGCCGGATGATGGTGATGAGATTGGTGACCAACGCCATAACGGTAATCCCCTCTCCCAGAACCGAGTGCCAGCCTGTCACAATTGCGGAAATTGAGCCACGCTCCCCCGTGTGCCACAGTGACCGCAATCATTCAGTAAGGACTGTCCGACCCATGAAAACCGTTTTCTCACCCCTGCACAGCCTCCGTCACGTGAAGACCGAGCTCGACGGTGGCCTGCTAATTGAACCCCACGAAAAACCCTCCCGTATTGAGACCATCCTGGCGCGGGTGAAGGATCAGGCTCTTGGCGAGGTCTTGGCCCCGGAAGAGTTCGGACTTGGGCCCATCAAGCGCGTGCACACTGCAGACTATGTGGCATTTCTTGAGAGCTGCTGGAAGGAGTGGCTGGCAGCGGGCAAGCGCGGTGAGGCCATCCCCACCTTCTGGGTTGGGCGCGGTATGCGTGCCCGACTGCCAAAGGATATCGACGGGCGTATCGGCTTTTACAGCCTCGGAGCAGACACCTCCATCTCGGACGGCACCTGGGAGGCGGCCAGGGCCTCGGCGAATGTTGCCCTCACCGCCCAGAAACTGGTCGCCGGTGGCGAGCGCGCCGCCTTCGCCCTATGCCGCCCACCGGGGCACCATGCCCACGCTGATGTGTTTGGCGGCTACTGCTTTCTCAACAATGCGGCCATCGTGGCCCAGGCATTCCGGGACCAGGGCTACGGCAAGGTGGCGGTGCTTGATGTGGATTTCCACCACGGCAACGGCACCCAGGCGATTTTCTACGATCGCTGCGATGTCTTGACCATCAGTCTCCACGGCGACCCGGACCTGGTGTTCCCGCACTTCCTCGGGTTTGAGGACGAAACGGGTGAAGGCGAAGGCGAAGGCTTTAACCTGAACATCGTCTATCCGCCCAATACGCCCTACAGTGTCTGGAGCCAGGGGCTCGAAAAAGCCTGTGAGCGGATTCAGGCATTCGCACCGGATGCCCTGGTGGTGGCGCTGGGTGTGGACACCTTCGAGGAGGACCCGATTTCGTTCTTCAAACTGGCATCCGGCGATTATCTGACCCTTGGCGAACGCATTGCCGGGTTGGGGCTACCTACGGTATTCACCATGGAAGGCGGTTACGACGTCGACGCCATTGGGGTCAATGCCGTGAATGTGATGCAGGGTTTCGACAGGGCTGCAGACTGAGTCAGCCCTTGAAGCCTTTCCCGAGAACGTAGACTTCCCGGGAGCGGGACCGGGAAGAATCGGGCTTGCGCACCACCACCTTGTCGAACACGGCGCGTACAGCTTTCAGGTACTCGTCATACCCTTCCCCCTGAAACACCTTGGCCAGGAAACTACCTTTAGGCTTGAGCACCTGACACGCCATGTCCAGTGCCAGCTCCACCAGGTACATGGACGATGCCTGGTCGGCAATGGTGACACCGCTGATATTCGGCGCCATGTCGGAAATCACAACGTCCACCGGGTCATCCCCGAGGGTGGCCATGATGGCCTCAAACACATCGTTCTCGGTGAAGTCCCCCTGAACGAATTCGACCCCGGCAATGGCATCCATGGGCAGAATGTCAGAGGCAATCACGCGGCCTTTATGGCCCACCAGATTTACCGCCACCTGGGACCAGCCGCCCGGTGCCGACCCGAGATCCATGACCACCATGTTGGGGTGGATCAGCCGGTCCTTCTTGTTGATTTCAAGGAGCTTGTAACTGGCACGGGAGCGGTAACCGTCCACCTGCGCCTGCTTCACGAAGGGGTCGTTTACATGCTCTTCAAGCCAGCGGTTACTGCTTTTGGATCGGGCCATAGGGACTCATCAAACGGGAAAGCCAGATCCAATTGTACGTGCCGGGCCCGCCGGCGGCAAAATCCTGACAAGCCGGACTGGCACACGTACAATTCACCCAACATTCTCCGATTCCTCTTTACCCGGTAACGCCCCCTCCATGTGCGGCAAGAACCGGGCAGGACTGACTATGATCCGCCTTACTGAACTGGCACTGCCTCTGGACCATCCGGAAAGTGCCCTGCGTGCCGCCATCGTTGAGCGACTGGGCATTCCCGATGCTGATCTGACCGACTTTGTCGTGTTCAAACGCAGCTACGACGCCCGCAAGAAAAACTCCGAGATCAAGTTCGTTTACATCGTTGATCTGCGCGTCCGGAACGAGGACGCCGTCCTGGCCCGCTTCGAAAAAGACCAACACATACGCCCGGCACCGGATACCGACTATCACCCGGTCGCACAGGCACCTGCCGGTCTCACCGAACGCCCGATCGTGATCGGTTTCGGACCCTGCGGCCTGTTCGCCGCCCTGCTCCTGGCCCAGATGGGGTTCCGCCCGATTGTGCTGGAGCGTGGCAAGGACGTGCGCCGCCGGACCAGGGACACCTGGGCCCTGTGGCGGAAGAAACAGCTGTCGCCGGAATCCAACGTGCAGTTCGGTGAAGGCGGTGCCGGCCTGTTCTCGGACGGCAAGTTATACAGTCAGATCAAGGACCCGAAATTCTACGGCCGCAAGGTGATGCACGAGTTTGTGCGGGCCGGCGCACCGGATGAAATCCTGTACGTCAGTAAGCCCCATATCGGCACTTTCCGGCTGACCGGCGTGGTGTCGACCATGCGTGAGGAAATTATCCGTCTCGGTGGCGAGATCCGCTTTGAAAGCAAAGTGACCGACCTGCGCATCCACAACGGTCGGGTCGAGGGCGTGGAGTTGGCCACTGGTGAACGCCTCGACAGTCGGTATGTGGTGCTCGCCCTCGGCCACAGCGCACGGGAGACGTTTCGCATGCTGCAGCGTAACGATGTCTTTATCGAAGCCAAGCCCTTTGCGGTCGGCTTTCGCATTGAGCACCCGCAGTCGCTGATCGACAATGCTCGTCTTGGCAAATACGCCGGCCATCCGGCCCTGGGCGCGGCCGACTATAAACTGGTGTACCACGCCAGCAATGGGCGCGCGGTTTACAGCTTCTGCATGTGCCCGGGTGGCACGGTGGTGGCCGCAACCTCGGAACCGGGGCGCGTGGTTACCAACGGCATGAGCCAGTATTCCCGGAACGAACGCAACGCCAATGCCGGTATTGTCGTCGCCATTCACCCGGAGGAAGACTTCCCGGGCGACCCGCTGGCCGGGGTCGACCTGCAGGAGGCCCTGGAGTCCCGGGCCTACACCTTGGGCGGCAGCGATTACTGCGCGCCAGCCCAGTTGGTGGGTGATTTCATCAAAGGCACTCCCTCTACCGAACTGGGCGAGGTCGAACCCTCCTACAAGCCCGGCATCAAACTGGGCGACCTCGCCTCTTCCCTGCCAACCTACGCCATTGAAGCCATCCGTGAGGCCCTGCCGGCCTTTGGCAAACAGATCCGCGGCTTCGACCGTAACGACGCCATCCTGACCGGCATTGAAACCCGCACCTCCTCACCGGTGCGTATCACCCGGGACCGGGCAAGCCTTCAGAGCCTGAATACCCGCGGACTCTATCCGGCCGGTGAGGGCGCAGGGTACGCCGGTGGCATTCTCTCCGCGGGCGTGGATGGCATCAAAGTCGCTGAGGCACTGGCCCAGGCCATGCTGGAAGACCTCCGGAACCATGAGGAAACCCCCGCGTGAACCTGGCCGATATCCGGAAACTGCAACAGAAAAAATACCGCCAGTCCCTCGGCCATTACCTGGTCGAGGGAGAGCACCTGGTGCTCGAGCTGCAAAAAGCCGTCGCTCACCAGCCAGAGCTGCTGGCCTCGGAGCTGTATGTGACCAGCGCCTATGCGCACTGGCACAGCCCGTTCAAAACCCACCACCTTAACGATCGCCAGATGGCGCAGCTCGCCGACACCCGCACACCCCAGGGGATTCTGGCCGTGGTGCCCCTGCCGGATCGTGCTCCTGAACCGGAACCCGGCGAAAAGGCCGTTTATCTGCATGAAGTTCAGGACCCGGGCAACCTGGGCACGGTTTTGCGGACCCTCGCCTGGTTTGGCGGTTTCCGATGCCTGCTAAGCCCCGGCAGTGTTGACCCCTACAACCCGAAGGTGGTGCGCGCCAGCATGGGCGCACTCTTCCACGTGCCCCTGGAAACCGAGATCGCTCTGGCCAGCCTGGCCGACCGATACCACAGCCTCGCCTGCCTCGACCTGAATGGCGCCTCTGTGACATCGGAGGCCTTCCGGCAGCACGACTGTTACCTGTTCGGCAATGAAGCCCGGGGCGTGCCACGGGACGAACTGGCCCGGCTTCAGGCGGCGCCCTACACCATTCACGGTCGGGGTCAGGTTGAATCTCTCAACCTTGCCTCGGCGGTCAATATGTGCACCTACGAACTGATGCGGGACCGATAAAAGGGGCCAGTAAAGTCCAGTCTTGTAACGATGAGCTATTTCGGCAGTCGTTCTGGTGGATAGCGCCATTGCCAGCAGTTTGGGAGTTGGTACCCTCAGAGCCTGATCCCGACACCGGACTGATGACTATGGAACGCTTCCTCCAACACACGCCCTTCTTTGACTACCATCAGCCAACGCTGAAGGCCTGGATCAATACGCAGCTGGAGGGTGTGCCCGAAGACCCGGTGGAACAGATCAAGGTGCTCTATCTCGCTGTCCGGGACAGCATCAGCTACAACCCGTATGTGTTCCAGACCGACCCGAAAACCTTCAGCGCCAGCCATGCCCTTGAACGTGGTGAAACCTACTGCATTCCCAAGGCCGTTCTGCTGGGAGCGGCGGCGCGTGCCATCGGCATTCCCAGCCGGCTGGGCCTGGCGGATGTGCGCAACCACCTGTCCAGCCCGAAGCTGATTGAGTGGCTACAGTCGGATATCTTCCGGATGCACGGCTTTATCGAGTTATACCTGAACGGGCGTTGGGTAAAAGCCACCCCCGCTTTCAACCGGCAACTCTGCGAGCTGATGCGTGTGGAACCTCTCGAGTTTGATGGCCTCCACGATTCGATTTTCCAGGAGTACACAGACTCCGGCCAGGCGCACATGGAATACATCAACGACCACGGCGTTTTTGACGATTTGCCTCATGTGTTTATCGTCGACGGTATACGGAGCGCCTACCCCCACCTTTTCCCGGAGTCGGGACAAGAGCCCGCGCTGGCCGGCAGCCTGGAAGCGGATCTGGAGTAAATCAGGCGCTCACCAGAGCAGACATCTCATTGTGCAGAAGGCGCTTCGGTGGCAAAAAGGCCGCTTTCAAACTCAAAATAGAGACTACCCGCCAGCTGCTCGTACACCCCCTCGTCCTTGAGGCGTTTCAGCTCTACAGACAACTTACTCAGGAAGGCACGATTTTCTTCCGTATTGTGGCAGGTCAACCGGTCGTAGCTTTCGAGCAAGGGTTGCTCAGGATCGTAGCTGAGCTTATCCAGGAAAGGCACGATGTCGGGAACGGCGGCGATCATCGCGCTGAACCTCTGGTGCTCAAGCATGGCCACGTTCTGAGCGTCGCTTTTGGACCAGATCACGTCGATGCCCTGGTTAACCAGAACCTTGTTCAGATAAGTTTCGTGACCAATGACCGCGCCCACGGCCTTACCCTCCAGGCGCTCCAGTTGGCTGACAGGTTTGTTCGCTTTCAAGGTGAACAGGTAGTAGCTGAACTTGCCGAGAGGGAAGCTCATCGTGATGGCATCCTCGCCCAGTCGCTGTGCCAGAACTTCGGTGAAGGAGTAGATGCAATCCGCACCACCCTGTTCAAACACCAACATGGCACGCTTGTAAGGGTAAAAGCTTTCACGGACGTCTACCCCAACCCCTTCCAGAGCCCGACGCATAATTTGCTGATACACGCCGTCCTGATTTTCAGTTAACAAGCTGGTGATGTCTGGCACGGCCAGCCGGATATCCGAATCTGCCATTACCGGCGCAGTCAGGGAACTGGCGCCGAACAATAGCGCGCCGAAGGCGTAAAGAAAGCGTTTCATAACGTGCGCATCAGTCCATGACGATCAGGAAGTGACTATTTTTCATACAGGCTCGGCAGTATGGCAAGGGCATTTCAAAGTGACCAGAAAAACCTTGTTAAATATGCGGGGTTACCAGCAACAAAAAAGGCACCGGATCGCTCCGGTGCCTTTCTCACCAATCGGCTTCGAGCTGGTTTACGCCGCTTCGTTCTCGCTTTCATCCACCGAGTTGCGGATCAGGAAGTCAAAGGCGCTCAGGGCCGCCTTGGAACCCTCCCCCATGGAAATAACAATCTGCTTGTAGGGCACGGTGGTGGCATCGCCGGCGGCAAAGACGCCCGGGATCGAGGTTTCATTGCGGTCATTCACAATGATCTCGCCGTGCTGGCTAAGCTCAATATCACCTTTCAGCCACTCGGTGTTCGGCACGAGACCGATCTGCACGAACACACCTTCCAGGGAAATGTGATGCTGCTCACCAGACGTGCGGTCCTTGTAGTCCAGGCCGTTGACTCTGCCATTTTCGCCCGTGATTTCAGTCGTTTGCCCGGACGTTACAATCTCCACATTCTTCAGGCTGCGCAATTTCTTCTGCAACACCTCATCCGCGCGCATCTCGGCACCGAACTCGATCAGGGTCACGTGGCCGACGATTCCGGCCAGATCGATGGCCGCTTCGACGCCGGAGTTACCGCCACCGATAACCGCCACACGCTTGCCCTTGAACAGGGGACCGTCACAATGCGGGCAATAGGCCACACCCTTGTTGCGGTATTCCTCTTCGCCCGGCACGCCCATCTGGCGCCAGCGGGCACCGGTAGAGAGCACCAGACTCCGGGCTTTCAGCGAAGCGCCGTTGGCAAGGCGCACTTCGTGCAGACCACCTTTTTTCGCGGCCGGAATCAGCTTCTCGGCTCGCTGCATGTTCATGATGTCCACTTCGTACTCTTTCACGTGCTGCTCCATGGCAGCCACCAGCTTTGGGCCTTCGGTGTAGGGCACAGAGATCAGGTTCTCGATGCCCATGGTATCCGCAACCTGGCCGCCAAAACGCTCGGCCGCAATACCCGTTGAGATACCCTTACGGGACGCATAGATCGCTGCCGCGGAACCGGCCGGACCACCACCAATCACCAGCACTTCGAAGGCGTCTTTCTGGTTGATCTTCTCAGCTTCTTTGGCATCAGAGTTGGTGTCCAGTCTGGCCACGATCTCTTCCAGGGTCATCCGGCCCTGGCCCCATGGCTCACCATTCATGTAAACGCTTGGCACTGCCATCACTTCCCGCTGCTCCACTTCATCCTGGAACAGGGCGCCGTCAATGGACGTATGCTTGATGTTCGGGTTAAGCACGCTCATCAGGTTCAGGGCCTGAACCACGTCCGGGCAATTCTGGCAGGACAGGGAGAAGTACGTTTCAAACTCGAACTTGCCATCCAGTGACTGGATCTGCTCGATCACCTCCTGGGATGCCTTGGACGGATGGCCACCAACCTGCAGCAGGGCCAGGACCAGGGAGGTGAACTCGTGGCCCATGGGAATACCGGCAAAGCGAACGCCAATATCGGAGCCAATCCGGTTGATGGCAAAGGAAGGACGACGCACATCCACGGCTTCTTCAGTCCGCAGGCTGATTTTGGAAGACATTGGCTCGAGCTCTTCCAGCAGCTCCCGCAGTTCCTGGGATTTCCCGCTGTCGTCGTAGGCCGCCACCAGTTCGATTGGCTGCTGCAGCTTATCCATGTAGGCCTTCAGTTGTTCCTTGATGCTGGCATCCAACATAGTTGTGCTTCTCCTTTTAGGGGTTAAACCTGAGTATCTGAATTTAAAACGGGTCAATAAGCGAGGATGGCGCCAAGATACGGGCTGGCCTGCCAATGCTCAAATTAATTGCCCCAAACTGTTTGATAGGGCTTTGCTATGCTTAGTTATCAGATGTCCCAGGGTTGACCAATAGCGCATATCCACCTGAAGCCTGTCCACGTATCATGTCCTTAAGGACGTCGTACCATCACTCTTTGGGACTAAGAATAGGCAACGCATGTTTCTAGATCGTTTCCACACCGTCGAGGACGGACACGTAGTCATCTCGGCCCTGCAGGGCAGTCAGTTCGCCAAGGAGATCGCAGGGGATTTCAACCCCATCCACGATCCGGATGCCCGCCGCTTCTGCGTTCCCGGGGATCTCCTCTTCGCCATTATCCTGGCCCGCTTCGGACTCTCGGAACACATGACTTTCCGGTTTCGCAGTCTGCTCGGCGCAGGTGTGCCGCTGCGGTTTGTCGAGGCCGAAAGCACCATCGATGTCTGCGATGACGCGGGAAAGGTCTACATCGAAGTAATCCGCAGTGGTGCCCGCACCCAGGACCGGCAACTGATCGAGGAGATCATCCGGGCCTACGTGTCGGCCTCCGGCAAGAACTTCCCCCATACTCTGAAACCGTTGATGGAGTCGAACGGGGTGATGTTCAATCCCGACCGGCCAATGGTCATGTATGAGAGCATGAGCCTTGCTCTGGACAACCTGGACCTGCCGTCGCCGGGTCTCGAGATGCATAACGCGACCCTGGATGCGGCCGGAAAGCGCGGCAACGTGCTTCTGGAGTACCGGCTGACAGCGGACGGCAAAGCCGTGGGTGAAGTAACCAAGCGTCTGGTTTTGAGCGGCCTGCGGCCGTACTCCCCGGAAGCCATGGCGGGCGTCATTGAGGAGTTCTATCGCCTCAAGGCCCGGGGCGTGAATTACTTCAATAATGACAATAGCGGAGACCAGAGCAATGCCAATTCAGCCGGGTGATACCCTGCCAGATATCGAACTTCAGGTGATGGGCAACAATGGCCCGGAAAAGGTCCGTACCCGTGAACTGTTCGCCGGCAAAAAAGTGGTGTTGTTTGCCGTACCCGGCGCCTTCACGCCCACCTGTTCAGCGGCCCATCTGCCCGGTTTTGTGGTGAACGCCGACAAGCTGCGCGCCAAAGGCGTTGACAGCATCATCTGCACCTCGGTCAACGACACCTTCGTGATGGATGCCTGGGGCAAGGCCCACAATGCCGAAGACCTTATTATGCTGGCCGATGGCCTGGGCGAGTTTGCCAGGGCCCTGGACCTGACCCAGGACCGGACCGCCAGCCAGATGGGCATTCGCAGCCAGCGCTACGCCATGATTGTGAATGACGGTACCGTGGAGCTTCTGAACATCGATGCCCAGGGCCTGGATCAGACCAGCGCCGAAACCATTCTCGACTCGCTCTGAGCTACCCGTTTTGCCAGACACAAAAAACCCCGGAACGTCCGGGGTTTTTTGCTCTTGAGCGTCTCTCGGGGAGGCGCTTAGATCTTGCCGACCAGGTCCAGAGACGGAGCCAGTGTTGCTTCGCCTTCTTTCCACTTGGCTGGGCATACTTCGCCCGGGTGCTTGCGCACGTATTGAGCAGCTTTCACCTTGTCCATCAGATAGTCGGCGTTACGGCCAACACCTTCAGCACTGATCTCGACGGATTGGATAACGCCGTCCGGATCGATCAGGAAGGTAGCGCGGTCTGCCAGGCCCTGGCCTTCACGCATGACACCAAAGTTGTTGGTGATGGTGCCGGTCTGATCGCCTACCATGTAGTAGTTGATCTTACCGATGGTCTCGGAGCTGTCGTGCCACGCCTTGTGGGTGAAGTGAGTGTCAGTAGACACGGAGAACACTTCTACGCCCAGCTTCTGCAGCTCTTCGTACTTGTCTGCAACGTCGCCCAGCTCGGTCGGGCACACAAAAGTGAAGTCGGCCGGGTAGAAGAAAAAGACAGCCCACTTACCTTTTACATCCGCCTCGCTGATCTCGACGAACTCACCGCTCTTGAAAGCAGTAGCGTTAAACGGCTTAATTTCGCTGTTGATAATTCCCATTAAAGATAACTCCTTGTTGATGGATTCATAAGTTCATGAATTAACGCCGCCCAAGATACGGGTGTTGGGCGGCGGGATAAAATTAATAATTTTCAAACCACAGATAGGTCCTGCCTATACGTGTCTTAACTGGCAAGTTCAATCTTGTGGAAGTCGAGAACATTCTCTTCTGGTGACGCTTTGATGGCAGCGACTTCCGCTCGCCTCTTCGCCAGAATGTAGACGAAGCAGGCGAAATAGAGACCAATGACCAACGCCCCCACCCACTGAATCCGCAGGAAATCCAGCTGGAACAGCATGGTCAGGCCACACATGGCCACCAGGTTGCCGAGCACATAAGGCACCTGACCAAACCGCTTCGCAGTCAGGTTGAGGTTGTCGGTGTAAAGCCGGATCAGAGAATCCAGCGAGTTCACAACCATCAAAACCCCCACCGTGATCATCGCAACATTAATGAATCCTGCGATGTTCATGCCTTCTGCGTGATAGTGGTAAAGAATGGTAAACCACGTACCAATAGCGATGGAAGGCACCACCAGCATGGCAATCAGCAACTGCCAGGTCCGCACACCACTGACAAAGCGCGCCGTAAACTGGCCAATCATGATGCTCCAGGAGAACCACCAGAACAGGTAAAACTCATGGTAGTCATTCAGTGGCAGCATGAACTGGTGCAGGTTGGTGAAGTATTCACCGATCAGACCCACGGTGTTCAGGAAGTCTGACGGGCTGCCGTTCCCCATCAGGAATGCACGTCCCCACATGACCGCAATCAGAGCAATGAAGAGCACGCTCGAACCAATGCTGAGAATACGCACGTATTTGATCTTACTGCTCGAATACACGGCCAGGGCAATGGAGGCCAGCACAATCAGATAGAACGAGGGCACCACCGACTCACCGTCACCGATTTGGGGCAGGTACCAGGGCAGGTTGACCAGCAGCAAGTAGGCCGTAAAGGCACAGGTACCGATGATCACCACGTTGTTGATGACCTTCACGAGCGGGATTTCGAAAAACTTCACTCTCGGTTCGATGATGCAGAAATAGAAGCAGGTCAGGAAATAAAAGCCCCAGATCAGGAAGGCCCAATAGCCGAACTCAATCGCCAGGGGATTGGCAAAACTGTATTCCGGGTTCTCCGTGAGATTGCCATAGCCGCCAAACTCGGTGAGCGGGAACATGATCAGCCCCACGTCGAGCCCCGAGGTGAACAGGATGGCAATAAAGGTAAATGTGCGGACGGGCGTCACACCGATGCACTGCACGTCCCACCACTTGTACATAATCAGCACAATGGTGGCGAAGGTAAAGATCAGGCCTGTTGATAACCAGAGTGTCATAACGTCCTCCAGTTACTTTCTTTCATAGTAATGAACAGCATGGGTGTTCCTCCTCTACTTTGAAGCTGTTGCTCGTTCGAATCGGACACAAACCCAGGACTTGCCTATCCGGCGCCCGACAACGGCAGAACACCGCCGCGCTGATAGGGAAATCCTGAGGGCTTGCAAAACCCCGGGCGCATTGCACGCCCGGGTGGGATGACGACGCGCTATGCCAGCGCGCGCTTTGCCTGTCCCGGTCGCTGCCGCACCTGCCATTGGTCGTCCATCACCACAGGCGCATCAGAGGGTTGAAGGGGCTCCCTGCCCCGAATCAGGTCGGCTGCCCGCTCGGCCACCATGATGGTGGGCGCATTCAGGTTGCCATTGGGTATGGTCGGGAAGATGGAGGAATCCACCACCCGCAAATTGCGGATGCCGTGCACCCGGGTGTCCGGGGCCACCACTGCCAGCTCGTCAGTGCCCATTTTGCAGGTGCAGGACGGGTGGTAGGCGCTTTCCACCGCCTGGCGGACAAAGGCATCGATTTGCTCGTCGGTCTGGACCTCGGCACCGGGCTGGATTTCAGCTCCCCGGTACTCGTCCATGGCCGGCTGGTTGATGATTTCACGGGTCAGTCGCACGCAGTCCCGGAAGCCTTCCCGGTCCGCTTCGTGCTCCAGATAGTTGAAGCGAATACGCGGGGCCTGTTTCGGGTCGGCCGACTGCACGTGCACATTGCCACGGCTCTTCGGCTTGTTGTGGCCAATGTGCAGCTGGAACCCGTCGCCACTAAAGGCTTCCTTACCGTCATAGCGCATGGCTGCCGGCAGGAAATGGTACTGCAGGTCGGGCCACTCGACACCAGCCTTGGAGCGGATAAAGCCGCAGGATTCGAAATGGTTAGTCGCGCCGAGGCCGTCCTTGCGCAGGATCCAGCGCACGCCAATCTTGAGCTTGTTCCACCAGTCCAGCTTGCCGTTCAGAGAGACGGGCTGCTTGCAGCGGTACTGGAAGTAGAATTCCAGGTGGTCCTGCAGGTTCTCGCCCACGCCCGGCAGCTCGTGCTGCACGTCAATGCCGGCATTTTCCAGCACCTCGCGTTTGCCAATGCCGGACAGCTGCAGCAGATGCGGTGAGCCAATAGAACCGGCAGATAGGATGACTTCCTCTGCGGCTTTCGCCTCGTGCACCTTACCATTCTGCTCATAGCGAACGCCGGTGGCGGTTTTGCCATCCAGCAACACCTTGTGAACCAACGCGTGGGTGACCACGGTCAGGTTCGGGCGCTCCATGGCGGGGCGCAGGTAGGCATTAGCGGTGGACCAGCGCCGGCCGTTCTTCACGGTCATGTGCATGGCGCCGAAGCCTTCCTGCTGGGCGCCGTTGTAATCACCGGTCTCAAAATAGCCAGCGTCCGAACCCGCCCTGATAAAGGTCTCATAGAGCGGGTTCTGCATGTTGTTGCCGTTGTTGACACCCAGCGGACCCTTGTCGCCCCGGTAGTCGTCGCTGCCAAAGGCCCAGGTTTCCGCCTTCTTGAAGTAGGGCAAGACGTTCCGGTAATGCCAGCCGGTCGCGCCCTCGGAATCCCATTCGTCGAAGTCCCGGGCGTGGCCACGGACATAGACCATGCCATTGATGGAGGAAGAACCGCCCAGCACCTTGCCCCGAGGGCAATGCATGCGACGATTGTCCAGGAACGGCTCCGGCTCGGTCTGGAACTGCCAGGCGTATTTCTTGGTGTTCATGGGAATGGACAGGGCCGTGGGCATCTGGATGAAGATGCTCTTGTCGCTGCCGCCGGTTTCCAGCAGCAGGACCCGGTGGCGCGCGTCCTCGGTCAGGCGATTGGCCAGCACGCAACCGGCGGAACCCGCACCCACAATGATGTAGTCGTATCGGTTTTCTGTCATACACATTCTCCTGTGCGGCCTGCGGGATTAAAACGGTGCGTCGAGGTCTTCCATGCCGACATACACCGATTTGATCTGGGTGTAGTGAGCAATGGTCTCGCGCCCGTTCTCGCGGCCGATCCCGGAGAGTTTGTAGCCACCCACCGGCATTTCCGCCGGGGAGGCACCGTAGCTGTTGATCCAGCAAATGCCGGCCTGGATCTGATGAATCACCCGGTGGGCCCGGCGGATGTCGTTGGTGAACACGCCAGCGGCCAGACCGGTGTCGGTGTTGTTGGCCCGGGCAATCACCTCGTCTTCATTGGCGAACGTGAGCACTGACATCACCGGACCAAAGATCTCTTCGGCCACGATGGTCATGTCATCGGTGCAATCGGTGAAGATGGTGGGCTCCACGAAATAGCCCCCCCTGGAATCCTCCGGCTCAAACGCCCGGCCGCCGTGGCTCAGGGTGGCGCCCTCGGAGAGGCCTTTGGCGATGTAATCGAGTACCAGATCCCGGTGCTTTTCGGAGATCAGGGCCCCGAAGTTGGTGTCCGGATCCATCGGGTCACCGGCCTTGATGTTCTTGCGGGTGCGCTCCAGCAGACGGTCCATAAACCGCTCGTAAATATCTTCATGGACAAACACCCGGGTGCCGTTGGTGCAGATCTCGCCCTGGGTATAGAAGTTGCCCACCATCGCCGCGGAGATCGCATTTTCCAGGTCCGCATCGTCAAAGATGATCAGTGGAGACTTGCCGCCCAGCTCCATGGTGACGTCCTTGAGGGAAGAGGCCGCAGCCGCCATCACTTTCTTGCCCGTGGCCACCTCACCGGTGAACGACACCTTGGCAATGTCCGGGTGGTGCGTCAGCCACTGGCCAACCTCGGCCGCACCCTGCACCACGTTGAACACGCCGGCCGGTACGCCGGCCTCGACATAGATCTCCGCCAGCTTCACGGCCCCCATGGGAGTCTCTTCCGAGGGTTTGAAGATCATGGCGTTTCCACAGGCCAGCGCCGGAGCAGACTTCCAGCAGCTAATCTGCAAGGGGTAGTTCCATGCGCCGATGCCGGCACAAATGCCCAGCGGCTCCCGGCGGGTGTAGTAAAAATCACCGCCCAGATCCTGCTGGTTGCCCTCAATAGACGGCGCCAGGCCGGCAAAGAACTCGAGGGTATCGGCACCGGTAACCACATCCACCGCTTCCGCTTCCTGCCAGGGCTTGCCGGTGTCCCGCACTTCCACAGCGGCCAGCTCATCATTCCGCTCTCTCAGAAGCGCCACCGCCCGCAGAAGAATCCGGCTGCGCTCGACGGCCGTCATCGCAGACCATTCCGCAAAACCCGCTCGGGCACTTTCAATGGCGGCCTGCTGCACCGACTCATCGGCCACTTCCACTTCGTAAATGGCCTGGCCAGTCGCGGGATTGATCACCGGGAAGGTGTCCCCGGTGCTGTTGGCCAGGAAACGCCCATGCACAAAATTTTGAACGACAGGAAGAGATGTAGACATAGTCATTAGGTAACCTCGGTTCGGTGTCTTCAGGCCTTGTGGGCCATTTGAATCTGATAACGCTCAGGCTTTCGCCTGGGCCAGTGTCTCGTGGACAAATTTCTTGCAAAGCCGCTCGCCGGCTTCAAAGCTCTCCGCCGGATCCAGGCTGAGCGCGCTGCGCAGCCAGAAGCCATCGATCATTGCCGCCATTTGCCGGGCGGCTTCTGTTGCCGCCCCGGGCGAGAGCACTTGCGCAAAGGAATAGCGCAGATTGCTGTACAGCCTGGCATTGTTGATCTGCTGCAAACGCTTCAGCCCCGGCTCATGCATCGAACGGGCCCAGAAGCTCAGCCAGGTCTTCGCCGCCAGCGCCGAGCGCTGGAATTCGGAAAAGTTCGACTCGATGATGCAGTTCAGCCGCTGCTCCGGAGCGCGATCGGTCTTTGCCATGCGCTCCCGCAATTCCTTGCCTAGCTGATCCAGCAGATAACGCAGGGCCGCTTCAATCAGCCCCTGCTTGCCCCCGAAGTAATGGCTGATGATGCCCGACGACATCCCCGCCCGCTTGCTGATGCTCACAATGGTGGTGTTCTGCATGCCCAGCTCGGCGATTGAGGCCATGGTGGCCTCGATCAGTTGCTGTTTGCGCGTGTCTTTTACTCCGACTTTCGGCATCGCTTTCTCGTGTTCGTTCCAGTGTTTTGAAGCGGCCACGAATGGACTTCGCTTTTATTAATTGAACGTTCAATTAACAAAAAGCTTACAGGACCTTAATGGGAAGTTCAAACTTGATTAAAAAGCGAGCGATTTCAGGGCCGCGGGATGACGGCCCAGACCAGGCGGACAGGGGAAGGAAAAATTAACGGCGCCGGTAATCCGGATCTGTCCAGCACACCGGCAGAGGCTCCCCGGAGGGGAACGCCAGCTCCGACTTGGCAAAGGCCTCCGGATCCTGGGCCTCCTCGCCATAATGGAGGCTACCCATCACCTCTTTGATATGGGGGTCAAAGAGCGCGCTGGTGTCCAGGACTTCAATCAGGTGTCCGGTTGCTTTTTCGGCGACGAACATGGTGGTCTCCGTTATCGGGTGTATTCCAGAAACTTAGCAGACACCGTCCGATCCATACAGCCGGACCACCACAATCCGTTCGCAGGCGGAACATCAGCCACGTCAGCAACGTCGCAACCTGACACATATGGATACATTAAATATGACATACTAACGTCCCTGGCCGGAAAACATTGGTAAGCTGACCGATAGCACAAAATAGAAGCCTGACGGCCATCAAACGGGGTTTGCTGTTCGTGATCCTCAAGAAAGCTCTGAGCATCGTCGTTCCGATTCTGGTTTTCTGCGCTCTGCAACTCGCCCACGCAGAGTCGGGGTTGATCATCATTGCCCCGGATGCCCCGATTGAAAGCCATTTCCAATACTGGGAAGACGTCAACGCCAACGCCGGAATTGAGGATGCCCTCGCCATTCCCGAATCTGAATGGCAACCTGCGCCTTCTGGCAAGGCGACCTTCGGAATCACCGGTTCCGCTTACTGGTTGCGGGTCTCGGTGCAGAACCAGACAAACCGGGACCAGCTTCTGATCGCCGAGCTAGCCTATTCCCAGCTCGATGATGTGGTGTTCCATGAGTTTGCTGGCGAAACCCGGCTACGAGAGCTCAGAACCGGGGATACCCGTCCCTTTTACCCGAGGGATGTCGATCACCCCAATCCGCTGCTGCGATTCCAGCTCACCCCCGGGACCACCAAAACCCTCTATATCCGCGTAGCCACCCAAGGTTCGATGGTGCTGCCTCTTCAGGTATGGCAGCAGAAGGACTTCTATGAAGCCGCTGCAAACGAACAGAAACTGCACTTCTTCTACTACGGTGGCCTGACGGTCATTATCCTGATCAATCTGGCGGTGTTCCTCACGCTGCGGGAAAAGCTGTACCTGTACTACGCGCTGGCCATCTTCGGTTACCTCGTGTTCTTTGCCTCCTTCCGGGGCTTCACGTTGCAGCACCTGTACCCGAATGCACCCTTTCTTCATGCCCATGTACTGACGTTGTCCATACCCTATCTGGCGATGTTCTCACTCCTTTTTTGCCTGGAGTTTCTCAAAGTGCGCTCTCACAGCCCACGGCTGCACCGTGCGCTGATCGCAATGCTGGCGTTCGAAGTCCTGTATTTTCTCGTTACGCCACTACTGAGCTACGACACCAGCATTCGCATTGCGGCGGTCTCCGCGTTTGGCTTTTTCTCATTGCTGTTGGTGGCCGGGCCCATAGCCTGGGCCGCCGGTGTTCGCGCCGGGGCATTTTTCACCGCCGCCTGGACGCCTCTGACCCTGGGAGTCTCGGCAACCGCAGGCCTGGCTCTCGGGCTGCTGCCGGAAAACTTCTTCACCGAGTACGCCATGCAGATTGGTTCCGGGCTTGAAGCCTTCATTCTGACCCTCGCGCTGGCCGACCGCCTGTACCGCGAGCGGGAACAGAAAATCCGGGCTCAGGCAGACCTTCTGCAACAGCAGAAAGCCCGAAACGAAGCTCAGGACCGACTGAACGAAGCCCTCACCCACGACCCGGTTACCGGCCTTCCCAACCGCAACCGATTTGAATGGATGGTGGACGAGCAGTTAAAACGCGACCCCGACGGACACTACCTCGTTGGGGTCGCCCGGGTAACACGGCTGACAGAGATTAACCGGACTCTCGGCCTGGCACGAAGTGAACGCCTGCTGAAACGTATGGCCGAACAAATGACCGAACTGGCCGAAAGGTTGCCCATGATTCATCACGTAGCCGACAGCGGCGGACGACAGGAACGGGTGTATCAGCTGTCTGGCGACACTTTCGGGGTGCTGGTGGAAGTCAGCAGGGCCGGGGATAATTTCGAAACCCTGGATAAGGCTCTGAAAAAGTTGGCCGAACCGGTGGTTCTGGACAATCTTGCGGTCGAACCCCACCCCCGGTTCGGTGCCGCCGGCTACCCCGAACACGGGCAAAGCGCGGCTATGCTTATCCGGAATGCCCACGTCGGCATGGAAATGACGCCTCACGGCCCTTATGAAACCGGTTTTTACTCCCACAGCAAAGACATTTACAGCGAGAGCCGGCTTACGCTGATGTCGGATCTTCGCGAGGCACTGCATCGGAATCAGCCCAAGCTGTATTATCAACCTAAAATCAGTCTGACCTCCGGCCAGGTGACCGGTGTGGAGGCCCTGATTCGGTGGCATCATCCCGAGCGGGGCTGGGTACCGCCCGCCGAGTTCATTCCCCTGGCCGAAAAAACCGGTGTAATCAAACACCTGACAGAGTGGGTTGTGAACCAGGCCCTGAATGATCTCAAAGCCCTCCACGACATTGCCCCGTCGCTGACCGTGTCCATCAATGTATCCGCCCGGGATCTGATCTCATCAGAACTCAAGGACCTGTTCGAAACCCGGATGGAGCGTTACCAGCTTCGCCCCGAGCAGATCACCGTGGAGCTCACCGAAACCGCAGCGATGGACGATCCCGAAAAGGGACTCAAGGCACTGGAAGCACTTGCACAGATTGGACTGAAGATCTCGATTGATGACTTCGGTGCCGGCTATTCCTCCCTTTCCTATCTGAAAAGGCTGCCGGCTGCCGAGATCAAACTGGACCAGGCCCTGGTGCGGGATATCCATACCAGCGACAGCTCGCGGATGATCGTGGAAACGGCCATCAACATGGGCCATGGTCTGGGCTTCCAGGTCGTGGCAGAAGGTGTTGAAACAGAGCAGGCGGCCAGCCTGCTGAAGAACATGGGCGCAGACCTGCTACAAGGTTACTGGTTGTGCCGCCCCAAGTCCCTAAACGAGCTAAAAGAATGGTTGGTGGTTGAAAGACAGACTCACCACCTCCAGACCCTCTACTAGTATTTCATTTATTGGAAATTGGAAAGGGGATAGCTGACTTATGAGCCTTGATCAGATTCAGACCCTGATCGACACATGGACGGGATTAGGTGCCTGACCCGCCAATCTGCCGTCTGTCAAATACGGGCTGAAAGGCGGCATGGGGGCCCCCAGGGATGAAAACGCGGCGGCTCATGCCCACTGAAACGATAGTGGCGGGATTGACCTGGTTTGTGTGAATTACGACCGTCTGATTTTTCGCCGGGTTGTGCCACACTTCTGGAACCAACAACGACAACATCCAGAACCGAGCCTTTCGATATGAGCGAGACCCAGACCCACTATCGCACCTGCAACATCTGTGAAGCCATGTGCGGCCTCGAAATCAAACACCAGGGCAGCGAGATACTGTCGATCAAGGGCGACAACGCTGACCCGTTCAGCCATGGTCATATTTGCCCCAAGGCGGTCGCACTCCAGGACTTCTACAACGACAAAGACCGACTGAAAACACCCATCCGGCGCACAGCCGATGGCTGGCAAGCGATCGGCTGGGAGGAAGCTTTTTCGGAAATCGCATCCCGTTTCCGAGGCATACAACAGAGCCATGGCAAGGATGCGGTCGGCGTTTATCTGGGCAACCCCAACGCCCATAACTTCGGCAATGCCATGATGCTGCCCCGTTTTTTCAAGGCCCTGGGCACCAACAACCGTTACAGCTCCGCATCCGCGGATCAGTTGCCGCACCACGTGGCCGCCAATTACATGCTCGGCGCGGGCATGCTTATTCCCATTCCGGACATCGACCACACGGATTTCATGCTGATCATCGGGGCCAACCCGATTGTCTCCAACGGCAGCCTGATGACGGCGCCAGGTGTGGGCAAACGCCTGGCAGCCATTCAGCAACGCGGTGGCCAGGTGGTGGTGGTTGATCCCCGCCGCACCGAGACCGCCAAGAAGGCCGACCAGCACCTGTTTATCCGCCCGGAAACCGACGCCCTGTTCATGCTGGCGCTGGTGCACACCCTGTTTGACGAACAGCTCGTGACCCTTGGCCACCTGGGGTCCCGGATTGATGGCCTGGATCGGCTGGCCGACGCTGTAAAAGCCTATTCGCCGGAGGCCGTGGCGGAGGCCTGCGGTATGACAGCCACCACCGTTCGGGAGCTGGCACGAGGAATGGCCGCCGCAACCAGTGCCGTTTGCTACAGCCGCATGGGGGCTTCTACGCAATCCTTCGGGGGGCTTTGCCAGTGGCTCAACAACGTGCTGAACATTCTCACCGGGAATTTCGATCGCCGGGGTGGTGCCATGTTCCCGCAGCCGGCCTTCGATCTGGTGCGGGATAAAAAGGGCAAGCCCAGCTCCTATGGTCGTTACCAATCCCGCGTCAGAAAGCTGCCCTACTTCAACAATGAATTCCCGGTCGCCACGCTGGCCGATGAAATCCTCACGCCGGGCGACGGCCAGATCCGGGCGATGATTACAATTGCCGGTAACCCCGCGCTCTCCGCGCCCGGCGGGATTCGTCTGGAGGAAGCGTTTGATTCGCTGGAATTCATGGTGTCGGTGGATATCTATCTGAACGAAACCACCCGCCACGCGGACATCATCCTGCCGGCCACCACCGGCCTGGAAGTGCCCCATTTCGATGTGTTCTTCAACTCCTTTGCCGTACGTAACACCGCCAAATACTCTGAGCCGATGTTCGAGAAAACGCCCGATCAGAAACACGACTGGGAGATTCTCAAGGATCTGGCACTTCATCTTACCGGGCTGGAAGATGACGGAGTCACACCCGAGGCGATACTCGATCTTGGCCTCAGGCACGGCACCTATGGTGGCCAGGGCATGAGCCTCGAAAAGCTGAGGGCCAACCCCCATGGGGTGGATCTGGGGCCGCTGCAGCCCTGCCTGGAGCAACGCATCCAGACCGAGGACGGCATGATCCTGATCGCACCCCAGCTGTACCTGGACGACCTGAGACGCCTGGATGCCTCGGGCCTGCTGCAACGGAGCCAGAACAGCGCCTACCCGTTCTCCATGATCAGCCGCCGGCTGCCGCGCAGCCACAACACCTGGACCCAGAATTCCCACCGCCTGGTCAAAGGCAAAAACCCGTGCACCGTGCAGATCCACTCCGCCGATGCGAAAAAACTGGGCCTTGAGAACGGGCAGACCGCCCTGGTCGCCTCGCCGGCTGGTCGCATCATGCTACCGGTGGAGATCAACGACGACATGTTTGAGGGGGTAATCAGCATTCCTCAGGGCTGGGGTCACAATCGTGACAACACCGGCATGACCGTCGCGGAATCACAACCGGGCGTGAGCATGAACGACGTCACCGACTCCCAACGCATTGACGCGCTAACCGGCAATGCGGCGTTTAACGGCACCCGCGTTTCGGTGCGGGCGGCCTGAACCGGCCGGAGCGGAGCGGCTCGAATCGAAACCACAAGGCTTACTGTCAGTCAGGGGTAGAAACACCCTCGACTTCCACCACGGTTTTAGCATCGGCCCGCTCGATAATTTTCACCAGAGTCGACTGAATCGTTTCGTCTTCACGGGCGTCATTGTTGCTCGCAAACGATTGAATCTGCGGCTCCGAGTTTTCCTCTGAAATGAATGAAACGACGACTTTCGTTGCAGAATCCGGCGTCTTGCCAAAGTACTCCAGCGAAATCAGGGGATAGCCATGAAACCCTTTCCTGACCTGCTTTGCGATACGCTTTTTTGCTTTATCCACATTCATAATTGGAGCCTGGAGGTAGCTAAGTTCAAGAGAATAAAACGCCCGAGCTGAAAGGAGGTCACACAGTTTTTCGACCTTAAAGCCACCGACGTACCTGAGACCTATAGCGCTCAAAGGCCTCACCAAACAAAATTCGCATATGTCGCTCCTCAGGCAGGATCTGAAACCGGTTCATGTAGGTAATAAACAACGGCAGCAACAGAGCGGCGAACACACTGCCCAGGAAAAGCGCCCAGGCGACAAGCATCAGCAAGAATCCCAGGTACATCGGATTTCGGGTGTAGCGGTACACACCCTGTACCACCAGGCTGTCTGACTGATGCGGCGTGCGAGGGTCCACAGTCGTGCCGGCCGTCCTGAACTCCAGAACACCCAGCAGAGCAATGCATGCCCCGACAGCCAGAACGGCAGCAGAGAGCCAGAGTCGTGCGGGAATGGCGAAATAACCCGCCGGCAGGAGACGAGAAACCACCCACATCGCGACGCCGAAGAGGATAACCAGCAGTAAAGGTGGGACCTTGAGCTCGAGTGCGTTCATGAATAGTGAGGGTCCCAGCCCTGAACAATTTTCAGGCGACTGAACGCCGGGTGAGCGAGGAACCGTGCGGTGCTCCTATCGTAATCGGTTTCTGTCACCTCGACGGCGACGATGGGATCATGAATGAGTACAGCGCTACTCAGCGGCATGGGAACCTCCGTTTTCCACCTTTTCCGGTTTGGTGTGCTATGTGCTAATAGTGAAGGATAGCCCAAACAAATGAGAACAAGGGGCGGAGAGTCCCTGTTTTACCTACCCCATTTTTCGATACTGTAAAATGAGTTGTATGATTTCATGATCGCTGCGCGCTGATGCCAAAGATTCATTCATTGAGGCTCTTTGTGGCAGGTGAATATTCAGTTTCGACCGTAAAACCTCCGCCACTTGCAGATCAACATTGGGATCAAACTCTGTCCCTGCGTAAATGCAAATGCGCTGAAGTGTAAACTCTCTATTTTCCATGGAAAACAGGTTCATCGACGGGCATTACTTGTTGCTCCGATACTAATACGGTTAGGGCCTCGACTCGGCGACACAACGAATCATGGCATTGATTGAGGTTCCGGTTTTTCCGGGTTATCGGGGGCTGTGGATCACACCAATGCGCCATTAACGATTGCCCGCAACTCCTGACGAATCGGGTAAGTCGACGAGGGGATCAGTTGCGTCATGAAGATTACCACCAGTTCCTCGACGGGATCGATAAAAAAGTTGGTGCTCGCCAGGCCACCCCAGCCGTACTCGCCCACCGACCCGTTGATCTGGGATTTGGCGACGTCAGTTTTTACCGAAAAGCCCAGACCAAAACCACTCCCGGCATAAGGTGTCTCGCTGAATGCACCAACGGATAGGCCCGGCAGGTCCCGATTGTCAGGCAGGTGGTTGCGACGCATGAATTCCAGAGTTTTTCGACCAATAATCCGCCGTCCCCGAAACTCTCCACCCTGACAAAGTGCCTGGGCAAAGTGGAAATAGTCGTCAATGGTGGAAACCAGCCCACCGCCGCCAGACACAAACTTGGGTTTGTGCCGGAAATGGGACGTCTGTGGATCGTCCTGCAGCTGGAACCGATCACCGGGCTGGTACTGATAGCATGCGGCAAAGCGGTCAAGCTGATCGTCACGGACCTGGAAGCCGGTGTCAGACATGGCCAAAGGTTCAAAGATATGCTCTCGCAGGTACTCATCAAACGGCTTATCGGCCAGCAACTGCACCAGATACCCCAGCACATCGGTGCTGACAGAATAATTCCAGGCCGTACCCGGGGAGAACTCCAGCGGCAGTTCCGCCAGCTGATTGACCAGTGTTTCCAGCGTCATACTCCGGCTGCCATCCAGCTTCAGATCCCGGTAAGCGGCGTCAACGTTGGTGCGGTTCATAAACCCGTAGGTCAGGCCTGACATATGCGTGAGCAGGTCGCGAATGGTCATGGTGCTGGTTGCAGGGGTGGTCAGGAAATTGGGATAGATACCGCTTTTATAAATCCGCTGGTTTTTCCAGGCCGGAATATACTTGTGTACGGGATCATCCAGCAAAAACCGACCCTGCTCATAAAGCTGCATCATGGCGATAGACGTGATCGGCTTGGTCATGGAATAAATGCGGAACACAGTATCTCGGCGGACCGGCTTGTTGCGTTCCACATCCATTAGCCCTTGCGCTTTCACATAGGCAATTTCCCCTCGTCGGGCCACCAGTGTCAGCGCGCCAGGCAACCTTCCAGGCTGGATATAGCGACGCTCAAGATGGCCTTCAATATTAGCAAGGCGGTCCGGGGCAAGGCCGGCAACCTGTTTGAGTTCCGTCATGGAGGAGTCACCTTCTTATGTGATTTTGGCGTCATTACGGCGTGATTAAACAACGGAGCCTGGAGCCCGGTTTTCAGCTACAACACCCTGACCCTTGCTGAATGGGCGGACACGGCACTGTGCCGTATGAGCAAAAGACACAGCAGTCTCCCGGCTTCGGCTTAAGTAAAGTACGACAAGATTCACACTCGTAAAAGTACTGGCAGGAATCCGTAGGCATGATTTCTGTTTTCTGGTGGCCACAGTTTGGGCATGTGATTGTCGATTCCAGAACTAAGTCGACCATAACCGTACTCTCCTAAAAAGTTCGAATTTTCGCGCAAGCTACATTGAACGGACTGAAGCTTGCCCGTTCTCCCGCCTGCGTTGTGTCCGAATAGAGTATCTAAGCTATCATAGTTACCAAAGACAACTTTCTGGCGGACTCAATCTTGCAGCAACACAGGTGTTTCCGGATGACTAAAGGACGGTTGAATGAGTGACGGCGAAGCCAGTCAGGATGCCTCCTCCGAAAAGCAAGCCAAGGAGGCTGCGGACGAGCAAGAGTCTCGCGCCAAGGTCCGGGATCGTGAATCCCGCGAACAGACACCCACGCCTAGCGAAAAGTCACTGACTCCGAAAGAACGGGATACCGTAGCCGAACATGGCAACCTATCGTCACTGGCTGTCTACTCCATCATCCTGCGCGAGGGCGAAGAGGAGCTGGAACGCCCGAAAACCTCGCTTTGGTGGTCCGGTGTGGCAGCAGGGCTCGGGATTTCAACCTCGGTCCTCGTCGAGGGCATTATCCGCGCCAATCTGGGCTCAGATCACCCCTCCCTGACATTGATTGCAAGCCTGGGCTACTCGTTCGGGTTTGTCCTCGTGATCCTGTCTCGGCTCCAACTCTTCACCGAGAACACCATCACCGTCGTGCTGCCGGTTCTGGCCCAGCCGACGCGCAACCGGTTCTATTGCAGTGCCCGCCTTTGGGGCATTGTGCTCGCGGCCAATTTGTGTGGCACGTTTATCACCGCCGCCATCGCCGTCCACGGGGGTATTCTTCCCGCCGACACCCTCGCAGCGATCCTGGAGATGTCGCGCCACTTGTCAACGCTGACTCCGGCCGAGACTCTTTTGCGCGGTATTCCATCTGGCTTTTTCATAGCGGCTATTGTGTGGATGCTGCCTTCGGCGAAGAGATCCGAGGTGCTGGTTATCGTCATGTTTACCTGGCTGATCGCGGCGGGTGACTTTACCCATGTGATTGCCGGGGCAAACGAAATTTTCGCTCTGGTGCTCAATGGGGAAATGAATATCTTTACCGCCTTGATCTACCATATTTCCCCGGTACTCATCGGCAACATTCTCGGCGGTACAGGTTTGTTCGCGATGCTGGCCTATGGCCAGGTTCATGAAGAAATGTAATGCGGGGAGCTCACAGATACTCATTCTGCGTCTCCCTCCTGGTCTGTTTGCTGGCTTCACAATCGGTTGCCGCAGAGGATATTACCCGCCGCGCCACGCGATTGGAGCCTCTTGTGCTCAACGCAGCCGATGGCTTTTCCATCAAGCGATACGAGCTGCAGGCGGGGGTCTATTACCGCTGGCGTATCCAGAGCGACGACCTTGAAGAGTACAAATTATTGGCGCCGGATTTTTTCCGGGAGAGCTGGATTGATCAGGTGGTTGTCGAAGGTCTTGAAGTGAAGCCCATGGGGTTGCATGCGGTTGAGTTTGATCAATCCGGAGAAATGGATGTCTGGTTCGTCACGATCCGCCCCGGCACGTACCGGTATTACATTGAAGGCCTGGAGCGCGAGGGGTTCAGTGGAGAGTTTGTAGTCAAATGAATAAACGAAAACTGTGGTTGCTGGTCTCAGCTTTGGCGATTCCGGTTCCGGCGTTGGGCTAACCCGCCAGCCTTGTCTGCGAGGCCCTGGTTCAGAGATTGGAGCACTCCGCCGCTGCCCTTGAGGGGCGTCATTTGAATGGAGTCCTGTTTCAGGGGGCCGACGTCACGGTCATCGACACTGACAGTCTCAAGCCTCTGAAAACAGTGCCGGTAGGGCGCATTCCCTATGGGGTTCTGGTCGATGATCTGTAGACTGCTTCTGGCTATCGTGCTCCTGAACATTCCTTTCGCGTTTGCCAGTGAGCCGGCCCGTATTGTTTATATCGGAATTGCGCACGATGGTTTTTATGAACCGCAAACCGTCTACACCGGTTTGTGTTTGGCCGAAACAGTGAGGTTAAACGCCTGGCTCCAGAGCCACTTCAGCGCTCCACATGTAACGTGGGTATATTCTCGCCACCCCCATCCACATAATGAATCGCCTGAATCACCATTTGATTCCAGAAAACGGACCAGTACCCACTGAGCAACAGCGCAGGTGCAATAAAGACCGCGAGAAATGCGGTAATAAAGAAAGAATCTGGCCCTACACCCGACTCGAACCTCAAGACGCTACTCAGTGGAATGGCCACGAATACAACGAGAGACGCTCGCCGAACAAGTTTGAGCTTCACGGACCGGGCCAAAGACAGTTTCCTCCCGAACATCGCCCTCGCCACAGCACCCAGAACATAAAGCACCAGGGACACTCTCGCCACGACCGAGAGCGCTGCTTGCAAGCCATCCACGTCGTTGTCACCCCGCTGGGTTTGGTCGGTACCGAAAACCAACTGCCCACCTTCTTTCATGGGCGCAAAGACATCACCACCCCATTCCACCAACAGTTCCAGAATGACGATAACAGCGTTTTGTGAGAATAGAGCAACGACAAGCAGGCCCAGAGCCATCCACACAGCTGCGGTCATAGCCGTCATAAAATAGCCTGTGTAGCCAAAGAACTGCTTCAACACCGCCCGCATCGCAGCTGATTGGGGCACGCTGAACTTAAAATCAAAACGGACATTAGCCAAAAGTACCTCTCCCTGGCGCTTGATGTTCTTACTGCCCTTCATCGCAGCTCATTTCTTTATCCCTGGCACTAACCGTTGAGTTCTATGTTTTCAGCTTAACGCCCGGCTTACCCGCCGGTTTGGACCCGCAAAGCGGAAGGACTCTGACAGCTGACAATCGCAGGGACTTCGTGAATAAGTGAGTCGTTCGTCAAGGCATCGACCATAAACAGTGCAAAATCCACCCGACGCGTGCGGTTACTCTCCAGAACCGGGTCACCAACATGCCGGCTCCAGACGGGCAGCCCCTCGCTTTCCCCCTCCTCCAGATCACTGCCCCGGACAACCGTCCAGTTCGTGTTGCTGGAAAACACCCGACGACAGGCTTCCACCTGATCATCGATGTCGACAAAGCGCACAACCCGGGCTACCCAGCCTATGGCCTTCAGCAGCACAAGGAATTTCCTGGAGTAGATGTCCTTGCCATCTCTGGTGATATGCCAACCACAGGAAAAAATCAGCCTCGCGCCCGGCTCCGCAAAATCCAGGACCGCCTGGGCGGTGCCTGATGAGTAGTCATGAACTCCCCACGGCACCAGCACGGTCAGAACACCATCGCAGCCTGCCACCGCCCGCTTTATGACCTTGCGATCATTGGTCAGTCCCGGTTCGATACGAATCCGATCCTTGAAGGCATCCAGCTTCCTAACGCTCCGATCACGACATACCCCGACCACCTCGTAGCCACGGTCCAGGCAATGCTGAACCATGTACTGGCCGAGTTTGCCGGATGCTCCAACGATACAAACCTTCATTGCTGGCCATAGTCCTCGAAGGACTGCTCAACCCCCAGGTGGACCTTATAGTCGACATACCGGGAAATCCGGAGCTCTTCCCTCTCAAATCTTTCGCGCTCCTTAACCGCCTCCATCGAGGGCCAGCTTTCTACACCGATGTAATCCCATTCCTCATCGCGCCCGGTACAGTCGACCATGGAAATCGCCTTCATGCCCAGGGCATCAAGATTGGCGCGATCGCGAGTCATGAACTGTCTGCGATCTTCCTCCGACAGCTGAAAAAACTCCGGTTTCATCCTGGCAAAGAATAGCCTGATTATCGGATTGTTGTTTTTCATGGGAAGCCTGCCATGCAGTGTGTATTTCCTCCTGGAATATAATGTCAGTAAATCCCTGGAATCAACCGATAGCGCACACGTCGCGCATAGTCGCGGTAACCCGGCAACTCGTCCCTTAGAGTCTGGTCTTCCAGCACCGTTCTGATCACCGCAATGATCAGCGCCACCACCGCCGGAATCAGTGTCCACAGTGAGTTCAAGGCCAGCACGATGCCTACCAGTGCCACAATGTTTCCAGCATAGCCCGGATGTCGCACAATCCGGTAGGGGCCGCTGTCACACACCACATGCCCTCGATCCACCTGAATGCGCACAACGCTTGAGAAGTACTTTGTCCCAGGCTTTTGCGCTTTGGGCCTTCTCCGTATCGCGAGTGACAGTTACCCACCAAACTCTCCCGTTTTCTTCGATCAGATCAAGAGAGTCCGGCGGCGTTCGGCCGCGAACTGCTGCGATTGGTTATGCGGGTTCATCGGAAGGACCAACCCAAAAGAATGGATTGTGCGCGATTTCCCAAAGATAGCCGTCAGGGTCGGAAAAGTAACCTGCATAGCCACCCCACTCCGTCTTCCGGGCGGGCTTCGTGACAACAGCACCAGCCGAAGCAGCCTGAGACATGACTTGGTCAACTTCATCCTCGGAACTTACATTGTGCGCCAGACTGAACCCAGCGAAGCCTCCGGAAACTCCACCTACCTGCGCATCTTCCGCTAGAGCGTCACGACCGTACAAGCCCAGCCATGTGCCGTTCAAAGTAAAAAAGGCTACTTCCGGCGGAGAGTCCATTCGGGGAAAGCCAAGCCCCCCTTCATAGAACTCAATCGAACGCTGCAAATCACTCACACCCAAAGTGATCATGCTAATCCGTGGTTTCATCATTGCTCCCTGCATAACGCCAGCAATCACGCGCTTGTCGCATGGATTGCATTGTTAGGGTCCTTGGATTCGGGAAAACCTTTCCACTTATTGCCGGCAATGAGAAATTTTCATAGCGGCGGCACCAGTACAAAGTTTCCAAAATGTGTCTTCTTGAGAAATTCCTGTTGCGCAATCGCTATATCTTTCAGCTCGAACGCTTTTGCGACCAGAGGACGTATCTCACCCTTTTCAATGTAGTCGATGAGGTTTGGAAAGATTGGCTCATCCCAGGCCGTGCAACCAAACAGCGTCAAGTCCTTCAGATAAAAATCGCGCATATCGATGGTGGTAATCGGCCCGGCGATTGCGCCAGACGAAGCATATCGGCCACCACGAGCCATCAACTTCAAGAGCTCACCAACCTGCTCACCGGCAACATTGTCGATAACCACATCCACGGAAGAATCCTGAATCTCAGTTGACAAGTCCAGGCCCCGGGCAATCACCTGGTCCGCCCCAAGGCCCCTGACAGAATCCACCTTACTTTCGCCGGTTACGGCTATCACATAGGCACCCCGGCGCTTGGCCAATTGCACGACCGCTGATCCGACGCCGCCCGACGCCCCGGTAACCAGCACGCGGTCAGCGCTGTTAACGCCTGCTCGATGCAACATATTTTCCGCCGTTCCATACGCACAGGGGATAGTCGCAAGCTCAACGTCACTCCAGTCGCTTTGGACTTCAAATACCTCGCTGGCCGGCACGGTCACGTATTGAGCAAAGGCTCCGTCAAAATCCGATGCCATCCAGAGATTATCCAGAGAATCAAACCCGTTCAGGCGCATACAGGCCCTGACAAGAACCCGCTTCCCAATATCCGGCCCTTTCGTTCCTAGACCCCAGGCGACAACTTCGCCGCAACAGTCTGTGCCCTGAATGAATGGAAACGGTGTTGATTCGTTCCAGCCGCCATCCTCAATTATTGGCGTATCAGTCGTTTCAGACACCTGTTCGGTCCCACCTTGCACCGATGAAGAATACCAACCGAGCCTTGTATTGATTTCTGTGTTATTGACCCCGGCCGCTAAGACCCTCAGCAAAACTTCGCCCGGCCCCGGTACAGGAATGGGAACATCCCGGTAGTCGAGCTTCTCGTAACCGCCGTTGCCAGTAGTCACCACCGCTTTCATCACCGGTTGGTGGCCGCAAATGTTAAAGCGAGCGGGATCGAATGGTCGCAGGTAAGTCAGATCAGGCATGCGTCTTCCAAATAATGTGAAAATCTCAAGACAGAAACAGCGTATCGTTCGCGCAGTATGAGACTCTCAGCTACAGCTATGAGTTTGTTGTCACGACAAGCTGGACTCTAACGTTCGGCATAGCGGGTAGCAAAAAGTGGCGGGACAAATAAGCGACACTTTTTACTGCCCGCGTTGATGACATTGTCATGTATTTTCACTTCCTCGTTATCAGGCTATTGATCGACAACGACAGTCCGTTAAAACTAAGCCATACCGGTTTGCCGTCTTTCGTTGCCTCAATATGCAAGTGTGGCTCAAGTGTATTTCCCGAATTGCCGATTTCAGCCAAAGGCTGTCCAATAGTCGCGGCATCCCCCGGCACTACCTTAATACTGCCTCGCCTCAGGTGAGCCATTAATATATTCCCCATAAGACACTTCAACACTATGTAATTACCTTCCGGATGCTTTGTATCGGGGTTTCCGGGAGGATTGTCCGGCAAACTGTCGCGAACCTCTAAGATACTTCCCTGGCATGGGCTATAGAGTTTCTCGCCAAAGATTTGGTAGGCACTCAACCCACGCGGGGCCAAATCGTTTGTCTGTTTACCGAGCGAGTTCAGCTTAACGATGTCGATGGCCTGCTTGTTGTCGGCCAGCGCGTGAAAAGGGTTCGTAACGAAAGTATGAGAAAACAGCGGTTAAGGCGAATAGCCCTAAAAAAACATACCGCAAGTAATAACTCGTGTAGACCCAAGGACCCGTTATAAAAGCGAAGGCAATGATGCTGCCGCAAGCCAATACCCACGCTGCCCAATTCGGCCAACTGCGATACTGAAGACGAAGCAGCCATACTAGTGTGATCCCGGACAGAAGTACTGGGTAAATCCCGAATACAATGGGAAGACCTTCACTCATGGCACTGACTCAGAAATGCATAACGCCAAGGTAAGCCGCCGGTACGGAGCACAGCGTAGTACCGGTCGGCTTCACTTACTGGTTAAAATTCAACGTGTCCGGCTGGCAGTAAAGTGCGAGGACAGTTGCCGTCGCTACTACAGCGAATTTGGTTGGCAACGAGCACCAGCGTTTCTTACCCGAAGGAGCCCAAGAAGCCATGAACGCAATGCCGTAAAAAATGGCAGAAACAGCCGCACCGCCAACCTGACTACCAATCATCGAAATAAAAAATAACCCAGCGAAGAGGAAACTTATAGCCCTCCGCCAAGAGAAAGCCATAGTAAGACTACTCGCTTTCGCTTCAAAAATTTGGCTGCTGTAATGCTCAGTTTTCGATATAGCGAAAAACAAAAATTCAACGACAGCAATGCAGAAAGCAAACGCGGAAAAATACACTGCCCACTGGAATTCAAATTGCGCTGCCGCATAAACAAGCGCAAAGCCGAGCGTCACCCATGCTATGGAAAGCATCGAATGAGTCCTTGGGCGCATGGCGCCGATGTATTTGAGGACACACAGAGGTTTATCAAAAGAACAGGATAAATCCAAAAAAATACCGCTAAAATTTCTAGCGGTATTTTTCTTCTAGGACCGAACTCAACAACCCACTTCTAATGACTTTGATCAGTGAGTTCGGTCAAGCAAGAGCTCTTAATTAATGGTTCTCGATTGGCCCTGACAGAATGTTACGTCTGACGGTGCCCCGTCTACATCCGGTTTTGTCATAACGGTCGCCAACGCCCGAATGGTATTTTTGTAACTGGATGAACCAACGTCGTCAGTACTCTCAGCTGACTTATTGACTTCCCTGCTATCCACAAAATCATCGACTGAGAACTCAAGAACCATCAAATCAAAGTAGGCATCATCCGCTCCCGAAGTATCCCATTTCCAGACTCGTCCTCTTGCTCGAGCTTTAACAACGCTACTCACCCGAACATACCTGGTTTCTGTCGGGCCAACTTTGAAGGTATACCAAGGATAAGCTACAGCTCTTGATACAGACGTTAACCAGATATTTTCACTATGTGAGAGATATTTTTCACCATAGGTTGCTCCACTCCACTGGTCAATGTCCCATTCTAACTGTTGCAGTTGACCACGAGTGTCTGCTGTTGTTCCTAACTCCTGTTGAAAGATGTCTATTTTCAGGCACATATCACTTGGATCAGTGGGATCAAGGCCCAACACGACTTCGTATGCATCATTTATCGGATAGATTTCCTGCTGGTCTTCATCGGTATTGGACTTGTTGGGATCTGATCTGTAGGTATATTCTTCACCATCCAGTAGTCCATCAAGGTCAATATCCGCATCTCTTGGAGAAGAGTAGACCTTACTGCTGGCAGCACCCACCGAAACTATCCATGAACTGGTTAATTCATCGCCGTCGCTAATACCATCAGCATCGTAATCCTGAACAATAGCAGAGGTGATCACCGGTACTGAGTCAGACCCTTTAAATTGGGACTCGGTATTTCTTACCGCAAATGACTCCGATTGCGCATCAAAAGCAAAACCATTTTCCTCATAGAAATCGGTCAAACCATCGCCATCGGTATCTTTCAGTCGTGGATGGGAACCAATGGCCTTCTCTTCATAATCGCTCAGGCCATCCCCATCGGTGTCAAATAACAGTGGATTTGAATCCGGGTATAAATTCGCGCCACTCAGATCTTTGAAATCACAATCGGTATCACCGACAGAACAAGCCTTTGTTACTGCATAGGGATAATCGGCGGTCGTTAGGAAGTCAAAAATATTATAAACCTTGACTGGCCAGCCATTGATCTCCTCAAGAGCCAGGAGACCGTCATTATCATCATCGGTCAAGTTATCGAGATCAGGAAGGGTGGGATTGGCATTAAACACATGTTCTCCTCCATCAACCATACCGTCACCATCTGTGTCGGCATTCAAAGGATCCGTCGTACACCGGAGAACATGGTTTCCGAACGAGTCCAGCAGTGGAGCAGAGTCAGAATCTAATTCCCGATCACAACTAAAATAAACGGTCTGGTTATCGCTGCGGCGCTCCTTTGTACAACTGCTGTCGTTGTTCTGATCCTCAGTGCATAATTGAGCGAACTCCGCATAGACCAGATAGCCGTCGCGCTCTTTCTTGTCCGGAATTCCGTCACCATCAGTGTCCGGATTTTTGGGATCAGTAGCGCGAAGCGGGTCTCTGACCTGGCTGACGCTAGAGTCATATGGGTTGGGATACCCGTATTCCTGGTAATCTGACAAACCGTCCTGGTCAGAATCATCGCTGTTACAACTCGCGTAAGCGAGATAGCGATCGCTCCTTATATCTACCGTCCAGAATTCACTCTCGTCTGTTGAACCAAATAACTCGAGCCTGTCCGACAATCCGTCCTTATCGGTATCCAAATCGGAATCACTGCAACCGAACAGATATTCAACACGGGCTGGAATAAGGTCGGTATCTTCATCCGTTACATATGCGAGTGTAATGCTTTGGCCAGAGTACAGGGTCTGGTCCCTGGCTTTTAAATCCCCTTCACTCATGGATAATTGCGCATCCAGAATTAAACCACTGGGAGTAATGAGGCTCCATTGCTTGTAAAGCGCAGGATACGCTGTGGTTTGTCGAACGCGGGTAATGCGCTCGATACCAGTGACAGAGTCAACCTCTGTAGCGTAACTATTCAATGACTCATCCGAACCATAGGTATCGTTTGCTGCGTCATACCGTGTCAATCCGAGCACGTCCTGCATGACATCGTGGAAATTAACGCCCGTGTTATACCCCTGAAGATCAAAGGCGACCACGCTCTCAGTATCATCGCTGTCCAGGCCAAAAGCGGCCCTCAAAGCCTGGGCGTCTGAATCCGATAAGCTTTCGGTAAAGTCACTCACAGGGCGACCAAAATTAGTTGCCACCCGGTAACGCTCAGTTGCGAAGGCGCCGCTTTGACTTGAACTGCCGTAGTCAATGGTTAAAGCGGCGGTTTTGTCTACGACCTCCTGAGAAGAGAATGCAAAGTTTCGACCATCCTCATTCTCAACGTTATAGTTCGTTACCTTAAAAATGACGCCGCTCGGGTTACCCATCAATTTTTCGACCAACGAGGGGTAGACTTCTTTATTGGTAAATACAATAGGGCCTATCTGCCCCGTCAGAGGGCCGAGGTTAAATTCATTCACTAACGAACCATCCGGGTTGTCGGGTACCAGCGTCGCAAACGGTATATATGCCTCAGGGTCCCGTGGGTCAGGCATTAATGCGGTGACCTGAATATCTTTAATCGAGAACGCAATGTCGCCGAGCGAAGAGAGGTAAATAAGTGTGCTGACCTGCGCGCCGTCAACACGACGCGTTACCGTGGTGCCCTCGCTCACCTGCTCGCTAAACTCCCTGGATTTCTCATATTGCGCACGTGTTCCCTGGCGGGAAGAACTCGACCAACGACTGGACCAGCCATGTTCAAAGCCAGCTTCCGCCTCGACTGTGACTTTTGCCTCGGCACCGGTGAACCCGCCCCATTTAAACTGATTCTTCGCTGAAACCTTAACTGCTGTTTTGTTGGTTTCTGCGTTGCTTCTGGAGTAGGACCTGTTGCTGCTTTGGGACAAGCTGGATGAAAAAGACTGCGTTTCGCCTCTGGTGGTTACCGATTCGATCGTTTTATCAAAACGCACGTCGAGCTGGAGGTTTAAACTTTCCACCTCGATCAGGGGAATCGCTAAATCTGCCACCCTGGGATTCCGGTTTCCGAGGATAATTTCATCGCCATCGGCAATCTGATCGCCATCGGTGTCCTTCATGATGGGAGACGTTTTAAAAATAAGGACTTCTTCGTGGTCTTTTAATCCGTCGTTATCGCTGTCCTGGTCGGTTGGTGAGCTGAAGATGGCATTAAACTCATAAGCATCTGCCAGCGTGTCACCATCCGTATCCCGTGATCGAGGATCGATATTGAGGCCTCGCTCCATGGCGTCGGTCAAACCATCACCGTCAGTATCCACAGTTGTCGGATCGCTGGTCACTTCTCGCACAATGGTCTGGCCATCACCATTAACTATAAATACTGGCCACCCGCGCTGCTCCTCATTGTCCAGCAGGCCATCCCCATCGAAGTCGACAATGCTGCCGCCTCCGGGCGGTGTGCCTGCAAAATCTGCATTGTCCGCAGTAAAGAATCCGCCCAGCGTGTTCTCTACGTAAAACTGTTGGCCTTGCATATCCTGGACGTTAACGACCCTCAATTTGTAAGCAATTTCGCTCTGAGACAAAGTAGTCAGCTCTACTGTCTGGCGATCAGGGCCATAAAAACTGGTGCAGGTCGGACAGTCTGAAACTACCAAGCTGGTGCCGTTCTCCTGCATGATCGAGTAGTTATCCGGATTTATCGCCTCATCATTCATGGCCTTGCTAAATGCGACGATAACTTTGTTATTGCCTGTTGAAATAGCGCCCACCACCATAGGTTTTTCATCATTGGTGCCGTAACTGCCTATAAAGTTTTTCGTGCCATACGCGGATTTAATAGCCTCTTCGTTCTGCGATGCCATAATATTAGTGGCAGTAAGTCTGTAGCCGATCTCTCTTTGCAAGCCTGTAACCAAAACAACTGTCTTTCTATCGTCCTCCAGAACGGCCCCTTTAACGGCTAATACCTGGCCATCCAGCACGGAATTAATCTGATAATTGGCTGGGTTTTCGGCAGCGAGTGTGACCGCTTCGGTAAAGGTCAGCACGACTCTTGTTCCAGATGTTGCTACAACCGTCTTCACACCCAGCTCCGGCGTGCCCGTAACGACCACTGTTGAGCCGTCGTCAGGTAACTGACTCTCGATAACGTTGTTTACATTGATCTGGTAGGTCGTATCGGACTGTGGTGCGGTAGTCAGCAAAACCTGAGTAGGGTCGGCTCCCAGGCGGGCAAATATGACTTCGAGCTCGTTGCCTGCGTCATCAACGATGCTGTAGTTGTTTATATTTTCTGCACTGTCGGTGTCGACAGGATTACTGAAATTAATCTGAAAAATGGTGTTACTTACGGCTTCAGTACTGACAACCGTTGAATCCACAGAGGCCGTTAATCCGGGCTCTATTCTTTGTGGCTGTACATCGATCGTCCCATCTGCCAGATAAAGACTCACAGTCTCGGCGTCACACCCGCATGTAATAGCCGCTTCATTGACAAGAATCTGTTCAACGTCATTCAGTGAAATCGAGGTTCCGGGAACAAAGAGCGTGCCTGGATCAGTTGAAATGATGGTGGTAATGTTTGCAACGTCCCGCAATGAAGGAACGACATCGATATTGTTTCTGAGCCCATTTATAACACCATCTGTCAGGTCTTCAGAAAGCCCGCCCATAATATGGTCTGTACTCACCGAAGAGGCAGGATTAGTCGCTCTTATCGAATTTTGAAGTTCGACAACAATGGCCGTCATGGCCTCAACGGCAGTGCGCAATTCAGCGATGCGAGCCTGATCGTTCAGGCTTGTGTTGTTAGCAGACAGCACTGGCGGTGTCGAAAAAATGTCGATGGCCTGAGACATGCCAAAGCCGAGGTTTTTTACAACAAAGCCTGTCGCCTGGTTCAGGTTCTGACTGAAGAACTCAGTCGTAGTGGCCGGGTTGCTTTTTAAAATAGCAAGATCCACAGCAACCGTGGTTAGCGGGGTCGCGAAAACAGGTTTTCCGCCGAGAACAGATTGGAGCAGCTTCCCTGTCAGTGCCGTACGCAGGGTAGTAATAACAGGAGGCAGGCCTGTTGTTAAATCCGTTGTCAGGTCGTCGCTGGTCACCTCGATAATGAGCGGGCGATCTCCAGAGATATCTTTCGGCAGGACCAGGCCGATGATGGCTGCTGAGTCATTTGTTCGCCCCTGTGCGATGGCAGTACGACTCTTGAAGTCAGGCTGAGTTGGATCAAAGTTGTAAATCTTAACAATCGCATTGGCAAGAGGACCTTTAGTGCCTCCACCGTTGACTGAAACGCCAACACCATTATCACCGCCGCCACCACCACCACCACCACCGCAAGCGGCAAGAAGCGTGGTCATCATTACCACAGCCAGGGCAGCAATAAAGCGCTTTGCAAAGGTCATTGGATTCGTCAGAAGTGCGCGCAAGGGAAGGTCGCTACATGCCTTCTCGCTGGATCGGCCAGTCGTTTCAATGGGTTCCATAGTCTCTACCGGGGTCACGTCGTTTTTGTCCCGCGTGAGTCGGAGCTCATCTAGCCATCCAGGGCTGTCAGTTTTGCGGCTCCGATGTCGCGCCGTTTAGCTCGTTACACCGGGTGCCGACACAGTCCCGATACTTTGGACTTCAGTCGTTGAGGGGCAAATCGCGTTGACGCTCCGGTACATTAAGTGTACAAAAGTTAACAAAGTGATACAGTTCCCATATGGGGACCTCTGCAATTTTAGGGAATCGCTTGCCAGTATGGCCCGCGCTTTGGCGCAAATGATTGACGGTGGCAAGGTGAATCGCCAACGAAGCATAAGGTGTACTATGCTATGGACGACATCCTGTCAGCAGAAAAAGCGAGCCAGCTCCTCAAAGCCATTGACTGCCTTTATGATGCCGTCGGCGATCTGGCCAAATGGCCAGCCTTCCTCGCAGAAGCGGCCAGTCTTCTGGACTCCCAGGGCGCCCAGGTTGGGCACCACGACCTGAACACCCAACAGCTCTCCTTCAGCCCCATGCATGGCTATGAATGGGATGCAGGCCATTACGAAAGATATAACGCTCTGATGTCCGAAGACCCGCGGCTCCCTTACTTTGCCCTCAACCCCTTTCGAGCGGTTCACTGCCGTATGGGCGTTGATGAGAAGACCTTGCACGCGTCACGGATCTACCAGGAAGTATTGAAGCCAGGCGGCGTGGAATATTCTCTGGGAGTATGCCTGCAGGAGGAGTCGATGTTTCTCTCCTATTTTCTTGTCTTACGCACACCGGAGCAGGCCCCTTTCGGTAAACAGGAGTGCGCGCTTTTCGAGGAACTGGTCCCGCATATGCGCCGAGCCATGCTGTTGCAGCGGGAAATCGCAACGCTGGACATGGAAAAGCGCTTTTCCCTGGATGCGCTTGATTCAATGGCAGTGGGTATTTTTATAGTAGACGCCGATCTACGGATCCGGTTTGACAACCGAACCTCGCGGGCCTTCATGGACCGTGAGGATGGCATCCAGAACCAGGATGGTCATCTCAAGCTTACGGAAACACAAGATCAGGACCTCAAAACGCTGGTGAAACGGATGGCCCTCGGGTCCAGCGTTGATTTACCCCCTGTTGGTCAAGCAATGGGAATACTGCGTGAATCCGGAGCCCAACCCTATAGCGCATTCGTCTCCCCTTTCTGCAGGGAGCGAGTCCGGGCCGGCTGGTCAAAAGTCCAGGAACCGCTTGCTTTCGTGGTGATCCGGGACCCGGAACTTCCCAGGGAAACCCGCCAGGAGCTCCTCGGCAGAGAATACGGCTTGACGCCCAGCCAGGCCGGCTTTGCCATTCTGCTCTGCGATGGCCTGTCAATCTGTGGAGCTGCCAGTAAAGCTGGACTGACCGAAGCCAGCGCTCGTCAGTATCTGAAGCTGATCTTTCAGAAACTGGGGGTTTCGCGGCAAGGTGAAATGGTCAGTAAGATACTTAGTATGCCTCTAGGCGCTGCTTAACCAACATTTAAGGTACAACCGTCGATGGTTTAGCGCCGCCCCTACAGGGGCGTAGGCCGGAACGAACTACAACAACTTGTTAAGTGATTCCAGGCCGTCAGGCCCACCATCCAGCCGAACGCATCCAGCAGACTCTTGCTCCCACGGGGCAGCTGACTTTGTATGGAGATGAACAGAAACCCGCGATGCGACCAATTCATTGATCAAACCGGCAGGAATCCAGACCATTCGGTTGCCTCTCAGGCTGTTAGGAACCGGGCTCCCGCATATGGAACAAAAATCGCTTCGGAAACCGCTTGGCTTTTTATAGGACCTGATGTCACTTTCACCTGTCACCCAGCGAAAAGCGGTATCCTGTACAAAAGTAGCAGCATTAGCTGCCGCTCCAGTGGCTTTGCGGCACAACGAACAGTGACATTGATAGAGGTTTCGTATCTCCTCTTCAATTTCGAACTTCACGTTTCCGCAGAGACATTCACCTTTCATCGATTAATCCTTTTACACTTAACGCCCGGCTCACGCGCCGGTTTGGAGCCTCGAAGCGGCGGAAAAACGGTCACTGTGCAGCCGTTGATTATGCCCTGTGCCCGATTTCTGACACAGCACTCCACGGACGAATATTCTTTAGCTGATCCTCTAGGGCATCCTCCGCAATCTCAGTGTCGTGGGCAGCCTGAGCTCGCAACCAATAGCCATTGGACAAACCAAAAAAGCGACAAAGTCGCAGGTCCGTATCTGCGGTTATCGAACGCTTTCCAGCTATAATCTGGCCGATTCTCTGAGCAGGTACCCCAATTTCTTTAGCCAGGCGGTATTGGGAAATGCCCATGGGCTCAAGAAACTCTTCCTTCAGTAACTCGCCTGGCGTTACAGCTTCAATGTTACGCATGAATTACCTCCTAATGGTAATCAACAATTTCAACATCTTCCGCACCAGCCTTGGTCCAGCGGAAGCAAACCCGGAACTGCCTGTTGATTCGAATGCTGTGCTGACCTTGGCGATCACCAGACAACGCCTCCAACATATTGCCGGGCGGAACTTTGAGATCATCCAGCTGACCTGCAGCCTGGAGTTGCCGAATCTTCCTTAAGGCAACGCGCTCGAAATTGACAAAGCGCCTGACGCGGCGACCGCTTGCCAGCTTTTCGGTATCCTTACACTTAAACGATATGATCATGATTCAATAGTCACGCAGCGCAACAATAACGTCAAGCGTTACTATCGAGTGGCGATTATGGGAGGGGCATAACGCCTTGGCTTTGCGGCGTGACGGAGCGCAAGCGTAGGCACGTCCGACAACAGCCATTGGCCAAATGCTTGCATGCGCATGGCTATGCGCATAAGATCAAACTTTGTATTCTATATCTTCTGGGAGGCCCTCATGGCCGAACTCTATAACTCAGCCGCCCCCAAAAAAGCAGCGAACCTCTCAATCAATAGCGATCTTCTGCGTAAAACCCGGGAACTGAACATTAACTTGTCTGCCACCCTGGAACGAGCTCTGAAAGAAGAGCTTTCGAAACGCGAAGCCGCTCAATGGGTTGAAGATAATCGCGCTGCGATAAAAAGCTACAACGATTTCGTCGAACAACATGGATGCTTCGGCGACGAATTCAGGGAGTTCTGATGGCACAGTTCGATGTGTACCCCAACCCGAGCAAAATCAGCAAGGCTCACTATCCTTACCTTGTGGATATTCAAAGCAGCCTTCTGAGCGATTTGGCAACTCGCATTGTTATCCCTTTGGGCAAACGTTCTGCCTTCGGTGGCGAAGCCATGCAAGGGCTCACTCCCGAAATCAGCTTTGCCGATCAAGAGCTGTTGCTGTTAACTCCGCAAATTTCCTCCGTGCCTGAAAAACATCTCAAGAGCCCTATTGGCTCTCTCTCACATTTCAGAGACCAGATTGTTGGAGCTCTGGACCTGGCTATCACCGGCATTTAACGCGAAAACGAAGCGGCGCGTCTCACGCGTCCGGCTTCCGTGATTGGTTATAAGACATTGCTCTATAAATGTCGGACACAGGCTCCATTCGGATTACGGAATCTTCGACTTCTAAACTCAACCGAGCATCTTCACATAGCTTTTTAACTATATTTTTAAACCAAGGGTCTGCATGTGGCGAGACAACCACTTTTTGGATTATTTTTCCCAGGTTTACTTCGAGTAAAAGGCCCGATTTTTCGTTTTTAGGTGACGTCGATAGATCTAACCCAGAGTTCCAAGCCACGACTCTAGTCTCGCGTTCAAAAGCGTATGGCTTTGATTTTGAGATGAATGGATCTAGTGGGCTGCCTGAGAAACTATCGTTGATGTGACAAATATATTTCACTTGCTCAATTTCCAAACTATCACATGAACTATCCAGGGCCATGGCAGCTTTTAGCTGTTCATCAGTTGAAAATATACACACTGAGTTTTTATCACGACCGTAGAGCCGCCACATAGCCGCACACTCGTGCTCTGACTGGTGCCAACAGCTTACGTATATCCATTCTCTGCAGGCCGGAAACAACCGCTCTGCATCATCGCGAGGATAAGAACCAAACGGTGTTTGAAATTGCCTCTCCGTAACTTCGCTTTGAGCTGATTTTGAACTCTCAAGCCGAGAGGCTCGCTCATCAGCAGTTTCGGCTGCCCGAGGCCAAATATCGTTAATGGCCAAATCAATGTGTGCAGGGGCGTTCGATGTTTTAAAGAAGTCATCAACCGTCAACCCACCTTCTAATGCATCCTCAAAGGCCGACATTTTTGCGAGATAGAGAGACCTTGTCTGGACAAGGCTTACAAACTTCGGAAGGTCCATATACCTTTGAATAATCATAGATATCCTTCTTAGGCTTCCTTAGCGCCGTCCGCTTATAACGCTGAGCTTAGCGGCGCGCCGAAGCGTAGCGTAAGTGCGTCCGACAACAGCCATTGGTTAGGCTTTGATTCGATCTAGCAGAGAGATGGCATCTTCTTCCATTCTTTGCTCTTCCCGGAGCTCGTATTCTCCAATTGCCCGTAGCCTCCCGTTATACATCAAATCAAAAACGACGTTTTCAATTTGGCCAAACAAAGTAAGCGTCCGCCCATCACACCTTGTCAGGTATAGTCGGCTTCCAGTTGTGGGGCAATAGCTCGTCGATGACATTGTTCTTCTGCGTCGGCAGTCGGGTCAGCACATCCTTCAGGTAGGCATAGGGATCGTGCC
>NZ_JBLXIQ010000008.1:0-226816 GCF_048269445.1 Marinobacter sp. | reverse complement strand
ACCGGACTACGGGAAAAGGGTCGAAATTAACCGACATTACTAAGCAGTGAGTGGTTTAGTTATTGGGGGCAGGTCAGTTGGATCTGCGCCCTATTCTAGAATCTACTTTAAGTTTTTCTAGCACTTTATGTGGAATTCTGAGCCCAACTTATTGATTTGTCTTTCGGGAAACTTGGTACTTTCTGTGGTCGTCCACACATTCCGGCTAACTATTCCTGACGGCCAAACTGCCAGCGACCCATAAAGAAATCCAGAAACACCTGAATGCGCGCGGCTAAAGTCGTGTTCCGATAGTAAACAGCGCTTACTAATTCTCTGGGATTCGGACGAACCAAATGATCGGACAGAACTTCTATCAACTTACCGTGTTTGATATCAGCTTCGACCATGAACAGCGATAGATACGCCAAGCCGTTGCCAGCCAGGCAAAGCTGACGTACCGCCTCACCGCTGCTGGCCCGGATTGTTGGCTGGACCCGAACACCCTCGCCCAAATGCCAGAAATTCAGTGACTCTGGCGCTGTAAATCCAACAATACTGTGATGTATTAATTCATTTGGAGAAGCACAACCACCTCTGCGTTTCAGATATTCGGGTGATGCCACGATGGACAACGGTGAACGCCCCAAAGATTTCGCATGCAGAGTAGAGTCCTCTAGAGGGCCTATTCGAATAGCCACATCAATCCGTCTTTCGAGCAAATCAACAATCTGATCACTTGCTGTTAGCTCGAGCTCTATTTCCGGATAGACTTCCCGGAACTCCCTAACAAAAGGCACGATTTGGTGTAGCAAAAACGGATTGGCGGCATCCACTCTTAGGCGGCCAGCTGGGCGTTGGTTTCGAATGCTTAACTGCTCCTCCGCCTCTTCCAGGTTTGCCAGTCCCGCGCGGACCTTTTCGACGAATAGTCGACCCTCTTCCGTGAGATTGATTCTTCGAGTTGTTCGGTTCAGTAACGTGGTGGCCAGGCTTTTTTCAAGCCGAGTAACTGCCCGCGAAACCCTCGTCACAGAAACCTCTGACTGTTCCGCAGCGGCACTGAAACTGCCGCTATCGACCACAGCCAGCAAAAGGAACAGATCGTCCGCCCGACTTTTCATTTTCAATATCCGCAAAAGTAATTTTCACAAAGCGCCGTTTATCGCAAAAGTATGAAAGACCACACTAGGCAACGTCAATCAACTCCACTGGAGATACGTTATGCCTATTGCATTATTTGCACTGACATTAAGTGCCTTTGCAATCGGGACCACCGAATTCGTCATCGTCGGACTGGTTCCAACCATCGCCCAGGATCTGGGCGTTACTCTGCCTTCAGCTGGCCTCTTGGTCAGCTTGTATGCGCTCGGTGTCGCCGTTGGCGCCCCTGTACTTACTGCGTTAACGGGTCGCTGGAATCGGAAATGGGTGCTGCTGTCCCTGATGAGTCTTTTCATCATTGGTAATGTTCTTGCCTGGATGGCCCCGAATTACGCCTCGCTGATGACCGCCCGAATCCTGACAGGGCTCGCTCACGGCGTGTTCTTCTCGATTGGCTCAACGATTGCGACCAGTCTTGTCTCAAAGGACAAAGAGGCCAGCGCAATAGCCATCATGTTCACCGGTCTGACGGTGGCACTGGTTACAGGCGTTCCACTGGGCACGTTTATCGGGCAGACCTTCGGCTGGCGTGCTACGTTCCTGACCGTCGCTGCTCTGGGTACCATTGCACTGATTGGCAGCGCGCTGCTGGTGCCGAAAAACCTGAAGAAATCAGCGCCGGCCACGCTCCGCCAACAGCTTGAAGTCATCACCCATCCGCGACTGCTGCTGGTGTACGCCATGACCGCCGTTGGCTATGGCGGCACCTTCACAGCGTTTACCTACCTGACACCGATTCTGGAGGATGTCACGGGATTTGCCTCTGGCATGGTCAGCGTGCTGCTGCTGGTTTACGGCATCTCCGTGGCCACTGGCAATATCTGGGGCGGCAGGCTCGCAGACCGCCTAGGGCCGACCTCGGCGCTGTACATCATTTTCGGTGGCCTGGCTGCCATCCTCTTTGTGCTTACCTTCACTGCCTACAATCCGGTTGCAGCGGTTATCACCCTGCTTGTCTGGGGTGCCTTTGCCTTCGGCAACGTACCGGGCCTGCAGGTCTATGTCGTCCAGCTCGCTGAGCGGTATACGCCTCATTCCGTTGACGTCGCATCCGGATTAAACATCGCCGCATTCAACATCGGTATTGCCGGCGGCGCCTGGCTTGGTGGGCACGTGGTCGAGGATATGGGGCTGATGAACACGCCTTGGATTGGCGGAGTTATCGTCCTCAGTGCGCTTCTCCTGACCCGGCTTTCAGCATCGCTAGACAACCGCAGAACAGCAACTGCATGAGACTTGAGTGGCCTCCCGAGAGGGAGGCCCAAAAAGGCCAACGCCAACGGACGCTCAACAAACGGCCTTTTGGGCCGCAGTCGTTCTTCCGCTACGCAGCCCATGGATGCGGAGATCGCGCCTCGGAATACCCATTGTTTGGCGCAGACTATGAAAACCGTGGACACGCATTCCGTAATGGCGTCGAGATCCTGACCGGCAAACAGGACTCGCG
Source organism: Marinobacter sp. (assembly GCF_048269445.1). Taxonomy (GTDB): domain Bacteria; phylum Pseudomonadota; class Gammaproteobacteria; order Pseudomonadales; family Oleiphilaceae; genus Marinobacter. Next base: position 224,226 of record NZ_JBLXIQ010000008.1, on the reverse strand, counting down.
ATTATCACCTGGCCAAGCCATTTTACCTGACACCCAGAGACCTCCCCTGTTCAATTACTGGTTCGGCTGCCCAATAAAGCGGCTGGTTTCGACCAGACGCTCGCCGCTGTCGTTTACTGGGTCCAGATGAAACGCTATATCAGTGACGCCACGATCAAGTGCCTCCGGTACCGCAGTTACCGATACCGGCATTTCACGCCATTCGCCCGCATTCACGACGATGTTCGGATGTCCGATCATGCTCAGTCCGTCCACACCACTGATACTTAACTGGAAGGTCTGGCTATCCTGACTTTTGTTGAGCACTTTCAGGATATAGCTGTTCTCAATATTCCCCGTTCCGTCGAACCGGAACAGTCCCCTGTCTTTGACCACGTTAAACTCGACCATGGGTCTGTCCATAATCGCCCAGGATAAAATGGCAATAAACGACACCAGCAGAGCGCCGTATCCCAGTAACCGTGGGCGGAGGATCCTCAGTCGTCCACCTTCCAGTTCCCTTTCACTGGTATAACGGATAAGGCCCGGAGCATAGTCCATTTTGTCCATGATGGAATCGCAGGCATCAATACAGGCCGCGCATCCGATGCATTCCATTTGCAGGCCATCGCGGATATCGATGCCGGTTGGGCAGACCTGAACGCACATCTGGCAATCGATACAATCACCGAGGCCTTCGGCCTTGTAATCCGAGCCGGCTTTGCGCCCTCCTCGGTTCTCTCCCCTCTGGGCATCGTAGCTGATGACCAGGGAATCCCTGTCCAGCATGGAGGACTGAAAGCGCCCGTAAGGACACATGTGCAGGCAGACTTTTTCGCGAAGCCAGCCGGCATTGAGGTAGGTGGCGGCTGTGAAGAAAAACACCCAGAACGCGGCCATGCCAGTGGCCTGCAGGGTGAACAGATCCGTAACCAGCTGCCGGATTGGGGCAAAATAACCAATGAAAGTCACAGCGGTTGCCAGACTGATTGCCAGCCACATTCCGTGCTTTAACGCCCGCTTGTAGATCTTCAACGGTGACAGGGGCGCCTCATCCAGATTTTTGCGTTGGTTTCTGTCACCTTCTGCCACTCTTTCGGCCCACATGAATACCCACATCCAGACACTTTGCGGACAGGTGTAACCACACCATACGCGTCCGGCAACGACCGTTATGAAGAACAGGCCGAAGGCGCAAATGAGCAGGATAGCGGACAGAAGTATCAGGTCCTGGGGCCAGAAGGTGCTACCAAAGATATGAAACTGTTTTTCGGACAAATCCCACAATACCGCCTGGCGGTCGCCCCAGGACAACCACACGGTACCGAAAAACAGGGTAAACAGAATTGTTCCGCCGGCAATTCTCAAGCGTCTGAAAAAGCCCTGGAACTTACGGGTGTGGATTTTGCCGTTGTCATCAGGCCCTACGGCAAGGTTACGTACAGGAATGGCGTTACTCAACGGATACTCTCCCCCGACAATAATTGGACTGTCAGGGAGAATAATCCTCAGCACCCAATGGGCACAGGCGCAATTAATATAATCTGAATAGGTACAGATATGCAGACACAGTCAGACGTTTCTACTCGTTGTACAGCAAACCGGGCAATTTCCGGAGAGCGTCCATTCGGGATTCGTTCCAGGTATGGGCAAAGCTTATTCTCAGGCAATTTTCGAACTGACCGGATACCGAAAACAGCGGGCCCGGTGTGATGATAATGCCGTGCTTCAGGGCATTCGTGTATGCCGCCAGTGTGTCGACCGTCTCTGGCAACTCCACCCAGACAGTCAGACCACCTTGCGGGGTACTGACCCGTACCTCCCCGGGCCAGGTATGGAGCGACGCAATCAATCTGTCCCTGTTAACCCTCAGTTCATGGCGCTGACGGCGAAGGTGGGAGGTGAAACTGCCATCGGCCATGTAGTCCGCCACGCCCTGTTGGAGGTACCGGCTGCTGGCCAGTTGGGTAACCAGCTTCAGGTGCAGGATCCGGTCGTGCCAACGCGCGCCGGATATCCAGCCAAGCCGCAAATCCCGGGACAGGGATTTGGAGAAAGAGCTGCACAGGATAACCCGTTCCTCAACATCGAGGGCCTTCAGCGGATCAGGAGAACGACCAAGTGCAGTATCTCCATAGATATCGTCTTCGATCACCGCGAGGTCATGTCGTTCCGCCAACGAAAGCAGGCGTTTTTTGTCTGGCTCCGGCATCAACGCACCTCCCGGTGTCGAGAATGAAGGAGAGACAATACAGGCTGTTACCTTCCAACGTTCAAGTACTTCCTCAAGGCCATTCATGTCCATGCCCGTCTCCATGGACGTGGGCACTTCCACCACTTTAAGGCCAAGCTGTTCCAGAAGTTGCAATACACCGTAAAATCCCGGGGATTCGACAGCGACCACATCCCCACGCTCACAGGATGCCATCAACGCCAGAAACAGGGCATGTTGGCAACCTGAGGTGATGCAAAGCTGTTCCGGTGAGACGGCCCACCCTCGCCTGGCATGATGGAGCGCCAACTGTTCCCGCAAGCCGATAAACCCTGCAGGCTTATCGTAATACTGGAAGTCTTCGCCCTTTTGGCGTCTCAGTGCCCGGCCTATCGAACGGTTCAGAGTCACTATTCCTGGCGGAAGGTCGCCACTGTGAAGATCCGGCAGTAAATCAAACGCCGCACTACGGCCCATGATATCCAGCAGCAGATCGCTGACATTTACCGGGCGTGGGGCTTCTATGCGGACACGACTAACCGGCTTCTTCACTCCGTCCGGCTGCAAGGAAACAAAGTAGCCGGCTTTAGGGCGTGCCTCGATCAGGCCCTGGGCCTCCAGTCGCTGCAGGGCGTGCTGAACCGTTGCCTTGGACAATTTCTGTTCGGCACACAGAGTTCGGATCGAAGGCAGGCGCTCTCCCAATCGCCAACGCTGCTCCAGGATTCCCTTCAATAACCAGCCTTCCAGTTGCTGATAGCGGTACTCGTCAGTCATTTATGGCCCTTACCCTGTCCTGATGCATCGGCAATTTCATACACCTGCACCTATGCATAATGCAAGTTCGGGCACACTTATCCCCCGATACACGATAGTACCGTTTGCATTTGGCCAGACTGAGTGGCTGTTTACTTCTCCATCCTCGCTGGTCGGATCTAACGTCATGCAGAAAACGGTATCGCCCTGCACCTGACCCCTATTTCCGCAACGCTGGATAAACGCGAAGCGGCTACAGCCTTATCGAGGAACGGCCTTCAAAAAGGAAGGTCTATTAAAGTAATGGTTTAAGTGAAATAGAAAACACCAACAAACGACAAAGGACTTCGTGATGAAAAGGCTTCTCCCAGCCCTGCTCCTGTTTCCCTTGTTTGCGCTCGCTGCCGAGTCCTCGCCTGGAGGCGAGGAGCTGGTCGATGGTATGGAAGACACCCTCTGGGGCGATTCCAATCATGGCCGTTTTACCATGCGCATCGAAACCGAGTACTGGACCCGGGAGCTGGACCTGGAAGCCTGGATGGACCGACCCGAAAGAACCCTGATCCGCATCCACGCGCCCAAGAAAGAAGCCGGCATTGGCTCGCTACGCATCAAGGATGCCATGTGGAACTACCTGCCCAAGGTGGATCGCACCATCAAGATCCCGCCCTCAATGATGCTACAGCCCTGGATGGGCTCCAACTTCAGCAATGACGACCTGGTCAAGGAAAGCTCGTTCGTCGACGACTACAGCCACGAAATCACCGGCAGCGAGGAGCAGGACGGCGTGATCATCTATGAGGTGAGCTCTACGCCCAAGCCGGACGCTCCAGTCGTGTGGAGTCGCCTGGAATTCACAATCCGCGATGACCATATACCAGTAGCCGTGACCTACTTCGGTGAGCGGGATCAGGCGGTCAAGGAAATGACCTACAGCGCCATCGAGACCATGGGCGGGCGCCGCATTCCCACCCGCTGGACCATGGTGGATACCGACGACGCCAAATCACGCACCGTAATCGAGATCGAGTCCATCGAGTTCAATTTGCCCCTGGAGGACGACCTTTTCACCCTGCGCCGCCTGCGCAATCCACAGTGAGGACACGTCATGGCGATTGTGAATGTGGAAAAAACCTCGCGCATCTACCGTCAGGACAGCGTGGCGGTCAAAGCTCTCGATGACGTTTCCGTGGCTATCGAGGCCGGTGAATTCACCACCCTGGTAGGGCCGTCCGGTTCCGGTAAGACCACCCTGCTCAACCAGATCGGTGCCCTGGATGAACCCACCTCCGGCCGTATCCAGATCGACGGTCAGGAGATTACCGGCCTCAACCGCAGGAAGCGCACCGCCTTGCGATTGTGGAAGATCGGTTTCGTGTTCCAGGAATACAACCTGATCGGCGTGCTTTCGGCCCAGGAAAACGTGGAATACGTGCTGATGCTGCGCGGCATGCCGTTCCGCGAGCGACGCGAAAAGGCGCGGCAGATATTGGCAGAGGTCGGTCTGGAGGGGATGGAAGGTCGTCTGCCCAACGAACTGTCTGGCGGCCAGCAACAGCGGGTTGCGGTGGCACGGGCCATTGTCAGCCAGCCGGCCATTGTTCTGGCCGACGAACCCACCGCCAACCTCGACTCCAAAACCGGCGCCTCCCTGCTGGACATGATGAGGCGGATGAACGACGAGCACGGCGTTACCTTCGTCTTCTCGACCCATGATCCCATGGTGATGGAGCGGGCCCGCCGGGTGGTGCACCTCAAGGACGGGCGCATCGAACGCGAGGAGCACCGTTCATGATGGCCTGGCTGCGATTGGCCCTGGGCAACCTGCGCGCCAACCGCCGCCGCACCGGCATCACCCTGCTCTCCCTGGTCGTCGGCGTGGCTGGGCTCGTGTTTCTCTGGGCCTTTATCGACGGCATCAACGCCCAGATGATCAACAACATGACCGGCTACATGACCGGCGACCTCAAGGTGCACAAACGCGGCTTCCACGACGAGCGAGAAATGAACATCGCTTTGCCGCAGCAATGGCAGCTGACGGAGGCTGTCGCGGATGTCCCCGGAGTGGACGCCGCCACGCCCCGGGTCACCGGCCACGCGTTGGCCAGCCTCGCCGACCAGTCCCGGGCCCTGCAGGTAATGGGGGTGGCGCCCGAGCAGGAGCGCTCCGTCACGCGGCTGGACCGATCCATTGTCCAGGGCCGCTATCTGCAATCCGGTAACGAAATCGTCCTCGGCACGGGCGCCGCCCGGGCACTGGAGGTGGCCCTGAACGACGAACTGGCCCTGGTGGTGCAGGCAGCGGACGGTTCCATTGGCGCCGACCGCTTCAAGGTGGTGGGTCTGTTTGAAACCGGCGTGAAACGCATAGACGGCGGTTTGGCCCAGATCCCTCTTGATGCAGCCCAGTCCCTGTATGCCTTCTGGGGCCGGGTTACGGAGGTCGCCGCCCGGGTTGACGACCCCGACCTCCTCAAGGGTGTCGTGGCAACCCTGGAGACACAGTTGGGCGAGCGTGGTGTGGAAGTCCTCGACTGGCCCGCCCTGATGCCTTCGCTGATGCAAATGGTAGATTTCCACAACGCGGTGACCTACATCGTTATCTTCGTGGTGTTTGTGGTGGTGGCGGCCGGTATCGTCAACACCATACTGATGTCCGTGATGGAGCGCGGCCGGGAGTTCGGGGTGATGATGGCTTTGGGCACCTCAGGGTCGCGTATTGTGCAACTGGTGCTGATGGAAACCACCCTGCTGGCCCTGGTGGGCTACACCATCGGCCTGATCCTGGGGCTGGCCGTGACCACCTATTACGCCAGCCACGGCCTCGACTTCACCGCCTACATCCAGGCCATGGACACCATGCCGGGGCTGAGCGGTATCGTTTATCCCACCACCAGTCCCGGCCGTTGGCTGATCATTGGTGTGGTGGTGATCATTGTGGCCTTGCTGGCCGCTGTTGTGCCGGCCTGGATTGCCAGCCGTCATACGCCCCTGGAAGCCATGGATGCCCATCGCAGCGCCAGCAACCGTCTGCGCCGCGTCCATGCTGAAGTCACCGCCAACAACCGTGTCCTGATTTTTGCCCAGATGGCACTGCGCTCGGTGTTCCGCAATCCGCGCCGTTCGCTGATCACCGCGTCGGCTACCGCGTTCGGGCTCGCCGCCTATCTGTTCCTGTACGGTTTCACCGATGGCTTCTTCGAGCAGATGATCCGCAACTCCACCCAACAGTTGAGTGGCCATGTGCAGGTGATGCAGCGGGGCCATGATGTGGATCTGTCCCCGGCCCTGCGTATCTCCGATACCGCCTCCCGCGTGCAGGCGCTGGCGCAGCAGCCCAACGTCGAAGCCGTCGCCCCGCGGGTGCAGGTCAAGGCCATGGTCGCCAATCCCAAGACCAGCCGCCCGGTGGAGGTGGTGGGCGTGGACCCGGAGCGGGAAAGGCAGGTGACCCGATTGGCGAATTACATTGTTGAAGGCCATTATGTGGAGCCCGCCGGCGACGGCATCGTGATCGGCCAGAAACTGGCAGACGAACTGGACGCCCGCCTGGGCGACAAGCTGGTCGTCACAGCTCAGCAGGCCAGTGGTGACCTCGCCTCCAGCGCCTACCCGATCGCCGGTATTTACCGCACCGGGAGCGACCTGTTCGACAGTGAGTACGTCTTCACCAGTCTCATCAGGGCCCGGACTCTGCTCGGTTTCCAGCCTGACCAGGCCTCGCGTATCGCCCTGCGATTGCAGGACCGAAGCCAAAGCACGCTGCTGGCCCAGAACCTTAACCGCACCCTGTCCGCCGATCTGGTGGCCCAGGACTGGGAAACCCTGTTACCGGTAGTGATGCAAATGATCGACATGACCCGGATCGACTTTTACCTGATCCTTTCGGTGGTGTTCGTCGTGGTTGCGATTGGTGTCATGAACACCATGGTGATGTCGGTGATGGAGCGCACCCGTGAGCTGGGCGTGATGCTGGCATTGGGAACGCGCGGCTCCCAGATAGTGCTGACCATCCTCTTTGAGGCTCTGTTTCTGGCGCTACTGGGCATGGCCGCCGGCAGTGTGGTCGGAACGCTGATTGTGGCCTGGTATAACCGCAGGGGGATCGACCTCTCGGACATCGCTCATTCATTTGAAGCCGTTCCCGGAGTAACGGACGTGATTTACCCGGTGCTCATCTTCGACCACGTCTGGCTGCCTTGTTTGCTGCTCTTCATCTGCTCCGTGCTGGTGGCCCTGTATCCGGCACGACGGGCCTCAAGACTGGATCCGGTGGAGGCGATTCGCCATGGTTAAACGCACATGCACTGCAATCGCAGTGAGCCTGATGCTGGCGCCGCACGCCGGGGCCGACTTCAGCCATTCCGGCTCGCTCAAGAACCTCACTGTGGGTTCACGTTCGCTGGTGGACGACGATCCGTATCTGTCGAACCTCACCCGTCTGCGCCTGGAACCGCGCTATCGCCAGGGCGACTGGACCCTTGAGGCGGCCTACGATGTGGAACTGGTTACCGGCAGCTTTCTCGACAGCCCCGAATTCGCCCTGCTTAAGGACGCCCCGGATCCGCGATATTGGGACTTGCAGGGCGAGCTGACCGAATCCGGCGATCTTGTGGGCCGCCACCAGTTGTACCGGGGCACGGTGCAGTGGCGTTCGCCGGCAGGGGATTGGCGTCTCGGCCGGCAGCAGGTGAACTGGTCCACCGCGCTGATCTGGAACCCCATGGATATCCTCAACCCGGTGAGCCCCCTGCAACTGGAACCGGATGAGCGCATCGGCGTCGATGCGCTGCTCTGGGATACGTCCTGGGGCGCCCTGGGCCGGATCAGTGCCGTGCATGCCCCGCAGCATGGGGACGACAATGCCAGCACCGCGGGCCGGGTCAAGCGCTTCGTGGCCGGTGTGGATGCCAGTGTGATGGCCGGAACCTTCGCCGATGTCACCAAGGCTGGTATCGGGGGCAGTGGTTCACTGGCCGGCACCGGCTGGCGCATGGAAGCGGTGTGGAGCGAACCTGACGAGGAAGCCAGGTATTGGCAGGCGGTGGCGGATCTCAACTGGTCGTTCCGCAACGGCGTCAATCTTGCCCTGGAATACTTTTACAACGGCCGGCCTGCGCCAGATCCGGGACTGTCTCTCAGCCGCCTGGCGGCCGGGGAGCCCCAATACGCGGACCGCCACTACACCGGCCTACTGGTTTGGCAGGACATCAATCCCTTCTGGCAGTACCGTGTGGTCGCGATCCGCAACGCCGACGACCACAGCTGGGTGTTCTATCCCCGCTCCACCTGGACACTGCCGGTGCCCATAGAGGTGTATCTGACAGCTGGCGTGCAGCTGTTTGGCGGCAACGACGACAGTGAATACGGGGCACTCAAAAGCCTGGGATTGCTTGAAGCCCAGTGGTTTTTTTGACGCCGGCACAGCGTAGACGACCACCTGCTAACTTGGCTGGAGCTGATATATCAGCGGTGTTTGCCAACGCAGGCAGGTCCGTGAGAGTCACCTTTTGATAGTCTGCCAACGCATCACTCACCATCGGGATATGGTCGTGACTCATGACGCCCACGTCGGGAAACAGCATTACCCCGGCGAGCACCAGTGCTACTGCCCATCCTCCGGCTCCGACCACCGCAGGACGGTATAAACCAGTCAACCAGTGCCTGAGATTAAATATGAGTGCCTGTATGAGTGCCTATATGGGGACATACCTTCAGGGGTTGCCGGGAACAGCAACCCAGAACGGGAATTTGCCATCGACAGGCTCCCGACGCACCACCTGCAGGGACTCCAGATCAATAACGGTGATCAGATTGTCTGCCGTCACGGATACATAAAGGTAACGGCCGTCCTCAGAAATATCAATATTGTGGGGCGAGTCACCCACATTGATCTTTTTGACCAGTGACAGGGTTTCCATATCGATGACTGCAATTTCTCCCAGGGTGGTTGCCACGGCGAAGCCATAACGCCCATCGGGTGACACTTTGACGCCCTGCACCACTTTGCCGATTGGAAAGCTCGCCTGGATCTCGCCGATATCCGTGTCCATGATGTAGACATTGCCGGTCTTGAACCCGGACACCATCAACTGTTTACCATCCGGGCTCAACGCAGTGTAGTGAGCGCCCTCCACACCCGGCCAGGTGGACTTTGAAGGGAAACGTTCAACAACACCGGAATTCTGAACTGCAGCATAGATCGGTTTAGGAACGGCCTGTTCTAATGACACTCTGGCCGCCGTCTTTCCCAGAGAGATCCTTGCCAGAGACTGCGTTCACCTCGTCGGCGGTATAGCGTTGGAAATCGTCGAAGATCGGTGAGCGGGTGCTCGAAAGCCCCGCCATTCCCGAACCAACTACTTGGTCGTGATGCTTCCTTGCGCTTGGCTGGTCCAGGCGCGCCCATCGCCGCGACGGGACGTAATGGTCGACGTTCCACTACCGGTGGCGCCTTCATAGGCGCCAGTACCACCCATTACTGTCCAATTCGCTGGCTGATCTTCTGAACCAAGCATATAGGAAATAAACAGCATGTCGCCGTTGTCCGAGATACTCGTGCAATAGCCCGCGCCTCCAGCTTGTCCTGAACCATCGACGCCTTGGTGTCCAGTGCACCATTGGCTAGACACGTCGCCGTCTGCCTGAACCACGGTTGCATGGTTTCTAATGACCGTTCTCCCTTTTGTCCCATTAGGCATCTCCACAACTTGCCCCGGGGCAATTTGTAACCAATAGAGAGTGCTGTCGACCTTCTCGGTATCTGCGACGGCAGTGAACGCTACGCAGATTGCAAAAGCGCCAATGGCGCCGGTATATATCTTTTTCATGATTGCGACCCCTATCAGTTGCTATGACTTTTTTTAAAGAGGCGGTGCCGAGCACCGCCTCCAGTCACCAAAGTCGCCGCTTCGGTTAATCTTTACCGTTCTTCGCTGAACCTGAACCGTACTCTTTAAGAATATAAAGACCACCGTTACGGTCAGACGCATAAATCCATGGCTCATTCGGAACCTTGTAAATTCCCCAGATATCCTGGATGCCGCCGTTTTCAGCTTCGAACTCGGCACCGGCGCGATGGTATCGAGCAACTTCAACAGGAGCATACGGATTGGTGACATCCACTACCACGACACCATCGGAATACCAGGAAATATACGCTTTCACCTTATTCCCACTGGTCTCAACCAGGACATTATGGCTCGAATAGGTTCCGCGGGCGTCGCAATTGCCACCAGGCGCGGTCGAAGCCGAACATTCGGTGTCGAAAATCGAGGCCAGTACGGGATTGGCCGGGTCGGAATAGTTCCAGATACGAATTCCGCTCCAAGGTGTAGAGTTTGGATTGTTGTTGGTCACGACGATTGCGCCAGCTCCTTCGTTTGACGCGTTCACGGACTTCTCCGCAAACGAGCAGGCACCGCGGCGAACGACAGCAATATCACCGGCTCCGAGCGGATTGAGAATCGGATCGCCGTTACAAGCCTGCCCTATCCAGACGAAGTTACCTGCGTACGAGCCTTCACCAAGCGGGACGTTGTTTCCGCTGAATTCATTGGCGCCGAAGACCGAGCCGGTCAGCGGCCCACTTGTAACTTCCACGCTGGAGGCCGTTATGAACCCGCCGTTGCCAGTCTGGTTTGCTTCAAATGCATCGCCCGTCGAGGTTGCCGCCATCACACCCGGAATGGGGTTGCCGTTGCCGAACGTCACATTGCCAGGGGCAACGGTGGCCTCCCAGGCGCTGAAGTCCTCTTCACCTTCGACCACGATCGTGCCGTCCTCACTGGGCCAGACTGAGTGGCTGTTGACCTCGCCATCGAGTGAGCCATTGGCTGGATCCAGGGCTACCGAAACGAGCTGAGGATTAGTCGGATCGCTGATGTCCAGGAGAACCAGGCCTGCATCCCAATTGGCAAGGTAAGCTCTGGTGCCGTCGGCGGTGATGGTGACGTCGTGCAGGAATCGGTTTGCAGAAGCACCGAATCCGTCCAGAAGCCAGAGGGCTGCATCCAGGTTTCGACCAAAATCTCCGCTGGCAACTACACCCGGGTCGAATAACTCTTCTGCACCCCAGAAAGAAACCAGCACCGGGTTGGCTGGATCAGTGATCTCGTAGATGTGGAAGTTGCCGTACACAGTCTCGGTCGTTACGCCCACGTAGTCCTGTGCGCCCTGGCTGAAGAGCCAAAGATTGTGCACACCAACGTCGGTGATGGGCCCAAAGATAAGTGGAGTTTGAGAATTCGGGTCATCAATTCGAACTGACGCCAGGTGGACAGGATTTGATGGGTCGTCAACGTTATAGACCTCATATCCGCCAGGGCCTCCGTCGCAAGATTCGTTCGAATGTACCAGGATATCGCCCGAACTTAATGTCGCCACCCGGACGTCGTTAGTGCGACTACCTTCCGGTGACTGGATGATGCCAACAAATTCTGGCTTGGTTTTGTTGTGCACGTCCCAGATCCAGATGCCCGCGTCTGGGTCGCCGCCACAAGGGCTGTTAAAGGTGCCGGTATACGCATAGTTGCCCAGCGCCCAAACATCGGTTGTGGAGTTTGCAGAGAGCCGTTCTCCGCGGCCGGCTTCAGCCAGGTTTTTGATAACCTTGGCGAACGGCGCATCACTGATGATGTCGGCTACTGCGGCATCATGTTCCATGAGGGGGGCGCTCGGATCGGAACGAACGAGTCCGTCAGAAATGCTTAGTAGATGTTGGGATTCGTCATGGGATTCGTCGTGGGGGTCGTCGGTGACCACCGGTGGCGGTGCCGCTAGAGCCGAAAATGCCATAAAGCTTGAAATGACTACCAAACCAAGCTTGAATGCTTTTAATTGCTTCATAGTGCCCTTCCGTTTGCTCAGCTTTTATTGTTGTCTCGACGACTACATAATTCCCTCGGACATGAGTTGTCTGGTTTTTTAGACCAGCGAAAGAGCAAGCCACATGCATGCCATGCAAAAATATCGTCTTAATTTTAGAGAGTTACGCTAACCAGTGGTTCGGTGGAGGGGGTGACATGTAAAACATTCTGACGTTTTACTGTATCTATCGGCTCAGCGGGATGACCCAGACCCCGTATCAGGTCCACCGAGAGTTGGAAAAACCCGGCCTATGGCGGGTGTCAGCAGCGAGCTCTGTTTTAATTCGGATGACGGGCATGATTGACCACGTCCATCCAACGCTCAAGAAACAGCTCACGCGCCCTATTAGCCCTGCCGTATGTACGGGTGATGGTGCAGACCTCTAATGAATAGTGCCTCGTTTCGGGTACAAGAGCCCGCAAATCTCCTGCCTCCACATAGCGCTGAACGTAAGTGTCTGGCATGAAACCAATGTAGGCGCCGGAAAGGATCATCGCGAGTCGCGCCTCGTAGAAATAGGAAATCGCTGCCTTGTTCATATCCGCCAATTGAGCGCCAACCTGGGGGCTAGTGTGAATCCCGGCGTGAACAACTTTACTGGAGAGAACCTGATCCAGCAGTTCTGGCGATGGCTTTGCGTTGAAAAGCTGATGGGTGCGACTGCAGTAAAGGTGGCAGTCGTCAGCGTACAGTGTGCGATAATCCAGCCCGGTAAGCGGGCGATGATAAGGAATCACGCCTATGTCCGCTTTGTCGTTCAGGACCATCCGTTCAATATCACTGAGTGATCTCACATCCAGCAGCACATTAACGTCTGGCGCCGCTTCCGAGAATCGAGCAATCGCCTCCGAAAGCCCGGATTGGGGGTCCATGCAAATAGCATCGCTGGCAATAATGCGCAGCTCGCCGGTAAGGCTGACGTGCAGGGCATTGACCCCTGAACGGAAGCCTTCGAGAGCCGACAGGAGCGTCTTCATTAATTCATAGACTTCAGCTCCCTCTTCCGTCAACAAGAACCCGCCCCGGCCTCGCGAACAAAGTTTTAGATTCAGGCGCTCTTCCAGGTTCGCGATGTGAGTGCTGATGGTTGAGCGGCCTATGTTCAGCTCACTTTCAGCCGCAGAAAAACCACCGTTTTCCACAACAGCCTCGAATACCTTAAGAAGACGTATCTCGTAATCACCAACCTGCCCTAGCCTGATCTTCAGATCCTTTTTCATTGTTTGATGGCCATCAACGTATACCTACAATCATTCATATTTATCACACGAACATGCCGCTATACCATCCCTTCAACTGTATAAGCCACTTTGGCCAGGACGCTTGGGAGCCCTTTATGACGTTAAACCTCAATCAACCAGAATTGTTTCGGGATCGTGCCTTTATTGATGGGCAGTGGGTCCAGGACGCCAAAGCCAGAACATTTCCGGTCTTCAATCCCAGCAACGGCCTTACCCTGGCCTCTGTTCCCGATCTGGGAGCAGACGAAACCCATGCCGCCATCGACGCTGCCGAAAAAGCATTGAAACCCTGGCAAGCCCTGACCGCAAAGGAGCGTGCGGCTCTCCTGCGCAACTGGTTCAACCTTCTCCTTGCGAACCAGGATGACCTGGCCACCATCATGACCAACGAACAGGGCAAACCCTTTGCAGAGGCCAAGGGCGAAGTCGCCTACGGGGCATCCTTTGTTGAGTGGTTTGCGGAAGAAGCCAAACGCATTTATGGCGACGTTATTCCCGCCCACGGCCCCGATAAGCGTCTTGTGACCATCAAGCAGCCAATTGGTGTAGTTGCGGCGATCACACCCTGGAACTTCCCTATTGCAATGATCACCCGAAAAGTTGCCCCTGCGCTGGCGGCGGGATGCACGGTTGTGATCAAGCCGGGTGAAGATACCCCACTGTGTGCGCTGGCGCTGGCGGAACTGAGCCGGCAGGCCGGTATTCCCGCAGGCGTTGTCAATGTGGTTACGACGCTGCAGGCACCGGAGGTTGGCCTTACGCTATGCGAGGACTCTCGGGTGCGCAAGCTGTCTTTCACAGGCTCAACGCCGGTGGGCAAGTTACTGATGCGTCAGTGCGCCGATACCGTGAAGAAGGTCTCCTTGGAACTGGGGGGCAATGCGCCGTTTATTGTTTTTGACGACGCTGACGTAGACGCAGCCATCTCCGGATTGATGGCTTCCAAGTTCCGCAATGCGGGCCAGACCTGCGTGTGCACCAACCGCATTCTTGTTCAGGATGGCGTTCACGACCTGTTCGTTGAAAAGCTGAATGTGGCCGTCCGGGATCTGAAAGTCGGCGATGGTTTCGACGAGGCCGTGACCATTGGCCCTCTGATTAACGATAAGGCAGTCAACAAAGTACGCGGGCTTGTTGAAGACGCGCTGGCCAATGGCGCCCTGATCACTCAGCAAAACCCCGGGACTCCGGAGAATCCGAACTTTTATCCGCCCACCGTATTGACCGGCGTAACCGCAAGTATGCGCATTGCACAGGAGGAGATTTTCGGCCCTGTCGCAACGGTTTTCCGCTTTACCGAGGAATCGGAGGCTGTGGAGCTGGCGAATGATACGCCGTTTGGCCTTGCCGCGTATTTCTACAGCCGGGACATCGGCCGGGTATGGCGTGTGGCTGAGGCTCTTGAGTACGGCATGGTCGGAATTAATGAAGGGCTGATTTCTACGGAAGTTGCGCCCTTTGGCGGTATCAAGGAGTCGGGCATCGGGCGCGAAGGCTCCCGCTATGGCATCGATGACTTTGTCGAAATCAAATATCTGTGTATGGGCGGCCTTTGAGCGCTGCTACTGTCTGATAAGGAGAGAGTTGATGAATAACGCGCAATTGAATGAATTGAAAAAGAAGTATGTTGCCAACGGCGCTGCCAGCCCCGCCACGCAGTTTGCGGATCGTGCGGAGAATGCCTTGATCTGGGATGCGGATGGCAACCGTATTATCGATTTTGCCGGCGGGATTGGGGTGCTAAACATTGGTCATTGCCACCCAAAAGTCGTGGAGGCCGTAAAAGCGCAGCTAGAGCGTGTGATGCACACCTGCCAGACCGTGATGCCCTATGAAGGGTACGTCAAAGTCGCTGAGAAGCTAAGCCAACTCACCCCGGTGAGAGGACACGGTAAGGTCATGTTAGTGAACTCCGGCGCTGAAGCCTTAGAGAATGCGGTCAAGATTGCGCGGGCGGCGACGGGTAAAAACAACGTCATCTGTTTTGACGGCGGCTACCACGGCCGCACCTTTATGACCATGGCGATGAACGGCAAAGTCGCTCCGTATGCAGCCGACTTTGGCACAATGCCGGGTAACGTCTTCCGTGCGCCGTATCCAGTGCCTTTTCATGGTGTCAGTGAAGAAGACGCCATTCGTGGATTGAAAATGACGCTCAAGACCGATGCCAACCCACGTGACACGGCAGCCATTGTGATCGAACCGGTTCTCGGCGAGGGCGGTTTCTATCCTGCACCAGCAAGCTTCCTCAAAGCGGTGCGCGACATCTGCGATGAACACGGCATGTTGATGATTGTTGATGAAGTTCAGTCCGGTTTTGGCCGCACGGGCAAAATGTTTGCCATAGAACACAGCGGTGTTGAGCCCGACCTGATGACCATGGCCAAAAGCATGGCAGCTGGCATGCCGATCTCCGCCATTGTGGGTACGGATGTTCATATGGATGCATCCGGCCCGAACTCACTTGGCGGCACCTATTCTGGCAGCCCGGTATCGTGTGCAGCGGTATTGGCGGTGCTTGAGGTGTTTGAAGAGGAAGACATCCTCACGAGGAGCCAGTCCCTGGGGGAGACTCTGGGCCAGCGCTTTTCAAAGTGGCAGGAGCGTTTCGCTTGCGTGGAGAATGTTCGTCATCTGGGCGCCATGGCAGCCATGGATATTGTCTCAGCTGACAAAGAGCCCGATGCGGAGCTCACGGCTGCGCTTTGCAAGCGCGCGCGTGAGAAAGGGCTGATCCTGCTTTCTTGCGGCCTTTACGGCAACACGCTTCGCTTTCTCATGCCGGTCACAATTGAAGATGAGGTGCTCGAAGAGGGGCTCGCAATCCTTGAGAGGTGTCTCGCGGAACTTGCGGATTAAGCATTCATCTACACGATCCGCCCAAGCGGTAACCGTCCAGCTATCACACCGCGCAGTGATAGCTGGTTTCAAAAAGGCACTTCTGAAACCCGACCTGTATATTATTATAGAGTAGATATTTGTAGATCTTTTTGGAGACGGCTGAAGCCATCCACAGAGTAATGTTCCGGGTTAGTTGACCGCCGGTCTTGCGCCCGATAAGTATCGGCTGGAAGTGAGAAAACACACCCTAATATGGCAAAACCCGACGTTACGTTTCATCTCCGAAGCTATAGTGATGAGGGAAAGCAACACTCCCATAGGTACCACCAGTTGGTGCTGCCTCTCTTGGGTAAACTTTCTCTGTCCATAGACCAAATCGAGGGTTACGTTGAACAGAAACGTGCCGCGGTTATTCCATCCGGAAGCACCCACGGATACTTCGCGTCCGACGACAATCGATTTCTGGTGGCCGATGTGCCAGAGGCCCTCGCACCTGCGCTGGAGCGGCTCCCTTTCTTTGTTGAGCTGGACTTGGCATTGCTCCACTACGTCCAGTTTTTGCACTCCCAGCTGGTAAATGGAGCAGGGTCATCTCATACACAGCATCAGATGTTGTTGTGATTGATTCAGCTTTTGCAGGAACGCCACGGCGACAGACTGAATCTGGATCGGAGGGTGTCTGCAGCGAAGCAGTTCATTGATGAAAATTTTCATAAGAAAATTATCACCAATGAACTCGCCACCGTTGCCCATTTGAGCATTCGGCAGCTAAACGAGCTGTTTCGTAGTCAGATCGGTATGACGCCTCACCATTACCTGACTGAGCTACGCATGCAGGCGTCCTGGAGGTTACTGGAGCAGTCCGATCTCAGTATCCAGCGGATTGCAGACTCTGTGGGGTACAGCTCGCTGTCGCACTTCAGTGATCGCTTCTCCCGCCACTTCGGGAAGTCACCAAGTCAGTTCCGCCGAAAATCGAAATAATGCTTCCGTAATCTGAAAGCTCCCCTTCTCTACCTGCCATAAACTCCCTGCTTATTCGCAATGAACCGACTGCGAGTACTGGTTTCTCACTTTTGACCAACGAGTCCTTGCGAAAACAACACATCGTCGGTGCCTTGCTAGCCGAACAGGCATGCGGGCGCCTCTGGTACCTGTGTTTAGGTCGTACTATGCTTTCAATTTGGAACAATAACCAGGCTGGGACAAACAAATGAACAAGGCACTCATTTTAATTGATATACAAAACGATTACTTTCCAGGTGGCGCAATGGAATTGGTAAATATGGAAGATGCCGCCAAAAATAGTCAGCGGCTGCTTTCCTATTTCCGTGAAAAACAGATGCCCATTTTTCATATTCAGCACATTTCTACTCGTAAAGGTGCAACCTTTTTTTTGCCAGAAACTCATGGATGTAAGATCAACGAATCTGTTGAGCCAAAGGACAATGAGCCGGTGGTAGTCAAACATTACCCAAGTTCATTCAGAGAAACAGAGTTAGAGGATCTACTTAAATCTCAAGGTATAGGTGAATTGATTATTTGTGGTGCAATGACACACATGTGTATTGATACCACAACCAGGGCAGCATTTGACTTAGGTTTTAAATGTCTCGTCGTTTCAGATGCTTGCGCAACGAAGGATTTAGAATTCAACAATCGAAGAGTTTCGGCCTCAGATGTAAATACGGCTTTTATGGCCGCACTAAGTGTCCCTTTCGCGCAAGTTATGCCAGCAGATAGTTTTTTCGAGCAATAGGAATACACATATGACAATCAGTTTTTCTTAAGTTGTGTAAATGCGTTGTCACCCTCTTAATCGGAGGGCTAGCTCGGTAACGACTAACGAAATCAGCGACTGTATGTCGCTGATTTCGTCGCAAACCGCCAAGCTATTCCAGGACGTGTTCCTGTCATCCTTAGCTCAATACTTCGCGAATCTCATCCATAATTGCCGCCTGCTCCTTGCGCGCGGCAAGGGCAGTCTCCATATCCACTTTCACGAACCGTACTGACATATTCGGCTGTAACTGGCCAATCAGGTCCATGTCAGCCGAAATAACAGTACCTAACATGAAATACCCCCCACCCGACACTGCATCACGGTGCAGCACGATCGGCTCGGACCCGCTGGGTACCTGTATTGAGCCGTATGGATAACAGGCGTCGGTAATGTTGGATGGGTCGGCCCCGGCACTGAACGGCTGTTCGCGTTCCACAAACTCAAGTTTGCGTCCGCCCTGAAAGCGATAACCCATGCGGTCGGCTTCGTTAGCGACTTTCCAGGTATCCTCAAAAAAATTGCTCTGGGCCTGTTCAGTGAGTCGGTGCCAGTAAAGCCCGGGCAGCACACGTATCTCGGCCGGGTTGGACGGGCCTCGGCGTAGCGCCTTGGGTACCGATAATCCGTCTTTGACCATTTTGCTGCTTTTGCCGAGCGGCAGCGAATCGCCGGGTTGGACAGGGCGGCCGTTAACGCCACCGAGCGCCCCGATCGCATAGGTCGAGCGGCTACCAAGGTACATGGGGGTGGTGATACCGCCGGAAATCGCAATGTAGATGCGCGCGCCGGATTTCAAGAAATCGAAGGACAACACCTGGCCGGCTTTCACGGTGAAGGCGGTCCAGGTATCACGCGGCTCACCATCCACTTTCGGTGGCAGTTCCGCGCCGCAGACGGCGACGGTCGCATCCTGGGTGAATTCAAGTTCCGGCCCTACAAATACGGATTCGAGCCCGGCCGCTCCCTCATCATTACCAACAAGCAGATTGGCGGTTTTCAGCGCCAGACGGTCCATGGCCCCACCCATGGGAATACCAAGATGATAATAGCCCGGCCGTCCCAGGTCCTGGATCGTGGTGGCAATACCGGCTGAGATAACATTAACGGTCATAAAGGGCCTCCATCAGCTTGGCGTTGGTACCATCCATATCGGCATTGAATTCGCTTAGCGAAAAACGAACGTTTTTGGTGCGGGGCATGAACTCACCCGCCTGCACCTGTGCAATCGCCGCGTCATACTCTTCCCGGTTGATTGGCTTAAACTTGACGATGTCCCCCGGCTTGAAGAAGACCATGAAATCCTTCAGATAGGGAACACTCTGCTCAGGGTCATAGATCGGCATCGGGGTAATGCCGAACATCTGGTAGCCGCCGGCGCCACGAACGGAATAGATGCAGGAGAAACTGCCCCCATAGCCAACCGTCTGCCGTGGTGTGTCGGTGCGCGGGCTAAGGTATTTTGGTACCTGGATCTGACGAGACCGGTCGACCATCTGATAGAGAAACGGCAAACCGGATACAAAGCCGACCATGGAAACGAACCAGGGGGCTCCAGAATGCGCATCAATAAATTTTTCTACACTGTCATAGCCATTTATCGAGGCTGCATATTCGATGTCGGTCGCGCTAGGGTCCTGATGGCGTTCACGGAATCGCATCAGGGTATCGTGCGTCCAGGGATCCTGATAATAGACGGGCACTTCAACAATGCGAGTCTCCAGAACATTGTCGCCCTGCTCCGCCTCGGCTTCCAGTCGCTTCAATTCCTTCATCATGTCGTCGGGGTGAATCACATCCGGATCAAACTTGATCTGGAACGAGGCGTTGGCCGGGCAGATTTCGGTGACGCCCTTGATGTTGGCATTGCGCACAGCGTTGGTCATGGACAGCGAGACAAAGAATGCCTCAAGCGACATTTCTTCGTCGACTTCTACGAAAATGTGCTCATCGCCGCCAAATGTGTATCGACTACTCATGAGTTTGAGCCCCTTTTTGTTTGATGAGATCAAGATTGTTTTCCAGCCACGGCTCCAACCATCGGGTATGGACTGCACCTTGCTGCAGCTCTTCACTCTCGAGCAAAGCCTGGAACAGCGGTGCGGTGGTCGGCAGTCCCTCGACATGAAGCTCGCCCAGGGCGCGTTTTAGGCGCAACAGTGCATGGTCGCGGTCTTCGGCCCAGACAATCAGTTTGCCGAGCAGCGAATCGTAAAAAGGCGGAACGGCATAGCCCGGATAGAGCATGTGATCGAAACGCACACCCGGCCCATCTGGAGTGATCAAGTTGCCGACGGTGCCTGGAAACGGCATGAAATTGTTGGCCGGATCCTCCGCGTTTAACCGCACTTCAATGGCGTGCCCGGTTCTGTGTATCGTGTCTTGTGTAACTCGCATCTTTGTGCCGCCAGCAATCAAGATCATCTCAGCGACCAGGTCGAAACCGCAGATCATTTCTGTCACAGGATGTTCGACCTGAATGCGGGTATTCATCTCAATAAAATAGAAGTTTCCTGTCTCGTCATCGTAGAGATACTCGATGGTGCCGGCGCCTTTATAGTGGACAGCCTTTGCCAACGCTACGGCCGAGCGGTGCAGTTCGTCGCGAGCCCGATCATCCAAAGCGACCGACGGAGCTTCTTCCCAAACCTTCTGGCGGCGGCGCTGCAAAGAGCACTCACGCTCAAAGAAATGTACGACATTTTCGCCATCACCTAATACCTGGACCTCAATGTGCCGGGCGCGCTCAATAACTTTCTCTATATAGACGCCTCCATCACCAAATGTTGCCGCCGCCTCCGAGGAGGCCTGGGGAGCAAGCTTCCGGAATTCATCGGCGTCGTGGGCAACACGGATGCCGCGACCACCTCCTCCGGCGGCTGCCTTGATCATGACTGGGAAGCCAATTTTCTCTGCCATTTTCGCCGCGGCGTCCATGTCCTCTATGACGCCGTCACTGCCTGGCACCGTTGGTACATTCGCTTTTTTCGCCTCGCTCCGCGCAGCCGCCTTATCGCCCATCAGGCGGATGGTATCGCCATCCGGTCCTACGAAAAGGAGGCCTGCGGCGGCTACGGCGTCTGCAAAGTCTGCATTTTCGGCGAGAAAGCCATAACCCGGATGGATAGCGTCGGCACCGGTTTCCTTCGCCGCGCTCAGGATCGCATCGATAGAAAGATAGGATTTTGCCGCTTGCGGTGGCCCGATGTTCACCGTTTCATCTGCCATCTGCACGGCTCGACTTTCGGTGTCAGCGTCGCTGTGGACGACCACGGTGGCTATGCCGAGATCGCGCGCAGCGCGGATGATTCGAATTGCTATTTCACCGCGGTTGGCAATCAGCAATTTTTGAATGCCTTTGTTTTTCATGATCACCTCAGCTCAGTTCGGCAATAGTCTGCCCCGCCATGACGGGTTCACCATCACCGACCGGAAAGTCGCCAATCGTTCCGTCGGCATCCGCTTTCACTTCATGGAAGGTTTTCATAACCTCGACAAGACCAATGGTGTCACCTTTGGTGACCGTATCACCGACTTGGAAGTAGGCCGGCTGGTCCGGCGACGGTTTACGGTAAAAAGTTCCTGGAATTGGTGATTTCACTTCATGCATAGCCATCGGTAATAACTCCTGATTGTTGTTGTTCTGCGCTTTCTCAAGCCGTTTAAAGCTGATTGATTGCTTCGCTGACCGCCTTGGCGATGTCAACGGCATTGGGTGTATCTGAGTGAACACAGACGGTTTCAGCGCGCACGGGCAGTGACTTTCCGTTGACGCTGTTCACGCGGCCATTTCGCACAGCCTCGAGAACTCGCGATGCCGCGTAACCTGGTTCAACCTCGCCATGCGTCCGGGTGATGATCAGACTTCCGTTATCATCGTATTCCAGGTCGGCAAAGAACTCCGCCATAAAGGGGATACCACGTTCCTTGTAAACCATCTCCTGCTGGGTGCCAGCCAGGCCAAGCACGGGTACACCATAGACTTCGGCGGCATCGGCAACTGCATGGGCGATGTGCTCCATGCGCGCTGCCATTCCATAGAGTGCGCCATGCGGTTTGAGGTGAGACAGCGCGACACCACTGGCGTCAAGGAAGCCCTTTAGCGCACCGATCTGATAGAGGATGATATTGGCCATTTCCTCACGGTCAATCTTCATTTCGCGCCGGCCGAAGCCGGCCAGATCGGGAAGCGAAAAATGTGCGCCAATTTTGACGTTATTCTTGCGCGCCAGTTCTACAGTGCTACGCATGTGGTTCGGGTCGGAGCCATGGAAACCACAGGCTATATTGGCCTGGGTGATATGCGGCATCATGCCTTCGTCGTCACCCATCTTGTAAAGGCCGAAGCTTTCGCCCATGTCACAATTCACATCTACATGCATTGTTTTTTCTCCTTAATTCTTGAGAGAGGCAACGTAGCGAAGCCTGATCTGGTCTGCGATGACCGCAAGTATCAGCAGAACGCCAAGCACTACGGTTTGTAAGTAGGATTCGATTTGCGCCAGGTTCATGCCGTTCTGAATCAGACCGATGAAAAGTGCACCGAGTACGACGCTCTCAAGGCGCCCCACACCACCTCTCAGACTTACCCCGGCGATGACGCAGGCGGCAATTGATTCCAATGGCATCGAAGCGCCAATGTTGGCCTCCCCGGTATCAATTCGTGCCGTCAAAAGCATACCGGCGACAGCGGCGAAAAAGGCGCTCAGCACATAGGTGAAAAACAGCGTGGCTTTGGTGTTAATGCCGGACAGTGATGCTGCCTTAAGATTACCGCCGACCGCATAGAAATACCGGCCCTGGGGCGTACGGTAGAGGAACACATAGAGTGCAATCGCCAGCAATACAGCGACAAAGACTGGCGCGGGTATACCGAGCAGGGAACCATAGCCAAAGGTGTCACTGAAGGCCCGAGGCATCCCGTAAACAGGCACGCCACCGGTCAGGTATAGCGCGACACCGAAACCGACCGATGCCATGCCTAGCGACACCATGAAAGGCGACACGTTGAAGAAGGCCACGCCCGCACCGTTGACGACACCAATCATGACGCCTGCCAGAATGCCGGCCAAACAGCCAACGGCGACGGCCAACCAGACCATGTCGGGAGCCATCGAGAAGATGGTGGCCATCACCAACGCCCCGACCACTGAGCTCAGTGCCAGGGCCGTGCCAACCGACAGGTCAAAGCCCCCGGTGAGCAGGGCCATCATCTGGCCAAGTGCAACAATCATGAGGTAGACCGATTGGCGAAGCACGTTCATCAGGTTTTGTAGCGTGAGAAAATTCTCCGACAACAGCGTGAACACAACCATGGCGATAAACAGGAGAAACGGCAGAATGCCAAGCTTGACGAACAGACGCTTGGTTAAGTTCCCAAGGCCGCCGATAGCTGGCGCGTTCGTCGGAGTAACAGATTGCTCAGCCATTAACAGGCCTCCTTTTCGAAGAAATGGGCAAGCACCTTCTCCTCAGTGAGTTGATCGGCCTGTAATTCGGCCTGAGTCCGTCCATGGAAAAAAACATAGGCGCGGGTAGTAAGATGCAGTATTTCTGGCAAATCAGACGAGATAAGGACGATGGCCACGCCGCCGCGAGCGAGCTCAACAATAAACTCATAGATGGAAGCTCGTGTACCAACATCTACGCCGACTGTTGGTTCGTCGAAAACGATCAGGTCATATTTTCGAGTCAGGGCCCGTGCGAGCATCACCTTTTGTTGATTGCCACCAGAAAAATGTTCGACCGTACGTTCAATCTGCGGCGGCGACAGATTGAGCCGCGTGGTGAGGGCTTCGACCGCCTTTTTTTCGCCACTACGATTGATAAAGATACCTTTTGAAAATGGCTCAATATCGAGTGAAGCGAGCGAAACATTCTCGCGCACCGAGCGCGTCATCATCAGGCCCTCATTGTGCCGATCTGCAGGTAAATAGAGGAAACCGTCGCGTATATTGCGTTTTGGTGTATGGCCGGTGATACCTTGGCCATTCAGCATCACAGTCCCGCTAAGGATTGCCAAACCACCAAAACAGGCCTGCATCAGCTCCGATTTGCCCGACCCAACCAGGCCGGCCATCCCAACAATCTCGCCAGCCCGCACAGTCATCGATGCGTCGACCACTGCACCGTCGTTCGTCGTGACATTCCTGGCTTCAAGCACCACATCGCCTGGCGCATTCAGGTTCAGCTCCGGAAAAATGGCGCCGACCACACGACCGGTCATAAGCTGAACCAGATCATCCTCCGTCGCTTCCGCCGCATTGACAGTATCGATGTAGCGGCCGTCGCGAAGAACAGTGATGCGGTCGCCAATGCGGCGAATTTCGGCCATTCGGTGAGTAATGTAGATGACTCCGACCCCACGTTTCTTCAAGCCTGCGATCAATTCGAACAACTGATCAGTCTCGTGCGTGGTGAGTGAGGCCGTAGGTTCATCGAGGATCAAAACCTGGAGTTCGGAGCGAAATGCCTTGGCTATCTCGACCATTTGCTGTTCTGCACGGGTGAGGCGATCGACACGTTGGTCGGGTCTCAGCGCAAAGCCAAGCTCATCAAGCGTCTCTTGTGCCTCACGGCTGATGCGGGCGCGGTCGAGTAGTCCGGCCCGTCTTGGTTCGGCACCAAGAAACAGGTTCTCCTCTACAGTCATTTGAGGGATCAGTGAAAATTCCTGGAAAACTGCAGATATTCCGAGGGAGCGAGCGTCGTGAACCGAGGCCAGTGTTACTGGCTCACCTTTATAAGTGATTTGACCGGTGCTCGGCTGGTTGGCACCAGCCAGAATGGAAATCAGGGTCGACTTTCCCGCTCCATTCTCACCGAACAGCACATGCACTTCGCCGGCAAGCAGTTCGAAGTCGACGTCATCGAGCGCCCGGACACCGGGATAATCCTTGGTAATGGCCTGGGTCTGGAGGAGTGGGAGCGGGGTTGCCCCCACCTCCTCACAGCCCTGCTGTTCATTGATTGAATT
The DNA here is from genome assembly GCF_048269445.1 of Marinobacter sp. GTDB lineage: Bacteria > Pseudomonadota > Gammaproteobacteria > Pseudomonadales > Oleiphilaceae > Marinobacter. Next base: position 199,573 of record NZ_JBLXIQ010000008.1, on the reverse strand, counting down.
CAACATGGCTCATTCTACCGAGAAGACCGGGCGGAAACCGTCTGGTGCCAAGGTCGAAGCCGAGTCAAACTCGTCATAGTTTTCCTGTGTTACCACATAGAGCTTGGGACCGACGTGCTTCAGATAATCCTTGCCTTCCAGTATCCGCACGGCCTGGTCGACAGCGATGCGCCCCTGGATGACGGTGGAATCGGTTGGTGCAGCAAGGATCTGGCCACGTGCGATACCTCGATCAACACCCGGAGCATAATAATAGGAAACTACCTTTACTTTGTCTGTCAGACCGCGTGAGCGCAGGATAGGGATCGCCGCTTCTGCTGTGACCGCAGTGCCGACAATGTAATCAAGATCCGGATAGGTCTGGAGGGTATCCTCGACGAGCCTGGCCTGGGCTTCCTTACCGGTGTCACCGTATTTCGTTTCTATCATCTCAATCGCGGAACCCTCTACCGCACCCAGAAAGCCGGTATTCCCCGCTTCGACCCAGCCGGCACCGGCAGGCCCTGGGAACCAGGCAACTTTCGCGGACTCGCCACCGGCAGGATGCAGATTGGCCAGGAATTCACCGGCCTTGGCACCCATTTCGCCAAAGGAAACCAGCGACTTGGCAGAGAGCTTGTCGGACGACATGCCGTTGATGACGTCGATGACCGGGACACCTTTCTCACTAATCTCAGCGACCACGTTGTTAAGCCCGTCATAGGCGATGGCGCCGATAATAACGGCATCAGCACCTGCTGATACGCAATCCTCGATCTGCGAGATCTGGGTATTCAGGTTGGTGTAGCCACCCGCATCAGTCACAGTGGCTGCCACACCGAGCCGTTTGGCTTCTTCGGTGATGCCGTAGTTGACGCCTAGCCAGTAGGCATCCTTCATATGCGGGAAAGAAACGCAGAGATTCCATTTCTGTGCTGCTGCGTCGAGTGGAACGTAATCCACCTCACTACGTGGGCTCTCCATATTGAACGGCGGGGTCCAGACTTCGACGGGATAGGGGTACCATTCTTCGGCGATTGCGCTGCCAGATACGGCAAATGCCATTACCATGGTCGCAGTCGACGCGCTGAGAATTTTTTTCATTATTGTTTCTCCTGATATGAACGGAGCGGTGCTTCCGCAACGCCAATCCCCTTTGGAAAGGCGATGTAAAAACCTTAGGATGTAACAGGAGATTTGTATAATACGATTTTCAGAGACCCATTATCTTATAAACTGATACAGTGATTACTGCTCTGCCGCAGCTCATGTTGACATGGCAAGGCGGCTCAAATGTGATTGGGCTATTTATCTAAACAGAAGTTGAGGGGAAATTTGGGAAGTGCGGCGACTGCGATGACAGAGGACGTCGTGGCCCCAGTGCAATCCGGCAATATTTTTCACCCAATTTATTAAATAGTTATTATATAAATTATGAATATACCTACGATTCGACAGATTCGTTACTTCATTGCCGTCGCGAATTTGGGTCAGATTTCACGTGCAGCCTTAGAACTTAACGTCTCCCAATCTGCAGTGACGACGGCTGTAAAACAGCTCGAGGAAATTGTTGGAACCCCGCTGCTCGCCAGGCATGCCGGTGGTGTGGCACTGACCTACGAGGGTAATATCTTTCTTGATCACGCCCGGCGAATATTGGCTGCGATGGAAGAAGCAGTCAGGTCCCCGCGCCGCTTGAGGGATGACGTAAAGGGCACTCTTCGTTTGGCAATGACCTACACGGTCGCTGGCTATTATATTCCAACTTATATTGAGCGGTTCCTTCGCGTGTTCCCCGGTGTGGACCTGCAGTTAACCGAATCTTCGCGAGCTGCAATCGAAGACGGGCTTGCTTCAGGGATGTTTGATCTAGCAGTGATGCTAACCTCTAATATCGTCGATCAGGAGGGAATATCCTATGAAACACTGCTGCAATCACGCCGCAGACTGTGGCTGTCGGCGAACCACCCACTTCTTGAATTGCCATCGATCTCCCTGGCCGATGTTGCTGCCCAGCCCTACATCATGCTGACGGTCGACGAAGCCAGTAACACGACGCAGCGCTACTGGAATCGCACGAGCTATCGACCACATACAATTTTCAGAACGAGTTCGGTTGAAGCCGTGCGCTCAATGGTTGCCAGCGGCATGGGGGTCACGATTCTCTCTGACATGGTCTATCGGCCATGGTCACTCGATGGGCGCCGCGTCGAGGTCACCTCACTGGCCGATCGGATACCGACAATGGATGTCGGTCTCGCCTGGGCCACCAATGTCGAGCAAAACACCGCCGTTTCCGCTTTCCGAGAATTTATGCATGTTGGTGAAGAACCTGACGTGCGATGAACCCACCATCGACCCTTTTACATGTTTTCATGCTTTAGAGTGAAACCTGCCGACTGTAACGCACGGACACGTTTGCCTACAGAAACCATCTGCCTTCTATTCATAAATCTGGCCGGCCAATTTAGTACTTTATGTGGGCCGCATTTGAGGTCCTCGCCGATTCCGCATTGGTGAAGGTAAACCAGTTCGCTCTTACTGACAAAACCGTCCCCGCTGCGATCGGCACATTCGAACTGTGCCCGGTGCCAGCAGCCGTACCACTCCTCCCGACTCAATATTTCGGCAATCAGCTTCGGGTCATTAGCGGGAAACGCCGTGCTTGCCATGAACAAGGGGACGCAGCTGGGGAACTTAGCGCAGGACACCGGAGCAGGCGCCAGCAAAAACGTCGAGACCTGGAATGTGTTAGGCTCCGTTCCTGACATGCGAGCTAACAAGCATTTTTCATATGCTTGAGCCATTCGAGCGCCACCCTCCGGCGTTTTCTCGAAATCTCGCGTTCAGCGGTGGTCCGCCCGCCCCCTGGCCTTCTGTTTCTCCCCACAGATGTTGCTTTCACCCTATCGCCCCATCGGTTAATCCGTGTGTGGTGCGTCTCATTGCGGAGCCCTACGGCGAGCTTGACTGTTACCGGTCAGAGCTGAGCCATGTCCGCCCTCAGAATAACTACCGATAGCGATACTATCCGGAGATATAAATGAAATTTTTAAACAAAATCGCCACCGTGGCCGCAGTGAGCTCACTGGCACTTGGCGCTGCCGTAGCCCAGGCAGACTCGAAAGAGCCCATTGTCATTGCCACCCATAACTGGACCAGCCAAATCACCATGGCGTACGTTATTGGGGGTATTTTTGAAAGCATTGGCGATAACGTTTCTTACGTGCCAGCTGATAGCCAGGCGGTTTACGAATCTGTTCGTAACGGTGACGTCACTATTGCGCACGAGGTCTGGCAGTCCACTTTTGGCAAGTCTTTCAACAACGCTCTGGACGCGGGCGGCATCATTGATGTGGGCAAGCACGCGTCTGCCACTCAGGAAGAGTGGTGGTATCCCGCGTACGTCGGCGAGCTGTGCCCTGGCCTGCCGTCCTGGGAAGCACTGAATGATTGTTCTGCGTTGTTTGCAACCGCAGGTAGTGGTGGCAAAGGTCGTTACCTTGACGGTCCCATGGACTGGCATGGCCAGGAAACCCTGGACCGCATCGAAGCCCTGGACATGAACTTTATCGCCAAATTTGCCGGCTCTTCCGGGGCACTTTGGGCTGAACTGGAATCGGCAGCGAAAGACAATCGTGCCGTCGTGGTATTCAACTGGTCACCCAACTTTACCGATGCCGGTGACGGTGGCAGCTTCGTTGAATTCCCGGCGTATACCGATGGCTGTAAGAAGTCAGATGGCGGTGATGGCAAGTGTGGATCTCCACCAGCAGGCTGGCTGAAGAAGGCGGCTTACTATCAAATGCCCAAGAAATGGCCAACAGCGTACAAGATCTTTAACAACATCTCCTTTACCAAAAACGATATCGGCAACATGGCTGCATTGGTTGACATCGATGGCATGAGCCACGAAGCAGCCGCCACCAAATGGCTGGCCGACAACGAAGCAAAATGGAAAAGCTGGCTGTAAGCCAAACCCTCTGACCTGAGTGCGCTGCATTCAGGTCAGGCCTCGTACTTCGTTATTCAACTCAAGAACATCGTTTTAGCCCGTCTTTTTATAGGAATTTAATTATGTCACCACCAGCTCAGCCGGTTATTAAGTGCGAGTCTGTCTATAAAATTTTTGGGGACAATGCTGAAAAAATTCTGGAACAATCAGGCGGAAAAGTAGAGACGGCACCATTACTTGATGCGGGATGTGTTATTGGTGTTAACAATGCTTCTTTTGAAGTGCACAAAGGTGAAATCCTCGTCATCATGGGCCTATCCGGCTCTGGAAAATCAACCCTTTTGCGCTGCATTGCACGTCTGATCGACACCACGGCCGGCAATATCTTTATTGATGGCGAAGACCTGCTTGCCATGAACGATAAAGAACTGATTGACATTCGTCGTAACAAAATGGGCATGGTATTCCAGAGTTTTGCCCTTCTGCCTCACAAAACCGTGTTGGAAAATATTGCCTTACCATTGCAAGTGAAAGGCATGAGCACCAGCGACAGCATGGACCGTGCGATGGAGATGGTAAACCTCGTGGAGCTCACCGGTCGCGAAAATGACTTCCCGCGCCAGCTCTCGGGCGGTCAGCAACAGCGTGTCGGGATTGCTCGCTCATTGGCGGTGGAACCTGACCTTTGGTTCCTCGATGAGCCATTCTCAGCGCTGGACCCTCTGATTCGCCGGGAGATGCAAGACGAGTTCTTACGTTTACAGAGCGTTTTAAATAAAACCATCTTGTTCGTTACCCACGACTTTGATGAAGCGATACGCCTGGCCGACCGCATCGCCATCATGAAAGAGGGCGTCATCGAACAAATTGATACGCCCGCCAACATCATACTCAACCCGGCCACGGATTACGTTGCCAGGTTTACCCGTGGCGTGCCGCGTGAGCGGGTGCTCTCGTGCCAATCCATCATGGGAACCTATGACGCCGCTGCAGAGATGAGTGACATCACTGTATCTGAAGACGCCATTATTGAAACCGTAGCGAAACCGGTGTTGACCGAGGAAAACCCGGTGGCAGTCATGGATGCCGATGGCGAGATTGTTGGCGTGTTAAACAGCAACATCATAATAGATGTCATGTTTGGTGAAGCTAACAGCAGGCCAGTCAATAACTAAGTCGTGAGCCGTACCCAATGCAATATTTTACCGAACATAAATGGACTCAGTTTGTCGTCTTGGTGACGGTGTTCTTTGCCCTTGTAATAGCCATCGATCCCGGCACGGGTGGCAACTTGTGGCGCCTGCAGGAGACCCGTTTTTGGCTTCTGCCTGACGCTGTTAACGACGGCCTCAAGTTCCTCATCAATGACTGGTGGGTCGTAGAGACTTACGATGCTGAGCTAGACCTCACCGAAGAATCGACCATGATCAAAGAGTTCACTCGCGCCCTGTCTGGCGGGATTCTCTTCAGCATTAACTTGATTCGTGAGCTGCTATTAGGTGGCGTTAAAACCGTTGTGGCCTTTACCAGCTGGGATTTTATCAGCAAAAACGAGTGGGCTCGTATCCCTGCCCTGCCGTGGCCAGCCGTGGCTACCGGTGCATTTTTATTAGGCCACTATCTCGGTGGCCGTAGCCTGTCTGTGTTAGCTGGCGTCAGCACTATTTACATTGCGGTATTTGGTCAGTGGACACCCGCTATGCAAACCTTATCCTTTGTTTTAGTGGCTGTGCCGTTATCGGTTATTCTGGGCCTGGCTTTAGGCATTATTGCCTATAAGAACAAAAGCTTCGAATCCATTCTGGCCCCGCTTTTAAACGTGGCCCAATCCATGCCGCACTTCTCCTACCTGATCCCGGTGGTGGTGTTCTTTGGCATCGGGGACCATGCGGGCGCTATTTCAACGGTTATTTTCGCCACCCCGCCAATGATTCGATTAACCATTCTTGGCCTTAAAAAAGTCTCTCCAGCTGTGTTGGAGGCTGGCATGATGAGTGGCTGTAACCCGCGCCAACTCATGTTCAGAGTGCTCCTCCCTTCCGCACGCCATGACATTTTAATCGGTGTTAACCAGGTCATCATGCAGTGTCTGGCAATGGCCGTTATTGCGTCTTTTATTGGCGCAAGGGGGTTGGGCTATGACTTGTTGGTGTCCTTGAACATGCTCAACATAGGCCAGGCTCTCGAACTCGGTGTCTCTATTGTATTGATTGCTGTGGTCTTGGATAAGTTATCGCTGGCCTGGGCGAACAGGCAAGTCGACTACTTCGCTGACTTACCATTCCATTTGCGCCACAAGTATTCGCTGGCGTTTGCAGGAATCCTGATCGTTTTCTCTGTTCTTGCCTATGTCGCGTCGATGGTTTTCCCGGAGAAGGCTAACTACCTCTACTTTATCGGTGAATCCCAGGGGATAAGTACCGAAAGGTTCTGGGACTTTATCGTTGACTGGATCATCACCAACACCTACGACAGCGTGCAAAGCTTCAACTTCTTCATGATCACGTCAATTTTGGTGCCCATGAAAGAGGCTTATTTATCGATGCCAGTCGCGGCAACCCTGTTCCTGGTTGGAGGCACGGGCTATATTGTTGGTGGCCTTCGCTCTGCCATTATTGTGACGGCCTTCATTGGCTTTATCGCTTTAACACCCTGGTGGGACCGAGCCCTCATCACGGCCTATATGACCACCTTTGCGGTGATCATCTCCGTTATGATTGGTTGCACTGTCGGCATCCTGTGCTCTCGAAGCCCCCGAGCAACCAAAGTCATATTGCTGGTTTGCGACACCTTCCAAACCTTCCCATCGTTCGTCTACTTGATTCCCGTCATCATGTTGTTCGGTGTAAGTGATTTATCCGTGCTTATTGCGGTGATCGTGTATGCCACGATCCCTGCTACCCGTTACACCGTAGAGGGGTTGAGTAACGTGCCTAAAACCCTGCAAGAAGCAGGCTCCATGTCAGGGGTTAATCGTATGCAGCGCTTATTAAAAATTGAACTGCCTTTGGCGTTCCCACACATCATGTTGGGCATTAACCAAACCGTCATTTTCTCTTTGTTTATGGTTATCATCGGCGCCTTTATCGGCACCGACGACTTAGGTCAGCTCATCATGCAATCTTTGTCTCAAGCCAACGGTATGGGCCAAGGCATTGTGCTCGGCTTATGCGTTGCCTTTATCGGCCTCACAGTAGACCATTTGATACATACCTGGGCTGAGCAGCGTAAAGAAGCGCTCGGGGCCGCTTAACCGGTCCATAACGATCGGTTTTGCGCGTCACAGTCTAAAGATCCGTCTTGTGAGCGCGCCGGGGTAAGTCCACGTTGGGTGGAATGAGGAACGCAAGCTGTTGATTCATTGTTGCCCGCTTTTAGCCACTGGGGTTGTTGGCCAGCTCCTTCAGTGCTTCCATGGCCTCATCGATACGATCGCTGGGGACAAACATGTGGTCGTGATAGAACCCTGCGATAACGTTGGTGGTAATGCCCCGCTCGGCAAGCAGGCTCGTTACCACAGATGTGAGCCCCAAGGCTTCAAGACTGGAGTGGCCTTCAAGGGTGATGCGACGAAAGACTCTGTAGTAATCCAGGCCCTCACCTTTGGCCTCCTCCAGAGGAATAACCAGAGTAAGGCCTTCCAGTTCGGCAATACTGACAATGGGCTTGAGGTGTTCAAGTTCGCCGTACCTTGCCTTGGGCACGGTGCAATAGACATAGGATGTCAAATCCAGTTTTGGCGAGAGCTGTTTGATCAAATCCTGGAGAAACTGTGTTCGCTTCATCTTGAACTACCCTTCAGCCGAATGTCGTGGTCATATTGGCAATTTATCACTTTCCGCAGTCGATCACGGCAAAATATCATTTTCCGCGCACGGATGCTGAAATACGTCAGCCCATAGCTTCACGCTCAACACACTTCCCCGATAATCCAAGAAACAGATGCCCTCTGCTTATAACTGGATCGCCTCGACACAGAATTTTTTTGCATACCCTCACCTTAGACCTATACTTAATTTTGTCATAGTAAGACGTCATGACACTTTTTGCCGTCAGTGGGCCTTTGGTCCAATGTCGAGTAACAGGGTTTTGATTGTGCATTCCGTGCACTCGGTGGAACAGGAGTTATGTTTCCGGCGGTCAATCTTCCCGCACACTTTGTCGTTAAGGCAGTGCTATGGCCAATTCCGCTTTACCCCGCTTTGGTTCTGGCCTGCTCGATTGATCCTGAATGGTAAGTAAAAGCTGGCGTCTTAAACCAGCATTGACAAGGCAGTATGAATAACTCCAATGGATAGGAGAACGCATCATGAAACCAAGATTTCCATTAACAACAATAGCGGCGCTGACGGCCACGCTCGTATACAGCGGCGGTAGCTATGCTGCAAAAGGCGGAGTACCCGGGCCCCCGGATGGCGGGGGTGGCGGTAAGCCGCCAACCACCGACGTATACGCCGACATGGTGATCATCGACCGTGACGTCAACGGTGTGCCCATCACCACCCTGGGGGTTGGTCCAGGGGATTCCCCCGCGCAGGTTCCCCAACCGATCATGCTTGGCCCGAAGGCGACAGCAGACATCTGTCCACTGTGGTACGAAGGCTCGGTTCCAATGATCCCCCCGCTGATTGCCGTCGAACCGCCTTCGGTGTATTCCGAGCTTGGAATCGAGGCCTACCGTATCCCCATGGTGGATGGCGAGATCCCGGAGCTGTATGCCGGATGCACCACCGAGGCGGATCTTGGGCGCCTGAGCGTGGTCCGATCCACGGACAGCGTGCTCGACAGTGCCTTGGCCGAGATGGTCACCACCTTGTCAGAGGTGGATGGTGAGGAGGGCGAGTCGATCACGCTGGATGCGGCTGGCCGGCTGGTGGCGAACTACCGGGTCGACGACGTGCTGATTGAGAAGATCATCGACGCCCCCGGCGAGAACCTCGCCGCCTTCCAGCGGATTCTGGAGGAGACCGTTCTGTACCATGCTGATGTCAACGGCGGCGTCCCGATCGAGCTGCCGGGGTCACCCTCGGACGCCCAGGGCCTGCTGGCTCGAACAGCCCCGCTGCTTGCGGCGGCGAGCGACAAGTTCAGCCATGTCGGCCTGGACGAGTTGATCTACGTCACCCAGATCCTGACCATCGGCACGGACATGAACTCCGATGCAACATCGCTCTTCGGCGCACCGTGGGGCGGCAATTACGTCAATTTCAGCGAATTCAGTTATGACCGGTCAACTACCTACGATGGTGACCTTTGTTTCTTGGAGGTAACCTCGATCGAACCAGGAGACGCGCTGCCGATCGACATTACAGGCCAGATTGTCAAGAGACCGATCATGGAGATGGTCTTCGATAACGTGGATTTCTCAGGGAACAACGCCTACGGCTATGCCAAAGCGGTGGACGACGCCCGAGCGATCATTTTATGGGCCCACGAGCATCCGGTGCAGGCGGAGCTGCTCTATCTCTGTGACCTTCCTTAACAAGTAATCAATGCCGGGCGGGACATAGGATCCGGTCCTCCCGCCCGAAATCAGCATCTCCTAAATGGATCCGGGAGGAATGCCGGCAATGAAACTCTATCGAATGAGAACGTTGGTTGCAGTGTTAGGTGCCGCAACCGTAATGGGCGCAGATGCCGCGCCAGCGGTCATCTCCGCCTGGCAGGTGGTGGTCAACAATGGCGACTTCATGCCGACCGATACCTGCGATCTGGCGTATACACCTACGCCGTCGTGCCGAATGTTCAACAGCTACAACCAGCCCTCGGTGAACGCGGATCAGTTGGTGGTAATCCGGGCCCGCAGCCGCGGCGGACAGGGTGGGCAGAACGTCCACGGCATCTACGCGCGAGACATGGCCGCCGGAACTCCGGTCGTCAAGATACTGGACCGCGATACCCAGGTGCCCCCACCGAACAATCTCGACACCACGTTCATCGAGCCACCGTCCTTCCCGCGCATTGATATCGGATCGGATACCATCGCCACTCGCGGCAACCACCAGCCGGTGTGGGAATACTTCCTTTACGATGGCACCGAGACCCGGGCGGGAACTTCCGGCATCTACACCACCCCTTTCGGGGCCCTGATCACCGGCGCCAGCAAGCTCGGGGTTGTCCCGGACTTTTCCTTCTTCGAGGTCCCTGAAGCCCCCGGCATCCCGTTCGACGTATTCCCCGGCGCTCCCGCGATAACCGATGGGGCCACCGTCGCATTCAAGGGCAACTATACGGTTAATGCTGTCGGCAAGACCGGCGTTTACTACCGCGACCTCGTGAATGCACCGATTCCCATGACACCCGCCGGCGGCACCAACCCCGTGGTGCTCATTGCCAACAACTCGGACACGGTCATTCCGGGCACCGACCCCCCGGTGATTTTCGGCTCCACTGCCCCGCCCAGTGCTGCAATTCGCGAGGCGGTGTTCGCCGGCTTCGACAACGAAGATAGCCCGACCCTGGGCGGGATCTATCTGGCCCCGCTGGACGGGACAACCAAGCCGCCGCTCACCACGCTCGTCCGCATTGGCGAGCAGGTTCCGGGGGAGCCAAGCCAGAACACTTTCAACCGGCTCGGCGAGGGCGTTTCTTTCGACAGCCGGTTCGTGGCCTTTTGGGGCGCGTGGGGGACGGAGATGAAGACTCTGATTCTGGAGTGCCCTATGGATGGCAACCGGGATCGAACGGCATTCTGTAACGAGCAATATCCGGACGGCTTTGAAGTTAAGGTGTCGGTGCATCAGGGCATCTTCGTCCATGACCTCAAGAACGGGACTACGCACGCGGTCGCTAAGTCACCGAGCGATTTCGACGACTTCGTGTACTGGAATTTCTCGGGCCGCGTCCCCGGTACAGGTGAGGGAGACGACGAGGACGGCGAACCGGCGCGCTGGCGTTCTGCGAACTTCGTGGCGGTCTCCGGCCTGGCCGACGGAAACCTGGAGGATGCAACCTTCCACGCCGCTTTCAAGGCCAGGTCAAGCGAGGTGGTCGATGGGGCCAGCGTCAACCCGGTGGACGGGATCTATCTTCGGCAAGGGCCCGGGATGTCCCGGATCGTGACCGTAGTCGAGAAAGGTATGGACGGGACGATCCTCGATTCTGAGGCTATCGTTGCAGAAACGGGCGCTGTCCTGCCGGTCACGGAGATGGGTATCGAGCGCGATGGATTCCGCGGCAACTCGCTAGTCATCAATGCGAGCATGGGCACCGAGGAGGCCGGTTGGGCCGGAATCTACCTGACGGAGGTACCGAAGTAAGGTTTGCCGGCGTAAGCCGGCTCTGAAACACACGTCGAGCGGTGCGATGTACAGCTGTCCCGATGCACCGTGACGTTGCTGGTGTGTATGAGTGAGAAAAAATACCTATGTCTACCCCTTCGGAAAAGGAAAGCGTTATGAAAAGGAAAGCCTTGTACAACCAATTGGGTGGTGCACTGGCCACCGCGACAATTTTGGCGGGCCTGGCTGTGCCGCTGGCCGCCACTGCAGAAAAACAGTCCGCGACGTCTGTTCAGCTTGCCCGGTCTGATAGCGGCCAGGCTGGCGGAGCCAGCGGCGGCAGCGACCACTCCGGCGCCCAGTCGGGGGGCGGGAGCAGTATGGCTGACCGTGACCGGTCAAAGGACCAGGACCGCACCATGGACCGGGATCAGGACCGCATGATGGATCGGGATCAGGACCGCATGATGGATCGGGACCAGTTGCAGGATCAGATGCGGAGTCATCTGCAGACCATGGACCAACTGCATGACCGAATCCAACAATCTCAGGACCCTGATAACCGCCAGGAACTACGAGCCCAGTATCGGTCGCAGATCCGGGAAAGCATGCAGCTTATGAACCAGAGCTCGCCCACGGGGGCGGGTGAGGAGGACGCGCGCATGCGTCAAATGGAACAGAATCAGGAGATGATGCAGCGGTTGATGCAGCACATGTGGCAGTATCAGGAGCTGCAACGCTAGAACTTCTCCAGCTCGGCTTGACGATCTGAGAGAGCTCGTCAACCACCGATAAGAACGGAATTTCTTGATCTGGTCTCGAATCGAACTCGGGGCACGGGCTCACACCCTGCCCCACGCATCAACCCTGCCCGGCTCTTACTTGAACCCTTCCTGGTAATCATCGGAATAGGTGCCTGCTTGCTGAGACCGCTCTTAAACCCATTATCTGTTTACAGAGGCTGTTACGCGCCATACCGAATTTCCAACATCATCAGCCACCAGCAGACCACCGCGACCATCCAGTGACACCCCCACAGGCCGCCCGCGGGCGTTGCCGTCCTCGTCCACGAAGTCCGACAGCACGACCGACATTGGGCCAGTCGGGCGACCGTCGGTGAACGGTACAAAGACAACTTCATAGCCATTCAACGGCCGTCGATTCCAGGAGCCATGCAGACCGACGAAAGCGCCCTCACCCAAGCCCAAGCCGGCCACGCTGCCGTTATTGAAAGCCAGGCCCAATGGCGCCACGTGGGCACCGAGGGCAAAATCAGGCGAGACTGCACGAGCCACCAACTCCGGTCGCTGGGGGCTCACGCGCTCATCGACATGCTGACCGAAGTAGCTGTAGGGCCAGCCGTAGAAAGTGTCCCGACGGACAGAGGTCAGGTAATCGGGCACCAGATCGCTGCCGAGTTCGTCACGTTCGTTAACAACCGCCCACAACGCACCCGTGTGCGGCTCCCAGTCCAGGCCCACCGGGTTACGCAGGCCTGAAGCGAATACCCGCGTAGTTCCGGTGGCAGCATCGATCTCAAGTATCGCGGCGCGCATGTGTTCCACCTGCATACCGTTCTCAGCAATGTTGCTGTTGGATCCGACGCCCACATACAGGTGGGTACCGTCGGCACTGGCGAGCAGGCTCTTGGTCCAATGGTGGTTCAGCTCATCGCCCTTGCCGGGTAGGTCAGTCACCTTGGTCGGAGCGGCGGTTATGGTCGTCTCGCCACTCTGATAAGGCACTTTCACTAATGCATTGGCGTTGGCCACGTAGAACGTGTCCCCGACCAACGCCATGCCGAACGGCGAATGCAGACCCTGGAGAAACACACTGCGGAAGTCGGCCTTGCCGTCGCCATCGGTATCCCGCAACAGGGTGATGCGGTTGGCGCTTGGCACCGCCGCGCCGGCCCGTTCCATGACCTGTTTCATCACCCATCCCTTGATGCCGCGGATTCCGCTTTTCCCCGGTGGCGCGTTGGTCTCGGCGACCAGCACGTCGCCATTTGGCAGAACGTAGAGCCAGCGCGGGTGGTCGAGGCCTTCGGCAAAAGCCGTCACTTTCATGTTCGCGGCGGGGGTCGGCATTTCGCCCTCTGCCCACCCGACCGCCGGCGCGATCTCAACGGTGGGAATCAGAGTGGGGTTGGGTGGCGGCAATTCCGGGTCAGGGCCTGTCCCGGCTTGCGCCGGCAACCGTGCATTCCCTCCGCAGGCAGACAAAAGGACGAGCAATGAAAGCAATGCCAAGGTTATCGACAACCGGAACCGTTCACCGCCGCACATCGATGACCTCCAGGATTTTAAGTGTTTCACAATCACTAGTGATTTTGCTCAATTTGCCCGCAGTCATCGCTCGGCCCAAGCGAAGATTGAGGGGCGATGTTTAACCAACCCCATCTGGATAAAGTATAGCAACAGGAGATTTCAGGGGTAGGAACTGATTCCCCCAATTTCTCTACCAAAACCAGATAACAGTTCTGCCATAGTCGCTAAAAAATCTAACAAGGCACTGGTGCATCGGCCATAGCGGCGCACAATAGAAATTACATGCCTAATGAAGCAAGGAGCAGGCTATGACTACTTCACAGCAAGGAACGATTGACACTTTCAAGGGGCGATTTGGCGGCTCTGTATTTCAGCCCGCAGATGCCGGGTATGACGAGGCCCGTAAGATCTGGAACGCAATGATTGATCGGAGGCCGGCGCTTATTGCCCAGTGCAAATCGGCGGATGATGTGGTGGCTGCCGTCAACTTTGCGCGTGATAAGTCCATGTTGGTATCGGTCAAGGGAGGCGGTCACAACATTGCGGGCAATGCCGTGTGTGATGATGGTCTGATGATTGATCTGTCGCAGATGAAAGAGGTGACAGTCGATGTCGAGAAACAGCGCGCCTTCGTAGGGCCCGGCTGCACCCTCGCAGACTTTGACGCGGCTGCCCAGAAACATGGCCTGGCAACGCCGCTGGGCATTAATTCCACGACGGGTGTTGCAGGCCTGACGCTGGGCGGCGGGTTTGGCTGGCTCAGCCGTAAGTATGGCATGACCGTGGATAACCTGATTTCCGCAGACGTGGTCACTGCCAATGGGCACCGGATTCGCGCCAGTGAGACAGAGCACCCGGACCTGTTCTGGGGCCTGCGGGGTGGCGGCGGCAATTTCGGCATTGTTACCCGGTTTGAGTTTCAGCTGCACCCGGTGGGGCCTGAGTTATTGAGCGGGCTGATGGTATTTCCGTTCGTCCAGGCCAGGTCAGTCCTGACGCAGTTTGCGCGTTTCACCGAAACCATGCCGGATGAACTCAATGTATGGATGGTGATCCGTCATGCACCACCACTGCCATTCCTGCCCGAGTCGGTTCATGGTGAGCCCATTATTGCTCTTGCCATTTGCTATGCCGGAGATCCGGAGGTCGGACAAAAACTCATTGAGCCCTTGCGTTCATTTGGCGAAGCGCACGGCGAGCATGTCGGGGTTCAGCCATACACGGACTGGCAGCAAGCATTTGATCCACTGTTGACAGAAGGTGCGCGGAATTACTGGAAGTCCCATAACTTTGTAAAGTTGACCGACGATGTGCTCAAGGTTTTGATTGAGTACGGGGGCAAGCTGCCGTCGCCTCACTGTGAAATTTTCATTGGCTCGATTGGCGGGCAGACAGGCCGGGTGGCGCCAGACGCCATGGCCTATTCCAGCCGCGACGCCAACTATGTGATGAATGTGCATGGGCGCTGGGAAAAGCCTGAGGAAGATGATCATTGCCGCCAATGGGCACGAGCGTTTTTTGAGGCGGCCAAGCCTTATGCCAGCGCCGGTGCTTACATCAACTTCCTGACTCAGGATGAGGCCGACCGGGTCGAATTCGCCTATGGGACGGCCTATAAGCGGTTGGTGGAGACTAAGCAGAAGTATGATCCAGAGAACCTGTTCCGGGTAAACCAGAATATTCGGCCTCGCTAACGGCTCTCAACTACGCCAGAACTGCGGCGAAAACATCACAAATACACTCAGGAGCTCCAGCCTCCCCAGTAGCATTGTGACCATCAACACCCATTTCGCCGCATCAGGCAACGGCTGGAAGTTTCCTGCGGGGCCGATGGTGTCACCCAATCCCGGCCCGACGTTTGCCAATGCGGTTGCTGCACCCGTCAGGCTTGTGGTCAGGTCAAGCCCCAGGGCCGACAGAATCGCCGAAACAACGGCAAGGGTCGCCAGAAAAATGAACGAAAACGCGACACTGGACGCAACAATTTCATCACTGATGATCCGTCCGTTATAGTGCCTCCCAATCACGGCGCTCGGGTGCAGCAGTCTGAGTACCTGCTCTCGCAACAACAACATGGAAAGCTGAAAACGGAAGATCTTCATGCCGCCACTGGTCGACCCCGAGCAACCACCCACAAACGTCAGGAAGAAGAACACCACAACCACGAAGGGCCCCCAGAGCGAGTAGTCCTGGGAGGCGTATCCGGTGGTGGTCACCACGGATGTCACGTTGAATAAGGCATGGACAAAAGCATCCAGAGGAAAGGCTCCATCCCTCATTACCCGATAAAAAGCGATCAACGTTGCAACCACCAGCAGGAACTTGACGAAAAAGTGAATCTGTTGATCTCTCAGAAGTGGCTGAGCCTGGCCATTCAGTAGCCTGACAAACAGGAAAAACGGGATTCCGCCGAGCATCATGAAGATGCTGGACGCAAACAGAATGGGAAGCTGATCAAACTGCCCCATTGAGCTGTCTGAGGTGGAATAGCCGCCGGTAGAGACTGTCGTCAGAGCATGATTGAGCGCGTTGAACACGTCCATGCCCAGCAGCCAATACACTGCAATGCAGCTGCCGGTTAATATCAGATAGCTGAAAACCAGACCGCGGGCCAGCCGGTTGGTGCGTGGCACGGCTTTCTCGGTCCACTCGGAAGATTCAGTGGCAAACAATCGCATACCACCTATTCTCAGAAACGGCAGGATTGCCACGGCCATGCCAATGATCCCGATGCCTCCCATCCACTGCATGATGGAGCGCCAAAGCAGAATGTCGCCCGGCAGATGGTCAAGGCCAGTCAGAACAGTGGAACCGGTGGTTGTAACTCCGGAAATACTCTCAAAAAAGGCATTGGTAACGCTGAGCTTCAAATCACTCAGCAATAGTGGCAAGCTGGAAAACAGCGGGATGACTACCCACGCGGAGACAGTCAGAATAAACATCTGGCGCTGCTTCAGGGCATGCCGCTTCCGACCGGCGCTCAGAAAACAGATAAAGCCAACGATGAAGCAGATACTGGCCGATTTCACGAACGCCAGCCAATCCGGCGTATTGCCGAACATCAACAGGTTTACCGGCAACGTCATCAGAAAGCTGAGCAGAATCAGCAGGAATCCAAGGATTTGAACAACCGGCAATATATTAAACAGCGCCATAATCAGGATCGCCCGGGCCTTTCACGAATCATTTTCGCCGACACCACTCCATCAGTCTATGCGAGGAGTTGCGGTTATACCCCCTTTTTACAGGGAAGCCAAGGAGACACCCACGCTCATGATCGAAAAACAGCAATTCATAGTCATTGGCCTGGGTGTTTTTGGGGCTACGATCGCTCGCGAGCTTACCCGCCTGGGGCATGAGGTTCTTGGCATTGACTCCGATGAGCAGCGAGTAGACCGGCTGGCGGATGAAATAACCCACGCCGTTATTGCCGATGTAACGGATGAAAACTCCCTCATTGAATTAAATGCGGGCAACTACGACGTCGCTGTAGTGGCGATCGGCAGGAACGTGGAAGCCACCATGCTGGCAACCCTCCAACTACGGGAACTGGGCCTGAAAAAAGTATGGGCCAAGGCCCTGACAAATCAGCACCACCGGATTCTGGAGCGGCTTGGAGCAACACGCATCATCGCACCGGAGTATGAGATGGGCGTGCGGATCTCGCAGGAATTGAATTACCCGATGGTGCATGACTATCTGAGTCTCGACGATGATTACTTCGTCGTCGATTTCCAAACCACGGAGGATCTTGTGGACAAGACCATCGGTGAACTTATTGATGATGCCCCGGTAAAAGCGCTGGTTGTTAAGCGGATGAAAGAAGCCCACCCCCATCCGGATCATACCTGGACGATCCGCAGTGGCGACCGGCTTGTTCTGGGTGGTCAGCTTGACGATCTGAGAGATCTCGTCAACCGCCTATGATAACGCGATTTCTGGATCTGGTGTCGCAGCGAAAATCGGGCACGGGCTCAAACCGTGAACAACGCATCAACCCTCCCCGGCTCCTGTTTGAATCGTTTTTGGCGCTCATCGGGATCGGTGCCTGCTTGCTGAAACTGCCGTTCGCCGCAGTTGAACCCGTCACCTGGATGGAGGCGGCGTTTACCGCTACGTCTGCAGTCACCGTTACCGGGCTTGTGGTTGTTGATACCGGCAGCCACTTCACGCTGTTTGGCCAACTGGTGATTTTGACCCTGATCCAGCTCGGCGGCCTGGGTTTGATGACGTTTGCGGTACTAACCGCCCTCGCCCTGGGCTTCAGGCTTCGCCTGCAACACCAGTTGGTCGCTCAAGAAGCGTTCAACGAAATCTCGCTCCAGACCGCCAGAAGAGCCGGCGGGTCCATTGCCCTCTTTGCACTGACGGCTGAAGCGATCGGTATCGTACTTCTGGGGATGTTTTTTGTGCCCGAACTGGGATGGTCAGAAGGGCTTTACCAGGCGCTGTTCTATACGATTTCCGCCTTCAACAATGCCGGCTTTGCGTTGTCACCGGACAGCCTCTCCGCCTATGCCACTCACCCGGGAATCAGCTTGTCAGTCACTGCCCTTTTCATTACCGGTGGTCTGGGCTATATCGTAATTATGGAACTCCTGGAAAAACGTTGCTGGAGACGGTTGTCGGTGTACGTAAAGGTGATCTTGCTGGCCACCCTGTGTCTTAACCTGATCGCCACTGTGGCCATTCTGTTTCTGGAGTTTGGCAACCCGGCAACCCTGGGCGCCCTGAATGGTTTCTGGGATAAAGTTCTGGCGGCCTGGTTTCAGGGGGTGACACCGCGAACGGCTGGCTTCAATACTCTCGACGTGGGCGCATTGACTGCCGGAACCAGCGTGTTGATGCTGCTTTTGATGTTTATTGGCGGCGCCCCCAACTCCACCGCCAGTGGCATCAAAATCTCGACTTTCGTTATCCTTCTTGCAGCGACCCGGTCTTTCCTCCGGGGCAATCTCAACGTCAGCTTTTTTCGCCGTTCCCTGAGCAGTGAAACTGTACTTAAGGCTCTGGCAACGGTGACCATCGGTATGGCAACGGTCTTCGTGGGGGTAGTGACGCTTAGCATCCTGGTCGAGGATGATTTCCTCGACATTGCGTTTGAAGTGGTCTCGGCATTCGGCACGGTTGGCCTGTCTCGCGGCACTACCGGTGAGCTTGGCACGGCTGGCCAGCTGGTAATCATGGCCGTGATGGTGATCGGTCGCCTTGGCCCCCTCACCCTCGGGTACACTCTCACTGTACGGCGCAAGTCCAATGTGCGCTATGCCAAGACCGAATTCCCTGTCGGCTAGACGTTCATGAGATCCAAAGCGCGGGAACCCAGTGAATGACGGTTCCAACGGCAAAACCGGGGTGAGACAGTCTGCCAGAAGCTCAACACTTTTATTGCAGTGCCCTCTCTACAGCGTCCAGAAAACCAGCCATATCTACGACCTGCTCCGAACCGGGGTCCATGGTTTTGCCCTTGAGATCCGCGGTAACAATGCCGCTGTCGACGGTTTCGGTCAGCGCAGACTTAAGGTTCACTGCGTATTCGGTCAGTGGCTCATTGCCCTCACGTTCGCCCAGCGTTTCCAGAGCGTTGGCGAGGGCAAAGATCAGGGCGGAGGGATTAAAGTGGGCATCGCGGCCGTCGCTCTCAAGGTATTTCAGATAGAGGTCATGGGCGGTGCCATGGGGCGCCTCGAACAGCATAGTGCCGTCTTTGCTCTCGATGATGGAGCTGGCAGTGGCCAGGCTGCCCCCGAGGGCAGCAGAAATGTCAGAGAAAATGTCGCCGTCCAGATTCTGGGAGGGATAGAGGGCGTTTCTCGGAGGATCGGTGATCATCTTCTTGAGTTGACTCGACGGCCGCATGATCATGAAGGACGGCGGAGGTGTGTGTTCTTGGGCCAGCTCCCTGCGCACTTCGGTGATAACGTCGCTGAAGACCTCGTCGTATTCCATGTACTCACGCTTGAGGCCAAAGTAGACCTCTTTGTCTTTGCGGGAGGCGTCGCGGAACACCTGGGCCACCCAGTCCTTGATGGCTTCACGGTCGTTGGACATGAGCAGGATGGGGTCGCCTTCCCTAACCCGGCGGGCATGTTTCTCATCGCCGTCAACGATCACCTTCAGAATCCCGTCTTCCTGGGCCGGCATGTTGAAGCTGCCGTACTGGTCGCCTCCCCCGGCGCTCATTCGGGAAATGGACACATGGGCGCCACGGCTGGGAATACCAAACTTCCGGAGTTGATTCACCAGTTTGAACAGTTTGCGGCCGGTGGTGTTGTCGGGCACGCCCCAGAGCGCTCGCTCCGGCGGATTTGAGACGATGCGCGCGGCTTGGGCGTCAATCAGCTCGTAGTAGTAGTTCAGCCCCAAGTCGTCGATCTTCTGGCGGTAATCGCTGTGGTAGATGTCTTCAATCACCGCTCGCATGGCACCGTCATAACCGGGGATAACGGTGTCCTTCAGGCCCAGGTAGATATCCCGTTTCTCGTCGATGGCGCGCTGGAAGAAACGGTGAGCCCAGGCTTTGACGTCGTCCATATCGTTGGTAGCCAATAGCCAGGGGTCGCCCTTGCTGATCTCGCGCCGGTGCAACTCCACCGGATCGCCGCTGCTGCCCACAAATATCAGTTTTACCACCCCTGTGGCCAGGGAGAGCTGGTTGAAACTGTCCTTGATACCACCAAGCTCCATAGTATCGACTTCGATATCTCGACCGATCCAGTCCGGCCGGCTGATCTTGAGGTTGCGAAACTGGATATCCTCGCGGGTAATGTTGCCGCTGATGCCCTTGCGGATGGCGCCATTAGGCGATTTGGTGGCGAGTGGGTGAAGGTTACCGGAGTCCACCTCGGGGTGCTTGCGGAGCAGTTCCTCCAATTGCTGGCGATTGACGGTCATGCCCGCGTTCTTGACACCCACGCCATAGCGCTGGAGGGCATCAATGGCATCGATGACTGCCTGGCCATTGGTCAGCAGGCGGTGTTCTGCGGACAGGTCTATTTCCTCAAGCTGGATGTCCAGGCGCGCGCTCACGAACCGCTTGAGAATCTGTTCGAAAGCCACCTGGGCCATCTCGTCGCCGTGGAGGATCACCAGAGGCGAGGTGACACTGATCCTGCTGTCCATGGGTCTCTCCCTGCAATATTGGCTGTCTGCGCCGGTTTATTGCGCTGCGGACCGGGTTATCCTCAGCCGCGTATTGACTGCATCACGAATCTCCCGGTAACGCTCAGGATCTTTGGCCAAGATGTCCAGATTATCCTCGGGAAAGATCTCCTTCTTCTTTTTCTCCGCTTTTTCATTCGAGAAAATCGCTGGCAAGAGCTGCTCCAGGCATCGCAGCATCACCTCGGGCGACACGGATGCCCCCGGCGAGGCCCCCAATAGAGTCCCGTAGGTTTTGTCCCTCGATACGAGGATCTCCGTGCCCATTTGCAAGTCACCGTCTTTGATGATTTGGACCCGCTGACCTGCCTCAACCGGTTTCCAGTTGAATTTTTTGCTCATACCCGGCGCAAAACTGTCCAATTCCTCGAACATGCTCTTTTCGCCCTTGAAGGTTTCTGACACAAGATATTTCACCAGTGGAAAATGCTCCAGAGCCACATTCAGTAGTCCCGGAATATCGTGCAGCCGCATCGACCGAAGATAATCCAAAAATCCACGACCTCTCTCAAGGACCGGTTTGAAAGAGGCGAATGGACCAAACATCAAGTAGTACTGACCATCCGCTACACGTAAATCCAGATGAGGCACCGACATGGGAGGAGCGCCAACCTTCGCTTTACCATAGGTTTTTGCCCTGTATTGATCGGCCTGTTCGGCGCTGACGGGTGCCTGCAGGAAGCGACCACCCACTGGAAAACCAGTGAAGCGTCTCGCAAAAGGCAAGTGGCTCTTTTTCAGGATCGGGAATGCTCCGCCACCAGCGCCCACAAACAGTACGTCCGCCTTGTACTGCTTTGCCTCACCCTTGCTTTCCGTTTCGACAAGCCAGCTTCCGCCCGGGCTACGGTGCACACGCTTAACATGGGTGCCGTATTGAATGTTAACGCCAAGATCGTTGACGGCGTACTTGGCCATCTGTTCCGTGAGCGCGCCGAAATTTACGTCTGTGCCTGTTTCAATAACGGTCGCCGCCATTTTTTCATGACGGGGGCGCTCTTCCATGACGAAAGGAATCCAGCTCTTTATTTCATCGAAATCTTCCGAGTAACGCATTTGCTCGAAGAAATGATGGGCGGACATCTCCTTGAACCGCAACCGGAGCTCATCGATCGCCGGTTCGGAAACAATGGTGCAGTGTTTGGTCTGGTTGATAAACGATTCGGGGTCTTTGATGGCGCCCTTTTCGACCAAATAAGCCCAGAACTGCTTGGCAACGTTGAACTGGGCATGGATCTTCAAGGCCTTTTCGACCGAAATGACTTCTTCATCCACCGGGGTGTAGTTCAGTTCGCAGTTCGCTTCGTGCCCGGTACCGGCATTATTGAATACCCATGAGTTCCCTGCCCCCGGACCGTCCAGTCTTTCCAGAACAGTGATGTCCAGCTCGGGGGCCAGCTCTTTCGCCAGGGTGGCAAAAGTGGTTCCCATAATCCCCGCGCCGATGATAATTACATTCATAGGTCTTCTCACCAGTGTTGGTTAGTCTGAAATCAGTCAGCATAGTATTCTGGCACGAAAGTACCATGGTTCTGGCATACCTAGAAAACTTACCTCAGACCCTGCCAGGCTGACTGGTCATCATCCAATTCTGACCTTTGGGTCGTGGCTGACGCCTTCTCCGATTCCTCGAGTTCGACCATGGTGGCTTCACTGAGCAACAGTGTGCCTGCAACAGAGACAGCATTTTCCAAGGCAACACGCACAACTTTGGTGGGATCGATAATGCCTGCCGACATCAGGTCCACATAAGCCTTTTGCGCCGCATCGAAACCAACATTCCCTTTGCTCTCCAGCATTCTGGCAACCACAACACCACCATCCACGGCGGAGTTACGGGCGATCTGCCGAGCCGGTATCTCCAGCGCCTGACGAAGAATCTGCAGGCCGGTGCGCTCATCGCCTGTCACCTTTTTCTCTTCCTTCAAAAGTCTCCCTGTGCATCGCAGCAGGGCGAGGCCACCTCCTGGCAGAATTCCCTCAGCCACCGCCGCCTTGGTGGCATTGATGGCGTCGTCGAGAGCATCTTTCCGTGCCCGCATTTCGGCTTCGGCCGGCGCACCAACCCGAATAACCGCTACACCTCCGCTCAGTCTGGCCAGTCGTTCACGGAGTTTCTCACGGTCGTAATCCGAACTTGTCTGATCGACCTGAGCGCGCAGCTGCTTTACCCGCGCCGCAATCTGCTCGGGCTGACCACGTCCGCCAATCAGGGTGGTCGTGTCCTTGTCGATTACAACACGCGCCGCCTCACCGAGCTGTTCAAGTTGCACCTCCGTTAATGCCGTGCCGGTTTCTTCAGCGATCACGGTACCTCCACACAGGATGGCGATGTCCTCCATCATAGCCTTCCGCCTGTCACCAAAACCGGGTGACTTGACGGCGGCACAACGTAAAATACCCCGCAACTGATTAACCACCAGTGTCGCCAGCGCCTCCCCTTCGACCGATTCGGCAACCACCAGCAAGGGCCGGCCCGTCTTGGCCACTTGTTCCAACAGCGGGACCATGTCCTGGATGCTGCGGATTTTCTGATCGCAAAGCAGGATAAAACAGTCCTCCAGAACCGCTTCCATGGATTCTGGCTGAGTCACGAAATACGGCGAAATGTACCCACGGTCGAACTGCATACCCTCGACTACGTCCAGCTCGGTCTCAGTGCTTTTCGATTCTTCCACCGTTATGACGCCCTCTTCGCCCACCCGCTTCATAGCCTCAGCAACCAGAGCCCCAATCTGGGGATCGTTATGAGCCGAGATGGTGGCAACCTGCTCCTTTTCGAGGTCAGTGGACACCGGTCTCGACAAGTCATGAAGGGCATCGACGACAACGCCCAGCGCCCGGTCAAGGCCTCGTTTGACATCGATCGCGCTGGCGCCCGCGGTTACATTACGCACCCCCTCGGCGTATATGGCATAGGCCAGCAAGGTTGACGTACTGGTGCCATCACCGACCACCTCTCCGGTTTTTGCTGCAGCCTGGCGTAGCATCTGTACGCCCAGATTTTCGGCCGGGTCCTCCAACTGCATTTCCTTGGCGATGGTAACGCCGTCGTTGCAGACTAGAGGATTTCCCCATTTACGCTGGATCAGGACAGATTTGGACTTGGGGCCGAGGGTAATACCAACAGCGTCGGCTAACTGGCTTACGCCGTTAAGGATCTTTTCTCTGGCAGCAGATCGGAATAACAGTTTTTTGTAAGACATGGGTAAAACCTCCGTGTTTTTAGTTAGCATTTCACCTATTCGTCAGGTTGCATTGATCCTGGTCAAGTTCCAGTTACAACCGAGCACCGGGATGAAAACCAAGGTGGCTGCTACTGCCGCGACCAGCCAATCATCGCCATGAAGAGGTTTCATGTGAAGCAAATGGGAGAGCCAGGGTACCTGGATCATCACAACAGCAGACAGTAAACCCAATCCGGTGACAACTGACGCCATGGTTCCTTTCAACTTGCTCAGAGCCACAGTTACGACTGCGCCAGAAAGGATGAGAACAGCAATCGCCATCGCCCTCGCGTGTTCCACATCCCGTCCGGCGCCGAGGCTCCGGACATAGCTCCCGTAAATCAGCCCTGTAACAAGCGTGCCGGTGAGCACAATTCCCCACGTTTGTGTGCGGTTGAAAAACGTCAGTCTCTTCCGGGACCGCCGGTACTGGAGAACGCTGACGTCAGGCAGATATTGAAAGACCAGCAGCGCCGTGGGATGAATGATCAGTTCAAGCCACACGATATGAACAGGTAAATAGAGAATCGGATAGCCCAACAAAGGGATCAGCGCGGCAGTAAGCACCAACGGGATGTGGATCATCAGCAGGTACTGGAAACTCATTTGCAGATTTGCAAAAAGCTGGCGTCCTTCGGCGATCGCGCCAACTATGGTTCGGAAGTTGTCGTCCATCAGAACGATGGCGGCAACTTCCCTGGCGCTTCGGGTTCCCCGTTCGCCCATGGCGATTCCGACATCCGCGACCTGCAAGGCTGGCACATCGTTGACGCCATCGCCTGTCACCGCGACGACTTCTCCCAGGGACTGGAGACTGCGAACCAATGTGTGCTTCTGAGCAGGAACAGCCCGGGCGACGACATCCACCTCCGTCAGAAAGGCGCCGCTTCCCTGGGAGAGTTTCGCCTCCATTTCCTCTCCGGTGATCACCCTTGGCGGAGCCTGCCCGAGGCCGATTTCAGCAGCCAGCGCACCTGCCGTTACTGGGTGATCACCGGTCACCATGATGACTCTTATCCGGGCATTCCGACACTGTTGCAGTGCCTCCTTGACGCTTTTCCGAGCAGGATCCTCAAATGCCAGCAACCCGCCGAATCGGAGATTCCGATCCGGTTCCTTTGTTGGATCATCTCCCGGATTCCAGGTATCCCAGGCGCACGCAATAACCTTATGGCCGCCCACCGCCAGCGAGTGCACCTGTTTGAGCCAGCTTTCTTTTTCCATGGAATCGATAGAGCACATGGCCAACACCGTTTCGGGAGCGCCTTTCACAGCGACCGATGCATCGGCTCCAGTAGTGACAATAGCTACTTCACGCTTGCGGTCTTCGGTGAATGGAAAACGGGCTAATATCTTGACCGTGGAATCATGGGGAGCCACCTGCAGGACGGCGCAGTCCAACGGATCGCCCTCCTCGCTTCGGGATGCATTCGCGGCGATGGTCAGTAAGCGTTCCGACCCGATACCATCGGCGGGAAACTGGTGTGTGAGACAAAGCCTGCCCTCGGTAAGCGTCCCCGTCTTGTCAGAGCAAATTGTTGTAACCCGGCCAATGTTCTCGACAACCACCGCACGCCGGACCAGCGCTTGTCGTTTCGCCAGGCGATAGACTCCAACACCGAGGAAAAACGTCAGTACGACCGGAAACTCCTCGGGTAGGGCGGCAACCGCGAGCGTCATGGCACTGATGATTGCGTCGAGAAGCCCGTGACCCTGATACCACCGCACGATGGCCAGAACACCACAAAACGCGACTGCAATGATCAACAGCCATTGAACCAAACGGCTAACCGCCTGTTGCAAGGGCGTGCGCTCCTGACGACCGCTCAGCGCCGTTTGAACGATTTCTCCATACAGGGTGCCCGGGCCTGTGAATACTACCCTCAATTGAGCTTTGCCTGAGAGCAGCCGGGTTCCCGCAAATCCCCAGAAGCTGCCATCAATTGCCCGCTCCCCAAGGGTAACCGGATCCCGCATCAGTGCAGACTTGCGAACCGGATAGGCTTCGCCTGTCAAAGCCGACTCATCAACCTGCACTGAATCATTGACGAGGATCAGGCCGTCTGCGGGAAAGGACTCTCCGGCCTTAATTTCCACGAGATCTCCGGGGACCAGTTCAACAGCGTCCACTAGCCTCTTGCCATCTTTTCGAACCACCAGTGCACGAGAAGCTAACTGCCCACTCAAACCGGCTGTTGAGGCCTGAGTCCTTCGATGAAGATAGGAATCCATCCCCAGAAAAGGGATCAGCGCAACCAACAGCACAATGGCTTCTGTACGCTCGCCTACCAACCAGAATATGACGCTGGTAGCCAGCAGAAACCATAGCATTGGATCCTTCAGCGTATCCTGAAGCAACGCCCACAAACCTGTGGGTGGTACTTCAATGATCAGATTGGTACCAAAACGCCTTCGATTGACAATGACTTCATCTGGTGACAAACCACCAGCGCCTTGAGGCAGTGCCTGAATAAACTCAGAAGTTATGATCCTGTTCATGGTGATCCCCGATGCAATGATAGGGAAACAGCGGTTGCGACAATTAAGGGCTTGTTTTAAAGGTCCAGGCAACGGCTCGCTGGATCAGAACAGAATTTTTGGACACACCGAGTTTCTTTTTGATGTGGTCACGGTGGGAATCGACGGTTTTCGGGCTCAGGCACAGCTGATCGGCAATTTCCTTTGACGAAAACCCTTTCCCCAGGAGCGTGAACACTTCCAGTTCCCGATCCGACAGTATTTCCTCGGGTCGCTCCGGCCGCCGGTCGGCGCTATGGGTGCGGCGTTGGACGATGTGCGAAGCAACGTCCGAATGGAGGTAAATGCTGCCCCGCAGGACATCTTCTATCGCATTGATGACCTTTGACGCAGCCTGCTCTTTATTGATATAGCCGTGAGCACCGGCTCGTAAAACCCGTTCTGCGTACACCATGTCGTCATGCATTGAGGCGACGAGAATCTTGATCGAAGGCTGATAACTATGGATCCGCTTGATCAGCTGAAGCCCACTGCCCTCAGCGAGCGTGAGATCAACAATAACCAACTGTACTGCCTCCTTTTTCAGAAGCCCCATCGCTTCTGTCGCCCCTGCGGCCTCGGCGACAACCTCATACCTTTGGTCGCAGCTAATCAGATTCGCCAGGCCGGCACGAAATATCGGGTGATCGTCCACGATCATTATTTTAGCTGTCATTGCTGATTACCCGTGTATTTTATGATCTGGCGGTCGTTCCAGCCGACATACCACCTTTGTTCCGTGCGGATGGAAATTGGTTATCTTCAAATCACCTCCGACCAGGCCGCAACGATACTGCATGATGCGTAAGCCCTGACCTGAGTAACCAGCCTGTTTCGCTTTGGACACGCCTTGGCCATCGTCAATAACCTGCAATTCAATCCGGCCTTGCTTCCCAGAAAGGCTCACGACGATCTGTTTGGCCTTGGAATGTTTCCTGGCGTTATGAACGGCCTCCTGGGCAATACGAAGCAACTGGATCTCTGTTTCCCGATCCAATCCCATGACTGGCTCTGAATGGGACAGGTGAAAAATACATTCAACCCCTTCCTGCGGGGGAATAGATCTCGCCAATGCTTCCAGTGCATCAACGAGTCCGCCGTCAGAAACATCAATCGGGGCAAGATCAAAAATAATATTTCGGAGCTGTGAGATACACCTTTGCAGTTTTTCACTGAACTCCCTGAATTTGGAAGCTGCGTCCTTGTTCGTTTCAGCCATCTCTTCGGAAATAACACGCGTGTCAAGTGACATTGCCGCCAGCTCCTGGCCCAGACTGTCGTGCAGCTCCCGGCTAATTCGGCTACGCTCATCCTCGGCAATTTGCATAACCTCCCATTCCAGGTGTCTTTTCTCACGTAGGTCTCTGAAACTTACCGTAAAGTTATCTTCTTCGTCGACTCTGGCCAGAGCCATTTCCACCGGGATTCGCTCGCCACTCTTGTGCATACACAAAGACTCTCGGCGAACGTTTGGTGCTTGCCCTACGGTCTCTTCAGCACAGTCTGCCAGCGCATTCCTGAAAATCATCGCGCCAGA
Source organism: Marinobacter sp. (assembly GCF_048269445.1). Taxonomy (GTDB): domain Bacteria; phylum Pseudomonadota; class Gammaproteobacteria; order Pseudomonadales; family Oleiphilaceae; genus Marinobacter. Next base: position 171,707 of record NZ_JBLXIQ010000008.1, on the reverse strand, counting down.
TTCGGTGAATAATTTCAACAGGCTTGTGCCAATCAATTCATCTTCGGCATAACCGAAGATCCGGGATGTCGCCCGATTCAGGGAGTGGATCATGCCTTCCCCGTCAATGCTGACAATCGGGTCTGCAGCGGCATTGAGCACCGCCATGATCTCCTGACGGCTGGCAAGATACTGCTTCGCCCTGAGCTGAACCCGCTCTTCAAGTTCCTGATTGAGTGTGAACAACTCGGACTCGAGCCTCTTTTGGGCCGAAATATCGGTCAGGGATGCAAACCAGCTTAATTCGCCCGGATTGAGCTTTCGATCCAGTTCGCTCTCCAGAAGTACGGTCTTGGTTTCTCGGCCTTTTGTCTTGATTTTCAGCTCAGTTACCTGCCTGGTGGAGCTCTTCACCAACCCATAATGGTGCAGGTGGAGGTCGTCCTGAGAGTCCGGGGTCACAAAATCGTGGATGGGGTGACCGATAATATTCTGAACCGGAACCTCAAATAATTTCGCGCCAGCGCGATTACAGGTCAATATATCGCCTCTCGTTGAGAGGGTCAGGAAGGCAACCGGAGCTCTGTCGTAAAGCGCAGCATATCGATCCCGGGCCGCCTGCAGGTCGCGCTGTATATGCCGCAGCTCTTCATTCTGGACCTCGAGTTCAAGTTTGTGAACGCTGAGCTCTTCGACCAGGGTGTCGAGCTGCTCATGTTCTTTTCCCTCTGCAGCTCGTTGACGGCGCAGTTTTTCTTCGGCTATTTGCCGTAACTTGCTACCAGGGCCTGTAAGCTCATTGTTGGAATTATCCTCTTCACGCCCTTGTTTGTTCATCGTGCACTCACCCAAGCCAAGACCGGTTCATCCATGCCCGTAAGCAATTTTCTGATCTCAAGAGTCCGGGATTGGTTCCCCACTGCTGCATTCCCGGAAGGTTCGAGTGCCAACAGCGCCGAATCCTGAGTGCCATCAAGCACCTGCCCCAAGGGACCGAGAAAATCCTGAACCTTGAACCGCCCTTTAATGAGGTCTGCAAATGGCTTTCCTTCGACAGCGGCTCCCTCAATACCCAATACTTTAACCATAGCTTCACTGATCTGAAACACAACTCCACGAGCGTCTACCAACAGAAAGGGATGCGGCAGTTGAGACAGAAGCGTTCGAAAACGGAGTTCCGAGTTTTCCGTGTTCTTGATCTTGTCAATTTCAACAAAACTGCATATGAGGCCGTCTACGACATTTTCACGAGTGCGATAAGGCAACAGTTTCATTAGATACCAGTGCCCCTGCACCGTTTTCACCTCTTTTTCGATACCCTGCAGCGTCGACAGAACGTGTTCTGCGTCCTCGATCAAATGTTCATTTTCAAGGTATATGGCCAGCTCGTTGATGAGCCGCCCCTCATCAGAATCCCGGACTGCAACTATCTCTCTCGCTTTATCGGTGAATCGCTTGAGTTTCAGTTCGTTATCCAGATACAGAATTGCCATGGCTGTGCTGTTCAGTAAATTCGCCATATCATCATTGGCATCTGAAAGATTATTCACCTTTTCTATCAGCTCCGAGTTGATGGAGCTCAACTCCTCATACAACGATTGGGTTTCCTCTTTGGCCGTTTCCAGCTCTTCATTACTGCTTTGCAGTTCTTCGTTGGTAGACTGCAGCTCTTCATTGGCAGATCGTAGCTCCTCATTGGAGGTTTCAACCTGCTCCAGCAAGGCCTGATACGATTCCCGGGAATGCTCTAGCTCCCGCTCAAGCTGGAAAACATGTCCGGAGGGCTCGTTCTCGCCACGCTTCTCCTTCGCTTTCCTGGTAACGCTTTCCGGAGGCTGTTCGGTCCTATCACGGAAAACAATAAGAAAAAGCCCTCGCATTGCCCCCGGGGACTGGAGCTTCTCGACACTCACACTAGCGGCTCTTCCGGTCTCCCGATCAACTGTCATGACCTTCTCAATCATTTTTCCCTCGGAAGATGCAGCCGACCGGATCAGCGCCGGAAGCTCTTTCGGTATATTGCCCCGGCCCATTTCAAGAACGTTATAGCGAGGCTTGCCTTCCGCCGGTTCCAGCAGACTCCCTGCCTTACCATGAAAATAAAAAATGTCGCCTCGTTCACTGGTCACGAGAGCGGAGGGCGCATACTTCAGGGCGAGAAGCTTCCAGACATGGTGGGCGAGCTCATCGGGTTTCTGATTGCGCGAAGCTTGAACCGGAGGGGTTCCCTGTGCCAATGCGTTTGGGAGCCCCATTTCACGAAAGGCTCGCATCGGATCACGGTCGGAAAGAATGTCTGGATTCCGTTTGAATACCTTCCACTGCCCGTCAATGATTTCAAAAAGCTTGGAAGATTCACCGATGGACTCCGACGGCCCAAGTATCAGGGTTCCATCTTGTCTTAATGCCATATGAAACATGGACAACAGACTTAGCTGTGTGACCTGTTTCAGATAAATCAGGAGATTGCGGCAGGATATAAGGTCGATATGGGTAAAAGGCGGATCCTTGATAACATTGTGGGGAGCAAATACGATTTGCTCACGAATGGATTTACAGATTTTGTAATGATCGTCGGAGTATACGAAGTAACGGTTCAGCCACGTCTCTGGCACTTCGCTGATAATGCCTGCAGGGTATTCCCCCCGCCTCGCTATCGTGATCGCATCGGCGTCCAGGTCCGTGGCAAATATCTGAAAATCTCGGTTTATGCCACTTTCGCGGATAACTTCACTCAATAGAATTGCGATCGTGTAGGCCTCTTCTCCCGTGGCACAACCAGGAACCCAGACACGAAAGCTCACGCCTTCGTTGTGTTGACTAAGAAGCTTCGGGAACAGTGTGCTCCTGCAAAATTCCCACTGCTCCGGATCTCGAAAGAATCGCGTCACCCGAATAAGCATCTCACGAAACAGCAGGCCGGCCTCTGATTCATCCTGATTGAGGTAGCGAATGTAATCGGTTACGTTGTTAATGCCATGCAGGGCCATGCGCTTGGCTATGCGGCGCTGGATCGTACTGGGCTTGTATGAGGAAAAATCATTGCCGGTCCGGGCATGGAGACGACCGCAAATTCGATGAAGGTCGATGTCCGGGATGATTTCCGTGGCATCCTCTCCGAGGTCATACTCTCCTCCGTTTCTGAGGTAATTCTCAAGTGGCGGGCCCATGTCCTCGGGCCGCAGAATGAAGTCGGCAAGCCCTGTGGCAATGGCATTCTCCGGCATGCCGGTGAACTCGGCCGATGCCGGCTGCTGAACCAAAATCAGACCATCGCGCTCTTTAATGGCCTTCAACCCAAGTGCTCCGTCACTTCCTGATCCGGATAGCACAACGCCAATCATCGGCTGCTTGAACTCTTCGGCAATCTGTTGAAAGCTGAAATCAACCGGATGGTAAACCTTAACCGGCGAGTCTGCAGTTTTGGTGTCTCGAAACGCATATTTTACGGCCCGGTCCTTCCCGAAAAGCTTGAAAGCGCCGTTTTCAAGCGCCGTAAACCACTCTCCCGCAGGGTTGCTGTAAATGCAGTTTGGCTCCATTTTCATGCCGTCCGCAATTTCCAACGCCCGCCTCCCGGAGCTTCTGGCAAGCAGCTCCGGCAGAAGACTTCGTTGTTGACTTTTGTGGTGTGTGATAACCAGATAGGCACACTGAGTGTCCCCTGACACACCTCTGAAAAAAGCATTCAGCGCGTCCAGCCCACCGGCGGAAGCTCCAATCACAACAACGGGAGGCTGTTGAAGGTCTTTTTTTGGTTTGGCACTCGGTCGAGCTTTATTCATGACATCTAGTCTTCTGACTGTTATTTAAAGAAGCATAAGGGAGTTGATAATAAAGTGAATGACCCAGTCTTCACCAGCCCCCGACAATTGCCATCAAGTGCCTCTCAAATGATAGCCGGTCTTGACCTTCGGGTATGGTTTAGGGATTTCTCTTAAGCCTTATTCAAAAGGTTCCTTATATTTTCCGCCTGGATGCACGCCTATAGTTTCAACCTCATGGGTAAGAACTCCTGCAGGGTCTAAGCGGGACACCACAGGTACGATCAGACAGCCACGGAGTCAGGTTATGGTGCAAAATCAGCAGGTAAAAGCAAATCAGTCTTCCCTCCGGGGCATGGATGGCTACAATCGGACAGTGAGTCAAAGAGTGAGTTTGAAGATAGCCAATACAATAAAATACAGCTTTACCTATCTGTGCCTGGATGAACTTACACCGCCTTCAACCAGTGCTGGACAGACCTCTAGCGGGTATGACTGTTTTGCAGAGGCGACACAGCTAATCAGAAAGCTGCTCCCCCCAGAAGCTGCCCTCTACCATACCGGCAGCGGCGAATCAGTCCTCATTATGGAGGAGGATGATCAGCACTCGGCGATTCCCGTTGCCCTGAAGCTCATTAACGTGGTTCGCGCCCGTTTTCAGCTCTCGAACAGTGCCGGTGCCCGCGTGGGGTTGTCGGCCGGTATACTGATACTCTCCCCCAATCCGTCAAGGCTCAAACTGAATACCACACTGATCATTGAAACTGCCCGTCAACTTTGTCGTGAGGCTCGAGAGCTGGGCAACAATGCGCTTCAAGTATATGACATGAATTCTCATCAGGCGTCAGCATCGCCGCTTTGACGCTGCCGCAATGGACGATCTATTCCGTGGAAGCTCAAATCTTGTGTACTCATTTGGGCTCTGCTAGCTTTCAATTAGCCAGTCGTGAATTACAAGCAATAACAGCCCTACCGTAAAAACAAGACCTAAATCGCCTTCGACAAGGCTTGGATTGGCAGAGGAAAGCACCATGGAAGATCTCAGAGGTAAAACCGCCATTGTTACGGGTGCATCCCGTGGAATCGGCAAAGAAATTGCGAAACTACTCGCCAAGCGCGGCGCTGACGTGGCAATCAATTATGTATCCCGGGAAGCAGACGCCAACTCCGTGGTAAAGGAGCTTGAAGATCTGGGTGTGCGCGCCCTGGCGTTCCAGGCAGACCTCTCGCAGATGTCAGCAGGCCGTGAATTGATACGCAAGGTTCAGAACGAGTGGGGGCGAATTGACATATTGGTCAATAATGCCGGCATCACCCGCGACAAGGCCATGAAAAACCTTACCGATCAGGATTGGACGGAAGTTCTCGATACCAACCTGGGGAGTGTCTACGCGACCTGCTCAGAAGTCCTGCCGATCATGATGGAGCAGAAGTTCGGGCGCATCGTCAATATCACCTCGTTCGTGGGACAGGCAGGTAACTTTGGCCAGGCGAATTACGCGGCCAGCAAGGGCGGAATAATTGCGTTTACCAAAACCCTGGCGCTCGAGGGAGCCCGACACAACATCACAGTAAACGCCATTGCGCCGGGCTTTACCGAAACTGAAATGCTGGCCCAGGTTCCCGAAAATATTCGCCAGAAAATCATCGCCCGTGTACCTATGGGGCGCTTTGGCCGGCCTGAAGAAATTGCCAAAGCGGTCGTGTTTGTAGCTGCGGATGGAGACTACATCACTGGCCAACAGATCAATGTCAACGGCGGCGTTTATATGTAGCTGCAATAACTCCTGCTTGCTTGAGCCTTATCAGACGCGCTGTTTCCGATCCGGTTAAGTGCGTTCTGGGGGCTCAGGCTAGGCATTTCCCGATACATTTCCTTTTCAGGTTGTTAGCGGCCCGCTCCGTCTAGGTCAGACGCCAAGCCGCCGCATTTTTTCATACAAAGACGCGCGCGATATCCCCAGCACTTCTGCGGCCTGTTTTCTGTTGCCATTGGTTCCTGCGATAGCCTGCCGCAGAATCGTCCGCTCAGCGGCGGCCATCTGATCCTGCAGCGGCACCTTTACCTGATAATCCGGCACCCGTTGCGTTTCTGAACGCCGGTCCTCTTGTGCTCCCACGGAATTGCCTTGCAGGTCGACACCTATCAACTCCCGAATCAGGTCAGCGCCTATCTCGGGGTTGTTATCTGAGAGAATGATCGCACGCTCCAGCACGTTCCGGAGTTCGCGTACATTTCCAGGCCAGATATGCATGCGCAGCACCCCGAGGGCTTCAGGCGTCAGGAAATACAGCTGAAGGTTCAACTTGCTCGTGAGTTCGTCAAGAATTCGCTCCGCGATCAGGTCGATGTCCTCCAGGCGGTCCCTCAACGCCGGCAAATGGATAGGCATCCCGTTGAGTCGGTAGAAAAGGTCGGCCCGGAACTGGCCATCCCGTATCATCCCCTGCAAGTCCCGGCTGGTGGCTGCGACGATTCGGACATTGGCCTTCTGGACTTTGTTCGAGCCAACCGCTTCGAACTCCTGATCCTGCAATACACGAAGCAACTTGCTTTGCACGTTCGCTGGCATATCGCCTATTTCATCAAGAAACAGGGTTCCGCCTCTTGCCAGTGCAAGCTTCCCGTCTCTTCCCGCTTTGCTTGCCCCGGTGTACGCGCCAGGAGCAACCCCGAAAAACTCAGCTTCAATAAGGTTTTCCGGAACCGCGGAAACGTTCAGGGAGACAAAAGGCTTGTGGGATCGATGGGAAAGCTGGTGAATGGCATGGGCAAAGAGCTCCTTGCCAGTACCTGTTTCGCCGGTGAGCAAGACGGAAATATCGAACCTGGCGACCTGTCTGAGTTTCTGTTTCAGCCCCTGTAACTCCCGACTGCGTCCTACGATATGGGAGAGACGATATTTACTGCGCCGCTCCAGATCCAACTGGCTTGTAACGCTGTCCAGCTCTTTCTGCAACTTGTTGTATTTATTGGCCAGCTTGCCAAGACTGGTGTTGTCCGCCATGGCAACAAAGCCAAACCCCCCAACGATGTCACCGGTCTCGTTCTGCAGAGGCAATGCGCTGACGATGACCCACTGCTCACGTACGTAGAGCAGGTCGAGGAAAACCGGTTTGCCGGTATCAACGACACGCGGCATGAAACTGTTAGTCACGTGGCGGGTGATGGGCTCGCCCAGAGGTTCATAATCGAGCCCCAGGAACCGCAGGTAACCTTCGCTGATCCAAGTGATTTTGTGATCTGTGTCGACAGCAATGGCATGCTCATAGAACGTGCCGAACGACTCGGCCAGCATTTGCACTGCACTCTCTCTCACCCCTTCGGGGGGCGAATTTAATTTGGTCACCTCTACCTCTCTCGAAACTCACCGGTCACTAGCATGTTCAGAATCTTAGACAAAACATGTCTTATTTACTAGACACCCATGTCCAGTTTACTTAACACGAAATTGAAAGAATATATTCGAATGGTTCTAAAACAATGCCTTAGGATAATGGCACGGTTGTTGATGAGTCATCTTATACAACGATAAATATATGACTGGTTTACAACACTATGAATATTGCCAAGACCCTGCAGGAATCGGTAGTGCGATATGCGGATCTCGCTGCCCTCACAGACGCGCATGGCGTCACCGTTACTTATTCAGAATTCCATAACCGTGTTCAGCGCCTGGCTGGCTGGTTCCAGTCCGAAATGGGCCTCGAGCCTGGTGCCCGGGTCGCGATTTTCATGGAAAACCGGATGGCCTATCCGGAGATCATGCTGGCCGTGTGGTATGCCGGTCTGGTGGTCGTTCCTGTCAATGCCAAGCTCCACATCCGGGAATTCCTTGATATCGCGGAGAGAAGCGATACCAGCGTCGCCTTCGTGAGCAACAAAGCCGCTGCCAGCATCGCTGAATCAGACGACCTGCCCTCTTGCGCCGTCATCAACGTGGATGAACCGAAATATCAGGCTTGCCTTAATGGCAAGCCAGGCAACCTTGTTGAACGCAAACCGGATGATCTCGCCTGGCTGTTCTACACCAGCGGAACCACAGGCAAGCCTAAAGGCGCCATGCAGTCCCACCGCAACCTTTACGCCATGCTGGACGGTTTTCTGAACCGGGTTAAGAACGTTCAGCCCGGCCAGGGTGTCTATCATGGCGCGCCTATGTCTCACGGCAGCGGCTATTACATACTTCCGTTTCTCGCCAACGGCGGGTGTCAGATCATCCCTCCTTCCGGTGGTTTTAGTGTCGAGGAGCTTTGCTCCATTCTCGCCAAATACGACTCGGTTTCGTTTTTTGCGGCCCCGACGATGGTCAAACGGCTGCTGGACCGCCCCAATCTGCTCACGGAATCTGCCATCGCCGGCCTTGACTGCATTATTTATGGCGGTGGCCCAATGTATCTCCATGATCTGGAGCGCGCCCATACGGTGCTGGGTTACAAGCTGGTTCAGATCTATGGCCAGGGCGAGTGCCCGATGACTATTACTGTGCTGGATGAGACTCATCATCGGGATACGGAACACCCACGCTACCGCAGGCGATTGTCATCAGCCGGTCAAGCTCACGCGGGCATTGAGCTGCGCATTGCAGATAGCACTGGCAAGGAACTACCAACGGGAGAAACCGGCGAAATCCTGGTCCGCGGCGACGCCGTGATGCTGGGGTACTGGAATAATCCTGATGCTACCGCGAAAACTCTCACCGAGGATGGCTGGCTCCATACGGGCGACGTGGGTCACCGGGATAACGATGGCCTTCTCTACCTCACCGACCGATCCAAAGACGTCATTATCAGCGGTGGTACCAACATCTATCCACGCGAAGTGGAGGAGGTTCTGCTTCAGCATCCAGATGTCCGGGAAGTTTCCGTGATTGGCGCGCCGGATGCCGATTGGGGAGAGCGTGTGGTCGCCTGCGTGTCCACTAAAGATGGCCAGCCCTGCCCACCCGAAACACTCACTCAGTTCTGCGAGGGTCATCTCGCCCGCTTCAAACTTCCAAAAGAATACCGATTCTTCGAAGAGCTACCTAAGAACGCAACCGGGAAGATTCTGAAAACCGCCCTTCGGGACGGGGTTGGAGAGATTGGAGGAGACCGCCATGTATGAAGCCGTTATCTCCGGCATCGGCCACACGCCGTTCCGGGCCCACGAGGACTCCCTTGAAGAACTCTTAACGGCCGCGGTTCGCGAAGCCCTGAACGATTCAGAGATTCCCGCTTCGGAAATCGACGAAGTATTTCTCGGCCATTTTGGCGCCGGCATGGATCCTCAGGGATTTATCTCCTCGCTGGTGTTGAACGCTGATCCGGCTTTCCACCTGAAGCCGGTGCACCGACTGGAAAATGCGTGCGCCAGCGGGTCGGCGGCAGTTCATGCCGGCGTCCGTGCGGTCATTTCTGGCCAAAGCCGCTGTGTTCTTGTTGCGGGTGTCGAAAAAATGAGTGCCTGTAATCAGGTTGGGCAAGCGCTGGCCACGGCCAGCTACCAGTCAGAAGAAGCTCGCTACGAGTCGTTTGCGGCTCTTTTTGGCGAAATCACGGAGCAGTATTTTGAGCGCTTCGGCAACCACGAACGGGCAATGGCTCAGATAGCGGCCAAGAACCATCGCAATGGCCTGGACAACCCCCTCGCGCAGCTCCGGAAGGATCTCTCCGTGGACTTCTGTGGTCAGGTCTCGGAAAAGAACCCCAGAGTTGCCGGAACTCTGAAGCGTACCGATTGCTCTCCAGTTTCCGACGGCGCCGCAGCGCTGATCATAAGCCGTCCCGAGTGGGTCCATTCCCCTTCACGTGCTGTTCGCTTCCGTGCCATTGCCCAGGTGAACGATTACCTGCCTCTTTCAAAGCGGGATCTCTCGGAGCTTAGGGGTTGCCGTGAAGCATGGAATCTGGCGTTTCGGCGAGCAGAACTGTCCGGGGTCACGAACCTGGATTTCGTCGAAACCCATGACTGCTTCACCATCGCTGAGCTGATGCAATACGAAGCCATGGGCCTAACAGAACCCGGCCAGGGATTCCGGGCTCTGGACGAAGGTTGGGTGATGGCAGACGGGCGCTTGCCGGTCAACCGTTCAGGAGGCCTGAAAGCCAAAGGCCACCCCATTGGTGCAACCGGCGTTTCCATGCATGCAATGGCGGCACTGCAACTCCAGGGCCGGGCCAACGCCATGCAGCTGAACAACGCCTCAATCGGTGGGGTTTTCAATATGGGCGGCTCCGGCGTCGCCAACTACGTGAGCATCCTGAGTCTGTAAGGAGCAACAACAATGAATAACGACAACATACTAATCACCGGCTCCACCAGTGGTATCGGCCTCGCGACCGCCCGGGTGCTGGCGGCTCAGGGGTTCAACCTGATGCTTAACGGTTTGGAGTCTGAAGCCGAAGGCTCTGCGCTGGCTGATGGGCTCAAGAGAGAGTTCGGGGTAGTCGCGTCCTATTACCAGGCCGATCTGGCCAACACGGATCAGCTTTACAAGCTGATTGAAAAAGCGGAGACCGACCTGGGCCCCATTGGCGTTCTTATAAACAATGCCGGCATTCAGTACACAGCAACGCTGGCCGAGTTTCCTCCCGAAAAATGGGACGCAATCATCGCGATTAACCTGTCAGCGGCGTTCCACACCATGCAACGCTTGATGCCCGCCATGAAAGAAGCAGGCTGGGGTCGGGTTATCAATATTGCCTCGGTGCACGGTATTGTCGCCTCTCCCCAAAAGGCTGCGTACTGCGCCGCAAAGCACGGATTGATTGGGCTTTCCAAAGTCGCTGCGCTCGAGTACGCGGAGCATGGCGTTACCGTGAACTGCATTTGTCCAGGCTGGACCGACACCCCCATTCTGAATCATCAGTTCAATGAATATGCCAAGGCCCATGGGGTCAGTTTTGAAGAGGCGAAGTCCGGGCTGATACAAACCAAGGCGCCCTACCCTGAACTCATCAACCCTGAAGCCATTGGCAAGATGATCCAGTTTCTGATTTCCGACAGTGCAGATGCCATCACCGGAACCTCTCTTCCGATTGATGGTGGCTGGACTGCCCAGTAGTGCACCAACCGGAATGTTCCGGACATTTACCAAAAACAAGAACCCGAGGTATTTCTCATGACAAAACTGAAAACACTCTCAAAGGCAATCATGGTCACCGGAGCGGTGGCCCTGTCCGCCCCGGCAATATCGGCTGACCGTCTTCTGCTGAAAACCCCGGTAGCATTCAGCACCAGCCTGCCAGCGCTGGGCACAACCATTACCTGGGTATCCGAGCGGCTGAGTGAAATCAGCGACGGCAATGTGAAGATGAAGCTTTACGAGCCAAACAAGCTGGTAAGCCCCTTTGAAATCCTGGATGCGGTTTCCACGGGTAAAGTGAACTCCGGTTATGCGCTGCCAATCTATTGGCAGGGAAAAATCCCGGCTGCGCCGCTGTTCTCGGCCGTACCCTTTGGCCCCGAAGCGCCGGAATATATGGCCTGGATTTACAAGGGTAACGGCCTTGAGCTGTACCAGGAAATGTATGACAGCCACGGTTACAACGTGAAGGTGCTTCCCTGCGCCATCGTTTCCCCGGAAACCTCAGGATGGTTTTCCAAACCAATCAATTCGCCGCAAGATCTGGAAGGCCTTAACATACGCTTCGCCGGCCTCGGTGGCGCCGTTCTGGAAAAACTGGGCGCTAATGCATTGCAGATTCCGGGGGGTGAAATCTTCGGTGCTCTTGAGAAAGGCGCCATTGATGCCACTGAATTCTCCCAGCCCGCCATCGACGAACTACTCGGCTTCCGGAAAATAGCGAAATACAACTACTTCCCGGGATGGCACCAGCAGGCAACCATCTTTGAGCTACTGATTAACAAAGACACATGGAACGACATGTCGAAGAGCCATCAGGCGATGCTCGAAACCACCTGTATGGCGTCTATGACCAATTCTGTGGCTGAAGGTGAAGCCATGCAGTTCCCGGTTATGGCCAAGGCGAAGGAAAACGGCGTGGAAATCCGCTACTGGAACGATGAAATGCTGACCGCCTTCCGCGACGCCTGGGACGAAGTGGTCGCTGAAGAACAGGCCAAAGACCCATTTTTCAAGAAAGTCTGGGCGGACATGAGTGAATTCCGCAAAGGCTACGAGCTCTGGGAAGACAACGGCTTTCTGCCGCGCTGATCTGACCAACTTCGAAACCAGCCGGGCGAAATGCCCGGCTTACCTTCCTCCGAGCATTTGTGATTGCCATGAACGCTGACATTAAAGCTGTGCCGCTCTGTGACCGGATCGATTCGGTGTTATACCGGATTGGCTACGTTATGGGGTGGTCTTATGTATTGCTGGTTCTGGTCATTATTCTCCAGATCACCCTGCGAAAGGGCTTCAGTGGCGGGTCCATTGCACTGGAAGAACTCCAGTGGCATTTGTACGCCGTTGCCATGATGTTCGGTCTCACCGCCGCCCAGGTCAAAGACAGCCATGTTCGGGTCGACCTGTTCTATTCCCGCTTTTCACCGCACACCCGGTATCTGATCGAGGTTATCGGGATTTGTGTGTTGCTGATGCCATTTCTGGTCGTCGTATTCTTGAACAGCCTGGATTACGTCTGGGAATCCTGGCGGGTTGGCGAGCGTTCTGACGCCAGCGCAGGCCTGCCCTACCGCTGGCTGATTAAAGCGGTCATTCCTGCGTCGTTCGGTTTGCTGATTCTGGCGGCACTATCCCGCCTGGTTAGAGACTTCGTACTGTTGACCAGCCGTGGAGTATCCGATGGACGCTAATACCATTCTTGTGATGGCCATGTTCATCACCTTTATTCTTCTGCTATTCACCGGTTTTCCTATTGCTTGGGTTCTCGGCGGTATTGGCGTGCTGTTCGCCTTTATAGGCCAGCTATCAGACAGCTATTTTGGCACCTGGACCGGCCTGGACTACACCACGCTGGGCCTGGTCGTGAACAGAATCTGGGACATCATGGATAACTGGATTCTGGTGGCGCTGCCCATGTTCATTTTCATGGGCGTGATGCTCGACAAATCCAACATAGCGGAAAAGCTGATGCAATCCATGCAGGAGCTGTTTGGCCAGGTCCGTGGCGGACTGGCCATTACCGTAACAGCCATTGGCATCATTCTGGCTGCCTCTACAGGCATCATTGGCGCCTCCGTGGTGCTTCTGGCAATGATGTCACTCCCTGCCATGCGCGCACAGAACTACAACCAGCCATTTGCCCTGGGCACTGTCGCGGCTGCAGGCACCCTGGGCATCCTGATCCCGCCTTCCATCATGCTGGTAATCATGGCGGACCAGCTTGCCCTTTCTGTGGGTGACCTGTTCATGGCAGCGGTGTTTCCCGGGCTATTGCTCGGCGCCCTTTATATGGTCTACATCCTCGCTTCGAGCTGGTTTCGGCCTGGTCAGGCGCCATTACCGGAACAGGCTGAGCCGGTCAGTTTTTCGATCGCTCTGAAAGTACTCAAGGCAACCGCCCCAACGATTCTGCTGATCGTGGTGGTCCTCGGTTCCATCTTTGCAGGCTTTGCCACGCCAACCGAAGCCTCCGGCGTGGGCGCCCTTGGCGCAACTGTGCTGGCCGCACTCAATCGCAGGCTAAACTGGGGCGTGCTCATGGATGTGGTCGCTAAAACAACAAACACCACGGCCTATATCTTTGCGATTTTTATCGGTGCAACCTGTTTTTCTCTGGTACTGCGCGAGTTGGGCGGCGATCAACTGATCGAATCGTTCCTTACGGGTATGCCTTTCGGCGACTACGGCACTGTGTTTTTCATTCTGGCCGTGATTTTCCTCCTTGGCTTCTTTCTGGACTGGATTGAAATCACTCTGATCGTTCTACCGTTGCTTGCACCAGTGGTTAACGCTCTTGATCTTAACATCACCGGCCCCGACACCATTGATAACGTGAAAATGGTCTGGTTCGTCATGCTCGTGGCAATGACATTGCAAACGTCTTTTCTGACACCACCGGTTGGTTTCGCCCTGTTTTATCTGAAAGGGGTATGCCCCCCGGATGTGAAAATCACCGACATCTATCGCGGCGTTCTGCCATTTATCGCTTTGCAGCTTATTGCACTGGCAGCTTTGATCCTGTTCCCCGTCATCGTTACCTGGCTACCGTCAGTGGTTTATGAGTAGAAAGAAGTCAGGTCAGCCAGTATCCAAAAGAACATATGTCTGCAAACCCGGACGGGAATGTCCGGGAAGTCTGACAGTTCTGAAGCGGTTTGCTCCCGAGCTGTCCTAATTCCGGGACACTTGCTGCAAAAGACTGAAACAAAAAACTCGGAAGAATAGAAAAGCGCTATAAAACAGTATCCTATGTTCTTGGCACGGTTTCTGTATAGGAAATAGTCACAGTAATAACTATAAAAACTGCCTGAAAAACAACTCGTTAAGAATGCTGTTTTTCACCTTTGCTCGGATAATAATAAGGAATAACTATGCGTCTTCTCCTTCTGGCTCTTTTGCTGGTAAGCCCTCTTTGTTTCAGTAAAACCGTTGTTATCATCCAAAGCTATAACATCGAGTACAAATGGGATGCGGATTACATCGCTGCCGTTCAGTCCGTCCTTGGCGACGATCATGACATTCACGTTCTTGAGCTTGACACCAAACGCCTGCCCAAGGCGCAGTGGCCTCAGAAAGTCGAAACCACACAACAAGCCATTGCGAAAATAAATCCGGACGTCGCCATTCTGGGTGATGACAACGCCTTTTCATTAATGGCCGCACATCTGGTTGAAAAGAATATTCCCGTTGTCTTCCTCGGTGTTAACGGCGGTGTCGCGCAGCACCCTGTTCTCGGACATCCCCTGGTCACCGGCATACTGGAACGGCCTTTTTTCGCGGAAAGTATCCGCCATCTGAGGAAAGTACTCAGTCAGAAAGAGCATTTTCTGGTGTTGATGGACGATTCACCAACCATGCGCAATGCCGTCAATGAATACTTCGGTGACAAAAGACAAGCCACCCTTTTTGGCTCGCAACTGGATATTGTGCTTACCAACGACAAGGACACCTGGTTGCAAAGCGTTTTCAATGCGCACGAAACCTACGATGCCATAGTGGTGGGCACTCACCACACCATTCGCGACAAGGCGAATAACTACACCACGCCAAAAGAACTAATGACCGAGGCATTTACCCGCACCCGGATTCCGATCTTTTCATTTTGGGATATTTTCATCGGCGAGGAACAAAGCATCGGGGGATTCACTATTTCCGCTCACCAGGAGGGCCTTACCGCGGCCCGCCTCGCCTCCCTGATCCTGAACGGAGTCAAGCCCAACCGCATACCCCAGCTCAAGTCCCTGAGTGGCCACTACGTGTACAGCGAAAGTGGATTGAAACACTGGAACCTGGATTTATCGCCACTGATCGCCAGCCAGGCGAACTTTGTTGACTAAATCGCGACGTTTTACTCCAGACAATCCACGCTCGGTCGTTAACTGAACTATTGGGCACTTTCGAAGAGGTTGTACAGTGACTGCCACCATTTTTGAATCTATTGAGCGTCGGCTCGGCGTGCGCGGCAAACTGCTGATCGCACCGGTGTTTATCCTGCTGCTGTTTGCGCTTGTCACCTTTTACAGTGTTCGCGAGTTCCGGAGCCTGGATAGTCGAATGGGCACGGTCGCCAGAGACCTGGCTCCGGAAACGGCAGTTGCCACAGGTGTTCTCATCAACCTTTACCGATTGAGACTTTGGGTTTTCGACTATTACGCCACCGGTAACCAGGAACTCCTGTCCCGTCTTGACCAGCTCGAGTCCGAATTTCTCAACGATTTAGCAGACGCTCAGGCAAACATCCAGGCCCCGGAACGCACCCGGCTGGTCAAGGAAATCGAGCAGGCCACTTCCCGGTACGTTAGCATCTTCAAAGAAGAGCTGGTGCCCGCCAAACAGCAGGTACAGCGAATTGTTGCCGAGGAACTGGACCAATACGGCCCGGCTGCCTCCGAAGCCTTACGCAGAGCCATAGACGGCATCACAAACCGGGAGCCGGACAGTCCGCTCCGGGTCGCGCTTGAGCAGATGATCCACGACACGCTCCTGATGCGAATGGCAACCCAGCGATATTTTGCCGATGGCACGGAAAACTCCGAGAAAGCGTTGAGTTATGCCATGGAGGATGTATCAATTGCCCTGTCCTTTCTTGATATGGATGCAGTGCCCGATTTCATTCGCCAATACCTCGATACGGCCATTGAAGCGCTGGAAAAATATCAGGCCTCAGTGAACGATCTCCTGCTTCATCAAAGCACCATGAACAGAATAAAAACAGAACAACTGGATGTTCTGGGTCCCGAAATCACGCAACTGGCCAGGGACCTGGAGCAAAAGGTCTTTGTTGCGCTGGAAGCCGTGGCAGATCAGGCAGAATCAGAAACCGACACTGCCCTTCGCTTTACCTTGCTTGCCTTCACAACCTCTGTGGTGCTGGGGCTGGTGGTTGCCTTCCTCTTTAGCCGGATTATGGCCGCTGGCGTGAAACGCGCTCGCGCGGAAATTCTCGGATACCTGGAAGACATTGGCAACAGTCGAGGCAACGTCTCAACCCGGCTCACCAAAGGCCGGCCTGATGAAATCGGGGATTTCATTTCAGCCGTCAATTCGTTTCTCGCGACCCTCGAGGAAATAATCTCAAAGATCGCCACGGCATCCCGCGGGTTAACCAACGAATCCGAGTCCCTGTCCGGCATTACCGACAGGACGACGACGAATTCCGAGCAGCAAAGAGATCAGATTACCCAGGTATCAGCGGCGATGCAGGAAATGGTGTCCACATCCGATGAAATTGCTTCCAATACCAACGATACGGATGAATCTGCCCGGCAGGCAGCGAAACTGGTCGATACCGGTCAGGCAACCGTGACCAATGCCATTCAGTCGGTAACCCGGCTTGCGGAACAGGTTCAAGAGGGCTCCACACGCATTCAACGTCTGGAACAGGAATCCGGTGAAATTGGTGGGGTTCTCGAAGTGATACAGAGCATCGCAGGGCAAACCAACCTCCTGGCCCTTAACGCCGCCATTGAAGCCGCCCGGGCGGGTGAAGCCGGACGGGGATTTGCCGTGGTTGCAGACGAAGTGCGCGGCCTCGCCAAGCGGGTTCAGGATTCCACGGTCGATATTGAGCGGATTGTATCGAATCTCCAGAGCGGTGCCGCGGGGGCCGTGGTTGATATGAGCAAGGCCAGACAGATGGCTGAGGAGGCCAGCGAAGAAGCCGGCAAGTCCGGGACGGCGCTGTCGGACATTCTGGCAGCAGTAAACCGCATTGTGGACATGACGACACAGATTGCCAGTGCCACCGAGCAACAACGGGCGACCGCCGCTGAAATGACTCAGAACGTTGAAGCCAGTAGTGGTGCCATCGATGAACTGACTGGCGACATTTCCCACGTCAATCACTCAAGCAAGGCACTTGCCGGTATGGCCGAAGAGATGGACAGCCTGGTTCGCCGGTTCCAGGTTTGATTTCTTTGGTGGGATGGCTGGCTGATGTGAGCGTCAGCTCTGCAGCCGGTCCTTGAAAACCTTCCAGTCGACTACGTTGCCATCCGAGTCGAAATGAACGTAGCCGCGGAAACTGGGGTCTTCTTCCCAGGCCTTCACGAAGCCTACGGTTTCACCTGCGTCGGAAACGATTTCAAACGCCTCGCTCCGGGCAACTGCAATTTCGCTATCAGGGACAATCTCAGAACGTTTGAGGGTAACGGAAGAGTCTAAAGGTAAGGTGCTTTTCAGGAATTCCTGGATCATCGTCGAGCTCTCCTTTCAGGGTGAACCGTTGGGGTTCTGGAGGTAGCCAAACTATAGACTGAACCGCTCATGGAAAATACAGATTCAGATCAACTTTCTTATACTTTTTCGAGATAAAAACACTTTAAGAACAATGGCATATTTCATTTTTGTGACATTGCGTAAACCCTGAACTGGTGATTTTCTCACCAGTTCAGCAAGTTACCGGTGTAATTGCCGGTCAGTTCTTCCGGATCAATATTTCCAGAAAGGTGTACTCAGTTTCTGTTCAACCATTTCGGGGGAAAACCCGACGTCGTTCAGCAAATGACGATCCATAGTCATAACCAGGTGAATGAAGTTACGCTTCATCCGCCAGCCTTTATAAAGAGAAGCTGCTCTTTTCATTTCTATACTCCTGAGTCAACGCAAAATGTCGGTCGTTCAAAACCGGGACCTTGTTTAAGTAGGATCCTATTTTAGAGTTGACGAGGAGTTATCTAAATACTTGGAAACCCGTACACACGCGGTCTCTCAGCATTTTTCCGTGAAATTCAGGTTACACCTTCATTGTGTATTTATGATGACTTACCGTTTGAAACCAGCGTCTGGTAAAGAGCATCTTTTAGCTGGGCGCGCTTCTGTTTCATGCGGTGCAGTTTGTCGTCACTGATGGGCGAATCCCTCTTTTCCAGCCCCTCTATTTCCTGATCCAGCTCAGCGTATTCCCGGAATTTTTCATCAAACCTCGGGTCGCTGGTCTTTAGCTCGTCAATAAGGTCGCTGTACTGGGGAAATTCTTTGTGAAGCTCATGGCTGGAAATGCCCATCGTCTTGCTCTCCTCTTCTGTGCAGAGTTATGCATCGTGTCGATCAAAGCTGATCACATTCAGCATAGACGAGCCTGCCAGTTTCTGGGCTTCTTTGACAAATCGCTAATTACGCACGACGTTGCATGGGTATAGCATGGAAGGACGTTAATCCAGTTACGCCTCGGGACACTCGCGAATGACCTTTGCACGAATTACCGGCACCGGCTCTTACCTGCCAGACAATATCGTTACCAATAAAGACCTTGAGAAGATGGTCGATACAACAGACCAGTGGATTCGCGAGCGTACAGGGATCGAACAACGGCACATTGCCATTGAGGGCCAGACCACGGTCGACCTCGCCGAGCAGGCCGCGCGGAACGCCATTGAAGCCGCTGGAATCGACGCTCAAGACATTGATCTGATTGTGTTCGCCACCTCAACGCCTGACAAAATATTTCCCAGCTGCGCCTGTATTCTTCAGGCCCGGCTTGGAATCCATGGCTGCCCGGCTTTCGATATTCAGGCCGTCTGCAGCGGTTTTGTCTATGCGCTGGCAACCGCTGAGAAGTTCATTAAAACCGGCAGCAGCAAAAAGGCGCTGGTCATCGGTGCCGAGGTGTTCTCCCGCATCATCAACTGGGAAGATCGTGGCACCTGTGTGCTCTTCGGGGACGGTGCCGGCGCGGTGATCCTGGAAGCCGACGAGGAAACCGGCATTCTCTCCACACATATCCATGCCGACGGCCAATATGAAGAGTTACTTCATGTGCCCTGCGGCATTGCGCATGGTTATGACCAGGTCAAAGCCGGGCGCGCGTTTGTGGAAATGAAGGGCAACGAAGTGTTCAAGGTGGCGGTGAACACCCTCGGTAAGATCGTTGACGAAACCCTCGAAGCCAACAAGATGCAAAAATCGGATATTGACTGGCTGGTGCCCCACCAGGCCAACCTGCGAATCATCTCGGCCACTGCCAGAAAACTGAACATGTCCATGGATCAGGTGGTGGTGACTGTCGGCCAGCATGGCAACACCTCTGCCGCTTCGATCCCCCTCGCTCTGGATGTCGCCGTGCGCGATGGACGAATCAAGCGCAATGAAGTGATCCTGCTGGAGGCCTTCGGTGGTGGATTCACCTGGGGTTCGGCACTGCTGAGATACTGATTTCCCCTTCCCGTACCCTGCCGTTCCGGGCTTCAGCAACCGCTGAAGCCCGATCGCCATTGTGTTGACTGCCCCCTGTCGGATAGACTGTGTTTTTATACAGTACTAATAACGCTCACTGCGAGGAATGACCATGGCAGTACAAGCAGTCTACTTTTCCGATAGGGACGGCCTGGATATGGCACTGAAACATCCTGATACGATGCTGTTCACCTCAAAAGCCGAAGCCGATGCCCGGGACAAGGTTCTGGAGCTGGCCGAAGAGATTCAGGTATTTCTCAGCCGTAAGGTTGAGGGCCTTGGCGATGACCTGGCTGAACGCTGCGCCATGGCCATCGCTGAAGAAAAGGATCTGTTTCAGAAATCGCTCAAAAAGCCCGATCTGCTTAACGCGGAGCAGGAATAAGAGCCAGGGGCGGCCGGTAGAGGCCGCCCTGCCTCACACCACACTCTTCCACACCCCATTGCAGTAACGCTCTGCGCCATTCTCAGACAGCCGGCACAGACAGACCCACTGATTCTCCACCAAGGCCGCCACATCAGGCTGTCGTCGAATCACGGATTCAATACGCTCCGCCGGGGCATCAATCAGCACTGTCAGCCGAACCGGTTCGTGGCGCCAGTAGGTTCCGTCGTGCACCGATTGCAGGGGCAGGCCGATCCTCAGATGCGAACCATTACCCTCAACCACGCCGACATTGCCGCCAACGACTGAGTGCAGCAGCTTGTTCCCTGAGCCATACACTTCCGGAACCGTTACCGAGGCAAAGTACTGGAGGTTAATCCAGTTGGCGACGATCATGGGAGCTGCAAGCAATCCTTCCAGAAGGCTGCCATCGCCATCCCGGGCGGGATCGTAATCGTGCAGAAAGACCCGCCCTGCAAGGTTCCTGCCACGGGTTCTTGCCCGTTTGGCAAAAATGATGGCCGCATTGTTCGCCAGCCCCCACTCGGGCCTCACTTCCGACCAGTCTCTGGTTCGGGTCTCCATGGCCTCTTCCAGCTGGGCATCACCCAACCCATTCAGTTTCAGTGGCGTTGCCCGCTCCTTGCGAACCCGAACACCCGCCGCCTCAAACCCGGCCTCCAAATCCGCCAGCTTCTGGATGTGGGAGTCCGGAACCAGATGGCGATCTGCAATGGTCACCTTGTCTGTCGCTGTGCAATGCTCAGCCGCGATGGCCCAGGTGTAGTCGGGAATCCTGATGCCCCGGGCGGCCAGCCCTACCCGAACCTGAGGCTCGTTGACCAGGCGAGCAGCAAGGCGCGCGTTTACACCGCCACTCTGCCCGCCACAGGCGCCGCAATCCAGGCCGGCCTGGTTCGGATTGTTATCGGTGTGGCTGCCATGGCCCACAAACACCAGCAAGGGCGCAAAACCACCGGTTAACGACATGCCCCGAAGCATGTTCTCAACCAGCGTTACCTTTTCCGAATCTGAAAGCGGGTCGCCGCCGTGGTTATGAACCAACCGCCCTTCACAACACTGTTCACCCCTGCTGTGCTGGCCACGCTTCAAGCTATCCTTCAGCAATTTCCAGGCCCACGCGAGCCCGGTCGTTTCCACCAGGGTGAATGTTGAAAGACTGCTGTATTTCGCCTTCCTCACCGATTCACGAGCAATTTCCTTCTGATCAATGGCCCTGTTTTCAGCGAGATCTTCCCGTGCATTGCCATTGGTATCGATCAGCCGGTATGGCGCTGGCAACAGCCCGGGCAGACGCCGGACAGGCGCGAACGGCCCGTGTTCCTGGTGCGCAATGGGCATTCCAAAAAAACCTGCAAAGCCCAATGTCTGCATGCCCGGATACACGTCTTCCAGATGCCTGCGCATCACTTCAGACCGGACATCGATACAGAACACGGCCTGGACTTCCGGCGTCCCGCTTGCTGGAACCGGGACCGAAACCATCCCCGCCCCCGGTTCGAATCCTAGCGACTGCCAAAGAGTGCGCTGATAACCGAGCTCAAATGCACGCTGCCATACCCAGAGCCTGCTCCGATTGTTATGGTCGCTGGCACGGCACGCCCGGGTTCTCTGTTTCTGCCAGTCGGCTCTCTGGGGCGAAGAGGCAAAGCCAACGCCGAGGGACTCCCAGACCAGCATGATGGCAAGCAGTTCTGCGCAGCGATCAGACGACGTGCCCTCCAGGTCAGCGCGCCAGTCCTCTCCACGGCACCAGGAGGCCCAGCCGTTTACCCGAAGCAACAGACTGTGGAAAAGAGCCTCCAGTTCCTGATCAGACCCCCTTATCGCCTTGATTGACTCCGCAATCGCCTCATCCATGGTTTCCGGCACGGATTTGAAAAACGCTCGGACACCGGGCAGACCGGTTCTAAAGTCCAGCGAACGATCCTCGCGAACCGACTCAAGCCAGAAGCCGAACAAATTCGTGCCGCATCCGCCTCGGGTAACAGACCAACGGCCCTGACGGTGGTCAAAAAAGGCACCACAGGTTTTCGAAACCTGATCGCAAACAATCTCAGCCAGGCTCTCCTCACTCATTTCAGCTGAATTGGCCCGGCCTTTTGAAAAGGTATCAAGAATAGATCCCTGCAAGGGCCCAGCGGTCTTCGTCGTGCCGCCGAGCCAGTCCAGATACCCCGTAAGATCCACCTCCTCGCCAAGCTCCTCAAGACTCGCCTGAAGGTCCTCTTCCCGGATCCGGCCGCCTTCCCAGGCTTCCCGGTAGTAGTCCGCCGGCATCAGAATATTAATTCCGCCACGCGCCTGGAGAGCCTGGTCTGCCATCGATGCCGGCAGGTGCCTGAGCCCCCAGAACGGGTTAACCGCAATCCACTGATCCAGTGGCCAGACCGGAGCGATGAGAACGCAGGCCTTACGAAACGACTCACGCCAGGCATCATCCATTACCTGCAACTCCGGCACCGACACAGATAAATTGGTCATGATCTTTCCTCCAGTCTGAATGGATGATGGGGAACCCTACGAAACATGGACGGCACCCTTAGCGCTTCGGCCGCCAGCTGACGGGTCAGCCGGTCAAACGGCAATTCAAGGTAGAGCCCTTGCCGGAAGTGGGCGCAGAGCACCCGGGTAGCCCGGAAACGGGCGCCCAGAATAATCAGCAGGGAACACAAAGCCAGAACGGCCACCATTACCAACCCCATCGCGTATCCAGCTGGAGGAACGGCGAAACCCTGATGCACCGGCACCGCCGGCCCCACCAGCGTATGAAGCAGTGAATAGACCGGAACCAGAAACACCGCCATGCCGGCAAGTTTGAGTTTTACGGTAGCGGTTGCGCCGGCCGGTATGCCCATGGCTGCAGCGGAAACCGCAAGTACCAGCAGAGTGCCGAAAACCAGGTTATGCTCAACTATCCACGGAGCCTGGAACAGGATCAGGGTTGCGACCAGCCCGGTTGAGCCCGCCCAGAGCAGCCGCCTCGCCACTGGAGACTCGGGAAAAACACCTGCCGCCGACACCACCACTGTGCGCCCCGAGGCCAGAAAGGAGTGGGCCTTATACAGTGAATGCGCCAACAGATGCAGTAGCGCCAGGGTGTAGGCACCCATACCGATTTCAAACAGCATGAAGCCCATCTGGGCACAGGTGGACCAGGCCAGGGCATGTTTCACGGAGTACTGGGTCATCATGGTGAGAACGGCAACGACCGCAGTGAGGCCGCCAATCCCGAGAAGTATCAGGTGTCCGGCGGTGAAACCGTCGAAGACCGGAAACAGTCGCAGCCACAGAAATCCGCCGAGGTTGATCACGCCCGCATGCAATAGAGCGGAAACCGGTGTCGGTGCCTCCATTACGCGGATAAGCCAGCCATGGAAAGGGATTTGGGCACATTTGAGAATGGCCGCCAGTGCCAGGACCACCGAGGCCATGGTCAGCTCCTGCGAGCCGCCTGCGCGAGCGCTCTCACTCGCCACCATCTCGGGCAGGTTGAAGGTGCCGTAGTGGAGATACAGCAAACCCACGCCGGATATCACCAGAGCATCACCGACGCGGCTGACAATAAACTTCTGTACCGCAGCCATTCGAGCCTGTGGTCGCTCCCGGTAAAGGGTAAGCAGGTGGTGCAGAGCCAGGCTGACACCAATCCAGGCGCCTGCCAGAATCAGCAGGTTATTGGTGAAGACCAGAACCAGAACCGAGGCGATAGTCAAAAGGAACCAGGGTAAGAAACGATCTCGGCCGGGATCCTGGCTAAGATAAGTGTTCGCGAACCTTAGAATCACCCACCCGACGAACGCCACCATCAAGGCCATCCAGACGGCAATACCATCGGGGTACAAACCAAAACGACTGCCAAGGGTAGCCAGGTTGTTGCTGTCACCACCAAGCACGTACTGGATGACAAGCAAAGTGGCAACCAGTAAAGACGCGGCCATTGAGAACACCATCAGCCAGCCGGCGATATTCCAGCAGTGATTCAGCTTCAGAGGGCTTTTCAGCCAGCCGCTCAGTCCGGCCAGACCGAACAGGGCCACCGGTAGCATCAGCCAGATGGCCAGTACCAGTAACGAAGAAAATTCAGCAATTGGAGTCATAGGGCAAACCTTCTGTTTGGCGGTTCCGTTTGGCAGTACTTTGCCCGTGGTCGACCGATATAAAAAATGGTTTATACTGATCACTTCATTCTGTTTTTGAGAACAGTTGATGATGAAACTCAATTACCACCATCTGTATTACTTCTGGAAGGTTGCACGTACCGGCCATCTCACCCGGGCCGCGGATTCGCTGCACATCTCCCAGTCCGCCCTTTCCGGGCAGATCCGGAAACTGGAGGAAAGCCTCGGCCACGATCTGTTCATTCGGGAAGGACGCCGGCTCAAGCTGTCCGAGGCCGGGCGCATGGCTTTCTCTTACGCCGAAGAGATTTTCCGGCAAGGTGAGGAGCTGTCGGCCCTGTTTGCCTCTGGCGCACAACCCAACCGGGAAATGCTTCGAATTGGCGCGGTCGCGACCCTGTCACGAAACTTCCAGGAGGGATTCCTCCAGCCCTTGCTGAACCGGGAGGATCTGGAACTGAGCCTGCAGAGCAGCCACATCGATGAATTACTGAGAAGACTCTCGGCCCACCGGCTGGATCTGATTCTTTCCAATCAGGCCGTACAGGGGGATGAGCAGAACCCCTGGCGATCCCGCCTGATCGCGAAACAGCCCGTGAGCATCATCGGCCCCGTGGGGCTGGAGATGCAGGGAGAATTCCCCGACGTACTCAGGGGCCGGAGCCTGATTGTTCCCGGGCCGGACAACAACATTCGCCAGGCATTTGATCAGCTCTGCGAATACCACAGACTCCGGCCCAGCATTGCCGCTGAGGTGGACGATATGGCGATGATGCGACTGCTGACAAGGGACACGGGCCACTTTGCCATCATGCCGCCGGTGGTGGTGCGGGACGAACTGAAAACCGGAGCGTTGGCAGATTACGGTGCCCTGCCCGGCGTCTTCGAGGAATTCTACGCCATCAGCATCCGCCGGCAGTTCGAGACGCCGGCACTCCGGGAGCTGCTGTCACAGCCGTTTGATAATTTCCTTACCCGGGGCCCGGTTGATCGTTCTGACTAGCCAGTCTGACCAAAAATGTCATCCATCAGGGCCAGTTACACCCGTATACTCGAGCCTGAAAGACCACAACAATAACGACGGACAAGCCTCCATGACCCAGCACAGCGAACGTGCACGCCCGTCCATTCTGATTATTGGCACCGGATTCGGTGGCCTCGGAATGGCTATAAAACTGAAACTGGCGGGCTACACCAACCTGACACTGCTGGAAAAGGCCGACCGCGTCGGTGGCACCTGGCGTGACAATACCTACCCTGGCGCCGCCTGCGATGTGCAGTCTCACCTCTACTCCTACTCGTTTGAGCCCAAACACGACTGGTCCAGGAAGTTTGGTCTGCAGCAGGAAATCCTGGGATACCTGGAACACTGCGTTGCCAAATACCAGCTTGCTGGTCACATCCGCTTTCATTCGGAAGTGCAGGCTGCGGCTTTTGATGACATCACCAATCAATGGACCGTCACGCTGGCGACCGGAGAGCAGCTGACAGCCGACGTAGTGATTACGGCGACCGGCCAGTTGAACCAGCCTGCCTGGCCAAAGCTCAATGGCCTGGACCTCTTCCAGGGCAAGATGTTCCATTCAGCCCGCTGGGATCACGACTACGATCTGACCGGCAAACGGGTCGCTGTGATTGGTACGGGCGCCAGCGCTATCCAGTTTGTCCCGGAGATTGCCCCCAAAGTGAAGCAACTGGACCTGTTCCAGCGCTCGGCAGCCTGGGTGCTGCCCAAGCCGGACCGCCCGTTTAAACCCTGGGAGCAGACTCTGTTTCAGAAGATACCCGTTTGGGACCGGATCTACCGCTATCTGATCTACTGGAAAAACGAAAGCCGGGCCCTGGCATTCACCAGATTCAGCGGATTGCTCGAGTTCTATGCCAGGCAGGCAAAACGGGAAGCCAGCAAGCAGGTCACCGACCCCGCAAAGCTGAACCACATCATCCCCGATTACAAAATCGGCTGTAAGCGCATTCTGATTTCCAACGATTGGTATCCGGCCATTAACCGCCCGAATGTGAATCTGATTACCGACCCCATTGACCATGTTGATCACACCGGTTTGGTCACCCGCGCCGGCCACCACCACCCGGTGGATGCCATCATCTGCGGCACCGGGTTCCGCGCCTCTGAGTTTCTCTCCCCCATCCGGATAACCGGACGCGGCGGGAAAGCCCTGAACGACGCCTGGAAAAATGGCGCAGCCGCCTTCAAAGGCATCACCGTCAGCGGCTTTCCCAATTTGTTCATGCTGTATGGTCCCAATACCAACCTGGCCCACAACTCCATTCTGTATATGCTGGAGTCTCAGTTCCGTTATGTTCTCGGTTGTCTGGAGGCGCTCGGTAAGTACCCCGGCTCCGCCATGGACGTTCGCCAGGACAGGCAGGATCGTTTCACCCATGTTGTGCAGCACGGGCTTGAAGACACTGTCTGGAATGCCGGCTGCACTTCCTGGTATCTCGACGCCAATGGCCGGAATACCGTTAACTGGCCCGGATTTACCTTCACCTACCGGTTCGCCACCCGGCGGGTCGATACCGCCGATTACCAGTTTATCTATCCGTCCCAGCCCGCCCAGTGAACCAAAACCCGCACCTGCTACTTGAAGCTTTGCTTAATTCATAGGATGATTGGTTCATCGGTTTAACAGATGATAGACACATGCTTGAGCGTATCCGCAAAGGTTCTCTGGTGGAAACTGCCATTGAAAGCCTCAGAAATGCCATTGAGAAGGGTGACTGGTCTGTCGGCGCCCGTCTGCCGGTGGAATCGGAGCTGTCAGACTCACTCGGCGTCAGTCGGAACACCGTCCGCGAAGCGGTTCGTGTGTTGGTGCATGTGGGTATGCTGGAGACTCGCCAGGGAGACGGTACCTACGTACGCGCCACCCGCGATGCCGGCGAAACCCTCCGCAGGATTGCCCGCACCCAGCTGGCGGATCAGCTGGAGGTTCGCATCATGCTGGAAACCGAAGCTGCCAAACTGGCTGCGGCAAGACGCACAGAACAGGATTTGCGGAACATGACCGGCGCCCTCGATGCCCGGGCCAAAGCTGGTGACGACCTGCAGGGCCGGATCCGTCATGACGAGGCGTTTCATCATGCCCTGGTGGCAGCCTCCCATAACTCGGCACTGGTTGAGCTCTACGATTACTTCTCCCACGCCGTCAGCCAGACCATCGAGCAAACCGAAACCAACACCGATCTGCCGGAGCCCTCCCAGGAAGATCACGAATTGCTGCTGGCTGCCGTGCGTCGGCAGGATGAAAACAAGGCAGAGAGCCTTGCCAGGGCGCTGTTGAAACCGAGCCTTCAGGCGCTGAAGCGCCAGGAGTCCTGAGCCATGAAATTCAGGATCGATACCTTTACCTTGCTGCTGCTCGGCACCATTGTTCTGGCAACCTTTTTGCCTGCCACTGGCCAGGCGGCAGCCATTCTGGCGACGGCGGGTACGGTGGCCGTTGCCCTACTCTTCTTCTTCCACGGGGCGGCACTGTCCCGGGAGCAGATCATTGCCGGGGCTACCCACTGGCGCCTGCACATTCTGATCACCTCGCTGACGTTTATTTTCTTTCCGCTGGCGGTATTACCCATCAACGGGCTCAGCGACATTGTTCCAACCTGGATGCCGAAAGATCTGGGACTGGGGTTTCTGTATCTGGGCGTGCTGCCCTCTGCAGTCTCCTCCTCCATCGCCTATACGGCCATGGCCCGGGGAAACGTGCCAGCGGCCATCTGCAGCGCCGCCGCGTCCAATGTCTTCGGCATGATGCTGACACCGTTCCTGCTTCTGCTGCTGGTGAGCACCTCCGGAGGTGCGGACTTTTCAGTGGCCGAAGCGCTGAAAGACATTGTCTTGCAGCTACTACTCCCCTTCGCGGTTGGCCACGCCATGCGGCCCTGGCTGGGCGGTTATCTGGCCCGGAATGAACGCCTGATGGCGCGCTACGATAAGTGTGTCATCTGGCTGATCGTCTACTCGGCCTTTTCCTTCTCGGTGGAAAGCGGCCTGTGGCAAAAGCTGCCGTTGCAGGCGATTCTGTTCGCTATCGCGTTGTGTCTGGGCTTGCTCTTGCTGTTTATGGTGTTTGCGAGGTTTCTGGTGCGGAGATTCGGCTTCAGCCTAGAAGACGAGGCGGCTGTGGTGTTTTGCGGCTCCAAGAAGAGCCTGGCATCCGGATTGCCCATGGCGAAAGTGCTGTTCTCCGGCCACCCGGGCTTCGGGATGATCGTTTTGCCGATCATGTGCTATAACCAGATCCAGGTGATCGTCGGGGCTATCCTTGCGCAGAAGTATCGGGAGAAAATCGAACAGGCGAACGCAGAAAAAGCGGAATAACAGGGGCAGCGGCCTTAACCGCCCCCCATGCCGCCGAACAACGCTGCAAGGATAACCAGGCCCACAATCCAGCCAATGATTGCAGGCCAGAAATTAACCATCTGCGGCGGCTGATCTTCCTGCGCTTCCGCCATCTCGGAATCCGGGATGTTTCGGTCATCCGGCAGATCCTGAACCTGCTCAACACCAAACCAGTTAAACCAGTCCCCCAAAAACTGGGCAACGGGAGCGGGAAACGTGCCGTTTTCTGCCATTGGCCGCAGCTGGGGTTCAAGTTTGCGGCCGATCTCGCGGCGCAGGGGCCCCTCATCCGCAGGAGATTCATTCAGGATCGCTTTCCAGATACCAACATCCTTGCTTCGGGAAGGATCGTTCAGCAGAGCCTTGATCTGTATAACCACCTCACGGACGACCTGGCCGTCGCTGGCATCCAATGGACGCTCAGCTTCCTCTCCGTCAGCCTGGCCCTGATTCGCCGGTTGAGCGGCTACCGGCTGTTCCCTCACAGGCGCCGGGGCATCGCCGACCGCTTCCCGAAACGCCTGTTCGAGACGCCGGACCTCGTCGTCAGAGGCGAACTTTAGCTGTTGCTCATACGCATCCTGGATCCTCCGACGATCGCCAGTGGGCTCAATTCCAAGGATTTCCCAACAATTCATACAGCTATAACTCCCGGGCCTGACATTCATTACATTTTAGAGAGACAAAAAGCCTGTAGTCCCCTACGATACACTTCAACAATAAGATGGATTTATCCCTTTATCTCGGCAGATTATAGAACGTGAACCATGCATCTATCGACTAAAACGGCTGCAATGCTGATTGAGCGCCCTCTCATTGCAAGCCTAGTTTCCGCTTGCGCTATTGCTGTCCTCACTCCGACAACTGTCCGGGCTGAGTACAGGGATGAAACTCTTTCTGCAACCTTTCCCGAGTTCCAGAGCGAAGACACTCTTCTGCCTGAAGTCTTGACCACTACCAGACTTCGACAGTCCAAAACCCGAGTTCCAGGCACCACCACCATTATTACCGGCGATATGATCCGGGATCTGGGGGTCATGAACCTCGTTGAGGTATTTCGGCTTGTACCGGGCATGGTTGTGGCTGAAGTGGGCAGCAATACGCCTGTTACAAGCTACCACGGCACAGTGCATTATGAACAACGCCGGCTCCAGATTCAGATAGATGGCCGAACTGCCTACCGCGCCAGCCTGTCAGATATGGACTGGATTGCCATGCCCGTTGCCCTGGAACTGATCGAACGCATTGAAATCAGCCGCGGCCCAAACTCGGCCGCCTATGGCATCAATGCCTTTCTGGCCAGCATCAATATTATTACCCGATCGCCCGCTGATACCGCCGGAGTCGAGGCCTATACCTCCGTTGGCTCCCGTGGACACCTGCGAACCTTTACCTCTGTCGGTGATGCCAACCAGGACGGAAGCTGGCGACTCGCTTACGAAAAACGCAAATCGAACGGCTTTGATAAGCAGGTTGAGGGAGGCGTAGAAATTCCGTTTCACGACGGGTACAACACCAACAACGTTAATTATGACAGTATCTTGAAGCTGGCTGGCAACAATTCACTTGAACTCAGAGCTGGCGTGGTGGACGGGGTAAACCAGGAGGACCAGTTCAAATCCGGCAAGCTGGGTGCCACCACAAACCCGGACATTGTGATGGATGATTATTACCTCCAGACTCGCTTCGATGGCAACGTCTCGGATGATCATTTCTACCATGTTCAGGTCAGCTACCAAAATCAGAAAAGACGTCAGCGCTGGTCTGTCGAGATACCAGCCAACGAGTTCGTAGCGATATTGCCGCCCGGATCTCCGTCGCTGCCAACCAATCAGGGACCCTTCGTGGCGGACCTGAACGAAGACATTGAAGAATCCCGGCTCGAGTTCGAGGTACAGGACACGCTGATCTTCACTCCGAACCTCAAACTTGTCTCCGGGCTCGGTTATCGGGAAGACACTTACCGTTCAGAGACCTTCTTTAATGGCCGCGGTCATAATTACCAGGGCCGGGCCTTTGGTAACCTTGAATACTCCCCCTCCCGCTGGCTTACCCTGAACGCGGGCGGTAACTATGAAACGACCACGACCACCCATGAAAATTATTTCTCGCCACGAGTGGCAGCGAACTTCATTTTCAACAACAATCACGCACTCAGGTTCGTTTTTTCAAAGGCCGTGAGGACGCCTGATGCCTTTGAGCAGGACCCGGACTGGTCCTACACAGCGCGCAACGTCCAGCCCCCCTTCCAGGCCCTGGAAAACCAGCGGTTTCTGGTTGAGGATCTGGTTCAAACCCTCAGTGACCGGCCGTCAACATTTGGCGAGGAGCTTGAAGAAGAGCATATAACCTCTCGGGAAATAAGCTATTTCGGTCAGTTCAATCTCGATAGTGCCCTATTTTTACTTGAAGTCCGATACTTCAATGACGACCTTGATGACATGATCAGCGGCGTCATTAATGAAGAAGACTGGTTCATCGACAACAACGTGGCACTTGAGCAGGAAGGCTTTGAGCTGGAAACCTCACTCGAGCTTGCGGGAACCACCCTGAGGGCAACCTACGGCTATTTGCATCAGAGGGGCGAATACACCGGTGATCCCAGCAAACTGGTGCCGGACGACCAGGAGTATGTCGTGGATTTGCTCGCCAGGCTCTCGGCAAGGCATTCTGGCAGCGTGGCCTGGATTCAGGAGTTGCCAATGGGGATCAGTGGTGCGGCCGTGCTCTATTGGACCGATGAGTTTCGTCGAGACCAATTCGAGCGCGCGGATTTTCGGATCAGTCGGCGAATTGACCAGCCAACATTCAGCTATGAGCTAGCGTTAACAATGCAGCACTATCTGGTGAGGGATCCGGCCACCAGCCCGGATAACATAATCGAAGACCACAACCAGTTCTTTGTTGAGGCCGGAATACGCTTCTGAACCAAAACCATGGAAAGCACCCGAGCCAGGACGGTATGACACAGCCAGTAACCCGGTTGAAGAAGAAACGGACCACGGGGATCGCTTTGCTCTGCCTCGGGCTTTTTCTATTGGCATTCTGCCATGGGGCCCATGCACAGGGTAACGGGGCTGGCAGAACTGTCTATCTGGTGGGCTCTGGAAATGACGCTCTTGATCAGCACCTGTCAACCCTGCTCAAGGCGCAGCTAGAGGACAGCATTATCCTCATCCCGGTCACCGAAGATCAGGTGGCCACGATTGAAAAGTCCCCGGTCATCACTATCGGAACGGCCGCCTTCTCTCGGGTTCGCCAGGCCAACCGCTCGGCGCCCGTTCTTGCGATGCTGGTGGAAAAATCGTTTATTTCGACATTTGCCGAACGCTCGCCGGGCCAGATTTCGGGCATTCTTTACGACGTCCCCCTGATCCGCCAGGCGTTGACAGGAAAGGCGATTCTGCCCCAGGCGACCAAGATCGCCCTACTGGCAACGGCAGATTCCGTGGAGCTCTATGAACCATTGATAGATGAACTCCCGGCCTTCGGGATGGCTGCCCGGATATTCCTGGTGGAAAGCAGCGACAAGCTGATTCCGACGCTGGTAAGGGCGCTCGGGTATAGTGATTTTGTGTTGGCCGCGCCGGACAATGCGATTTACAACCCGAGAACCATCAAACATATCCTGTTGACCGCCTATCGCCGAAACCAGATTGTCATTGGACCAACCCAGGCTTATGTAAAGGCGGGATCCCTGGCCTCCAGTTATGCACCGTTTCCCGAAATGATTGAGTTGGCTAGCTCATTTCTGGACACCTACTTTGAGACCGGAAAGTTCCCTCCGCCCTCTTACCCGGATGAGTTCCGGGTTGAAATAAACAAGCAGGTTGCCCGCTCCCTGAACATCCCCTTGCCCAGCCGGGAGGATATTGCCGCCCGAGTGGATCGACAACTGAGCGGCAATGGGGAGGTGTCTGATGACTAATACACCCAGACCGCAACGCCCGTTGTCCCGCAAGCTCTTGCTCCTCGGGGCGCTGCCCGCCGTTGTCATGTTTCTCGTGCTAATGGTGTTTTTCACATCGGCCCGGCTGGAGGATGCCCGTCGCGACTTATCAGCCAGCAGCCAAATGCTGGCAGACAGTCTGGCCCCAGCTCTAGAGTACGCGGTTGTATCCGGCAACACTCTCGCCCTGGAACAGACCCTCTCTCAGTCCCTGCACCAGAGCAGAGCGGACTGGATCCGGGTATCCGATGTTCTAGGCGAGCAGATCGGTTTCGTTGCCCACGAATCGGTGAATTTTCAGGAATATCCGGAACGCTATCAGATTTTTGAAGCGGAAATTATCCAGCAGCCCCTGGAGCTCGATTCAGGGCGCACCGCAGAGTGGTTTGAGCCGGATTATGGCTTTGGTTCTGGCTCATTGAGAGTGGGGACTGTCCAGGTCGGTGTCAGCACCGATGTGCTGGCGGACCGACGCCAGGACATTTTGTGGACCTCCACTGCAGTCGGTGTTGCGTTGCTTCTGTTCACCGTCCTGATCATCAACCATTTCTTGAGCGCCATTCTCTCTCCGATCCGTGACCTGGCAGGCCGTATCGGTAAGCTGACCGCTGGCGATTACCAGGAACGACCGCTGAATACCCATCAGACATCCCGGGAAGTTGTCGCCATTGAGGAGCAACTAAATCAGCTTGCGAAACGCCTGGCTGACCTGCGGACGGCCAGAGATCAGACCCTGACGGCGTCTGAAAGCGCTCGCGAAAAGGCAGAAATGGCGAACCAGGTGAAATCCGAGTTTCTTGCAAGGATGAGCCATGAGTTACGTACGCCCCTGAATGGTGTGCTCGGCATGGTTGACCTTATCCAGGAAGAACCACTCAGCAACCGCCAGCGCGACTACCTCACCACCGCCCGCCAGTCCACCGAGGATCTTCTCACCGTTATCAGCGATATCCTTGATTACTCCCGTATGGACAGCGGAACTCTCAAGCTGGAGACCCAGGAGTTTGACCTCAAACAACTCATCTCGAACTGCACTGCTACCTACAGGCATGTGGCCGAGCTACAGGGCCTGGCACTGAATCTCAAATTCCACGGCGAATGGCCCGACACCCCACTGGTTACCGGCGACCCCGCACGTCTTCGCCAGGTGCTCGCCGGGCTGATCGACAATGCCATCAAGTTTACCGGTGACGGCTTTATCAATATTCAGGCCGGCTACTTCGCCCTTGAAGACAACTGCGTCATCCTGAACTGCTCTGTAAGCGATTCCGGTTCCGGCATTCCGGTGGAGCGCCTGCAAGACATTTTTAATTCGTTTGAACAGCTCGACGGCGGAAACACCCGGCTGCATGGAGGTACCGGGCTGGGCCTGTCTCTGGTACAACGCCTGGTGGAACTGATGGGTGGCCACATTCAGGTGGAGACTGACCTTGGTAAAGGTTCGTCCTTCCGGTTTGAACTGCCTTTTGAGCTGGCGAAATCCAGCGCCCAACCGAATTTCACCGATACCCCTCTGCGAGAGTCGATAGACGGGACCAGCCATGCCCTCGTAGTGGAAGACAACCCGGTAAACCAGCGGGTTGCCACGGCCATGCTCAGCCGGCTTGGTTTCCAGACCGATTCGGCCGGCAATGGCAGGGAGGCGTTGGAAAAGGTGACCACCAAACACAACGGGTACGACGTCATTCTGATGGACTGCCAGATGCCGGTTATGGATGGTTACGAGGCAACCCGGTATATCAGGGAATGGGAGAAGAGCAACGGTCAGTCAGGAACGCCAATTATTGCCCTGACTGCGGATATACTGCCAGGCACCGAAAAGAGCTGCCTTGATAGCGGAATGAACGACTATCTGGCCAAGCCGGTTCGGAAGGAAAATCTGCGCGAAGTACTGAGCCGATGGGTACAGCTTTGAGGCGGGGGTGCCCTTCCCTGGGCGCCTTATGGTCATTCCGGAGTGACTCAAGGATGATGAAGGGCCGACTCAGGCTACCGGTTCTCTCATGGTGACGAACTCTTCCGCTGATGTCGGGTGAATCCCCAACGTGGAATCAAACTGCGCCTTGGTGGCTCCGGCCTTGATGGCAACGGCGAGACCCTGGGTTATCTCACCGGCATCCGGCCCGACCATATGGGCACCCAACACCCTGTCGGTTTCATCGTCCACCACCAGTTTCATCAGGCTCCGTTCATCCCGTCCGCTGAGTGTGTATTTCATCGGCCGGAATTCTGAGCGGTAAATCCGCAGGCGATGCCCTGCTTCGCGGGCCTCTTCCTCGGTCAGGCCAACCGTACCGATGTTGGGCTGGCAGAACACAGCCGTGGGAATGGCGGAATAATCCATTTCGCCCTGACCATCACCAAACAACCGCCGTGACAGCACCATGCCTTGCGCCAGAGCCACCGGTGTGAGCTGTGGCGTACCAATCACATCACCCAATGCCGTGATTGAGGGAACGGCGGTCTGGAAATGGTCATCCACAACTACGTGCCCGGAGGCACTCAGCTGAACGCCTAGATCGGTCAGTCCCAACCCGTCGACCAGAGCCCGTCGACCCGTCGCTGCCATAACCAGACCGGTTTCCATGATGTCACCGTTACTAAGCTGTACCCGGTAATGGGCATTTTCAGCTTCGACCGATTCGATGGTTACGCCGAACTTCAGGTTGATGCCCTTCTTGCGCATTTCCTGTTCCGTGAACCGCCGGACATCACCATCAAACCCGCGCAGGAACAAGTCACCGCGATACAAGAGCGTGGTCTCGACACCCAGCCCGGCCAAAATACCGGCGAACTCAACGGCTATGTAGCCACCGCCCCAGACAACTGCCTGTTTGGGCAGTTGTGGCAGGTAGAACATTTCGTTGGAGGTAAGAATGCACTCTTTACCCGGTACGTCAGGAATGACCGGCCAGCTACCGGTGGCCACGGTAATGTGTTTCGCCGTAAAGGAAGTCTCGCCGACCACAACCGTATGGGCATCAGACAGAATGGCGGTGCCTTCGATAATGGTAACCCCGGCATTCTCAAGTAGCCGGCCGTAGATGCCGTTCAAGCGCTCAATTTCAGCGTTCTTGTTGGCGACCAGTTTGGGCCAGTCGAAACGGACGTCATCCAGCGGGACCTGCCAGCCATAACCGGCCGCGTCTTCCAGCTCATCATGAACGTGGGCACCGTATACAAACAGTTTCTTGGGTACGCACCCCACGTTGACACAGGTACCTCCCAGGTACCGTGATTCCACCACGGCAACCCGGGCGCCTCGTTGCGCCGACATACGAGCCAGCCGAACGCCGCCGGAACCGGCTCCGATAACAATCAGATCAAAATCCTGCTGGTCAGACACAGCCTCTCCCGTTACGAGTTAAAAAATCAGATATGGCCTGGCGCGGCCTTTTTGCTTTCCGGGTGCACTTCCCGGAACAGAACGTGATCCTCGAAATCTCCGAGCTGGATCTTGCCCAGGCTTCGAAAGCCTTCCGATTCGTAAAAGGGCAGATAACGGCTGTTTCCGGTATCCAGAACCAGTCCGCTGCCCTGCGGATTTTCTGCACAGAGTTTCTCAACCGTTTTCAGCAACAGCCGGCCATAGCCCCGGTTCTGATACTTGGGGTTCACCCCCATCAACGGCAGTTGATGGGCCTGGGGCTGAGGCAACAGGTTGCGGATTTTCTCGTGGTAATCCAGATACCGGCGCGTCGATGCGAAACCTGTGGTCAGCACCATACGGATGCGCCAGCTTATCTGGTCTGCCAGATTCATACGCAGTTCGGGATCACCGATGAAAGCCACTGCCACGAGGGTATCGTCGACCATAACCCCGATTGCGTCCTGGTTATGCTCCAGATACAGATCAATCAGTTCGCGTACGGTGGCCCTAACCCGCTGATCATAGCCCGGCCTACGGTGATCAAACAGATACTGAAATGTCGGTTCATCCCGGTAAGCGTGGAAAAGTATGGATCTGGCTTCATTGCGCGCACTGTCGTCCAGGCGAACAATGGCCGGCTCGGTTTTATTCTTGTTGTCGCTGCCGTTACTCATCACGTTCCTCTCTTGCGTCAGTTCCGGGCACCCGCCCGGGATCTGTTATTCAGAATCAGATGGTCAGGGTGAAACGAGCGGAAACGCGCCCCGGTTCACTGGCCCTGTCCATCGAGGCCTGATCGATCATCACGCCGTGGTTCGTATTCAAGTTCTCAAGCCACGCCGCAACCTCGGCGAATGGTGCGTTCTCCAGCCAGACCCGAATGGCGCCTTCGCCGCCTGGCTCAAACCGCTGCAGTGACAGTCCGGCTTCGCCAGCGGACCGGGTCACCAGGGCCATCAGGGCACGACCGTCTTCCGGCTTGTCTGCGACAGCCGACGCGCCACCCCCACCGGAATTGCCCAGCCGCTGAATCGTCTGTTCATTCGTCTCCATCCAGGCCAGCAGCTCGGCGGCATTATCCCGGGTATTCAGCGACCGATCATAAAACTCTGCCGACGGTCGCCAGACGGCAAAGTACAGAATGCCAATAAAGACTGCGATCGCGAGCGCGATCAGAGCCTGCTGGTCACGCCTCGGCAACTGATCGTATTGGGCAATCAGTTTGCCCACCGCTGGCTGATCCTTGATTCTGGAAAGCATAACCTTAACCTCCGGATACAGTCAGGCGGCCGCGGGCACCGCTGGTTTCGTTTACTACCGAACCAATCTGGGCTTCAAGGCCCTGACTGGCCAAGCCATTGCGCAAGGCACTCAGGCGGTCGTAGCTGTCGGCCCGCACATCCACGATCAGCTCTCCCCGGGAGCGGCTGTAGTTCACTGAACTGAAATTGACGGACTGGCTGCCCGGCAAGCGCGCGTATTGCTGGCCTGTGTATTTCATCAGCGTGATGAAGTCCACCTCAGGACCGCCGGCGCCGGCAACCCGGAGTTGCCCCTCGATGACACGCCTGACATTTCCGGCATGGGTTCGACGATCGGTGGGGAAGGCGTCACGGTAGATTGCCATGGCGTCATTTCGAAGCTTCTCCGCCTGGTTCTGATAATAGAAACCCATGCCAGCCTGCAGCCCGACCTGAATGACGAACCATACCGCAGCGACCGCAATCAGAGGTTTCCAGGGCTTCAACCAACTTGATTTGCCGGACGTAACCGAAAACATGCCCTGGCACAGATTGACCGGTTCACACAGATGGTGATGATGGGCGTAAGCCAGCAATTCGAGCGGCATGAGCTCGAGGACTTCCTTCCGCAGCACAAGTCGGCCAGAAGCGTTCAGCTCAGCAATGCCCGATTGGTGAAGTTCAAATTCGTCCTCGGTGCCATAGAGGGTCACGGGTATTTCCGCCACCACTTCTTCCGCGGAGGGTGCCGCGAGCGTGTGCACAAACATGCCAAGATTGGCCGATTGCATACTCAGCCACTCACCCCGTTCACTGACCATCATCGCCGTATCACCATCCAGACAGATAGACCAGCCACCAGCGGTGTAAGGTAACAGCGAGGCATCCGCATAGATTGCGTCCAGTCGCACGTAATCCCAGCCACTGAGCAGGTTTACCCACTGTGCCATGCGCTCGCGGTCAATCGCAGCTACCCGGTAGCCGTGATCGGTATGGCTACCCAGTGCCAGATGAACGGAATCAATATCCTGGGCGATCTGCTCTTCAACGGCGTAAGGCAGCGCCTGGTGGATGAAGCGACTTTGTCTGGCGGGGATGTCGGCAAGGCAATACAGTGCTTCGTCGCCGGGAATCAGACCAACCAGCAAAACGTTGTCCAGGGCGTTCTGGCCCAGAGTCTGCTCAATGCTATCGCGACTGTCTCCGGTTCCACGGGCCTGGGTATCGCCACTGGCGTCATGCAGTACCCAGTTGAACATCTGGGCACCCGGATCCTGGTCAGCGTCCGCAAAAGGCGGTATCGGGCGGACGTAAAGGCGATAAGACATGGTTATCCTTCTGAAATGGTAAAAGGCTCTTTGGTGATTCGGTTTTTCTGCCCGGTATCCCTTTGAACCGTCCGGACTTCCCCTTCCGGGGTCCGGTACACGATACTGACCATATTAACGACACGGTTATCGTAGGTAATCCTCGACGCAACTTCAAAAAAACGAGTCTGCAAACCGAGGCCCGCCGGCTTGAGTCCGAGGCCGGCAAACTCCGGTAGTGCCAGAAAGTCCTGCAGATTCTCGAAGGGTTCTTCCTCCCGCTTCTCTAGAATAGCTGCAGCCTGGGCGTCCGTCAGCTCTTCATGCAGCGAGCGAATCACCATCCCAGTGGCAGTATTGACATTGATGCCAGCCCCGGACACCGGCAGTGCAACGACATGGTCCCTGAGGGCCTGATAGATTTCCTCAGTCATGCCCTCAATCAACCGCAACTCGGTCACACTGGTAAAGGGCTGATTCCCGGCACGATAGCCCGGATCCGCCATCAGGTACTGGCCGTCCTCGGCACCGTAGGCAGTCACCGTCTGATCATTCGGGTCAATCCAGTCAACGAGAGAGTCTACTGACACGGCGGTAATTCCCAACGCCGCAAAAAGCCGGACAAAACGCTCTCGTGCCAGTGTGTCAACCTCTCCATTTTCGCCGACTAGATCGTTCAGATTCAGGCGCCCACCCAGATCGTCAATCTGCACTTCGGCCACGCCATTATCATCCAGTGGCAGTACCGCAGCGCTGGCAGCCCAGAATTCATCCAGGCTATCGACCATCAGGTTGTCTTCTTTATCTTCCTCGAAATCCCTGCTCAGAATCTGTCGGGCAAAGACCTCAGCGCCCAATGCAATGCTTTGCCCCTGTTGTTGAGCCAGGTAGTGACCCGCCTTGAAAACCCGGATGCTCTGTTGCTGGGTCATCCCTGAGGCAAGCATGACCACCAGAGCCATGGCAAGAAGCACCATGATCAGCGCCACGCCCTGCTGGCCCTTGCCGGAAAAACCGGGGATTCGCTGCATAACCGGTCAGCCCCCCTGGCCCGGAACGCCGGCGCTGCCGCCAGCCGATTCTTCCGCAGGTTGTTCTTCAGACTCGCTGCTCGCCTGATTGGCCTGGTTGATGGCGCCTTGGGCGACCGCAGGATCGAAGTCGGGCAACGCGAAGGTTCTGACGATTGTTCCAAAACGTTCATGCTCAAGGGTAATTTCGATCCCCAGGGGCAGCGTTATATCCGGACGGCTACCAGGGGTTAGCCCGGCCATCACTTCGTCGGTGGGCCATTCGGGCTGCCAGCTGCGATTCGCATCAAGAAACCGGACCTCCAGACGGTTCACGCGCTCCAGCAGCAGCACTTCGCGGCTGTCATCCTCCTGGCCCTGATCCACCATCGGCCAGTAACGCCGACGCAATTCGCTGCCGGTATATTCCCACGCGACCCGTTGGAGCCCACTGCGCCGGATACCCAAGGGGTTCCGCCAGCCTTGCCGGGTCAGCAGCAGGGCAAACTCCTCTTCATGGCTCGACAGCGCCGGTTTGAAGTCACCATAGATATCGCGAGAGGGCCTGTTTACCACTTGCAGAATATCCCGCTCCAGGAACAGCATGGCTTTTTGGAGGCCGTCGAACTGATCGGCAAGTTCATTCACCCGATCCCGTGAATTCACCACGCCGCCGATCATCTGCCACACGCCCAGACCAATCACCGCGGTAATCGTGACGGCAATCAACACTTCCAAAAGCGTGAAGCCGCCCTCGGATCGCGAGACAGGCTGAGCGTTCGTCAGCTTCATTATTCCCCCACGAAGGCAGAGAGCGTGTGGATTGGCACCGGTTCGGGGCGATCATCCCGGTACCGGGCGACGGTCACTTCAACGCGGCGCATCTTGGCTTCTGCTGTGGCCAGAACCGCGGTTGTTACCCGCCAGCGGTACGGCCCGAAATCGGTGTCCCGGGAGGTTTCAGAAATGCCCGGCAGGGTTTCCTGCAGTCGGATCTGCTGGATCCGGTTATCCGCCAGCCAACTGGCCAGGGTTTTATCCCGTATCCGTTCATAACTGGAGATATACTGGCTGCCAACCTGGGCCGCTGCGGTTGCAATCAAACCGAAAACAAGCAGCGCGATCAGCACTTCGATGAGCGTAAAGCCTTTCTGAGCCCTCACTCGCGGCTCCCGTCATCACCCGGTTTCCGCCACTCCATCGGCGACACACCATCAGATGCCAGTACCTGCTTGTAATCCGACCCGCTTCCGATCGTGAACTCCATCTCGAAAGCGGTGGTCTCGCCACTGGAGAAAAACACCACATCCGGCAGCAGGCGATCCTCGGCCGAGGCCAGCCTCGGCGCATCGCTTTCAATGAACTTGGTAACGGTCAGCCATTCGGGCAGGCTGCGGGCACGAAACAGACGCTCTCCGGATGCTTTCCAGTCGCCCGACTGATCCTGGAACGCGACAAATTGATAACCGCCCTCCTCCAGCCGAAGCCCCAGCTCCAGGTTATTGAGAACTGCCTGCTCCGAAGCCGTTTGCATCAGCAGGTAAAGTTCGCTGACTTCATTCTCGAGTTCACGCTGTTGGGAACTTCCGCCCATGGTAAACACGGCGAGGGACGCCAGCAGCCCCACAACCACCAGGACAACCAGTATTTCAATCAGGGTAAAACCGGTATGCCGGGTGCTGAGCTGCACAATGGTTCAGCCCTTGGCGTTCCAGACACTGATGTCCGCAGCGTCGCCATCACCACCTGGTTGCCCGTCGGAGCCATAGGAATACAGATCGTAGGGGCCTTCAGTGCCCGGGCTCACATACTGATATTCAGCGCCCCAGGGATCTTCCGGAACGCTCTTGAGATAACCGTCGGGGTTCCAGTTTTTCGGTTCCGGGCTGCCACTGGGCTTCGACACCAGCGCTTCCAGACCCTGTTGGCTGGAGGGATAATGACTGTTATCCAGGCGGTAAAGATCCAGCGCATTGGCGATATTGTTCAGTTGGGTTTCCGCAACGGTCACTTTCGCCTGATCGCTGCGCCCCATGATATTCGGGGCAACGATGGCCACCAGCAGGCCAAGGATGACCATAACCACCATAATCTCGATCAGGGTAAAGCCCCGGCTGCGCTTCGGTGTATTCAGGTTCTCGATCGTCATTATTTCACTCGTCATTGGCATGGATTCCATTCAGTTCGGGTCTGTCTCCTGACAACCCGGAGCGGGTTCAACCCACCAGATTACTCATGTTCAGTATCGGCAGCATAATGGCCAAAACAATAATCAGCACTACCACACCCATCACTAAAAGCATCATGGGCTCAAACAGCCCCACAATGGCAGCGATTTTCGACTGCAGGGTGTTTTCCTGCATTCGCGCCGTGCGCTCAAGCATGCTGTCAAGCTCACCACTGGCCTCCCCGCTGGCAATCATATGCAGCATCATGGGAGGAAAGTACCCTGTCTGGTCCAGCGCACGATGCAACGAGCCACCTTCACTGACCTTTCGGGCCGCGTCCCGGAGTTCCTGTCGCAGGAAATCGTTCGAGAGTACCTCGCCGGCGATACGCATTGCATCCACCAAGGGCACGCCACTGGTGGTAAGAATACTCAGCGTACTGGCATAGCGGGCGGTGTTCACCCCGCGCACCATCCCTGCAAAAAGCGGCAAATGCAGCAAACGCTTGTGAAACCGCATTCTGAACGCAGGTTTAGTCAGAAAATACCGGAACACCATCAGCGCTCCTACCAGCAATATAAACAGGTAGACACCGTAATTCGCCAGAAATTCCGACACCGTCAGCATCGCCCTGGTGAGGGTTGGTAATTCCTGCCCCTGTCTGAGGAACACATCAATGATATCCGGCACCACATAGGTCAACAGGAACACCACGATGGCGATGGCAACAATACTGAGAATGATGGGATAAATCGCTGCCAGCTGAATTTTCTGGCGAGCTTCCTGGCGACTCTCGGTGTAATCGGCCAGCCGGTTCAACACCAGATCCAGGTGGCCGGCATGTTCACCCGCAGCAACGGTAGATCGATAAAGCCTCGGAAAGGCCTTGGGAAATTCGCCAAGGCTGTCAGCCAGCGTGTAGCCCTCCATAACCTTGGCCCGGATCGCAATCAACATACTGCGAATTCTCGGCTTGGACGATTGCTGCGAGGCCGCCGATAGGGCCTGCTCAATGGGAATTCCGGACTGGATCAGTGTTGCCAGCTGGCGGGTAACCAATGCCAGGTCCGCCGCAGCAAGAGAGCCGCGGCTGCTCAGGGGATTGCTATGGGCCTGCTTCTGGACTGCCGGCTCCACGGCCAGGGGGGTCAGCCCTTTGTCCCGGAGCTGCTGGCGTACCGCCCGGGGCGCATCGGCTTCCACCACACCGTGCTTCTGTTTGCCCCGGGCATCAAGGGCCTTGTACTCGTATGCAGGCATGGTTTACCGACCCCGGTGCGTGACGCGAAGCACTTCTTCCACCGTAGTGACACCGGCCAGAATCTTCTGCACTCCGTCGGCATGGATGCTCGGGCCGTGCTGGCGGGCAACCCGCTCCAGGTCCAGTTCGCCGGCACGCTTGTGGATCAGGGAGCTGATTTCCTCAGAGATTTCCACCACTTCATAGATACCGATGCGGCCACGATAGCCAAGCTGGTTGCAGTGGGAGCAGCCTTTCGCACGGTAGATAGTCAGCGAGTGGGCCGAATCCTGCTGCAGAAATTCGCAGTGCTCGTCGGAGGGGGTATATGGCTCGCGACATTCCTTGCAGAGCACCCGCACCAGGCGTTGGGCGACGATCCCCACCAGACTTGAAGATATGAGGAATGGCT
Source organism: Marinobacter sp. (assembly GCF_048269445.1). Taxonomy (GTDB): domain Bacteria; phylum Pseudomonadota; class Gammaproteobacteria; order Pseudomonadales; family Oleiphilaceae; genus Marinobacter. The sequence goes on along the minus strand of NZ_JBLXIQ010000008.1, from coordinate 128,634 downwards.
CTATGCCCATGTCCATCAGACGCGTAATCGCACCAACAGCGGTGTTCGTGTGCAGCGTGGAAAGCACCAGGTGGCCGGTCAGACTGGCCTGAACTGCGATTTCCGCGGTCTCCAGATCCCGTATCTCCCCGATCATCACCACGTCGGGATCTTGCCGGAGAATGGCCCGAAGGCCACGGGCAAACGTCATGTCCACCTTGGTGTTGACTTGGGTCTGGCCGATACCGGGCAGGTTGTACTCGATCGGATCCTCGACCGTGAGGATGTTACGGCTGCGGTCGTTGATTTCCTGCAAGGCGGCGTATAGCGTCGTGGATTTACCGGAACCGGTCGGCCCGGTTGCAAGCAGGATTCCGTAGGGTCGATGGATCAGCTTTCTGAGCACTTTCAAGTCATGGCCGGCCATGCCGAGGGATTCCAGGCGGATCGCCCCTGCCTGCTTGTCCAGCAGACGCAAAACAACCCGTTCACCGCTGGAAGACGGCATAGTGGAAACCCGGATATCCACCTCACGCCCGGCTACTCGCAACGCAATACGGCCGTCCTGTGGCACCCGCTTTTCGGCGATATCCAGCTTCGCCATAACCTTGATCCGGGAGACCAACAGAGGCGCCAGTGCCCGCTTGGGCTCAACCACTTCTCTCAAAACACCATCCACGCGGAAACGAACAACAAGCCGCTTCTCATAGGTTTCAATGTGCACGTCCGAGGCACTGGTTTTCACCGCTTCCGTCAGAATGGCGTTGATCAGGCGGATGATCGGCGCATCGTCTTCCTGCTCAAGAAGATCCTCGGTTTCCGGCACGGAATCAGCCAGCGATGCCAGGTCCATGTCATCGCCAATGCCCTCGACCATCTGCATGGCTTCGGCTGAATCATTCTGGTAGGCAGAATTCAGCGCCTGGTCGAACCGGTCCGGATCGATCGTGGCAAAACGGGCACGGCCGCCACTGATGCGGTTCGCCTCCGCCAGCGCGGAATGCGACGCGCCAGGCCGAACCAGAATGACCGGCTCGCCAGCATCCGAACGGGTCAGGATCACTCCATTACGCTTGGCAAAGGTAAAGGGAAGACGGCCCAGCGGAGCATCCTGCGGCTGAAGTTCAGTGTCTGTGGTCAAGGTCGTCCTCGTTCGTGAAACCCTTTTCGATTCAATCAATTCAGAAAGGCTACCACAGGATATGGACCCGCTGAATAACTCTATACACTATACTGCTAATAAAACGTTGCAGTCTGATAACCTGTGAGCTTTTTCGCGGCCCACTAACTTGCATTCAGGATGATCCATGCTCCTAAACAACGAACGGCTTCCCCTGGTTTTCACGCTTCTGGCAGGGGTGGCCATGGTAGCCCTGACTGCGTGGCAGGGCTACCGCTTCTGGCAGATGGAAAGCCGGCATGATGATTTCAACATGGCACAGCCCCTGGGTTCCGAGACCGATCCGGCCCGGGAACCGCCTAATGTTGATCTCTCGTCCCTGGCCCTGTTCGGGGAAGCCACAGGCGACAGCACATCAGCTGTGATAGATACCGAAAACCTGCCAGAAACCAACCTTCGGCTATTTTTGCGCGGCGTTCTGGCGGCAGACGGCGATTTTCCCGGCAGCGCACTGATCGAAGACGACAAAAGCAAAACCGAAGCCTACCTCGTGGGCGATGAACTGCCCGGCAATGCGAAGCTTCGGTCAGTCCACCCGAACCGCGTCATCATTGAACGGGCCGGCAAGCTTGAGAATCTGTATTTTCCGGAATCAGAGGATCGCGAAGGGATGTCATTCGCCGCAGACCGTGAGGCCGAACCAGCCAACGAGGTCCAGCCTGCGGCGGCCTCGACAACCTCCGGAGCGCCAGCCACCGCAACAAGCGATGACCAGCGCCGTGAGGAAATCCGCCGGCGCCTTGAACAGCTCAGGGAACGCCTCCGGAACAATAACTGAGGCCTTCCGTGGAGATGGCCGCTACCCATATCCGACGCCGCTCCGGCCTTTTGCCTGTGCTTTTGCTGGCATTTTCCGTTAGCGCGTTTGAACTCAGCTCACAGCTGATGGACTACGTACTCGACGAGTTCGGGCCCGAGGCCCACCAGCGGCTCGAGAACTGGCAACGCCTGCAGGCGTTGGCAAGTAAAGCTCCGATCAATCGTCAGCTCCGGCTGGTTAATTCGTTCTTTAACCGGGCCAACTTTGTCAGTGACATTCGCCACTGGGGCGAGGAAGACTACTGGGCCACTCCGGTGGAGCTGCTCACCACCAATGCAGGCGACTGCGAAGACTTTTCTATTGCCAAGTACCTGACCCTCAAGTCCATGGGGGTGCCGGATGAGCAAATGCGTATTGTCTACGTCAAGGCGCTTGAGTTGAACCAGGCACACATGGTGCTGGCATGGTATCCAAAGCCGGACGCCGACCCGCTGATTCTGGATAACCTCATAAACGAGATTAAGCCTGCCTCCCAACGCTCTGACCTGAAACCAGTTTACAGTTTTAACGGCGAAGGCCTCTGGCTCAACAAGTCCGGCGGCGAGCGCGAACGGATCGGAGAGCCGGGCAAGCTCTCGCGATGGCGGGACCTCAACAGCCGACTCACCGAATCCCTTCGCCCGTGAAGTACCCTGACGACAGAAGCTCTGGCGGCAAATGACAGCGCCCCTGGCGCCAACCGACACCGGCGCAGGGCGCAACTTGTATAGAATGCCCCCACATTCATTTTAAATCCGGGAGAAAAACATAGATGCGACGCTGGAATGGCTGGGGTGATGAGACGTTCAATCTGGCAATGCCGGAACAGGGTCATGACTTTCTGACCGTGAAGATCGGCACCGGCCGTCCGCTAACCGATGCAACCCTCGAGTCGGTTTGTGCCCGCGTGCCGGAAACCCGTCTGTCTCCCGAGCCGGAACTGGACGCCCTGATCGACACCAGCCAGGAGACCCGGGTACGGCACGCCTGTGGGCAAAGCCTCGCTGACTGGCTTGCCATGCGCAGCGGAGATTTTGGAGCATTCCCGGACGGCGTCGCCTATCCGTCTTCGAACCAGGATGTCCGGAAACTGCTTACCTGGGCGGCGGACCAGCAGATCAACCTGATTCCCTACGGAGGCGGCACCAGCGTGGCGGGGCATATCAACCCACTCGATAACGGCAAGCCCGTGCTGACCGTGGACATGGGCAGAATGAACCGCCTGTTGGACCTGGATACCGACAGTCAGATAGCCACCTTCGGCGCAGGCACACCCGGCCCGCTGGTGGAATCCCAGCTACGTGCCCATGGCTATACCCTCGGGCACTTCCCGCAATCCTTTGAACTCTCCACCATTGGCGGCTGGGTGGCCTCCCGCTCCAGCGGCCAGCAATCCCTGAGGTATGGCCGTATCGAGCAGCTGTTTGCCGGCGGTCGCGTAGAAACCCTGAAAGGTACCCTTATCCTGCCGACCATTCCGGCCTCCAGCGCCGGCCCTGATATCCGGGAAATGGTATTGGGCTCCGAAGGTCGCATCGGTCTCATTACCGAAGTGAAAGTGCGGGTAACTCGGCTTCCAGAACGCGAGAGCTTTCACGTTGTGTTCTTTCCGGACTGGGACCTAGCCCGTACCGCAAGCAGGAAGCTTGTCCAGGATCGAACCCAGCTGTCCATGCTGCGGCTGAGTAATGCTGTGGAAACCGAAACGCAACTCGCCCTGGCAGGCCACCCCCGGCTGATCGGCATGCTTGAACGCTTCCTCTCGCTCCGGGGAGCTGGAACCGGCAAGTGCATGATGACCTTTGGAGTGACCGGGAGTCGCCGCCAGTGCCGAAGTGCTCTGGACGAAGCCCGAAGAACCTGTAAGGCCCATCAGGGAGTCTATACCGGTACCCGGCTGGGTGATAAGTGGGCGGCCAAACGTTTCACCATGCCCTATCTCCGGGAAACCCTGTGGCAAATGGGCTATGCCGTTGACACCCTGGAAACGGCAACTGACTGGGACAATGTCGATAACTTGTTGGGGCTTATCGAAACCAACCTCCGGGAAGGTCTGGCGGAGGAACAGGAAAACACCCACGTATTTACCCACCTGTCCCATTTCTACACGCAGGGCTGCAGCATCTACACCACGTACGTGTTCCGGGTAGGCGACAGTTACCAGGAAACCCTCGCTCGCTGGCAAAGACTCAAAACGACGACCTCCGAACTGATCGTGAACAACCGCGGCACCATCAGCCATCAGCACGGTGTTGGCAAAGACCATGCGCCCTACTTGCCGGTGGAGAAAGGCGAACTGGGCATGCTGGCCATCCGTTCGCTGTGCCACACCTTTGATCCGGATGCGATCCTCAACCCGAAGACCCTGGTGGAGTAGGACCAATGATGATTCGGGCTGACACACTAAAGGCACTGGCAACCGACGACACCGGATTTGATGTCGTCGTGATTGGCGGTGGCATCACCGGAGCCGGCGTGGCCAGGGAAGCAGCAGGAAGCGGCCTGCGCACCCTGCTGGTTGAGCAGAAAGACTTTTCCTGGGGCACTTCCAGCCGCTCATCAAAGATGGTTCACGGCGGGCTGCGGTATCTGGGCAGCGGGCACTATGGCCTGACCAGGGATGCCGTCCGTGAGCGGGAACGATTGATGGCGGAAGCACCCGGGCTTATCGACCCACTTCGCTTCATCATGCCCCATTTCAAAGGCCAGTTTCCCGGGCCTCGCCTTTTCCAGTTGCTGCTCCGGGTTTACGACTTTATCGCGCAATCTCCAAGCAGGCACTTCCTGAGCCCGGCGCAATCCGAGCTGTGGGTTCCGGGACTAACCCGCGAAAACCTGGCCGGTGCCAGCGGCTTCACTGACGCGGTGACCGACGATTCCAGGCTGGTCCAACGGCTGATTGCCGAGGCTCGCCGGGACGGTGCCATTTGTCTGAACTACACCCGGGCCCAGGAAGTCCAGCGCAGTAACGGTATGGTGTGCGGCCTGATTATCCAGCCAGAAGAAGGCGCCTCACCGATAACGGTTTCCGCCCCCCTGGTGATCAATGCAACCGGTGCCTGGGCCGATCTGCTCCAGACCGGCGAAAACGGCAGCGGATCCATGAAGATCAGGCCCCTTCGCGGTAGCCATCTGGTTCTGCCCTGGGCCCGTTTGCCCGTTTCCTGCTCGGTTTCGCTGTTTCATCCACAGGACCGGCGCCCGGTGTTTGCGTTTCCCTGGCAAGGCACAACCGTTCTTGGCACCACCGACCTTGACCACGAAGGTAACCTGGACCAGGAACCCGTCATTTCAGAGGCAGAAACCGATTACCTGCTTCAGATCGCCTCTCGCCTGTTCCCGGCCAGCCACATCTCCCGGTCCGACATTCTCTCCACCTGGGCCGGCGTTCGCCCCGTGGTCACCGATGGCACCGGCAAATCGCCATCGCGGGAGAATCGCGAGCACGCACTTCGGGAAGACCGGGGACTCATCAGCATTGCCGGCGGCAAACTGACGACGTTCCGTGTGATTGCACGGGAGGCACTGAAACAGGGTCTCGGGGAAAAGGCACACAGTATTTTGCGACCGGGTAGCCAGTCGGTGTTCACTGCCCCACGGGAACTGGAGCGACCGGAACAAGTGGGGCATCAGACCTGGCAGCGATTGCAGGGACTTTACGGGCCCGACCTGGATCAGGTGATCGCATCGGGCGCCTTGGAGCCCGTGGTGCCCGACCATCCCTGGGATTTGCTTTGGGCAGAGCTGTTATGGGCTTGCCGAGCAGAGGATGTGCGACACCTGGACGATCTGTTACTCAGAAAAACTCGGCTTGGACTAATACTCCCGGAGGGTGGCAAGGCGCTGTTGCCGGACATAAAATGCCGCTGTCAGGCAATTCTGGACTGGGATGACCAGCGCTGGGCAGACGAGGAAGCCCGGTACCTCGGCATTTATCACGGCGCCTATTCCCTGGCCCCGAAGGGACCATCCGATGCCAGCTAACCCTCTGATCCTGGCCATCGACAATGGCACCCAGAGTGTCCGCGCCCTACTCTTCGACACCAGAGGCAACTTGATTGGCAAAGGCAAACAGGAGATTGAGCCCTATTATTCAAGGCAACCTGGCTGGGCCGAACAAGATCCGGAGTACTTCTGGGAGCAGCTCGGCGAGGCCTGTCGATTGCTATGGGACACAACCAGCGCCACGCCCGATCAGGTGGCCGGCGTCACCGTGACCACCCAACGGGGCACCGTGATCAATCTGGATGAGAACGGCAAACCGCTGCGCCCGGCTATTATCTGGCTGGACCAGCGCCACGCCCGGGTTGATGGCCCGGTTAAAGGGCCCTGGGGCTGGCTGTTCAAACTGGCACGCCTTGAAGACACCATCAACCGGTTCCGGGAAAAGACACAGGCCAACTGGATTGCCCAGAACGAACCCGAACTCTGGGCCAGAACCCGGCATTTCCTGCTGCTTTCCGGGTACCTCAACTTTCGCCTCACGGGTGAGCTTAAGGACTCAACCGGCAGTCAGGTCGGCTACCTGCCCTTCGATTACAAAAAACACCGCTGGGCTGGCCCCCGGGATTTCAAATGGCAGACCATGCCAGTCACGCCTTCGATGCTGCCCGAACTGGTCTCACCTGGAGAAACCCTTGGGTATCTGACGGACCAGGCCTGCCAGCATCTGGGCCTGACCAGAAGCCTTCCCGTAATCGCGGCAGCATCGGATAAAGCCTGCGAGATTCTAGGCTCGGGTGGCCTGACGCCGGACATCGGATGCATGAGCTATGGCACCACCGCCACTATCAACACCACCAATAAGCGTTACGTAGAGCCGGTCCGGCTGATGCCACCCTATCCTTCAGCGCTTCCGGGCCACTATTCAACCGAGGTGATGATTTACCGGGGTTTCTGGATGGTGAGCTGGTTCAAACGGGAATTTGGCCTGAGGGAACAGAAAATCGCGGAACAACGGGGTATTGAGCCAGAAGCACTGTTCGATGAACTGGTGGAATCCGTGCCCGCGGGTTCGATGGGCCTGATGCTGCAACCCTACTGGTCACCGGGTGTGCGTCAGCCGGGGCCGGAGGCGAAAGGATCGATTATCGGTTTCGGGGATGTCCACACCCGCTCACACATCTACCGGGCCATTCTCGAGGGCCTGGCCTACGCCCTGCGTGAGGGCAAGGAAAAGATCGAAAAGCGCAGCGGTGTGAAGATTAAAAAGCTTCGCGTCGCCGGGGGCGGATCCCAGAGCGACGCCGCCATGCAATTGACCGCGGATGTGTTCGGCCTGCCAGCCGAGCGCCCACATACCTACGAAACGTCAGGACTGGGCGCCGCCATTGATGCGGCGGTAGGCCTCGGGCTTCATCCGGACTTTGACACCGCTGTGGCGGAAATGACCCGGGTCGGGGACGTGTTCTACCCCAACGAGAAAACCCGGGACCTTTATCAAAGACTTTATTCCGAGGTGTACCTGCGAATGTACCCGCAACTTCAGCCGCTGTACCGGAAAATCCGGGAGATTACCGGCTACCCGAGCTGAGACGTTCCGCAACCCGGCCTGAAGGCAGGCTTCAGGATGCCTTCACCACCGAGTCTGCCAGCATCTCGGCAGTGATGGCCGAGAGCGTCCAGCCCAGGTGACCGTGGCCGGTGTTGTAGAACACGGTAGGCAGGCGCCCTGGCCCGACTCGCGGCATCATGTTGGGCAGCATGGGGCGGAGTCCGGCCCAGGGCACAACACGCCGGGTACAGACTCCGGGGAAACACTGCTCGACCCAGCGGGTGAGTGGCCTGATCCGGTCATCCTTGATGTCGCGATTGTAGCCGCTGAATTCCGCGGTCCCTGCGACCCGAAAACGACCATCGCCGAGTCGGCTGGTGACGATCTTGGTAGCGTCGTCCAGCAGACTGACCGTTGGCGCTGCTTTCTGAGAGGCCTCGTCGTCCAGCTCCACGGTAATGGAGTAGCCTTTGACCGGATAAATATTGACCCGGTCGCCCAGTTTCGATGCCAGCGCCCGACTGCCAACACCCGCACAGATCACCACACCATCAAAGGTATCCCGGGATTGCTCTTCGCCATTGTGCACCGTAACCCAGGCACTGTTTTCATCCGCGCTCAGTTCGGTCACCGTGTGTCCGTAGCAGGTCTTGACGCCAAGACGCTGGATCGCGTCGGCCAGACCGTTGGTGAACTTATGGATATCGCCGGTGGAATCACTCTCCGTGAAAAAGCCGCCGTAATAGTTTCCTGCCAGGGTGGGCTCGATGGCTTTCATTTCTTCCGGCGTGACTGAGCGTCGCTCCAAACCTCCGGCGGACAATAGCCGTGAGACCTTCGCGGCGTGATCAAAACCGGCCTTGTCCCGATAGATATGCAAAATGCCCTGCTTCTTGAGATCGAAATCAATCCCCTCTTCCTGCGCCCAGGCAAACAGGTGGTCACGGGCAGCAATGGCCAAACGGGCGGTTTCGGTGGTGTTCTTCTCGTACTGGGGAATGGCAGCCATGAACTCGGCAAACCAGCTCAGTTTGTGCCAGGAGGGCTTGGGATTAACGAGCAATGGCGCGTCTCTTCGAGACATCCATTTGATGCCCTTGATCACCGTCTGCCAATTGTTCCAGACCTCCGCATTGGAGGCCGAAAGCTGACCGCCGTTGGCGAAGGAGGTTTCCATCGCCGCATAGCGGTGCTTCTCGTAAACAGTAACTTCGAGCCCGCGCTTGGCAAGGGTGTAAGCCGTGGTAATGCCGGTAATACCGCCGCCAATTACAGCGATTCGCTTCATGATGATCTCCGTGTTCCGTGAGGCGTCCAGGGTTCCCTCTCTACCTGAAATCAGTAGAAAGCACCCCTTCCGTCACGGGACCTGAGAGATTCACGGGCTGCTTCAGCGAAACGGGCCGCTTGCTCCTTCGGTGTGCCGACTGACGCAGTCGCCGACAACTCTTCGGAAAGTTTTCATGTCAGCGGTCCGTTTGCCTGAGAGTTTCCGGGGCAGTTGCTCCTTCGGCGCTGATCGCCTGCTTAGGCGATTCAGTCTCTCCCGCTGACATGTCTGATCTGCAATTGGTGCTGATCAACACGAATAAACATAGCAAATAACCGGGGCCCAGGAAACCGTCCGCTCCACAGCTTTGACAGGATCAGTTAAGGTGGTGGAATGAATCAGAACTCCAGAACCCGCAAACTCCTCCAACGACAATTGGACCAGGCCCGTAACTACCAGCAATGGTATGAGGCCGCGGCCGCCCTGGACGACATGGACGGCCTGCTCGCCTGGCGCGAACAGGAAGAGACCGGGATGCTGCACGAGAGCCTGATGCGCGAACACATGGCCACCATGGACCGGTGCCGCCAAGATGGTGACCCCCGACGCCTGATCCGGGTACTGCAGGAAAGCCTCTATCGCCACCTTGGGGAGCTTTCCAATCCGGACCTGTACGCTGTCGCGCGGAGCGGCACAAACCGTCTGGTGGGTGAATTTCTTGACGCCGTGGAGACCTCCATGGCGTTCGTCTGCGACCACCCGATTCCTGAGGTCACAACTGCCCGCAAACTGAAAATGTTCCGAGACGCCGAGCGGGTCTATGGTCGGCCGGCGCTGATGCTCAGCGGTGGTGCAGCTTTCGGCATTTACCATATTGGGGTCACCCGGGCGTTATGGCGCAACGACCTGCTGCCGGATGTGATTGCCGGGTCCAGCATGGGAGCGATTGTAGCGGGAGCCATCTGCTGTCGGGATGAACAGGAACTGAAAGGTTTTTTTGAACACCCGGAGCGCATCCATCGCCAGGCCTTCCGTTGGCTGGGTATCGCCCAGGCGCTCCGCAGGGGCCACGCCATGGACCCCAAACAATTGCAGGAACATGTGCAGTACAACCTGGGCAGCGTCAGTTTCAGGGAAGCCTTTGAACACAGCGGCCGCACTCTGAATATTTCGGTCTCCCCCACCCGGACCCAGCAAAAGCCAAGATTGCTGAACTGGCTGTCCTCACCCGCGGTACTGGTGGATTCTGCGGTCATGGCCTCCTGTGCAGTACCGGGCATTTATCCGCCGGTGATACTTCGTGCCCGGGACCCGGACGGCGGGAATGACAGCAGCGTACCTTACATGCCCAGCGAAAGCTGGATCGACGGGAGTGTGCATGGCGACCTGCCACTAATGAGGATGGCCCGCCTTCATAATGTGAACAAAACCATCGTGAGCCAGGCCAACCCCCACGTGGTGCCATTTATTACCCATCCTGACGAACATGGCATAAAGGCCTGGGCCAAGAAGGCTGCAGTTTCGGTAGCCCACGGCCAGCTCGCCACAGCGCTGAAATTTACTCGCCAGAGCCTTCAGCCGGGAATTTTCCGGCCTCTCGTGGAACAGGCCTATGCCATGGCCAGCCAACGCTACCTCGGGGATATCAACATCCACTTCCCGCTCAAGCCGGCACTCTATGGCAAGGTGCTTTCGAATCCGGATGCCGACGACCTGGAGATGTATATCCGCCTTGGGGAACAGGCCACCTGGCCACGAATGGCCATGATCAACGATCAGACTCGAATCAGCCGGGCCTTCGATCGGTGTATTCGGCAGCTTGAAACGGATCTTGAAAAGGAAAGTGCGCAGGAGCCGGAGCGCTAAAAGAACCCGCCTCCTATCCCTGCTCATACTCCCGAACCAGCTCCTGCAGAAAATAGAGACCGGCGGAACTCAGGAAGCAGCGGCCTGCGCCGGAGCGAAACAACAGGTTGCGTTTTTCCAGATAATCCAGCGCTTCGGGCGCACCTTTTTCAAAGCGTGCCGCCCGAAGAATCTCCCGATATTCTTCATCCTCGGCCAACGCCGTAAGATCCTGCTCATTCAAACCGGCGTCCGGGCGGCCAAGGTAATCCAGATCGCGGCCACTGCGAGCGAAATAACGCCCGATGATCAGCAGTATGACCTGCACCCGGAAGGCGTTTTCATCGTGCTCTTCGCTCTCGTCGTCACTGCTTTCCTTGAGAAAGAAAAACGCTCCGGTCTCGTTGAACACCAGCTCGCTGCCCAGGTGTTCATAAAAGGTCCGGAAGTGGGACAGATGGTTATAAAGCAAATTATAGAGCGGGTTGGCGCGAAGCTCGGAGCGGTTGCTGTCCCATACATCACGCACGATTACCCGACCAGCCTGGAATTCCCGGTAAATCGCGGCGCTGTGGGCCGGGAGGATCTGCTCGAAGCTACTTGAAGTTTGGGAATCATCAACGGATGTGTTGGTATCGATCGCGTCGGAGAAATCAGGCATGGTGTCGCTCTTCTTGATTGGCCGGGGCAATAGCTTCCAGACGGCGCTTGCGGTAGACAAACTGCTCGCTGTCGGATGACTGATCCAGGATTCGGAAACGGTTGGTAGTGACCACCTGCAGGCCCTCTGGTGGCGAGTTTACCAGTCGGTTCAGAGCCGCCAACAGATCCGGAAAGCGATAGCCGGGGATAAAGCTATCCAGCCGGCCGTGGAGCTCCCGCACCAAGTCCGTGGTAGGCCTCAATTCCAGGGTTTCCAGCCATTGATAGAGCTGGTTGATACGCTGCACATCAATGCGGGTGTGACGGCCGCTGCCATCGACCTGCTGGAGAACCGGCACCTCGGCTTTACGGCGAAGATCGTTCAGGCGCAGTTCCAGCTCGCTAAACAGCAACTGGTAATAGCTGGACGAGTTCCCGAAGGCATAGTTTTTCGGGCGCTGCTGGGCCCGCAGACCCACCAGGAAACCGGTGCTGCGGGCAAAGCTCCCGCCTTCGAGCCATTTTCGTTTCAGGCTGAGGGTCTCGGTTTCGCCTTTGAGTTCTTGAAGTTTGCCGTAGAAATGCTCCATGGCGTTGTACTGGACCATGCCCTGGCGAGTCTTGCGGAGGAAGTGCTCCACTTCCTGGGCCACCGCCTGAATGGGTTTATACAAGGCGTTGAGGCTGATGGAAGAACGGAACAGCTGGTCCGCCAGGCTGTGATCGCCGTGGTTTTCCAGCAGCCGGACCATGGCTTCCAGGGTCTCGAACAGGTTACTGCCATCGGGCAGCCGTGTATCCGGGTTCAGGAATACCAGGGTCGGTTTGATATGGCGCTCGTAGAGGGTAACGATCTGCTCAAACAGATTCTGGCGGAATTCCAGATATTTCTCTGGCGCCCGGCTGGCGTCGCCCGACAGATCTGCAAGCTGGGCACTGATAGTCTGCATGCGCAGGACATTCTGGCGCAGCAGACCGATGAGTTGGCTGACCCGCTCGTTCAGATCGTCCCGCAATTCGGTGTGGTCCGGGTCGGCGTCGCTGAAGCTGCTGGTTTCCAGGCGATTGCGCACATCCCGCAAGGTCACCAGGTGGCCTCGCAGGCGGGCATCGGTCAGTTCCTGATACAGCGAGGCGTTACAGGCCCGCATCAGGTTGATCAGGGCATCCTGGAACACAAGTCGCCGCTCGCCCTCGGCCTTGATGATGTCGATCACCAGGCCGCTTCGGAACAGATTGTCGGTGTTCAAAGCCAGGCGCACCCGGTCCCGATCCGCCTTACCGAGGGCGCTGGTGTAGTCCATCACCTCGGCCACAAGGTCGCTCTCCCGGATATACCGGCTCTCGTTCCGGTCCATCCGCTCAATCATCCGGAACAGAATCTTTGGGTGCTCGAACAGCAGTCGGGTGGTGTCCAGGGTGCTGAAGCGCTTACTCATCCACCGGCTCCAGCAGGCTGTTCTGGGTCTGGTCGACCCAGTGGCTCAGGCGCTCGCCGTTGGTGAACCCTTCCGCCCCACCCCAGAACACCAGAGTGCGCTGCGGGCTATAGGGCCGTGCGGTACGCATCTGCCCCACTTCCAGGTGCCGGCCGATCAGGTAAATCACTTCCGCGCTGGCACTGTGAGTGGCGGCGGAGAAGAGGTTGAAGCCCTGCTGGCGTAAACGTTCCAGCAGCGAGGGCATTTGGCTGATGTCCACGCTGGCCAGCTCATCAAGCACCATGGGGAACGACAGCTGCACGCCGGGATACAGCACCCGTTTGAGCAGCCGGTACACGAGCTCCAGGTTAATCAGTGCGGTGGTGGAAGTGGACTGGCCTTTCTTGTCCAGGTTCGCGGCGTTTTCCTTGCGCGTGCGGTAGGAAATGCCGGTGATCACCTTGTCCATGGTCAGCCGATTGCTACCGCCCTCCCCGAAAAAATCCGCCACAAACACACGCAGACGGTCGTAGAACGCATCGGACTGCAGCTGGTTGCCATAAGGATCGATGTTATTGGCTTCTTCCACCAGATTCCGGAATTTGGGATCGGTGTGGATATCCACGCGAATTTCCACCAAGTCGTTGATACGCACGCCGTCCAGCTCGCGGTTGAGTTGCGCCTCAAAACGGGCAATGTGCTCGTGGTTGGATTTCAGGGCCTGGCGGTAACTGGCCACTGTCTCGTTGTGAATACCAACTTGCTGCTCCAGCACATTCCAGCGCTCGGCCATGCCAGCAAACAGATCCGACAGGCTTTTAAAGGTCTCACGAATGACCGATGATGCCGGGCCGTCTTTCTGCAATTCGCCTTCGGTGTCTTCATGAATGCCCAGATAGACGAACTGGCGCAAGTGGTCGAGGATACTGCGACGCCGTTCTTCCAGGTCGTCCAACTGGGTCTGTAGATCGTCGAAGGCGGCAACGGAGACCCGCTCAATGGCCAGCGGCTGCTCGGCGTCCACGGCTGTCAGATACGGGAAACGGTGCTCCACGGTTCCCACGCTACGGCTGAGGCCCGCCAGCTCCCGCTCTCGCTCTTCGATCCGCTCTTTTTCTGCTCTGGCCCTGGCCGCTTTTTGCTGCACGGCATCCTGTTTCTCCTGTTCCAGCTGGGCCTGTTCTTCCAACTTGGCCAGCTGCTCCTCCGCCGCCTGCTTTTCCTCAGTGGCGTCCCGCAGGGTGGTGGCCGCGGCCGGGTAACGGCTCAGGGTGTCCAGATCTTTTTCGATGGCGCGGATCTCTTTTTCCGTGCGCTCGATCAACCGGGGCCGATCATGTTCCTGGTTGGCTGTGTCTGCTAGCTCGGCACGCTCCTTTTCCAGGCCATGAAGCTCGCCTTCAATATGCCGGCGTTGCTCTGCAAAGTCAGTCTGCCGGGCCGGCTGGGCCTGGTATTCGGCGTCGAACCAGTCAAAGCCTTTATCATTGGGTACGAACAACCGGGCAAAGGCTTCGATGGCGGCCTTGGTCTCTGCGTCCAGATCCTGGCCCGGACTGGCCATAACCAAACGCTGATCCACAGATCGCAACGGCGCAGCGGTGGCCTCATCCAGCTGATTCTGTAACTGCCATTTTTGCTTGCTCTCACGATCCTTCAGGGTTTCGAGTTTGCGCTCCAACTCCTGATTTTTCCGCTCTATCTGCTCCAGCCTGATTTCTGACTGGGCGGCACTTTTCAATGCCGCCAGATGCCCTTTCTTGCCCTCGAGTTCCTCTCTCTGGATGTCCTCGATTTCCTGCAGAGTCATCTCCCCGTACTGGGATACCAGCAGTTCGCCATCTTTCTGGTTCTGCTCTGCCTGCTTTAGTCGACGGTCGGCGGAACGGATTTCGCCCTTCAGACCGCTGGAATCCTGCTCCAGTTTTTTCAGAGCCTGCAGTATGTGGCGCAGTGTGTCGTTCTGCTCATTGAACGCATCGACTGCGGCTCTGCGCCTGGAACCAATGTCCTGCAAGGCATTGGTCAGGCCAGCCCGAAAAGCGGCATAGTCGTGCTGACTGCGAAGCAGCGTTTGGTGCGCCTGGTAATCCCGGTAGAGTTTTTCAAACCGCGGGCGCTCTTTTTCGATTCGGGTGAGCTGGGTTTGTTGCTGTTTTAACTGGTCATGCCGGTTAAGAAAGTCGTCGATATTGAAATCGAAGGCATCGTCGGCAAACTTCTTGTCCGCCTCAATGATGCTGGCCACCGCATTGGCCATGGCCTGATCGTCCGCCTTCATTTCAAACAGCAGGAGGATCAGCGTGCGCAGCGATTGCACCCGACGCTCCTCGGACTCACCCAGGGGCAGCACCGAATAGCGCACGGCATCGGCGTTCATCAGCTCGCTGCTGTACAGCATCTGTTTGAGTTTGGCGGGGTCATTCACCAGCCGGGTATCTTTGGAGAATTTTTTCAGCGCCTCTGATAAACGGCTGAAGGACAGCTCTGGCACGGCCTGGCCGATTCCGTCCTCATCATCACCGTTCCAGAACAGGGGCCGCAACTGGTCATACCCCACCGGCACGAAAGCGCGGCCATAGCTGAGCTGACTGGCGCTGTCCCGGTACAGGATCTGGCAATGCACCCCGGCCGGGTTCTCGGCTTCCATGATCAGGAAACTGAAATGGCTGGGGAAGTAATGCTGGTAGCTTTCCTCGTTGGTGTAAAAGCTGCCGGCGCTGGCATTACGGAAAGCGAATTTCTTGCGGCTGTTCTTGAAGTTGTTTTCCGGCAACAGAAACAGACGCAGCGAATTCAGCAGACTGGACTTGCCCAGGTTGCCCGGGCCCAGGATCAGACCGTGGTTGTCCACCGGGATTTCCACGTAACAGAAACCGGCGGAATCCACCAGCACCAGACGGCGGATGCCGAAGGTGAATTTGCTTGGGCTCGCCTGGGGTTCAGTCATCCAGAATCATCTCCTGTTCCATGAATTTGCCGGTAGATCGAAACGCCTCTGCCAGGGCCACAAAACCAAGCCCCTCAGCCAGCGATACAGCTCTTGTAAACCGCTCGGTGCTGTCCGGCACCTTGCAGAACTGGTTCAGCCTTGGCTGCCAGTTGGTCGGCTGAACAAACGTGGCTTTGTCACCGAGAGAGGCTGCTATCGTCGAGAACATTTGCAGCCCACCGGCATCATAATCGAAGGCGCAGAATACTTCCTCGTAGCCCTTCAGCCAATCAAGAATCGCGGCCCGGGTAACCCGGTTGCCACCTCCCAACACCACATCACACTCCTCCAGCTCCAAACGCCATCCCAGTGCCTCACTGGCAAAGTTCAGCATCTGTGGATATTCGTAGAAATTACGCTCGTTCTCCACGACCAGCACGAACCGGGCTCGCTGAAAACCCATATCGATGGAATCGTTCCCGATGACCACCACATCCGGCCGGCTGGACGCCAGTCCCTGATGGTAGACGAGGGTGAAACTTACCTCGGTGCCATGTCGATGGGAGTTGCCCTTTTTCGCGGCATCCACCCGGCTTACCGGCGCCTGCGCTATGTTCTGCAGCTCTGCAAAAGCGGTTTCATCCAGAACGGTGACAATCCAACCGTTGGATCGTACCTTATCCGTCGCAAATAATTCCCGATGGCGGCGGCGAAAGGTGTCCGGGAGTTTCTTCAAGAACGCTTCATAGTTAATGGGTTGGCCACGGAGGATTTTCTGAATGTAGTCGTTCAAGGGCTCACCACAATCACTCTGAATATTGTTTTCGGACGTATAGTTAGCGATTAGTGTAACGCTTCCAAACACCGACTGTATTGGGGATCGGTGATTCAAAATGACGGCCTCAGTCTTTGCAAAACCATTTAAGGTAAAGCAATGAAACCAACGCAAAGTACCGGCCACTGCAAACCAGCCCCGGCATTGGTCACTTTTGATGGTCAAGAGAGAGACCTTGAGTGGGAATCCCTCGGTGATCAAGTGATGGGTGGGCAATCCGACGGCAAGGTTGCCTGCTCGGAGGAAGGGTACGGCCACTTTTCTGGCACTGTGCGGTTAGATAACGGCGGCGGCTTTGCCTCGGCCAAAGCGGACCTGCCCCAACCACGGGATGCATCCGGCTGGACAGGTATTGAACTGCTGGCTCGCGGCGATGGTAAAACCTACAAGATCGGGCTTCGAACCAGCACTGATCGGCGCAGCATTGTGTACCAACATGCACTTACACCCGATAAGGAAAACTGGAGCCGAATACGGCTTCCGTTCAGTGACTTCACTCCTACCTGGCGAGGGAAAACGGTGACGGATGCGGAACCACTAAACATCCGGCACCTGGCGTCAGTGAGTCTTTTCATATCCGGGCGGCAGGCCGGTGAATTTCACCTCCGAATGCAGAACTGGGTGCTCTTCCTTGATTCGTGACCTACCAGACATCAACAGGGGACTCGTTCACCTCAAATCCCTATCCGAAAAAATCCAGCAACGCCCCAGCCACCTGCTCAGGGGCCTCCTCCGGCAGAAAGTGCCCGCCAGCCTGATGCGCATGGCAGCTCAGCGACTCTACAACGACAAACGAAGCCAAAAAGCCACACCTCAGTAGCAGGAATTTGGCTCAGAATCCGGATTGATATCACCGCTGACCTCTTCGGGGTCGATGCCATGGTGAGCCAGCACTTCCCGAACAAATTTCACCTGTGCCTGAACCTTGTCGGTATCGTCACCGTACTCGAAGCGGTTGATCTCCATTGGGTGTGGCATAAACGTGAAAGCAATTTTAAGCGCTTGCAGAGTGTCTTCGTCGGCCATACTTGGGCTCCCGTCATTGAATAGTCGGTAAACAAAGTTACGATGTAGATCGTATCGACGATATCTTGATGGCGCATCAAACGAAAGGACAGCAACTATGAAAAATCGCAACGCAGCCTGGCTTGTCATCGGGTTATGTCGGCGCTGTTTGAGTCGGCGGAATCTGAAGGTGCGGATATTGCGATGACGAACCTCGCCCTGATAACCGGTGCCAGCGCCGGCATTGGCCGTGAGGCCTGCGCCCTCTTTGCCCGGAAAGGCTACAGGGTTATCGCCCTGTCCCGACAGCCAACTGGCGTTGAGTCCGCAGCTCTGGAGATGGCACTGGATCTTGAGTCCTTTGACCAGATTGAGGGCCTTGCGGGCGCACTGGATCCGGAAATCGCGAGCGCCGAGCGGGTTATCCTGGTCAACAACTCGGGTTACGGGCAATTCGGCGCGCTTCGCGATCTGTCCGAATCCATGTGGCAAAAGCAATTCAGCACCCACGTATTCGGCCCGATCAAGCTGGCCGCAGTCTGCCTGAGGCTCTGCGAACAACACGGAATACCGTTACGGGTCATCGCCGTCAGCTCCGTTCTCTCTATCGCGCCCCAGAAAATGAAAGGCGCCTACTGTGCCGCCAAGTCCGCGATGAACGCCGCTCACGACAGCTTCTGGTTTGATGAACAGGGCAGCAAAAGCCTGGAAAGCGTCTCGCTTGTGCTCCCGGGGCCCGTGGCGACCCGCTTCAGAGAGCATGCCCTGGCCGCCTTACGGCCCGTGATTGAGCGGGCGAGCATGGCGCACCAGGAAAAATACGAGGCAATGGAAGCAGCTCTCGCGCCTGGCGCCAGAATAAAGCCCTTTACAGCCAGTGCGGCAGACGTTGCCGAAAAGATCTACAGAGCTGCAGAAGCGGCACGCCCCAAGCCTCGGTATCTGGTTACACCGCAGACTTATATTGCCGCTTTTATCACTCGATTTCTGCCCCACTCTATCCAGCGGAGACTATTGGGGTAGGTAACCATCCCCTAAAGCCGTTCCTTTTCCGGGAGCTTTTAAAAAGGCTTCGTAGTTAATCGCTTGGCCACGGGTGTCGCCGCAATTCGACGTGCTATTATTGCGACCTGGAATTTAGTCAAAACCCCTGCTGTATGATCGGGCGCCGCTTCATAATTCTCAATAATCTGGAAGAACACGCTCTATGCTTAACCGCAAAATCTCCTGGTTTGCCACTGCCGCTGCGTTTCTCATGCTGGCCGGATGCGCAACAATGAATGAGCAGGAATGCCGCGTCGCAGACTGGCACGCCGTTGGTTATCAGCACGGTGCAAACGGCCAGGGCACACAAAGCTTCAGCGAATACCAGTCAGATTGTGCTGATCACAACATCCGCGCGGATTTCCAGGCATTCAAAGAAGGGCATAGGTCCGGATTGTCTGACTTCTGCGTGTTTGAACGCGGTAAAAACCTGGGACTGAAAGGCGCAAGCTACAACGCCAACTGCACTGCCACACGATACCCCGATTTCAAAGCGGGCTATGACATGGGGGTTGCGGGATTCTGCACCTACGAAAACGGCCTCACATCCGGCGAAGCAGGAGGTAAGCTCAGCCCTACATGCTCAGAATTCCCCCGTTTTGCAGAAGGCTATCAAGAAGGCTATGCCCGGCACGAGTTAGCGACAGCCATTAGCCGTATTGAAGACCAGCTAACTGCCACCGAGCAAAAGATCGTCAAAGAGCGGCAATTCATTGAAGATTCAGAGACGCTCATCGTCAGTGATGGCACGACACCGGAACAGCGCGCCGATGCGCTTGAAGACATTAACTACCATCGGGAAGAGATTGCGCGCCTGAAACGCGAACTACTCACCCTTGATGATGAGCGCAGTGAACTAATCCATACACTGGAGACGCTCTAGCTCCAGAACGTCAGCCCCCGCGCTGGCGAAGGGACTTCTTTACCTGCCTGGCCTGGCTCAGTTCATCCTTCACGTAGGCCCCGGCGGCCTTGAGGATGCCCAGATCCGGATCCGCCTCTTCGTCATCTGCAAGCCGGAAAATCTGCTGGTAATACCAGGACTGGCCGCCCAGCACGTTGATTTTTTTGAGTGGCATCAGCGGGCAATCACACACCTCACGAATCGTCTGAGCATAATCCAGGAAGTAAGCCTCCCGCTTGCGAGTGCTTTCCCGCATGGCCGGCCCATCGCTCGCGGTTTCGGCATTGCCACTGTACCCGAGCAGCCGCGGCTGTTCGTAGGTGCCGCCGGACACCTCCAGCAGATCAATACCCTCCTCATTGAGCCAGCGCCCCGCCCCAGCGATCAGTCCGCTGGTTGGTTACCGGAGAGAGAAAAGAGGACAACAGATAACCATGAGCACCATGCACCTGAACACCGGTGAAACCCGCCTCTTTGGCAATCCGGGCAACGTTGGCAAAGCGCTGGATAAAATCGAGGATCTCCGGCTCCGTGAGCGCCCGTGGGCGGGCGTAGTTGCCCATCAGCGATAGCTGCACCGCCGACGGCCCCATTGGGCGCGAGGTAACGTAACGCGGCGACTGCCGACCAGCATGGGAAATCTGCATCCACAAATGGTTGCCGTTGCGGGTGCCTGCTTCGGCCCAGGCACGCAACTGCGCCATACCCTCGGGCTCGCCCTTCCCTTTCGTTAAATCGGGCGCCGGATCAATCGCCACGTTACCCGGCCGCTCCAGCACCCGGTGATCAATCATGACGTTGCCGGTAATCAGCAGCCCTGCCCCGCCATCGGACCACCGCCCATAAAGGGTTTCATGACGGTGGGTAGCGTGTAGCTGATCGTCTGCCAGCCCCTCGGTCATGGCAGCCTTGGCAATTCGGTTGGGCAGGACTGCTCCGCAGGGGAGTTTCAGGGGTTGGGCGAGGGGGGATTGGGGCATTACATCATCCTGATGGTTTGAATTCGTTGATTTTCAAATCATAATCTGAGGTTTCATTGCGCCCGTTCTATGGGAATCAATACTTCGTTCCGTCTCAGAAACCACGGCACGAACGGTGCGTTATAACGCGCCCATATCGGCGCTCCAGTTGCGATGTACCCCTTTTTATCAATCCACTTTTCCAGCTTGGATTTGTTCTTTTGGTAGCCTGATTCACTCCAAAACCCGGAGTATCGTATGGCTGCCATCGTCCGTTGCGGCACCCGACGTAAAACGATCCGTTGGTCCATGGGTTTCGGTATGCTATCCATCGTAAATGATCCCGGCATCATAAAACTTACTACCCATTTACCATCAACCTGGGTCTGACCTACCGGTGCTGTCATTTCGATATCCTGACCTTCGGCCACCTGCCCAACGGGCGCGGTCATGGCAATTTCCTGCTGGGATTGGTTATTGCCGGAAATGTATTTAAACAAACGACCGAAAGCTTCGCTGCCCGCGTCTTCAAATTCTGTGTCAACGACGGTCTCTGCAACGATCTGCGGCTCATAATGACGCACTTCCAGATTCTCCTCCTTCAGAAGTACTGTGTATTCCGCTTCTTCTGTTGCCATGGTGGTTGCCGATATGAACATTGAACAAAGGGCGATAACTAGCGCTGCCTGCCGCTTAAGCATGACGTTTCCTTTCATATTTGCCTTCAGGCTCGAGGTCTACCTGTAACCATCCCTTTGGAATCAGCGCATGGCTAGCTAGAGTTTTTTATCTTCGAATAAGGCGACCGACAATATCTCGCGTTAAAACCGAGCCTTGTAGTTTTGCGGCAACAAATGCACATGTTGCTCAATCGCCCCCGGCAAAATAAAAAGTTTCGGGGCGGTGGTGAATTCGTAGACCCGGTACAAGCGGAATGCGTCAGAGTAGTCATTGGAAAACGCCCGCTCGTGCAAGTTGCAAGAGTCCCCTGAAGACACTGCATCCGGGCTACTGAGCCGCCGCAAGCCCTGATACCAATCCACAAATTCGACCAAAGACTAAGAGTGTCCATTTAGCCTGAGCATTATGATCAGATTAAGTATCGTGCATTCAAATACTTAAATTGCTTTATTGATAACTTACTGGAGCTTGAACCAGCCCGCTAGCACCACCTTGGATCGAAGGCAACGAGTCGCTTCGGAAACTACACCGGGCTCAACCGGCACGCCGCGTACTTGAACTCCGGAATCTTCCCGTCCGGGTCCAGCGCCGGGTTGGTGAGCAGGTTGGCCGCTGCCTCCACAAAGGCGAAGGGTACGAACACCATGCCCTCGGGCATGGTCTGATCGGCCCGCGCCGCCAGGGTGATGCTGCCGCGCCGGGTGGCAATTTGAATGGGATCACCCGATGCTACGCCCAGGCGAGCGAACTCCGCTGGTGCCAGAAAGGCAGCTGCTTCGGGCTCCCGCTCGTCCAGTACCCGGCTGCGACGGGTCATGGCACCGGTGTGCCAGTGCTCAAGCAGTCGCCCGGTGGTTAAAACGGTGGGATAGGCCTCATCCACCGGCTCGTCGGGCGGCAGTGGCCAAGCGGGCGAAAATCTGGCCCGGCCGCCAGCCCGTGGGAAGGCATCAGAGAAGACAACATCGTACCCCGGCGCGTCGTCGGCCGGACATGGATAGGTCACGGAACCTTCGCGTTCCAGCCGGGACCAGGAGATATGATCGAGTGAGTGCATGCCCTGTTTCATCTCGGCGAACACTTGCTTGGGGCCGGCGTAGTTCCAACCCAGTCCGAAACGCCGGGCAATTTCCTGAATAGCCCACCAGTCGGGCTTTGCCTCTCCTGGCGGCGGCAGTGCGGCACGGCCCATTTGCACCTGCCGGTTGGTATTGGTGACGGTGCCTGTTTTTTCCGACCAGGCGGCGGCAGGCAGGATGACGTCGGCAAACTGGGCGGTCTCCGTGACGAACAGGTCCTGCACCACCAGGTGCTCAAGGGCAGCAAGCGCGGCCCGGGCATGGGTCAGATCCGGGTCGGACATCGCGGGGTTTTCTCCGAGGATGTACATGCCCTTGATCGTTCCCGCCGCGATGGCGTCCATAATTTCCACAACGGTGAGCCCCGGCTCAGGGTCAAGTTCGGTGTCCCAGAGTTCTTCGAAGGCGGCGCGCAGCTGGGCGTCTCCCACCGGTTGGTAGTCGGGCAGCACCATGGGGATCAGGCCGGCGTCTGAGGCGCCCTGGACGTTGTTTTGACCGCGCAACGGATGCAGGCCAGTGCCCGGCCGGCCCGTGTGGCCGCATGTTAGGGCCAGTGAAATCAGGCAGCGGGCGTTGTCAGTGCCGTGCACGTGCTGGGAAATGCCCATGCCCCAGAAGATCATTGCTTTATCGGCATTCGCATAAGCGCGAGCCACTTCACGAATGGCGTCTGGCTCAACGCCGCAGAGCGGGCTCATCACCTCCGGCGACATATCCGCAACACTGGCTGCCAGCGCCGCGAAGCCCTCGGTGTGGGTATCTATGTAGGCCTGGTCAAAGAGTCCTTCGCTGATGATCACGTGGAGCATGGCGTTGAAAAGTGCCACGTCGCCACCGGGCGAGAAACGCAGGCTGCGCCAGGCATAGGCATCCAGCGCCTGGCCCCGGGGGTCGATGATGATCAGTTTGGTGCCGTTTCGCGCCGCCTGCTTGAAATAGGTGGCGGCCACCGGGTGGTTCACCGCCGGGTTGCAGCCGGTGAGGATCACCACATCAGCCTCCAACGCCTGCATGAAGGACGCGGTGACTGCGCCAGAGCCCAGGCATTCCATCAGCGCCGCCACGGAGCTGGCGTGGCACAGCCGCGTGCAGTGGTCGACATGGTTGGAGCCGAAACCGGTGCGTACCAGTTTCTGGAACAGCCAGGCCTCTTCGTTGGAGCACTTGGCGCTGCCAAAGCCGGCGAGCGCATCCGGGCCGTGTTGTGTTTTGAGTTGGGTTAATCCGTTTGCGGCAAGATCCAGTGCCTCTTCCCAGCTTGCCTCTCGAAAGTGCGTTAACGGATTGGCCGGATCGAAGTCAGGGTCGAGCCCCTTGGCCACGCCCGCCCGGCGGATCAGCGGCCGGGTGAGACGTGCCGGGTGCGCGGGGTAATCGAAACCGTAGCGCCCCTTAACGCAAAGCCGGCCCTGGTTTGAGGGCCCGTCTCTGCCTTCAACAAAGAGGATACGCCCGCCCTGCTCGCCGGCCCCTGCTGGGGCGTGGGAAGGTTCGTCTTTGACGTGATAGGTGAGCTGGCAGCCCACCCCGCAGTACGGGCAGACGGAGTCAACGGTGCGATCGGCCATGGCGGAGTCTCCGCGGCCCTGGGCATCGATCAAAGTGGCAGGCATCAATGCCCCGGTCGGGCAGGCCTGCACGCATTCTCCGCAGGCCACGCAGGTGCTGTCTCCCATGGGGTCATCGAAATCAAACACGACCTTGGACGCGGCGCCACGGTGCGCCAGCCCGATAACGTCGTTGCCCTGCACCTCGCGGCAGGCACGCTCGCACAAGCCGCAGGTGATGCAGGCGTCCAGATTCACGCTCATGGCAGAATGGGTGATGTCATGACCCTGGGCGTGGGCCAGTGAATCCGGCCGCGGCGTAACATGGTGAACCGTGGGCTCGTCGCGCTCTGAACGGGCCGGGAGGCGTTGGCGCACGGCACCGGCATCAATGGCCAGTTGATCTGCTGTATGCCACAGGTGGCTGGACTGGTCCGGGCTTTGCGCTCGCTCGGGCTGATCGGCCAACAGCAATTCCAGTACCCCTCTGCGGGCTTCCTGGGCACGGACGGAGACTGCGCTTCGCACCACCATGCCAGGCGCTGCCTCGCGGATACAGCTTGCGGCGAGCACCCGCTCACCCGCCACTTCCACCATGCAGGCGCGGCAATTGCCATCCGCGCGGTAACCTGGACCGTCTTTGAAGCAAAGGTGCGGGATGGTCTCGCCGGCCCGCTTGGCAACCTGCCACAGGGTTTCGCCGGGGAAGGCCTGAACTTCAACGTCGTCGAGTGTCAGGGTAAAGCTTGTGGTCGCAACGCTCATGGCTCTTTTTGGATGGCTCATGGCTGCCTCCCCTAACCTTTCGCTATCAGGTTGCGGCTTGCGAGTTCGCTGCGGAAGTCTCGCAGCAGACTCAGAACCGGATTGGGTGCGGCCTGGCCGAGACCGCAGATGGAAGCATCCGCCATCACTCTGGCCAGCTGCTGGAGCGTCTCCTCGTCCCAGGTATCACGCTCCAGTAACGTGAGCATCTTCTCGGTGCCCACACGGCAGGGAGTGCACTGGCCGCATGACTCATCCGCGAAGAAGCCCAAAAGGTTGGAGGCTGCCGCGGCCAAATCGTCCTGATCTGATAGAACGATCACGGCAGCAGAGCCGATGAAGCAGCCGTGTTCCTGCAGAGTGTCGAAGTCCAGGGGGATGTCTGCTTTGCTGGCCGGCAGTATGCCGCCGGAAGCCCCACCGGGCAGATAGGCCAAGAGTTGATGCCCTTCCGCCATGCCGCCGCAGTATTCCTCTAACAGCTCATTGAGGGTAATGCCGGCGGGGGCGAGATGAACGCCGGGCCGCGCGACCCGACCAGAGACAGAAAAGCTCCGAAGGCCGCGACGACCATGGCGCCCCTGGCTGGCGAACCAGTCGGCGCCCTGGGCGTGGATGCGGGGAATCCAGTAAACCGTCTCGACGTTATTAACCAGGGTGGGCTGGCCAAATAGCCCTTTCTGGGCAACGAACGGCGGGCGATGGCGTGGCTTGCCCGGCTTGCCCTCAAGGGACTCGATCAGGGCGGATTCCTCGCCACAGATATAGGCACCCGCGCCACGGCGCAGGATCACGAAGCCCTGCTCGATAATTGCGGCTGCTTCCAGTTCGGCAATAGCCTCTTTCAGCACACCATGCAGGCCGGGGTACTCGTCCCGCAGGTAAATGTACAGGGCCTTCGCCTCAACCGCCCAGGCGCTAACCAACGCGCCTTCCAGGAATACGTGGGGTTCTCGTTCCAGGTAATAGCGATCCTTAAAAGTGCCCGGCTCACCCTCATCGGCGTTGATCACCGCGTAGCGTGGCCCGGGCTCGGCCCGCACGGCCTGCCACTTGCGGAAGGTAGGAAATCCTGCGCCACCAAGGCCGCGCAGGCCAGCATGCTCGAGTTCCTTCTCCAGCGCTTCGACACTCACCCGGCCTTCACGGCAATCCGTTAGCAATTGATAACCACCGGCCGAACGATAATCCGACAGACGTGGCCAGGAGATCGCCTCTGGCTGAACCTGCCCCTGCTCTACCGCGGCCTCAACATTCAGGGCGTTGGCATTCAGGACATGATGATGCCCAACGGCTACCACGGGCGCGGTGTCGCAGCGCCCCATGCAGGGCGCGCGCCGTACCCTCACCCTGGCGGGATCAGCTCCGTCAGTCAGCGCCTGATGCAGCGCCTCCACTCCTGCCAAACGACAGGATAGCGAGTCACACACCCGGAGGGTCAAGGAAGGCGGTGGTGCTTGTTCGTCGTGAATAACATCGAAATGGGCGTAGAAGGTGGCCGTTTCGTAAATGGCGGCCATGGGCAGATTCATGAAAGCTGCAAGTGCCCGGAGGCGGGGCATAGAGAGGTAACCGTCTGCGTCCTGCAGTGCATGTAGGTGCTCGATCAGGCGATCGCGATCTCGCAATGACGAATCGACACCTTCGTCACCGATCAGGTCCCGCAGCTCCGCCAATACGACGGGTTCCAGTTGGCGGCCGCGAAGTGAAGCGCGCCGGGGTTTGCCCCTCTTTTCGTCTGTGCTCATTGTTTTTGACCAGGCACCAAAGTACAAAAGACAGCCTTGTTGGCTGGCCTGACTAATTACCGATCATTGAAGCATATCGAGCTGTGATGACGCCAGAAGATTGGAAACGGGTTGCGTAGGAAGCCAGCCCTAGTCTGAAGCCGTCAAAATGCTGGGGATTACTGGAAATAATGGAGGCGCGGGTCGGAATCGAACCGGCGTACACGGAGTTGCAGGACGAGCTTTCTGATTATGACTTATTCTTTATTTTCAATGGCTTAATTGATATTCTTAGAAATGAAACTACGCTCATTCAATCTCCATAAAAACGTTTATGCTCAATAAGTTGCGTTATTATTTTTTGGGTGAAGATTTGAGCTCCCATAACTGTACTTTTCGTTCGTAGTGCAACCGCGTTTTGCTACTCCCAGCTTTTTCTCCATGATTACCATGGATCGCCTCTGCCAAGTCATCATGCTTTTCCTGTAAAGCCCGAAGTATTAACAGTGATTTGCTGATCAGTTCCTCGCTACGATCCGGATCAAACCAGCGACCGTTGAACTTACCACCATGATATAAGTTGTTTCGTACCCGTCGAATGTGGGAGAAGAGAATCTGGGGCGAACGTTCTGCGGTTTCCACACTCTGCCAAAATAGAACCCCGTCTTTTAAGATCTGCTTCTTCGGCGGGTGGTCAAACAGATAACTGATGGCATCCAGTAGTTCCCCGTTCGCCTCGTCCATAACCAGGAGACCAATTTCGTTGGAGAACCTATCCCACTCAGGCTCAGCTTGACCGCCTACTCCACTGCGGGCGTATTGCATCGCTTTCAGAGCGTATTCGTATTGGGCGAAAAGCTTGAAAAAGCAAAACGCCAAATTATCGAGATCCTCAGGCATGCTCTCTCCTTACACTGGTTATACCCATGTTGAATGTCAGCGCTCAACCTCAAGCCACTGGCATAATTTCTCGACCTCGGCGATAACGGCCTCTAGCTTAATCTCATCTACATACACATTCGGAGACAACCACCAAGACAACTCCCCATCATCGAAACTGATCACTTTTTGGTCCGCTTCAGAGACGAAATACGGAGATGGATATTTCTCCAAGTCAGTCTTGGAATGTGTCGTCTGTAGGATGGTTAAGACTTCCGGATGCTGACCCCGATTTCGTGCGAGAACAGCCTGCTCAATCAAGTCCAGATCTGCAGGGCAATTCTCGATATCGAGGCCAACAATTTCGAATATTTTTCGGTAAGCGTGGAACCAACCCTTGGTGTTTTTCCGTTTGTACTTTTCGTCACGCCATCGCTCATGCCGAAAATAGACCCAATCATTTAGAAACAGCTGGAGTGAAGAAGCCACCATTGATAGTGCCGTCAATCCTACAGACTCTAGTCCCGTTTTAGCATCCTGCCATTCCTGTAGATAAAAAGGCTCTCCAGACTCATCATATTCGGGCACGAACGGTGGTTCTTCGTTTTCAATTGCGGCCACTATCTTCGTGAATGGCTCCGACGCATTACTGTAAAAGTATTTGGCAAACTCAAGCCGGTCTTTCAAAAAAAGTACAAGATCCACCGATCACCTCATTTGGCATTACGCATAGCTTTGCGGCAATTTTGAGCCACGAAGCGGTGGAATTTTTCCCGACAACAGCGTCTTTTAAACGTTATCAGTCATCAAGATTCGCTAGCAGTTCGTCACAAGATGAATAAAAATAGCTTGGTTGATTAGTTTTCATAATTGCTGCGTACGAGTTCTTCGGCTTATCACTCTTCTTGAACTCATATTTTAACTGCAACGAGTTGTAGAATTGCTCATCCAGATACAATTGCTTGGGTGGATGAACACCTGATTTTATTGCATTCTTGGCGGAGCTTTCTATAGCAAGAAGCTCAGCGAAAGGTACACCTAGGCTATTTAAGCAAATATGATTTTTACTCTTTGATATATGGAGCAAAGGTTCACCATAGTACTCATTGCTGCCCTGAGTAAGAACTGCATAGATGGGCAACCCAAGAACTTCTTGGTAAATTCGATCTAGCTCTTTTATAATATGTAGTATTTTTTCGGGCTTATACGAGCATTCGACACCCTTGTTATAATACCCAACATCCCAGTTCGTTTTAAGTATCAAGCTATCAGCAAAAGAAATAAAGGATATATTAAGTTCACTTTCCGCTAGCTGATCAATTTTTGACCTTAACTCTATCAATTTATCCTTACTAAGATAATTATTCGTTAACAAATTTTTTACACCAATGGCATCAACCAATGCGAATACAGAGTATTCGCGCAAATGGAGATGTTCTAGCCATTCGTGATCTACGAATATATAGGGCTTCACATCGTACGGACCACATTCAACGCAGATCTTCACCGCGTCAACAGGCAGCGTTATGGAAACCTCGTGAAATCGTGTGAATGTGTTTGGATACCAAGATAGATCTAGCGATTCTTTGTTTACCTTTCTGACAGCAACTGGACTCACATAGCCGACTTCATATGGATTACATTCCTGGCCTTGTAGCATTTTATCAAGCTCTTTAGCAAATTCCTCCATGTATTTTTCGCTCATAAGGAAGCAATCTCTATCGAGAGGAATTTCTTTGACAGCGTATTTTTCTATATTTTTATTTTCAAACAATACTTAAATCTCCATGATGAAAATAACTACCATTAAAAAAATCGCGGTGCAATTGGAGAAATTTGACCGTTTTATTATTACAGTCTCTGAATCCCCATTTGTTAGATCTTAGACCGGAAAAAAGCTTAGCCTACTGCGAGCAGTCTTACCATGGAATCATTTGACATAAATGATCTGCGGCACCAAAAAACCATTTAAATATGCCTATGCTGGCTGTCAACTCTTGATGCGCCCCGAAAATGCTCTATAAATAGTCCTTCATTGGAGCTTACCATGAAGGGAGCTGACAGTAATGCAGCTGCAAAGACCATAGCCAACCTCCCTGTCGACCTGAAGAAATATCATTCCAATCAGCTCCTTGGGCATATTAGTGCTCAGGCTAACGCCCTACTCGAGACGGCGACCTCTCAATAGTTTGGCCCTCCCCCTCGGTCAGCCTAATTGCCCATTGAAGGCGAATTTAATGCCTAATCTTGGATCATCCTTTGACCCCTCCGCTTGAGAGCGAACGCAATATCTATGGATCGTCTCAGCGGGATCGCCCGAAATTACCGCTCATTGGTTTTGTCAACGCAACACGCAGCCATTTTTACGCTTGCGTGTGTTCAGTCGGACGGCTTGCAACCGAGTAAATTAGTTTTCACGTATTAGGGAGCGCCAGCGGCAGCAAGTGTTCGACGCGCTTCCCTTTTAAAGGGATTCAAACTCCAGGAGAAAGCCGCAATGCCGATTAAAAAAGAACGATTAACCAAAAACTTCGCTTCGATTCCAAATGCCTTGTTCGAGGAAAAGGGGCTTTCCCTCGACACTATCGGTGTATTGGTTTACCTCTTGTCGCTACCGGAAGACTGGGAGGTCCGGGCCGACCATATTCGGAGAAAGTTTGGCATTGGGAAAGATAGGCAACAACGAATCTTCAAACAGCTTGAAGATGCCGGTTATTTGGTGAGGAAAAAAGTGCGTGGAGAGCATGGGCGCTGGACCACTGGGATCACGATTAACCAGACCCCTCAGAAACCTGCCGATACCAAAAACGGGGATACCGATGCCGGCTTTTCGGGCCACGGTCAATCCGACACCGGTGCAAACGGCCCTTTATGTAAGACAATTTCCAAAAAGAAATATTCAAAAAATAAAAACATCACTAATGCGCAGCTAAAACCGAGCACTAGGCGAAAGAAGCCAACCCTGGACAGAGAAAAGAAGGCAACCAGGTCAGGTGGCGAGCCAATGACATTGGTGAATCAATCTACTCACGGGGACATTTCCTGGCTATGGGAGGGTTAACAATGCAGCCAAATGAAAAGCCGAGTGATGCTGAAATGAAAATGGCAGAAGCCGTGAACGTTATATTCGAACAGATTAAGTTGATCTGTCCGGGCTGGGGGGCGACGTGGACAAACGAATCGGTTGAGAAAAAGGCAAAAAAATTCTGGGTGAAAGCTCTCTTAGATGCGAATGTTCGAAGCGACCTCGAAATCCAGTGCGGACTCCATAAAACTTTGAAAAGTGGCTCCTCGTACTGCCCTCCGGTAGGAAAATTCATAAGCTGGTGCAAGCCTGACCCTGAGTTTATGGGGTTACCATCAGCTGTAAGGGCCTATCAGGAAGCCTGCCGAAGAATACATCCGGCTGGACAGCAACGAACTTGGAGCCATCCAGCGGTGTTTGTCGCAGCCCAGTCGGTTGGAGCACATGAACTACGAACAATGAGCCGAGATAAGAGTTGGCCGATGTTTGAGCGAGCGTATGAGATTGCCTGCAACAGGGTATGCGCTGGAGAAGATCTCAACAAGGAAATTCGCAGTGCTCTTCCAGAGGAGGTTCCGGGATGTCCAGCACCGAAGAATGTGGCAAGAGAATACATGCGAAAGCTCAAAAAGATGGTTCGGTGAGCTGCTTGGTTGATAATGTTAGGCTGTTGGCATTAAGAAACGTGGACTGATTCAAATGAGGCGAGGTCTAGACCAAATGACTATCGAAATCGGCGTTCTGACTGCCATGGCTATAGGCATCATTGGCGCAACGTTTCTCACCGGATGGTGTCTCTACTCTCGTAATCAGGAAAAGAAGAATGCCGAGTGACCCCGGCAAAGGAAACGCCAGTCAGTAATCTAGTCCGACATATTTAGACGTGTTCTCCTCATAATTGAACGGCGCCAGAGGATAAATCACAGCAGCGCCAGAGGCGGCCCCCGCCCAACATCCTGAGTCTTCCAATCCCAACGTATTTGGCTTTCCGACTGAGTGATACTGTATGTACGCGCGGTAGTCTCTTGCGATCTCCGATGTTCGCTCCAGGCCAGCCAACATTTTATCAATTTTGTAGGTCGTATCCTGCGGTGGAACGTTGCCACTACAGCGCATTGCCGCGACCTTCCCAGCTCGGGCGTCGTACGTGAGGACGGCCAGATCTGGTCCAAACCCATTTTTTTGAATCAATTGCTCGCCGATTTGTTCCGCCGCTTGGTAGTAAAGCGCTGCCCTCCCGTACCTGTGATTCCATAGGGAGAATGTACCCTGTAGCGCATAAACCATCAGAGTTACCTTCGATGCGTGCTCTCTAGATCCATACATCAAATTTGAGTAGATGTGGTCATGATCAAGCCACTGAATATAAAGCTGCTTCGGATCGTTTGATGGTGGTAACCGGAACTCATAATGATCAAAACCGGTATCGATCCGTTCATCCAGGGCCATGGCAACGAGCAGTCTGGCCGTGGCATCTCCATCATTTGCAGCTCGGTCCATAATGTCTCGTGCACGAGTCTGATCAAAGTCCCATCCGGACGCTGGAAGGGACACCGCCAGCAGCAATGCAGCTATCACACCCCAAAAGCTGTTCGTCATACTGCTACCCTCTTGTTCGCACGTTGAAAACACCCAACTCATTCTGCCGTCCACTACCGCTTGTATTTCAAAAGCAACTGCCTCAATAGCTTATTTGGATCCGGATCCTCTGCTCGATCGTCGTCGAACAAATCACAGTCGCGCTCGCAGGTATTATTGCCATACAGGCTAAGCTCGGCCCTCACACCACGCTGCATGGTCTCTATCACTTCAGCCTCGTTTGATGCCTCAAACGGGATTTTCACTGTAAAACGTTGGCCACAGTAGACTGCAGACGCGCCTTGCTGGACGGAGCCGCATTGCAGGTCGGATTTTCGTCTATCAATTCTGGCGTCACCGCCGACGACATTGCCCTTCGTCAGCGATATCTCCCCTCTGGTTGCCTGTGATTGCTGGTAGCCCGTCTGCGCGGAATCCTCGGTCATCGGTTGAGCGGATACCAACAGGGCGTTTTTATAGAGAATGAAGTTCGAGACGTTCCTGCCAACTGATAGGCGCACCGGCAGAGGGTGAGCGAGATCGTATCGCAGGCCCTTATCGACTCGACGACTGGAAGCAGAATCAACGGCAGCAGTACCGTTGAAAACTTTCAGAGGTCCTTCCGGTATTACCTGGTTGCCCTGAGGAACAATCGTGCGGACCAGCCGATAGTAGGTGTCCCACCAGGACTGATTCACGATAACATCCACATAGATATGGCCTTTGATCTGGTGAACGTCGACAGCCGAGACATCATAGGATCTGAGTACGATGGCATACCCCGCGTTCAGTTGATGGCGTGGGCCGATCAGAAACTCATCCAGGAGTCGCCGATACTCGCCGACAGACTGCTGAGCCTGATCCCAACTCCGCACACCATCAATTCGCTGATCCCACGTTTTTATCTCCTCCGGGACGATTCCGGCGATATCTTTCTCAGTCAGAGTCACCTGCAGACGCACATGAACCCCATCAAAGATTTCACGCTCTTCTAAAAGTTCGTAGCTGTGGACCCGGCCACTGGTAACAGCGGTGGCCATTGAATGAAACTGGTCGCCATTCATTGTTGTCACGGAAAAAACCTGACTACCTAGCGTCTCTACAAAGGCCCTACTCAAGGCCGCCTCAATAGCGGAGTCCCGATCCGACCCTGTAGCACCCACGGTGACAACGGTGTTTGCAACAGCGAGAACCGGCAGGAAGAAAGCAACTCCCACGTTGAATAAAAATCTCAACATCACACTCATGGATCAGCCCCCTTTTACCCAGCCAAGGAGGAAGCTTTCAGCAACTGCTTCCTCGCCTTCCCACCAAACTCGTTCAGCAACAACTTCCGACCGTACGAATCCTGTGGCGCTGGAGTGACTCATGTCGACTTGTTGACCGGACTGCGCCGCAACGGCTCTTATGGACGCGCCTTTTAAACGATTGACGAGAGCAACTCTTCCCGAATGCCGAGCCTTGCGGCGCGCTTCGTATTCCACAGAAATTCGCAGTTCGTTTGATCCGCGCTGGGCGGACGCTTGCTCCTGAACAACCGCGTAACGGTAACCGTTGACTCCATTGCGTCTAGACAGCCCTGCCAACCGGTAAGCCTCAATCTTCCGAAGAACCTCTGCCCTGTGCGCGCGAGCCACTTCATCACGCGCAGCCTCAACAGACTCGATTGGAAGGCTCAAACGAAAATACCCGTTCACAACATTGCCGGAGGAATGAGCAACAAACTCTGAATCACCGCCCTGAAAGAAGCTTTGCGAGGCACTGTCGGTATAGCGTTCCCCCCCCCACTGAATATTGGGCGATGCCGTCTTCATCTGTCTGTGTGGATTCCACCAGCTTCTGACTAGTAATCACCACGCCGCCAACAGCCAATAAAAGCTGTGCCTGGGCATCACTTCGTGCCCGGGTCTTTGCCTGCGCGATCGAGTATCCCTGCCCGATTCCCACAAACACCATCCGCTTGCCGCCAGGCTCCCGAAATTGAGTTTTTGAGGTCCACGATGGAAGCTCAGCGGTCTTGAGGACAGATGTATCGTTTGCGCGGGCCAAACCAGATGCCATAAAGAGAAAACTGATCGTGATGAGAAGAACACCTCTGTTGATCATTCGTCCTCCTCGAACCGACGCATATCTCCCAGTTCACCGAACCTTCCAACATGCAGCGAATTCATGGGCATGGAGGCCTGAACAAATGCGTTGAAGAAGGTTTTGCCGGTTCGGCTATCCAACCATTGCTCAAATCGAGAATTCTCCACTGTCATTGAGTTAACGGCATGAACAGACAGCTGCTGCGTAATCCGTTTCAGCTCCTGAACTGGGTCTTGTACCCCACTCTGCGTATTAGCTCCGCTTTCAATTCGCTCGACCTTGTCCTCGACCTGGCTCGAAAAATAGTTAGCGATCTGGCGGCGTGCATCATCCATGGCAGCATCTCGCGCGCCCTTTTGCGTGCTGTGCCGGTTACTCATCCCGACCACACGGACGGCCTGGTCTTCTGAATCCTGTCTTGCGGCCGGCATAAGTGTCCACGCTGGGCGAACGCTTTCTCCGTCAGATGTCCAGATAAGCTTGTCGGCGACCACGGGAGGCTCGTAGGTAGTAGTGCAGGCGGTCATAAAAATGACCAGAGAGAGTGTCGCAGAGAGAGGAATAGTCAGTTTGAAATTCACCATTTTGCACCTTGTCGCAATTGAGGGATCAGCTTTCATTCTCCTGATCATTACCTAAGTGCAACCCAGGGCTCGAACCTGCTAGTTACTCATTCAAAAAAACTCAACCCACCAGCTATTGGCCAACTCCGTCGATAACATTTATTTGAATCGCAAGCTTGCAAAACGCAGGGGTAAAAATGGGGGGCGTTATGTCAGTCGCACGAGGATCGATTCTTTAATCTGTCTTTAATCCAGGGAATACAGCTCAAAACCCACACCTGGAGACGATCAAAATTGACTGATTGAGGAATTACTATCTATGACAATTCAGGAAATAATCGCAGCCCTACACTTTAATATTGAAGAGCTAAAAAAAGAGGCACAAAAGATTGCAGATGAGCATTGGCAATTCCACTATCGGAATAACGCACTACTACCTCCAAGGGAAAAGTGTCGGCTTAATGTGTGGGTCCGCATGCGTCAGCATCGCCTTGAAATCTATTGGACTTACTTCAAGTTTTTCAAACGCGCTAACAGTGATAAATCCGGAGTTTACTCGAACTACATCCCAAAAGGCAGAGGAAATCAATATCGCGCAAAAAGCCTGGCACTTCGAGCAGAGCCGTGGGAAATCGATAAAGTTTTGGAGGTAGAGGGGAAGATGGCTGAAATCCGTGCTGAATATGCTGATATTAAACGTGCGATCACTGCACTGAAACGAGCAGAGAAAAACGCAGTTGAGCGCAGCTCTTAAAAACTAACCCGATTATTCGAATATTCTAGTCCGCAAAAACGAGTAATTGACGAGTCGCCAGAGACTTGGCCGGCGACTCGCCTTTTCTTACTCTCACCTAATTCGTCGTCCCGATCAAGTCACCGCCTTGACCAGCTTCTCAACATACCCAACATCTTCTTCACGGAATAGTATATTCCAGCTTTCCATAAGCTCCCGAGTGACTGCATTGCCTGTCGTATCCTTCCACTGGCTGACAAGCTGTGAAGAATGGGTTTCTGAAATAAGGAAAGCATGCAGCTCGATTCCGGCATTCTCCGGACGTTGCTTGCGAAGGTCTGCCTCAATGTCCTTGATGGTCTCATGGAAGCGGACTTTGGGATCGTCCGGTTTATGATGGCGCAGGCCTTTCGGGTCGACGAAAACCACTTTCTGGGATTGGCCCTTCACCAACCAAAGGATGAAGTCCGGGTAGAAGCCACCATCAACGAATACGCCCACGGCTCCCTGGCCGGTCTGGTTGCGCAGTAGGTAAACCTCGTAGCCTTCAAAAGCCCCAGTCTTAGTTGCCGCCTGGATGTCGCGAACGAAATCGGCCTCGCCTTTGTTGAGGGATACCGGAGTCACCTGAAAATCCAGCCCCTGGGTGGATGCCAGCAGCGGCTGATAGAAGTGCCGCTCACACCAGATAAACTCCAGTCCTTCTTTAACCGCGCCATTCCAGGTATCCATATCACCCTTTTCGATACTCTCCCTCAAGTTCGAAAGTTGTTTGATCAGGGACTGATGGCGAACCCGGTCAAGGGTGACCATGTAGCTGCCTTCTGGTGTGGCTTCACTCACACCCGGGAGGTACTTCCGATTTTCGGTAATCGGTCTGTACTCCAGCTTGTCCGCTTCCCACTGTTTCCGGCGGAATCCGTAGAACAGCTCGCAGTATTTTCTGAGCAGGGATATCGCCATGTCATGCCATAGCGTCATCTTCTCCAACCGGCCCAGCTCCATGGCCTCATCCGGGGCATAGAGCCGGTACCAGTCGTACCGGTTATCAGTCAGGAGTTTTTCAACCACATCCGGCGTGATGGTCAGGTTTGACCAGCGCTTGTCCCGCTTGAACGCCAGCAGCTCGAAATAAAGGCGCTGCATATCCAGCAGTGCAATGTGAGTCGGCTTTAGACGCTGAATCTTGGCTCCGGTGTTCTGAACACCCTTCTTGTCGGTTGCGAACAGTCCAACCTGGGGATAGAAATCCAGGCTGACCCTCGGCGGATTGCAGAAGTAGTCGATCTCAGTAGGCTGCAACTCACCTGGAGCCTTCAGTACGACCTGTTCGGCAAGTTCCTGAAATGCTGTACCGGAACCACCAATGGCCTTATTGGCAATGCTTTCCTTAACACGAACAACATGGAGGTCCTTGCGCAGATCTTTCATCGGCTTGAGCGGAAGCACGAATTCTTCAAGGCCCTCGTTAACCGGGATCTCTTCGTCTTCCAGCTCCTTCCGGAACTGAGCGATATAATCGGCCTTCACCCCAAAGATGTTAAGTGTCTCCATGACACCAATGTGGTCAGGCCGCTCAATGCCGGCCTCTTTCAATCCAGTGGCAAGCTCGGCTGAACGCTTCAGTGTCGTTTTCCAGCCTTTCAACCGAACGCCACGGCCGAACAGCTGGATGATCTGGGCGCCCTCGTTCTTACCGACGTTCATCAACGTCATGTTGGAAACACGCCAGCTGCTCCAGCCCTCAGTGAACTTCTTCGAGCCCAATAGCAGGTTGACCGGTGAAGTGTCGGTGTTGATCCCGTGGAACAGGCTTTCGCTAAAGCGAGAATCCTGAGCGAACAGGTCGTGCTTCTCGCAGAGTTTGACTAGCTTTGCATCATCCCCCACGTTAATGACCCCGAAAGGGGTGTCAGACGTGCCAGCTCGAAGCGCGATCTCACCAGGAATGCCGGTGATATTCTCGATGTGGAGTCGACCGCCACTATGAAATACCCTTTCGAGCAGATCGTAATATAGCGCATCCCCGCTTTCCCCAAGCTCTTTCAGGTAATTGAACCGACCATGCAATAGATCGGTACCGCCCTTGGCAACCATGCCGCGTTTCAGCAGGTAATCAATCGCGGCGACCGTTTCTTCCTGCTTGTGCAATACCTGGTCTATAAACGCCAGCACCTGAACGGTGTCTGAAGCCTCACCACTGGACAGCGTTGCCGTTACCTTAGAGCTTACAAACACCCATAGAGGCTTCTCCAGGTTGAAGGACTTGAAGCTGGCCTTTTGCTCTTCGAACAACCGTAGTTGCTGGTAGTAACTCAGTAACGAGGCAACCAGATATCGGAATTCATCCTGGGCATTGGGATTTGCTTGAAGATTCAGAATCTGAGACTGCTTACCGTAGCCATCCCCGTAAAAATGTCGGTAGGAGTAATCGAACAGAATGGCCTTCGTATAGGTCTGACGCAGGTTCTCGTGTTTGGAGCCTGACTGGGCAAACGTAGCGGAGTATTCGAAGGAGAAACCCAGCGAACACAATTTTTGCCGATAGTCGTACCAGCTACCGCCACCACTGGCCGTTCCCCGATGGCCCTCATCCACCAACAGCAGGTTGCGGGAGCCGAAGGAGTCGACCGCAACCGTCTTCTTCTTCTCACTATCGCGGAGCTTGTTGATGTCGATGACAATCACATCCTGAGCGAACAGGTCGCCACCACGGGCAGAAAACTCACTGGCCCTGATTCCGGATTTCTCCAGGTCCCGCAGGTGCTGCTGGGTGAGCCCTTCGTTGGGGGTTAGCAGAATAATCTTATTGATATCCCCGGCTTTGCCATACCGCTGCAGGTAGAAGCGATACTGTAGGATGTTGGCATGCATGATCAGGGTTTTACCCGAACCAGTCGCGCTCCAATAAGCCACCATGTTGAGCTGCGACCACAGATCATCTTCCGGGTTCAGTAAATCCAGCGGTTTGTGATTAAAGCCCTGATCCACAACCCAATGATCATTCCAACGCTCAATCTGTTGGTTGAGCGCCTCCAGCAACTCATCCGGTTTGGTGAACAGGTAGTCCAGGTAGATCTCGGTGAACAGCAGCATCAAGTACTGGAAATACTTCCATTCAATCGGCTCCTCACCGGAGGCCAGCCGCGCGTTATTGATGGTATCTGTCAGCTGCTTAATCCGGCGGTCGTACTCCAGCAGTTGCTCATCGCTCAGCTTCGCGTTTTCGTTGAGGTTTTCCCGCATTCTCTGAATGATCAGATGCTCCCCCTCGGCATTACGGCCGCTGGTTTCGCCAATCAGCTGAAAACGGTCGCGAAACGCCTCGAGCGTCGGCGCTTCCCGATTTCCCAGATCAAACTGGCCACTGAGCGAGTCGAAGCCGAACAGGGAAAACAACCACTGGTTGAGCACCAGGTGGTGGCGGAACTGCAACGTCTGTTTGCTGTCCTTGGCGGATTTCCGTGCTGCCATGATAATCCCCTTAAAGAACCGCTTCGGTGCCAGCGAACATAAGCCGATGGAAAGCTTCCTCAATCAGCTGAATACGCGCCTGTTCCATGGGTTCACCTTTGCGGGACCGGGGAATACTGATGTTGTGGTCACCATTCACGTACAACACATCGATCTCGTCGTCCTGGCTTTCGGTCATGCGAATAGAGAGCTTCTGGATTAGTACCGCATCCAGCACGGCATTGTCCTTCTGGATGCCATCGGCCTCGCCATCAATGACCGAGGGAAGGTTTCTCCATACAACCAGCACCTGTTGCCCCGCTCGGTTCGTGCCGTAGACGGTTCTGAACCACCACTTGCCGGTTTCGCTACGTTTAACCTTTGCTTGCCAGCGGCCATATTCGCCTTGGTTCAGCTCTGCCTCGAAGTGAATCGGAGCAGCAATATGTTCTACCTCTAAGCCCAGTAGGTAGTTGAAGGTCTCAAGGAGATCGACATTTATTGGTTTTGTCTCGTCACCGCCTGCGGAACGAACATCAAGCTTATATTCCGTCGGCTCAACAAATTTACGCGCATTCAGCAGTGATTGAGAGCCCCTCGTCTCTACCGATAGCATGTAATTTAGAATGTAAGATTCGCGAGCCGAGTCGAATGAATCACCATCCTCAGTACCGAACAGCTGACCATGCGTGCCAGGCCGAGAGACCTCAAGATTACCCAGTGCATCTTCGTAGCTTTCGAGCCTCAAAGTTTTGATGATATGGCTCACACCTGTGTGTTTGGTCGGTGACCCTGCACGCCAATCCTGAGAATACGCAGCCTTGATTACTCTTGGCTTGAGAACGGTGTCAAAATATGCACCCATCTCTACAAGAACGTACTTTCTTTTTCCGTTATCTGCCTTATTTAATTTTATAACTGCGTGCGCCGTGCTCCCGGATCCACCGAAACAATCCAATATAATGCTATCTTCTTTTGCCGCCTGTAGTATAAATCTTGAGACGAAATCAGCATGTTTCGGCGCCAGGAACATACCAGAGCGTCCAAACATCGCGGAAGTTTGTTTTTCTCCATCTGAGTAGTCTGAAAATATACTTTTAGATATATTTGATTCGACCTCATGTAAGTATCGTTTGAGCTGAGGAATTTTCGATTCATCATCTCCCCATGCAATTCGGCCATCGGCATCCAATGTTTTAAATGTCTTCCGGTCTGACCCTTCAGCACGATCGTAGGGGAACTTCCATCCACTTTTTGGGTGAGGACACGCTTTTCCAGTCACAGGATGAACGGGGTTGTAATACCGATAATTCACGTGATCTGGATCGCGAGTGCTATCAGCCTGCTTGGTCGCCGGCATAGAGATATTATCTTCACGCCACACTAAAAGTTTGGCGTTGGCCCCCTTTGCAAAGGGCTCAGCCACTATCTTACCTTCGCTATCTCGATATTCCATTTTGTTGTAATTATAAATACCCTTCCAAGGGTCATTACTCTTTTCAGCATCCCAGTCAAAACCTTCTTCTTCCAACTGCTCACGCAGCTCTTTTTTATGCCTTCTAAATAGATTTTGAAGCTCTTTTTGTGCATCAGAAAGATTGGGATAACTTGGATTTATCTCATCAACCAACAACATAATTTCTTCGTAACCAGGCTTTGGTTCCCTAAACATAGAAAAATCTTGCTCAGCCTGGTTTCGATCTTTAGCATAGACCAACACGTATTCATGATTCGTTGAGTAATTAGGGGCTTGACTATTGTTAGTATTCATGGCCCATATTAACTCTTCCACTTTATTGTCTTCACCAAAGACAGAATCCATTACGTGTTCTAAAACGGTTCTCTCGGCTTTATCTATACTCACAAATATAGCCCCATCTCGAGGTAATAGATGGCTCAAACGTTCAATTCTGTCATTCATGAGTGTTGCCCACGCGGAATGGCGGTAGTCATTCTTGTATGGGATAGAACTACTTGCCGTATTGTAAGGCGGGTCAATATAGATACACTTGATTTTTGACTTGTACCTTTCCTGGATCAGATTAAGTGCTTGAAAGTTTTCAGAATGAACGAGAAGACCATTACAGGACTTATCCAAACCGTCTAATCCAGTCAGGATCTCTGCCTTAAAAGAGCACTCAAAAAACGAGGTATCAAGCATCATATATCGGAACTCTGGCTTATCCAGAACAGCCAGCCAGCCCTCGGAATCCCGTATTCTTTTCATCTCCTTGATATCTACTTTGTATAACGATTCCCATTCCTGCAGTTGCCGATCGTTCGTTAGAGCCTTATCCAAAAATTCTGTTCGACCCTGAAAGTGATCTAGTGTAAGACAGTAATCTGTCTGCGTTACAAACTTCTTTTTTAACCACAGCTTCTTCTGAAAATTCTCGAGCTGCGAAAGAAACGCAATGATCTTCTCTCCCAGGGAACGAATCACTTCAATCTTGCTCAACAACGGAGCGAGTCTCGCCGTATCATTCTTCAACGACGCAATATCATTCCAATCCAGCAACTCATTCTTTATGTAGAAGTCGAGCTCTCGAGTCAGGAACCCCCCAAGATCCTTGTGAATGAAATAATCAAACGTATTCTTCTTGGTGTAGTTGTTCAGTTGCCCAGCCAGCATTGAATAATCAGCCCGACTGCCATCAGCCTTGCGGTAGGGCTTCGCCAGCGCATTCTTCCAGGGTTCGGGAAAATTAGCAGCTGCTCCCAAAAGCCTTTCTTCTGCAATCGCTCTAAGCGCATCTTGTGTCGGCGGTTTCTTCTGTGCGGCAGCTGTCGCCTTCTTTTTCTCGGTTTCCG
Source organism: Marinobacter sp. (assembly GCF_048269445.1). Taxonomy (GTDB): domain Bacteria; phylum Pseudomonadota; class Gammaproteobacteria; order Pseudomonadales; family Oleiphilaceae; genus Marinobacter. The sequence continues at coordinate 87,393 of NZ_JBLXIQ010000008.1, read as the reverse complement.
TCCAGTCACTTTCCGTTGCCGGCCGAAACACGAACCGGCATTGCAGTTCCGTATTCTGGTCACCGTGCTCGGTTGCTTCACCCTCTATCAACGCAAACGGTTTCTCAACGTCCAGCAAGAAGACCCGGCGACTGTCAGCGGATTCTTTGTTGTTATCCTTGGCACCGGCTTCGGCATCGACCAGCTTGAAATGAACGCGCATGGGATCTTCGCCGGGGCCGGCGTCCGGGTTCAGGCGAAAGCTGTAATCCCGCAAGGTTTCGCTGCTTTTGATGTAATACTGATCTTTGTTGGCCCAGTGCAGCACTACCTCTTCCCCCTGGTAGGGAATAGCGTAGGTGCCGTCTTTGTATACCCGGCGTGACAGGAAGTCGCCCTCGTTGTAGTAACGGCTGAAAAAGGTGAGCAACGCGTCGTAGACTTCGCCCTCTTCGCGTGCCAAGTCAAAGTCGTCTCTCAACTTAGCTTTCAGTTCCTGTACATACTCGTTCGTTTCCGGATTCACCTTGGCTTTTTCTAACCCTTCAACCGTCTCTTGAAGCTCCTTCTCAATTGCAGTTTTATCTTGGCTGGCAAAGTCCTGGAACGCCTTTTGGGTAATGCTGGGCAGGTCCTTCTCAATAAAACGGTTAACATCGTCCTTGCGGGCATGCATGATGCGATAGAGCCCAAAATCTAGTTCCGGCTGATTGAGCTGAAACATTTCGCGCAAAAGGTCGGCGAATTTCTGTCGACGTTGCTGGGCTTTTAACTGCTGTGTCGCGTTACTCATGGTATTCCCTGTTTAAAAATCGAACTTGGCAGGTCAGAAATGCTGAGGATTCTCCCACAAATAGCTAGGAGATTGTTAATCGAACTGACAGCTAAAGATCAGGCTAGGCGCCATCGAATTCGAAACAGGTGATGGGTGCTACTGCTCTGATGCATCTGGCGCTCCAGCGCATCAATTAAGGCATCCCTGCGGGCTTCTATCTCGTCTTCCACATCGAATATTTCCTGTCGCTGCCGGCGCTGTAACTTGCTAAGACGCTTAATCTCTTCTTGAGCATGCTTCTGATCTTCAACACTCTCTGCGAGGCGGGACTGGCGCTTTGCCTCTTTGATCTGGGTTTTGGTGTCCTCGAGTTTTTGCTCGGCACTCAACAACTGATCGTCCGCCCAGGCTTCGAGCTTGGTCCGCTCCCGCTGGAAGTATTCGTTGTTCTCGTCAAGCAATCGGCTGAGCCGGGCATCCAGTTGCCGGGTGACGGTTTCACTTAGCTGGCGTCCAGCTTGCTGATCAGGGCCGCCAAGTTCGTTGCTCAGCACCTCACCCTGCAACCGGAAAATGAGCTCGCACTGCTCTTCATCCAGATGCTGTCCTCCATCCGTGACTGCGGTAAAAACCAGGTGCTCTTCACGCTGAAAGCTTTGCAGCTCAAGCAAATTCAGTTCAAGCCATCCGGATTTTTCCGGCAGATTCTGGAGTGCAGAAAGTTTCGCCTCGTGACCAGTCAGATTGAACACCATTTCCGTTACCGGCGTTTCCAACCTACGGCCAGTGTCCAAAACGTACTCACCGAGGGGGTGGCTTAACCGGTATAGGTGGGCGTGCTCTGACGGTTTCTCGCCCTTTCGAATCAGCTCGTAAGCACCGGTAGGCACCTTGGTTAACGGACTTTCATTCAACTCAAATGACAGACGGTTCTCATCAAAGGTTGCGAAGGGGAAAAGTTGATGCCTCGTGAGCTGCCAGAAGAGGCGACTTACCCGGTCCAACTGTTGCTCTGCTTTCTCGCGCTGGATCTTCAGCAAATCATGAATTTGGGCATCGAAATGCTCCAGAAGCTTTTCCTGAGTCTCTTGCATTCGCCGGTTGATGCTTTCTTCCAGTTCCTTTTGAAGATCATTGAAAGCCTGTTCGATTTCGACCTGAGACCGGCAGGTGTCGTAAATGGCCGCTATGCGCTTCTCGAAGTCGACACCGGACTCGATTCGGCCCAGCACTTCGTCTGACGCACCAAACAGGCCATCAAACAAGTGAAACTTCTCACTGAGCAGTTCAAGAACCCGCCGATCTGCCTCATTCTTCTGGTTGAGGAAGTTGATGACGACGACATCAAATTTCTGGCCGTAGCGATGGCAGCGCCCGATGCGCTGCTCTACTCGCTGAGGGTTCCAGGGCAAATCATAATTGACGACTAGGCTGCAGAACTGAAGGTTAACGCCCTCTGCTGCAGCTTCGGTGGCAATGAGTATTTCTGCATCGTCTCTGAAGTGATCGATAATCGCTGTGCGCCGGTCAACTGCAGGGCTACCAGTAATCTGATCAGAACCTTCATTACGCGTGAGCCATCGCTTGTAAATCGCCTGCGTAGTGCTGGAATTATTGGTACCACTGAATGTGGCGACCTTACCGAGGTAGCCATGGCGCTCCAGGTACTTGAGCAGGTAATCCTGAGTTCGGCGGCTTTCGGTGAAGATAACGGCCTTACGCTCCGCCCCCATCTCCGTCATGTGGCGGAAACCCTGTTCCAGCGCATTTAGTAGCGCCTCAGATTTGGCGTCTTCGGTGATCCTGTGTGCAAGGTCCAGATACTGTTGTAATTCAGCAATTTCTCCTCGGAGGCGGTCCAGCTGTATCGGCTCATCCAGTTGTTCAACCTGGTAATCACCCTCCCCGTCAGCTGCTTCGTCAAGGAAGTCATCTTCGACATCCTCACTACCAATCAGTTTTTCCAGCCAGTTATCTTCATCCTCTTGAGTTTGCTCCAGCCTTTTCAACCGGTCGATCATCGTCTCAAGCGTATTGATAATGGCACTGGTGGAGGATGCCAGCAGTTTTCTAACCACCAGAGTGACCAGGTGCCGCTGTTGATGGGGGACACCGTAACTATTCTCACGCTGCAGGTAGGCTGACACTAAGTGATAAAGCCGCAGTTCATCTTCCGAAGGGGCGAAGGGAATAGTGATGGCGCGTCGCTGTGTGTAGCGGATGTACTCCAGAACCTGTTTACGCAAGGTTCGCTTGGTGAACTCCTGAAGCCGATCTTTCAGGCCTTCCAGGTCTTCTCCACCGCGCAGGTACTGGCGACGGAAGCTTAGTGCGTCACCAAACAATTGACTGTCGATGACTGTTGACAGGCCGTACAGTTCCATAAGGGAATTTTGTAGAGGCGTCGCCGTCAGTAACAGCTTGTTGCAAGAACCGAAAGCTTCTTTAATAGCCTGGCCAGTACGGTGGCTTTCCCGGTGGGCGTTACGAAGTTTGTGGGCTTCGTCGAACACAACCAAGTCCCACGGTGTAAGCCGTAGCTTCTGCGACATCCTCGCAGCAAAATTGTAAGAAATGACGTTAACACCGGGCTGGTCGAACGGGTCTGCCACACCCTGCTTACGCAACTCCTTATAGGTTCGGGCATCCAGAACCTGCGAGGGCAGATGAAATTTCTCTGCCAGCTCGTTTGCCCACTGCTTACGCAAAGCCGCAGGGCAAACAACAATCAATCTTCGTCTACGCTCTGCCCAGTACTGTGCCAGCACCAGAGCAGCCTCAATGGTCTTACCCAGGCCGACCTCGTCCGCCAGGATCACACCTTTTACCAAGGGGTTCTGCAAAGCAAAGAGCGCTGCATCAATCTGGTGGGGGTTCAGGTCTACTGAGGCATCGAACAGCGATTGGGTCAGACGACCAACGTCACCACCACGGCGCTGCCTGGTGAGTTCGTAGGCAAAATACTTGGCGTGGTAGTCCGTTATCGGCATTGGTTACTTCCTTATTTACGACAAGAATACTCAAACTGTAGCCTGCTAACGGCAGGAATCAATAGTACCGGTCGCTTACCCAGAATCACTGTTGCTGTATGCTCGCTACCAAGCCTTTATAGTGCCCTTCATCCAAAGCTTGCATGAGCTCCAATAGGTCAGAGAACACCTGGGGAGCTTCGCTGAGAGTTGAGAGGTCGTGCTCCGGATCAGCAACACGATCGTGATGGGAATGAACATGTAAAAAACGCAATAGGCGGGTTTTCTTTGCCGGATCAAACTCAACCTTAGACATCAACAAACCAAGAGCGGGTTTTCCACCTGGGAATTTGAAGCTTAAGAAGGTTTCCAATAGCCGCCGGCCCACGTTGGGAAGCACGTAGTACTGGTCGAGAGGCGCAGCCTCTGTACTTTGAGCGACGGACCAGATCTGCTTAAAGAGGTAATGGTACTCGGATTCGTAATTAGCGAGTAAAGGGTCAAGCGGAACCAGCGACGAGGACCGGTTTCCTTCGGCCCATTTGGGTTCGAGAAGGTACATGTGAGCATTCAGCGCATTTTTCTTCTTTCCTCGGTTCATATGGTCGAACCAATTTCGAACTAACCGGAAGAGCTGAAAATTATGTGTGAGAATGAACAGTTGCGCGGCTTCTGCTGTTTTCGTTTTCATGAAACTGAAAGCGCTATACAGTGAGTTTGCATCCAAACTCGATATTGGATCATCTATCACGATTATCGCTTCTGTAAGATCCAAGCTCTCATCCTCGAGCGTTTTCAGGAAATACATGAAAGCTATAGCAGTCCTCTCGCCCTCGCTCAGATGATAAGCCGGTTCTCCATGGCGAAATAAACGATACCCAGAGTCAGACGTCTCGAATGTCAGTTCTCGCCGCCCAAGGTATGCCGCCACCTCTTCGTTTAATTCCTCGGCAGCTTTTAGGTGATGACGCATCTCTTCTTCGAGCTGCCTCATTCGGGCTTTTTTCCTATCGCGTTCGCTCCTTTTGTCCTGAAGGCTGGCATCCAGCTGCCGCAAATCGTCCTTATATTGTTGGTACTCATCGAGCGCCGAGAGAACCATGTCGTCTGCCACGCGATTCATCGCGACCTGGACTTCTTGCTCGAATGATGAGCTGTGCCGATTGTGCTCGTCGATTAAATTATTGATCCGTTCGATAACCTCAAGCCCAAACTGCGCTGCGATATTCTGAGAGGCATCCAAAGCTATACTGGCGGTTTTGAGTAGCCAGTTAGAGTCTTTTGCCGCTGTCGAGAATGCGAATAGATAATCCCGAAGCTCCATTCGCTTAAAGGGGTTTTCACGCTTTGTCTTGAGCGCCGATACCAGGGTGTTAAGGAAATTAACAACACTCAGTTTGCTGGACTTCCACCGTCCCGCGCTTTTTTCGAAGTCAGCCTGAAGGTGTTGATAGAGTAACCCAGCAGCCGGAAGCTCGAAGTCATTAATCGCGCTGATCGAAGACTCGACACTCTGAATTTGGTTGTCCAGTTCCTCCTGAAACCGATTAAGCTCATCGTTGAAATGAGCTTCCAGATCGTCCAAACGTCTTTCCGGGAGGCTCTGGTTACAGAACAGGCAGCGGTCTGTTTCGAAATGGTGTTTATGCAGATTTAGGCCGGTTTGAACCCACTGGCCTAGCTTGGGGTTGTCGCGAAGCTCCTCGATAACTGATGCCGTTACAGACCTTTCCAGCAAAAGCTCGACCCTTTGGGTCAATTCCGTGAATTTAATCGAAGGCAGTTTCACGTTAGCAACCGTTTTCATGAGTTGCGCATGTGCAACTCCCAGAAGCTGCTCTCTTTCGGTCTCCTCCAAGCGGGTGCCACTAGAAGCCAACAGCTCTTCTACTCGGCTTTCAAAAGCTGGCCGATTGTAATTATTAAATCTCCCGCCAGGCCGCGTGAGAGCATTTTTTATGCTGGATGCGCCTTCACTGCAGAACTTGTCGAATCCTTTCTGCTTGGTACTGTTTTGGGATTCGAGCGACTTGAGATCTTCAACAATAGTTTCGACCTGAGACCTTAACTCAGAGATTTCCTTCTGCTTTTCAACGGAGTCCTCACCCAGGTAAAAAACCGGAGCCAACTCCCGTTGCGCAGGATCTTCAAAGATAGCGTGTTCAATAAAGCTTCGGTTGAATACCCGGACCGGCGGGATGGAGGCGGTTTGAGGCGACTTTGCGTCTACCACTTTGTCACCGAACTCAAAGTGCAGTGACGATGCGCTAGTCGGGCGCCGATGCTCCAGATTAGAGAAAATGCTCGTCAATGTTGTTTTACCGCTTCCGTTTAAGCCATAGATCAAGTTGAAGCGAGCAAAGTCGTCAAGGTTCTCTGGCCAACTGAAGTCTTTGAAAATTCGGAACCCTTTGATGTCCTTGATTTTTGTTAAATGCATCCTGCCCTTCCAGAGTGTACTGCCAGTCCTGTAAAGATGTGCCACATATACTGAACGAATCGCTCATGGAAACCAACGTCGTATGCCAAATCCGGCCGTAGCGAATTGATCACCGAGCATACAAGGGAAAGTTGCCTAAAATCTCTGAAGATCTATAAGGGGAATAGTCCATGGATTCAGGTTCAGACAATAGGGAGCTCGACGAAGAGCGAGAAGAGCTTTTTTTCCTTGTTTGGTCGATGCCTAGTTGGCAGGCAGCCGAAAAACTTGGGGTTTCAGCGGCCGCGCTAAGGAAAGGGTGCTCCAAACTTGGCATCCCCAGGCCTCCTCGAGGGTACTGGACGCGATTCAACGGAAATGCAGATCGACCTGCCCCACCAGTGACTGCATACCTGGACGTGCTTAGGGGGCAGCTTAATCAGAAGGTTATCCGACCTGGGCTTCATTTGTCTGAGCGGAAAAAAGAACTGTTCGAAAAGGCTGCTCAAACTGTCCTGGGCCAGAACTCCGAGTTGGGACGATTCGAGTTTAAGGGATCAATGCTCACGCAAATCGAGCCCCCACTAGCTTCTGCAGTTTTGACCACGGCAATTAAGCGCTTTGAAGAGTTCCTACCAAACACACCATTTGTTTCTGCAAGACAGGTTGCCGCCGGCCTATTGGATGCTCTTTTGCCATTGGTCGCCAAGCATGTATTGGTATTCCCGAAATCTGAAAAATACAGCCATCGGGCCGAGAACGAATTCGTAGTGGTCCGCGTTTCCGAGGAACTACTACGGCACCTTGGCAATGCCAAGCGATTTGTTGATGAGCTGCAGCTGGCCTTTTCAGCAATCCCTCTGAATAGCTCAGAGTATTGTCAGAGCGTTCGGTATATCTTTTCGCCGAAATCGTATTGGATCGCCAAAGCCGACCTTTGCGTGTCGGGAACACATGCTTGGCTCCGGATTGAGCAACAATCACCCGCCGAGATCTATGAGACGGATCAGGTTCCAATTGATCACCTGGGACCGCTATCTTTTTTACCTGAACGGCAGCGCACTACTCACATCGACCCAGAGGTTCGAATATACCGAGAAGACTGGGATCTGCTTCAAATATTACTGGACGCTGAGGATATGCATACGCTCGCCTCGTCTGTCGTGTACGACCTTCTAGATTCCGACTTACACCAGAAGTTGGCGCGTGCTATGAAGATTTGGTGGCCCAGCGAACAATTCCAGGCGCTGCAGCTACTGCAAGACGGGTTGGCCTCTGCCGAAGAAAAAATCGAGCAATGGGAATCAGAACTTGAAGTTGCCAAACAGCGAGTTTGTGAAAAGATCCTTGGTGCTCGCCGCGGGGATATCTTGCAGGTTATGCAGCAAGGAAAACCCGGACGTATCCAAGTCGAAAGACTGGATGTGTTCAAGTATGAACACAACGTGACCTTTATGGCTCATGGCAAGCTGTTCAGAAAAGACGGGATGGTCGGAAAGCGAAATGAAACATTGTATTTGTCGGTGCCAACGTCCGTCGCTCGTCAACTGACCGGCTATAAAGAGCCACCTCCCTCATCTCCGCAACAAGCCCCACGAACCTACCCATACTGGAAATGGAATTGGCGACGCTGAGGGTGTACCGCCAGTGAACCCATGGGTACACCCCGCCCGATATCCAAACCCAGCATCTGCCACACCGGTATACCTGTAGGTTCACTGGGGGTACACCGCTCCCTTCCAACTCAAACTCTGTTCTAAAGTTGGTGTACCTGCAGGTTCACCAGCGGTGCACTATCTCTGAATTGGCCGAAATCGCAGAAATTACGGCTGTACCCACAGGTGCACCAGCGGTTCACTCTTTTACCTAACATATCGCGCCATCTGCCCTTCAATGACGCCTAAGACATGCTAACTAACCCTGCCTCTCAGATGTTTATAAAACAGGTTTGGGAGCACAACGCGGATCCCAAATCAGATTCGCCAGGCAAGCATGGCTCCCAAATCTCAGAGTGATTAAACAAACTCGAGATTTGGGAATTGGGTGAAGTATCCAAATCAGATACGCGGGCCGTGGCACCGATCCAAATCAGGCAACATGGTCAAATGATGGAATCTGCCTGATTTGGATTTGAATGAAATTCCCAAAACGGCAGAAAGGTTGGAATTTATGGTTTCAATCGAGTGGTAAAAATAGCTCTACGTAAGCCCACCGAATATCAACCCGCAAAAAAACCAGATTTTTCCTCCAACTGCGCTGCCGACGATTTATCTCCGCGTCTGTAAATTTCAAAGGGTCCCGATGGGACTATTCAAACAACCAATGAACGGAGATATGACATGAGCAAGAAACCTTCAAGCAAGCCCATGACCGCCGCAGATGTGGCAAGGATCCAGAGCGCCACCGCCAAGCAATCTGGCGGTGGAGTTAGTAAGGATTCGTTTGTCGCCAGGGCTCAAAGGACTGTTGCAAAAAAGGATTCTGAATAGGCGTTACAAGAGAGCGGGCCTCGTGCCCGCTCGATTGTTGCGGGAGAGTACGATGAAACGAGTAAGCAGCGATAAGGATATAAATCAGTTGATTAAAGAGCTACTTCAGAACGGCTGGCGATATCAGTCTGGCAAAAAGCACGGGAAAATCGAACTACCTGGAGTGGGCACAGTGGTTATCCCGACGAGCCCCAGCGACCGACGGACCCTACAGAACCTCATTAGAGATATTCGTCAACTCGAGCGCAGGGAGGCCACTCTTGCATAGCATTCCTGCCTATCCGAACCACCTCGAGATCATTAGGTCACTTGCACGAGCGTTTGACACAAAGGGATCTGATAAGTGGATTGACGACCATGCCAGTAAGTGGGATTTTGATTATAGAGCCATTCCCGTCGCAACCGACAAGGTAGTCTATGAACCGCTATCACGATACATCGGAGAGGATTTTGGGCGAGATGTGGCCGCCAAGTTAACCGCCTTCTGCAAAGCATACAGCTGGTATGTTTCGAACCTGAGCCTAGAGGGAATTTCTCGCACAGAAGCTTTGAGAATTCTCTCGAGTCACCTATTCAGCTCCTTTGGAGCTGAAGCTTTGAGAAGCGCCAGCAATAACCTCGACGGTCCACCCCCAGAACAGTTGCTGACGCCCGGAAAGCAAGCCATTGCAACTTTGTTCGAATGGTTCGAGTTATCGGTACCTGGCTGGGACGATTTCTATGACCAACTCAGCAAAGAAGTGAAAGACCGCATGCGAAGGTGGCAAACGGGCACACAGCTTCCTGCTCTGAGTTCGCTCAGCGCCCTCTTTTCTAAACAAGATGCTGGCAAATTCTTCGATGAAATACAGAGAACTCGATTGCGAGCGCTGCTCGTTACAGCGCGAGCCGTTGATTATTACCGAGATCTGACTTTTGGAGAGGTTGCAATCGAACGGACACAGGGCCGTTCCCCTGCAAACCCGCAAGATATCCACTCTCGAATTGTTGATGAGTGCTTGTTAAAAGCTCCCCAATTCAAGCCGATCGCGAAGCTGAATACGATGCTCGCAACACTACTGAATCCTGTTCGTGAAAAGGCATCCACGGATCAAGCTTTCACTCAACAGGTACTCACACATTTCAAGATCTTTTTACCAAAGGTTGCCCCCTCAGGCTCGCTCTCCTACTGTCAAAGCTGGCATGAAGCGCGCTGGCTCACCCTCTCAGGAAAATTGGATCGTGCCGCTGAGGCTTACCAGAGAGCGTTTGAGCAGTCTTATTTTCATGCAGGGCCGAATCAGGGCCTAATTATCCAAGAGGCCCTGGCCGTAGCGGCAATATTCCCATCCCCCCCTAAGACATTTCTCAGGCAACTTCGAAATGCGCAGGTAGTGCTGGGGCTCGAAGTACCCCTAGATCTCGGCGACAGAACCGCTGTGTCGTCACGATACGACAAACATCTTGAAAACTGGTTCATCCCTCAGTATCGCGGACATTTTCCAAGGATATTTCCGTCTGATGGTGCGTTCCCCGGAACAGAGTACCCGCAGCAGGAGCCAGACTTCCTCGGGTCGATTCTTGTAACTGATGAGGACCTCGCCAAGCAACCCTCCACCAAGGATCCAAATCGGAAGATAAAAATCGGCCAGCTTCGCCAGAAACGACTACCCCAACTTACCTATTTCGTATGGAGGGAAAACGCAGACGCTGTAGAAAAACTTCTGGACGCTGGCGCCAACGTGAATCAATTGTCCGATGCGGGCGACTCAGCACTATTGCAGGCTGTGCAGTTGCTGGATGTCACTACCCCGAACCAAAAGCCAGGTGATGATTCGTTTTTCACTTTGCTGAGTGAAAAGCCACACAAGCCAGAAGTTTTGAATGCGACTACGCAGAAGAAGCGCCTATCCCTGCTAACAGCCGCTATCAACACCAACAGGCTCGATGTGCTGCGGAAATTACTTGATATGGGTTGCGCGCCGGATTCCAGAGCCGGCATCGAGCTGAGCACACCCCTGTACTACTGCATTCAGAAAATTGGATTGGTAAAGGGCAAGAGTGAGGTCTTGAAACAGATAACACAGGTGCCCCAAGACCAGGTGCTACTTGAAAGTATCAGGCGATATACCTCAGGGAGTCTTGGTATGACCCTCGAAGCCCAACGGCAGTATCTGGAACGAGCCGCCTCCAACCCTAGGTATAAAAGCATCCACCAAGCGGCAGGAAAAATTCTGGTTGAAACAGAGCGAAAATCGTTTGACCTGGATGTTTTGCGGGCGATGGCCGGACTGCTTATCGAGCAGGGAGCAGACACCAACGCAGAACAGAATTACCCCATTCCAGGCTATACCCCCCTTATGCTTGCAATTGAAAGTGATGAACTAGACCTAGTAAACAGAATGGTCAGCGCCGGTGGAATCCTTGAGAAGACGTACCTTGATCAAAATTCAGGTAAATGGGTGACGCCTTTGCAAATCGCCACTGAGTTCCAAGCCCACTCAGTACTCAAGGAGGTGTTCGGCAAAGGATAGGCCTCGCCGCTAACGATTTGGCTCATCGCCAAAATTGATGCCCTGACACACCCAATCCCTGTTACTTGCGCAAAACGACGGCATTTTTATGCGGTCGTTTTGCACTTGCTCTTCCCGAAAAAAACGTAGAGTGATCTCAAAGTCTGATCAGCAGTGCTTCTGAAAAGGCACGCTTTAGACGATCAGATGCGTCCAAACCAGTGAGTTCGGGAGATTGCCATGCGTCCGGTATCGATTGAGGATTTTATAGAGGTCGTTTTTGAGTACGACAGCACGCCACCTGCCCCATCAACTATTCGTCGGCTTTGTGCTGCGAAAGACGAGTTCGGACTGGCAGTTATCCCGGGTGCCTTTAAATTGGGGAAAGCCTGGAAAATTGACCTAGACGGGTATTTTCGGGAGATGGAGCGTCGGGTGTCCGGATCGGACGCTGCAGAAGACGCCTTTATCCATGACTTGGCACATAAACTAGCTTCCTAACATGGCACCAAGATACCGCTCTGAAAAACACTCATCGCTGCACAGATACCCTGGCCTCTATCAGAGCGAGGACGGTGTCTACTTCGTTATCCATCCCATTACGAAAAAACGCGGCACCCTGGACACCAGGGACAGGAATAAAGCGATCCGACTGTGGTCAATGCTTAACCATAGGTGGGAGGCCGAAGTCCAAGAACGGAAAACCAACGCCCTGGCTGAAAAATTGGATAGCCTCTCGATACCAGCAAGCAAGGGGGATCACATCCTGCTCCAGGACTACCTGAAGAAATGGAGAACGGAGGTCCTCGGTCATCAAATAAAGGGCAAGAGCATAGTTTGGTCGGAGTGCCGAGTCCTATCCCTACGAGGACCGAATAAAGGCGCCCCTATCGCTAAACCAACCCGTGTTGATTACGCGAGCGATGCCCGGCAATTGGAGCAGAGCGACGATGCCAAATTCCCGCTTTCTGATCCGCAAATCCTTCGCAAGATTCGCAAACTGCTTTCCCCATGGCTGCCGATGCCGACCCATTACAACGGTCTCAAAAACACGTTGAACCGGGTGTTCCTCCATGCGGTTCAGGAAGGTCTCATTGACCGAAATCCGATGATCGATATACGTAAAGCCGCCGAAGAAAAACGCCAAGTTCTCATCCCTGATGAGGCCTACCGGAAGATAACTGAACACCTGTGCGTCCATCGTCATAACAAGCGAGATATGGACGGCACGTGGCGTGCGAAGATTTGCGATCTCATTTACATGATGAGTCAGCAGCCAATTGACGTTTTCAATTTGAAGGAAAGCCAAGGTGAGCTCTATGACAAACCCATCGATCGCGGGGACTATTTCGCCTACGGAGTGATCCGCTTTGCTCGCCACAAAACTAAAATCGGCATCGAACTCGAGATGAACGAGGATCTTGCCGATCTGTGGAAGTGGTTTGTGGAGTTCAAGCGGAAGGAGGCAATCATAAGCGAATACCTCCTAGTATACCCACGCTACTTCGATAAACGCTCCAGAGCCCAACAAGTAAAACACAGAACGATGCAGGCCGCCTGGCGAGATGCCTGCAAGACAGCAGGCTATGGAGGCATGTACCACCTCAGAGACCTCCGTAAGAAAGGACTGACCGAAGAATTCCTGAGCCAAGGAGAAAACGACAAAGGCGGACATGAAACGCAGGCCATGCGTAATCATTATCGGTTGATCAAACCGCCCAAGCGGGCGAGAACAACGATCAGATTTGAGCGGGAACAAAAAACTCCCTAAACTTTGCCCGTGTTTTCAGCCAGTTTCGACATCAGACCCAGGTTTCCAAATCTTTTCTATCAGTTTGACAAACGGTCAAAATATGCGCACAATTTTGTCACTATTTAGCGAACTTGGTTAGCCTTATGTCGCAGCATGCTGTCCTGAAATCTGATGATCTCTTTGGCCGTCGTGAGGCGGAAAAAGAATCTGCCCGCATGCGTGACTATAAAGATCCTGCTTATGGCAGAGCTATGTCTGACTTACTTAAAGGTGCTGCTCCTGCGCCTGTAAGAGCTCGTGTCAGAGGCTAATCCTCCTCCCGACCAAACATTCCCACCATCGTTTCAGGTCATCCAAGACCAACAGCCTTCAGTTGTAGAACAATATTCTCTTATCAATGACCTGCTTTGCCGAATTCCAGACAGTGCACGGGATCTGGTCTTTGTCGTGGGCGGACAAGCACTTATGTTTTGGTCCATGAAATATGCCCAGACACGACCAAGCCCCCTCGAGTTCAGCGAAGATGAAGCAATCGCTATTGCTAGCATGGACCTGGATCTTTATGCCAGGGACAAACAAGCTATCGAAGCTTGCGCCGAGCGCTGGGTAGGCAAGGCCACTTACCCGAAGTTCGGTGACAACACGCCTCAAAGCGCCATAGTCCTTCTCAATCTGCCAGAGGAAGATGAACCATACAAGATTGATTTCATGGAGAGCGTACAGGGAGTGCCCCAGAAACATATTGAGGCATTCTGGGATGGATTTGTGATTGGCGGTGAAACTGTGCGCTTTCTCTCACCCCCACTTTGTCTGGCAAGCAGGATTCATAATTTCGCCACACTGGGTTACGGGCCTGACAAGGCTGCTCGCGAGGCCATTCGAATCAACACAGCCATAAAGATCACTAAATGTTATCTGAGTGAACTGCTTGATGAACATTATCTTGAAAATAACGGAGGGACACCCCGCCACGCGCTGAATATTCTTAAATTCTTGTCTCAGCTGTTTGAACATGACGACACCGTAGAGGCAGTCCTCGGTGCCGATGCGGACCCAACGCTCTGCATACCTGCTGCTCACCGAGGATGGCCCCAAAGAACTCGAGACGAGCAGATACCTCGGATTATTGGCAAGGCTTATGACAAGTACCGTCGAAGAGCCATGCTCAGGTATCGTCACCTCAAACCCGGAAACGCCGCACCAATTGGAATTCATCGTTGGTTACCAACCGGGCATGCGACCTAAACCCGAAAAAATACTTTGGGTTTAATTTGGATATTTTTTGGGTGAGAAAATCAACTAAATGGGGATGAAGTAATTTGTTGATTTTAAAGGGTAAAAATGGAGGCGCGGGTCGGAATCGAACCGGCGTACACGGAGTTGCAGTCCGCTGCATAACCACTCTGCCACCGCGCCGGGTAAGCCCTGATCTGGCTTTTGCTCTCAGGAGGCATTGAGAGACTTGGAAATGGAGCGGGAAACGAGATTCGAACTCGCGACCCCAACCTTGGCAAGGTTGTGCTCTACCAACTGAGCTATTCCCGCTCTTCGTCTTTGAAGCGTTGCCTCATCAACGGCTGCGTATTCTACGGATTACCGGTCGGGCGTCAATACTTTTTTATCAAGTTTCTGTTTTAACGGGCTTTGTGAGCAAAGTTTGGCCAATCTGAGCTTCTCAGGATAAACAGGCACCTGCGGGACTGGCAGACTGTCAATCGAGTCTCTAAGCTGGTGACTGGCCAGTTAAATCACCCATGGATTCGACATAACGTGCCCAGCCCCCGACACTCCGAGCAGACTGATTCGCCATCGGGCTCACCCGTTCCGGGATCCGTGTCCCTGGAGGCTGGCACCTTGAGGGTCACCGGTGACTGGTTGCTGAGCAACTATCGGCAACTGAAATCCATAGCCCCACCGAAGGCAAAATCCGGGGTGAGCAGGCGTCAAATAGACCTCTCTGGTCTGAGACGCATTGATACGGCCGGAGCTTCCCTGCTTGCAACCCTGATCGGCCCGCAACGGTTACTGGAGGCAGCCTTAAAGTCGGAAGCATTGCCAGACGAGAAGTCCGCCCTGATCGAGGCGGTCTGTCGTGCCATGGAGAACCAACCCAAACCGGCACCATCGACGCCTTCGGTGCTCGAAAGCTTCGTTATGGGTACCGGGCAGAAAGTGGAAAGCATCTGCCGCTTGCTCTGGATTCTTGTTGGCTTTATCGGCCAGACCCTCGCCACGCTGGCCCTGAATCTGCCCAAGCCCTGGCGCTGGCGCATGACGTCGTTTGTCGCATCGGTTCATGACACCGGATTGAATGCACTGCCCATCGTTGCGTTACTGACCTTTCTGGTCGGTGCGGTGGTTGCCTTCCTCGGTGCCACGGTCCTGGACAACTTCGGCGCAACTATTTACACGGTCAACCTGGTGGCCTTTGCGTTCCTTCGGGAGTTTGGGGTACTGCTTGCGGCCATACTCATGGCTGGCCGAACCGCCAGTGCTTTTACGGCACACATCGGCGCAATGAAGGTGAATGAAGAGCTGGACGCGATCCGGACACTGGGGCTCAACCCCATTGAACTGCTTGTGCTGCCTCGGGTTATGGCCATGATGGTCAGCCTGCCGATTCTCTCCTTTGTCGGGATGATTTCGGGCATGATCGGTGGCGCTATGGTGTGCGCCCTGGTGCTGGACATCTCACCCACCCTGTTCATGGCCATTGTTGAGCGCGACATTCCATTGCAGCACTTCTTTGTGGGCATGGTTAAGGCTCCGATTTTTGCCTTCCTGATTGCGGTTATCGGATGCCTCGAGGGATTCAAAGTCGCCGGCAGCGCACAATCCGTTGGTGAACACACAACCTCCAGCGTGGTCCAGTCCATATTTATGGTCATTCTGCTGGATTCCATTGCTGCGCTATTCTTTATGGAAATGGGTTGGTAATTATGTCGGCAGAGCCTGTTATCGAAGTGCGTGAGCTGTGCAACCGGTTTGGTGAGCAAACCGTGCATGAAAATCTGGACCTTGACCTGCTGAAGGGTGAGATTCTCGGGGTGGTTGGCGGCTCGGGCACCGGCAAAACGGTGCTGCTGAGAAGCATTGTCGGGCTCAATACGCCCGCCTCTGGCCATATCCGGGTGTTTGGCGAAGACCTTATCCAGCTTTCAGCGCGTGCCCGCTCCAGAATCGAGCAACGGTTTGGCGTGCTGTTTCAGGGAGGCGCCCTGTTCACCTCACTGAACCTGCAGGAGAATATTGCCGTGCCTCTGATCGAGCACGCGGGCCTGAAACGGCCGGAGGCCGAGCAGCTGGCACGGATGAAACTGGCACTTACCGGGCTGTTGCCGGAGGCTGCCCTTAGATACCCGGCCGAACTTTCCGGCGGCATGGTCAAACGGGCGAGCCTGGCACGGGCTCTTGCCCTTGATCCGGAGATACTGTTCCTGGATGAGCCCACTGCCGGGCTCGATCCCATTGGCGCTGCCGCATTTGACCGGCTTATTGTTACCCTTCGGGATGCGTTGGGGCTTACCGTGTTCCTGGTCACCCACGACCTCGATACCCTGTATACAACCTGCGACCGGGTTGCGGTACTGTCACAGCGACGGGTCCTCGTAGCTGATACTCTGGAGGCCGTGGCAGCCACGGATGACGAATGGATACAGGATTACTTTAACGGTCCCCGTGGCCGTGCTGCGAGCTACGCCTCAAGGGTCCATTCGCCAATACTGAGTCAGGAGTAGTTTTCATGGAGCCAAAAGCCCATCACCTGATCATTGGCCTGTTCACCATTCTGGCTTTCGCGGCGGCACTGGTTTTTTCCCTGTGGCTGGCAAAGTCCTCGGCGGATCGGGACTGGGCCTATTATGAAATTGTCTTCGACCATGCTGTCAGCGGTCTGGCGGAAGGTAATCCGGTTTTATACAGTGGCGTGCAGATTGGTGATGTACTGGAAATGAAGCTGGACCAGGAAAACCCTGGCCAGGTACGGGTATTGGTCCGCGTGGACCAGACCATACCTATCCGGAAAAACACCAAGGCAGGGTTGGTGTTGGCGAATATCACCGGCAGCATGAATGTTCAGTTCATTGGCGGCAGCCCCGATCAACCCACGCTGGAAGGCGACCGGGATAACCCGCCAGTGATCATCGCAGAGCCCTCGGCGTTCAACAGTATTCTGGCCAACAGCGAACAGCTTCTCGCGAAGGCTGATCAACTACTCACCAGCACCAACAGATTGCTGTCAGGTGACAACATCGAGAATCTTTCCGCCATCCTGCAGAACACCCGAGACGCAACCGATGCCCTGCTCTCCCGCCGCGTACAGCTATCTGCCATGCTGGATCAGTTCGACTCGGCCGGGCGCAGGGCCGAAGAGGCTGCGATCAAGGTTTCCCAGGTGTCTGATGACGCGAGTGAGTTACTTAACAAAGACGGTCGCCGGGTGCTGGAATCCATGGATAAAACCCTGGCCATCATTTACACCACGATTGCCCGAATCGACCAACTGACCCTTGCCAATCAGGGTGCCATGGACTCAGGGCTTCAGGGCATGGGTGAGCTGGCACCAGCACTGCGGGAACTCAGGGCAACGCTCCGGAACCTTAATCAGTTCAGCCAGCGCCTGGAAAAGGATCCCACGGGCCTTTTGTTCGGCTCAGACACCATGAAGGAGTTGTCGAAGTGAAGTTAGCGGTTATCGGTAATCTGACGCTCCTGCTCGGCATTTTCGTGGTCAGTGGCTGTACGGTTTTTCCGAACCCGGAGCCGCCCCGGGTAATGGATCTGGCGTTACCTGCAACCACGCATCAGGCCGTTCAGGAGTCCCCCCTCTCTCTGCGGGTTGACACACCCTACGCATCGGAACCTTTCAACAGTACGAGGATACTGGCCAAGCCAACACCCTGGGAGTTCCGGGCCTATGACAACGTTCGTTGGCGAGACACCGTGCCAGTGGTGATTCGTGACTCACTGGTGGAAGCACTCAGAAACAGCAACGCCTTTGCCGGCGTGATCAGCGATACCAGTCCCGCCGACGCGGAGCTTACATTGGTCAGCGAACTCACCGCCTTTCATGCCGAGAACCCTGAAAGTGCGCCACAGATCGTGATTGCACTGCACATGCAACTGATCCACAACCGCTCCCGGGCCAGCGTGTGCTCAAACAATTTCAGGATCGTGGAACCTGTCCCAGGCACCGGAATTGAGGAGATCATTGAGGGATTCAGCGCTGCTGGTGGCAAGCTTGCCAGCAGCGTGATTGAATGGGCTAAGGCGTGCGACCTTCCGTCTCACCCGGAAAGAGGTCAGCCCAGGCAGCCCTGAGGTAAAGCCCCATGGACCAAAGGGTAAGGATGGCTGCGACATAGAGCAGCACCACAGCAATATTGGACCAGAATACCCCCGGCGGGAACGCCAGCAACCCCACAATGGCAGCCATCTGGGCCGTGGTCTTGATCTTGCCGATGTAGGAGACCGCCACGCTGGCACGACTGCCAATTTCCGCCATCCACTCGCGCAGGGCGGAAATGACGATTTCCCGCCCAATGATTACCGTCGCCGGAATGGTCAACAGAATCGCCGAATGCTCCTCGATCAGCACCGCCAGAGCCACGGCCACCATCAGCTTGTCGGCGACAGGATCAAGGAACGCACCAAACGGGGTGCTCTGGTCGAGTTTTCGCGCCAGGTATCCGTCCAGCCAGTCTGTGGCCGCTGCAAGCCCGAAAATGGCCGCACTCACGAGATAGCTCCACTCCACTGGCAAGTAGAAGATCACCACGAACACCGGGATCATGATGATGCGGGAGAGTGTGAGGATATTAGGTAAATTCATGCTGTCCTTACTCGTCATGCAATGCTGCGTAGATGGTTTCTGCCAGTGATTTGCTGATGCCCGACACCTTGGTCATCTCATCAATCCCGGCTTTGCGGAGTTCCTGTATTCCACCGAAATACCGTATCAGGTCGCGGCGTTTTTTCGGTCCCACACCTTCGATACCCTCCAGTGTAGACTGCCGGCGCTTTTTATCCCGCCGCGCTCGGTGCCCGGTGATCGCGAAGCGATGGGATTCATCCCGGATGTGCTGAATAAGATGCAGCGCGGGAGAATCCGCAGGAACCCGGAAAACGTCGCCGGTCATCGCATCAATCAACTGCTCCATCCCGGCCCGGCGGGTTACACCCTTGGCCACACCGATCAACGGAATATCCGAGATTTCCAGCTCGTCAAACACTTCCCGGGCAATGTTCAGCTGCCCCTTGCCGCCATCAATAAACACCAGATCCGGACGCTTGCCCTCTCCGGCCACCATCCGCTTGTAGCGCCGGCTCAACACCTGGCGCATGGCGGCGTAATCGTCGCCTGCGGTAATACCCTCAATGTTATAAAGGCGATAATCGCTCTTCACGGGGCCATTCTCATCGAAAACCACGCAGGATGCGACGGTATTTTCCCCATGACTGTGGCTGATGTCGAAACACTCCATGCGCGAAGGCGTTTCCGCCAGCTCCAGCAAATCCCGCAGGGCCAGCAATCGCCGATACACAGTCTCCTTGCTGGCCAGGTGCGTGAGCAGGGTCTGGCGGGCATTGGTCATGGCCAGTTCAAGCCAGCGGCGGCGTTCCCCCCGGACATTGCCCCGGATGCGCGTTTCGCGGTTTGCGGACTCGGTGAGCGCCTGGGCCAGAAGCTCCTGCCCCTCCACCTCTACAGGCACCAGAATGTCCCGGGGAATCTCTCGACGGGTATTACCACCGAAATAGTACTGTCCGAGGAAGGCACTGAGCAGTTCGCCTTCCGTCTGTTCGATGGAATACCTCGGAAAGTAGTCCTTGGTGCCCAGCACCCGTCCGCCACGAACGATAATCACCACGATACAGACAACACCGGCATCCTGGGCGATGGCAACCACATCCGCATCCCCGCCTTCTCCGTCTACGGATTGCTGTTCCTGAACATGGCGCAAATGGTTGATCTGATCCCGATAAGCAGCTGCCTTCTCGAATTCGAGGTTTTTGGAGGCGGACTCCATGGCATTCATCAGATCATGGATGATGACCGGGTTCTTTCCCTCCAGGAACATCGCCGCATGGCGAATGTCCTGCTGGTATTCCTCTGGCGTAATAAAGCCGACACAGGGGGCGGTACACCGGTTAATCTGGTACTGCAGGCAGGGCCGGGTTCTGTTTCGAAAATAGCTTTCACTACAGGACCTTATACGGAATACTTTCTGCAGTATATTAAGACTTTCCTTGACCGCGCCGGAGCTTGGAAACGGACCGAACCAGGTGCCACCGCCTTTTTTGGTGCGCCCCCGGCGAAACGTTAGAGACGGATAGTCGCTGTGGGAGGAAAGGTAAATATAGGGGTAGGATTTGTCGTCCCGAAGCAGGATGTTGTACGGAGGCCGTAACGATTTGATCAGGTTTTGTTCGAGTAACAGCGCCTCGGTTTCACTGCCGGTGATGGTGACCTCGATTGAGGCAATCTTGGCAACCAGCGCTTCGGTTTTCGGGGCCAGGCCGGTCTTTCGGAAGTAGCTGCCGACCCGTTTTTTCAGATTGCGGGCCTTACCGACATACAGCACGGAGCCGCCTTCGTCATACATTCTGTAGACGCCGGGCCGCTCCGTAAGCTGTTTCAGGAAGCTCTTGCTGTCAAACTCCCCGATGTTGTCGCTCTCAGGGTCAGACCTTGTCGGCATCAAGCAACCCGAGCCGCACTGCCATCAGGGCCAATTCAACATCACTGGAAATTTCCAGTTTCTCGAAAATTCGGTAGCGATAGCTGTTGACCGTTTTTGGGCTCAGGCACAGCTTGTCGGAGATGTCCTGCACCTTCTGGCAGTCCACAACCATCATGGCAATCTGCATTTCGCGTTCGGAGAGCCGCTCAAACATTGACAGCTCACCGTCTTCATCCCGGTCGCCGCCCAGTTGTTTCAACGCCATTTTCTGGGCAATTTCCGGGCTGATGTAGCGCTGGCCCGTATGCGCCATGCGAATGGCACGGACCATTTCCTTGATGTCCGCGCCTTTGGTTATGTACGCCGTGGCGCCGCTTTGCATCACCCTGGCCGGGTATGGGTCATCCGCACAAGCGGTCACTACGATCACGCGAATGGAATCGTCAATCCGGAGAATGCGACGGGTAGCTTCAAGGCCCCCGATTCCAGGCATACGGATGTCCATCAGGACAATATCCGGACGTTGCTGACGCACAAAATCAATGGCGCCCTCTCCAGATGACGCCTGCCCGATGACCTCAATGTCCGGGTTATCAGCCAGCATCCGGCTTATACCGGATCTCACCAGCTCATGGTCATCAACAACCAGTACCCTGATCAAAATACACCTCGCAAACGGCTTTCGAGAAAACAGCGCGATTGTAACGTTTAGTTCAAGCCCCGGGTAGGTGAAAATCCAAATACCCTGATAGACATGCCGCCTAAGCGGGCACACCCAGACCTGCCGTATTCTCCACAGGGTCAAACCAGACCACCAGATCGCCACGCCGCACTGCTGCCACCACGCGACTCCTTTCTTCCATCGGATTCTCGGTATCGTTCAACCCGTGGTATCGGGTGCAATACTCCTCAACCAGGCCCAAAAGCTGATCTTCCGATAGCAACTCAGTGTCAACGGTGAACTTTTCCTCTCTGGGATCCGGCTGGGGCTGGTGTTCGCTGCTGTCTGTCATACTACCTCCTGTGAGACCACCATAGTAAGGATAATAGCAGTGAGGTAGAAGCCCGACAGAACAGGCGGGCCAGAGCATGAATCCTTCAGGCGTTGTCTCCTGCGGTTCTGAACCGCGAAATCAATTGTCGCATCGACGCCGATTCCTGCCTTAAAGCCTCGCTGATGGTCCTGGTCTGTTCCACGCTCCGGATCAGGAAGTCGGCACTTTCATCCAGTGCGCCAGACCGGCGACCGACACGACCCATTTCATCCCGCTGCAGCAAGACGGCAGAACTGATTTCCGTGCTGTGGCTTTCCAGAACCACAAACTGGCCCTTAAGCGTTGCAAGGTGGGCCTTGAGCGCCACCAGATGCTCCCGGTTGCTGGTGCCCGCCTCACGCATCTCATCCAGCAAGGCGTCCACGCTGCTAACCCCAGACACGAGATCCTGAACCCATTGGGAAATATCCCGGGTGGAATCCGAGGTTCGGTGGGAAAGTGACCGCACTTCATCCGCCACAACAGCAAAGCCCCGGCCATGCTCGCCGGCCCGGGCGGCCTCAATGGCCGCATTCAGGGCCAGCAGATTGGTCTGCTCGGCTATATCGGCAATTACGCCAATCACCTGCTCGATTTTGCCCGTCGATTCGTTCAGGGCATGGATAGAACCGGAGACGCGGGAAATTACGTCCACGGTGCGCTCCGCCGCCGCCTCGCTGGTGGTCAAACGATGCTGAACCTCCTCATTGGCAGCAACCGCTGCTTTTACCGTGCCGGCCGACTCAGCTGTGGCCCGCTCAATGGCCGAGGCCTGATCCGCGATTGCCGCCATGGATTGACTGACATCGCGAATCTGCCTGCGGGTTTCCTCGGAAGCCGCCTGGAGCGATTCTGCACCGGTGTCCAGGACCCCCGAACGCTCATCGAGACCGCCTGCTGCAGCACGGATATCGCGGATGAAATGCTCGAACCTCGAAACCAGGCCGCCCAGCGCCCTCGCCACACCGGCAACTTCATCTCGCCCGTGAAGAACCGGCACACGGGTAAGATCGGCGCTCTCTTCCATCGCCACCAGATCACTCTCCATGCCCTGCAAGCGCAGAATGACGGACTTTCTGAGCCACCATGTCATGACCACCACAATCAGAAGGAAAGACACTGAGCCGGCGATCAGAAAAAGTTGCTGGCCGGAAAGAAACGCCAGTAATTCGTCAGCCCCGACGGATACCGAATCCCGGCTTTTACGTTGGCGTGCGGTAATGGCGGTCAGCATCGGCTCCATGGCAGGGAACAAGTCGAAATCCACCACATGCCCTACCCGGTAATAACTTTTGTCACCGATGCCTGCTTTCATTCCGGCCATCAGGGCCTGGACCCGTTCATAATCGGCCCGGTGCTCTTCCACCCAATTTTTCAGGCCGTCATTGGTCGCCAGCTTGTTCCAGTGCGCAGGCAAGGATCCCTCCAGTTCGCTGAACGCCGCCTCAATTTCATCCCACAGCAGAAGCTGGGCCTTGATCTTGTAGGCCAGATCCTGAAGTTGGCGATGATCCTGCTCGAGATCCGCCAGCAGCCAGGATTCGCTGAGATTATTGCGAATCAGCGTTTCCGAGGCGGCCTCGGCTTTCAGGATGATGCTCCAGGACAGGGTGGCCAGCCCTGAGAGGGCGAAAACCGACAAAAAGGCGAAAAATAGAATCCGGGTTCTTACCGTGGCAAACATGACAACTCCAACAGCGGGCTATCCCGCGGATGGTATGCCGGTTTTATGACACTTTTATGGCGGAGGTGGCGTCATGCATTGATCACGCACAAGGAGTAGAAGCGTGAACGGCTTCAAAAAACCCGGTGAATTCTCTATGATCGCCGCTTTGCGACCGTTTGGATGCTAATGAATCAGTCCGTTTTCCGCCTCACACTCCCTATCATGTTCGGCTACCTTCCGCTGGGCATGGCTTTTGGGGTGCTGTTCACCACCCAGCTGGATTACGCCTGGTGGGCGGCGCCACTAATGGGCATCCTGATCTACGCCGGGGCCGGCCAGATACTGGCAGTCAGCCTGCTTGCCGCCAACGCGGGGCTTCTGGAAGTTTTCGTAGCGATGTTTGTGCTCAATGCCCGCCACCTGTTCTACGGGCTGTCCCTGCTCGGGCAGTTCCGCGGCGCCGGCTGGCGCAAGCTTTATCTGATCTTTGGCCTTACCGACGAGACCTACTCCTTGCTCACCAGCCGACCCAGGGGAGCCAACCGCGCTCACGAGCAGGAGGTAGACTTCAGGATCACCGGGTTCAATCAGTTTTACTGGGTGGTTGGCTGCGCACTCGGCGCTTTGCTTGGCGACAATGTCGCCTTCGACAGCACCGGTATTGAATTCGCTCTGGTTGCGCTGTTTATTGTGCTGACGCTGGAACAGCTCAGGGCGCTTGGGGAGGGGTTTCCGATCTGGATTGGCGCGGCGGCAGCAGGGGTTGCAATGCTGCTGTTACCTCCGGCTCACCAATTGATCGGGGCGATTGCCCTGGTGACCGGGGTACTGCTCATTGTATACAGAAGGGCGCGGAAACAGCATCTGCAGGAGGAAGGAAACCATGGGTGAGACGGGTTATCTTGCAGCGTTCATTGCGGTAGCCGCGATCGCCACCTTTGCCACGCGGGTGATCCCGTTCCTGTTTTTCGAGCGCCACACGGAGCACCCGCTGGTTCGCCATCTCGGGCGATATCTGCCGGCGGCAGTGATGGCACTGCTGGCCACGGTGTTTCTACAACGCTCGGCGGACTGGTCAGGGGCATGGGTGGGGTTTGACGCGCTGCTGCCCGGCGCTCTGGTGGTCATCATCCATTTATGGCGCCGGAATGCCCTGCTCTCCATTGCCGCAGGCACCCTCAGCTACATGGCGATCCAGCAAACCGGGCTTTAGGCCAAGCGGGACAGGGTCCGGCCCTCACTCAACATTGGCTACCAGCCGGGAATCCTTGAGTGCGGCGGTGCGATGCTTGACCACACCCTTGTATTCAGGGCTCTCAATCATGGCCATGAAGGCATCAATTGAAGGGTAACGAACCAGAAGGACCTGGTCCCAGGATTCGTCCGGAGGCGCGATCAGTGCGCCAACGGTCCGGCCAGACCAGATAACCTCGGCACCCACCGATTTCACACAAGCAGCTGCCTCTTCCATATACAGTTTGTAGGCCTCCCGGCCAGACCGCTCCGGCGCCTCTTCCCTGTAATTGGCCCGATCACGGAAACGAAGCAGGTTCAGCATGACCACTGGCTGATCCTTCGGGGTATCCACCAATACCTTCTGCAGCTGCTCGGGTGTGGGATTAATGGCGTCCATCCTTATCCTCGTGTACTCATGGTTCCGGCGACTACTATAGCCCAGCCCTGATGCCTGGACGCAAGGGTTTTCATTACCTTTCATTCAGACGGCACTTTTTGCCTTCCCCTCACGCACAGCTACGTTTGAGGAAACGATGAAACGACCGGTAAGTGGACGAAATGGCGAATCTCACGATCAATAGCGAGCAGCATGAACTCGACGTTACTGACAATATGCCCCTTTTGTGGGTCATCCGTATAGATTCCGATGGCACCGTTACTATCGTTAACGACCGATCGGAAATGGGCCAGGGCATTCGCACCAGCCTAGTGATGGTCGGGGCGGATGAGCTGGGCGCTGACAGGCAAGAAACTTGGTTTTGGCGAGCTGGCCAGCAAAGCCCGGGAGCTTGAGGTGCCTGGCCACCAGTTTATGGCGCCAGCATCAGGGGCTCCTCAGAGCCCCTGATCTGTTTCTATCCGGTTTCGGCCCCCGGATTTGGCTGCGTACATGGTCTTGTCTGCGCGTGCCACCAGTTCCTTACGCTTGTCGTCGGGGCGCCAGGTAGCCACGCCTATGCTGGCGGTGACACCTTCCGGCATCTGGCTAATGCGGACATCGGCGATCGCCGCACGAATACGCTCTGCCAGAACCACTCCGTCTTCCCTCGACGCACCGGTTGCCACAACAACGAATTCCTCACCGCCCCACCGGCCAATATGATCTTCCTGTCTCAGGACGCCTCTTGCCGCAAAAGCGACTTGCCGGAGCAGCTCGTCTCCTGCCTCATGCCCCCAGCTATCATTCACCTTTTTGAAGTGGTCAATGTCCAACAACAGGACGCAGAACGGGAGTTTGTGCCTGCGCGCCTTCGCCAGCTCCTTATCAAGTTCCTGCTCGGTTCGGTACCGGTTCCAGATACCAGTCAGAGAATCATGGCTAGCCGCCTCCCGAAGTTTTTCGTTGGCCTTTGCCAGGGCCTGCTGTTCTTCCCTGAGCATTTCGTTCAGCCGGGTTATTTCACTGGCCGATGCCAGAAGTGCTATATCCTCACCAAGATCCGCCGCAGCCTGGCACTCCACTGGCTTCCAGGGTTCGCTGGTGCCCCGGACTTCCGCCAGCCAGGTCCCGAAGGTGCGGCGCAGGTCCTGCTCCCTGGCCGGTGAGCTGACCAGGGCATCGGATTCCGGCCTGCCGGCCCAATAAAAGGCTTTGTCGTGTTCAAGCCGGAAAAACATCAGCCATCCCTCGGAATCCTCACCAGGCAACGGGGCCGCTAGCAGTCCGCAGCAGCCATTCAGATCAAGCCCTTCCGCGACCGGTTCATCCTTCAATCGATAACTGGCGCAGACCCCCTGCCCATGCCGCTGCTCCAATCCCCGGGCAATCTGAGCAATACTCTTCAGAGGCGGTGTTACTCCAAAACCGGAAATTCCGCCTTTGGTCTTGCATGCCAGACCACCGGCCCGGAAAAACGTCAGCCACTCGTTGCCGTACTTCTCAAGCATCGCCGAAGGCGACAGGCCGGCTTTTACATCCTCTACCAGGTAATCTCTCGATTCCTGCACCTGCAAAAGAAAACGGGACTCCATCCGTGCTTTAAGCAGGAACAGCCGCTGGGTTGCCATCGTAACCAGTGTGCGGGCGGCATCGCGCAGTGTCGGCGTCAGCGGTGTCGGTGTTGCGGAAATACAGGTCACCATACCCCAAAGGCCTGTCTGGCCGGCAATGGCGATCGATAACAGGGACCTGGCTTTAAAATCGTCAAGGAAGCTTCGCTGACGGCGAGATGGTGCCCGTAAAACTGCGCCACTGGCATCAGTCCTTCCCGCCTCACCGGCGGGAAGGACTGAAGACGAGAAAACCGGCACAGCATCGGCATCAAGATCCGGGATACTCCGGATTTCCTGTTCGGCGAACTTTTCCCGCTGTTCCGCAGGGTAGCCACTCGCTGCAAAACGCTGGCCCAATACTGGCATCAGTCCTTTAGCCAGATTTTCAGCCAGACAGACCCCATGGCCCTGGTCATCGAAATGGAACACGAGGGACCGCTCAAAACGGGTAATGTCTCGGACACCCGCTACCAGAACGTCCATCAACGCCCCCGGTGTGGCTGCCCTGGCCAGTTTTGTAAGCCATTGGTTCACGGTTCCCATGAGCCGCCGGTTGCCAAGTGGCGTAATCGGCTCAATCTCGACAATCACCACCTTGCCGGAACGGAAGGCATTCACCTGCAAGCGCGTTTTCCGCCCCTTGATATCCTTCTGCATCGAGAGTGGACCACTGAGCCGGCCACTGGATCGCAATTCACTGCGCAGCCTGCCTGCCAGCCGGTTCCCAAGCGCCCTATCGGGCCTCTGATCCAGCAGTTCGTCAGCAGCAACACGCAAAAAATGACCGGTATTGGCACTGCACTGGACAATTCGGGTGAGATCCTTGTCCAGAACCAGCAAACAGCCGCAAGGCTGGATACTGAAAGCTGTATTGGGCATGAGGCGGGCCGCAGGCGATTGGATTACCTCCGGAGCCTGTAGAAGGAGATCGGGTTTCAAGGTAAACAGCGGCTCCTGTAATACAACATTGAGACAGTTAACCGGAAACCCGTCCCTGGAGCATATCTTTTCCGTACATCCGGCAGTGAATTAGATGAAGTATACAGCTTTCTCAGAGCCGAAATGTGTGGAATTAGCAACTATTCGGTAACTTCGAGTACCGGCTTGAACATAGGACCTTGGTGGAATTCCCATAGCAGGCTAGCTATCTCTGTGTTTATAATCGGGACTAACTCTATTTGATGAACGTTTTCCCCACGGCCGCGCTCCATGACCTTGATTGACCTTTTCCTGCAAACCATGGAGACCACCCTGCCGGTTTTCGCAATGGTGTTTATCGGGCTGGGGCTGCGCCGGATAGGATGGATTGATAATGCATTCGTGAATACCGCCTCTGCCCTGGTATTCAAAGCGACACTGCCGACCCTCGTGTTTCTGAGCATCATCCGAGCGGACCTGGAAACGGCCTTCAACCCGGGACTTCTGCTGTTCTACCTGAGCGCGACACTGGCGAGTTTCGCTATCACGTGGCTGTGGGCACAGTGGCGGGTTGCCCGGGAAGACCGGGGGGTTTATGTTCAGGGAGCCTTCCGCGGCAACTGTGGCATCGTAGGTCTGGCCCTCGCCGCCAACCTGTATGGCGATTTCGGGCTGTCTGCAGGAGGAATCCTGCTCGGGCTGGTGATTATTTCCTACAACGTGCTGTCCGTGATCGTACTGGTAGCCTATCAACCCGGCCAGACTACAGACTGGCGGAAGATCATTCACGATATCGTTCGCAACCCGCTTATCCTCGCGGTGTTCATTGCCATTCCCTTTGCCGCTCTCGAAATAACGCTACCGGGCTGGGTTATGACCAGTGGCGGCTATTTTGCCTCCCTGACTCTGCCATTGGCACTTCTGTGCATCGGCGCCACTGTCTCCCTCAGTGCCATCCGGAATGACAGCGAGACCGCATTCAGCTCCAGCTTTATGAAGATGGTGGTGCTACCGGCGCTGTGTACCGCCGGCGCTTGGCTCGTGGGATTCCGGGGCCCGGAACTGGGGTTGATGTTCCTGTTCTTTGCCAGCCCAACCGCCGCAGCCAGCTTCGTTATGGTAAAAGCCCTGGGCGGAAACGACCGGCTGGCTGCCAATATCATTGCCCTGACCACCTTGATGGCCAGCATTACCGTAACACTTGGGGTATTCCTGTTACGCGGGGCCGGCCTGATCTAGCCCCCCCGGCCAATGGACTCAATGGCTGCCATGCCGGCCTGGCAGCCGCCAAGATAGCCACCACCAAACAGGTTGTAGTGGTTCAGGTAATGGTAGAGGTTATAAACCTCACGTTTGCGTTCATACACCGGTGTGCGTGGATAGCGCCTGTCATAGGCTTCGTAAAAAGGCCTGCCTAACCATCCGAACATTTCCGTCATGGCAATATCCGCTTCCCGGTCACCGCAGTAGACGGCGGGATCAATCAGCCAGGGTCCCTGCGCGTCGAACAGGACATTGCCGTTCCAGAGGTCGCCGTGGAGCAGGCTCGGGTGTCCACAATGGGTGTCCAGCCATTCCATGAGCCGATTACCATGCTCATCCAGCACCTTCCGGAAACGGGCCCGCTGGCTGGCGTCGCGTACCCGGGAAACCTGAAAGCCAAGGCGGTCCCGCACAAAGAACTCGCCCCAGCTATCGCACCAGCGATTGGGTTGTGGCGACAGCCCAATGTAGTTGCCCCGGCTCCAGCCGTAGCCACTCTGGGAAAGCCTGTGTAGGCAGGCCAGGCCCTCACCCAGCACTTCCCGGGCCTGATCCGACCCGCGCGAGGCTCTGATGGCGGTGATTTCCAGTTCGGTTTCATCAACCCGATAGACTTTCGGGACGCCAATGCCCACCACCCCGGCCTCTTCAAGCGCACTGGCAAGACACGTCAGACCCTCTGCCTCGCAGACCAGGGCATCGGCATAGCCTGTGGCGTTGTGCTTCAGGTGGGTATCGGCCATCAATTACCGCACTCCTTGAAGTTTTGCTACCTGAACCGGTAGATTGGGATAAAGCCTGACACGACAGAACTACCGGGGGCAAACGATGGACACCAAGCGCTGGCAACTTCTCATATCCGGTAGGGTGCAGGGGGTTTACTACCGCGCCTCTGCCGAGCAAAAGGCATCCACGCTGGGGCTGACCGGCTATGCCCGAAACCTGCCCAATGGCCGGGTTGAGATTGTCGCCGAAGGGCCGGAAGACCGGCTGAAGCAGTTGGAGACCTGGTGTGCAGAAGGTCCGCCGGATGCCAGGGTGGACGCTGTCGATATCACCACGAGTACGCCAACCGGGGAATTCAGCGATTTCAGCGTGCGCTGAAACGTTCTCGCTCTCAGGGACGAGGCCTGTAAACCAACTGCTTTAGGGGCTTCGGTCGCGCCCGTCTTCAGGGCAATAAAAAAGCCCGGCAAGTGCCGGGCTTCATTATTGGCGGAGAGGGAGGGATTCGAACCCTCGATACGCTATTAACGTATACACACTTTCCAGGCGTGCGCCTTCAGCCACTCGGCCACCTCTCCAATAAACTGTTTCAAATCAGCAACGTTGTCGCTCATTTGAGGGCGCAAACTTTAATGGTTTTACGGGCGGTTGGCAACTCCCATTGGGGAAATCGTCAAAAATTTTCGGGAATCGTCCTGTTTTCGCCTTACCGGTTGAACAGATTCAGGACTATGGTTAACACAACGCTGATGATGATCATGGACGTAATCGGTATAAACACCCGGCTGTTTTCCGAACGAATGTGGACATCGCCCGGCAATTTCCCGAACCAGCTCAGGATACCGGGTGCGAAATGGAGGATAGCCCCTACTGCAATAAGTATGATGCCGGCAATAATGAACCAGCGTGCCATAACGCGTACCTTTATCAAGCGAAGCGGGCATCGATACGAGGAGAATAACAATGCTGATGAAAGTCGAGCAATCAATAGTGCTGCTGATTGACGTTCAGGAGAAGCTGATGCCGGCTATAAGCCACGGGGAAGAGGTGGTTGACCGCTGCATCACGCTCGCGACCATTGCTGGCCTGATGGCCGTGCCGGTGGTGGCTACCGAACAGCTGCCTGACAAACTCGGCCATAATGTCGAGTCCGTTCGGGAGCTTTGTGATCAAATCCTGGCAAAGCACCATTTCGATGCCTGCCCCGACGGGCTCGTGGACCTTCTTCCCGAAGGCCGACAACACATCGTGGTGGGTGGTTGCGAAACCCATGTCTGCATGTTGCAGACGGCACTGAGCCTTCTGGACGCCGGATACAAGGTCTGGGTGGTGGCCGATGCAACGGGTTCCCGGAACGAGTTTGACCGGGATGTGGCACTGGACCGTCTCAATGAGAGCGGAGCCAGGATCGTGACCCTAGAGATGGTGGCGTTTGAATGGATGCGTCATTGCAAACACCCGCAGTTCAGGAACATTCAGGCTCTGATTAAATAAAGGCATCTGGCGCGCAAGCGCCGACGTACACAACCGCTTCAGTCACCGTTGGTTTTTGAGGTTAGCAATGCTCAACATGGACTTTTCAAAAAAGGTCGTCATTCGCACCGCAGAGCAGGAATGGGTTCCCAGCCCGTCCGGAGGCGTTCTCAGGAAACCCCTGGCCCGGGAGGAAGCGGAGCGCGGCCATGCAACCAGTGTGGTCCGCTATGAGCCCGGGGCATCCTTCACGCGGCACGAACACCCGCTCGGCGAGGAAATCCTGGTTCTGGATGGTGTATTTTCGGACGAAACCGGCGATTACCCTGCCGGCACCTATCTACGCAATCCGCCAGGCAGCGGCCACGCCCCCTTCAGTAAGGAGGGTTGCACGCTACTGGTAAAGCTGCATCAGTTCGACGAGCGCGACCAGTCAGCAGTGCGAATCGATACGCGCAATACGCCCTGGCTGCCGGGCATAGGAGGCCTTGAGGTAATGCCGCTGCACGAGTTCGAGCATGAGCATGTGGCTCTGGTGAAGTGGCCCGCCAACGAGGTCTTTCAACCTCATCGGCACTTCGGCGGCGAGGAGATCTTTGTGCTGTCAGGAGAGTTCTGTGACGAGCATGGCCGCTATCCCGAGGGCACCTGGATTCGAAGCCCCCACCTTAGCCAGCACCATCCTTTCGTAGACAGGGAGACGGTCATCTGGGTCAAAACCGGCCATCTACCGGTTGCGGCGCAATAAAAAAGGGCCCCGAAGGGCCCCAACAGTGGCTAAGAGATCGCAGAGTGTTGCCAGTTGTGCCTGCTGTTCGAGTCGTTGCTTGCACCTTCGTGCATCGGGCTGAAGAGTGCTTCTTCGCCGGCCGGTACGGCGAACACGTGGTACGCTTCCGGGCCGAACGGATCCAGCGCCGTGTCGAGATACTCGAAGCTGTCGGGCACGGGTTCTCCGGAGGAAGCGACACGGAACTGCCGCTCCACGGTGGGGGTGGTGACGCTCAGGGGCTGCTCCACCCAGAGGTATACGGCCTTGTGGGGCACGATGTACTCGCTGCGTACCACCCTGTAACCCTCTTTGAGCGTGAGCGTGGTCGGCTCTTTGCCCGGTTCCAGACGGAATTTGTGGATGGTTTTCATAGCTGCTGCTCCTCTTTGGGTTGCGGCCTCTCACAACTCAATAATGGACAGGAACAGGGTTCGATAAAATAAGGATTTATGATCTTTTACCATCGAACTTTTCGATGATTCAGGATTGCCCGTTGCCCGAGTGGGCTTCGACAATCGCCCTCACACCCTCGTGAGCGGTTTTACGCCCGCGGGTTATGGCGAAAAGCTCATCCATGACTTCGTCGATCGAGGCAATCTGTTCAACCTCGTACTGTCGGCAGACCTCGTCGCGGATCGTGGTCGGAGCGGCAAAAACGCCGTATCCCTGGCTTCCAAAGACTTTGATGAGGGCACTGTCGTCGACCCGGGCAACGAGTTTCATACGCACCCCATTGAGTGAAAACCAGTTCATCAGCCGCTCGAAATAGGGCGCATCGGTGGCGTTAGCCAACAGCGGCTGGCCATTGAGGGACTCAGGAAACCCCTTCTTCAGCTTTGTCGCCAGCTCAGGCGCTGCAAACAGACTCATGCTCGAACCCGACAAGGGGTGTACGGTCAGGTTCCCGTCCTCCTGCACTCTTGGCATGCGATCGGTCAGAACCAGATCCAGCTCCTTGCGCTTCAGGCTCAGTACCAGATCCTCGGTGCGCCCCGTCTGGCATTCAAGCTGGATTGAGCGTTCGCCAGCCATGGCCGGTTGCAGCAGGTAGTAGGCAATCAGCTTATGAATGGAGGCGGATACGCCGGCGCGCAGCGTCAGAGGCCGCTCGGAAGGGTCAAGCCGGAGGGTTTCGGCAAGCTCGCCAGTGAGGGCAAAAATGTCGTCAGCATACCCCAGAATCAGACGCCCAAGATCGGTCAGGATCAGCTTGCGCCTTTCCCGGGAAAACAGACGACCACCCACGGAGGCTTCAAACGTGGCCAGCTGACCGCTGAGGGTCTGCGGTGCCAACTCGAGAACCTCACTGGCACGGGCGATCGAACCTTCCCGGCTGATCACCCAGAAATAATACAGATGGCGGAGGTTAAGCTGTTCCATCCCTTTGCCCTGCCCCTGCTTCAGGATGGCCGCGGAATCTTGAGTATCTCACCGAAGGTGACATACTCGCTTCCACCCAAACGGCCAATCGGGTCGATGGCAGCGCCATCAAAGGTGAGTCGGTTCTTGTCATCGTACCGGGTTGCCGCATCGGATACCCAAACCCGGGTTACCCTCCCGAACACCAGCGACTGGGGGCCGGCGCCAATCTCCTTGATGTCGTGGAGCTCACAGGCGAACGCTACGTGGCAATCCTTGAGGCGCGGCAGACTCGCGCCCTCGAAATCCGCCAGCTCCAGGTCAAGATTCTTCAATTCGGATTCGCCATGGGGCAGGGTTCGTGAGGATTCAGTGACCGCGGCAGCCAGGCCCCGGTGTGCAATATGGACAACGAAATGTTTCCGCGCCTCGATGTTGACCCGGGTATCCTTGGATACATCCTCCGACGGCTTTTTGCCGACGGAAATCATCAACAACGGCGGATTGCTGGTGATCGGTGTAAAAAACGAGAACGGCGCCAGATTGTAATCGCCGTCAGGGTTTTCACTCAGCACCCAGGCCACAGGACGCGGAATAACCGTCTGGGTCAGGATGTGGTAAGCATCCTTCGGGTCCAAACCTTCGAAATCTATGAGCATCATTCTCTCCCGTTAACTGCAGCTTCAGGTGACCGCTCCCGCAACAGCCACACAATCATCAGCAGCCCATGCAGAATGAGGAGCGGAACCGCGACCATGACCAGCCCGCCCCAGCCCAACCAGCTCAGTACGGCGCCGGCAGACAACGCAGCGGTGGCCTGGGAACCAAAGACCATGATGTCGTTCAGACCCTGAACACGGAAGCGTTCCGCATCCCGGTAGCCCCGGGGCAAGAGCGTCGTACCCCCGACAAACAGGAAATTCCAGCCAATACCCAGCAATAAGAGTGCGAAAAGGTAGTGGTGAAAACTGACGCCGCTGGCCGCAAGTACAATACAGCCGAGGTACGCCAGCAACCCCGCCGACATCATCAGCGGTATACCCACAACACTGACCAGCCAGCCGGTGATCAGCGAAGGCAGATACATGGCCATGATATGAAGCTGAATGACACGTTTGGCATCATCAAGGTCGTGCCCCGCCATCTCTGTCATGCTCAGTGGTGTGGCCGTCATAATGAAGCTCATCACCGCATAACCAATCGCAGCCGCGCTGATCGAGGCCCATACCAGTGGGTTGGCGAGAATTTCACGCAGGGGACGGCCACCGCCAGGATAGGTTTCCCTTACCAGCTCACCCTTCGCCCGGTAACCGACGCCGAGAATGATCAGGGCAGCGCCCTGCACCACCGTCAGACCAACCCAGCTGGTCAGAAACGGGTACTGCTCGGCTGATCCGCTACCGAAGGCGGCAACTTCCGGTCCGAGCCAGGCCGCGACCAACCCGCCGAGCAGCACCCGGGCGGCGGCGGAACCGGCCATTCCGGGAGGCACGGATTCCATGGCTGCGAAACGGTATTGATGGACCACCGCCAGGCCGGTACCACCAACAACCGCCGCCAGGCACAAAACCGAAAACAGTTCGAGCCAGGACGCCAGGGCGCCGAGCGATCCGGCCAGAATCCCCATGGTTGCGCCCAGCAGCATCACCCGTTTGCGGCCGAACCGCTCCATCAGCCAGGTGGCAGGTTTGATGGCCAGAACGGTCCCTACCACGACAAGGCCAACAGGAAGGGTGGCGTATTCGGCCGCCGGCGCGAGCAGGCGGCCCTGGATGCTGCCGATGAAAACAATGAAGGGCGCAGTGCACATGGCCAGCGCCTGAGCCGCAACCAGGACCCAGACATTAAGGGGCATGGGTCATTTTTTCCTGTAAATAATGCCGGGATGGCACTGGACCATCTCGTAAAGGTGGGGTAAACCGTTAAGAGATTCAGACGCACCAAGAACCAGATAACCGCCCGGATTAAGGGTGGCATGCATTCGGGTCAGGATGTCCTTCTTCGATTCCGCCGAGAAATAAATCAGAACGTTGCGACACATCACAATATCGAATTTGCCGAGCATGTAGCGCTCCAGCAAGTTCAGTTCCTTGAACTCCACCATGGTCTTGATCTGCGGCTTGATTTGCCAGCCACCGTTCTGGGATGGCGTAAAGAACTGTTTCTGTCGCTCCGGTGATAACCCGCGACCTATGGCAATCATCTCGTATTGACCCTTACGGGCAACCTCAAGCACGCTTTTGGAGATATCAGTTGCCGTGATCCTTACGTCACGTAACTTCCCTGGCCGGAGCCTTCGGAACTCTTCCACAATCATGGCAATCGAGTAAGGTTCCTGACCGGTTGAACAAGCGGCAGACCAGATTCGAAGCGGCTGGCTGGAATTGCGCTCGGCAAATTCGGGAAGCAGTTTTTCCTGAAGGATTCGGAACGGATGGTTATCGCGGAACCACAGGGTCTCATTGGTTGTCATGGCGTCAATAACGACTTCACGCAAGCCACCCCGGCCAGGGCGTTTGAGACGATCAAGGAGTTCACCGAGAGAGTTCATGCTGTTCTCCTCGAGAATCCGGCGTAACCGGCTTTTCACCAGATACTGCTTGTTCTCTCCCAGCAAAATCCCACAGGCGTCCTGCAGGAACGACTTGAAGGCTTCATATTCCTGTGGCGTTATATCCGCTTTCATTGGATCTCTGTTCTGAGTGAATCTCTGTTCTGAGTGAATCTCTGAGCAGGCTCATCAACCCTGGTCGATGATTTCCATCACCCGCTCGGCGAGTTCGTCGGGACTGAACTTTGCCATGAAGTCGTCGGCACCGACCTTCTTGACCATAGCCTGATTAAAGACCCCACTGAGTGAGGTGTGGAGCATGATAAACATGTCGGCAAGGGCCGGGTCCCCCTTGAGCTTCGTTACCAGCGTATAGCCGTCCATTTCTGGCATTTCAACATCGGAAATGATCAGAGAGAAATGATCCTTTGCCCGCGAACCGTCTGCGGTCACTTCCTTCAGATGCTCGTAAGCCTGTTTGCCGTCATTTTTGGTGACAACTTCCATTCCGATGGCCATCAGACACCGTTCTATCTGACGACGGGCCACGGACGAATCATCCACCACCAGTACTGGCAGATGGCCGGGCACACGACCGGCACTCTTGCTCAGCACGGCTTCGGTGACATCTTCACCGAGTGGAGAAACTTCTGCAAGAACCTTCTCTACATCAATGATTTCTACAAGTTTATCTTCGATTTTGGTGACAGCGGTAAGGTAAACATCCCTTCCGGCACCCTTGGGTGGTGGCAGTATATCTTCCCAGTTCATGTTCATTATCCGGTCGACACCCGTAACCAGGAAGCCCTGGGTTTTACGGTTGTACTCGGTAATGATGACAAAACTGGTCGCCAGCTCTTCCTGTGGTATTCCAGGCAAACCAATGGACATGCTCAAATCAATAATCGGAATGGTCTCGCCCCGGATGTGGGCAACACCCCTGACGACATTCCGGCTATTGGGAATGGATGACAGCCTGGGGCACTGCAAAACCTCCTTCACCTTGAAGACGTTGATGCCGTATATCTGACGCCCTCGCAAGCGAAAAAGAAGGAGCTCAAGGCGATTCTGCCCTACCAGCTGCGTGCGCTGGTTTACGCTGTCCAATACCCCTGCCATGTAATTTCTCCTGGCTTGCCGGTAGTACGCCGGCATATATCTTGCTGGTTACTGAATAATCGCCTGATCGACGGGAAACCGTCATCTCAGCGGCGGATTAGCCAATTTAACGGCCATTTGCCCGGAACCCTTAGCCATTGTTCGGGTTTTTCTGCCCTGATATTGACAGCATAGGACAAACTCATACGTATGCGCATCACCAATTTCGCCCTACTCCTGCTAATGTCTAGCCTGAGCGGCCCGTTGCTGGCCCAAACCACTGCCGAGCAGATCCGGCAGGCGACCCTGGCATTCCTGGACAACTTTGCCAACCAACAGACCGGTGCAGGCTATACGATTTCCTTTGAACCAGGGTCCATCGATAGCCGGCTCACCCTCGCCGAGTGCGAATACCCCCTGAGTGTCGAGTTCAGCGGCGACCCCTGGAAGAGTACAAGCCCTTCACTGCTGGTAGCCTGCGAAGGAAACCGCCCCTGGCGAATGTTCGTTACGGCCTCCGTCTCAATCCATGGGCCCGCCCTGGTTGCAACCCGCCCACTCACTCGCGGTGAGCGGATTACCCCCGATCTGGTAACGCACCAGTCCGTACAGATCAATGCCTCAAGGCGCGGAGCGATAACCGAGACCAGACAAGCGGTTGGAATGGAGGTTCGGCGTTCCATCAACGCCGGCTCATTAATAACCCCGGATATGCTCTCTGCCCCGGATGCGATAGAGCGTGGGGATCATGTTATCATTACCGCCAAAACCGGCGGATTTTCAGTGCGTTCCCGAGGTAAAGCTCTCGCCAACGCGGGCGTAGGAGAACAGGTTATGGTCGAGAATCTGAGCTCCTCTCGCACCGTAAAGGCGAACGTAGTTGCCCCCGGTCATGTGGAGATACAGATGTAGCCGCCCGCCGGCAGCATGTTGCCGGCACGGCAAGGTTCTGCCGGGACAACAATAGCCGGGTTATTCTGAAAGAATATCCGGGTAAAAAACGTTAATACGGACAGCAAAAAGTTTCTCAAAAAGTTTCTAAAGGTTTCTGCGGTTCCGCCGTTAAGAAGATATAAACTCGAGTAAGCGCCGCAAACGCGTGGCGCATCAGGCAAGCAGGTACTGATATGTCAGTTGACTTTAATGGAATTGGCCCCGGCCAGGTCAACACCCAGAGAACCACGGCCGACAAGGGCGCCGGCGCTCAGAGCAGCCAGCCAGCGACCAATGAGCAGGCAAAACCCCAGGCCCAGGGTGCCCGGGGTGAGAACGTGAGCCTGAGCAGTCAGGCCAGGAACCTCAAACAGCTTGAACAGAAGCTGGGTGATTATCCCGAGATGGATGATGACCGCATTGAACAGATCCGGTCCGCCCTCGAAAACGGGACCTACAAGATTGATGCCGAAAAACTGGCCCAGAAAATGCTTGAGATGGATGAAAGCATTTTCGGGTGAGTAAATCATGGCCGCAATCGATGATCTGAAGACTCTGCTATCCCAGGATGTCAGTCAACTGGAAACACTGGCTGACATCCTGGGCAGGGAAAAAACCTGCCTTGCCACCTCCAATCTCCAGGCGCTGAACGAATTGACCAGAGAGAAAAACGATCTTCTCGGGGCCATTCGTGAGCGGGCAAAACAGAAAATCCGGACACTGGTTCAGATGGGATATCGCCCCGAGAGCGGCGAGCCCTCTCGCTTTATTCGCAGTGCAGGTCTTTCTGACCTGTTGCAGCTTTGGCTGGAAGCGGATCAGAAACTGCGAGCCTGTCAGACGCTGAACCAAAACAACGGTCGGGTGATCGTCCACCTGCAAAAGCGCCTGACCCGGCTGACCGACATTTTCCGGGGCGCCAATGGTCAGCAGAAGCTTTACGGAGCACACGGGGAACACACGACAGTTTCTAGCCGGACAGTGCTCGCCAGCGCCTGACAACCGCGCGGGCCCTACCCCATAACCATTTCTATTGGGTATAGATAGTCATCGTGGAGTCCGGGTGAAATCGGATATCGTGAATGCTTACGTTGCCCATTGAGGCGCCCTGACTTCCGGTGACACGGATATTGTCCATGCGGATTTCTTCGATGCGCTCGGGAAACGCCAGCATCAACGCCCCATCCTCTCGGACCGCGTACCTGGGCTCCCCCTCCCGGTAGTGAACGCCCGAAATGGTAAAGTCCGATTCCAGGAAGCTCAGAACCGGCACGAAGATATTTGCCGTCAGTTTCAGCCCTTCAATAACATCAGCCGCCGGGCTTCCTCCCGCGCCGTCACCACCGATCGGGTTCTCTGCCATCGCCCCGACCAGTCCGATCCGGTCAAGCAGGGTCGGATCACCCTGCCCCGACACGGCCGCCAGTTCGGTTTCGGTCAGGGGAGCAAGATTCCCCCTTTGAAAAAGTTCGCCAGCTTGCATCCCCGATTGAGAGGCACCTGCAGTGTTACTGGCCGCAAAGGTCACCAGCGGTTGAAACGGAAGCGTGACCATGGTCACCAGGGCCGCCGCGTTACGATAGCGGGACTGGTGCTTGAGAACCCGGTGAAGTTCCTTTTCCGTGAGCCAGCCGGCCTGGATGAACACTTCGCCAAGACGCTGGCCGGTTTCGTGCTGAACTTTCAGGCCTTCTTCCACCTGGCCTTCAGACAGATAACCACGATTGACCAGCAATCGCCCAAGGCGTGATTTTTCTTCAAATCCCTGACGGATTCTCACCCAGTTTCTCCTTATTGAACCGTAATAACCGTACAACCTTGCCCGGCGAATGTTTTGCAGTCTTTTCTGCACCTGAAAAGGTTAGCTGATCGCAATCAAATGTGCGTGGATACAGTCCCCGTTTTACAATCATGTTCTGATAAGATCACGCACCGGAAAAACAGAATTCATTGAATTGTTGCAGGAAGAGCCCCTGCGAATAACACAGAGAGTGGCCGAATATGAAAAACCTGGTAAAGCCCGTGAAAAGTGTGACACCCGCACTGCTAATGCTTCTCTCATTGCTTTTCCCGGCTAGTACTACCCTGGCCCAGAACAGTGGCCAACCAGTCGATGAACCTCTTCCGAAAGTGCGGATGGTGACCAGTGAAGGTGCCCTTGAACTGCAGCTCCGCCCGGACGTTGCCCCGGCAACCGTTGCAAATTTTCTCCAGTATGCGAAAGACGGCTTCTTCGACGGCACCCTCTTTCACCGGGTAATTCCCGGCTTCATGATCCAGGGTGGCGGGTTTACCGAAGGCCTTTCCCGAAAATCCACCCGCCCCCCTGTCAAAAACGAAGCAAGGCCCACACTTCCTAACCTCCGGGGCACCATTGCCATGGCCCGGACCAGCTCGCCGGACTCCGCCACGTCACAGTTCTTCATCAACCTGTCGGACAACGACTTCCTCAATGCGGGCGTCCGCGGCCCTGGCTATGCCGTCTTCGGCAAGGTAACCGAGGGCATGGGTGTTGTTGATGCTATCGCACGCAAGCAGACTACCCGGAAACGGGGCATGGCCGATGTTCCGGTTGAACCGGTGATCATTGAGAAGGTCACCGTGCTGGACACGACTGACTGACCCCATGAGCTCGCCGCTGCTGCCTCCCGGGATCGCGCCTGCAGAACTGGCCTGGCGCGATGGCGTGCCGGAGTCTGTCTTGTTTGGGGATGTCTACTTCAACCGTGACAACGGGCTGGAGGAAACTCGCCATGTATTTCTTCAGCACAATAATTTGCTTGAGCGGTTCCCTCATGTTGAAGAAGGCGGCCACTTTGTTATCGCCGAGAACGGGTTCGGGACCGGCCTGAACTTTTTGGCATCATGGCAGGCTTGGCAGAACCATGGCCCGGCACATCACGCCACGCTCCACTTTGTATCGGTCGAACTATATCCTCTGACCCGGGAGGACCTCGCCCACTCGCTGGCACTGTGGCCAGAATTACAACCACTGGCCCGGGAGCTCATTGATAAATATCCGCCACTGGTACGGGGCGTCCACCGCCTGGTACTGGCAGAGGGGCGCGTACGCCTCACGCTCTATTTCGGCGACATCACCGACGCCTGGCAATCTCTCGATTTTGTTGCCGACGCCTGGTTTATGGACGGCTTTGCCCCCGCCCGTAATCCATCCATGTGGCTGAACAAGACGATTAACCAAGTCCGCGCCCACAGCAAGCCCGGCACTACACTGGCGACATTTACCTCCGTTGGCAGGATTCGTCGCGCCCTGGCCGAGGCCGGATTCGACATGCAGAAGACGCCCGGTTTTGGCCGCAAGCGGGATATGCTCCGGGGAGTGTTACCGGCGGATCGACATACTGACGAAAACAGGCCCTGTGCCATTGCGGTCGTCGGGGCAGGCATTGCCGGATGCACTCTGGCCAGAAACCTGGCCGAACGGGGGTTCCCAGTCACCCTGATTGATGGCGCCAACGGGCCAGGCACTGAAGCCTCGGGTAATGTTCAGGGCGCCATGTACGTGAAGCTAGGCGTTGAATTCAATGATCAAACCGAACTCGCATTACAGGCGCTGACCTATGCCCAGCGGTTCTACGAAACCTGGCGCGGAGAATACTGGCACCCGACCGGCCTGCTCCAGCTTGCCCAGACACCCCAGGAAGCAGACCGGCAACGCCGGTTCCTCCAGCGCAATCACTATCCACGGGAAATTCTGTATCCAGTGACCAGAGAGCAAGCCAGCGAACTCGCCGGTGTGCCCACAGAATCTGGCGCCCTCTGGTTCCCCGGCAGCGGCTGGCTCGAGCCGAAGCGGCTGTGCCAAACGCTCGCAGTCCACCCGAGGATCACCCCTGCGTGGGGTGTCAATGTGAACCGGCTGCTGCCCTGCAATGGTAAATGGCACATCTCGGGTTCGGACGGAAAGACCATTGTTGCCGACCGCGTGATCATCTGCGCTGGACACGTCAGCGCCGGTCTTATTCCGGTCAAGGGGACATTTCGACTTAAAAGCATCCGCGGCCAGGTAACGCACCTGCCGAAGACTGGCCTCCAGAGTCCCCGGGTGGTCATTTGCGGCAAACGTTATGTTAACCCAGTCCTGGGGCAAACAGCGGTAACCGGAGCTACCTTTGATTTGCATGATGCTAACCCGTTACCCACGACCGAGAGCCATCAGGAAAATATGCATGAACTTACAGCGATGGTGCCAGCCATTCTGAAACAAAATGATGAGGATAAGCTGGACCCCTCCAAGTTGGATGGCCGGGTAGCTTTTCGTTGCACAACCCACGATTACCAGCCCGTGGCCGGGCCGGTTTTTAATGGAAAAGGAGATGACCTTGAAGATCTTTTTTTGCTGACGGGGCTTGGCAGCAAGGGCTTGACCTACGCCCCCTTGCTTGCCGAATACCTGGCCGACCGGCTAACGGGGCAGCCCGCGTGTTTGCCGGAAAGGCTTATGCGGCGCCTGGAAACCCGACGGCTTTACCAGGCGGATGTGGTGATTTCGTAATAAACTGGACCTGAAGATTTCGCTCTGCCTGCCGATAAACGACCAGGGCACGGAGCGTTGCAACGGAGAAAATACATGTCCATTTTTGTCAGCGAACCCGGCCGCCCGATCGGAACCCGGCTACCGGAAGCCTTCCGGGCCCGGCGCGTGGGCGATGTCACAGAACTGACAGAAACGCAGGCCATTAATCCTGGCCGAAGTGAGGCAACGGATTCAGAGTTCCAGCTCGCCGCCAATGCAGGCAGGCACAAAGCCCTTGAGGAATATGGCGCTGCCGCCGCCGGAGAGCGCCGGGAAGAGCGCCCCTACCTTCCGGTATCGAGGATTTCTTCTTCTGCGCTCTATTCGGTGCCGGCTGATGCGACCGTTTCGGAGGCGTTGTCGGTGATGGACGAGCACCAGATTCATCACCTGGTTATCGTATCCGGCGATAACGTTGCGGGCCTTGTGGATCTCCGCTGGCTGCTTGGTTGGCTCCACGAACATGAAACCAGTGCCATGAGCGAAAGTCTCCTGCATATCGAGCTGCCCGCTTTCCTCACTGCTTCACCGGAAACAGACGCCCACCAGCTTGCCAGGCTGATGCTCGCTCACCAGCTTAATGCCGCCCTGGTCGTTAATGCGCAGGGCGCCGCCGCCGGCATAGTAACCAGCACCGACTACCTTCGACTGTACGCTAACGCAGGAAGGCACGAGGGAACCGTCTAGTTCTGGTGTCCGGCTAATCCAAAGGCGTCAGGAGCTCGCCTTCCGGGCTGAATAACAACACGAACCAGTCGCTACCTACCCGGGACAGGGCAACCACCTCGTCGTCCCGGAAATTCTCCAGATCCAGAATTTCCGAGTCATCCTGATCAAGCTGGTAACGCCAGTTATTCCTGAAGGTAGTATCTTCTGTGTCAGCGTCAGTCTCCGGAGCCAATGAAACCCGGGCCACAATGCCCTGATCGGCGCCGGAAACAATACCATTGCTGGCAAAATCGCCATCAGTGAAACCGGCAACAATCATGTCACTATCAAACCCGGTAAGGCTCGAGAGCACCACACTCGCCTGATCGTTCTCATCGTTGAGAGAAAATGCCCGGACCGGGATGCCAATAGAGGTGTAGCCAAGAAGGAAGCCGGCAGTGCTGGACACAGGATCTCTCTCCAGAACGGGATCCTCTTCTTCCGAATCCAGTATTGAGTAAAGACCATCACTGCTGCCAGTCAGCCACAGAGTGCTGGCCAAGTACAACCCGCCGGAGACGGCCTCGTCACCCTGCGTGCCCACCTGGCGGACATTGAGCTCAGCATCCGCACCGGAGGTATTCAAGAAAAAGGCATCTACGCCTCCGACAACCGGAGCCCCTTCCACCGAGCCAGCTGCGGAGCCGAACAGCAGCGGCGTCACGGAATCGGCGCTGCCCCCTGCCACATTGTCGTCTGCTGCGGACCCGGCCTGGCGGGTCCAGGCCACAGCAGGAAGCTGGCTGTTGCCGTCAAGCTCGGTGTCGATTCGCTGAAGAAAACTGTCCCGGCGACCCGATGCCTGCTGACCATCGAAAACGCCATCGGTTTCCCCCGCCAGCAACACATAGCCGGTGTCCCGGTTGATCCCGGCCCAACGGGCCTGGTCGTCTGCAGCGGTGCCTGTGCGGATGGTCCAGGTCGGCACATACTCGCCACCGTTACTGGCCGCATCAAACCAATAAACAGACGTCAACACGTCCGCTGCCCCGAGTGCGATTGTCCCGGCAACGGCCCGGTCGGTACTGTAGGAAACAACGAACTCGAAACGATCGACTTTGGTGTTGCCCTGGGTAACCTTGCGCTGAACAATGTTGATTACAGGATGCGGTTCCACCAGGCTGTCGCCGGCGGCAGAAACGTCTACCTGCTGCAGCTGAACTCCGCCTTGATCGAAAATCCGTACGAGCACCCTGTCGCTGTCCTGGCGGTTGTAGCCGGCTACAAACATACGTCCTTCCTGGCCCATG
This sequence comes from Marinobacter sp., assembly GCF_048269445.1. Lineage (GTDB taxonomy): Bacteria > Pseudomonadota > Gammaproteobacteria > Pseudomonadales > Oleiphilaceae > Marinobacter. Next base: position 43,319 of record NZ_JBLXIQ010000008.1, on the reverse strand, counting down.
GCCATGTCCGTGGCCACAAACCCGTCAGTGCTATTCAGTGCAAGAGGTGTTGTCAGTTCATTGAGACTGACCCGGATCAGGTTGTCGCTTTCCCCCCGGGCATAATTCTCCCGGCCTGCCTGAAAGTCCCGATTGATGCCCAGCAATATGAACCGGTCACTTAAGGCGGGGTTTGAATAGCCTGCCGCAGGAACACGGATCCGGAACGGTATCTCATCCGTCCCGTTCGGGAAAACCAGTTCATCGTTTTCAACCCAGGCACCATCTTCCAACCGTTCAATCACAAATTCGGTACTCAGCCGGGCCGTCGAGTCTTCAGTGTGGGTAAGTTTGGCGAAGATGTCCCGGTCGCGCTCTCCCGAGAGTCTGGCAAGATACTCCCGCACATCGCCCACATTGAGGGTATCCCGGGAGCCGCCTTTGACGGTCTCAATCGAAAGAACCGGCTCGTTGTCCTGAATCGACAGGTTGGCAACCACGCCGCCGTTGCCATTTCCCAGGCCAGCCAGCCCGGAGCGCACCTCAGTCAGTGCCAGCCTGAGAGACTCATCGGGCTCGGGAAAGCTGTCTTCAACAACCTCCAGAGGAAGGTAGCACTCGGTAATACCCGGCTCGAGCGTGATGACTCCGCGAGTATAGAAACCCTCGTCATCCAGTTCATAATCAATGTAGCTGAGTTCATTTTCACCGGATTCGTCCCTTGGCATGGGACTATTGCTCCCAAGCCCGACAATGTCCCTGCCCAGCGAGGCATCGCCCACATTGACGTTACCCTGCTCACAATTCTGATGCGGGGGGGAAAAGCCGGAATCGCAGCGGGTCGCGTCATAATCCGACTGCAGCTCAAAGGCAACAGCAATCCGGGTCACGGAGGGTTGGTCCAGGCTCACCTTAACGAAGACCCTGCGTGTTGGCAGAGTTACCTCGCGGGTCCCAGATACAGTTCCGTCATCGTTATAAAGGTTAATTGTAAAACGGTGCTCACCCTCTGCCTCGATGTCTGGCAAGGCACACTGCTTCCGGTTGCTGCCTGGAATTGCCCGGCTCTCACCTTCTGTAAAGGGTTCAGCATCCAGGGACATGACGTTGTGTTTGACATCAATCTCAAAGGGCTGAACGCCGGACATCTGTCCGTCGGTTGTCACCAGGTTGATGGCTTCGGTTTTGCCGAGATCCGCCTCACCCCGGTTGCCCCCCGTTAAACCCGGAACGCCCCGCATGATAATACCCTGCCGGGCCTTGTTGCTGATGTCTTCCAATGCCAGCCAGGAAGGCGCGTTCGTCAGAGAGTAATCGAGTATATCTTCCCCCCCGTAGGCGCCGAAGTTGTAGGAATACTCCACGCCCAGATAGGCAACCACTGGAGGCACACCCAGAACCGTGGGTTGATCGGCGTCTTTCTCGGTTTTACAGGCAGAGAGCCCCCAAAAAAGCAGGCCGAGAATGGCAACCCGAAAGACGGGATGAATGCGGGAGTAGAAATCGGCGCCCATGTAAAAATCCGTTTAAAACGTAGTTGTTATAGCTGCGACGCCCGATGACAACGCCGGACGATTTACACACCGTTACAGAACAACGCCATGGTAGCCAATTTAATCTGTAGGGGATCTGCGCGAGTTCTCAGATTCAGCTAGCTCGGTTCCAGGCCATATTTTTTCAACAACGCCAACAAACCCGCCTCATCCAGGATCGGCACTTCCAGTTGCTCGGCCTTGGCAAGTTTGGAGCCAGCGGCCTCACCAGCCACAACGCAGGCTGTCTTTTTCGATACGCTCCCAGCCACCTTGGCACCGAGGGACTCCAGTTGTTCTTTAGCCTCATCCCGGGTCATTTCCGAGAGCGTGCCCGTCAGCACCCAGGTCTGACCCTTGAGCGGCTGATCACGTTGCTGAACCTGTTCTTCCTGCCACTTCACGCCCGCTTCCCGGAGTGCATCCAGCGTCTCTCGGTTGTGGGTCTGCTCAAAGAAGCTCCGGATATGGCCCGCCACAATAGGGCCGACATCCGGGACTGTCTGCAGAGATTCCTCGTCTGCGACGGCAATAGCTTCAAGGGTCCCAAAATGGGAGGCCAGGGCCTTTGCAGTAGCCTCTCCGACCTCCCGGATTCCGAGGGCGTACAGGAACCGCCACAGAACCGGGTTTCTGGCGCGGTCGATGGCCTCCACCAGATTCGAGGCAGATTTCTCGCCCATTCGTTCCAGGCGTATCAGATCGTCAGTGGTGAGGTGGTACAAGTCGGCAACGGTCTCAACCATACCCTGATCGACCAGGATATCGATCCACTTGTCGCCCAACCCTTCGATATCCAGTGCCTTGCGGGAGGCATAGTGACGAATGGCCTCTTTGCGCTGGGCCGGGCAGAACAGACCTCCGGAGCAACGGGCCACGGCCTCTCCTTCAATCTGGATAACATCAGAATCGCAGACCGGACAAGTGGCGGGTAACTCAACCTGCCGGGCGTTTGCAGGCCTCTTATCCGTAACGACCTTGACCACCTGGGGAATAACATCTCCAGCTCTTCTAATAAACACGGTGTCGCCGATGTGAACGTCGAGACGGCGGATCTCGTCCATGTTATGCAGGGTGGCATTGCTTACGGTGACACCACCTACAAATACCGGTTTCAGCCGCGCCACGGGGGTTACCGCGCCGGTCCGGCCCACCTGGAATTCAACGTCCTCAATAACAGTCAGCTCCTCCTGGGCCGGGAATTTATGGGCAATGGCCCAGCGCGGCGCCCGGGACACAAACCCCAGCGCTTTCTGCTGATCCAGACGGTTGACCTTGAATACAATGCCATCAATCTCGTAGGGCAAGGTGTCACGTTTTTCCATCAGTTCGTTATAGGCCTCAAGGCACTCATCCACACCCCGGGCCTTCCGCATCTCCGGATTGATCCGGAACCCCCAACTGCGGACCCGCTGAAGCCCATCCCACTGCGTCTCTGGAAGCAGGCTTTCGTCGGTAACCGCCACACTGTAGGCGCACATTTCCAACGGACGCCTGGCGGTGACGGTGGATTTTTTCTGTCTCAGGCTGCCAGCCGCCGCATTGCGGGGATTTACAAAGGTTTTCTCGCCGCGGTCGGCAAGCCGGCGATTGAGCTGCTCAAAGCCTTCCCTGGGCATGTAGACTTCGCCCCGAACCTCGACGAGATCCGGCACACTGCCACCACGCAGTCTAAGCGGTACCGACGGAATGGTACGGATGTTGGCCGTGATGTCTTCACCGGAATAGCCGTCACCGCGGGTTGCTGCGGTTGTCAGTGAGCCATTTTCGTAATGCAGGCTGACTGCCAGACCATCCAGCTTGGGCTCACAGACGTATTCCACTTCCTCGCTGACACCCAGCCGATCCCGCACCCGCCGATCAAAATCCCGGAGCTCCTCCTCGCTGAATGCGTTGTCGAGCGACAACATAGGCAACCGGTGAACCACTTCCTCGAAACTGGTTTCCGCGGCACTACCAACCCGACGGGTTGGTGAATTGTCCGAGGCCAACTCCGGATAGTCCGATTCGAGCTTCTGTAATTCCCGGAACAGACGATCGTACTCGGCATCCGGAATACGCGGATCGTCGAGCACGTAATAATGGTAATTGTGGTCATCGATAACCGACCGGAGTTCTTCTACACGCTGGATGATCTCGGGCGTGGCTTTGCTCATGGACTGGCACTCTCGTCTGTAAAAAAATGCCCGGATCAAACCGGGCACATTACTCAGTCTGGTTTCGTCTGGCTTCAGACCCGATGGGACCGCTGTTTGCGCTCAAACTCCCGAATCCGTTGGCGGCAGTGCTCGATGGTTTGTGGCGTCATCACACTCCGACGCTCATCCTTCAGTTCTCCCCCCAGATTCCGAACCACGCACTGGGCGGTCTCAAGCATGAAATCGAAGGCCTGAAGCGCGCTTGAGGGCCCTGGCATACTCATGAAGAAGCTGATGCCCGGGGTCGCCATTGCCGGCATATCCCGGGGCTTGAACGTGCCGGGCTCCACCGCATTGGCAACACTAAACTGTACCGGGCTGGTGGTATCAGACTGTTCGTGACGGTGGTAAATGTCCATATCGCCATACTCAAGACCACAGGCTTCAAACAGCTTCTTCAGTGCTGGGCCCTTGAACTCCTCGCCATTCCGGGCAAGCACATTAATAACCACCACCTCCCTGGCCTCCGGGCGATTGGCTCCCGCCAAAGGCTGTCCGCTGTTGGGACGGGAAGGTTCGCGCCTGGCCGTGTCTTCTTCCACTTCCGTTGTGATGGTCGGCGGCACCGCTTCGACGGCCTCTGATCGACCTTCCAGCTCGCCTGCGGAGCTTTCCGGCTCGGAAGGCTGCTCTGGCGGGACTACCCTGGCTTCTCCGACTATTTCGTCATCCTGCTCAATCTCATCCTCCGTGGCACCCCAGCCAGAATCCGGTTCCATCCCGGCGTACTCGTGGTCAAACGACTCCTGGCTCGACAGCCCGTAATCCAGCTCAGTGTCGGACGAGTCATCCTTGGATTCAGGTGCAGCACCCTGCTCTGGAGATCTGTTAGCAACAGCGGTTACGGGGCGTGTCGGCTTGGGCTTTGGGGAACCGAACCTGCTTGATTTTTCAGGTTTAACGTAGCCGCGCTCTTCAAGTGTATCCCTTGAAATCGTTCGTGCACCGCCGTTTGGCAACTCGGGATTGAATTCGTCATCCAACGGCGAATCCTTGAGCTCATCCGCGCCCATCCCCGATGAAATCGCCATGGATTCCTTTCGGGCACGCCGCATCCGGCGGACTCCGTCAATAACAATGGCGATGATAACAAGGGTACCGATGGCAATTAACCATTCCCTAAGTGACATAGTGCTGCTGTCCTGTTTGCAGATCCCGTAACATTGTTACTCTAAGAAAAGCCCGTAATGAATACAACGCACACCCGGGCCAGATGGCCGTTTTGTCATGGTTGCCGGATTTGTAGCCAGCCGGCCTCAGGCCCCCGCCAGGGCGGCGGCCTCGTCCACATCCACCGAGACCAGCCGGGAACAGCCCGGCTCGTGCATGGTCACACCCATCAATTGGTCTGCCATCTCCATGGCAATCTTATTGTGGGTAATGTAGATGAACTGAACCTGTTTCGACATCTCTTTAACCATATTGGCGTAGCGGCCAACGTTGGCATCATCCAGCGGGGCATCCACTTCGTCCAGCATACAGAAAGGCGCCGGGTTCAGCTGGAAAATGGAGAACACCAGGGCGATGGCCGTCAGCGCCTTTTCGCCACCGGACAACAGATGGATGGTGCTGTTCTTCTTGCCCGGTGGGCGCGCCATGATCGCCACGCCGGTCTCCAGCAGATCTTCACCCGTGAGTTCCAGATAGGCGTTACCGCCACCAAAGACCTTGGGGAACAGGGCCTGAAGCCCGCCATTGACCTGATCAAAGGTTTCCTTGAAGCGCTGCCGGGTCTCACGGTCAATCTTGCGAATGGCGGTATCCAGCGTCTCCAGTGCTTCCATCAGGTCTTCATGCTGGGAATCCAGGTAGGTTTTCCGTTCGCTCTGAACCTGATATTCCTCGATGGCCGCGAGGTTGATGGCACCAAGGCGCTGTATCCGGTTACCGATCCGTTCAAGCTCCTCCGCCCAGTCTTTCTCGTTGGCACCCTCTGGCAACTGCGGCAGGATATCCTGCAACTTCACATCCAGCTCCCTGAGCTGGTCGATGTAATTGCCAGAGCGGATCTCCAGAGCCTGGGATTCCATTTTCAGCGTCTCAAGCCGGGACCGGACATCCTGAATTCGGTGATCGGTGCCGCTTCGGCCCTGCTCCTTTTCCCTCACTTCCCGGTCAATCTCCTCAAGAGCATCACGAGCCGCACCAAGCTTTTCCTCTTCAGCCAGGCGCCGGTCCAGCAACCCTTCAAGCTGCATCTGCAGATCTTCGATTGGCTCCTCGGCGTTCTCCCGGGACTCCCGCAGAATCTCCAGACGCTCGTCAATGCGCTCCTTCTGCATCTGCATCCGCTCGATCGTCTGCCTCAGACCTTCTCGCTGGCTATGAAGTGACTGCAACTGGAGTTGCAACTGATGGGCATGATCGCGATCATGGCGCGCTTCCTGCCGGAGGCGGTCCAGGTTTTCACGGAGACTGTCGCGCTGCTCCAGCAGGCGCTCCTTTTCTTCGTCGCTGTCTTCGGTGGAGGCCAGGGCCTGCTGCCATTCCTCACGAGACTCCTGCAAGCTCTCCTGCTGTCCTTCCAAATTCCCGGCAACATCCGAGATGTCTTCCCGGATTCGCTGCAGCCGGGCGTCAATCTGTTCGGCGCGGGCGCGCAGCCCACTGACCCGTGAGGACAGCGCGCTCAGCTCCCGGTCTGCCTCGCTCAGACGAGTCTGGGCTTCATCACGCGCCGATTCGGAACGTTCAGCACGTTCCTGGAGACTATCCATGCGTTCACTGGCGGTTTCCAGGGTTTGCTCGGCCTCGGCCAGTTGCGAACTCAGTTCCGTGACTTTCTTCTGGCGTTCAATAACGCCAATTTGTCCGGTATCCGAATCCGGCATCAGCACCCAGTCCCTGGCAACCCAGACCCCTTCCAGAGTCATCACGCTCTGGCCTTCCTCCAGGCCGGATCGCATGCCCATGGCATCTGAGAGGGTCTCAACGGCATCAATACGCCGAAGCAATGCGGAAACCGCAGGTACCCCTGAGACTTTTGCCGCCAACCCACCGCCTGATCCGCTGGCAAACGTCCCGGAGCCAACGACAGCAAGGCCTCTGGGCGCGCCTCTCAAGGAAGGCGAGATCTGGTCGATATCCGGCAGGCACAAACCCTGGGTAAACCGACCGATCACCTGCTCAACGGCAAACTCCCAGCCATCATCAATCTGCAACTGACTGGCGACACGGGGCATATCGCTCAAAGAATATTCTGACAGCCAGGCTTGCAGGACATCGTCCTGGGATCCCATCTGCTCATCCAGCAGCGCCTGCTGCGATTCCAGGGACGCCCGCAGGCTCTGGACCCGCTGGCGCTCTTCAGACACGGCTTTCTCGGCATCACGCTGATTCTGGCGGGCTTCATAGAGCTCGTCCTGAATTGCGGCAATCCGTTCGGCAGCCTCTTCCCGCTGCAGCTCCAGCGATTCCTGCTGCTCCAGCAACTCTTCCAGCTCCGCCCGATCCATCTGGCCCTCCAGCAACTCCTGCTCATCCTGAAGTTTGCGCTGGCGACTCAGCAATTGTTCAATAGCATCCTCGAGGGAACGGATCCGGGACTGAGCCAGCTCGGCCTGGCGGCGGGCATCCGATGAGCGGGCACTAAAATCTTCCCATTGGTGCTGCCAATCGCCCATGGCATCTTCGGCCTGCTGCAATTTCTCGCCGGATTCCTCCGAACGCACGGCCAGCGCCTCCTGTTCAGGCTCCACCATGTCCAGCTCTTCCTGAATGCCCGCCAGTTTGTCTTCGTCCTGCTCCAGTTCCCGGGCCAGTTCACGCTGGTTCGCCAGGGCCTGATCAAGCTCCGTGGCCATCTGACGGCTGCGCTCCCTCTGGTGCTCGAGGCTTTGTTCAATACGGGCGATATCGGCGCCAGCCTCATAATAACGGGCCTGGGCGCGATTAAAGTGTTCAGTGCGGTCCTGGTGGCTGTCACGCAGGGATTCCAGTGATGTTTCCAGGCTGACCCGCTCTGTCAGGTACTTTTCCAACTCAAGCTCGGTGTCACGTATCTTGCCGCGCCAGGCCTGGAGGTCGTTATCCAGGGATTGCCAGCGGAGCACCGTCAGCTCGGCTTTCTTCAGGCGCTCTTCCTGTTTGTAGGCCTTGTACTTTTCCGCGGCAGCGGCCTGGCGCTCAAGATGCTGAAGCTGGCGCCCAAGTTCTTCACGCAGATCGGTAAGCCTCTCCAGGTTTTCCTGGGTCCGGCGAATCCGGTTTTCCGTTTCCCGGCGACGCTCCTTGTACTTCGAAATGCCGGCCGCTTCCTCAATGTAGATTCGAAGCTCTTCGGGCTTTGCCTCAATCAGCCTGGAAATCATGCCCTGCTCAATGATGGCGTAACTACGCGGCCCGAGGCCGGTACCGAGGAACAGATCGGTAATATCCCGCCGCCGGCACTTGGAACCGTTCAGAAAATATTCGGACTGGCCCTCACGGGACACCCGGCGGCGAACCGAAATTTCGTTGAACCGGAAAAATTCACCGGGCGCGGAGCCGTCGCTGTTATCAAACACCAGCTCGATCGACGCCTGCCCCACGGGCTTCCGGGCACTGGAACCGTTAAAGATGACGTCGGTCATCGACTCGCCACGAAGGTACTTGGCAGAGCTTTCGCCCATAACCCAGCGCACTGCGTCGATGATGTTCGACTTGCCGCACCCATTGGGCCCGACAACGGCGGTCATGTTCGATGGAAACGGCACGGTCGTAGGATCGACAAACGATTTGAAGCCGGAGAGTTTGATGGACTTCAGACGCATATCAGGCGTTCTCCTCCTGCCGGAGAATGGTCAAGACCTGCTGTCGCTGATGCTCTCCGAAGGCCTTAATCACCGTCTGCAGGCGCTCTGCATCGTCGCGGACCGCGGCGTCTGCCAATTGCCGGAAGAAGGTCGCTGTTTTCCCGATTTCATCCCGGAAATGTTCGAGTGCCACAAAATAGGTGCGACTGACGGCGGGACGGAAATTCTCGAGGGTTTCCTCAAGAAACGGGTTGTCGACCAGACCATAGGCATAACGCATGACACCAAAGCCGGCGTCAATCACCTGCTCGGCCGCGTCTTCACTGGTGGCGTTCAGGGCATCAATCACGGCCTGTAATTCACCGACCTGGCTCATAACACCACCAAGCTCCTTACCGGACCAGCGCTCCAGGACCTTGCGCCCTAGCATGCAGAGAAGGTCAATATAGATGTCGTAAAGGCTGTTGACGCTTTCAGGAGTCAGGCTTGAGACCACCGCACCCCGGCGGGGAAAGATCTCGATCAGGTGGCGTCTTTCGAGAATGAGTAACGCCTCGCGGACCGAACCGCGACTGACGTTCAACTCCCCCGCCACTTTAAGCTCCTGAATGCGCTCTCCAGGTTTGAGATCTCGCGTGATAATCCGCTGCCCAAGGTGCTGGGCTATTTGTTCGGATAGACTTTCCGGGGCCTGAAACCTCATAAAGTTAGTCGCTCACTTCTGCAGACGGCTCAAATACAAGCGCAGAAGTTTACCACACGCTCTCACCAGCCCCATCCCCTTGTCTGACATTTTGCCAAGGTGTTGAAGAATCAACGGCAAAACGCTGCCGGTTTTTTGACGACAGGGCGCGTGCCAAATTCTAAAACCTGAAGTCAAATCTTGAATACTCTCCTTACCAATTGTTTTTGCTTGTTTTTAATTATTACGGAACGGTTTCTGCAAAACAGCGGCCTGTGCACTGTAAACTTCTGCGACAGAGTGAGCTGTAGTGAAACACATACCGTCAATCCACAATTCCGGTTCCCAGCCCCAGAAATTGGCAGCTCTGCGCCAGGCTCACCAGGATCGGAACAACGCACCGGATGTCCTCACCAGGCTGACCCGTCGCCTGTCCACCACACTGTCACTGGAACAACACCTGGCGATTCTGACCGAAGAACTGGGCGCGATTGTGCCCTTTGAAACGCTTCATTACCGGCATCGGATCGGAAAGCAGGATTTCGTCTACGCCACCGGCATGGGCGGTCCTCACCGATGCGAATATCGATTGAGCCTTGAAGGGGTGAATTACGGGACCCTGGTATTGCATCGCAGGCAGCGGTTCTCTGACCAGGAACTTGAGGGTGTCGAGATGATACTCGGTGCCGCGATCTGCCCGATTCGAAATGCCTGCCAATACATTGCCATTGAGCAGGCATCACTGACGGACTCACTGACCGGCATCCCCAACAAGCGGGCGATGGACGACGCGTTACAGCGTGCCAGCCTGTTGTCAGAGCGACATGGCGAGCCTTACTCGCTTGTCCTGTGCGATCTGGACCATTTCAAAGCAGTCAACGACACCCACGGGCATGTGGTCGGCGACCACCTCCTCCAGATTGCAGCCGCCGAGCTTGAGAAGGCCGTGCGAACGTCAGACAGCGTCTACCGGTTTGGTGGTGAAGAGTTTGCCGTTCTACTGCCTCATACTGCTGAGCGGGATGCAAAAGACGTAGCTGAACGGATTCGCGAGGCAATTGCGGGTATTCGGGTTGATGCTGGCGAGAAAGAACTTCGGGTAACGACCAGCTGCGGGGTAGCCACCTTCCTGCACAAAGAATCTGCCCAGGAATGGCTCGCCCGGGCCGATGAGGCCCTCTACCGTGCCAAACACCAGGGCCGAAACTGCACCCGGGTGTTTGCCACCATTTCCTGAATATCAGCTACGGGGCGTTTTGCTCCGGGGCCGATCGGATTTTGAGGTTTGCCCGGCAGGTTTGGCCGGCCTGGTATCGCTGACTGCCCATTTTTTGCCAGGCGTCTTCTTGCCGGATCGCCCCGGACTCTTGCGACGCTGGCGATCATGAGCAGCCTTTTCATCCGGTGTTTTCTGTGGAATATCAACGGAATCGAGCCCAACGCTGCGACTGAGCATATCGACGGCTTTCTGGTCAAGTTCCTCCCATTTGCCAACTGTCAGACGACTTGGCAGAAAGATCGGTCCGTAGCGGACCCGCTTCAGGCGGCTGACCCGAACGCCCTGGGATTCCCAGAGCCGGCGGACTTCCCGGTTTCGCCCTTCCAGCAAGGTAACGTGAAACCAGCGATTCATGCCACTGCCACCCGCCGGCGAAAGGTCGGTAAACTTTGCCATGCCATCTTCGAGCAAAACGCCCTGAAGCAGACGCTCAATCATTGCATCATCCACTTCCCCGAAGATACGCACCGCGTATTCCCGGTCTATCTGGTTGGAAGGGTGCATCAGCCTATTGGCAAGCTCTCCGTCTGTGGTAAAAAGCACCAGGCCAGTGGTGTTGATGTCGAGCCGGCCAATGGAAATCCAGCGGTGCTCCTTCAGGCGTGGCAGGCGATCAAATACCGTCGGTCGGCCCTCCGGATCCTTTCGGGTGTTAACTTCGCCTTCGGGCTTGTTGTAGATGAGCACACGACGCAACACTTCCGAGGCGCCGGAAACCTCAAGGCGCTTACCATCAAGTTCAAATCGGTCTGCCACGGTGGCTTTCTGGCCCGGAGCCACTGCCAGGCCGTTTACCGTAAGGCGGCCAGTTTCCATCCAGCCCTCAATCTCCCGGCGCGAACCGATACCTGCCCTGGAGAGCAGCTTCTGGATCCGTTCGGGACCATCGTGGGTCACTTTGTCCACCGGCCTTGCTGACGCTTTCGCCGTCCTGGCCGGTTCTTTCGCCTTTCTGGCTGGTTTTTCGGGGCGTTCTGCCGCCATGAAATCAATCCTTAGTCTCTGACTGATACCCGAATGGTATCAATGAAGTGTCTGGCCCGGAGAGTCGTCACCGCTCTCCGCAGCGGGCGATTCAAATTCGATCTCCGCCTGTATGTTCTTTTCGATTTCCCGGCCGATTTCTTCCAGATCCCGGACCTCAGACAGCGGCGGCATCTGATCCAGCCCCGCCAGGTTGAAATAGTCCAGAAACTGTTTGGTCGTCGCGTACATGGCCGGCCGGCCAGGAACATCACGATGGCCGACAACGCGCACCCACTCTCGCTCAAGCAGTGTACGAATGATATTGCTGCTTACCGTAACACCTCGAATATCTTCAATTTCGCCCCGGGTAATCGGCTGCCGATAGGCGATCAGCGCCAGGGTTTCCAGCAACGCCCGCGAATAACGCTGGGGCTTCTCCTCGAACAGCTGACCAACCCAGGGAGCGTACTCCTGACGAACCTGGAGACGGTAACCGCTGGCCACCTTTTTCAGCTCGAACCCGCGACCCTCGCAGGCATTTTCCAGCAGCACCATGACATGCTCCATAACCTGCCGGGCCGGCCGCTCCTCTTCAGAAAACAAATCCCGCAACTGGTCGAGGGACAGCGGCTTGCCGGCCGCCAACAAGGCGGCTTCAGCAATCGCCTGGATTCTCAGGAGATGTTCTTCGTTCATGATGATTACCCGTGTTTCCGTGCTTCCAGCCGTGAACAGGACACTAACTGACCGCCCGGGCGCGCAAATGAATCGGCCCCAGGACTTCGCCCTGCACCACCTCGATCAACTGCTCTTTTACCAACTCCAGCGTGGCCAGGAACGTAACGACCACACCAAGTCGACCCTCTTCAACGGTGAACAGGCTTTCGAACGTCACAAAGCGATCATCCTGCAGCGCAGACAGAATCGCGGACATACGCTCACGGGTCGACAACCGCTCCCGTTCCACGTGGTGGCTGGTAAACAGATCAGCCCGCCTCAGTACACCCTGCAGTGCAAGCAGCATCTCCCGCAGATCCACATCCGGGTGGGGCTGGCTAGAGGGCATGCTCGGCAAAGCCGCAGAGGCGGCAAAGTTGTCCCGTTCCAGGCGGGGCAGTTGGTCAATATCCTCGGCTGCCTGCTTGAAGCGCTCATACTGTTGCAGCCGGCGGATCAGCTCAGCCCGCGGATCAACCTCTTCCTCATCGTCACTCTCCTGCCTGGGCAACAACATCCTGGATTTGATCTCTGCCAGGGTCGCGGCCATCACAAGGTATTCTGCGGCCAGATCGAAGCGCATGGCTTCCACAGCACCAATGTAGTCCATGTACTGTCGAGTGATCTCGCTGACATCGATTTCCAGAATGTTCATGTTCTGGCGACGAATGAGGTAAAGCAGAAGATCCAGGGGCCCCTCAAAAGCCTCCAGAAAAACCGCCAGGGCATCCGGCGGAATGTAGAGATCCTTGGGAAGATCCACAACCGGCTTGCCGGAAACCCGGGCCAGCGGCGACGGCTCGGGCGTCGTTTCCTGCACTTCGGGCGCTACCGAATCTGTGGATTCTTCCGTCATAACCTATCTCTCCGGGACGGAGCTGCACAGTGCAGCTCCGGATCGCGGGCATGTAAGGATTCAGCGGTAATGGAGACCCATGGCTGCCCGGACTTCCTCAAGGGTATCCCGGGCGGCATCACGGGCATGCTCACGACCTTCCTGCAAGATCGAATGCACCAGATCCGGGTTGCCCTCATACTCACGCGCACGTTCATGCAAAGGCCGCTGCTCCTCTACAATAGCGTCAATCAATGGTTTCTTGCAGTCCAGGCAACCAATGCCAGCGCTCCGGCAGCCGGTCTGGACCCACTCCTGGGTGTCGGCGTCGGAATAGATCTTGTGCATACCCCAGACAGGGCACTTCTCGGGCTCACCCGGATCGGTGCGGCGAACCCGTTGGGGATCGGTCTGCATCGTCCGGACCTTTTTGGCCACACTGTCCGGCTCTTCACGCAACCCAATGTAGTTGTTGTAGGATTTGGACATTTTTTGGCCATCCAACCCTGGCAACTTGGATTCCGGTGTGAGCAACGGCTGGGGTTCGGGTAAAATAACCTTGCCACCGCCCTCGATGTAACCATACAGGCGTTCGCGATCACCCAGGGAGATATTCTGCTGCTCCTTGAGCAATGCCCTGGCGGTTTCCAGGGCTTCCATATCGCCCTCTTCCTGATAGCGCTTCTTGAGGTTGCGATACAGTTTGGCGTTCTTCTTGCCCATCTTGACGATGGCACCTTCCGCCTGTTCTTCAAAACCCGGCTCGCGACCGTAGATGTGGTTGAAACGGCGGGCAATTTCCCGGGTAATCTCGACATGGGAAACCTGATCAGCGCCCACCGGCACCTTGCCGGCGCGGTAAACCAGGATATCGGCGCTTTGCAGCAGCGGATAGCCCAGGAATCCGTAGGTGGCCAAATCTTTTTCCCGCAATTTTTCCTGCTGGTCCTTGAAGGTCGGGATCCGCTCAAGCCAGCCGAGAGGCGTGATCATGGACAACAGCAGATGCAACTCCGCGTGCTCGGGCACCTGGGACTGAATGAACATAGTGGATGACCCAGGGTTGACCCCGGCCGCCAGCCAGTCGATGACCATGTCCCACACACTCTGTTCAATCCCGGAGGGGTCGTCGTAGTTCGTGGTGAGGGCGTGCCAGTCTGCCACGAAAAAGAAGCACTCAAATTCGTGCTGGAGTTTCACCCAGTTTTTCAGCACACCATGATAGTGGCCAAGGTGAAGCTTGCCGGTTGGACGCATGCCGGACAAAACCCTTTGCTGGGAATCTACAGAACTCAAAGCACGAACTCCTTATTTAGTATTAGATTCGCCATCATAGTTCAGGCGACCCGGCATTATAAATAAAAAACCCCCGCTCTGCAGGGCAGAAACGGGGGGTTTAACTGAAAGAAGGCCAGCTTACCAGCCAGTGACTTCCTTCAGGGCCTTACCGATCTCGGCCAGACTGCGAACAGTCCGCACACCGGCGTCTTCCAGAGCGGCAAACTTTTCGTCTGCAGTACCCTTACCACCGGAAATGATGGCGCCAGCATGGCCCATACGCTTGCCCGGGGGCGCAGTGACACCAGCGATGTAGGAAACCACCGGCTTGGTGACGTTCTGCTTGATGTAGGCCGCAGCTTCTTCCTCGGCAGTACCGCCGATCTCTCCGATCATCACAATGGCTTCAGTTTCAGGATCTTCCTGAAGCAAGGCCAGAATGTCGATAAAGTTGGAACCCGGGATCGGGTCACCACCGATACCGATACAGGTAGACTGACCGTAACCGTAATCGGTGGTCTGCTTGACCGCTTCGTACGTCAGGGTGCCTGAGCGGGACACGATACCCACCTTGCCCTTCTTGTGGATGTGGCCAGGCATGATGCCGATCTTGCACTCGTCCGGAGTGATAACACCCGGGCAGTTGGGACCAATCATGCGAACGCCTTCGCGATCCACGTACTCTTTGGCGTACAGCATATCGATGGTCGGGATGCCTTCAGTAATACAGACGATCAGCTTGATGCCGGCATCGGCCGCTTCGATAATGGCGTCTTTACAGAACGGCGCAGGAACATAGATAACGGTCGCCTCTGCACCGGTTTTCTCAACCGCTTCACGTACGGTGTTGAACACCGGAAGTCCCAGATGCTCTGTGCCACCCTTGCCGGGGCTGACGCCACCAACCATCTTGGTCCCGTAGGCAATGGCTTGCTCAGAGTGGAAAGTACCCTGCGCGCCGGTAAAGCCCTGACAGATAACCTTGGTGTCTTTGTTGATCAGGATGCTCATTATTTACCCCCTGCGGCTTTAACGACTTGCTCTGCCGCATTCGACAGACTGGTGGCGGCAATGATATTCAGGCCACTATCGGCGAGTACCTGGATGCCCTTCTCGGCGTTGTTGCCTTCAAGACGAACAACCACAGGAACCTTGACGCCCACTTCCTTGACGGCGCCAATAATGCCCTCCGCGATCATGTCGCAGCGAACGATGCCACCGAAGATGTTGACCAGAACCGCCTGGACGTTGTCGTCAGACAGGATGATCTTGAACGCTTCGGAAACGCGCTCTTTGGTAGCGCCGCCCCCTACATCCAGGAAGTTGGCTGGCCGGCCACCGGACAGCTTGATGATGTCCATGGTACCCATGGCCAAGCCCGCGCCGTTAACCATACAACCGATGTTGCCTTCCAGAGCGACGTAGTTGAGTTCCCACTTGGCAGCTTCCGCTTCACGGGAATCTTCCTGGGACGGATCGTGCATGTCGTGGATTTTTTTCTGACGGTAAAGCGCGTTTCCGTCGACGCCGAGCTTTGCGTCCAGGCAGTGCAGATCACCGGCCGGCGTGATTACCAGCGGGTTGATCTCAACAAGCGCCAGATCGCACTCTTCAAACAGTTTGGCCAGACCCAGGAAGATCTTGGTGAACTGCCCGATCTGCTTGCCTTCTAGGCCCAGTTTGAACGCCAATTCGCGGCCCTGGTAAGGTTGCGCGCCGACCAGCGGATCGATTTCCGCTTTCAGGATCTTCTCAGGGGTTTCCTCAGCAACCTTCTCGATCTCGACACCGCCTTCGGTGGAGGCCATGAACACGATGCGGCGGGTGCCACGATCGACAACGGCACCCAGGTACAGTTCCTGGTCGATGTCAGTGAGGGATTCAACCAGAATCTTGCTGACCGGCTGGCCATGTTCGTCAGTCTGGTAAGTTACCAGCTTTTCGCCCAGCCATTTCTCGGCAAACTCACGGATCTCTTCTTTGCTCTTAACCAGCTTTACACCGCCAGCCTTGCCACGGCCACCCGCGTGAACCTGAGCCTTCACGACCCATGCGTCACCGCCGATCTCGCCGGCAGCGTCAACAGCTTCTTTCGGAGTATCACAGGCAATGCCCTTGGATACTGGCAGGCCATATTCAGCAAAAAGCTGTTTGCCCTGATATTCATGCAAATTCATAGTTAATGTCCCGAATTAAAAAATTCCTGGTTTGCGTTACTTCTTCTTGCGGCGGTTGGCGATATGAATCGCGCCACCACCGACGGCCAGAGCTGCTTCATGCACAGACTCGGACAGAGTCGGGTGTGCGAAACAGGTCAGGGCCAGATCTTCGGCGCTGGAACCGAATTCCATGGCGATAACGCCCTGGGCAACGATTTCAGAAGCCTGGGGACCAACGACATGGAACCCGACGATACGGTCGGTTTTCGCGTCAGCAATGATCTTGACCAGGCCAGATGCCGAGTTTGCAGCCATGGCACGGCCATTAGCGGCAAACGGGAAGGTACCCACGTTATATTCTTCACCTTCAGCCTTGAGCTGCTCTTCGGTCTTACCAACCCAGGCAACTTCCGGTGCGGTGTAGATAACGTTCGGGATGCAGTCGTAATTCACCTGGGGCTTGTGCCCGGCAATACGCTCGGCAACCATAATGCCTTCTTCAGAGGCTTTGTGAGCCAGCATCGGGCCACGAACCACGTCACCAACGGCCCAAATGCCCGGCGCCTCGGTTTTGCAATTGTCGTCCACGAAGATGAATCCACGTTCATCCATCTGGACACCGGCATCCTCAGACAGCAGGTTGTCGGTATAGGGACGACGACCAACGGCAACGATCAGCTTGTCGAACTTGGCTTCATGCTTGCCCTTGGAATCCTCATAGGTCACGTTAACCAGCTTGCGCTTCACTTCCGCGCCGGTCATGCGCGCACCCATGACGATGTTGAGACCCTGCTTCTGGAATTGCTTCAGGGCGTCCTTCGCAACCTGCTGGTCTACAGCGGGCAGGAAGGTATCCTGGGCTTCCAGAACTGTCACTTCAGCACCCAGACGAGCCCATACACTGCCGAGCTCTAGGCCGATAACACCGGCGCCGATAACGCCAAGGCGTTTGGGTACTTCGCTGAACTCCAGCGCACCCTCGGAATCCACGACGTAGTCGCCGTCAAACGGTGCGGGCGGAATCTGGATTGGCTTGGAGCCGGTCGCCAGAATCACGTTTTCAGCTTCATAGGTCGTGGTCTTGCCGTCTTTGTCGGTGACTTCCACCTTGCGGTTCGCAAGCAGCTTTCCGTGACCGTGGATAGACGTCACACCGTTAGCCTTGAACAGACCCGCAATCCCGCCGGTCAGCTGCTTAACGATGCCGCTCTTGCGTTCCATCATCTTTGCGATGTCCATTTTGACATCCTTTGCGATGATGCCCTGCATCTCGTAGCCGTGGCTGGCTTCCTCGAACTTGTGAGAAATCTCCAGCAGCGCCTTGGAGGGAATGCAGCCCACATTCAGGCAGGTACCGCCGAGCACCTGACCCTTTCCGTCTTCAGCGGTCCAGGACTCGACACACGCGGTCTTCAGGCCGAGCTGCGCCGCTTTGATGGCGGCCACATAGCCCCCGGGGCCTGCACCAATGACAATGACGTCGTACTTATCAGACATAGTTAATCCCGTTTTCCGATTCGTTAAGTGTCGGCTCAGACGTCCAGCAGAATACGTGCCGGGTCTTCAAGCATTTCCTTGATCGCAACAAGGAACTGCACTGCTTCCTTGCCATCGATCATACGGTGGTCGTAAGAAAGCGCCAGATACATCATTGGCTGGATTTCCACCTTGCCATTCACCGCCATCGGGCGCTCCTGGATCTTGTGCATACCCAGGATCGCGGTCTGCGGAGGATTCAGGATCGGGGTGGAAATCAGAGAACCGAAGATACCGCCATTGGTGATGGTGAAGGTACCGCCGGTCATATCCTCAATACCAAGCTTGCCGCCTTTGGCCTTGGTGCCGTACTCGACAATCTTTTTCTCAATATCGGCGAGGCCCAGTGCGTCAGTATCGCGAACAACCGGGACCACCAGGCCACGATCGGTAGAGACCGCCACACCGATATCCTGGTAACCATGGTAAACCATGTCGTTGCCGTCGATGGAGGCGTTAACGGCCGGGAAGCGCTTCAGTGCTTCGGTAGCCGCCTTGGTAAAGAAGGACATGAAGCCCAACTTGATGCCGTGGCGCTTCACGAAGCTGTCCTGGTACTGCTTGCGCAGCTCCATGATCGGCGCCATGTTCACTTCGTTGAAGGTGGTCAGCATGGCCGCGCTTTGCTGTGCGTTGACCAGACGCTTGGCGATGCTGGCGCGCAGGCGCGTCATGGGAACACGTTTCTCCGGGCGTTCGCCCGCTGAAACATTTACCTCTGGCATATCCGCAGCCGGCTTGGGTGCAGTTTCACCACCGGATGACTTCGCACTTTCGACGTAGCTCTGAACGTCTTCTTTGGTTACACGGCCATCTTTGCCGGTACCCTTGACCGCGCTTGGGTCAACGCTGTTTTCTTCGGCCAGCTTGCGGGCCGCCGGGCTCAGGATGGCATCGCCGGAAGCAGCATCACTTTTCGCCTCTTCCTTTGGAGCCTCTTCCTCGCTCTTTCCTTTCTTGCCTTCCGCAGGCTTGGACTCGCCCGCTGCACCTGCCTTGAACTTGCCGACTACTTCGCCGCTCTCAACAGTATCGCCTTCGTTCTTGAGGATTTCTTCGATAACGCCATCAGCAGGCGCAACAACCTCAAGAACGACTTTGTCGGTTTCAATATCGACAATTAGTTCGTCACGCGAACAGGCTTCGCCCGGCTGCTTGTGCCAGGTCGCAACAGTACCCTCTGCGACCGACTCCGGGAAAACGGGGGCTTTAATCTCAGTTGACATTACAGATCCTTAGTTCGGTAGCTCGTCAAATTTCAAACGCGTCGGTAACCAGTTTCTTCTGCTCTTCTATGTGCGCAGACATATGCCCGCATGCAGGAGCAGCGGAAGCGTCACGGCCGGCATACTGAAGGTACAGCTTGGGATTCTTGCGGTGCAGGGCATTACGCATGTGATGCTGACTGCAGTACCAGGCACCCTGGTTCATCGGCTCTTCCTGACACCAGACAACATGCTTGAGCTTGCTGTAATGGCTCAGCAGTTCATCCAGATCATCACCCGGGAACGGATAGAGCTGCTCGATGCGAACAATGGCGACGTCGTCACGCTCGTCGGATTTCTTCTTCTCCAGAAGATCGAAATACACTTTGCCGCTGCACATGATCAGGCGTGTCACCTTCTTCGGATCGGACGGCTCCTTCTCGGGGAGCACCGTCTGGAAGGTGCCACTTGTCAGATCATCCAGATCAGAGGTCGCTTCCTTGTGACGCAGCAGGCTCTTCGGCGTAATCGCGACCAGCGGCTTGCGCAGTGGGCGCTTGACCTGACGACGAAGCATGTGGAACACCTGCGACGGCGTTGTCGGCACACATACCTGAATATTGTGCTCAGCAGACAATTGCAGGAACCGCTCAAGACGAGCAGAACTGTGCTCCGGCCCCTGGCCCTCGTAGCCGTGTGGCAGCAGCAGGGTCAGGCCACAGAGGCGGCCCCACTTATGTTCACCACTGGTCAGGAACTGGTCGATGACCACCTGGGCGCCATTGGCAAAGTCACCAAATTGCGCTTCCCATACCACCAGGCCGTCCGGCGCGGTGGTTGAATAGCCATATTCGAACGCCATGACTGCTTCCTCAGAAAGCAGCGAGTCGTAGAGCTCGAACTTTGGCTGGTCTTCGGACAATTGCTCAAGCGCAATGTGCGTTGAACCGTCTTTCTGGTTGTGCAAGACCGCGTGACGATGGGAGAACGTACCCCGGCCGACGTCCTGACCCGTAATGCGGATCGGATGACCCTCGTTTATCAGCGTTGCATACGCCATAACCTCGCCATAGCCCCAGTTAATGGGCAAGGCACCTGCCGTCATCTTTTCGCGATCTGATACGATCTTGGAAACCTGACGCTGGATGCTGAACCCTTCAGGAACCGAGGTCAGCTTCTTGCCAAGCTTCTGAATCGTCTTCAGGGGCACGCTGGATTTGCACTTGGCGGTCCACTCGTGACCGAGGTACGGCGTCCAGTCGACATAGAGCTCCTTGTTGGGCTCCTTGACCAGGGATTTGACCACGTGCTCGCCGTTATCCAACGCATCACGGTAGTCATTTTCAATCTGCTTGGCTTCGTCCTCGCTGATCACGCCTGCTTCCATCAGCTGGTCAGCGTAAAGATTGCGAGTCGTTTTCAGCTTGCGGATCTTCTCATACATGACCGGTTGGGTTGCGGCAGGCTCATCCGCTTCGTTATGGCCGCGGCGGCGGTAGCACACCAGATCGATAACTACGTCGTTTTTGAACTCGTTGCGGTAGTCCATCGCCATCTGGGTAACGAACATAACCGCTTCCGGATCGTCCGCATTCACGTGCAGGATCGGTGCCTGGATCATCTTGGCAACGTCGGTACAATATTCGGTGGACCGAGCATCTTCCTGCCTACTCGTGGTGAAGCCAACCTGGTTGTTGATGACGATATGGATGGTACCACCAACACCGAAACCACGGGTCTGGGACATCTGAAAGGTTTCCATCACCACGCCCTGACCGGCAAAGGCCGCGTCACCGTGCATGATGATCGGGACCACCTGTGTGCCGTCGTTGTCATTTCGACGGGTCTGGCGGGCACGAACCGAACCCTCAACCACCGGAGAAACGATCTCCAGATGAGACGGGTTAAAGGCCATGGCAAGGTGAACCTCACCGCCGGGGGTCATCACGTTGGATGAGAAACCCTGATGGTATTTCACGTCACCGGAACCGGAAGCTGCCAGCTTCTTGCCTTCAAACTCGTCGAAAAGTTCTTTCGGGTTTTTACCGAGGGTGTTCACCAGAACGTTCAGGCGGCCACGATGAGCCATGCCCAGAACGATCTCTTTGGCACCATAAGAACCTGCACGCTGGATCAGTTCATCCAGACAGGGAATCAGACTCTCACCACCTTCAAGGCCGAACCGCTTGACGCCCGGATAGCGGGAGCCCAGGTATTTTTCCAGGCCCTCGGCAGCGGTCAGGCGTTCCAGGATGTGCTTGCGGGTCTTCGCCTCGTACTCCGGCCGTGAGCGAACCGGCTCCATACGCTGCTGAAACCAACGCTTGATGCGGGTATCGACGACGTGCATGTATTCCGCGCCGATGCTCTCGCAATAGGTCTGACGCAGCCCCTTCACAATGTCCCCGAGCTTCATGGTCTCGGAGCCTAGATTCAGGGAACCGGTCTGGAACTCCAGATCGTTGTCGGAATCCGAAAGTTCGTGGAACGACGGATCCAGATCTTCTACCTGAGGACGCTGCCATACGCCGAGCGGATCCAGCTTTGCTTCCTGATGACCACGGAAACGGAAGGCATTGATCAGCTGGAGAACACGAATCTGCTTTTTGTCTGCGTCGGACGTAGCACTGGCGGGAACACCGCCGCTGGCGAGAAAGCGCTGATTGCGAGAGATATGTTCAAACTGTTCGCGGATGGAAGAGTGGGCAACGTCGCGGCCCTGATAGCCATCGACACTGGGAAGCTTGTCAAAATAGCTTCGCCACTCTTCGGGAACGGCATTGGGGTCTGTCAGGTAGGTTTCAAAAAGCTGTTCAACATAGGCGAGATTACCACCCTGCAGGTGGGAAGTCTGCCATAACTGCTCCATTATGCTTTCGTGCATCTTGAATAGCTCACCTTGGGCTGGTGCGGGGAGCCCGGTATGGTCGGCCAGGGGTAATTCTCAGTCAATACGGGTTTTTACGGGATCGACTTTGGCCACCACACCCGACATGGATGTTTTCCGTTCCCCGGTGGTTTTTGTACTCAGCAAAGCTGGGTGAAAACTTTATAAGTTCCCGCCACGGCTTGCGTAGTGTGCACCCGGATAAGACTTTTGACTATAAGCCTTTGGTTGAAGGCCCCACAAACTGCGGGGCCTTCCGGATACTAACCTTGTCAGAACAGTATAGCGCCTGCCTGAAATCCTGCCGCTTAAGTCGCCCGTTGCAGCAGAAGATTCCGAATATGGCCGATAGCCCTTGTGGGGTTAAGACCTTTCGGGCAGACACTGACACAGTTCATAATTCCCCGGCAGCGGAAAACGCTGAACGGGTCATCGAGATTGGCGAGACGCTCGTCCTGGGCGGTGTCACGGCTGTCCGCGAGGAAGCGGTAGGCCTGCAACAGGCCTGCCGGGCCAATGAACTTGTCCGGATTCCACCAGAACGACGGGCAGGATGTGGAACAGCAGGCACACAGAATGCACTCGTACAGGCCGTCCAGCTTCTCCCGGTCCTCGGGAGACTGCAGACGCTCGATAGCGGGTGCCGGCTTGTCATTCACGAGGTACGGCATGACCTTTTCGTACTGCTTGTAGAAGAGGCTCATGTCGACAACGAGGTCACGAATGACAGGCAGACCCGGCAGTGGCCGAAGCACCAGCTTGTCGTTCTTCACAACCTGGGAAACCGGTGTAATGCAGGCCAGACCATTCTTGCCGTTCATGTTCATGCCATCAGAGCCACATACGCCCTCACGGCAGGAACGGCGGTAGGCCATCGAGGGATCCCGCTCCTTGATGAGATTGAGAACATCAAGAACCATCAGGTCCTTACCCGCCGGAATCTCGACATCTACGTCCTGCATATAGGGCGCATTATCGGCTTCCGGGTTATAACGATATAGGCTTACTAACATTTTCGACGTCCCCCTTAGTAAGTCCGGATCTTCGGCTCAAACGTGGCCACGGTCTTCGGCGCGAAATTCACATCTCGCTTACCGACACGCTTGTCTAGCGGGAAGTACATGGAGTGCTTCAGCCAGTTTTCATCGTCACGTTCAGTGAAGTCATTCCGGGCATGAGCGCCACGGCTTTCTTTGCGTTCGTAGGCGGAAATTGCAGTAGCCAGAGCCACCTCAAAGAGGTTATCAAGCTCAAGCGCCTCAATCCGGGCCGTGTTGAAGGCATTGCTGGTATCCGCCAGCTTGGTATTGCGTGCGCGCTCACCAATCGCCTCAAGCCTCTTCAGGCCTTCTTCCATGCTCTTGCCATCCCGGAATACGCCGAAATACAGCTGCATGCAGTTTTGAAGATCCTTGCGAACCTCGGCTACACTTTCACCCTCAGACGCACTGTTCAGGCGATCAAGGCGAGCCATGGCACGCTTGATATCCTCTTCGCTGGCGCCATCTACCTCGAACCCGCCACGAAGCTGCTCTTCGATGTGCAGACCAGCAGCCCGACCGAACACAACCAGATCCAGCAGCGAGTTACCGCCCAGACGGTTGGCACCGTGCACGGATACACAAGCCGCCTCACCACAGGCGAACAGCCCTGGGATAGCTTTGTCATTACCGTTTTCGTCCTGAGTCAGCGCCTGACCACCGACGTTGGTCGGGATGCCGCCCATCATGTAATGACAGGTCGGGACCACCGGAATCGGCTCTTTCACCGGATCCACATGTGCAAAGGTTCGGGACAGCTCACAAATACCTGGCAGACGCAGATTCAGAGTTTCTTCGCCCAGATGATCCAGCTTCAGCAGAACGTGGTCCTTGTCGGGCCCACAACCGCGACCCTCCAGAATCTCTATAACCATCGCCCGGGCGACAACATCACGGCCCGCCAGATCTTTTGCGTTCGGAGCGTACCGCTCCATGAAGCGCTCACCTTCAGCGTTGATCAGGTAACCACCCTCACCCCGGCAACCTTCCGTTACCAGCGTACCAGCACCGTAAATACCCGTCGGGTGGAACTGCCACATCTCCATATCCTGCATCGGGAAACCGGCGCGCAGGGCCATGCCGACACCATCACCGGTGTTGATCAGGGCATTCGTGGTAGATGCGTAAATACGGCCTGCACCGCCTGTCGCAAGAACCGTCGCTTTTGACTTAATGTAAGCCACTTCGCCGGTTTCAACCTCAATGGCCACAACACCGACAACTTCGTCTTTGCTGTTCTTAACGAGATCAACTGCGTACCACTCATTAAGGAAAGTAGTCCCACCCTTGAGATTGGCCTGGTAGAGCGTGTGCAGAAGTGCATGACCGGTACGGTCAGCGGCAGCACAGGTTCGCGCTGCCTGCGTTGGGTTATCGGGGCCCTTGGACTGGCCACCGAACGGACGCTGGTAGATACGGCCCTGTTCGGTACGTGAGAACGGAAGTCCCATGTGCTCCAGCTCAAAGACGGCTTGAGGGCCGACTGAGCACATATACTCAACAGCATCCTGGTCAGCGATATAGTCCGAACCTTTCACCGTGTCATACATGTGCCAACGCCAATCATCGTTGGGATCAGCACTTGCAATTGCACAGGTAATGCCACCCTGGGCGGATACCGTGTGCGAACGCGTCGGAAACACCTTGGTGATACACGCAGTATTGACACCGGACTCGGTCAACTGCAGTGCGGCACGCATGCCGGAACCGCCACCACCGATAACGATCGCGTCGTAAGACATGGTCTTGATATTAGCCATTGATTAAAGCCCCCAAAGAATCTGAATGCCCCAGACCACATACACAAACATGGTCAGACCACAAGCTGCCTGCACGAAGAACCTTGGACCCATAGGCTTGATGTAGTCAGTGGTAACCGTCCAGAGACCTACCCATGCGTGCGCACCAATAGAAAGCAGTGTCAGCAAGGAAAAGATACGGAACCAGGTCTGACCAAACAGGGAAGACCAAGTGTCGTAGTTGACGTCAGACGCCAACATAAACCCAAGCAGGAAAATTGTATACAAAGCAAGTACGTAGGCTGTTACCCGCTGGATCAGCCAGTCGAAAACACCACTGCGACCAAGGTTCGTGACGCTGTTTACCATACCCAGACTCCTGCCAATACGATGAGAATGACGGAAACCACAATCGTGATCTTCGCGGCGAGACGGCCGCTCTCGAGCTCTTCACCAATGCCCATGTCCATGAGCAGGTGCTTGATCCCTGCGACGAGGTGGTACAGCAGAGCAGACAAGATGCCCCAGATAATCAGCTTGGCAAAAAAGCTGTCCAGCAGTTCACTTACACGGCTGAAGCCCTCTTCCCCGGACAAGGAAAGCTGAAGCCCGTAAAGCATGAACGCAACACCAACAAAAATGATGATGCCGCTGATGCGGTGCAATATGGACGTAATGGCTGGCAGCGGAAAATGAAACTTGCCGAGATCGAGATTTACTGGTCGTTTGCTATTCACAGCGCTCTCACACTCTCTTTTGGTTCCGCGGAACCGGAAAAACCGGGTGCGGATGGTTGGTATGTAAGGATCAGCGTGCAGATACGAAACCGGCACACGATTGGCTCAGGAGGGAGGAAACCTCGCCGGCAACCCGTTATTTACAGGCACCAAAGAAAGGTTTATCCCCGATTCCGGGCTACGGATTATAAGGAGTACCCTAAGCAATTACAAACCTGCAACGCCCTGTGGGCCGCGTATTTCAGGGGGTTAGGCAAGCTATAAGCATTATTGACAAATTATTTTCTCTCCCCAATCCGTTGTTATTCGGGATATCCCTCATTTACAACCCATGTCAAATTCCGGCTTTTCCTGACTCTTCCATTGACAAAAAAAGCCAACGCCCTATATTTTGCCGCCAGTTTTGCGATAATACGCGCCTTCTCGCGCATCTATAAATGTAGATTAAGCTGTCTAAGCTGATAAATAGGAGAGCACCATGACCGACAGGAAAGCCACGCTCTCGGTGGGGGACAAGTCCATTGAGCTACCGGTTTATTCCGGCACCGTCGGCCCAGACGTTATCGACGTACGAGGCCTGGTCCAGGAAGGCGTTTTCACATACGATCCAGGGTTCGTATCCACAGCTGCCTGCGAATCAGCCATTACCTACATAGACGGAGCGAACGGCGTTCTCCTGCACCGTGGCTACCCGATTGAACAGCTTGCAGAGTATTCGGATTATCTGGAAGTGTGCTATCTGCTACTGAAAGGCGAACTACCGACTCCGGAAGAAAACAAGCGGTTCCACGACACGATCAAGAACCACACCATGCTGCATGACCAAATGCGCAACTTCTTCCAGGGCTTTCGCCGTGACGCGCACCCCATGGCCATCATGTGCGGTGTGGTTGGCGCCCTGTCAGCGTTCTACCATGACCAGATGGACGTGGCTGACGAGCATCAGCGTGAAATCACGGCACACCGCCTGATAGCAAAAATGCCAACCATTGCGGCTTGGTGCTACAAATACAGCATTGGCCAGCCGTTCATGTACCCCCGGAACGATCTTTCGTACTCCGAGAACTTCCTGCAGATGATGTTTGGCGTTCCCTGCGAGGAATACAAGCCGAACCCGATCCTCGCCAAGGCGATGGACAAGATCTTTATCCTGCACGCGGATCACGAACAGAACGCTTCCACCTCAACCGTTCGCCTGGCCGGCTCCACCGGCGCCAACCCCTACGCGTGTATCGCATCGGGCATTGCCGCACTATGGGGCCCTGCCCACGGCGGCGCCAACGAAGCGGTTCTAGACATGCTCGCCGAGATTGGCGACGAGTCCAATATCGAGAAGTTCATTGCCAAGGCCAAGGACAAGGACGATCCATTCCGCCTGATGGGCTTTGGTCACCGGGTTTACAAGAACTTCGACCCGCGCGCCAAAGTGATGGCCGAAACCGCTCACGAAGTCCTAACCGAACTTGGACTGGAGAACGACCCTCTGCTGAAGATTGCACAGCGTCTGGAGAAAATCGCACTGGAAGACGACTACTTCGTCCAGCGCAAACTGTACCCGAACGTGGACTTCTACTCGGGCCTGATTCTCAAGGCTATCGGCATCCCGACCTCGATGTTCACTGTCATCTTCGCGATGTCGCGGACCATCGGTTGGTTCTCGCACTGGAACGAAATGGTCAGCGGCGATTACCGCATCGGCCGTCCACGCCAGCTGTATACCGGCTCAGAAAAGCGGGACTACCCGAAAACATAAATCCGGCATGACCGTATCCGCAATGCTAAGGCCGCTGATTCAGCGGCCTTTTTTTATTCACCGCCCGCCCTGCTCTTCTATGATAAGTTAACTCAACAAAAACATAAGAGGAGAAATCAGTGACTACAGCAGCATTTATCGGCTTGGGCGTCATGGGCTATCCGATGGCCGGCCACCTGGCAAAAGCCGGACTCACTGTCAGGGTCTGGAACCGAACATCCGCCAAGTCAGAGCAATGGACAAAGGACCATTCCGGAATCAGCTGCACCACCATTGCTGAAGCCGTCAAGGGCGCCGATATCATTCTGACCTGCGTAGGTGCAGACAAGGACTTGAAGGCGGTCTACGAGGGCGAGGACGGTATTCTTGCTCACGCTCAGGAAGGCGCCGTTCTAGTCGACCACACCACTGCCTCCGCTGGCATTGCCGAATACCTTGCCGAAGCCTCCCGCCGCAACGGAATGGGTTTTGTTGATGCCCCGGTTTCGGGCGGCCAGCAGGGCGCTGAGAACGGCAAACTGACCATCATGTGCGGAGGCTCCGAAGAAGACTACGCTAAAGCCCAGCCCGTTATGGAGCACTACGCCCGCGCTCTGAACCTGATGGGACCTGCCGGTAGTGGCCAGAAAACCAAAATGGTGAACCAGATTGCCATTGCAGGGCTGGTACAGGGGCTCTCGGAGGCGCTGCATTTTGCCGAACAGGCGGAACTGGATGTCGCAAAAGTGGTGGATGTCATTTCCAAAGGGGCGGCCCAATCCTGGCAGATGGAAAACCGCTCGAGCACCATGATCGCCGGCGAATTTGAACACGGCTTTGCCGTGGACTGGATGCGGAAAGATCTCGGTATCTGTCTTGAGGAGGCCCGCAAGGTCAATGCCTCATTGCCAGTCACCGCCCTGGTGGATCAGTTTTATGCAGACGTGCAATCGATGGGTGGGAAACGCTGGGATACTTCCTCTCTGATACAGCGGCTCAGGAAGTTCCGTTAAGGAGCTGAGATTGGGGTCAGATGAAAGCTTTCATCTGACCCCGTGTTCTTCTACCCGGCTACTTTTTCTTGTCCTGCGGCTGCCATTTCCCGTTAACGTACCACGCAGACCAACCCGTTGCCTTTCCCTCCTTTTCGGACATGACGTACTGCTCCTTGGTCTTGCGACTGTAACGGATCACCGTCGGATTGCCTTCAGGATCACGCTCGGGGGCATCCATCAGGAAATCGTACTTTGGATCAATCTCCTTGCGGTGCGGCTTAATCTCCATAACCAGTGGCGGTCGGGTCTCGCGGTTTTTCGGGAACTTGCTGGCTGCCAGAAATAAGCCTGATGCCCCGTCTCGTAGCACGTAGGTGTCATCGACCTTCTGGCACTGTAACTCCGGCATCGGAACCGGATCCATTTTGGGAGGCGCAGGCTCTCCACTTTTCAGCAGCTTACGAGTGTTTTTGCATTCTGTGTTGGTACAACCAAAGTACTTACCGAAACGGCCGGTTTTCAGCTGCATCTCGGAGCCGCACTTGTCACACTCCAATGTCGGACCGTCATAGCCTTTGATTCGGAAGGTGCCTTTCTCGACTTCGTAGCCGGAGCAGTCCGGGTTATTACCACAGACATGCAGCTTTCGGGTTTCATCGACCAGGTAGCTATCCATGGCCGTGCCGCATTTCGGGCACCGGCGCTTTTTCCGGAGCAGACGGGTCTCGCCCTCACCTTCTACGTCATCCTCTGCGCTGACAACTTCATCGCCCGAAACCAGGTTGACGGTGGTTTTGCAGCGCTCCTTCGGAGGCAGCGAATACCCGGAACACCCAAGGAATACACCCGTGCTGGCCACACGGATCTGCATATTGCGGCCGCAGCTGGGACATGGGATATCTGTTTCGGTGGGCGTATTGGCACGCATACCGCCGTCATCAGAACTTTCAGCCTTCTCCAACTGCTGCCGGAAACGGCCATAAAAATCATTCAATACCTTTTTCCACTGGACCTCACCCTCGGCAATTTCATCCAGCTCGTCTTCCATTCTCGCTGTGAAATCGAAGTCCATCAGGTTCGGAAACGACTCCGACAGTCGCTCAGTGACGATTTCACCCATCTTTTCCGCATAGAAACGGCGGTTCTGTAGCCGCACATAGCCACGATCCTGAATGGTGGAAATGATGGAGGCATAAGTCGAAGGGCGACCGATGCCCTGCTTTTCAAGCTCTTTAACCAGGCTGGCTTCCGTGTACCTGGGTGCAGGCTTGGTAAAATGCTGGCTCGGATCCAGCTTTTTCAGATCCAAAACTTCATCCACCCGAATATCCGGCAGCGAGACATCCTCGTCCTTTTTGGCAGACTGGGGGGCCGCCTTGAGGAAACCCTCAAACTTGATGATCCGGCCACGGGCACGCAGCTCGTAGTCGCCATTGGCCACCACAATGGAGGTGCTCAGGAACTCGGCATCAGCCATCTGGCACGCAATAAACTGCCGCCAGATCAGGTCGTAAAGTTTTTCGGCGTCCTTCTCAAGGCCGCTGATATCAGCGGGCCGGCGACTCACTTCGGTCGGGCGAATAGCTTCGTGAGCCTCCTGAGCGCCTTCCTTACTTCCGTAGACCCTCGGCTTTTCGGGAAGATACTTGTCCCCGAACTGCTTCTGAACGAAATCCCGGCAACTGCTAACCGCGTCCTGGCTCAGGTTGGTGGAGTCGGTACGCATGTAGGTAATAAAGCCGGCTTCGTAAAGGCGCTGTGCCAGCATCATGGTTTTCTTGACACTGAACCCCATGCGGTTGCTTGCAGCCTGCTGAAGCGTGGAGGTAATAAAGGGCGCTGACGGCCGGGACCGGGTTGGTTTGTCCTCGCGTTTGGCAACCTTGAATTCGCCTGCCTTCAGGCGGATTACATGTTCGGTGCTTTGCTGCTCATTAACCGGCCGGTAGGGCTTATCGTCGTGACGGGTTACCTCAAACCGGACCGGCTGATCGGCCTTTTCGGACGCGAGGTCGGCATGGAGCTGCCAGAACTCCTCGGGTACGAATTTCCGGATCTCCCGCTCCCGCTCTGCAATCAGGCGCACGGCGACCGACTGAACCCGACCCGCCGACAAGCCACGGGCGATCTTGGCCCACAACAGCGGAGATACCATGTAGCCCACAACACGATCCAGGAACCGCCTTGCCTGCTGGGCATTCACACGGTTTGTGTCGAGATTGCCAGGGTCCTTGAAGGCTTCCTGAATGGCCCGCTTGGTGATCTCATTGAACACCACCCGCCGGTATTTTTCCGGCTCGCCACCAATTGTTTCCTGCAAGTGCCAGGCAATGGCCTCACCTTCGCGGTCCAAATCCGTTGCGAGGTAGATATGGTCAGCAGATTTCGCCAGACGCTTGAGTTCGCTGACCACCTTTTCCTTGCCAGGAAGGATCTCGTAACGGGCACTCCAGTCGTGATCTGGATCAACACCCATCCGTGCCACCAGTTGTTCCCGGGCCTTGCGCTTTTTGTGCGTGGCTTTTTCGTCCGGGCTCATCTTCCGGGTAGCCGCAGCCTGCCTGGCCCGCTCCTTGGGATCAGACTGCGATCCGCTCCCACTGACGGGGAGATCACGAATATGACCGACGCTTGACTTGACGATAAAGTCGGGGCCGAGGTATTTGTTGATGGTCTTCGCTTTCGCTGGCGACTCGACAATAACGAGACTTTTTCCCATATCGGAGATCTGTGTCCTTGGCGATAATCGGTTAAAAAATCAGCAAACCGTAAACTCGCTGTAAAATCAGTCGGCTAGAAAACACTCAATAGCCGCCACATTGGTATAGGTGCATTGTTTTACAGGGTCAAGAAAAGCAAGACAACCCATTCTTCTGTTTATGGCCGGCTTTTTTGCGCGGTCAGAGACAGGAAAGCCCGGCATTTGCCGGGCCTCCTGAGAGCTTGCTTCCGATTCGGCTATCCGGATCAGAGACGCTCCCACACCGTTGCAATGCCCTGACCAAGACCGATACACATGGTGGAAACACCAAGCTTACCGCCTTTGGCCTGCATGACATTCAGCAGGGTTGTTGAGATACGTGCACCGGAGCAGCCCAGCGGATGGCCCAGGGCAATCGCACCACCGTTCAGGTTCACTTTCTCTTCCATGACACCCAGCAGCTTCAGGTCTTTCAGAACCGGCAAGGACTGACCAGCGAAGGCTTCGTTCAGCTCCCAGAAGTCGATATCTTCAACTTTCAGGCCTGCACGCTTGAGCGCCTTCTTCGTGGCCGGAACCGGACCATAGCCCATGATGGCGGGATCACAGCCGGCAACCGCCATGCTGCGGACCCTGGCAATCGGCTTCAGACCCAGGGCCTCGGCACGTTCTGCCGACATGAGAACCATGGCTGCAGCGCCGTCAGTCAACTGCGAAGAGGTACCAGCAGTAACAGTACCGTTCTTCGGATCAAAGGCTGGCTTCAACTGACCAAGTGACTCCGCGGTCGTATCCGGACGAATGGTTTCGTCCTCTTCGATCAGCTTCACGAAGCCATTCTCGTCGTGACCTTCGATGGGCACGATTTCGTTCTTGAAACGGCCTTCAACCGTTGCCTCATGGGCCAGACGGTGTGACCGGGCACCAAACTCATCCTGCTGCTCACGGGTGATGCCGTGCATCTTGGCAAGCATTTCTGCAGTGAGGCCCATCATGTTTGAGGCCTTGGCAGTGTACTTGGACGCAGCCGGATTGTGGTCGAAACCTTCGGTCATGGATACGTGACCCATGTGCTCGACACCACCGGCGACGAACACATCGCCGTTGCCGGTCATGATCGCCTGGGCAGCCGTATGGATTGCGCTCATGGAGGAACCGCACAGACGGTTCACAGTCTGGGCCGCCGACTCATGGGGTATGCGGGTAAGCAGGGAAATCTGCCGCGCCACGTTGAAGCCCTGTTCCTTGGTCTGGTTTACACAGCCCCAGATCACATCTTCAACTTCTTTCGGGTCGAGCTTCGGGTTGCGCTCAAACAGTGCTTCAATCAGAGCGGCGGACAGGGTTTCTGCACGCACATTCCGGAAACAACCGTTTTTGGCACGACCCATCGGAGTCCGCACGCAATCGACGACGACAACGTCTCTCGGATTAAGGCTCATAGATCTTTCTCCGTTCGGAATCAGGGTTAGCCAAAGAATTTCTTGCCAGTCTTGGCCATTTCACGCAGCTTCTGGGTCGGGTGGTACAAAGGACCGAGGTCTGCAAACTTGTCTGCCAGTTCGACGAACTTGTCTACACCCATGTCGTCGATATACCGCAGGGCACCACCACGGAACGGCGGAAAACCGATACCGAAAATCAGGCCCATATCAGCATCTGCCGGATCTTCGACAATGCCGTCTTCCAGGCAGCGAACGGTTTCCAGGCACAGCGGGATCATCATGCGGGCAATGATGTCGTCTTCCTCGAAGTCCTTCTTACCCTCAACCACAGGTTCGATGAGCTTGTAGGTTTCTTCGTCGGCAATTTTCTTAGACTTGCCCTTGCGGTCTTCTTCGTACTTGTAGAAGCCCTTGTCGTTCTTCTGGCCATAACGGTCGTTCTCGAACATGACGTCGATGGCGGACTTGAAGTCGGCCTTCATGCGATCCGGGAACCCGTCGGCCATCACTTCGTTGGCGTGCCTGGCAGTGTCCATGCCGACGACATCAAGCAGGTAAGCCGGGCCCATTGGCCAACCGAACTTTTCCATGACCTTGTCGATCTTCTGGAAATCAGCGCCGTCACGCACCAGTGCGGCAAAGCCACCGAAGTACGGGAACAGAACACGGTTAACCAGGAAGCCGGGGCAATCGTTGACTACGATTGGCGTCTTTCCCATGGCCTTGGCGTAGGCTACCGTGGTGGCAATAGCGCGATCACTGGTTTTCTTGCCACGAATCACCTCAACAAGCGGCATCATGTGCACCGGATTGAAGAAATGCATGCCACAGAAGTTTTCCGGACGCTTCAGGTTTTTCGCGAGAAGGTCAATGGAGATCGTGGAGGTGTTGGAGGTCAGGATGGTGTCCTCGCGAACCGCATCTTCGGCTTCACGCAAAACGGCATCTTTGACCTTGGGGTTCTCGACAACGGCTTCGACTACCAGATCTACGTTCTTGAAATCACCGTAGTTGAGGGTCGGCGTGATGCTGTTTAGCACATCGGCCATCTGGTCAGGCTTCATCTTGCCTTTAGCAACGCGCTTGGTCAGAAGCTTCTTGGCTTCCTTCAGGCCCAGGGCGATACCGTCCTGGTTGATGTCCTTCATGATAATCGGCGTGCCTTTCAGGGCAGACTGGAATGCAACACCACCACCCATGATACCGGCGCCGAGAACGGCGGCCAGGTTCACGTCATTGGCTTCTTTTTCCCAGGCCTTGGCCTTCTTCTTGAGTTCCTGATCGTTCAGGAACAGGCCTACGAGGCACGCCGCAACGTTGGTCTTGGCCATCTTGGCGAAGCCTTTGGCTTCCACTTCGATCGCCTTGTCACGGGTCATACCGGCATGCTTCTGCATGACCTTGATGGCCTCGACAGGAGCCGGGTAGTTCTTGCCAGCCTTGCCGGCAACGAACGCCTTGGAGATCTCGAATGCCATCATGCTTTCCATGGCATTGAGTTTGATCTTGCCCTTCTTCTCTTCACGACGTGCCTGGTTGTCCAGTTTGCCTTCGTTGCACTGGTTAATGATGGCAACGGCAGCTTCAACCAGTTTTCCTGACTCAACCACGGCGTCAACGGCACCCACTTTCAGTGCGGCTTCGGCACGATTCTCGGTGCCACCGCTGATCCACTCAACAGCGTTGTCGACACCCACCAGACGGGACAGACGCACGGTACCACCGAAACCAGGGAAGATGCCCAGCTTCACTTCCGGAAGGCCAACCTTCGCCTTCGGGTCCATAACCCGATAGTCGGTGGCAAGGCACATCTCGAAACCGCCGCCCAGTGCCATACCGTTGATTGCGGTAACAGTGGGGAACGGCAGATCTTCAACGGCGTTGAATACTTCGTTGGCCTTGAGGTTGTTGGCTACCAGATCCTCTTCCGAGCCCGCAAACAGCTCGGTGAATTCGGTAATGTCGGCACCAACAATAAAGCTGTCCTTGGAGCTGGTAACCACCAGACCCTTCAGGTTCTTTTGCGCTTTCAATGCGTCAGTCGCGGCGCGGAGCTCTTCAATAGTAAGACGGTTAAACTTGTTTACTGACTCGCCCTGCAAGTCAAAGTTCAACTGAGCGATCCCGCCTTCGATCTCTTTAACCGTGATGGCTTTACCTTCGTAAATCATCAACTGATCTCCAGTCTGTGTTTGGAACTGCTTCCAGCCAAGTGGCGCTGTCAGTTCGCCAGCGCGGCTGTTTGTGCAGCGAGATTTTGGTCACTGCCCGATCATTCTATCCAAGATTCATACAGTCGTTTGAATCGTGAGGGCACACGATGAAAAAAAACGGCGCGTTTGTCAATTTGTTTCTTCGGATAAGGGGCGCAAAAGTCCCCGAAAAACCGGAGGCGCCCGAAGAAAACTGGAAAGGAATTGTTATGTTTCAGTGAACTGGAAGCTACTTCTAAGACAAAACCGGAACTTCATCACGCAAATTTAAAAGTTGTTTACATTTGCGAGCGCCAGCGCCACCAAAACTGCTTGATTGGCTGCCAGAGTTACTTTACCTTCGATCTACGACTTTGGTCCACAATAATAAAACAGGATTACGGAGACTCATCCGATGAAAGACACTAACCTGCGGATACGCTCCCTTGTAACCGCGCTCATTATTTGTGCACTGGCCTCTATGAGCGCCCGCGCTCAGGAAGGTGCCAACGGATTCCTCTCCGATCTACACAATTTCCGGGTCAGTAACTACATGGCCCTGGATGCCTTCTATCGCTTTAGTGGAACCGGCGATACCAACACCCTGAACGAGATTGTGCAGGGCATCAATTCAGCTAACGATTCCATGAATTCTATCGCCGGCAGCGATTCCGGCGTGCTGTCTGCCGAAGAGATTGAAGGGCTGAACCTGGAGTTCGACAAGTTCAAGAACCTGATGCGTGACAACATCAATGATGTGCGCAACCGGGGGTATCCGGATCTGCGCCTGGTGTCCGACATGGCCAACCAGGCTCTTGCCATGAACGAGATTGCGACCGAGCTTTATCGGACCGCCCAGGAAAGCTCAGAGACAGAAACCAGTCACAGGGTTGAGGCAGCCCGGCTAGCGGCCGTCAAAATGGCGCAGATGATGGCCAAGTACTCAGTACGCACCAACTCTTCAGTGGCCCAGACGTTCCAGGGCTCCTCATCCGAGTCGCCGCTTGATGTTCAGGCCACGGAGCTGGACGCATTGCTCCAGACTGTGATGCAGGGCGAAGGCACACCGGAACTGAAAGCAATCCTCAACGATATCTCGTCCAAGTGGCAGTTTATCCGAGGCTCCTACATCAACTACAATGAAAAAAACGTGGGTTTCGTGATTGACCGGTATTCCAAAGGCATCCTGAAAGGGCTGGCTACCACCATTGAGCTCCTGAAAGGCAGCGCCTGATTCTCTCCCACGCTTTCTGGCAGGCCTGATTGCCTGCCAGAAAAGTGTTTTCCGCCGTCTATATTGATACCAGTCAGTTTCCCGCCAGGCTTTTCCGATTAGATTTAAAGTACTATCCTCAAACAATATCCCGTGCGCGAAGGAGCGATGCCATGTCCGCCTATAAAAAAATGCTTGTTGCCATTGATCTGACTGAAGAAGCCCCGCAGGTGCTCAACAAGGCGAAAGCCGTTTGCGAAGCCCATGGTGCGGAGCTGATGCTGGTTCATGTGGTTGAGCCCGTTGGTTACGCCTATGGCGGTGATATACCAATGGATCTGACCGAACTTCAGGATCAACTCGACAAGGCCGCCCGTGAGCAGCTGGGAACCTACGGTGATCAATATGGAGTTTCGAAGGCGAACCAGGTAGTTACAGTCGGGCGTCCGGAATCTGAAATCCACAGGCTTGCCAAAGAGCAGGACGTGGATCTCGTGATAGTGGGTAGCCACGGAAGAAAAGGCTTTCAGCTCTTGCTGGGCTCAACCGCCAACGGGGTTTTGCACGGTACCGAATGTGACGTTCTGGCCGTGCGGATTCACTGAGTCGTCTCGCGGGACCGGTCCCGGGATTTGGCCCGGGACCGGTCAGTGACGCAGGGCTATTAATTCCCCTCCCCGCCCATTTTTGCCTCAAGCTTTCGAAGCTGGCTTTCCAGCGAGAAGCTGACACTTGAGGCCATCGAGAAGAAATTCAGTAACGCTTTCAGATTACTGTCACCCTTGCAGACCGAATGAATACGCTGCCAAAGGGCCTGATTTACAAGCTGCAATCTCTGATTCCTTTCAACAAGCCCCTTCAGCTCCCAGTCTGGCGCCTGATGATTACGCTTGGCGAAATATTGTTGCAGCAGGTAATGGGACACACTGCGCATGATGAATTCATCGGTATTGGCAAAAGGCAGATGGTGCACTGCCATGGGTTTGAGCTCTGACAACACAGGGCACCCGCTAGTTGCCATTTTCAGCCCAAGCAGAGATCTGAGGGCCTCTTCCAGAGCCGTCTGCTTCACGTAGCTGCGCCGGTCATCGGTAACCTTGACCTCAACCTTCTGGTAGGCATCTTCCGCCTGAAATGCTTCGACAACAGGCAGTATCTCGGTAGCTGCCGGGCAATAAGGCGAATCCGCAGACTTCAAAGGGCAGTTACTGCACTGACAATGCCCGAGCTTGGTCCAAGAGGGCAAAGCTCCGGATGCCGGTGACGGCTGATCCGTGACTTTAAACTCGACGGTACGTCCATCCTGAAACCTGAAATCGTAGTTCACATTCATTGATTTGCCTGTTCTTCCAGCTCCATCCACCGCTCGATAACCTTCTCCAGACGGTTCTCCGTTTCCGTCAACGCGTCCAGAGCGGCCGATACTTCGTTCGCTGGGCCTGAATAAAAATCGGCCGAGGAAATCTTTTCCTTCAAGCCGGCGACGTCCTGCTCCAGCGCCTCGATCTGCCCGGGCAGCTGTTCGAGCTCCAGTTTGAGCTTATAGCTCAGCTTCACGGGCTTGCTCTTTTCAGACGAAGCCACCTGTTTTACGCTTCCTGGCGCCTTTTGTTCACTTTTTTTACCGGTTTCTTTTCCCGATTTTCCGGCTTTGTCCTGTTTGTCCGGCCGATTGCCTGTCGTTTCCGAAGGGAAACGACCGCCCTGACGGCGCCAGTCGGTGTAACCACCGACAAACTCCCGCACTTTGCCCGATCCATCAAGGAATACCGTTTCAGTGATCACATTATCAAGAAACTCCCGGTCGTGACTGATCACAATCACTGTGCCGGCAAATTCCGCCAACTGTTCTTCTAACAACTCCAACGTTTCCACATCCAGATCGTTGGTCGGCTCGTCAAGCACCAGTATGTTCGCTGGTTTGCTGAACAGCTTGGCAAGCAGCAGCCTCGCGCGTTCGCCACCAGAAAACACACTGACGGGCGATCGGGCCCGCTCAGGGGTGAACAGAAACTCCTGCAAATATCCAAGCACATGCTTGCTCTGACCATTAATATCAATGAATTCCCGGCCCTCGGAAAGGTTATCCAGGGCATTCCGGGTCAGATCCAGTTCCCCGCGAAGCTGATCGAAATAGGCCACTTTCAGATTGGTACCCAAACGCACCGAGCCTTCAGTTGGCTCAAGGTCTCCCAGTAAGAGCCGAACCAACGTGGTTTTTCCAGTCCCGTTTTCGCCCACAAGGCCGATCTTGTCGCCCCTGAGGATTGTCAGGTTCATGTCGCGGATCACCGGCGTACCGTCGGGATAGGCGAAGCCCGCATCCAGGGTTTCGACGACTAGTTTTCCTGAACGGGCTGCATCCTCCACCGCGAAGCTTGCGGTACCGCCGCGCACTCTCCGTTGCCGGTGTTCCTCTCGCATAGCCCTGAGGGCGCGCACCCGGCCCATGTTGCGCGTTCTGCGCGCCTTGATACCCTGGCGAATCCAGGCCTCTTCCTGCTTGAGCCGCTTGTCGAACAGCGCATTCTGGCGATCTTCCTCTTCCAGCGCCTTTTCCTTCAGCTCAAGGTAGCGGTCATAGGTAGCGGCAAAGCTCACTAGCTTCCCTCGATCCAGCTCAACAATCCGGGTCGCCATGCGCCTGATAAACGCCCGGTCGTGGCTGACAAACAGCATGGCGCCACGGAACTGGCCCAAAGCTTCTTCCAGCCAGGCGATGGCAGGCACATCAAGGTGGTTCGTGGGCTCGTCCAGTAACAGGATATCCGGATCAGCAACCAGGGCTTTTGCCAGCAGAACACGGCGCTGCCAACCGCCGGATAGCGTGTTCAGCGTCTGATCCGGGTCGACACCGTACTGGCCGAGAATGGTGGTTACCTTCTGATCCAGGCGCCAGCCATCGAGGGCTTCCAGCCGTTCCTGGACTTTCATCAGGCGGTCCAGGCTGGACTCATCCGCATGCTGGGACAGCTGATGAAACTCCGCCAGCAAGGTCCCGGTTTCCGGAAACGCGCTGGCAACTACTTCATAGGCGGTGCGGGAATCCTCCGACGGCAGGTTTTGCGGAAGTACCGCAAGGACTGATCCATCATCCAGACGCACCACCCCGCCATCAGGTACCACTTCCCCACTAACGATCTTGAGCAGGGTGGACTTGCCTTCACCATTCCGTCCCAGCAAACACACACGCTCTCCGGCGTCGATTACCAGCGATGCCTGGTCCAGCAGCGGGTGCATTCCAAAAGCGAGAGAGACTGAGTCCAGCGTTAACAAGGGCACGTTTATTTTTACTCCGATTTGTTGATGGTAACGGGATCACCAACCCGGATACTTCCCGGTGATTCATGAATAGCGTTCTGGCCGAAGATCACGCCGTCCAGCGTTCTTCGGTAGCCTGACAGGGTTCTGAGCGGTTGCAAGGTGGCATCTTTTTTCCCCGTTGCGGGATCCACGGTGGTCATTACACAGCGGGAACAGGGCTTCACAATGCTTAGACGATTGTCGCCAATGGTCAACTGCTGCCAGCTGTCCTCATCCCAGGGTTCGGCACCTTCCACCACGATATTGGGTCGGAACCGCCGCATTTCTACCGGAGTATTCAGGCGCCCGTTCAGCTCCAAAAGTGATGCCATATTGGCAATCAGGAACGGAAAACCGTCAGCAAAGCCGACACGTCGGTATTCGTCCACTCGCCCGGCATCAACACGTCGGAATGAACTGTCTGGCATGTAGACAAACCGTACAGACTTCCCGCAGAACCGGCTCAATGCTTCGCTGGCTTCAGGCTGACCGATGACAGCCTTGACCCAGTCACGCCACACCAGAACCCGAACCTCGGCGTCGGGCGAATCTGTCTCATCAATGGCGCTCAGGAGAAACCTGCCCTCACCCGGAATGTCGACAATCACATTGCCACACTCAAGCGCGGTGCCAACCAGTGCCAGCTCCGGATGCTCTCTCTGGGTCACAAAGCGGAGGTCATCGTCGACGATCATCCAGCGCCTGTCCGCCACGGGGCCGAAATCATCGGTGTCGAAGCTGCTCACCTCGATGCCGGACAGGGACTTGACGGGGTATACAGACAGCGAAAGTACCTTCATGGCAGGCAGGCCTCCCCCACATAATCAGGATATGAAACAGGCTGCTGAGTATACCTGACCACACGGCATGGCGCCGAGTTTGTGATGGCCGAATACGAAAAAACCCGGCCTTTTTCAAGACCGGGTTTTCTGAATCTGGAGCGGGAAACGAGATTCGAACTCGCGACCCCAACCTTGGCAAGGTTGTGCTCTACCAACTGAGCTATTCCCGCAATGCTGATCGGCTGTTACCGACAACGGAGGCGTATTCTACGGATCCAACTGGCGCCGTCAACCACTTTTTTTCATGTTTTTTCCCGCCAGAGTTGTGTTGTCGCACTTGAGGAAACCAGAACTGTGCAACCACTCCTGATCGGGATAGTACTTGAAAACAAGCTGGCCACCCTTGAGATTATCAACTACCTGCCGGATGACCTGGTTATCAACCGCCGGACAACCGTGGCTCCGGCCTATCCGACCGTATTTGCTGACCCAGCTATCACTCACATAGTCCGCACCGTGAATCACAATTGCCCGCTGCCGGGCATGATCATTGATGCCCGGCTCAAGTCCATCGAGCCGCAGCGCATATCCGTGCTTTCCATAGTAGGACTCACTGGCCTGGAAGAGACCGATACTGGACTGATAGCTACCTTCTTTGTTTGAGAACTCAGTGGATTCGAAATTCCCGGAATTCTTGCCGTGAGCCACGAGATCCCGGAGTAACAACTTTCCTTTCTCCAGATCAAAAATCCACAGCCGTTCTTCGCTGGACGGTAGCGAAAAATCGATAACCGCCAGTCGCTGAGGCATCTCTACACCATTGGAAACGGCACAGCGTGATGCGCTGAACGCCGTTTTGAGCACGGACCTGTCCAGCTTTGGGGCTGCTTTACTCAACTGGCTCAGTAACTTATCGTCAAGAGAAGCCGCATACGACGAGAGAGAAAACACGGCACACAAGGCCGCAAGAAGCACAGCGGGCCGGAAACGCGGCCAATTCACCATCACAAATCCCCGATAAAGTATGTGCGGGTGACAGTGATACATCGTGCACCCGCTTCGAAATAAGTGTCGCGCATTCTATCAGGCAAAAAGGCCAACTCGGTCAAGATGTACACTTTTTATACAAAAGTTTAAGGAAGCGGCCAATTCCGTCGTCTGGCCAATCAGGGCTCACAAGGAGCAACTCTACTGGCCGAATCGCTGACCGCTTTGCAAGTAAACATCTTCTTCTGGTGTGGACGCGCGCGCCAGAGCCTTGTTCCGATGCGGGAAACGGCCGAATTTCATAATGATGTCGCGGTGATCCAGGGCGGACTGATAAAAGCTACCCATAAAATCCGCCAGGAGCCCCTGGGTAGAACGTGCAAGCTGCTCGTAGCAATCCACAGAAGTATCCTGGTCATCCTTTTTCTCTGAGTGTTGCAGGGGCATATACAGAAAAGCCCGCTGAACCGGAGGAAGTAACATATCCTGCCCCTTACGCATGGCCTGCCTGCAGAGTTTCCGGGCCTGTCGATCCTGATCAAACGCCATCGCGCCGCCCCGGAAGATGTTTCGGGAAAACTGATCGAGGAGTAGAATTTCGGCAAGTATACCGCCGGCTTCCCGCCGCCAGTGCTCCAGCCCCTGCTCCGAAGCGAACAGCACCATGGACAGAAACCGGCGGCGAATCTCTTGATCGAACTTGCGGTCTGACCGAAACCATTTGTTTCTGTGGTCACCGTCGGGCAATCCGTGCTCATCCAGTTCACCAAACCAGAAATCCAGAATCTCTTTCCAATCGAACATTCTATGTAACCCTGTTACTTTGGATTCTGTTACGCCCGCTTCCGGGCTAACACTCCGGATTTACGACAGGCCCCATCAAACTGACTACTCAGGAGAGGCGATGAACAGCCCCCGCATTATTCTGTTGGCACATGGAAGCAGTGACAAGCGCTGGTGTGAAACCTTCGAACAGCTCGCCAAGCCCACGCTCAAGGCTGTCGATAATGCCCGTATTGCCTACATGGAACTGGCGGAACCATCCATGGACACAGTCATCGCAGAGGGGGTCGCGGAAGGCGCCCAAAGCTTCACTATTGTGCCGCTGTTCCTGGCGGCCGGACGGCATCTGCGCAAGGATGTTCCTGCAATGATAGTAGAGCTCGAGCGCACCCATGGCACGAACATCCATCTGGCTCCGCCGATTGGTGAAAATCCACTTCTGGGGCAGGCCATCCGGGATGTTGTTATGCTGCAATTAGAGCAGGCGCCGTCCGGAGCCGGACGGTCATAAGGCACGCTAGCCAACCAGGCGGCATCGGGAGGGAGCATCATGACAAAAAGGATTCTGATTACCGGAGGCACCGGATTTATCGGGCACGTGCTGTGCCGAGAACTTTTGGCGCGCGATCACGAACTGACGGTTTTCAGCCGACAATCATCAGAAACCGTCAAAGCGTGCTGCGGGCGGGTTGAAGCCGTCCGGGATTTGCAGCAACTCCGCTCCCACCCCGGGTTCGATGCCGTTATCAATCTGGCTGGCGAAGGCATCGCTGACAAACGCTGGTCTGAAGCTCGGAAACAGCAACTCCGGGACAGCCGGATCGGTGTCACCGAAACACTCGTCGCCGTGATTCGAAGCTG
This sequence comes from Marinobacter sp., assembly GCF_048269445.1. Lineage (GTDB taxonomy): Bacteria > Pseudomonadota > Gammaproteobacteria > Pseudomonadales > Oleiphilaceae > Marinobacter. Next base: position 823 of record NZ_JBLXIQ010000008.1, on the reverse strand, counting down.
GGAACACGCTCCTGAAGTCCTGGTCTCAGGTTCCGCGGTGGGTTTCTATGGCGACCAGGGCTCGGCCAGGGTAACTGAAGATACCAACCCACATGATGAATTTACCCATCGTTTGTGCCGGGACTGGGAAAACGCTGCACTCCCTCTCGCCGATGACGGCGTAAGAGTGTGCTTTTCGCGAACCGGGGTCGTGGCAGGCCCCGGAGGCGGCTTTCTGGAGCGTATGATTCTGCCCTTCAAGCTGGGACTTGGAGGTCGCCTCGGCAATGGTACCCAGTATATGCCCTGGATCCACCGAGACGATGTTGTTGAAGCCCTGATCTGGATGGTCGAGACCACCAGCGCCTCAGGCCCATTCAACGTGGTCAGCCCTAATCCGGTCACCAATGCCGAATTTACCCGGTGCCTTGGAAAGGTTCTTCACCGCCCTACTCTTTTTCCCGCTCCGGCTCCGGTGCTCAAGGTCGCACTGGGTGAAATGGCGCGGCTCCTTTTAACAGGCCAGCAGGCCGTTCCCGCACGACTCACGGGGGCAGGTTTCCAGTTCCAGTATCCCGAACTGGAGCAGGCGCTCGCCCAGTCGGTTAATCCGGGGGCGGCAAGGTAACAGCACCTGCAACTGGCCAAAACGCCGAACCAGTGCATCAGTCAACGCCGGTATTTTTTTAAAAAAGGCGTTGACACTCCCCAGAGCCTTACTTAATATACGCGCCACCTCGACGAGGCAAGGTGTTGAAAACGTTGCGTCCCCTTCGTCTAGTGGCCTAGGACTCCGCCCTTTCACGGCGGCAACAGGGGTTCGAACCCCCTAGGGGACGCCAAT
>NZ_JBLXIQ010000007.1:0-264757 GCF_048269445.1 Marinobacter sp. | reverse complement strand
CTTGAGGTCCCTGAAGAGCCGTTCAAGACCAGGACGTTGATAGGTCGGGTGTGTAAGCGCTGCGAGGCGTTGAGCTAACCGATACTAATTGCTCGTGCGGCTTGACTATATAACACCCAAGACAATTGCGGATAACCAACGAAATCCACATCACATGTTCCATCTCGTCCCCCAGTGATCAACCGTTTTGCCTGACGACCATAGCGGTCTGGAACCACCTGATCCCATCCCGAACTCAGAAGTGAAACAGACCAGCGCCGATGGTAGTGTGGCGTTGCCCATGTGAGAGTAGGTCATCGTCAGGCGCCTAATGCCTAAACCCCAGTACCCAACGGTACTGGGGTTTTTTATTGCCTGAGAAATGGGTCTACATCAGGGCAGCCAGATCTCAAAAACACCCCCACCAAAGCTGCCGCCATTGTGCAGTTTGATCGAACCGGTTCTTGCTCCTTCGCTATGGAGCCTGGCAACGGAAGACGCAAAGAACAGTCCAAGGCTAGTGCTGCCACTCTTGAAATCCAGGGATTTAAAACTCAGGGTGCCAGTGTGATGCATGCTGGGAGGGTACCCCTCGCCGTCGTCTTCAACGCCGATTACGAGGTAGCCGTCCCTTTCGCCGGCGGTAAGGCGGATCTTACTCTTAGTGTAGCGTATGGCATTATTGATGGTGTTGTTGAGTGCGCCGGTCAAGAGATCTTCGTCAAAGAAGCCGTTAATCTCATCAGCCTCTATCGAGCAATCAATTCCCAAGCCATTGAGTAGCGGAGTATGCCGGGCCAGGTGCTCGGAGAGAAAGTCGGGCACAAAGTGCTCCTCGATATGAGCCGACAGGTTATTTTCTCCCAGCCGATAGATACCCAGGAGCTGAACCAGGTCGTTATGCATGCGTTCAGCTTCGTACTGCAGGGTATTGAATCGCTTAGATTCCCCCAGAGCTTCGTCATGCTCGGATCTCAATTCGTCCAGGGAATTCAGGAGCATGCCGAGGGAGTTCTTCATATCGTGAACAGCGGAGGCAAGTACCATGGAGAAATCAATATTCTGGTTGTTCATTCGGTAAGGCCCTTCAGCTTGCGTTGCAAAGCGATATAGCGTCGGTGTTGGCGGTGTTGCTCTGGCAGCTTTGACAACCGGTCCAGGCAGGTCTGGCAACGCCTGAGAAGATCCGTTTTACCCGGGTTGCTGTCGTATTCCTTCATCAGAACCTGGACCAGGTTCAGGTTCAGCGAGGCATGATCAGGAACAATTTTCAGGGCTTCGGTAAAGGTGTTCGCCGCCTCCTGTAGGTTCCCGGATTCAAATGCCCTGATGCCGTTGCGGTTAAGAGTGCGGGCCTTGATCTTTTGCCGAAAGCCGACAGGCTCGTCCAGGAGACTTTCGATTTGCCGCATCGTGTCTGGATCATCGCTGAAACGTTCGGCCATGTCGGCCAGTAGTTGTTTTGCCTCTGTCTCATGGTTCATCCGGAACAGGGTTTTTGCATAATCCAGCCCGGTTTGGGCATCCAGAGCTGCAGTATTTTCGAGCTCAGGTCGGATAGTTTGGAGCATCTTTGCGGCTTGCTGATTCTGTCCCTGGCCGGCATATACCCGGCACTGAATGATCTGACTGCGTACAGCGATGCCCTCTTCCTCCGCGAACCGCTTTTCCATTTTTCTCAACACAGCCAGCGCTTCCTTGGCCCGCCCAGCGCCTTCTTCGTCCAGATCTCCCTCACTCAGGTCTGACAGCGTTTGCCCGAGAGCAAGATAGTGCTGAGAGTTGTCGTGAATTGAGTAGGTTCCGAGTTGAACAGTTCGGCGCCATGCATCTGATGCAGTGTCCATGTCTTGATTAGAGTCGGCAAGTTCTGCCAGATGCTTCTGCCTGAGCAGGGCGTTAGGGGAGTGTTGTGCTGCCTGCTCCAGTATTTGCTGAGCTTGGGTCGGACGTCCCTGTCGCTCTAGGCCTTCCGCCAGGAGGTCATAGGCTTCCATATAATCCGGATGTCTGGCGATAAGCTCCCGAAGGCCATCAACGGCAGCGTCGAAGCTTCGGTTGGCAAGCAGTACCTTGCACCGGCCAAGCTTTGCCCATGAAAGCTCACGTTGGGCCAGCACATCGTCATAAACTTTGAGCGCGTGAGCGAGATCGCCCAAGCGAAAATAAAGGTCTCCGAGGGTTTTCATCAGCCAGGTTTTGTAGCGGGGTTGCCTGGGAAGTGCCTGGAGGCACAGCGAGATGGCTTCCGGATAGTTCTCCCGGTCGATTTCCCGGTTAATGGGCATCAGCGCGTTACGCTGATTGATGAGGCTGCCAATCCTTTTCTCCAGCACTGCCCGGTTGATCGGCTTGGTCAGGTAGGCGTCAGGCTGGTTTTCCCGTGCACCCATAACCATTTCTTTGGATGTCTCGGCTGTGACCATGAGAAACAGTGAGGAGCGTTTCAGGAGCTTCTTGTGACGGAGCTCCTCAAGTATGTGCTGCCCGTTTTTACCTTCCCCAAGGTTGAAGTCACAGAGCACCACATCCGCGTGATTGTACGTGCAGTACTGGATCGCCTGGTTGGCGTGGGCAACCAGCTCGATCTTGTCTGCGCCGCAGCTGCGCAGCATCTGGCGCATGGACAACCGGAAGTTCTCGAAATCGTCAATAATCAGGTATGTCAGCTTCCCGAAAGGATTGAAGCCGGCTTTAAAATCGGTCATGAGCGCTTCTGCTTAAGTAACTTGTTAACCAATGCGCGCAATGCAGCGGGTTTTACAGGTTTGTAGAGAATCTGATAACCACGGTTCATGGCATCTTGTCGGACCTCGGGTGCCATATACCCCGTGATAAGTATTCCCGGGATGTCCTCGCTAAGCGCGTCACGGATACTGTCCATGGCATCCAGACCATTCTTGTTATCATCAAGCTGGTAATCGGCAAGTATAATATCGGGTCTCTGGCCTTGCAGTTTTTCCATAGCATCTTCAAGGCTTTCTGCGGCGGTCACGTCACACTTCCAGTTACCGAGCAAAGCTACCATACCCTGAAGAATGGCAGGGTCATTGTCGATACACAGAAAGTGCAGGCCACCGAGGTTTGATACCCGTCGTGAGCTGGAGGCGGATTTGGTGACAGCTGGTTCGCTCTGTTCTGGCGCGGCGACGGGGACGGTAATTCCGAATACGCTGCCGCGGCCCTGGACTGAGTGTACGCTGACCGGATGGTTCAGCATGCCACTGATCCGGTCCACGATGGCGAGTCCGAGCCCGAGCCCTTTCTTGTCCCGACCGTGCTGAAAGCGACGGAATTCCTCGAAAATGTGTGCCAGTTGGTCTTCGGGTATCCCTGGCCCCGTATCCCAGACCTCAATGCGGATATACCCTTTCAATCTCCGACAGCCAAGCAGAATCTTGCCTTCAGGTGTGTAACGAATGGCATTGGACAGAAAATTCTGGACTACACGGCGTAGCAGTTTGGAGTCCGATCGGATCCAGGCGCTGCTCGGTACAACGTGCAATTCCAGATCCTGATCCTTGGCAATGGCCGAAAAGTCGGTCGCAAGATGGCGCATGATCTCATTGACCGGGAACACGCCGATATCAGGTTCCAGGGCACCTGCATCAAGCTTGGAGATATCCAGTAATGTGCTGATGATCTCTTCGGCGGCTCCGAGGGAGCTGTCAATATGGTCCACCAGATCTTTCATTTCAGTATCGTCTGCTTTACCAGCCAGGGCAGAGGTAAACAGACGGGCCGCATTGAGGGGCTGCAACAGATCATGACTGGCGGATGCCAGAAACCGGGTCTTGCTCTGGTTGGCCTGCTCGGCAACAGATTTGGCTTTCAGCATCTGCTCGTTGATGACCTGAAGCTCCTGTGTACGCTCCTTTACCCGCTGCTCCAAGTATATATTGGTTTCCTTCAGGGCCTGCTCGGTCCGCCGCATGGCGGTTATGTCCTGGAAGGTAGTGACATAACCTCCCCCGGGGATCGGGCTGCCATCGACCCGTAAGACCGTTCCATCCGGTCTCTGGCGCTCATAGGACATCGGGCGCCCCTCCCGCATGCTGGCGCATCGGTCCGCGACAACTTCATCAATCCTGCGAGCTGAGAGGTTGGCGTTCGTAAGGTTATACCGCATCAGATCTTCCACCGGGCGACCAACCCTCACAAACCCTTTGGGGTAGGTGAACAGTTCAAGGTAGCGGTGATTCCAGACCACAAGCTGTTGCTGGTGGTTGACCACCGAGACGCCCAGACTGATGTTTTCAATGGCTGACTGCAGCAGTTCACGACTGAACGTCATGGCCTGGGAGGCTTCATCGACAATGCTGACCACGTCCTCAATCTGCATGTCGCGACCGGTGAGCGTGGATTCCAGCACCACACGGGCAGTGGATGCCCCGATAACGGAAGCCAGTTGACGCTCAATATACTTCATAAGGTGAGCAGAGGCCGGGCGGTGCGGATGCAGCCGGATAGCGTTTCTCCGCTCGTAATTCCGGAATATCGTTTCAGAGCGCTCCTCACCCATAAAGCGGTCAGTAAGGGCCTGTAGGTCGGAGGTCAGAATTTCGCCCTGCCAGCTCTGGTGCTGAGCCGTTTCCGCCTTGGGTTGGGGATCGTGAAAGAACGAGGCAATCTGGATCTTCTCGCGAACACGCTGACGGGTCAGCATTGAAAGCACAATGTAGACTACAGTGTTGATGCCCAGGCTCCAGATGATGCCATGGCTGGTCTGGTCCAGTTCTGAGCCGAACAACGCTGTGGGCCGGGTCCAACTGAGGCCCCAGATTCCCAGCTCTATCAGGGAATCGGTTACCCATCCTGTAGTTGCCAAGGCTGGCAGGAGCAGGGTGTAGCACCACATGAGAAAGCCCAGCCCGAGGCCCCAGGCAGCCCCCATGAAATTGCCCCGCCGCCAGATAATGCCGCCAACCAGAGCCGGACCGAACTGCGCAGCGGCTGCGAAGGACAACAGCCCGAAGGCGGTGAGGCTGTAGTCCTCGCCGGCCATGCGATAGAAACCATAGGCCGTCAGAAGAACCACAAAGATAGCTACCCGCCGGATGCTTAGCAGCAGGTAACTGAGGTCGCTGCGCCGGTTCATGCCTGGCCGGAAGAACTTGAGCAGGGCGGGCATGATGATCTCGTTACTCACCATGGTGGCAATGGCTACAGAGCAGACGATAACCATGGCGGCGGCGGCCGAGCCACCGCCTAGAAAAGCCAGCACTGCAAGCCATTCCACACCGGCCATTATCGGCAACTGGAGGATCAGTGTGTCGGGGTTGCCCGCTGCCAGCTCAGGCGAAAGGAGGCCGGCAGCGGCAATTGGGAGCACAAAAGCGCTGGCAACGATCAGATAGATGGGCATGGCCCAGCGGGCTATTTCGAAGTCCCGGTGATCGGTGTTCTCGACCACCATGACATGGAATTGTCGTGGCAAGCAGATGATCGCGAGCATCGCGATAAGTGTCTGGGTAATGAAGGCTGGCGCCTCAATACCATCGGTAGTCAGGGTGCCGAGCAGGTCCGCATCTTTCGCCCGAGAAAACAGGTCTCCGAATCCGCCATACAGGCCGAAGCCTACAAAAAGGCCGACGGCGACGAATGCCACGAGCTTGATCAGCGATTCGAAGGCAATCGCCTGAATCATGCCTCGGTGGTGCTCTGTGGATTCAAGATGCCGAGTGCCGAAAAGCACGGTAAAGACTGCCAGAGCCAGTGTGATGTACCAGGCAGAATCGTTCCAGGCGGCCGAACTCAGCTCGCTATATCCCGGATTGGTCGCGGATAGCACATTAAAGCCCATGGCAATGGCCTTGAGCTGCAAAGCAATGTAAGGAACGCTGCCGATCAGGGCAAACGTGGCAATCATCGCTGCCAGAAGTTGGGATTTCCCGTAGCGTGAAGCTATGAAGTCGGCGATGGAGGTACTGTTATTGCGTTTGCTGATGTAGATAATTCGACGCAGTAGGGGCGCGCCGAACACAAAGACCAACAGCGGACCGAGGTATATCGGAAGGAAGCCAAGACCCTCCTGGGTGGCTCGGCCAACGGCGCCATAGAACGTCCAGGAGGTAAAGTAAACCGCCAGTGACAGGGCGTAGACATGGGTCCGTGCAAGGCGCCGGCGGTAAAGGCCCGGGTGCTTGTCGCCGGCCCAGGCGATCACAAACAGGATCGAGATGTAAGTGATGGATATCAGAACCAGCAGCCAGGCACTAATCATAAATACACATTTCCGTCGGGGTTGGCACGTTGTGGCGTCATGCTATCGTTGCATCACTCCACACAGACGGTTTTATACAGAGTGTCTCCAGGCTCCAGTACCTTCAGGTTGTCAATTCGTGGGGTTCCATCAGATCCCAGTGGCACCAGTTCCCGGGTCGCGCAATTGATAATGTGAATGCGATGGGAAACGGCGTCCGCCAGCTTCTGTTCAAAGCGGTAGAGAGTAAACCGGACGATGTCATCGCTGTTCGTGTCTCGGGCGATACTTTTGGTATCCACCGTCGAAAAAGCCGTGACATAGGGAAAAACAAAGGTCCAGGGCCGCCAGAGAATGCCATCAGTTTCGGTATTTACAACCACCGCTTCTTCCGGCAAGCGGGATTGCTTGTGGTCATACCAGGTGTACTCGGTGTAGATCAGATAGCCGAGCATGCCAGCGCCGGCAAAAACGGGGATGATCCACTTAGGGGCTTTGTTTCGGGTCGCGGCTCTGATACCGAGAGCGATACCTGCTGCACCCAGGCCGCAGACTACAGTGGCAACAAATGTCCAGAACATAAAATATTTTCCTTAAAAAAGAACGGGCTCCCTCATTGAGGAAGCCCGTTCAGTATCAACCTGTCAATTCAATGATTGAATCAGGTTGGGATGTTGCTTAGTGGTCTTGAGCTTGACCGGAACCACGCGGGTAACGGACGCTTTCAACCAGTTCCTGAATCTCAACGGGCGGTTCTTCAGTTGCGTTGGACACAACGAAGGCTACCGCAAAGTTGACGATTGCACCAACCGCACCGATAGACAGCGGGGAAATACCCAGAACCCAGTTTTCAGGGGTATCCGGCAGGTTATTGGTGCCAGGGATGAACAGCCAGCCTTTGTACACGAAGATGTACGCCAGGGTAAAGGCCAGGCCGGTCAGCATACCTGCGATGGCACCGACGTTGTTAACGCGCTTGGAGAAGATGCCCATCATCAGCGCCGGGAACAGAGATGCAGCGGCAATACCAAATGCCAAAGCAACGACCTGTGCCGCAAAGCCCGGAGGATTGGCACCGAGCCAGGTGGCCACCACGATAGCGACAGACATGGAAATCCGCGCCGCCAACAGTTCGCCTTTCTCCGAGATGTTCGGGTTGATTGAGCCCTTGATCAAGTCGTGACTCACTGCGGAGGAGATTGCCAGCAACAGACCCGCCGCTGTGGACAGTGCTGCTGCCAAGCCGCCTGCCGCGATCAGGCCAATGACCCAGCCGGGAAGATTGGCGATTTCCGGGTTAGCCAGTACCAGGATATCCCGGTTTACGACCAGCTCATTGCCTTTCCAGCCCCTTGCCTCAGCCTGTGGTGCGAAGGCCTCGCTATCATTATACAGCTGGATGCGCCCGTCTTCGTTCTTGTCGGTGAACTGAATCAGGCCCGTTACTTCCCACTCTTTCACCCAGTTCGGACGTTCATCGTATTGGATCGGTGCAGAAGCAGTGCCGTCCGGGTAAATGGTGGTCATCAGGTTCAGTCGAGCCATGGAAGCAACAGCAGGTGCTGTCAGGTACAGCAAGGCGATGAAAACCAGAGCCCAGCCAGCTGACCAGCGCGCATCGGCAACCTTCGGTACGGTGAAGAAGCGGATGATGACGTGTGGCAGGCCGGCGGTACCGATCATCAGTGACAGCGTAAACAGGACCATGTTCAGTTTGTTGTCCACATCCGCCGTGTACTCGTTAAAGCCCAGCTCAGTGATGACCTGGTTCAGTTTGGTGAGCAATGGTAGGCCGGAATCCACGTGGGTGGAGAACAGACCGAGGCCAGGGACAGGGTTGCCTGTGAGTTGGAACGAAATGAACACTGCCGGAATGGTGTAGGCGACGATCAGGACGCAATACTGAGCTACCTGTGTGTAGGTAATGCCTTTCATGCCGCCAAGCACGGAGTAGATGAAGACTACGACCGCAGCAATGATCAGACCCATTGTGGCGTCGACTTCGAGGAAGCGTGAGAAGGCAACACCGGCGCCTGCCATCTGGCCGATAACGTAGGTTATAGACGCTACGATCAGGCAGATAACGGCCACCAGACGGGCGTTCCTGCTGTAGAAACGGTCACCGATGAACTCTGGGACGGTGAACTTACCAAACTTTCGCAGGTACGGAGCCAGCAGCATCGCCAGAAGCACATAGCCGCCGGTCCAGCCCATAAGGAACGTGGAATTGGCATAACCACCAGCGGCAATGAGGCCCGCCATGGAGATGAAAGATGCCGCTGACATCCAGTCCGCACCGATAGCCATACCGTTGGTAATCGGGTGAACGCCGCCGCCGGCAACGTAGAAGTCTTTGGTGCTACCGGCTTTCGCCCAGATAGCAATACCGATGTAGAGGAGGAAAGAGCCCCCTACGAAGATGAGGTTAATGGCAAATTGGCTCATTCGTTCTTACTCCTCGTGCACGCCGAATTTTTCGTCGATCTTGTTCATACGCCACGCGTAGTGAAAAATCAGAGCGATGAACGTAAGGATGGAGCCTTGCTGGGCGAACCAGAAGCCCAGATCAGTACCACCAATGGGAATACCGGCAAGCATCGGGCGAAGCAGAATCGCAAAGCCGTAAGATACCAGGGCCCAGACAATCAGGCTCCCGAATATCAGGCGCAGATTCGCCTTCCAGTACTTCTCAGCGTCGTAGCTATGACCTGCTGACATAGGATCACTCCTGTGTTGTTTTTGTGGAGGTTGGGTGGGTTTTGGGTAAGGCACTACTGTTAGAGAATTTATTATTCATATAGGTATTTCTCCGACTAGTTGTCCCTACTGACTTTACTGGTCAAGCGATTTATAGATATTGGCAAAAGGTCTAATTCTCAATCATTTGCCGCATATTTGACCGAATTCTGCGCACTCGTTCGTACTTAGAGTCAAAAACGATGCATGTTTTGCAGTCGCCGGTGATAATGAAGCTTATCGTGGAGTCCCTTAAGGGTTTTGACGCCTTCTTTTCGGGCCTTATTCAGAGCCACCAGAGTCAATTCGGCGGTCGCCAGCGCATCGGACGCTGCGTGGTGCCTTTCTGTCACCTCCAAGCCGAAATAATCGGCCCAATGATCAAGGCCCTTGCCCCCCGTCTTTGCATTCGGAAAAAACGCCGGCATCAGGTCGGCAACATCCATCCAGGTATGGCTCAAAGTGTAGCCAAGCTCGGCCCTCAGGGTCTTTTCCAGGAATTTCTGGTCGAATGCCGAGTGATAGGCCAGCACCGGATCGCCGTTCATCCATTCCAGCAGATAAAGCAAAGCATCTTCGGTTTCTTGGCCCTGGGTCAGGGCCTCCGGGCCGATGCCGTGAATTAACACCGTTTCCCGTATATCCAGTTCTGGTCGCCGCAGTATCAGATCAAACTGGTCACCGAGGTGGATAAGGCCACCCCGGATAGCAACGGCACCGATCGCGATGACCTCATCCCTGGAGGGATTCAGCCCCGTGGTTTCCAGGTCAAGAACAATCAGGCGGCAATCAGAGAGCAGCTGCTCCCCCGGTGATTTGGGGTGGGGCAGATTGCCCGGGTCGTGGCTGCCAATCCTTCCCCCCCGGCGCTGCTCTATCCATTGTTTGATCTGTTCCAGCATGACGTGTTGCCTGACGGTCAGAGTTGGTACGTTACTTCGAGTTTCTGCTGCAACCGCTGAGCCTGTCTGAAGGACTCCCGGAGGATGCGTCGATCCAATGGATTCAGGTCATCCGGATCAATATAGTTGGTCAGTTCTTCGCCTTTTGCGAGCATTTCCTGGTGGGCCCGCATTCGGATAGCCTGGATCAGGCTATAGCCTTCCTTCCAGGCATTGGCATCTTTCGGATCAAAGACTCCTTTTTTGGCCAGCTCATCCATGCGCTCCAGGGTGTTTGCAGTTTCTACCCCGTTGGCGAGGGCAAAGACCCTGACCGCTTCCACGAACGGGGCTAGCCCTTGGCGTTTGAGATCGAGTGCATGCTTTTTTCCGTCCGAGACGTAGCGAAAATTCCGGAACATTGTCAGCGGCGGTTTTCTCTGGAAAGCGTTGCCGGCCAGCATCTTCTGGAACAGGGCGTTTTTCCGGATCCGCGAAAGCACTTTATCGAGCAAAACCTGCAGTGGTTCGGTGGGGCCGAAAACCGCTCTCATATCGAGAAAGATTGAGGAGTACACCAGGTTCTGGGGGGTCGAGGCATCTATGAACCGGATGAACCACTCGTCCCATTCCCGATCACTCAGGCACAGCTTCGGGTTGCTGGCCATGATGTTGCCTTTACACAGGGTAAAGCCGCACTCTGCTAACTCCTGGTTGACGTTCTGGGCGAACGGCAGCAGTTTCTCACGGACCTGCTCTTCGGTCATGCCGTCCGGAGTCTGGAACAGAATACCGTTGTCCTGATCAGTCAGCAGTGTCTGCTCCTGTCGACCTTCGCTGCCGAAGGTGAGCCAGGTAAAGGGAATGCCGGGATCGTGTTTCTTGATGTTCAGTTCCAGCACCCGCCTAACGGTTACGTCGTTCAGGGTAGTGATGATCTTGACAACCTGCCCGGAATCCGCGCCGTGGGCGAGCATGGCGTCGACCAGCCGAGACACATCGGTGCGCAGGCTGACCAGGGTGCGCAAGTGGGTCGCGGTGCCGATGGTGCGTGCAAGATTGACCAGATCCACCCGTTGCAGGGAGAAAAGATCGCGCTCCGATACCACACCAATAAGTTTGTGTTCATCATCGACCACGCACAAATGGGCGAAATGGTGTTCGGCCATCAGCATGGCAGCCTCAAAGGCATCCGCATGAGACGGAAGACAGCAGGGATCTTTGGTCATGACCTGCTGAATTGGCGTGTCCAGGGGGCCCTTTTCCTCGGCGATCATGGTGCGAAGATCCCGCAGCGTAAAAATGCCGGTGGGATGGCGGTTGTCGTCGGTAATGATAATGCTGCCGACGTTGTTGTCGTGCATGCGCGCCACCGCTTTGCGTACCGGAAGGTCCGGTGAGCATACAATCGGGTTGCGCAGCGCATAGCGCTCGAGGGGTGTGTCCAGTGATGTGCTGGAGCCCATCGAAGCCATGGCGCTGGACTGGATGCGCCGGTTTACCTGATCAAGAAGGCTGCTGACGCCGCGCAGACAGAAATCCCGAAACGGCTCGCTCTCGGAAAACAGGGTAATAAAGGCATCCTGTCCGATGCTCAGACAGAAGGTGTCTCCCGACGCACGGTGCAGGGTTCGGGTGGGGCGCTCGCCAATAATGGCAGCGAGTGGAAAACATTCACCCTGGCTGATTTCAAAGGTGGTTTCCGTCCGGTTTTCCTTTTCATTGTGCCGCTCGCCACGAATCCGCCCCTGTTTGACCACGTAGAATCTTTTGACGACGCCCTGGTCTGGGGAAAGAACAGCATCGCCGTCTGCGTAGAATTGGAGAGAAGCGTGCTCGGCAAAATGTGCGAGGTGTGAATCATCCATGCTGGAGAACGGTGCATGTTCCCGCAGAAAGGTCATTATTGCGCGGATGTTCTGGGGAAGGTTGCTTTCCGGATTTGCTGCGGCCATGTCCGTATCTACTCGCTCGTTATTATTTTCTTTTTGGAAGTGTAGTTCAGTGAATAAGGTCGTTGCCCTACGATTTTCGTCGCAAACTGACTGGCGCAAGTCAGTTTTCTTTGAGGGAAGGAGGCCGGGTGGTAAAGTTCCTCTCGAACCCGGCCATTAATTGTAATGCCATGACCACTAAAGACGAACGCCTAAGTTTCCTCGAGGAAATGAAAGATGTCCGGCGCATCCGCAAGCCCAACCGCGCCGAGGTATCGACACCCCGTGAACTGACGCCAGGTCATCTGGAGCGGCAGCGGGCCGCCGTGGAAAGTCCAATCCGGGACAAAAACCCACTGACCTCCGACATCGTCGAACCTCTCACCGCCCACGACGTTCTGAGCTGGCAGCGTCCAGGCATACAACACGGGGTATTCCGCAAGCTACGGCTGGGGCAATACCCCATTGAAGCCCGGCTGGATTTACACCGAATGACGGTGGAACAGGCCCGGAGAGAAGTGTTTTCGTTTGTCGGTGATTGCGTCCGGTATGGTCTGCGCTCTGTCATTATTCTCCACGGCAAGGGGGAGCGCAATCCGGATGGCATTGCACAGCTGAAAAGCTACCTCGCCAAGTGGTTGCCGGAACTGGCTGATGTCATGGCCTTCCATTCGGCCCAAAGACACCATGGTGGAACCGGAGCGGTTTATGTCATGGTGCGTAAAAGTGAACGGGACAAACTGCATAATCGTGAAGTTCACGGAAGCCCTTAGCGGTCTCAGTTTCTCAAGTCTTCAAATCTGGCCGTTCAAATGGCCAAACGGAGGTTATCGTCGTGAAAAAAGCAATGTTGGTTGTATTTGCAGTGCTGGCTCTTGCGGGCTGTAAGGATCGCGTAATCTGGAACGACAATGGCAAAGTGGATGAGGCAACCTCGGACCGCGAAGTCTGGGACTCCAATGGTCAGATGGAAACCGGGGAGCGCAAGATCTGGGTTAACAAGGACGGACAGGACGTCATCAAGTAAAGCCGGGTGAACTTGGGCGCCAAAAAGAATGACATATCCGGGGGACAGAACCGGAATGGTTACAACGGAGAGAGCAGGAATGGCATTGAGGCTGACAGTCAACGGCGAGCAGCATTCGCTGGATGTGGAGGGAGATACGCCCCTGTTGTGGGTTATCCGTGACGAGCTGGGGCTGAAAGGTACCAAGTTCGGTTGCGGTGCCGGACTTTGCGGCGCCTGCACAGTGCATCTGAACGGCCTGCCGATTCGCTCCTGCTCGACACCGGTTGAGATGGCAGTCGGTGGCCAGGTGGAGACGATTGAAGGGCTTGGTGGCGGTAATCAGCTTCATGCCCTGCAGGAGGCCTGGATTGCGCATGGCGTTCCGCAATGCGGTTACTGCCAGTCGGGTCAGATTATGAGTGCGGCTCATCTGCTGGCTAACAATCCGGCTCCCTCGCGAGACGACATTGTTGCCGCCATGACAGGCAATCTGTGCCGTTGTGGTACTTATTCCCGGATTATTGCGGCGGTGGAATCCGTCGCCGCCGGTTCATCGAACGGTCAGGGGGCGTGACATGGCGATGAATCGACGGGATTTTCTGAAGGTCAGCGCTGGTGCCTCTGGCAGCCTTGTGGTCTCTCTGGCTTTGCCGGGTTGTGCCGGAATCCAGACCGGTTATGAGCCTCAATCCGGCGAATGGCGGCCGGATGCCTGGCTGGAGCTGACTGAAGCCGATGAAGTGTTTTTCACCCTGGCCCGGGTCGAGATGGGACAGGGTACCTACACCGGGCTGACCACCCTGATCGCGGAAGAACTGGAAATCGAGCCGGAGAGGATTACCCCCCGTTTCGCGCCAGTTGCGCCTGAGTACCGAAACCCCCTCTACAAATTGCAGCTCACCGGGGGGAGCACCAGCGTGGCCACCAGCTGGGAGCCCCTTAGAATGGCGGGAGCCGAAGCCCGGCTGATGCTGATAATGGCTGCGGCCCGGGTCTGGAACGTGGACGCCGCCGAATGCCACGCCAGTGAAGGGCGGGTGGTACACCCGAACGGCATTGATTCCATGACCTACGGCAAGTTGGTGGCACTGGCTTCAAAGGAAGTGGTTCGCGGTGACATTGCCCTGAAACAGCCTAAACAATGGAAATACATTGGCAAGCAAGGAGGCAAGCTGGATGCTCGCGCCAAATCCACTGGTGCGGCTGTGTATGGTATTGATGTGGAGCTGCCGGACATGGTGTACGGGGTGGTCGCCCGGCCACCCAGACATGGCGGCCGTGTGCGAGGATTTAACGGCGATGAAGTCCGGGGCATGACCGGCGTGATTGACGTTTTTGAAACCGGGCGGGGCGTTGCCGTGGTTGCCGACAAGTACTGGCGCGCCCGGAAGGCACAGGAGGTGCTGAGCGTCGAATGGGATTTTTCGGACGCTTTGTCAGTGTCCACAGATGACGTTTTTGAGTCTTATCGAACCGCGGCCGATGAGGATCCGGGGGAGTCTGAGCGAAGTGAAGGCAGCTTTGATCGGGCGGTTGATGGAGCGGAGCGGGTGCTGGAAGCAGAGTATGCCCAACCCTATCTCGCCCACGCTACCCTCGAGCCGATGAACGCAACTGCCTGGTACCGGGGAGGGCGGATGGAAGTCTGGGCGCCGACCCAGGCGCCAGACCTTGGCCGGATTGCGGTTGCCAGGGTGACGGATCTTGAGCCGGATGACGTCACCATTAACACCACCTTCCTCGGCGGCGGCTTTGGCCGCCGACTGACCCAGGATTTCATCGAGGAAGCCGCTGCCGTGGCGTATCGGGTCAAGCGGCCGGTAAAAGTGCTCTGGTCCCGGGAAGAAGATACCCGGCACGACCTGTATCGTCCTGCCATGCTGCACAGAATGAAAGCCAGCCTTGCTGGCGGCGATCTCACTGGCTGGCATCACCAGATTGTCGGGCCTCAGATTCTGGACTGGTATGTGCGAAATGCCGCGCCCGCTCAGTACCCATGGGCGCCAAAGTTCCTGTATGACAGCCTGGGCAGGGTAGGCCTGATGGCCGAAGGCATTGCCACACCGAAGGATATGTCTGCCATTGAGGGGGCAGTCGAATATCCTTATCAGGTGGATAATATCGATATCCGCCATACCCACACGGACCCCGGCGTACCCGTCACCTGGTGGCGATCGGTAGGCTATTCCCATAACGGCTTCGCGGTCGAAACCTTCATGGACGAACTTGCCCACGAAGCCGGGGAGGATCCCTATGAGTTCCGTCGCCGGCTGGTGTCCTCGGAGCCCAGGCATCTGGAAGTGCTTGACCGGGCTGCGCGCCTTGCAAACTGGGCCGCACCTCTGCCACAAGGCCGCGCCCGGGGCATTGCGCTGTTCGGGAGCTTTGGCACCTACGTTGCGCAGGTGGTAGAGGCGGGAATCGAGAACGGTGCGATTCGGGTTTACAAGGTCTTCTGCGCGGTCGATTGTGGGCAGGTGGTTAATCCCCGCATCGTGGAAGACCAGATTGAAGGCGGTATCCTGTTCGGACTGACCGCCGCGCTCTATGGCGAAATCACGCTGGAGAATGGACAGGTCCAGCAAAGTAATTTTCACGACTACCAGCTGATGCGGCAGTATGAGCGCCCGGAAGTAGTGGTGGATATTGTGGACAGCGCTGAAGCGCCAACTGGTGTCGGCGAGCCGGGTGTGCCGCCGGTGATTCCGGCTCTTGGCAATGCGCTGTTTGCCCTGATCGGTAAGCGCCAGCGCAGCCTGCCACTGAAAGCGGAGGCCTGATATGCCGTTTCCCCGGTCGTCGCTCGCTGCGGGCCATCAATCCGTGATTCGTGACATCGCAGGCTGGCTAGAAAAGGGCGAGAGGGTCTGGCTGTGCACCGTCGTGGAAACCTGGGGCTCCTCGCCACGACCGGTGGGCTCGTGGCTGGCCATCGGCGAATCCGGCCAGTGGAGCGGTTCGGTATCCGGCGGTTGCCTGGAAGAAGACTTGCTCAGGCGCACAGCCGGCAACGGTCCGGATCAACCGGTCCTGATTGACTATGGCATTACCGATGACGACCGTGACCAGTTCCAGCTGCCCTGTGGCGGTCGAATCCGGCTTCTCGTGGAACCTCTTTACGATGCGGCGGGGTTTGATCACGTCCGGGCGCTGGCGGAAGCGCTGGGCAATCGGGAGCCGGTGACCCGACGGGTTCCTCTTCAAGGTGCAGCGACGCTTGAATACCGACACTCTCACGACCGTTACTCGGTCGCATTTGACGGTGAGGAGCTGGTTCATTCCCTGCAGCCAGAGTGCCGGCTGCTGCTGATTGGCGCTGGCGAGGTGGCCCGTTACGTGTCTGAGTTCGCCACAGCGGCGGATTTCTCCGTGACCCTGTGTGAGCCCCGAGAGGCGTTCGCTGATGGATGGGGATACCCCCACATTCCGCTGGCCCGCCGCTTGCCCGATGATCTGGTGGCGGAAGACTTCAATGACGCCTTTTCCGGCGTTCTGGCCCTGGCTCATGATCCCCGGATTGACGATCTGGGGTTGCTGGCGGCGTTGCAATCGAATGCATTTTACATCGGCGCCATGGGTTCCCGAAAAGCCTCTCAGGCAAGACGGGAACGCTTGGCTTCTCTGGGGCTGGGGCTGCAAGAGAAAATGCTTGGCCGTTTACGAGCGCCCATTGGCGTCAATATTCCAAGCAAGACGCCGGCGGAAATTGCCATCTCGGTCGTCGCAGACCTGATCGCCGCTCGACACCATTTGCGGGCCGCCCGTCCATCCCTATAATGTCGGCAAATGAGCGCGTCAAAGGCGCTTCGTACCCCAGGGGAGAATTCGTGTTTGATATAACCCGATACGCTGTTGCGGCTGACTCGATTGTTGAAGCCGGGCGCATTCTGTACCAGCGCGGCTGGTCACCGGCGACCAGCAGTAATTATTCTGCGCGTATAGATGCAGAGCACATTGCTATTACTGTGTCTGGCCGCCATAAGGGGCGGCTGGGCGCGGGCGATGTGATGGTGGTGGATCTGACGGGCAATCCGGTTCAGAGCAATGGCCGCTCTTCGGCCGAAACCGGCCTGCACACAGCACTGTATGAAATCTTCCCGGATGTCGGCGCGGTGCTTCATACCCACTCGGTGAAAGCCACGGTGCTGAGCCGACTGCTGACCTCGGGTCAGCCGCTGGAGCTGGAAGGGTATGAGCTCCAGAAGGCCTTTGCCGGCGTTGAAACCCACGAATCGGTATTAACCGTTCCGGTCTTCGACAACACCCAGGATATTGACGCTTTGGCGCAAGCCACCCGGGACTGGTTTCGGAAACATCCGGAGCAGCCCGGTTACCTTATTCGGGGCCACGGTCTCTACACCTGGGGTAAAACCATGGCCGACTGCCTGCGCCATGTCGAAGCCTTCGAATTCCTGTTTGAATGTGAGCTTGAAACAATGAGGGTCCGCCCATGACTACCTTGAGCATTTTTGATCAGAGCCTGCCAGAGACGGCCCGCACGGTCACGGAAAACCCGGCCGAAATCCGCGATCTGCTGGCCGGGAAGGGGATACGCTTCGAGCAATGGCCGACCCGGGATCTTCCGGCGGACGCGTCCCAGGAGGACATTCTGGAAGCCTACGGAGACGAAGTGGCACAGCTGAAAGCTGAGTGCGGGTTCCAGACTGCCGATGTGGTGAGCCTGAACCCGGACAACCCCCAGAAAGAGGCGTTCCGGAAAAAGTTTCTGGATGAGCACACCCACAGCGAGGACGAAGTCCGCTTCTTTGTTCGGGGTCAGGGCCTGTTTTACCTGCATTTCGGCGACCAGGTGTTCGCCGTGCTGTGCCAGAAGAACGATCTGATCAGTGTGCCGGATGGCACTCGTCACTGGTTTGATATGGGGCCGGACCCGGAATTTACCTGCATCCGCCTGTTCTCCAACCCGGAGGGCTGGGTTGCCGATTTCACCGGCGAGGACATTGCCACGCGGTTGCCGCGCTATGAGGCATTGGCAGGGGCGGCGGGATGATCCGGGTGGTTCTCACGGATATCGAAGGCACCACCAGTTCCATCTCGTTTGTCCATGATGTCCTGTTCCCCTATGCCAGTGAGCACATGCCGGACTTCGTTCGCGCTCAATGCCAGGACAACCCGGCGGTGGCAGAACAGCTGGATGCCGTGGCCGAGCAATCCGATGTGGCCCGTGAGGATGTCGATGGGCTGATCGAGGTCCTCGCGGGCTGGATCCGCGAGGACCGCAAGGAAACATCTCTCAAGACGTTGCAGGGGATGGTCTGGGAGCAGGGCTACCAGCAGGGTGAGCTCAAAGGCCATATCTATGCAGACGCTGCCGATTACCTCCAGCGCTGGCATGATCGGGGCCTGCGTTTGTTCGTATATTCCTCCGGTTCGGTCAAGGCCCAGAAACTGATTTTTGGTTTTACCACGGAGGGAGACTTCACCCCGTTTTTCTCCGGCTACTTTGACACCCGCATCGGCGGCAAGAAAGAACCGGCTTCCTACCGGAACATCCTGACAGAGCTGGGTGTTGAGGCCTGCACCGTGTTGTTCCTCTCGGACGTGGAAGCCGAGCTTGAAGCAGCTGAGGAGGCCGGGATGAAAACCGCATGGCTGGTCCGCGAGGGGGATCTGCCGGAAACCGAGCGTTTTGTGGCCCGTAATTTTGCGGAGGTCGATACCCTGCTGCAAAAGCGGTAGCCCTTGACCGAGATCCATCATCGCAGGAGGAAACCATGCCCGGAGCCGGATTGTTCAGAATAGCCATTCCGGTCCTGGCTTCGCTTCTTGCCGGCTGTAACCCCTTCTCCGATGCCCGCCCCATGATGGACGAATACGTGGAGCGGGTAGCCAGGGTCCTTGACGTCGACCCCGAGCTTTCCGACATTGATTCCGCAAGCCAGCTTCCCCGTCGCAGAGACAGAGTGCTGACCATCCCCGATCTGGAAATGGGCATGCTGGATTTCCTCTCGCTTTATGGCTGTGAGCTGCAACAGGTTGTCGGTCAGAAAAACTCAGTGATGGGTCGGGTCATGCAGCCCCTGAACCACCTGCGTTATGAGATCCGGTTTATCGAGGCGGCGAGGGAGTGTCTTCCCGAGATCGAGGATGAAGATCTTTCTGAAGAGCTGGTCGATGCCATTGAAAGCAAGCTGGAATCGCTGCCCATAGCCATCTGGAACGCCACCTGGGGCGTGGAAGAAGTCGAGAAACTGTTCACCCTTGCCAAGGGCGATTATCCGGTTTCACCGGAAGGAAATCCGGTCTCGGATCTGGCCCGGGACATTGGCAGGCTAAACGCGACTGTGTCCAGGTTGCTCTCGAACGATCTGTCGGTGTCACTGGAATTCGCAGGCGCGGTTCAGCAGCGTTGGCAGGCGGAGCACCGTGCGGGCCAGCTGATCAACAGTGCACTTCTGCTGACAGCGAGGTTGCAGGACGGCACCGAAATATTAAGGCAAAGGACTGAAGGCAGGCCCCTATGCCTGAACGGTAAGCCCAATAATCAGTCGGATATCCTGCAGAATATGTTCTTCAGCGTCTATATCGGTGAGGTGCAGCCATACATGAGCGAGCTTGCGCGGGCCCGGACCAGGTTGATTGTGCCGTTTGAGCAACTGGCAAAGATGCAGATTGAAACCATGCCCGAAAGCTTTCGGCCGTGGTATCAACGCCACCTGACACAGGATTCGCAGTCAAGCCTGTGGCACCAGCTGGACGTGGCCATGATGAACCACACCAGGGCCTGGCAAGACCTGCTCGAGCAGTGTGGTTTGCGCCCTGGAGCCTGATTTCGTATCAGCGCTGGCTTTCCGGCGTTACCCGCAGGATTTCCTCGACGGTGGTCTGGCCGGCCGCGACTTTCTGGGCGCCACTCAGGCGCAGCGATTTCATTCCTTCCTTGTAGGCGTCCAGCCTGAGCTGTTCCAGCTCACAGTGCTCGGTGATCTGCCGGAGCAACGGCCCTGAAAGGGTCATGATCTCATAAACCCCTGCGCGGCCCAGGTAACCGGTGTTGCGGCATTCCAGGCAGCCCACGGGCTGATAGAACTGCTTCGGAACTGGCGCCTTCCAGGGCCGGGTCAGGGTTTGCCAGGCTTGTTCATCGGCGGGGCCGGGCGACTTGCAGTGGGGGCACAGGGTTCGGGCAAGGCGTTGCGCCATCACGCCCAGCACCGTGGCCCGGATCAGATACGGGGGAATGCCCAGCTCCATCATCCGGGTAATGGCACTGGGGGCGTCATTGGTGTGCAGAGTTGAGAGTACCAGATGACCGGTGAGAGCCGCCTGCACCGCCATTTCAGCGGTTTGCAGATCGCGGATCTCGCCAATCATGATGATATCCGGATCCTGCCGAAGCAACGCCCGCACGCCGGCGGCGAAGGTCAGGTCAATGTTGGTCTGAACCTGCATCTGGTTGAACGCCGGTTCCACCATTTCGATGGGGTCTTCGATGGTGCAGACATTCAGTTCCGGAGAGGCGATCTGCTTCAGGGTTGAATACAGAGTTGTGGTTTTGCCGGAGCCAGTGGGCCCGGTCACCAGAACAATGCCGTGGGGCCGGGACGTGATTTCCTGCCAGCGCTGGCGGTCTTCCTTGCTGAACCCCAGTTGCTCGTAGGATTTCAGCAGCACGTCCGGATCAAATATCCGCATGACCATCTTCTCGCCGAACGCGGTCGGCATGGTGGCCAGGCGAAGCTCCACCTCGCTGTTATCGGGTTTTCGGGTCTTGATGCGACCGTCCTGGGGTCGGCGTTTCTCCGCCACATTCAAGCGGCCGAGAATCTTCAGGCGGCTGGTGACTGCTACCCCGACGTGTTCCGGGAATTCATAAACGTTGTGAAGCACGCCGTCGATCCGGAAACGGACCTGTGTGACGGACCTGCGAGGCTCGATGTGGATGTCCGAAGCACGTTGGTCAAAGGCGTACTGCAGCAGCCAGTCAACGATCTTGACCACATGCTGGTCGTTGGCATCCGGGTGTTCGCTGGCGCCCAGGTCCAGCAGCTGTTCGAAGTTCTGGTTACCGGCAACGCCAGGAGCCTGGCCACCACTGGCCTTGCTGACGGAGTTGGCAAGCTGATAGAACTCAACCGTGTAACGGCGGATATCCTCAGGGTTGGCCACCACGCGCCGGATGTCCTTGCGAACGGCCTGCTGCAGGTTCTGCAACCAGTCACTCCTGAAAGGCTCTGCGCTGGCAACCAGTACTTCCTCGGGCCCAATCTCCACCGCCAGGATGCCGTGGCGCTGGGCAAAGGCATAGGACATCACCCGGGCAATGGCCGGAGTATCAATCTTCAGCGGATCAATGTGGTAATAGGGCTGCCCGGCCCAATCGGCCAGCCAATGGGTAAGCCGGTCCAGATCGAGGATATGACCGCTTTTCTCACTGGTCAGGCTGGCAATGGCCGCCAGTTCGAGCGGGTGGCGTTTTCCGGCCTGCCCGCTGCTGGTTGCAGCACCAAGGTTTGCCGATAGTACCCGCTCAGCGTCTTTCTGGCTGACTTCACCGCTGGTCACCAGAGCGGTACAAACATCTCGAAGGGTCAGAGTGCTTCGGGGCGGGGCGGGTGGCCGCTGCACGGTTCCGGAGGTGTCTGTGTCAGCCATAAGCACTCAGTTCCAGGTATCGATCAATGGGTTTCAGTTCGTCACCGGTCGGTTCACTTTCAGGTGAATCATGGCAACAGTGAACAGCAGGAAGGTCAGTATCGTCAAAATGACAGGCCCGGGGGCGCCTTCGCTGAGCCAGGCTGAAACGACCGCCTGGGTGAAATAGAAGATCACCACGAACGACAGCCAGATATAGCCCCGGTTGTTGGCCCGGAATACCGGTATAGCGAAGGCCAGCAGCGGAATCAGCTTCACTGACAGCATCAATGAAACCGACACGCCCTCCACCGGCGCCGGGTAGAAGGTGGTGATCAACAGCGTCGCCAGCACGCCGATGTAAAGAGCCATTGTTGCCCGGGCAGTGTAACGGGCCTTGGGATTGTTCAGCATAGTGTGTTTCCGGCAAAGAGAAGTGGTTGAAATGGCCCGTTCCGGGCCAGGGCCTGTATCACACGGCGAGCTTCAGGGCCAGCCTTGCAAGCCGCTCGCCAAACGCCTGGCACAGGGCTTTTTCGTGATTACTGAGCGGCTGCTTTTCGCCGGTGCCGGACCAGTGGGTCGGGCCGTAGGGCGTGCCACCTGTTTCCGTTTCGTTCAGGCTTTTCTCCGAGTATGGCAGGCCGCAAATAACCATTCCGTGGTGGAGCAGCGGCACCATCATGGTCATCAATGTGGCTTCCTGGCCACCGTGAAGGCTGCCAGTAGACGTGAAGGCACCAGCAGGTTTGCCCTCAAGGGCGCCGCTGAGCCAGAGGTCCCCGGTGGTGTCCAGGAAATACTTGAGAGGCGCTGCCATATTGCCAAAGCGGGTCGGACTGCCGATGGCCAGCCCGGCGCAATGGGCGAGGTCCGACTTGCGGGCGTAGGGTGCGCCGGAATCCGGAACCAGCGGCAGCGAGGCGTCGGTGTCTGGAGACACCGGTGGTACCGATCGCAGCCTGGCCTCGATTCCGTTTACCCGGGCTACTCCCCGGCCGATCTGGCTGGCCAGCTCGGCCGTCTGCCCGTTACGGCTGTAAAAAAGTATGAGAATGTACGGCAGTTGTTCGGCCATCGTCAGCGATCCTTTGGGTCCGGCTCTTTCAAGGCGGTTTGGCTCAGAGAATGGAAAGTACGTTTTCCGGTGGCCTGCCAAGGGCCGCTTTGCCGTTTGCGAGCACAATCGGTCGCTCAATCAATTTCGGAGTGGCAACCATGGCGGTGATTAACTGTTCACGGCTAAGATCGGGATCATCGAGGCCCTGTTCCTTATACTCTTTTTCCCCGGTGCGCATCAGAGCCCGGGGCTCCAGATTCAGTGCGGCAAGAATATCCTGGAGCTGCTGCTCTGTCGGTGGCGTTTCAAGGTAGCGTATAATCTCCGGTTCAATGCCCCGTTCGGTAAGCAGTTCAAGGGTTTGGCGGGATTTTGAGCAGCGAGGGTTGTGGAAAATCCGGGTTGGTTCTGTCATCTTCATGCCTGATTGTCTGAATGGATACCATGATTTCCGTGGCCGGTAGTCTAACAGGAGGTTTTCCAGTGCAGTACCCTGATTCGCTGCGTGTACGTGCGCGGCTCGCCGCTGCCGGACTTTTGCTGATGTTTGTGGCTCTGGCGGGTTGCCAGAAAATTGAACTGGAGCGGGCCGGCGGCACAAAAATGAACTGGGATGCCTTGCGTGGCCAATGGGTGCTGGTGAACTACTGGGCGGAATGGTGCAAGCCCTGCCTGGAAGAAATCCCCGAGTTGAACGAGCTGGACAAAGCGCCCGATATCACCGTTCTCGGTGTTAATTTCGACGGCATACAGGGAGGCGCGCTGGTGGAGCTGGGTGATCGGATGGGTATCGGTTTTACCATGCTGGCGAAAGATCCGGGTCCCGGGTTTGGCTGGAAGTTACCCTTGGCTCTGCCGGCCACATTCGTCGTTAACCCGGACGGCGACCTGGTTGAAGCCCGTTTTGGTCCGCAGACTGAAAAAGACATCCGGGCCCTGATTGACGGCTGAAGGCTGTTGCCCTAATCGAATTTTACAGCAGGAATAACCTGACGTTATGTCGCAGACTTTTGTACACCTTCGTGTCCATTCCGAGTACTCCATGGTGGATGGCCTGGTACGGGTTAAGCCGCTGATCAACCGTGTTGCCGAACTGGGCATGCCAGCGGTGGGACTAACCGAACAATCCAACATGTGCTCGCTGGTGCGCTTCTACAAGGCGGCCATGGGGGCGGGCGTCAAGCCCATTATTGGAGCTGATCTCTGGCTTGAAAACCCGGATGAGCCGGAAAATCCGTTTCGGGTGACACTGCTGGCCCGGGACAACGACGGTTACCTGAACCTCACTGAGATTATTTCCCTGGGTTACACCGAAGGCCAGCGTTTCGGCAAACCAATCATTCAACGCAAATGGCTCGAGGCCCGGCCGAAAGGACTTATTGCGCTTTCCGGTGGCAAAATGGGGGATGTCGGTAAAGCCCTGCTGGCGGGCAAGCCGGAGTTGGCCCGTGAACGCGCGAGCTACTGGGTGGCGCTGTATCCGGAAAGCTATTACCTGGAACTGCAGCGCACCGGGCGCCCCGGGGACGAAGACTGCCTGCACCTGAGTGTTGAGCTGGCCCAGGCATTGGGCCTGCCAGTGGTGGCCACTAACGATGTCCACTTCCTGGATGCGGATGATTTCGAGGCCCACGAAGCCCGGGTGTGTATAGGCGAGAGCCGAACCCTGGATGACCCCCGTCGTGACCGCCGCTTCAGTGACCAGCAGTACCTGCGCAGTGCCGATGAGATGATCGAGCTGTTCAGCGATATCCCGGAAGCTATCGAAAACACGGTGGAGATCGCCCGCCGCTGTTCGGTCAAGGTGCGCATGGGTGAATACTTCCTGCCGAACTACCCGATTCCCGACGGGATGACCATGGACGAATACTTCCGCAAGGTATCGGAAGATGGCCTGGAAGAGCGACTTGCGAAGACCCTGAGCAAAGATGACCCCGAATACGATGCCAAGCGCGAGGCCTATTACACGCGTCTGAATTTCGAACTCGACATCATCATCCAGATGGGTTTCCCGGGCTACTTCCTGATTGTGATGGACTTTATCAAGTGGGCCAAGAACAACGGCGTGCCGGTTGGTCCAGGGCGGGGCTCCGGTGCCGGTTCCCTGGTCGCCTACGCCCAGCTGATTACCGATCTGGACCCGCTGGAATACGACCTGCTGTTCGAGCGGTTCCTGAACCCGGAGCGGGTTTCCATGCCCGACTTTGATGTCGACTTCTGCATGGAAGGTCGGGACCGGGTGATTGCCTATGTGGCCGAAAAATACGGCCGCGAGGCGGTCTCCCAGATCATCACCTTCGGTACCATGGCGGCGAAGGCAGTGGTGCGTGACGTTGCCCGGGTGCAGGGCAAGTCCTACGGCCTGGCCGACAAACTCTCCAAGATGATTCCCTTTGAACCGGGAATGACCCTCGAGAAGGCCCTGATTCAGGAGCCCCAGCTCAAGGACTTTCTGGATCAGGACGAAGAGGCCCAGGAAATCTGGGAAATGGCCCTGAAGCTTGAAGGTGTCTGCCGGAACGCTGGCAAACACGCGGGCGGCGTGGTCATTGCCCCCACCAAGATCACCGATTTCTCGCCGTTGTATTGCGACGACGAGGGCGGAAGCCTGGTTACCCAGTTCGATAAAGGCGACGTTGAAGACGCCGGCCTCGTAAAGTTCGACTTTTTGGGGCTGCGGACGCTGACGATCATCGACTGGGCCCTGAAGATGATCAATCCCCGCCGGGAAAAACGGGGATTATCGGCACTGGATATCAACGAGATTCCCCTGGCCGATGTGCCCTCGTTCGACATGCTGAAAAAAGCCGAAACCACAGCGGTTTTCCAGCTCGAATCCCGGGGCATGAAAGATCTGATTCGCCGCCTCCAGCCGGATTCCCTGGAAGACATGATTGCCCTGGTGGCCCTGTTCCGGCCCGGTCCGCTGCAGTCGGGCATGGTGGATGACTTTATCGACCGGAAGCACGGCCGGCAGCCGATGTCGTTCCCGCACCCGGATTATCAGTACGAGGGCCTGAAACCGGTCCTGGAACCGACCTATGGGGTCATCCTGTACCAGGAGCAGGTCATGCAGATCGCCCAGGTAATGGCTGGCTACACTCTCGGTAACGCCGACATGCTGCGCCGCGCCATGGGCAAGAAGAAGCCCGAGGAAATGGCCAAACAGAAGCAGTTTTTTCTGGACGGCTGTGAGCAGAATGGCATCAACAAGACCCTCGCGGAAAACATCTTCGATCTGGTAGAAAAGTTCGCCGGTTACGGTTTCAATAAATCTCACTCGGCCGCTTACGCCCTGGTGTCCTACCAGACCTTGTGGCTGAAGGCCCATTACCCGGCGGAGTTCATGGCTGCGGTACTCACCGCGGATATGCAGAACACCGACAAGGTGGTCACCCTGGTCGAAGAGTGCCGGAACATGAAGCTGGATCTTCTGGTGCCTGATGTCAGTCGCTCGGAATATACCTTCACGGTTAACGATGAGGGCCAGATCGTCTATGGTCTCGGAGCCATCAAGGGGTTGGGTGAGGGACCGATCCAGAGCATTGTGGAAGGACGCGGGGATGGCGAGCCGTACCGGGATATTTTCGATTTCTGTCGGCGGGTAGACCTGAAAAAAGTCAACAAACGCGCCATGGAGGCTCTGATCCGTTGCGGCGCGATGGACAAACTCGGTGCTGGCCGGGCCCAGCTGATGGCAAGCATTGAGAAGGCCGTGCAACAGGCCGGTCAGCAATCCCGCAACGAATCCGTTGGCATGACCGATATGTTCGGTGAAATGCTGGAGGCGGGCGAGGGCGGGGATCCCTATGAGGATGTCGCCGGAGTTCGCGAATGGCCCGAAAAACAGCGGCTCAAGGGCGAGAAGGATACCCTTGGCCTATACCTGACCGGGCATCCGTTTGATGAGTATGAAAAAGAGGTGCGTCGGTTTGTAAGGTCATCCATTGCCGACCTGAAGCCCAATAAATCGCCTCAGCGCGTTGCCGGGCTCGTAGTGGCCCAGCGAACCATGAAAACCCGCACCGGTTCCACCATGTGTTTTATTACACTGGACGACCGGAGTGCCCGGATAGAAGCTACCCTATTCTCAGAAGCGTTTTTTGAGAATCGGGAGCTGCTGCAATCCGATCAGGTGATTGTGGTTGAAGGGCAGGTAAGCCACGATGATTACTCCGGCCAGATGAAGATGCGAGTGAGTTCGGTAATGGATGTGGCGACAGCGCGGCAGCAGTTCAGTCGCGGACTTAAGCTGAACCTCCATGCTGATCAGTTGCAGAATGGCTTGCTGGAGAAGCTCGATAAGACGTTGCGGCCGTTCCGTTGCGACGGAAGCCCGGTGTGGATCGAGTACAGCAGTCCGGATGCGTCAACCCGGATTGAGCTGGGTGAGTCCTGGCGGGTCCAGCCGGACGATAACCTGTTGCTGGAACTCCGGTACCTCGTAGGCGACCAGTCGGTAGAACTGGTCTATGATTGAGTGAGCCCGAAAATTAAAACTATGTCAGATTGCGGACTTATACCAAGGTCCGCTTTAGCCCTTGGCAGGGCGCTGCTATCTTTGTTTCAAATTCTGGTTTGGCGGAGCGTTGTCCCGCCTGGCAAAAATGACGGACCATCATGAACCCTAATTATCTGGATTTCGAACAGCCAATTGCCGACCTGGAAGCCAAGATTGAAGAGCTTCGCATGGTCGGCAACGACACAGACATCAATATCTCCGATGAAATTACCCGGTTGAAGAAGAAAAGCGTCAGCCTGACGGAGAGTATTTTCTCTAATCTTCAGCCCTGGGATGTCGCCCGTCTGGCCCGGCATCCGCGCAGGCCATACACCCTTGATTACATCGAATCGATGTTCGAGGATTTTGATGAACTGCACGGTGACCGTCGTTACGCCGACGACTTGGCCATTGTGGGCGGCACCGCCCGGCTCGATGACAAGCCGGTGATGGTCATTGGCCATCAGAAGGGTCGGGAGGTCCGTGACAAGGTCAAGCGCAATTTCGGCATGCCCCGTCCTGAGGGCTACCGTAAGGCCTTGCGCCTGATGGAAATGGCCGAGCGGTTCAGAATGCCAATCCTGACCTTTATCGATACACCGGGGGCCTACCCGGGCATCGGTGCCGAGGAGCGGGGCCAGAGTGAGGCCATTGCATTCAACCTGGCGGTCATGTCGCGCCTGAAAACGCCCATCATTTCCACGGTGATTGGTGAGGGTGGTTCCGGTGGGGCGCTGGCCATAGGCGTTTGTGATCAGCTGAACATGCTCCAATATTCCACTTACGCGGTTATTTCTCCGGAAGGTTGTGCCTCGATTCTCTGGAAGAGCGCAGAGTATGCTGCCCAGGCCGCAGAGGCCATGGGTGTTACCGCCGACCGTCTGAAGCACCTTGGGCTGGCGGACAACGTTATCACTGAGCCCTTGGGCGGTGCGCATCGCAATCCTGAGAAAATGTCAGAGTCTCTCAAGGAAGTCCTTGCAAAGGGAGTCGCTGAACTCAGTCGCCTGCCCCTGGATGAGTTGGTATCGCGCCGCTATGAGCGGCTTACCCGCTATGACACCGGGCGCTGAGCCCGACTCCGGATTCTGCTGGCCGGAGGCCCTGAGTGCCCCGGTCAGAAATCTCTCTGATTTTTCCCGCCTGTGGGTCGCCTTGAGTGGCGGCCTGGACTCGACCCTGTTGTTGCATGTTGCAGCCCACTTTCACGGCGCTGCAGGAACCGTCAACGCAGTCCATATCAATCACCAGTTGCAGTCGAATGCTTCGGAAACCGAGGCGTTCTGCCGGGCGCTGTGCGCAGATCTGGAGGTGCGGCTGGTCGTCGAGCGGGTGTCTGTTGAGTCCAGTAATGATCGTGCCGGTTCCGGTGGCATTGAGGAAGCGGCCCGGAGAGCACGGTATGGGGTTCTGGAGGAGCTCATGCAGCCTGGGGACATTCTGTTGATGGCTCATCACGGCGACGATCAGGCCGAAACGGTATTGTTCAGGATGCTCAGGGGGAGTGGCGTGGCTGGACTGGCGGGCATGCCCGCCAGTCGAGTCTTGGGCGCCGGGCGCCTGGTTAGGCCATTGTTGCACCTGGAGCGGTCCGAGCTTGAGCATTGGGCGCAGGCGGCCGGACTGTCCTGGACCGACGACCCCAGCAATACCGACGAGCGCTTCGACCGGAACTTTCTCCGGCACCGCGTGCTGCCACTGGTGCGCTCCCGTTGGCCGGGGCTGAACCGCAGGCTGTGCCATACCGCTGACGCCTGCGCCGAGAGCGAAACCCTGAATCGGAAACTGGCCGCTTTGCAGTGGCAGTCTCTCGGTGGTGAGTGGGAGCGCTTGTCGACAAGTGGTCTGAAGGCACTCTCGGCGGTTGAGCAGAAGAACCTGATTCGCTGGTGGGTCCGGGAGCGTGGGTTTCAGCCGCCCTCGGTCGGAGATTGGCGGCAGAGCCTGCATGACCTGCTTTTCGCAAGAGAGGACCGGGAGCCCGAGTTGCGGGCTGAGGGCTTCAGTCTTCGACGATTTCAAGGTGACCTGTATCTCGTTATCGAGAAATTGCCATTGCCACAAGTGCCGATGGCTCTTGAACCCGGACCGTCTCGGCGCTGGGGCGAGTGGTCCCTGAAGCTGGAGCCGGTCGCTAACCCGAAAAGCTTGCCGCCGCCAATACGGATATTTACGAGGCAGGGCGGAGAGCGCATTCGCTTTCACCCTGACGGCCCTTCCAGATCTCTCAAGAAATGGCTTCAGGAGCTCAGGGTTCCACCCTGGGAGAGAGCCCGTCTGCCGTTGGTTTTTGCAGGCTCTGACGGGGCAGCGGAGCTCATTGCCGTTGGTGATTTGTGGCGTTCTGAACAATACTCGGGAGGCGCCCATGCCGCCGGTTGGCGGCTGGTTGTTGAACGGGAATGTGATTGAGTCAGTGGGGCCTTTCTGGTAGTCTGGCGTCCCATCTTGAGATGACAATCTCCCTCCTTCACAGAACCAGACAATCATGGAATCTGCATGACGCGTTATATTTTCGTCACCGGCGGTGTCGTGTCCTCCTTGGGGAAAGGTATCGCATCCGCTTCTCTGGCTGCGATCCTCGAGGCACGCGGCCTGAAGGTCACTATTCTCAAGCTGGACCCGTACATCAACGTGGACCCCGGCACCATGAGCCCGTTTCAGCACGGTGAGGTGTTTGTCACCGAAGATGGCGCGGAAACAGACCTGGATCTGGGCCACTACGAGCGCTTCATCCGCACCCCCATGAGCAAGCGCAATAACTTCACCACCGGGCGTGTCTACGAGGAAGTTATTCGTAAGGAACGCCGCGGTGACTATCTCGGCGGTACCGTCCAGGTCATCCCCCACATCACCGACGAAATCAAGCGTCGCGTTGTGGAAGGCGCGGCCGGTGCTGATGTGGCCCTGATCGAAGTCGGTGGCACTGTGGGTGACATCGAATCGCTGCCGTTCCTTGAAGCCTGTCGTCAGTTGAAAGTGGAAGTCGGGCCCCAGCGCGCGATCTTCATGCACCTGACCCTCGTGCCTTACATCGCCACCGCTGGTGAGATCAAGACCAAGCCAACCCAGCACTCCGTCAAGGAAATGCGCTCCATAGGCCTGCAGCCGGATATTCTGTTGTGCCGTTCCGAGCATGAGGTAGACGTAAGCTCCCGGCGCAAGATTGCCCTGTTCACCAACGTGGAAGAGCGCGCGGTTATTCCGTTGCAGGATGCCAAGTCCATTTACGCCATTCCGCGCATGCTCTACGAACATGGCCTGGACCAGCTGGTGATTGAACGCTTCAATCTCGATGCCCGCCCGGCGGACCTGAGTGAGTGGGACGAGGTGGTGGAATCCCTGATGAACCCGCAGCATGAAGTGACCATTGCCATGGTTGGCAAGTACATGGAGCTTCTGGATGCCTACAAGTCCCTGATTGAATCCCTGCTGCACGCTGGCATCAAGACCCGCACCAAGGTCAATATCAATTACATCGATTCCGAGGACATTGAACGTGACGGCACCGGTGTGCTGGAAAATGCCGACGCCATCCTGGTGCCCGGTGGTTTCGGCGAACGCGGGGTCGAAGGCAAGATCCGAACGGTTCAGTATGCCCGCGAGAATAAGGTTCCATATCTGGGCATCTGTCTGGGCATGCAGGTAGCGGTTATTGAATACGCTCGTAATGTGGCCGGCCTGAAGGACGCCCACAGTACCGAATTCCGCGAGCACACCCCGGAACCGGTAGTCGGCCTGATTACCGAGTGGCTGGACGCCACCGGTGAGCGTGAAGAGCGGACTGAAGAGTCGGACCTTGGCGGTACCATGCGCCTGGGCGCGCAGGACTGTGTGCTGAGTGATAATTCAACCATTGCCAGCTGTTATGGCAAGAAGACCATCCGTGAACGCCACCGTCATCGTTATGAAGTGAACAACCATTTCCTGTCGAGGCTGGAAGAGGCTGGTCTTAAAATCGCGGGCCGGTCTACCGACGGCAGGCTGGTGGAAGTGGTCGAGGCGCCGGATCATCCGTGGTTCGTCGCCTGTCAGTTCCACCCGGAATTCACCTCCACGCCCCGCGACGGCCACCCGCTGTTCAAGGGCTTTATTGAGGCAGCACTGGCCAACAAGAAAGGATCCTGAGTATGGCGCAGAGCAACGTAAACGTTTCGGGAATCGAGGTCGCCAACGACAAGCCGTTTGTGCTGTTCGGAGGCATGAACGTCCTTGAGTCTCCGGAAGTGGCCATGGAAGTGGCGCAGGCTTATGTTGAAGCTACCGGCAAACTCGGTATTCCCTACGTTTTCAAGGCGTCTTTCGACAAGGCCAACCGGTCTTCAGTGCACTCCTTCCGGGGCCCCGGCCTTGAGAAGGGGCTGCAGATCCTGGCGGACATCAAGAGCAAGTTCGGTGTTCCCATTATCTCCGACGTCCACGAGCCGGCACAGGCCGCACCCGCAGCGGAGGTATGTGACATCATCCAGCTGCCTGCCTTCCTGAGCCGGCAGACTGATCTCGTGGTTGCGATGGCCGAAACCGGTGCGGTTATCAACATCAAGAAAGCCCAGTTCCTGGCGCCCCAGGAAATGAAGCACATTATTAAAAAGTGCGAGGAAGCCGGCAACGACAAGGTGATCCTGTGTGAGCGGGGGAGCAGCTTCGGTTACAACAACCTGGTCGTCGATATGCTGGGCTTTGGCATCATGAAAGCCATGAATGTTCCGGTGATGTTTGATGTGACTCATTCGCTGCAAATGCCGGGTGGTCGCGCCGATTCTGCCGGTGGCCGTCGTGCGCAGGTGACAGATCTCGCGCTAGCCGGAATGTCTCAGGGCCTGGCGGGTTTGTTTCTGGAGGCTCATCCCGATCCGGACCGGGCCAAGTGTGACGGTCCCTGCGCCCTTCGCCTCAGCCAACTGGAGCCTTTCCTGCAGCGGGTGAAAGCTGTGGATGATCTGGTAAAAAGCTTTAAACCTATCGACACCGCCTGACTGGCGGTGTCTGTTTTATATGGGAGTACGAGCAGGTGGGGGATGGCTTTCCGAAACACGCTCCTTGCGGCACATCCATGTGACGCTTGGGCTCCGCCATCCATGGCTCCGCACAGTTTCGGAAAGCCATCCCCCACCTGCTCTATGCCCAACTTCGGATTAGAACCGTTTAGACATCGAAAATTTGGAGAATCATTCGAATGACCAAAATTGCCAACATCAAAGGCCGTGAAGTTCTGGATTCCCGCGGTAACCCTACTGTAGAAGCAGACGTTATCCTTGAAGACGGAACTGTGGGTAGTGCCTGCGCGCCGTCCGGTGCTTCTACCGGTTCCCGAGAAGCTCTGGAGCTGCGTGACGGAGACGCCTCCCGTTACCTTGGCAAAGGTGTTCTGAAGGCGGTTGAGGCCGTAAACACCAGGATTCGTGAAGCCCTCATCGGTAGAGACGCCGCCGATCAGCGTGGTCTGGACAACATCATGCTTGAGCTGGACGGCACTGAGAACAAGGCCAACCTTGGTGCCAACGCCATTCTGGCGGTTTCCCTGGCGGCTGCGAAAGCGGCGGCGATTTCGTTGGGTAAGCCGTTGTATGAGCACATTGCAGATATCAACGGTACCTCCGGCAAGTTTTCCATGCCGGTACCGATGATGAACATTCTGAACGGTGGCGAGCACGCTGATAACAACGTCGATATCCAGGAGTTCATGGTTCAGCCCGTTGCGGCCAAGACCTTTTCTGAAGCGCTGCGTATCGGTGCCGAGATTTTCCACAGTCTGAAGAAAGTGCTTAAGGCCCAGGGCCTGAATACCGCGGTGGGTGACGAGGGTGGTTTTGCTCCGAACCTGCCGTCTAACGAAGCGGCGCTGGCGGTGATTCAGGAAGCGGTTGAGAAGGCCGGTTACAAGCTGGGTACCGACGTGACTCTGGCTCTGGATTGCGCCTCCTCTGAATTCTACAAGGACGGCCAGTATCAGCTTTCCGGTGAAGGCAAGAGCTTTGACTCCGAAGGCTTTGCCGATTACCTGGCAGGATTGTGCGAGCGTTACCCTATCGTGTCTATCGAAGATGGCATGGATGAGAGCGACTGGGACGGCTGGAAGGTTCTGACCGACAAACTCGGCAGCAAGGTTCAACTGGTCGGTGACGACCTGTTCGTAACCAACACCAAGATCTTGAAGCAGGGTATCGACAAAGGTGTTGGCAACTCCATTCTGATCAAGTTCAACCAGATTGGCAGCCTGAGCGAAACCCTGGATGCCATCAAGATGGCCCAGGATGCCGGCTTTACCGCGGTAATTTCGCATCGTTCCGGGGAGACGGAGGACACCACCATTGCCGATCTGGCGGTAGCAACCTGTGCGGGCCAGATCAAGACCGGCTCCCTGTGCCGCTCGGATCGTGTTGCCAAGTACAACCAGTTGCTGCGTATTGAAGAAGTGCTGGACGGCAAGGCGCCTTATCGAGGTCTGAGCGAGATCAAAGGGCAGGGTTGATCGCCTG
The DNA here is from genome assembly GCF_048269445.1 of Marinobacter sp. Taxonomy (GTDB): domain Bacteria; phylum Pseudomonadota; class Gammaproteobacteria; order Pseudomonadales; family Oleiphilaceae; genus Marinobacter. The sequence goes on along the minus strand of NZ_JBLXIQ010000007.1, from coordinate 231,381 downwards.
ACTCGAACTGTCAGGGCAGGAAGCCCGACCGGTTTACAGTAAAAGAGTGTTAAGGCCATCGTGTTCTGGACGAAAGTTTAAGCACGATGGCCTTTTTGCACAGTCGGTTAGAAGTATTTGTTGCTAATCTACTCTAAGGTCTATACTCAACGTCCAGCGTTGTAAATTTGATTGGTTAATATTTAAACGGATTTGGCAATGAAGTTGCTTTGGGGCCTTATGATTGTTGTGATTCTCCTGCTTCAGGTTCGCCTGTGGGTCGGGGAGGGCAGCTTTGCGCAGGTTTGGGCGCTGGAGACCTCTATTGCCGAGCAACGTGAAGAAAATGCCGAGCTGGCTATCCGCAATGAACGCCTTTACGCTGAAGTGCGGAACCTTCGTAATGAGCAGGGCGCCGTTGAAGAACGTGCCAGGGTGAACCTCGGCCTGATTAGGGAAGACGAGACCTTTTTCCTCGTTGTTGAAAACTGATTGTCTATGACTGCACCGAGACTTTGGCTGATTGTCCCTGCCGCCGGCATTGGCCAGCGCATGCAGGCGGATCATCCAAAGCAGTATCTCCGGATTGGCCAGAGTTATATTCTGGATATCACCCTTTCCCGTCTGATGGGTTCTGCCCCTTTTGCCGGCTGCATGGTGCCACTTCACCCCGCGGATCACTGGTGGCCGGAAACGGAGGCCAGCCAGGACAGCCGTATACAGACCTGTACCGGCGGTTCCGAGAGAGCCTGTTCAGTGTTGTCCGCCCTGCACGCGCTGGCAGAGCAGGTCCGGGATGACGACTGGGTTCTCGTTCACGACGCGGCCAGGCCCTGCATTCATGCCAGGGATCTTGCCACCCTGATTGACCGGCTTTACACCCACCCTGTGGGTGGTCTGCTTGCCTCACCGGTCACGGATACCCTAAAAAAGGCCGTCCAGGGCGAACTTCCTGAGGTCTATGAAACCGTCGACCGAGGCATGCTCTGGCGGGCCCTGACGCCGCAGATGTTCCGGTACCGGTTGTTGGTTGAATCTCTGGAGAGCGCCCTCGAAGCGGGCCTTCCTGTTACTGATGAGTCCTCTGCCCTGGAGTTTTCCGGTAACATGCCGGTTCTGGTTGAGGGCCGGCCTGACAACATTAAAATTACGGTTCCTGCGGATCTGGCGCTCGCAGGGTTTATCCTGAGCCGGTTCTGATTTTCCGAGTTTCCCGGAGCACACTATGCGTATTGGTCAGGGCTTTGATGTCCATGCCTTCTGTGAAGGCGACTCTGTCATTATCGGCGGTGTGAGCATTCCACACTCCCAGGGGCTGAAGGCTCACTCCGATGGCGACGTACTGCTGCACGCACTGGCTGATGCACTCCTGGGTGCCGTGGCACTCGGTGACATCGGCCATTTTTTTCCGGACACCAGTGACGAGTGGGCGGGGGCAGACAGTCGTGATCTGCTGCGCCGGGTGATGGCCCGTGTGCGTGATGAAGGGTTCAGTGTGGTCAACGTCGATACCACAGTAATCGCCCAGGCCCCGAAAATGGCGCCTCACATCGATGCCATCCGGCTGAACATTGCCGGGGATCTGGGCGTTTCCACCAGCCGTGTCAGTGTCAAGGCAACCACAACGGAAAAACTGGGTTTCACCGGGCGTGGTGAGGGCATTGCCTGTCAGGCCATTTGCCTGCTCGAAGCGGTGGATTCGTGAGCCACTGGCGGCTCGACTGGCCAACCTCAGGTGGCGCGCGCGTGGCGCAGGCCCAGCTGAAGACGGCACCCGCGGATTTCTTCGTGGACGAGGTTCTGGGGCTGACCGGAGAGCTGACCGCGTCGGCGTCAACGGCGGTCGCGGGTAGCGGCGAGCACCTCTGCCTGAGGCTGGAGAAAATCGGCGACAATACCGAATTTGTCGCCCGTGAGCTGGCGCGCCTGGTTGGTTGCCGTAGCTTTGACGTGGGCTTCTGTGGCCTGAAGGATCGCCATGCGGTCACCCGTCAGTGGTTCAGCCTCTACCGCCCGGGCCGTGAGGCTGAGGATGCAGAGCTCATTCAAGAGGTTTCCGCCCGCTGGCCGGTTGTATCCGCCTTTCGGGACGCACGGAAATTGCGTCGCGGTGACCACCGGGGTAACCGTTTTGCAATTACCCTGAGGAATGTTGGCGGGGACAGGAAGGCTATCGAAGAGGTCCTCCAGCGGTTGGCCACTGTCGGCGCTCCGAACTATTTTGGTCCCCAGCGCTTTGGCAGGGATGGCGCCAACCTCGACCGGGCTCTCCATATCGATCCCTCCGCGTTGAACCGGCGTAGCCGATCAGGCGGAAAAGGTCGAGGAGGCAAGAAGCGCGCTGGAAGCGAGGGCGCTAAAAACGTATTGTATTTTTCGGCGGCTCGCTCCTGGCTTTTCAATGAGGTGCTTGCCGCCCGCGTCCAGGACGGCAGCTGGACTGAGGTTTCTGCAACCGGCCCACTGTGGGGTGACGGAGGCACTACGGCCTCGGGTCCGCTCGAAACCCTGGAGCGCGATATAGTGGGCCGGACCCCCGGACTGGCGGATCTGTTCTCCGTCACCCGTATGAAGCCGGAGCGCAGGCCCCTGGTGGCAAGGCCGGAAGATCTTGTCTGGCACTGGCTGAGTAACGACTGTCTGGAGTTGTCATTCTTCCTTTCGCCCGGGCAATATGCCACGACGATTCTTAATGATGTTTTCGAGCTTGAGGACATGAGCCTCGGCCGACATAACGAACAACAAGGCTAGCGGAGAACACTGTGCGTATTCTGTTGTCGAATGATGACGGCGTTCATTCACCGGGGCTGATTGCCCTTTACGAGGGGTTGAAGGGGCTTGGTGACCTTGAGGTCGTGGCGCCTGACCGCGATCACAGCGGTGCCAGTAACGCGTTGACCCTGAACCGCCCCCTGACCGTAGAAGAACATCCGAATGGGTTTCGTTCGGTGGATGGAACGCCGACGGACTGTGTCCACCTGGCGGTAAACGGCCTGTTCCGGCAACCCTTTGACCGCGTGGTTTCCGGCATCAATACCCACGCCAACCTTGGCGATGACATTATCTACTCGGGTACCGTTGCCGCGGCCACCGAAGGGCGCCATCTCGGACTGCCCGCTATTGCCGTTTCGCTGGTTAACAACGGCCATTTTCATTACCAGACGGCGGCCCGGGTTGTCCGTATGCTCCTTGAGAGCGAGCGTCCCTTGGTCCTTGGGCCGCGCTCCATTCTCAATGTCAATGTCCCGGATGTGCCCTGGGAGCAGTTGGCCGGTATTCGTGTCACAAGGCTTGGGCATCGTGAACGGGCCGAAGGTGCGGTTCCGATGACCTGTCCCCGGGGCAAGGAGCGGTACTGGATCGGCGCCGCCGGAGCGGGCGGTGATGCTGGCCCCGGAACGGATTTTCATGCCGTTCGTGAAGGCTACGTGTCTGTGACGCCCGTTCACATTGACATGACACGTCATGAGGCACTTGTTCCGCTCAGGGAATGGGTGGATGCGCTGGAGGGCCACGGATGACCGCTCAGATCGAAGGCATCGGGATGACCTCCCGTCGCACCCGGATGCGGCTGGTTCAGCGTCTGAGGGAAGCCGGCATTGAATCAGACAAAGTGCTCGAGATTATGGCGGAGGTGCCCCGGCACATCTTCCTGGATGAAGCTCTTTCGCACCGGGCTTACGAAGATACATCCCTGCCGATTGGCTATGGGCAGACACTTTCCCAGCCTTACATTGTGGCTCGGATGACAGAACTGATGCTGGCTCACGGGCCCTCAAGGGTGTTGGAGCTTGGCACCGGATCTGGCTACCAGACCTCTGTACTCTCGCGCCTGTTCTCGGAAATCTACAGTGTTGAGCGCATCAAACCGCTTCAGGACCGAGCCCGGGAGCGGCTGCGACAGCTGAAGGCCAGAAATGTGTTCCTCAAGCACGCCGATGGTGGCATGGGCTGGCCCGAGCGTGGCCCGTTTGAAGGCATAATCGTGACTGCCGCACCGATTGAGATACCCGCCGAGTTACTTGCCCAGCTTGCAGACGGAGGTGTTCTAATTGCACCGGTCGGGGAGGAACGTCAGGTACTGGTGGAAGTGATTCGTCGCGGTGACCGTTTTGACCACAAGGAGCTCGAACCTGTCCGGTTTGTGCCTCTGCTCGGAGGGGTCGTCCGATAGTTATGAATAGTCTCGAGTCGAAACATACCAGTCCCGAATCTTCCAGAAGCCATCACCCAGCGGCGGTTTTTCTTCGCGGTATCGCCATGGGCGCCGCCGATATTGTGCCGGGTGTGTCCGGCGGTACCATTGCATTCATTACCGGCATCTACTTTCGATTGCTGGAAGCCATTAATGCTTTGCCCGTTGCGGTTTTCCGGCACCTGTTACGGGGCAATGTCAGGGCGTTCTGGCGCGCTTGCGACGGCACCTTTCTGGTATGCCTGCTGACGGGCATTCTCACCAGTATTGCGACGCTGGCTTCTGCCATCAGTTATGTCTTGGTGGTATACCCCATTCTCATCTGGAGCTTTTTCTTCGGCCTGATCGTTGCCTCGGTGTGGCATGTGGGCCGTCAGATTCGACACTACCGAGCAGCGCTGCTGGTGCCGCTACTGGCCGGTATTGTGGTTGCCTGGTGGATTACCACCCTGTCCGCGGGGCAGGTTTCGCCGTCTGGTCTGGCGTTCTTCGGTGCCGGGGCGCTCGCCATCTGTGCCATGATTCTTCCCGGCATTTCCGGCAGCTTTATTCTGGTCATTATCGGGATGTATGCGCCTGTCCTGGCTGCCATCAAATCATTGGACATGGGCATTTTGCTACTGTTTATGGCCGGCTGTGTGGTTGGTCTTTTATCGATTGCACGCCTGATTACCTGGGCGTTTCATCATTTTCACGACATGGTGCTGGCTTTGCTGACAGGATTCATGGTCGGCGCTCTCAACAAGGTCTGGCCCTGGAAGGAAACGCTGAGCTGGCGCACCAACAGTGCTGGCGAGCAAGTGCCGCTCCATGAGGTTAGCATCTGGCCCTGGACGTTCGCCGAACAGGCGGGGCAGGATCCCCAGGTCGCATTGGCATTGCTGATGGCACTGGCCGGTTTCGGTCTTGTTTTGCTGGTTGAGTGGATCGGCTTTCGCAGCCGGAACGCTGCTCATGCCGTGTAGTGGTGCGACGAAATTGTGCCGAAGTGTTACCTAACGCACAAAACAGGTGTTTCGGCAGGTAACAGGGATGGCCGGGTAGTAACTTGGATTCCATCGGGAAATGTGCAATATATTAGCAAGTTACTATTAAAACTTTAGGATTTGCTTCTACAGGCTGGGTGGCTTATACGGATTTTTCATAACTGGGCTGGTTTTATTCCCGTGAGATTTTTGCGTGGGTTGTTCAATGCCGTCTTTTCGGCGTCCCCGCGGTTCCCTTCCGGTGCCTGTGAATCCTCTCGCCGTTTAAAAAAAGCGCCGATTTCGTCCGGTGCCCTGTTCCCACTGATCGCATTGCTGCTGCTTTCCGGTTGTAACACCCAGGCTCTTTACCAGGATGACCTCTACAACCCTCCTGTCTATTGGGGCCGACACGTTGTCAAACCGGGCGAAACCCTCTATAGCATAGCCTGGCGGTACGGGCGGGACTATCGTGAGCTTGGTAGTGCCAACAAGATAGGCCCTCCCTGGAACCTGAAAGCCGGGCAAGTGCTGCGCCTTGATCTTCGCGGAACTGTAACCTCTGGCAGTCAGACTGGTTCAGCAAGCCGGCCTGCGGTATCAGCGTCCAGCACTCAAGGTCGGGCTCCAACCCCGAGACAGACGGCGGCTACAGCGCCGAAACCCTCGGTCACCAGGGCGCCTCGCAAGGATGCGCCGCTGGGGTCCCAGACCCAGACTGTCGCCCGCATTGAGTGGCGCTGGCCGCATATTGGCACCGTAATTGCTGGATATTCAACATCCGGAAAAGTCAATAAAGGTATTGATATCGCCGGGCAAGCCGGGGATGCTGTAAGAGCCGCAGCTACGGGAAATGTGGTATACGCTGGCAGCGGGTTGCTTGGGTACGGTAATCTCATTATCGTGAATCACAACGAGCACTATTTAAGTGCTTACGCTCACAACCGGAAGATTCTGGTGCAGGAAGGGGAGGATGTGAAAGCCGGGCAGGTGATTGCAGAGCTCGGTAGCAGTGGTGCTGAACGACCCATATTGCATTTTGAGATCCGAAAAAATGGCAATCCGGTCGACCCAGTCCATTATCTGCCACCGCGCCAGTGAACCGAGCAGTCAGCAGGCTGCCTGATCATATACCCCGGCACTGACAGAAACACCGCGTTCGCAAGAAAAACAAAAAGCGTAAAGGCCGTAACAGGCCGACCAACAAAATGTCCTGAAGAAGAAAGATGAAGACAAAAACGTCCGCAATAACAAGAAGTATCGGGCGAACATCCAGGATTATTGAGAGGCGGGGCAAGACAAATGTCAGCAGAGCAAGAAGACATCATCATGGATCGTGTGTCAGATATTGATGACTCAGAAGATCAGCTATTAGCTGAAGAAAAAGTCGACAAGGAAGTAACCGAAGAGGTTGCAGAGGTCGAAGAAGATTTTCCCACCAAGGGTCGTTATTTCACCAGCCAGAAACAGCTGGATGCCACTCAGCTTTATCTCAACGAAATCGGTTTTTCACCACTCCTGACTCCTGAAGAAGAAGTCTATTTTGCCCGCCTGGCGCGCAAGGGCGAGGAGTCCGGCCGCAAAAGGATGATTGAAAGTAACTTGCGGCTGGTGGTCAAGATTGCTCGGCGCTACGTGAACCGGGGCCTGACGCTGCTGGATCTGATTGAAGAAGGCAACCTGGGCTTGATCCGGGCCGTTGAAAAATTTGATCCTGAGCGCGGGTTCCGTTTTTCCACCTATGCAACCTGGTGGATTCGCCAGACGATTGAACGGGCTATCATGAACCAGACCCGCACCATTCGTCTGCCGATTCATGTCGTCAAGGAATTGAACCTTTACCTTCGGGCCGCAAGGGAACTGACCCAGAAGCTGGATCATGAGCCCTCGGCGGAAGAAATCGCAAAAATGGTAGACAAGCCGGTTGCGGACGTGAAACGCATGCTGGGCCTCAATGAGCGTGTCGCGTCCATGGATACGCCTATTGGCAGCGGTGGCGAGAAATCTCTGCTGGACACAGTGGCGGATGAGGGTGCGTCTGATCCGGCCGATCTCCTGCAGGACAACAACATGTGTTCCTGCCTGGGGAAATGGATCGATCAGCTTAGCGACAAGCAGCAGGAAGTGCTTTCCCGCCGTTTTGGCCTGCGTGGCTACCCGGTGAGCACACTGGAAGAAGTCGGGCAGGAAATCGGGCTGACTCGCGAGCGTGTTCGCCAGATACAGGTCGAGGCGCTCCGACGGCTCCGGGAAATCCTGGAGAAGGAAGGTCTGTCAGGAAACCTGCTGTTCAAGTAAGTCCATTGGAGTGTTCGATTGAAAAGCCGGTCCGGGTTCGCCTGACCGGCTTTTGTGTTTCAGGATCGCTGCAAATGAGAACCAGGTTGCGCCTTACCAACCAGTCTCGTTGATAGAATGCCGGGACCGGGCGGGGATAAGGGTGTCGAAACCCGGTGCACGAATGAAACACGTCAATAATAACGATCGAAAAGGAAAGGACTATGAAGAATGCTCTTACAACCGGCTTTGCCTCCCTGCTGATGACAGCCATGCTGTCTGCACCGGCCTCTGCGCTGACCGTCGAAGGTGTTGATGTCCCGGATACCTATTCGGCCATGGATACTGAACTGAAGCTCAACGGTGCAGGTACCCGTTCCAAATGGTTCATGGACCTGTACGTGGGTGGCCTATATGTACCTCAGACCATCAACGACGGTCAGGCGGTCATCAATGCAGATGAGCCACAGGCCATCACTTTGCATATCATCTCCGGGATGATCACCAGCGACCGCATGACCGAAGCAACGCTCGAGGGTTTTGAAGCATCAACCGGCGGCAATATGTCCGCTATCCAGAAGGATGTTGACCAGTTCATGGCGGTGTTCGAGGAAGAGATCACCGAGGGTGATGTGTTTGATCTGGTTTACCTTCCGGGCGAAGGCGTTAAGGTCCTCAAGAACGGTGAGCACAGGGACACTGTGGGTGGCCTGGCGTTTAAGAAAGCGTTGTTCGGGATCTGGCTCTCAGATAAGCCTGCCCAAAAGGATCTGAAGGAGAAGATGCTAGGGCAGCGTTAAGGCACTATCGCACCCTGGTAAAAGAAAGCCGGCTCTATGCCGGCTTTCTTGCAACTGTTGGCTGAGCCGGGGCTGGCTCAAAGATAGTCACGCTTTTGTTTGAATTCGCACAGATCTTCGATGATGCAGGCCCCGCATCTGGGTTTCCGGGCGGTACAGGTATAGCGCCCATGAAGAATCAGCCAGTGATGGGCGTCCAGAAGGAACTCCTTCGGAACCAGCCGCACTAACCGCTGTTCCACCTCCAGAACGTTTTTACCCGGTGCGATGCCGGTTCGGTTCGAGACGCGGAAGATATGGGTGTCCACGGCCATCGCCATGTGACCAAACGCCGTATTGAGAACCACATTCGCGGTTTTGCGACCAACTCCTGGCAGGGCCTCCAGATCTTCCCGACTTTCAGGTACCTGGCTACCGTGCTTCTCAATCAGGATGCGGCAGGTCTTGATGACGTTTTCGGCTTTGCTGTTAAAAAGACCAATGGTTTTTATGTACTCTTTGAGACCGTCAACGCCCAATGCCAGTATGGCTTCCGGAGTGTTGGCGACAGAAAACAGCCTCTCCGTTGCTTTGTTCACGCCTACGTCGGTTGCCTGGGCCGATAATATGACCGCGATCAGCAGTTCGAACGGACTGGAGTAATTCAGCTCAGTGGTCGGGTTTGGGTTGGCGTCCCGCAGTCGGTTAAAGATTTCAGTGCGTTTTAGTTTATTCATCAGCTCTCATTCAACGGCACAGGTTGTCAGGAGACGTTCCCGGTAACCCGGACTCGTTTGCTACCGGCCGCTACCGGAGCCGGCTCACTGGCTTTGCGGCGTTCTTTCAGGTGGTTGTCGATGCTGTTCTTCAGTGCAATCAGCACGCCCAGGCCAATAAAAGCGCCCGGTGGAAGGACCATGAACAGCATATCCGGGTAGTTCTCGAAGGGGCGGATGACCCAGTCAGCAGCGGCGGGACCGAGTAGCAGGTTCATGTCAACAAACAGGCTGCCCTGGCCGATGAGCTCCCGCATGCCACCCAGAACCACCAGGACGGCAAGAAATCCGGTCCCCATCATGGCGCCGTCCAGCAGGGCAGGCCCCGCCGGATTCCGAGAGGCAAAAGCGTCGGCCCGGCCGAGAATCGAGCAGTTGGTTACGATCAGCGGTATGAAAATGCCCAGTATCTGGTAGAGCTCGTAGGTGAACGCCTGCATCAACAATTCGGCGCAGGTTACGAAGGAGGCGATGATCATGACGAAAGCCGGCAGGCGCACGGATTCACTGACAAAGTTGCGAATCAGTGACACGGCAAGGTTGGAACCCATAAGCACCATCAGGGTTGCCACGCCAAGACCAATGGCATTAACAACGGTGCTGGTAACGGCCAGCAAGGGGCACAGCCCGAGAACCTGCACCAGTGCGGGATTATTGTCCCATAGACCGTCGCGGATGATTTCGCTGGAAGATTTGGTCGCCATGATCAGGAATGCTCCGTGTTGGACGATTCGCCGGCAATCGCTTCCGGTTTGAGGGCTTCGTTCCTCGGAGACGGCATCTCCTTGAGTCGCTCCCGGATAACCTGTCGATTCTCTCGATAATAGATCAGCGCTTTCTGAACAGCCTTTACCACGGCTCGCGGAGTGATCGTGGCACCGGTGAACTGGTCAAAGTCGCCGCCGTTCTTTTTTACGTTCCACTCCCGGTGGGGTGGCCGGCCCAGAGAGCGACCTTCGAAGCTTTTGATCCAGTCCGATTTCTTGGTCTCGATACGGTCACCCAGCCCTGGGGTCTCCCGGTGGTCGGTTACCCGGACGCCAAGGATGGTACCCTGCATGTCAACGCCAACCAGCAGGCGGATCTTCCCGGAGTAGCCGTCAGGCGCAACAATGGGCATGATCATTCCAATTGGCTGGCCATTCTTCCGGGCAACCCAGACTGTCAGAGGGCCGGGCTGAGCCAGGCGTTCACTGGCCGGCAGCTGTACGGTATCCCTGAGCAGATCATTGGTGTGTCGGCTTTCGGGAATGATCTCGAACAACGCCTGTGCTTCGGCTCGGGCTGCCTGCTCTTCAATTCGTTCCTCAGTGGCTACCTGAGTCACTGCAATGGTGCCACCGGTAATGATAGCGAACAAGCCGAGACCGATGGCGCTGCGGCGCATGGACTGTGCTATGGCGGCCATGGTTTACCCCTGATTGCCCGGAACACCCCGGCGAGCCTTGTGATGGCCGTAAGTCCGCGGAGGTGTGTAGTGATCGATAAATGGCACGGCGAAGTTCATCAGCAGAACGCTGAAAGCGACGGCGTCCGGATAATTGCCCCAGGTACGGATCAGGTAGATCAGAATGCCGGTTCCCGCCCCGTAAATCAGTTTACCCTGATGGCTGGTAGCCGCGGAGACGGGGTCGGTGGCGATAAAGAAGGCACCGAGCATGGTACCTCCGGCCAGTAGGTGGAGTGATACCGGCGCATACAGGTCTGCATTGTTGCCAAACGCCAGACTCATCAGGGCCAGGCCGCCCAGAAAACCGGCTGGAATATGCCAGCTGATAATGCGAAAGCCGATCAACAAGAGGCCGCCCGCAAGAAAGGCTGCATTCACCCATTCCCAGCCCTTGGCGATACCGTCACCAAAGGTCGGGTGGGCCAGTACCTCGGCCGAGGTGTGGCTGGCGATTTTGTGTTTGTATTCGTCAAGTGGCGTTGCCATGGTCCAGCCGTCTACTGCTGTTTGCTGGCCCGAGGCGATGGTTGCGAGGGTTTCGCCGAAGCCCGGAGCACCGTCCCAGAGCATGGCTGGTTCTGCCCAGTTGGTGGTCATGGCGACCGGGAACGACACCAGTACCAGCGCATAACCTACCATGGCCGGGTTGAACGGGTTGGAGCCGAGCCCGCCGTAAAGCTGCTTGGCGACAACAATGGCGGAAATGACAGCAACCATTGACACCCACCAGGGGGCAAATTGGGGTAAGGAGAGGCCAAGCAGTAAACCGGTTACCGCCGCCGAATTGTCCCGGATAACGAACGCTACCGGCTTTTTCCGGAGCCAGAGCAGCGCGGCCTCGGAAAGAACGGCGACGGCGATGCAGAAGACCACATTTATGAGGTTGCCCCAACCGAAAAACAGGGTTTGGGCAAGCAGGCCGGGCAACGCCGCAATGATCACCCACAACATCACTCGGGATATTGGCAGGGCCTTATGGGCATGGGGTGAAGACTGCTGAACAAACGCCATGTGTTTCGAGCCTGATTCCGTTATTGGGTGGATTGGGGTTCGGTTGGCCGGGTGGCCAGTTTGTCCCGGGCTTCAGCCAGCGCTTCTTCGGCGCGCTTTACCCGGTCATGGTTCTTTGCTACCGCGCGCTCAAGTTTCTCCACATTGTCAGCCTGTTGCGCCTTGGCCTCATCGAGCATCCCCTGCATGGTTTCCAGCTTGGATTGGGCCTGGTGAAGCTGCTTTTCCAGAGTTTCTGTGTCCGGTAATTCTTCCGCTGTATCGGCCGTGGCTGGTGGCTGGGATGCCTCGGTTTTGGCTTTCTTGCGGGCCAGGGCCTGCTCGACCAGAGCAGCTTTGGCAGAGCGTTCATCAACGGCCTCGCCCTCGGCTGCTGCTTTCTCTGCTTCGGCCTCTTTCTTTGCCTGGGCATCGGCCGCGGCTCTTGCCCGTTCCTTGCGCCTTTGTTCTTTCTCTTCCCGCTCCCGCTCCAGGCGGGCCTGGCGAGCTTCGAAGCGTTCCCGGGCGCGGTCGGCTTTCAGCTGCTCTGCCCGCTGAATGCGAATTTCTCCTTTGGCGAACCGGTAGTATTGCACCAACGGGATGGAGCTCGGGCATACGTAGGAGCACGCGCCGCATTCGATGCAGTCAAACAGATTCAGGTGCTCGGCCTTTTCGAACTCCGTTGATTTGGAGTACCAGAATAGCTGCTGTGGTAGCAGCTCCATGGGGCAGACTTCAGCGCACTGTCCGCAACGGATACAGGGTTGTTCCGGTGGTGGCTCCGGTAGCTCACTTGCCGTCGCGGCGATGATGCAGTTGGTGGTTTTTATCATCGGAACGGCTTCAGTTGTGAGCGTATAGCCCATCATGGGGCCGCCGAGTACGAGACGGCTGAGCCTTTCTTGCTGAATGCCAGCTTGTTCGAGCAGATATTTAATAGGTGTGCCAATCAACGCCTCGAAATTGCCGGGCTCACCTACGGCCTCGCCGGTAATGGTTACAATTCTCGATATCAGCGGTGTGCCTTCAAACACAGCCTGGGCCACGGCAACGGCGGTGCCGATGTTCTGGCACATCACGCCGATATCGGCCGGGATGCCACCACTGGGCACTTCCATGCCCGTCAGTATCTGGATCAGCTGTTTCTCACCACCCGAAGGGTATTTGGTTGGAATGACGGCGATTTCTGTCTGGGTGCCTTCGGTTGCCTTGCGCATCGCCGCAATGGCTTCCGGCTTGTTGTCTTCAATACCAATGACGCAGCGCTCCGGCCTAAGAATCCAGGCCATAACCTTCAGGCCGCCAACAACCTCCTCGGCTTTCTCCCGCATGGTCATGTCATCTGCGGTGATGTACGGCTCGCACTCCGCGCCGTTAAGGATCAGTGTGCTTACCTTGCGGTCCCGGGGGGGGCGGAGTTTGATGTTGGTGGGAAATCCTGCGCCGCCCATGCCGGAAATGCCGGCATTCCGGATAATCTCAAGAACCTGGTCACGGTCGAGGGCGCGATAGTCAGTCACCGGGTTACGGTCGCACCATTGGTCTTCGCCATCCGGTCTGAGTGTAATGCACCAGTCTGCCATTCCCGAAGGGTGAGGAACGGGGTGCTCGATAATGCCCTCAATAAGACCGGACGTCGGGGCATGAACGGCAACGCCCATGCCGGTTTTTACATCTGCGATTTTCTGCCCTTTGAGAACCCGCTCACCCACTTCAACAATCGGTTCAGCCGGGTCTCCGATATGCTGCTGGAGCGGCAATACCAGCAGTTCCGGAATTCCCGCGCGACGAACCGGTCGGGCCGTTGAGATGTCTTTGTGCTCCGGCGGATGAATGCCACCGGAAAAACCCCACAGTTGTGTCATCAGGCGCTGGCTCCCTGGCGGTCGGTGGCAATGAGTCGCGAGGTTGGCGGCGTCCACGTCCAGGCACGGATATCCGGTTCAACAGTCACCATATCGATACAGTCGACCGGGCAGGGTTCCACGCAGAGGTCGCAACCGGTGCATTCACTCTCAATAACCGTATGCATATGTTTGGCCGCGCCGAGAATGGCATCAACCGGGCAGGCCTGAATGCACTTGGTGCAGCCGATGCACTCGTCCTCGCGAATCACCGCAACCCGCTTGGCCTGCTCAACGCCATGCTCAGCGTCCAGGGGTTCCGGCTCGACGTCCAGCAGGTCGGCAAGGGCCTTGATAGTGGATTCACCACCGGGCGGGCACTTGTTAATGGGGCCGCCCTCAGCGATGGATTCTGCATAGGGGCGGCAACCCGGATAGCCACACTGTCCGCACTGCGTCTGGGGCAGGAGCGCATCGATCTGTTCAACCAGTGGATTGCCTTCTACCTTGAACCGTTCAGCGGCAAAGCCCAGCAAACCTCCGAACACAACAGCCAGGGCCAGAAGAACCAACACGGCTACAAGAACGCTTATCCACATAAACTGCTCCTCCTAATCCAGCAACCCGGTCAAACGCTGACCAGGCCGCTAAAGCCCAGGAATGCCAGTGACATCAGCCCGGCCGTAACCAGCCCGATCGCCGCACCGCGAAACGCAACTGGAACGTCGGAGACGGCGATGCGCTCACGCATGGCGGCAAAAAGAACCAGAACCATGGAGAAGCCGGCCGCTGCGCCAAAACCGTACAAAACCGACTCAACGAAGTTGTTGTTTTTGTTGATATTCAGGAGAGCGACCCCAAGCACCGCGCAGTTTGTGGTGATCAGAGGGAGGAAAATGCCCAGCACCCGGTAGAGCAGGGGGCTGGTTTTGCGCACTACCATTTCAGTGAACTGGACCACAACAGCGATCACCAGGATAAACGTGATGGTCCTGAGAAATGCCAGGTCTAACGGCTCGAGGAGGTAGGTGTAGGCGAGGTAGCTGCAAACCGAAGCCAGAGTCAGCACGAAGGTGGTGGCCAGGGACATACCCATGGCCGTTTCCAGCTTGCCGGAAACGCCCATGAATGGGCAAAGGCCCAGGAACTGAACCAGCACAAAGTTGTTCACCAGAATGGTGCTGACCAGAATCAGCAGATATTCGGTCATATGCCTTGCTCCCTTGACCCGGCTGCCGGCCGTTACATGATCCGCATGCCGGGCGTGGCCCCGGAATCCGGAGAAAGGATAAAGATGTCCTTGCCCCCTGGCCCCGCTGCCAGAACCATGCCCTCGGACATGCCAAATTTCATTTTCCGGGGCTTGAGATTGGCAACCATGACGGTCAGCCGCCCCTCAAGTTCTTCCGGTTTGTATGCAGACTTGATACCAGCAAACACGTTGCGCTCGCCATGCCCTACGTCAAGAGTGAGGCGAAGAAGCTTGTCGGCACCTTCAACGTGCTCCGCTTTTACTATTTTAACGACTCTGAGGTCCACTTTCGCGAAATCCCCGAATTCTATTTCGTCGGCGACCGGCTCAAGATTGGCGTCAGGCGCCGGCTTGCCGGTCGCTGCGGGCAACTCTTCCTTGGAGGAGTCCAGCATTTTCTCAATCTGGGCCATGTCCACCCGGTTCATCAGTGGCTTGAACTTGTCGATGCCATGGTTTTCGAGGCGCTGACCACGGTTGTTCCAGTCCAGCTTCGCGTTCAGGAACGCTTCCGCGGCCTTTGCCGTCTCCGGTAGCACCGGTGCCAGGTAGGTCATCAGCAGATGGAACATGTTAATGGCGTTAGAGCAGATGGCCTGCAACTTTTCATCCTGGCCTTCCTGCTTGGCGATCACCCAGGGCTGTTCGTCATTGACGTACTGATTGGCAATGTCTGCCAGCTCCATGATCCGGCGCATGGCCCGGCCGAATTCACGGCCTTCGTAGAACTCCTCAATCTGCTGGCCGGCATCGACAAACTCCTTCAGCTTGTCGTGTTCGGTGATCCGGCCCAGCCGGCCGTCAAACCGTTTGGTGACAAAGCCGGCGCTGCGGCTGGCAATGTTCACTACTTTGCCCACCAGGTCCGAGTTTACCCGGGCAGCAAAATCGTCGAGGTTCAGGTCCATATCATCCACGCTGCCGGTCAGCTTGGCCGCGAAGTAGTAACGCAGGTATTCCGGGTTCAGATGGTCCAGATAGGTGCGGGCCATGATGAAGGTGCCCCGGGACTTGGACATTTTCTTGCCATTCACGGTTACGAACCCGTGGGCCCAGACCGCCGTTGGCGTTCGGAAACCGGCATCGTGAAGCATGGATGGCCAGAACAGGGCGTGGAAGTTGATGATGTCCTTGCCGATGAAGTGATACACCTCGGCGGTGGAGTCGGCCTTCCAGAAGTGCTCGAAATCGATGCCTACCCGGTTACACAGATTCTTGAAGCTGGCCAGGTAGCCAATCGGGGCATCCAGCCAGACATAAAAGTATTTTCCCGGTGCATCCGGAATCTCGAAGCCGAAGTAGGGTGCATCACGACTGATATCCCATTCCTGTAGCCCGGCGTCCAGCCACTCGGCCAGCTTGTTTGCTACCTGTGGCTGCAATGTGCCGCTGCGGGTCCATTTGGCCAGGAAATCGGCAAAGTCCGGCAGTTTGAAGAAGTAGTGCTCGGATTCCTTCTCAATGGGTGTCGCCCCGGACACCGCCGAACGTGGGTCGATCAGCTCCGCTGGCGTGTAGGTCGCGCCGCAGGCTTCACAGTTGTCGCCATACTGATCCTCGGTCTTGCACTTCGGGCAGGTACCCTTGATAAACCGGTCCGCCAGGAACATCTTCTTTTCCGGGTCGTAGGACTGGGTAATCTTGCGTGTGGCGATGTGCCCGTTTTCCTGCAACTGGCGGTAGATGTACTCAGAGAACTGACGGTTTTCCTCAGAGTGAGTGGTGTAGTAGTTATCAAAGTTGATATGGAAGCCGCTGAAATCTTCCTGATGCTCTTCGCGGATACGATCAATCAGCTGCTCGGAAGTGATGCCTTCCCGCTCCGCGCGGAGCATAATGGCCGTGCCGTGGGCGTCATCGGCGCAAACGTAGTAACAGTTCTGACCGCGCATTTTCTGATAACGCACCCAGATATCCGTCTGAATGTATTCCAGCAGATGGCCCAGATGAATAGGGCCGTTAGCATACGGCAGGGCGCTGGTAACCAGAATGTCGCGCTGTTGCTTGCTCGCTTGCGTCATGGTGATGTCCGAACCTTTTGTTGACACGGGTTGGAAAGACAAAACGGGATCCTGGCGGCCATCGGATTGGATTGCGCCAAGTAAAGACCCCATATGGTCAGAAACG
Organism: Marinobacter sp.; assembly: GCF_048269445.1. Lineage (GTDB taxonomy): Bacteria > Pseudomonadota > Gammaproteobacteria > Pseudomonadales > Oleiphilaceae > Marinobacter. The sequence goes on along the minus strand of NZ_JBLXIQ010000007.1, from coordinate 214,744 downwards.
GGCACAGATGATACCTTCCGAGCAGATATTTTTCATCCAAATCACCCGTTTCCGTGCTTAAAATCGCGCATTAGCTTATTCCGGAGAACCCCATGACACAGATTTCAGAGCAGGCCTTGCAAACAGCGGTTCGCGAGTACCGAGACCCGTATCTCAATAAGGACCTCTACGAACTGGGTGCGGTAAAATCCCTGAACGCGGACGACAGCGGAAAAGTGACCCTCATGGTCGAGCTGCCATATCCGTCGAAAGGCATCGCCGGTGCCTTGAAGGAAATCGTGACCAACGCGCTGGAGTTTGTCGATGGTGTAGAGAGTGCCGACGTTCACGTAGGCCAGAAGATTCACTCTTATAAGGTTCAAAAAGACCTGCCATCCGTCCCCGGCGTGAAAAACATTATCGCCGTTGCTTCGGGCAAAGGCGGTGTCGGCAAATCCACCACCGCCGTCAACCTCGCCCTGGCGTTGCAAGCGGAAGGCGCCAGAGTCGGCATCCTCGATGCCGACATCTACGGCCCCAGCATCGGCATGATGCTCGGTGTACCCGAAGGCAAACGCCCCGACACCCGTGAAAACAAATACTTTGTCCCCATGGAAGCCCATGGGTTGCAGGCCAACTCAATGGCCTTCGTCGTCACCGACAAAACTCCTATGGTCTGGCGCGGCCCCATGGTCAGCGGCGCCGTAATGCAACTGCTGCAACAGACCCTGTGGAACGAACTGGACTACCTCATCATCGACATGCCCCCGGGCACCGGTGACATCCAGCTCACCCTGGCCCAGAAAGTCCCCGTCACCGGCGCCGTCATCGTCACCACCCCCCAGGACATCGCGTTGCTGGACGGTAAAAAAGGCATCGAAATGTTCCGCAAAGTCGACATCCCGGTACTGGGTGTGGTCGAAAACATGAGCGTCCACATCTGCAGCAACTGCGGCCACGAAGAACCCCTGTTCGGCCACGGCGGCGGCGCCCGCATCGCCGAAGAATACGGCACCACACTTCTCGGCCAGCTCCCGCTGCACATGACCATCCGCGAACAGACCGACGGTGGCACCCCCTCCGTAGTTGCAGAACCAGACTCCGAAGTCGCCCGCCGCTACCGGGATATCGCCAGAAGGGTAGGGGCTGAACTCTCCACCCGGGAGCACAATCTCAGCGGTTCGATTTCAAGCGTTTCAGTAACCGAGCACTAGCTGACACTCCCGGGACGGCAGCTACCAAAGTCCGTTCGCGGGCGCAGGAAAGGTCGTCCAAAAATGTTGGAGGCCAAGGATGGCCGGAAACAAGCGCACATGGACGTGCTTGTAGCGGTTTTTGGACGACCTTTGCTGTGACCGCAGCCTCCAAGGTCCAAGGAGTGCAGTCTCTGAATTGAGGTGGAGAAGTAAGCCCGCGAAGCTTCGACAGACTCCCGGGGAACAGGTAAACTACGCCTCAATTTTTCCCAGTGATTACGAGACTTCGCCAATGAGCATCAAAGCCGACAAGTGGATTCGCCGGATGTCCGAACAACACGGCATGATCGAACCGTTCGAAAGCGGACAGGTTCGTGAAACCGAAAAAGGCCGCGTGATCTCCTACGGCACCTCCAGCTATGGCTATGACGTACGCTGCAGCAACGAATTCAAAATCTTCACCAACGTCCACTCCGCCACCGTGGACCCGAAGAACTTCGACGAAAACAGCTTCGTCAACTACACCGGCGACGTCTGCATCATACCGCCGAATTCCTTTGCCCTGGCCCGCACCGTGGAATACTTCCGCATCCCACGCAGCGTGCTCACCATTTGCCTGGGTAAGTCCACCTATGCTCGTTGCGGGATCATCGTCAACGTCACCCCGCTTGAGCCCGAGTGGGAAGGCCAGGTTACCCTGGAGTTTTCTAACACCACCAACCTGCCGGCTAAAATCTACGCCAACGAAGGGGTGGCTCAGATGCTGTTCTTCGAATCCGACGAGATCTGCGAGACCAGCTACAAAGACCGGGGCGGCAAATATTTCGGCCAGACCGGCGTAACGTTGCCCAAGACATGAACGCCAACCAGTTTCTCAAAGCAGTCTCACAGTTGCAGGGCTGGCGCGAATGCGCCTTCCTGCTCGCTCTGGCCGAGCGTTCATTCCCCAACTACGCCTTGTTCGCAGACGCCGTTGACCTGAAAACCGGCGCCAAGATGCGCCAGCTGCTGGACCTTGGCTGGGATCTGCTCCAGAAAGATGTCTCGGAGTCCGCCATTCCCCAGCTGCTGGCAAAGCTGGAAGCCCTGTCTCCGGATGTGAACGCTTACGATGCCTACGGCGTGTACCCGGCCTTCGACTTCTGCCAGTTGCTGGAACAGGCTCTGCTCAGTCGCCTGAATCCGGGTAAACACCGGGCAACCGATGCCTCGCAGATGGCAACAGCAACAGTGGTGAACTTCATTGAGCTCTCCGAGGGTGAAGATCTCGACGAAGATGAGCTGGTTCGCTTGCTGGATCAGCATCCGCTGATGAAGGACGACAAGGCCTTCCAGCGTGAGCTGGTGCTTGACCTCAAACGCCAGCGCACGCCCACCGATCAATTCGTGGCCCGCCTGCGGGAAGAGGCTGGCAACGACGGCGTCAGCAACCTGGGCATCTCCCTCAGCGAATAATTGCAAAGCCCGCGGGCGAGCTACACTTTCAGTGTGGTTGTTTGATGTCGGCACTGGCCAGATGGAATTTACCTCATGAAACTCTCTGCTTTTGGACGCAAATTTACCGCCGATGCCGGTATCACGTCTCTGATGGATGACCTTGGTAATGCCATGGCATCCGGCGATGACATGATAATGATGGGCGGCGGTAACCCCGGGCACATTCCCGAGATCCAGCAGCGAGTGCAGGAAATTCTGGCCGACATGAGCCGCAATGAAGGCGATGTCCGGCGTCTGGTGGGCATTTACGATCCGCCCCAGGGCGAAAAGCGGTTTATCGCCTCGCTCGCCGAGATGCTGAACCGCGAGTACGACTGGGGCCTGAAGCCCGCGAACATCGCGCTTACCAATGGCAGTCAGGCCGCCTTCTTCATGCTGTTCAACATGTTTGGCGGCGACTACGGTGAAGGACTGCGAAAGCATATTCTATTGCCTCTGGCACCGGAATACATCGGCTACGCGGATGCCGGCATCGAACCTGGTCTGTTCCACGCGGTTCAGCCGGATATTTCCTTTACCGATGCCCACGAATTCAAGTACCGGGTGGACTTCGATGCCGTAGAGGTCACTGGCGAGACGGGTGCCATCTGCGTATCGCGACCCACCAACCCAACGGGCAATGTGGTCACTGATGAAGAGATGGCGCGCCTGGAACAGTTGGCCCGCGAGCACGACGTGCCCCTGATCGTTGACGGTGCCTATGGAACACCGTTTCCGAGCCTGCTTTTCGTCGACGCAACGCCCACCTGGAATGAGCAGATTATCCTTTGCCTGAGCCTTTCGAAACTGGGCCTGCCGGCGGCGCGGACGGGCATTGTGATTGCGTCTGAGCCGATCATTAAGGCGCTCTCGGGCATTAACGCCATCATGAATCTGGCCACCGGTAGTTTTGGAGCCATGCTGGCGGAACCCCTGGTGCGCTCGGGCGAGATCCTGTCATTGAGTCGGGATGTGGTATGCCCGTTTTATAAGGCGAAAATGCAGAAGGCGGTAGCTGTTTTTCGGGAGGCCATGGGTGAGGACAGTGGCCGTTGGTATGTCCACAAGCCTGAGGGCGCGATGTTTCTCTGGCTTTGGTTCCCGGATCTACCGATTACCAGCCTGGCGCTTTACCAGAGGCTGAAAGCTCGTGGTGTGCTGGTCGTTTCTGGCCACTATTTCTTCCCGGGGCTGCCGGAGGATGACTGGAAGCACCGGCACGAATGCCTGCGGGTTACTTATTCCCAGGAAGATGAACGGGTTGCCGAGGGGCTGCGGATCATCGCGGATGAAGTCAAAACGGTGTGGCGTGAGGCTGGGCGCGAAATCTAGGGGCCAAATTCCGCCGCTTTCAGTTTCAGCTCGTAGGTACTGCCGTCCGGCTCCACCTGAAGCAGTCGTACGAGAAGGAAATCCTGCTCGGGTGAGAACCACATCAGGGTTTGGCGCTTGGAGTTTTTGCGGACCTTTTCCGCTTTCAGCGTCCCGGTGCGGTCGCCACCGGTACTGATTTGCCCGCCGTTTATGACTGCAAATGTTTCTTCATCAATGGACCGGCCATCAATGACCTTGTAGGTCATGTCACGTTTCCCGCCCCGGATATCCTGGTGTAGCTGGAGCTGATAGCCGAGCGGATCCAGTACGCCGCCCTCCAGTTCGACTTCAAAGGGCTTGCCTTTGTACTCTCCAGTGGCCACACCTGCCGGCCAGTCGAAATCGATCGAATGTTTCCTGTCTTTTATCAGAAACCCGGAAAGGTGGTAGCGGTACCTTATCGGAACGACCCGGCCTTTCTCCCACCTGAGGATCAGGGATTCATCAATGTTTGCAATAAAGGAGTTCACATCGGTTCGGTAGAGCCAGATATCGTTGCCCTGAGATGTCAGGGTCCGTTTTGCGGTGCCATTGAGGGACATGCCTTTTTGCAGGACCGCCGTGTAGCTGGCTTCAAAGGGTGTGAGTCCTGTGTTCGTCTCCGCCAGGACAGGGTCTGCCAGAATGCCGAGGCACAGCAGAAATGCTGCGCCCCGGAGTGTGTAAGCTAGTAGTGAGCGCATATCGTTAAACCTGAACAAATACCGTCATCGATGGCGACAGTGTAGCTGCTCGGGTTAGATGCGGAGATGACAATTCGTTCAGGCCATTGATCAGTTATCAGGCAGGCGCATGGGTGTGCTCAGGGGTTCGCCATCAAACATGACATAATCGCTGCCCAGCTGAACCCGCCCCTCACAGAACCATCGGACCACGATGGGGTAAAGCACATGTTCCTTTTCCTGAACCTTCTCCGCCAGGGACTCGGGGGTGTCGTCTGGTGCGATTAACACCTCTGCCTGGGCGATGACCGGCCCACCGTCCAGTTCCTCTGTCACGAAATGAATGGAAACCCCATGAACTTTGTCGCCGGCTTCCAGCGCTCTTTGATGGGTCTTCAGGCCGGTGTATTTCGGCAGCAGGGAAGGGTGGATGTTGAGTATCTTGCCCCGGAAGGCCCGGACGAAATCGGTGGTCAGAATCCGCATGAAACCCGCCAGCACGATCAGATCCGGATTATGGCGGAGAATCTCCGCCATAAGGGACGCATCAAACTCTTCCCGGGAGCCGAAATCCTTGTGGTTTACCACAAAGGTTTCAATGTTGGCTTGAGCTGCACGCTCCAGGGCAAAAGCCCCCGGCTGGTTACAGCCGACGGCAACAATCTGCCCTGGAAATTCCCGTTCACGGCTCGCGTCAATCAATGCCTGCAGGTTGGTGCCGCTGCCAGAGGCCAGCACCAGAATTCTCGGCAACGGGGTCTGGTCAGCCTTCATACCGACAGAAGTCCTGGTGCGTAGCGAACGGCCGAATCTGCCTCTTCGCTGTCTGCACTTTCCATGATGCCGACCTGCCAGGCATGTTCCCCCAGTGCTTTCAGGGTATCCAGAGCCAATTCCTTCTGGTTTGCAGGTACGCAGACGATCATGCCGATGCCGCAGTTAAAGGTTCGGTACATCTCCTCGCTGGCCACGCCGCCATTGTCTTTGAGCCACTGGAACACTGGCGGCAGCGTCCAGCTCGTGGTATCGATTGCGGCTACGCTGCCCTTCGGCAGTACCCGGGGAATGTTTTCTGGCAGTCCGCCGCCGGTGATATGGGACAGTGCACGCACGTCCACTTCGCGAATAAGCTGTAGCAGATTTTTCACGTAAATTCGGGTGGGCGCCATCAGGGCGTTGGCCAGGGTGGTCTCGCCCATGGGCTGATTCAGGTCGGCACTGCTCACTTCGAGTATTTTCCGAATCAGCGAATAGCCATTCGAGTGGGGGCCAGATGATCCCAGTGCGAGCAGAATATCACCGGACTGAACGCGGCTGCCGTCGATGATTTCACTGCGTTCGGCAACGCCGACACAGAAGCCGGCCAGGTCGTAGTCGTCGCCTTCGTACATGCCCGGCATTTCGGCAGTCTCACCGCCCACCAGTGCACAGCCCGCCTGTTCGCAACCTTGGCCGATTCCGGCGACCACCTGGGCGGCAACGTCGACATTGAGTTTACCGGTGGCGTAGTAATCCAGGAAAAACAGGGGCTCGGCGCCGCCGACCACGAGATCGTTTACACACATGGCGACCAGATCAATGCCAATGCTGTCATGCTTGTTCAGCTGCATCGCCAATCTCAGCTTCGTGCCAACCCCGTCGGTGCCGGAAACCAGGACCGGCTCATTGTATCCGGCGGGAATCGAAACCATGGCGCCGAAGCCACCGAGGCCACCCAGAACCTCCGGGCGGCGGGTGCGCGCTGCGGTTTCCTTGATGCGGCTGACGAGTTCATTGCCGGCGTCGATATCAACGCCGGCATCGCGGTAGGTCAGGGAGGGCTTCTGTTCGCTCATGGTGTACTTAACCGTTGGCCAGTGGGTCAGGCGGCGGATTTTAACAGGTGCAGTGTGGCGCTCCAAATGTATATTGCTTTTCTGAAATCTGGCGCCGCTACTCACACTCTGGGCCATGGTGTATCCTATGCGCCATTCATGCGAACTGCAGGGTGTTTCATGACAGTATCAGGACAAAAGCCGGCACATAGGTCAGTAACGGCAGCGTGGGTTTTCGTGTTGTTCACGTTTCTACTGGGGGGCATGGCCGGCCCGGCGGCGGCGGTAACGGTGTCCGGTTTGTATTCTGCCAGGGTGCCGGTGGCCGGCGCCTCCCCTGGTCAGCTGGCCGAAGGGTATTCAGATGGTTTGAGCCAGGTTCTGGTTCGTGTCTCGGGCACCCGGGATGTGCTGTCCATAGAAGGCGTCGAAGCGCTGCTGTCCGATGCTGAATCCTTGCTACTCTCTTATCAGGTAGCCCGGGATGATTCTGGTCAGAGCGTCCTGGACATGTCCTTCGGCGCGGTAGGTGTAAACCGGGCCCTGGCCTCGATCAATGCGCCGGTGTGGGGCGCCAACCGCCCCCTGACACTCGCCTGGATCGCGGCCGAGGAGCGGGGCTCCCGCACCCTGGTAACTGATGATGCGCAGGAGGCCGCGATGGGCACCCGGGAAACCAGTGGAACCTGGCAAGCGGCCTTTGACGCGGCAGCGAGAAAGCGGGGGTTGCCTGTGGCGCTGCCTCCGGCAAGTTTCACCACGGACCGGGAACTGTTGTCAGACATCTGGGGCCAGTTCGTGGGTCGCGTGAAGGCGGCATCGGGTGATCTGGAGCACGATGTGCTGGCATTGGTGCGAGTCAGTCGCGTTGGCGATCAGTGGCGTGCCGGCTGGGTTTTTGATGGTATGGCGATGAACGCGGGCGAGGAATCGGTAACCGCTCCGACCCGTGACGCCCTGGCCGAGGCGATGATTAATCGCTGGGCCGAGCTTTACGCCAGCCGCTATGCTGTCGATGCTGCAGAGGTTGGCGAGTCCCCGCAAGTGGATATTGTGGTTCGTGGTGTAAGCTCGCTCGAGGACTATGCCAGGGTGAACCAGGTGCTCGGGGGGCTGACGCCTGTGGTCAGTGTGGGTGCCCACCGGGTAAGAGATGACCAGCTGACGCTGAGAGTCGCTTTTTCCGGTGAGCTGGATCAGCTCAAGGAGTACATTGCACTCGATCCGAGATTCGTCTCGCTGGGAACGGAAAATCCGTCTGTTCCAGCTGAAGTTCCGTCGTCATCCAGTCAGCCGCCTTTGGACAGTCAGCCGCCTTTGGACGTGCCAGAAACGGAAATCGCCCCCGAGAGTGCTGGATCGCAGCCATCGGTGGGAGATTTAGACAGTCCGTCCATGTTTACCTATGAACCGGTGCCTGTTGATGAAGAGGATGCCAGACAGGCGTTCGAATCCCTGTACCAGGTCCTGTATTATCGTTGGCAACCGCAGTCTGTCATCGGGAGCGATGGCGGAGGGTAAGTCGTTACCGGAGGGAGCCTTTTGAATTTGCACAGCTGGCGCTGGATTCCTAATGCCCTGACGTTTCTGCGCGTTCTTCTGATAGCTCCCTTTGCAGGTGCGTTGCTGGCCGGAGATTACCGGCAGGCGTTGGTCATTTTTTTCCTGGCTGCTGGCACCGATGCAGTTGACGGGTTCCTTGCCCGACACTTTAACTGGCGCTCCAGGCTCGGTGCCATTGCTGATCCTCTTGCCGACAAGGCCTTGCTGATCACCGCCTACCTCATGCTTACACTGACCTCTGTCCTGCCGGTATGGCTGTTTATAGTCGTTCTGGGGCGGGACCTGCTGATCGTCGCTGGCGCGCTGGCGTACCATTATGGAGTTGGCCGCTATGATATGGAGCCGAGTATCCCTGGTAAGGTGAATACCTTTGTTCAGATTCTGGTGGCTCTGGCGATCATCGTGCTGCTGGCCGATTTGCCCATGCCGCCCTGGGTGGTGGATGTCGGCATCGTGCTGGCGGCCGCCTCTGCGGTGTTCAGCGGTGTTCATTACATCTGTGTCTGGGGTTTGCGGGCCTGGAGGGCTAAGCGGTCATGAGTGCATCCCAGCTGGTACTTGGCGTCAAGCTGCGTGACGATGCGCGCTTCGATAACTTCCACGGTGATCGTAATACGGATGCTGCGAAACGTCTGGAGGCGGTGTGTCATCAGCCCGCCGGGGTCCCCGTGGTTGCCCTGTGCGGAGATTCCGATACCGGGAAAAGCCATCTCCTGCAGGCGGTTTGCCATTACGGCGAAAACCAGGGCAAGGCTGTGGTCTGCATCAGTATTGCCGAGCTCCAGCCCTTTGGTCCCGAGGCACTTTCCGGCCTTGAGGCCCAGGAGATCATCTGTCTGGATGACCTGGACCGCATTGCGGGTGACCGGGTCTGGGAAGAAGCCATTTTCCATTTGTATAACCGGATACAGGATCAGGGTGGACTGTTGATGGTGAGCTTGTCGGACCTGCCGGCCAACCTGCCATTCGAACTGCCAGACCTGGTATCGCGGCTCAGCCACGGTTTGACCATCCAACTGGGTATTTACCGGGATGATGATCGACTGAAGATCCTGATGGCGCGGGCTGAAAAACGCGGTTTGGTGATGGCCGATGATGTCGCTGGCTACATTATGCGCCGCGCGCCCCGACGGTTGGGGGATTTGCTGGGCATTCTGGATATACTGGATGAAAATTCACTTCAGGCTCAGCGAAGGCTCACGATCCCTTTTGTGAAAGCGGTCATGGGATGGTGAAAGCCCGCGAGGTTAAAGTGGCATTAAAACAACGATACGTGCATATCAAGGGAGAGGCGAAATGAGACGGGTGGTATTCAACCAGAAAGGCGGTGTCGGCAAGTCCAGTATCACCTGCAATCTTGCTGCTATCAGCGCAGCTCGGGGAAAACGAACGCTGGTTGTGGATCTGGACCCCCAGGGGAACTCCACCCATTATCTGTTGGGAAAGCCGGCCAGTGAGCTCAAGGATACCGCCGCTGATCTGCTTGAACAGACCGTTGCATTTACAGTGTTCAATCGCCGTCCGGACGAATTCGTTCATGCTACACCGTTCAAGAATCTGTTCGTGATGCCGTCCAGCCCGGAGCTGGACTTCCTTGAACGCAAGCTGGAGGCCAAGCACAAGATCTACAAGCTGCGCGAGGCTCTCAAGAAACTGGAGGAAACCTTTGACGCCATTTACATCGATACGGCGCCAGCGCTCAACTTTTACACCCGGTCAGCGCTCATAGCGGCCCAGCGCTGCCTGATACCGTTCGATTGTGACGATTTTTCCCGACAGGCTCTTTACAACATTCTCAACGAAATCCGCGATCTCCAGGAAGACCACAACGAAGACCTGGTTGTTGAGGGAATTATTGCTAATCAGTTCCAGCCCCGGGCCAGTTTGCCGAGACAGCTGGTCCGGGAGCTCATCGAAGAAGGATTGCCGGTGTTGCCGGTGCGGCTGTCGAGTTCGGTGAAAATGAAAGAGTCCCACCAGAGCCGACAGCCCCTCATTCACATGGCGCCCAAGCACCCATTGACTCGCCAGTACGAAGACCTGTTCCGGGTTCTTCATGGTGAAACCGTGGAACTGGAGCCACTGATTGACTGAAGAGAGACTGATATGACCAAACCCGACAATCCGATCGGGCAGGTTGCAGACCGCCTGTTGAAAATTGAGATGGAATTACGTCAGCTCGGACTTTGGGAGTCCAAGCCGCCTCCGGAGGAGGCCTTTCAGAGTACCCAGCCGTTCTGCATCGATACCCTGGAGTTTCACCAGTGGCTGCAGTTTGTGTTCGTGACCAGAATGAAAGTGATTATCGAGAGCGACCACCCGCTGCCGGCGATTTCCGGCATAGCGCCCATGGCTGAGGAGCATTTCCGTGGCCGGCCAGAACCTGGCAGCGCGCTGGTCAGGGAGCTGGAGGAAATCGACCGCTTGCTGTCCGGAGGCTGATCAGTCCAGCCTCATGGACAGATCCACGGCCCTGACGTCCTTGGTCAGTGCGCCAATCGAGATGAAGTCCACACCGGTTTCTGCGATCGGTACCAGTGTGGTTGGGTTTATGCCGCCAGACGCCTCGAGCTTTGCCCTGCCAGAGGTCATGGTGACCGCCGTGCGCATGTCTTCCAGCGAAAATTCGTCCAGCATGATGATGTCGGCACCGGCATTGAGGGCCTGGTCCAGTTCGTCAAGGTTTTCGGTTTCCACTTCCACGGGTTTGCCAGGTGCAATCCGTTGAGCTGTAAGAACGGCATCGGCGATGGAGCCGCAGGCGGCAATGTGGTTTTCCTTGATCAGAAACGCGTCCCACAGGCCGATGCGATGGTTGTAACAGCCGCCACAGGTAACGGCGTACTTCTGGGCCAGCCGCAGCCCGGGCAGGGTTTTCCGGGTATCCAGCAGGCGAACGCCAGTGTGGGTCACCCTGGCAGAATACCCTGCGCAGGCGGTGGCGACGCCAGAGAGGGTCTGCAACCAGTTCAGGGCCGACCGTTCCGCGGTGAGCAAGCTTCTTGCAGGACCTTCCATGGTGAACAGTACCTGATCGGGTGACACGGTATCTCCATCGGCAACCTGCCAGGCAAGCGTTACCGACGGATCAACCTGCCGGAAAACCTCTTCAACCCACTCTCGACCGGCAACGGTGGCGGCCTCCCGGGTAATGACCCGGCCGCTGGCGCGCTTTTCCGACGAAATAAGCAGTGCTGTGATGTCGCCTTCTCCAATATCTTCCCGCAGGCTCTGGGCAACATTTTCGATTCGGGCCTGGCGGAGAAGTTCTGCAGTGATCATAGGGAAGCACGTCCGGTGGTTTTGGGGTGGAACATTGATGAAGGTGGTCATTCTAAAGGGCCCTCAGTGAATCACCAAGCTCGCGACGCCCACCTGCTACTCTTAGTGTTGGGTTTACAAAGTGTGATGCAGGTCAGGTCTACACAAAAGGTGACAAATTCTGACACAACCTGACGCAGGCAGCTCGTATCATGTGAAGTGGAGAGAAGTTCAGATACTTGTCGATCAAGACCCGGAGCAGTTTCATGGCGCACGATAACAAGGTTGTCAGCTTTTCAGGCCAGAAAGCGCCTGCCCGGTTTTCGTTGCCGGCTGCGCTGGTTCGCCTGCGTGACGCTTCGGGTCAGTCACTGAAATCCGTTCTTGCCAGCTTTTTTGATCGCGCCGATGATGCCCTGTTCGAGCTTGCTGACCGGGCAGGCACAAACCTCGACCAGACCGCTTATTTTGATGCCATGCGTGAGCTCAGGCTACGCCGCAAGGCCATGGTGGTGTCGATGCTCCAGTATGTCAGCCAGGCGTTCAACGAAATCGGAAAGTTCCAGCCCCAACTGGCAACGGGCACTCTGGAGGACATTGATCAGGATTCTCTCAGCCTGGTGGACCATTCGCAGCTGGAGCAGCAGGTTGCCATCGATAACCTGATTAATAAGCTCCGGAATCGTAATACCGAACAGATCCGCCTGCTGACCGTGCGGGTTGGCTATGTGGTACCGGGTATTAACCTGAAAGATGCACAGATGCCGCTGAGCCCGGAAATTATCTGTGGCGGCGTGGCTGAAGCCTGTGCCGACCTCGACATAGACATACGGGCCAAACTGGTGGTCCTCAAGCTGTTTGACCGTCTGCTTGCCGACACACTGGGTGACTTTTACAAAGAGGCGAACCGCACGCTGATCAATGAGGGCGTGTTGCCAGAGATGAAGCGTCCGCCGGCAGGAAAAGGGCCAGCCCGGTCCGGTCAAAGGTCCGGAGTTGGTGGCACGGGTGCTGCCTCCGGCGCTGATGTTCCGTCGGGACCTGCCGGTGAAAGCTATGGCGGGCCCTCATCCCAGGCGACGTTCTCCGAGCTCAGCGCCCTGTTACATCAGGGCGATGCCACATCCGGTGGCGGAGGCTATGGCGGTGCAGGTTACATTGATACTGATCGTCTCATGGCCCGCCTGACGGAAGCACAATCCAATAGCGGCCAGTGGGGTGACGGTGTCGTCGTGCCCCTTAATGAGCAGCTAAAACCCATTCTTCGTTCCGGAGAAGGTCAGAATCTGAATCCGGGGCAGATGGACAGTGATGTAATCAATCTGGTGTCCATGTTGTTCGACTTCATTCTGGAAGATCGGCAGTTGCATCCGGTCATGAAGGCATTGATCGGGCGGTTGCAGATCCCGGTGCTGAAAGTCGCCCTCAGTGACAAGAACTTCTTCAATCGGGGTGGTCACCCGGTTCGCAAACTGCTCAATGAACTCGCGCTCTCGGCAATCGGCTGGACAGAGAAAAAGACTGGGCAGCGTGACCCTCTGCGGGAGAAAATTGAATCTGTGGTGGGTCGTGTTCTGAACGAGTTCACCAATAACGTGGCACTGTTCGAGGAGTTGCTGGAGGACTTCAGCCACTTCATGGACCTTGACCGCAGGCGGCGGGAGCTGGTGGAACAGCGACTTCGCGATGCGGAAGAAGGGCGGGCCCGCCAGGAACGCGCTTCCGAAGCAGCAGAAGGGCTAGTGCAGGATCTGAGTGGACAGCGTGATATTCCGGAGCCGGTTGCAGGCTTACTGAATGAGCCCTGGACCCGGTATTTGCAGTGGGTTGTATTGAGGGAAGGTGAGGACAGCGCGCGCTGGCAGCATGCCCGGAACCTGACCGAGCAACTGGTCTGGAGCGTCGATCCACGCCCGGTCAGTGAAGCAACCCGTAGCGAGTTGTTGCGGGCTATTCCTGCCATCGTTGATGACCTTCGTAAAGCACTGCAGGAAATCTCCTGGGATCCGTTTGCCACCGATGCGGCTATCCGCGATCTGGAGCTCGCTCACGTTGATGTGTTCCAGCGACTTGTCACCGCGCCGTCCCGGAAAGCGCCTTCTGAAGAGGATGCTCGATCGACGCCGCCAGAGACGCCGGGCGAGGATGTGGCTCAGCCGGAACCCTTGCGCCCGGCGGACGAACCCGCACAGGTGGCACCAGAGGCCGATCCGGTATCGCCACAGTGGCTGGAGAAGGCGGACAGCCTTCGGGTGGGGTCCTGGATCGAACTCACCCGTGAAGAAACCAAGGTTCGATGCAAGCTTGCCGCTTTTATCAAAGCGACGGGCAAGTACATCTTCGTCAACCGAAGTGGCGCCAAGGTTGCGGAATACCATCGTCAGGAACTGGCTGCGGACATGGAGGCGGGCAGGATCAGCATGCTGGATGATGGTCTGATCTTTGACCGCGCACTAGAGTCGATCATCGATAACCTTCGTAGCAGCCGCAAAGACTGATTCATGGCAACCAGGGCAGGTTTGTGATTCAATCAGAGGCTGTAATCCTCTGAAACTTTTGGAATTACTTTGCCTTATTCAGACGTTTTGTCCGCGAGCTCTCCCGATTCCGGTGCCGACCGAAATGCGCTTCGTGAAACCGGCAGGATTCCTTTTGCACGCTGGTGTCCTTCTCCAAATTTCGGTCCTCGTCCTGAAGGGGTTTCGATCTCCCTGCTGGTTGTCCACAACATCAGTCTTCCCCCAGGGCAGTTTGGTGGCCGGGAAATAGAAGACTTCTTCTGTAACTGCCTGGACCATTCTGCTCATCCCTATTTTGAAGCCCTGGCTGGCATCCATGTGTCGGCCCACCTGTTGATTCGCCGTGATGGCGCCGTTGTGCAGTTTGTCAGCCTGCTGGATCGCGCGTGGCACGCCGGGCGTTCGTATTTTGAGGGTCAGGAAGAATGTAACGATTTTTCCATTGGTATCGAGCTTGAGGGTACCGATGACACGCCTTACACCCCGGAACAATATCGCAGGCTGGCACAGGTAGCGGACCTGATTATGGCCGCGTGGCCGGACATAACTGACCGACGCATTACTGGCCATTGCGATATCGCCCCTGGCCGGAAGACCGATCCTGGACCGGCGTTTGACTGGGAGCATTTTGCGGCAGTCCTTGATGATAACCGGTCGGCAAGGAGGGGAGCGTAAATGGTCCTGATCGTGTTTCTCCTGGCTTATATGGTTCGCCGGCGCCTGGACTCCCTGGACTTACTCAACGGTGATGACGTTTGGCGCCGTTGGTTTCGCAATGGCAGCCGGGTAAAAGCGGGTCAGGAGACCGGAATTATGGCCGGGCTTGCATTGGTCGTTCTTCCGGCATTCTTGCTGGCGCTGGCGGAGTATTTACTGACCTCTTCCGGCTGGCGGATGGCAACGTATCCCATTGAGTTCCTGGCTCTGGTGGTCCTCATGGGAACACCCGGTTGGCGACCGGTATTGCGGGCCTATGCAGAGGCATGGCAGCGGGGAGATATGCAGTCGGCCTGGCTCCACGTAAAAGACCATTTGCCCGGCGCAGAGCGTGGTGCTGCGCTGTCCCCGGAGGCAATGCATCTCTCCCTCTCCAAGGCGCTGATGATGTCGGTATTTCAGCGCTTCTTCCTGGTGGCCTTCTGGTATGTCGTCGGTGGTATCGGTTTGGCGGTGTTGGCCCGGGGGCTTGTGGCGCTTGCGGATCAGTGGCCTCAGGCACCGGCTCGGTCCAGGTTCGCTGGAATGGCCGAATGGGCGGAGTGGGTTCCGGCCAGGCTGCTGTCACTCACCTTTGGAGTTGCCGGGGACCTCGCCGGCTGGCTGCGGGAAACCCGCCATACCCTGACAGGAGTGACAAAAAAATCCGGTGAAGTGCTCATGATTTCCGCCAACGGGTCGTTAACCGGATATGCACTGGATCCGGCCCGATTCTCGCGGATTCATAAAGATGAGTGGACAGCTTTTGGGGGGAGAAGTCTCAGTGCAGTAAGGGATTTGCTGAACAGAAGCATGCTGGTATGGATCTGCACCCTCGCTTTGCTGGTTATTTCCGGTGTTGTCTGACCGAAATTTATAAAACATTACAGTTTAACAACAAATAATGCTTAAGTTTTTAAGACTTTAAGCGACAATATAAAAAAAAGAATACTTATTCAGTTGTTAAAGCTCCAGCGCGAGGTTCACCGTGAAGCAACTCATTAATCCCGCTATTGCACTGATGAACCGGCTGCCGATGGTCTACAAGTTCAGTCTCATTAGTATTCTGTTTCTATTACCTATTGGCGGACTGTCCTGGCTTGTTATCTCCGAGCTCAATCGCTCGGTTCAAACCATGACCCGCGGCGTTGAGGGGCTTGAACAGTTGCAGCAGGTTGACCGGCTCGTGGATGCCGCAATGAATTATCGCGACTACCGCTCTCCCGCTGTCATCAAGGAGGAAAGTGCCATCAAGGCGCTGTCGGAGGACGCTGCAGCTTCTTTAGACGCCACTCTTGAGGCCCTGGTCAACGAGAATCGTTCGTTTGATACCTCCGGTTCGTGGGCTGAACAGGTAGAAGCCCTTCGGCAGGAATGGAAGGGCCTTCGAGCCGATGAGAACTATCTGGGTAATTTCGATTCCCAGTTCAAGTACTACCAGGAGTTTGTCCAGAAGGCCCAGGCCCTATTGCCCGCCACGATAGAAATATCCGGCCTGGGGCAAGGAACTTCCAGAGAAAACCAGCTTACTCTGGGTCTGATCCGTGATTCACTCCCGGCGGCACGTACGGTTATCGGCCGGGCAAAGTCCTACGGTATGTATGCGCTGGTCGAAGGTCAGGTTGGTTACGCCCTAAGCGAAACCCTGAATGAAGTTTATGACCAACTGACCAATCGCAGCTCGCTGCTTTCGCCAGCGTTGTCTGTGGTCTCTGAATCGTCGCCGGATCTGGTGAGCCAAGCGGGTGATGCGATCACCAGGGTTGAGGAGAGCCTGACGGTCGTCCGTGATCAGCTGGACCGGAATGTCATTACGCCCATGCGCCTTGAAATGCCCTGGCAGGACTATGACGAATTCATATCAGCCGAGCTGGCTCATTTTGATCGGGTCAAAGCCGCGGCATTCGATGTGGTTGAGACCAACCTCCGGTCAAGGCTCGACAGTGAGATCAACCAGCGACGACTTATTATCATTGCACTGATTGCCATCCTGCTGGTGGTTGTTTATCTCTACATCGGTTTCTTCATGTCAGTGCGCACGGCCATCAATCGGTTCAGCCAGGCCGCGAGGAGTGTGGCGGCGGGCGATATGACGACCCATATCTCATTGAGCAACCGCGACGAACTGGGTGAGCTGACGACCGAATTCAATAATATGACAGACCGGATTGCCGACCTGATTCGCTCCGTCGGCCGGACCACGGCCGATGTGGACCAGCAGGCAACCCGGGTCAATGACACGGCGGCGGCCAACAGCGAGGCGGTGGCACGCCAGATGGAAGAGAGCGGCCAGATCAATGAGGCCATGAACCAGATGGTCGAGGCGGTTCATGAGGTGACTGAGAGTGCTCACCGGGTAGCCGACAGTGCCGGCAATGCCGAGCGGGATACTGAAACCGGGCGGGGCGTGGTTGCCGACACGGTCGGCACGATCAACAAACTGGCCACCGAGATCTCCGGTGCGGTTGAGGTGATCAATCGGGTCAGCAAAGACAGCGACAACATCAGCCAGGTTCTTGTGGAAATCAAGGCCATTGCAGAGCAGACCAATCTTCTGGCGTTGAACGCTGCAATCGAAGCAGCCAGAGCAGGTGAGCAGGGGCGCGGGTTTGCGGTCGTTGCCGATGAAGTCCGGTCGCTGTCACAGCGTACCCACAAGTCGACCGAAGAGATTGAAGGGATGATCTCAAGGCTGCAGAGCGGTGTTAAGGAAGCTGTGTCCGCCATGACTAACAGCCGGGATGTGACCGAAACAACGGTGCAGAAGTCGGGTGAAGTGACCGAAGCTCTGGACCGGATAGCGAACGGTATCGCGGTCATTGTGGATATGAGCCACCAGATTGCTCAGGCTGCGGAGGAACAGTCCGCCGTCGCGAAGAACGTGAATTCGAACGTTGAGCAGATTGGCGAGCTCGGCAAAAAAACCGCTGCCAACGCCGAGGAGACGCTGGGTTCATCAAGGGAGATGTCAGAACTGACGGCTTCGCTTCAGCGGTTGGTTGATGCCTTCAAGGTCTGATCATAAGATCCAGTCTGTTGTAGAAAAATCCGGCCCTCAGAGGCCGGATTTTTTTTGCTCCCAGAGAATTTCCTCGCCACCTTCACGGCGAGCAAGCACCCGGGCGATAACGAACAGTAGATCTGACAGCCGGTTGAGGTAGTGCCGCGAGGCCGTGTTAATGGAATCCTCATGGCCAAGGGCAACGACCACGCGTTCGGCTCGACGGGAAACGGCACGGGCCAGGTGACACTGGGCTGCTGAGGGGGTGCCGCCGGGCAGGACAAAGTTCTTAAGTGGTGGCAGATCCTCATTGTGCTGGTCCAGGGTGTTCTCCAGCCATTCAATGTGGTCATCACCAATCACGCGGCTGCCAGGAATGGCAAGCTCGCCGCCCAGGTCAAACAGGTGGTGCTGAATGCGTCGCAGGCTCTCAACCAGTTCGTCGTCACTGTCGAGAGTTTCGATCAGTAAGCCGATATGGCAGTTCAGCTCGTCGGCGGTTCCCATGGCTTCGACCCGCTGCGCGTTTTTGGCGATGCGATTGCCATCGGCAAGGCCTGTAGAGCCATCATCTCCCGTGCGCGTATAAATCTTGGAAAGGCGGTTGCCCATCGGTCTGCTCCTGTTAATGTGTCGACAGTTGTTGTACCCGTTGAGTGAGCATTTGGTTCACCGGTGTCTGGATCCCGAGGTCCTTCCCCAGCTTCGCAAGATAGCCGTTGATGAAGTTTATCTCGGTGGTGCGGCCGTTGAGAACATCGGCACGCATGGACGACGTGTTTCTGGCGGTCTTGCGGGCAACGGTTTCTATCTGGTGACGAAGGGCTTCCGGAGTTTGCTCACCTTGGCCGCTGGCCCGCATCAGCTCGGACAGTTCGTGGCATAGCCTGTCGATGGTGTCCTGATAGAGGGCGGAGGCAAGGATATCGCCGTTGGGGCAATCCAGCAGGGCGGTGTAGGGGTTGATTCCGGCGTTGATAACGAGCTTTTGCCAGAGTCGCTGCAAGATGGCTTGCTCGGGGTGTATGGTCAGACCGCTGGCGTTCAGCAACTCGACGACAGTGTTGAGTTGGTGGCCAGCGGATTCGGTCATCGGCCCGACCCAGGTGTCGCCCGTTCCGGCGTGGACCAGCAGATCCGGCTCCGGCCGGTTGGCGCCTTCGGTGGTGCTGGCCGCCAGAACAGGATGTTCCGGCCATCGGGCGGCCACCCTTTGCTGGCTGCCGAGGCCGTTCTGAAAGAGAAGGATCGGGGTTTGCCGGGGAAACCGGTCGATTACTCCGGCAATTGCCTCAAAGGTGTCGCCAGCCTTGGTGGTGACCAGAACCACTTCGGGAATGTCGCCGGCGGTCAGCCAGGGAACGTGGATGTCCGTTTCTGGTCCATTGAAAGGCCGGAACCGATAGCGAATGCTGGCCCCGGGCAGCTCAGCAGGCCGGGCAATGAATGCAACCCGGCCGGAAGGCAATGAGGCGGCCCACAGCCGCCCCAGAGAACCTGCGCCCAGAATGGCGATCATGCCGGTTACATGGCCTCGATGTCGGCCCGCTGCTGGCTCAGACGGGTCTGGCTGCTCTGGGCGTCACGAAGCTTTTCCTGCTCTTTCTCGACCACATCCGCCGGTGCCTTGGCAGTGAACTTTTCGTTGTTCAGCTTGCCTTCCAGGCGACCGATTTCTTTCTGCAGTCGCTCCAGCTCCTTGTCCAGGCGCTTGAGTTCCGCATCTTTGTCGATCAGGCCGGCCATGGGGACCAGCACTTCCATTTCGCCCACAAGCTGGGTGGCAGACATGGGGGCCTTGTCGCCCTCAAACCAGTCGAGGCTTT
Source organism: Marinobacter sp. (assembly GCF_048269445.1). Taxonomy (GTDB): domain Bacteria; phylum Pseudomonadota; class Gammaproteobacteria; order Pseudomonadales; family Oleiphilaceae; genus Marinobacter. Next base: position 195,377 of record NZ_JBLXIQ010000007.1, on the reverse strand, counting down.
CCAGCTTGGCCAGGGAGCCCAGGAACTGGCGGTTGTCGTCCATGCGGCGTTGGTCTTCGGCATCTTTGCCTCGCAGCAACACCGGGATCTTTTTCGCCGGGGAGATGTTCATCTCACCACGGATGTTCCGCACAGCCACGATGACGCCTTTCAGCCACTCGATATCGGCGGAAACGGCAGCGTCCTGTTTGCTGGTGTCCGGCTCGGGGAAGGGTTGCAGCATGATGCTGTCGCCGGTTTTGCCTGCCAGGGGCGCAATGCGCTGCCAGATTTCCTCGGTGATGAACGGCATCATCGGGTGCGCGAGGCGCAGGACAGCTTCCAGCACCCGGACCAGGGTGCGGCGGGTGCCGCGCTTGGCTTCAGGACTGGCGTTCTCATCGTTCAGAGCCGGCTTGGACAGTTCCAGGTACCAGTCGCAATACTCGTTCCAGATAAATTCATACAGAGCGTAGGCGGCCAGGTCAAAGCGGTATTGATCCAGATGGCGGATCACCTCCTGCTCACAGCTTTGCAGCTCGCTGATAATCCAACGGTCGGCCAGGGAGAGTTCCACCGGTTCGCCATTCACACCACAGTCTTCGCTTTCGGTGTTCATCAGTACGTAGCGGGCGGCGTTCCACAGCTTGTTGCAGAAGTTGCGGTAACCTTCCAGGCGCTTCATGTCCCAGTTGATGTCGCGGCCGGTGGTGGCCATGGCTGCCAGGGTGAAACGCAGGGCATCGGTGCCGTGGGCGGCAATGCCTTCCGGAAATTCCTTCTCGGTGCGTTTGCCGATCTTCTCGGCCAGCTTGGGCTGCATCAGGTTGCCGGTGCGCTTTTCCAGCAGGTCGGGCAGGCTTATGCCGTCAATCATGTCCAGCGGATCGATCACGTTGCCCTTGGACTTGGACATCTTGTCGCCGTGTTCGTCTCGGATCAGGCCAGTCACGTAAACAGTGTGGAAGGGCACCTGGGGCGTGCCATCTTCGTTTTTCATAAAGTGCATGGTCATCATGATCATCCGGGCAACCCAGAAGAAGATGATGTCGAAGCCGGTGACCAGCACGTCGGTGGGGTGAAAGGTCTTCAGACGTTCGGTAATTTCCGGCCAGCCCAGGGTGCCGAAGGTCCATAAAGCCGAGCTGAACCAGGTGTCCAGTACGTCATCGTCTTGCTTCAGGTCCAGATCGGGGGCCAGGCTGTGCTTCTGGCGCACTTCCTCTTCGTTGCGGCCCACATAGATATTGCCTTCAGCATCATACCAGGCGGGAATCCGGTGGCCCCACCAGAGCTGGCGGGAGATGCACCAGTCCTGGATATCACGCATCCAGGAAAAGTACATGTTCTCGTACTGTTTGGGCACAAACTGGATGCGACCGTCTTCCACCGCTTCAATGGCCGGCTTGGCCAGGGTCTTGGCGTCGGCGAACCATTGATCCGTGAGCATGGGTTCGATGATCAGGCCGGAGCGGTCGCCACGGGGCACGCTCAGGACATGATCTTCAACCTGCTGTACCAGGCCGGCGGCCTCCATGTCGGCAACGATCTGTTTGCGGGCTTCCTCGCGGGTCAGGCCTGCGTAGGCGGTGGGCATGGTGCCGTCGAGATCGGTGTTCTCAGTACCGTCCGCATTGAACACCTCGGCCAGGTCCCGGATGTTGGCATCCTGGGTCATGACGTTGATCATGGGCAGGTTATTGCGTTTACCCACAGCGTAGTCGTTAAAATCATGGGCCGGGGTGATCTTCACGCAGCCGGAGCCTTTTTCCGGGTCGGCGTGGTGATCGGCTACAACCGGAATCCGGCGGTTCACCAGAGGCAGCAGCACGTGCTTGCCGATCAAGTGCTGGTAGCGCTCGTCGTCCGGGTGCACGGCGATGGCAGTGTCGCCCAGCATGGTTTCCGGGCGGGTGGTGGCAACCACCACGTAGTCTTTGCCGTCTTGCGTTTTCGCGCCGTCAGCCAGCGGGTAGCGCAGGTGCCAGAAAAAGCCTTTCTCTTCCTTGTTCTCCACTTCGAGATCGGAGATGGCGGTGTGCAGTTTGGGGTCCCAGTTCACCAGCCGTTTACCACGGTACACCAGACCTTCATCATAAAGGCGGATGAACACTTCCTGAACGGCCTTGTAGAAGCCGTCGTCCATGGTGAAGCGTTCGTTGTCCCAATCCACGGAGTTGCCGAGGCGGCGAATCTGGCGGGTAATGGTGCCGCCGGAGTGCTCTTTCCAGTCCCAGATGCGTTTGATGAATTCTTCCCGACCCAGGTCGTGGCGGGTTTTGTCTTCTTCGGCGGCCAGTTTGCGCTCGACCACCATTTGAGTGGCAATGCCGGCGTGGTCGGTGCCGACGGTCCACAATGCGTTACGGCCCTGCATGCGCTTGAAGCGGGTGAGGGTATCCATGATGGTGTGTTGGAACGCATGGCCCATGTGCAGGCTGCCGGTAACGTTGGGCGGCGGGATGGCGATGCTGAATGATTCACCTTCGCCGGAGGGGCGGAAGTACCCTTTGGATTCCCAGTTTTCGTACCACTGGCGCTCAATGTTTTCTGGCTGGTAGGTTTTTTCCATGGGTTTCTGCAGTGACCGTTGGTTGATTCACAAGGGAAAATTGAGACGCTCGATTATACATGGTCGCCGGTGATGCGGCGAACCTTGGAGGTGAGTTCTGTCAGTAGCCTGCTGGTTGTATGCGAGGCGTGAAAAATGTAGGTCGGGTTAGCGAAGCGTAACCCGACACAAACCTACCCCCGCTTTCTCTGATCATGCACCCTCGGTTCGATCCCCAATGTCCGCAATTGCTTGAAATGCGATCGCGCCTGGTTCAGAACATTCGGGTCGTTATGGGCAACCAGTGCAAGCCGCTTAAAGCGGTCAGCAGCCGGCGGCAAAGCGGACGACAGGATGATGACTGTGTCCCAGTCTTCAGCGACCGGAGGGCATAGCAGGATGCCGACGGGGTCGGTGCATGTGGTGGCCGAGTCCGGGACGACGCTGTGGGGGATGAACGCATCGGGGCTGAAGTTCCATAACAGGTCATCCAGTTCCTCGGCTTGTTGCTTGGTGTCGCAAACGATGCATACGCGGTCGCCCTGCTGCCAGGCCTTGTCCACAAGTTTGACGGCGTGGAGGTTGCGGGCGGCGGGGGTGTTCTGGGCGAGGATGTGGAACCAGTAGCGCTGGTTCCGGTCTTCCTGGCCGGAAGGCCCGGTAGCTGGGCTGCCGGGTTCCGGAGAAGGCGCCGGGTTATTTTCCTGCATGGGACATCAGGTAGTCGACCAACATGGGTACCGGGCGGCCTGAGGAGCCCTTGGCTTTGCCGGAGTGCCAGGCGGTGCCGGCGATATCCAGGTGGGCCCAGCGGTAGTCTTTGGCAAACCGGGACAGGAAGCAGGCGGCGGTGATGGTGCCGGCCGGGCGGCCACCGATGTTGGCCATGTCGGCGAAGTTGCTGTCGAGCTGGCTCTGGTATTCGTCCCAGAGGGGCAGGCGCCAGGCGCGGTCACCGGCGCGTTCGCCGGCAGCCAGTAGTTCGTTGGCCAGTTCGTCGTTATTGGCGAGCAGGCCGGTGGCGTGGTTGCCCAGAGCGATGATGCAGGCCCCGGTGAGGGTGGCCAGATCAATGACCGCGGCCGGGTCAAATTTCTTCACATAGGTGAGGGCATCGCACAGTACCAGGCGGCCCTCGGCGTCAGTGTTGAGGATCTCAACGGTCAAGCCGGAAAGCGTGGTGACGATGTCGCCCGGGCGCGAGGCGCCCCCGTCCGGCATGTTCTCAGCTGCGGCAATCACGGCTACGACGTTGATCTTGGGCCGGGTTTCGGCCAGGACTTGCATGGCGCCGAATACGCTGGCGGAGCCGCCCATGTCGTATTTCATTTCGTCCATGCCTTCGCCGGGTTTGAGGCTGATGCCGCCGGTATCGAAGGTGATGCCTTTGCCCACCAGGACATGGGGCTTGTCCTTGTCCTTGCCGCCACGGTATTCCATTACGATCAGTCGTGGAGGCTGGGTACTGCCCTTGCCGACCGCCAGGATGGTGTTCATGCCCAGCTTTTCCATCTGTTTTTCGTCAAGCACTTCGGTCTTGATGCAGTCGTGGTCCTTGGCGAGTTTCTTGGCCTGTTGGGCCAGCCATTCAGGGTGGCAGATGTTGGGCGGGGTATTACCCAGGTCGCGGGTGAGATTCATGCCACGGCCGGTTGCGAGGCCCAGGTTGAACGCATCTTTCAGATCTTTGGCAGCACTTGAGGCAACGACAACGACCTTGTTCAGTTTGCGGGGTGCCGGCTTTTCGCTCTTGAAGTCGCTGAAGGTGTAAAGCTGATCTTCCAGGGTGCGACCGATAAGGCTGAGGCGGGCGGCTTCAGAGCTTACCGCGTCGTCGCCGGTTACGGGGGTGTCTGCCAGGGCGACGGCAATGCTTTTTGAGGGGCCGTCTTTCAGCGCGGTCATCATGGCGATCAGGGCTTTACGGTAATTCGCAGGCGTTCGATCCGTGTCGTTGCCGGTACCAACCACCAGTAGACGTCCCCAGGGCTGGTCCGTCAGCGGTATCGCCGCCGTGGTGGCATTCTTGCCGCTAAGGTCGCCGGCTTTCTGGAGTTTCCTGATCAGCCCGCTCAGCGCCTCGTCTGCCTGGTTGGTAGATTGCGGCCAGGTGCCTTTTTCGGGCAAGCCGACAACAAGGCAGTCTGCTTTGGTGCTGGCGATGGCTTTATTGCTCAGGCTGAAATTCATGGCAACTCCTGTTGATTGTTCGGGGGACGTCCGCCAGAGGCGGGAATCGTGCTTGAATGTGATCTAGTCTAGCATTGGGGCTGGCACGGAAATTATCAAGCAGTTGGTACCGCTTGCTGGCCTTCACGGCCCTTCATGCCAGTGTAATACCGCTGCTCTGTCATTCGGCATCAAGGTTACATAGAATACGCGCAGTTCCCAGCATCCTCCATGTTTCACCGGATACGGCCAGAGAGACCGATTTGAGCATCATCTTCCGTTACCTCATTCGCCAGGCCATGATCAGCATGGTTGCCGTTTCGGGCATCTTGTTGCTGGTGTTTATGAGTGGCCGCTTCCTGAAGTACCTCGACAGCGCAGCTGAAGGGAGCATTTCGGCCGGGGTGTTGTTTGAAATCATGGCCTATCGATTCCCCGGTTTTCTTGAGCTGATACTACCGCTCGGGCTGTTCATCGGGATTCTTCTTGCTTATGGCCGGATGTACCTCGAAAGCGAGATGACGGTGCTCTATGCCTGTGGTGTGAGCAACAAGGCATTGCTCGGTAAAACCCTGATTGGCAGCTTGCCGGTGATGATCATCGTCGGGGCCATGAGCCTCTATGTTTCTCCCTGGGGAATGAAGCAGGTTGAAGACATTATCAACGAGCAGCGCAAGGCCACGGAGTTTGAAATGCTGGCGCCCGGGCGGTTCCAGGATTTTTCCTCAGGCGGGCGGGTAACCTATACCGAAAGTCTCAGTGAGGACAAGCGCCAGCTGCGGGGGGTGTTCATTGCCGATTATGCGGAGGATGGTAAGGGCCTGACCATTATCACCGCCGAAACCGGGTCACAGCTGATAGATTCGGAAACCGGCAGCCGCTTTCTCATTCTCGAAGGGGGAGGCAGGTTTGAGGGCGTTGCAGGTCAACTTGATTACAATCTGATTGATTTCGAAGCCTATGGCCTGAGGATCGACAGCGGTAAAGCCGGAGCCCAGGAACTTGAAAAAGGTATCAACACCCTTAGCCTGATGCAGTCAGACAGCCTCCAAGACCGAGCATTACTTCACTGGCGTTTTTCCCTGCCTCTGATTGTTCCTGTCGTCGCCTTGCTGGCGGTGAGCCTGAGCCGGGTTAACCCCCGTCAAGGCCGCTTTTTTCACCTGTTGCCGGCGATGCTGGTCTACATCACCTACCTCGGCCTGCTTATTGTGGCCCGGGACTGGCTCGCGGCGGGTAAGGTTCCCGAGTGGGTCGGCCTGCTCTGGGTGCATGCTCTGTTCACGGCACTGGGGTTCTGGCTCCAGTTCGGTCCCGGCTGGCTGCACCAGCGGCGTATAGCCAGGGAGGGAGGTGCTCATGCGCAGGGTTGACGGCTATGTAATGCGTACGGTTGGCGGCGCCATGTTCCTGGTGATGGTCGTTGTGCTATCGCTGGATCTGGTTTTTGCGTTCATTGCTGAGCTGGAAAATACCCGCAACGACTATCAGACGCTCCAGGTGCTCTGGCATATTCTCCTGACGGTTCCGCGCCGGATATACGATTACCTGCCGCTTGGGGCTTTCATGGGTTGCCTGGTCGGTCTCGGCTCCATGGCCAGCTCCTCGGAGCTCACGGTCATTCGCGCAGCCGGGGTATCGCTCAGGCGCATTGTCTGGTCGGCCATGAAGCCGGCACTCGTGGTGGTCTTGCTGGGCGTCCTGATCGGCGAATATGTTGCACCTTCGGCCGAGCGCATGGCCCAGAGCGACAAGGCAGTGGCACTCGGCGCGGGACGAAATGTGGCTTCGGCGTCTGGCGTCTGGCATAAGGAGGGGGATGTCTATATTCACCTGAACGCGGTTCAGCCGAACGGCGTGCTGCACGGAGTCTCCCGATTCCGCCTCGATGACGATCGTCTCTTGGTTTCGGCCAGTTTTGCCGAACGGGCAATTTTTCAGGGCGACCACTGGCTGCTGGAGAATGTCCGCACCACCAATTTTGAGGATAATAGAGCCATTCGCTCTGAAAGCCAGGCCCTTAGATGGGAGACAGGTTTGTCTCCGGGGGTGTTGAGCGTTCTGATTGTTAAGCCTGAAAATCTCTCTATGACAGGGTTGTACACCTACGCCAGGTATCTCGGGGAGCAACGCCTGAATGCCTCGCGATACTGGCTTGCCTTCTGGAAAAAAGCACTGATGCCACTGGGTACGGCCGTGATGGTGCTGGTTGCTATCTCCTTCATCTTCGGCCCTTTGCGTTCAGTCACCATGGGATTCCGGGTGTTCACGGGACTGCTGGTGGGGCTTCTGTTCAAATACATGCAGGATCTGTTGGGACCCATGAGTCTGCTCTATGGGTTTAACCCGATGCTGGCGGTGTTGGTGCCAATAGCAGTCAATGCAGTGGTGGGCGCCATTCTGATGCGCCGGGCCGGATGATGGGCCCGGTTACACCGCCGGTTTTCACCGGTTTGCAGATTGCTTCTTTCCGGATTCCTTGGGTAAGGAGACAACGACGCTGTGTGACAGCCGGTCTGTGACGGACAGGCCGTTGATGGGGTAGAACAGGGCGACCATAGCCGGAATGGACAGGAAGAGTGTTGCTGCGCTCAGGTAATAGCTTGCGAGCAGGGTCAGGAAGAGGACTGCTGCGGCCGTGACATAGCGAATCAGCGCCTGGGTCCAGCTCACAGAAGTGCCGTCCAGGTTCTCGATGCGGACTCGCCACACCTGCATCCCCAGGGTCTGCCCGACACGCGTCCAGAAATAGGCAAAAAACAGGTACAGCACCAGGAACAGGACGAAGGTCAAAGCGGGATCACCGGAAATCTGGCCTGCCTCGGCCATCTGCTCGTATTGATTCCAGCCGGTTATCCATCCGGCGACCATGGTGTAGGCCCAGGTGGCTACCAGTAACACGGCAATGCTGATCAAACCGTCGTAAATAATCGCCAGGGCACGTTTCAAGGCAGTGGCTGGCGGCAATAGTTCCTCGGCGTCATGGAAGCGTCGGGGCATGGAATCTCCTGTGATGTTTCACGTTTTTCCTGTTCTCGGCGTGTGCTAGAGTAGCGGATTTGCACAAGCATGTAAGTATTCGTATTCAATCGCGGACCCGGCGGTATTCCCGGCGGGTTTCTGGAAAGGTATCAAAGGGCTATGAAAACCGCAGAGTTGCGACAGGCATTCCTCGATTATTTCAAACAGCAAGGTCACACCATTGTTCCAAGCAGTTCGCTGGTACCCGCGGACGACCCCACATTGCTGTTTACGAATGCGGGAATGAACCAGTTCAAGGATCTGTTCCTTGGCCGTGAAGAGCGCGACTATACCCGGGCCACTTCCTCCCAGAAATGCGTCCGCGCCGGTGGCAAGCACAATGACCTTGAGAACGTGGGTTACACCGCTCGCCACCACACTTTCTTTGAAATGCTGGGCAACTTCAGCTTCGGGGATTACTTCAAACGCGAGGCCATCAATTACGCCTGGACCTTTCTTACCGGCAAGGACTGGCTGAACCTGCCCCAAGACAAGCTCTGGGTAACCGTTTACGCCGAAGACGACGAAGCTTTCGAGATCTGGAACAAGGAAATCGGTGTTCCGGCAGACCGGATCGTCCGTATTGGCGATAACAAGGGCGGTCGCTATGCGTCTGACAACTTCTGGCAGATGGGCGATACCGGCCCCTGCGGCCCCTGCACCGAAATCTTCTTCGATCATGGCCCGGATGTGGCTGGTGGACCGCCGGGTTCTCCGGACGAAGACGGCGACCGTTATATTGAAATCTGGAACGTGGTGTTCATGCAGTACAACCGCACTGCGGACGGCGAGATGCTGAAGCTGCCCAAGCCTTCCGTGGATACCGGCATGGGGCTGGAGCGGATTACCGCTGTGCTTCAGGGGGTTCACAGTAATTATGAGATCGACCTGTTCCAGGACTTGCTCACCGCGGCGTCGAAAGTTCTCGGTGGTGCGTCAACCACGGAGGCGTCTCTGCGTGTGGTGGCGGACCATATCCGCTCCTGCGCCTTCCTGATTGCAGATGGGGTGATGCCCTCAAACGAGGGTCGCGGATTCGTTCTGCGCCGGATCATTCGCCGCGCAGCCCGCCACGGCAACAAACTGGGAGCTACCGGGCCGTTCTTCTACAAGCTGACCGGTGCCCTGGTCGAACTGATGGGGGATGCCTTCCCGCAGCTGGTGAGCAGTCGCAAACAGATCGAGAAGGTGCTGCTGCAGGAGGAGGAGCAGTTCGTCAAGACTCTGGATAAGGGGCTGCGCCTACTGGAGCAAGACATTGCGGAACTCAAGGGTACGGAAATACCGGGTGAGACCATCTTTACCCTGTACGATACTTTCGGTTTTCCGGTGGATCTGACCAATGATATTGCCCGTGAGCGGGGCCTGACGCTGGATTACGATGGCTACGAGAAAGCCATGGAAGTCCAGCGTGAGCGTGCCCGGGCAGCCAGCAAGTTTGGCATCGACTATAACGCTGGCGGCCTGCAGATCGAGGGCAAAACCGAATTCACCGGGTACGAGAACATTGACGGCCACGAAAAAATACGGGCGGTGATCGTAAACGGCGAAGAAAAGACCGCCGAAGCCGGGGATGAAGCGATTGTGGTGCTCGATCGCACACCGTTTTACGCCGAATCCGGCGGCCAGGTGGGTGATACCGGTCTACTGACCTGGAGTGGGGGCCGGTTCAAGGTGACTGACACCCGCAAGGAAGGGAATAACCATCTGCACCTCGGTACTCTCATCGAAGGCGAGTTGTTCCCGGGGTTGGAAGTGGACGCGCGCATTGATCATGCCCGGCGTGAACGCACCAAACGCAACCATTCCGCTACGCACCTATTGCATGCTGCCTTGCGCAAGGTGCTGGGCGAGCACGTGAGTCAGAAGGGCTCCCTGGTGGATCCGGACAAACTGCGTTTTGATTTCTCCCATTTCGAGGCGTTAACGCCTGAGCAGCTGCGGGAAATTGAGCGCCAGGTGAATGAGCAGATTCTGGAAAACAGCCCGGTGCAGACTGAAATCACCGATATGGAAAAGGCCCAGGAAAAGGGTGCCATGGCGCTTTTTGGCGAGAAATACGGCGATGTGGTCCGGGTTCTGAGCATGGGTACTGACAACTTCTCCGTAGAGCTATGCGGCGGTACCCACGTCAGCCGGACCGGCGATATTGGCCTGTTCAGGATTACCTCGGAAAGCGGTATCTCCTCGGGTGTACGTCGGATTGAGGCGGTGACCGGCATGGGCGCGCTCAACTGGATCGATGAAACCGAGCGCACCCTGCGTGAGACCGCGCGCCTGGTAAAGGGCACGCGGGAATCCGTGGTCGAGAAAGTTCAGCAGACCATTGACCGCAACCGTCAGCTTGAAAAAGATCTTGATGCTCTGAAGGCTAAACTGGCCAGCTCTGCGGGCAGCGACCTCGCTGGTTCGGCTGTGGATGTTGCCGGCCTGAAGGTGGTGGCTTCGGAGATGCAAGGAGCGGACCGCAAAGCGCTGATGGAAACCGCTGATCAGCTCAAGAACAAGCTGGGCGAGGGCGTAGTGGTTCTGGCCAGCGTTGAAGACGGCAAGGTGACCCTGGTTGCGGGTGTTACCAAATCCGCCACCGGCAAGATCAAGGCCGGGGACCTTATGAAACATCTTGCGGCCCAAGTGGATGGCAAGGGCGGTGGTCGCCCTGACATGGCCCAGGGTGGCGGCAATGATCCCTCCAAACTGGCCGAGGCGCTGGCGGGTATTCCGGCCTGGGTCGAAAAAAATATCGCTTAAGCAACTGTTTTAAGGAGCGGGCTGGGGTTTATAATCCCGCCCGTTTATTTCAAGTGGCGGATCAAAGTTCCGCTGTGAGTCCCCGTTTCGGAAGTTGAAAGACAATGGCTCTGTTGGTTCAGAAATTTGGTGGCACCTCGGTGGGGACCACCGAGCGTATAGAAGCGGTTGCCGAGAAGGTTTGCCGGTTCCGCAAGGAAGGTCATGACGTTGTTGTCGTGGTTTCCGCCATGAGCGGTGAAACCAACCGGCTGATCGCCCTCGCCAACAACATCATGGAGGAGCCGACTCCCCGTGAAATGGACGTGCTCGTGTCCACGGGTGAGCAGGTGACGATTGCACTTTTGTCCATGGCTCTCCAAAAGCGTGGCTGCGAAGCCCGCTCATACACTGGTTCCCAGGTGCGGATTGTTACCGACAGCACCCATACCAAGGCCCGCATCAAACAGATCGACGAGCAGCGTATGCGGGAAGACCTTGATGCCGGTCGCGTGGTTGTTGTTGCGGGTTTTCAGGGCATTGACGAGAAGGGAAATATCACAACGCTGGGCCGTGGAGGTTCGGATACCACCGCAGTGGCTCTGGCGGCAGCGCTGAAGGCCGATGAGTGCCAGATCTACACAGACGTGGATGGCGTGTATACAACCGATCCTCGTGTGGTAGACAGCGCCCGACGCCTTGAGCGGATTACCTTCGAAGAAATGATCGAAATGGCGAGCCTTGGCTCCAAGGTTCTTCAGATCCGCTCTGTAGAGTTTGCAGGCAAATATAACGTTCCATTAAGGGTTCTTTCCAGCTTTCAGGAAGGGGAAGGCACCCTGATTACTCTTGAGGATGAAAACGCCATGGAACAACCGGTTGTTTCCGGCATTGCTTTTAACCGTGATGAAGCCAAACTGACAATATCCGGAGTGCCCGATACCCCAGGTAGCGCGTTGCGGATTCTCAAGCCCATTAGCGATGCCAATATTGAAGTGGACATGATTGTCCAGAACGTGGGTGAGGATAACAAAACTGCATTTACCTTTACGGTGCACCGCAATGATTTCAAACGTGCCAAGGAAGTGCTCCAGGGCGTTGCCGATCAATTGGGTGCCCGAGAAGTGGGCGGCGACAGCAAGATTGCGAAAGTCAGCATTGTGGGCGTTGGTATGCGGTCACATGCTGGTGTTGCGACTCAAATGTTTGAAGCGCTGTCCAATGAAGGCATCAACATACAGATGATCTCCACATCAGAAATCAAGATTTCCGTGGTGATCGATGAGAAATATCTTGAGCTTGCGGTTCGTGCTCTTCACAGTGCATTCGATCTCGACAAGCCCGGGGTAGATGAGGCCCGATAACGCAGGCACCAGGTCGATCTGCGGGGCGGTATAAAAAAGAGATTCATTGACTGAGCCTATGGCATCACGGCCCCGTATAAGGGAATGTGCGTCTGTTGTCCGGTTAGAGATCTCACTATAAACGTAAAAAATAGATAAAAACCATTTGTCGGAACAGGTAGCTCTGGATAGGGAGTAAGGGATATGTTGATTCTAACTCGCCGCGTAGGCGAAACTTTGATGGTCGGCGACGACATTACCGTCACCGTCCTGGGAGTAAAGGGCAATCAGGTACGCATTGGCGTCAATGCCCCGAAGGAAGTAGCGGTACATCGCGAAGAAATCTATCAGCGAATTCAGTCGGAAAAAGGGGCCGAAGAGCCTGAGCCCGGTAACAGCTGAAAGACAGAAAGCCGTTCACGGGAAACCTGAACGGCTTTTTTGGTTATCGGGGATATCGAGGCTGAAAAAACTCGTGTCAACCCTATGAAATCAGAAAAATTATGGTAGTATACGCCCCGTTCTCAAGGAGAGGTGGGTGAGTGGCTGAAACCAGTTCCCTGCTAAGGAACCGTACGAGCAATCGTACCGAGGGTTCGAATCCCTCCCTCTCCGCCATTTCCTTTTTCGGGAAAATGAGACGGGTTGATGTAGCATTCAACCAAAGCAAGTGATCAATGTGCGGCTGTAGCTCAGCTGGATAGAGTACCTGGCTACGAACCAGGCGGTCGGAGGTTCGAATCCTCCCAGCCGCGCCATCGATCAATCTTGCCACCTGTTTTAAGCGGCTGTAGCTCAGCTGGATAGAGTACCTGGCTACGAACCAGGCGGTCGGAGGTTCGAATCCTCCCAGCCGCGCCATATCAAATAAAGAACCCCGCCTTGAGCGGGGTTTTTTATTGCCTCAGCATTTCCCTTCTAAACGTTCTGCAATGTGGATCGAAATTTAGACAGTGCATCAAGTGCCTACTATTTTTAGCCGCGTAACTCTGGTGACGGGTGGTGGGCCAGGCATCATGGAGGCAGCTAACTGTGGTGCCTTCGGTCGGGGCGCCAAATCGGTCGGGCTCAATATAACCCTCCCGCACGAACAGTACCCCAATCCCTATGTCACGCCGGACCTGTCTTTATACCATTGGCGGACTCTCCGCTCACGCCGACCGGGTTGAACTCGTGGCCTGGTTCCGCCGAGTCGGAAGCCCCGGGCGCACTAAGGGGCGCCCTTGAGCCTGTTTTGGGTCTTTCCGATGTTTGCTCCAGATCAATCTCTGGGCGGTTAAAAATTGCACAGATGTGGCGCTTCTGCCTATTCTTAAAATTGAAGTGCACTCATTTTCAAGGAGCTGAAATTATGAATAAGACCATCAATGGTGCCTATGAAAATTACGACCAGGCCCGGAATACCTGGGACGATCTAATTGCGTCTGGCATCCCCAGAGACAACATATTTATCGATGAGGAGGCCAAGGTCGTGAAGGTGAGCGTTCCCTCGGAAACGGAGCGGGAGATTCTGGAGATTTTCGGGCGCCACAAGCTTCATTGAGCTGGCTGTTGGAGAGACAAGAGAAGAAATGTTGCCACTTGGTACTCGGGTAATCCTGGGAAAGGAGCTATGAAATGAGCGGCAAAGACAGGGATTTGGCTGGGCGCGGGCGCGGGGACCGAATTCTCAGAGAGGAGATTCACGATCCCTATATGGCCAGAAGCAAGCCTAAGGAGCCGACTGTGTGCCCCGGGTGCGGCGCCGTTTTCCATAAGGGGCGCTGGCAGTGGGCAGCCGAGCCCGCAGGGCAGGCTCATGAGCTGATGTGCCCTGCCTGTGAGCGAATCCGGGATGATATGCCCGCTGGCATACTTACGCTCTCTGGCGGCTTCCTCGCGAAGCACCGTGATGAAATTCTGAAACTCATCCACAACAAGGTTGAGGAAGAAAAAGCCGAGCACCCCATGAAGCGGCTGATGAGCGCTGAGGACGGTAAGGAGGGGGAGCTGATCGTCAAATTCACCGACCTTCATCTTCCCCGGGGCGCTGGGGAAGCCGTCGAGCGAGCCTACGACGGCGAGTTGGAAATCCAGTACACCAAGGAATCGAATCTGGTCAGGGTGTACTGGAACCGGGATGAGTGAGTGATGGCTTAGAGCCTGAAACGGGAAACCAGGTTCTGCAGCTCGCTGCCGAGCCTGGCCAGTTCGCTACTGGAGCTCGCGGTCTGGTTGGATGAGGCTGCTGACTGATCGGTCACGTCACGGATGCTCGTCAGGTTCTGGTTGATTTCCTCAGCTACCGATGTTTGTTGTTCGGATGCAGTGGCAATCTGGCTGTTGTATTGTTTGATATCCTCAACGGCTCTGGTTATGAGCTCAATGGTAGCTCCTGTCGCTTTGGCGCGCTCCAGCGTGTTGGAGGCCATGGTGGCGCTGGATTCCATCGCGGATACCGAATTTCCCGCACTGCTCTGCAACGACGTTACCAGGGTTTCGATTTCCTTGGCCGACGACTGGGTCCGTTGGGCCAGGGAGCGCACTTCATCAGCAACCACGGCGAAGCCCCGGCCCTGCTCGCCGGCGCGTGCCGCCTCAATGGCCGCATTCAGTGCAAGAAGGTTGGTCTGCTCGGCCACGGATTTGATGACATCCAGAACGGTACCGATGTTGGCAGTTTCCTTTTGCAGGCCGTGAATGGTTGCCATGCTCTGGTTTACTTCCCGGGCCAGGTTGTTGACCTGCTCGACTGTTTCCCGAACTTCCCGCTCACCCTCGTTAGCCTGGCTGGCGGCATCGGTTGCGACAGAAAATGCCTGCTCCGCGCTGCGCGCAATCTCGCTGACGGTGGCAGTCATCTCGTTCATCGCGGTTGCAACCTGATCGGTCTCCTGTTTCTGGCGATTGATACCATCACTGGTCTGGCTGGTGACCGTTGAAAGCTCCTCAGCCGAAGCAGCGATGTTCGAGGCGCCTGATTCAATGCTTCTAACCAGTTCCCGCAGGCTTGTCACCATGGTTGCCAGGGCTGCCATTAACCGACCAATTTCATTGGTTCCGGCCGCATCTATCTCGACAGTCAGGTTGCCTGAGGCAACTTCAGACGCTATGGCCACTGCCTGATTGACCGGAGAGACGATCGCGCGGGTAATGAGGTAGGCCATTAATACGCCCAGTACAACCGCGATGCCCGTTGCGCCAAAGATCAGCCAGGACGCCTGCTGGCGGTCGGCTTCCATCTTTTCAACCTGAAGTGCGCGGAGGCCGGTGGCAGAAACGATGGCGCTTCGTGCGGTACTGACCATGTCATCCGAGAACAGGCTGCCGGTTTTGGTCAGGTCGACAACTGTCTGGAACTCGTTGATATAGGTATTGAGCGCTGCGTTGATCTGTTCTTTTTCTTCGGCAGTGATGGCAGCTGACTTCAGCGGGTTCTGGACCCTTTTGGCGTCGCCAAGAAACGCCTTGAGGCTGGCTTCATCATGCTCGATCAGAAACTTGCGCTCTGACCGGCGCATATCCTCAAAAATCGCTGAGGCAAAGAACAGCGAGCTGTGGGCCTTGAGGGATGATCCGAAGATTCTGGCACTGGTTTCAAGACGCTTCAGGGCCTCTTCTCGTTCACTGATGTTCTTCTCAACGGCTCCCATCAGTTGCTGATACTGTTTTACATCAGACTGAATACTTTCCAGTTTTTTAACGTCTTCGCTAACGACCAGCAGCGGTTTAATCTCGCCGGTTAATTCGAGAACGCGATCGCCTTGTGATTGGGTTTTGGTGACCGCATCGGCGTCGCCAGTCAGGAGAAAGTTCTTTTCTTCGACGCGGGCTTCGGTGAGGTCAGTATTCACTTGCCCGAGCATGGCAACGATATTCGACCTTTGGCCGTAGCTGTCCAGGGCGCGGTCACCCACTATGCCCACCAGAATGGTCAGCAGCAGCAGGATGGCAAACCCGCCGGCGAGCCTGGTTCGAATGGTCATGTTGGTGAGGAGCTCTGGAAAGCGCATTGTTGTAATGTCCCTGGACGATGTGAGAGTTGCCGTTCCGACCTTTACAGCTCAACTCTCCAGTTAAAAACCGGATGGCTTTTCTGATACGTTTTGAAGGCTGAAGGCGGGTGATGTTTGACTAATATTAAGTCGGTTTACGGCTGTTTATTCCAGAACTTTACAGTTACAGATGATTACCGGGTGTATTTTGACGTGATACGGAATAATGAACGTCTGGCTCTGAGCGCTATCAGAACCAGGCGATTCGATTACCACATCAGATCATCAGGGATCTCATAACCCGCATAGGGGTCGTCTTCTCCCGCGTCATCCTTGTTGCGGTCGTGGAGTACGACAACGGCTTTCTCATCACGCTCCATGATCTTCCGGGCAACGCCCTCCGCCAGGATCTCGTAATTGTCGTTGATATGGACAATGGCCAATCGGCCACGGGAAAGCTGATCGACCATTTTGTCGTCTACAAAAATTTTCTTGATCTTTTTGTCGTGGACAAACTGATAGGAGGTTTCACCCCGGCTTCGGTCAAGGCGATTCGATTCGACCAATTGGCGTATCTGTGCCTGGATCGCTTTTTTCTCAACTGCCTGCTGGCGCTCAAGGTTCAGCTGACGGTCCCGCTCTGCCTTTTCTTCGCGGGCCTGGCGTGCACGGATCTCTGCTTCGTTAACCTGAACCGCGCCTTTGGGTTGCTGCTTGCGTTGCTTGCGCTTTTCACTGCGGATGGTTTTGGCTTTCTTCTCATCGGCAAGGCCGGCTTTCAGCAATTGGTCCTGAAGGGTTGCCATCAGTAACTCCATTCTTTAGTTGCAAATTCTGGTATCATTTGGATCTAGTATACGCCCTCATTATTGCCTTCATAACCAGCATCCGCTGATTCCGGGATTTTCTTTTATGTCTTCTTTTAACGACTTCGGTTTGTCTTCTGCCATGCGTGCAAATCTTGAGCAGCTGGGTTTTGCAAAACCCACCGAGATACAGGCAAAGGCATTGGCGCCAGGGCTTGCCGGTAAGGACGTGATTGCCATGGCAAAAACCGGGAGTGGTAAAACCGCGGCATTTGGCATCAGCCTGATTGAGCGGCTGAATCCACGGTTGTTTGCGGTCCAGTCACTGATTTTATGTCCCACCCGAGAGCTCGCGGATCAGGTGGCCAAGGCGTTGAGGGAGCTGGCCCGCGCCCGGGAGAACATCAAGATCCTGACCCTGTGTGGAGGCGTCTCGATCGGGCCACAGATTGGTTCGCTCAGCCACGGGGCGCACATTGTGGTTGGCACACCGGGCCGGATTCAGGACCACCTGCGCAAAGAAACCCTCTCGCTCGCGCGACTGAAAACCGTGGTTCTTGACGAAGCAGACCGTATGCTGGATATGGGTTTCCAGGATGCAATGGAAGACATCCTTTCGCAGACACCGGGCTCGCGGCAGACCATGATGTTCTCGGCCACCTGGCCGGCCCCGATCCGTGAGCTCAGCAAGCAGTACCAGAATGGGCCGGTGGACGTGCGCGCCGATATGGCGGGCGAGAACCCGGACATTGAAGAGCTGTTCTACGAGGTATCGCCTCAGCGGAAGGCGGATGCCATCGTGGCCCTGCTCTCAGGGAGGCAGCCCGACTCCTGCATCGTTTTCTGTACCACCAAGCAGCAGTGTGACGAGATGGCGCAAGACCTGGGTAATCGGGGGTTTTCGGCGCTGGCGTTGCATGGCGATCTGGAGCAGCGGGATCGTGACAGCGTGCTGGTGCGTTTTGGCAATCAAAGCTGTTCGATTCTGGTTGCTACCGACGTGGCCGCCCGTGGTCTGGATATCAAGTCCCTACCGCTCGTCATCAATGCCGACCCGGCGCGGGATCCTGAAGTTCATACCCACCGCATCGGGCGTACCGGGCGAGCAGGGGAGCAGGGGCATGCGGTCACCTTCTGCACGCCTGCCCAGGGGCACAAGATCAGTCGGATTGAATCCGGGCGGGGGCATAGCGTGGTCTGGGGAGACACGGAATTGCTTCTGGCTACGCAGGTAAAGCCTGTTGTTCCTACCATGCGAACCCTGTGCATCGCCGGTGGTCGCAAGGACAAGATCCGGCCAGGAGACGTGTTGGGGGCGCTAACAGGTGATGCTGGCATTCCCGGCAAAGCGGTTGGCAAAATAGATCTGTTTGATCATCAGTGTTTTGTGGCTGTTGCGAAGTCGCAGGCAGGCGAAGCTTTGTCCAGGTTGGAACGAGGCAAGGTCAAAGGCCGAAAAATACGCGTTCGATATGCCTGAATGAGAATTGCTTCAGGAGCAATGGCAACGGTCATTAGGGGCCTCGACGCTCGGAAACTCCGTATAGATTTTCGTATTCAGGTTGCCCGGGGCCACTGAAAACGGTAAATTACGCAGGATTTTGCCCCCCGAATTGTTGCGGAGTGGCGTTAGACATTAGTCTAACTGGTCAGGCCGGGCAGGGTTCGGGAGAAACATAAATCAATACAGGTAGCTGTTCGATATGAATGACCTGATGTCACAAGCCGTCGATCTGATGATTGCCGGAATGGGGTTCGTGTTCGTGTTCCTGATTGTTCTGGTATTCGCGACACTCCTCATGTCCAAACTCATAGGACGGTTTGCGCCGCCAGAGCCGGCAACCCCGGCCAAAACACCACGTGCCAAGCCGAAGGCGCCTGCGTCGGTTGACCCCGACACTGCCGAGGCCATCAAAAAGGCGATTGCAAAATTCCGGGCGCGCCACAAGAAGTGATCCGGTAAAAAGATAGAACCTTTAAACAGAAGGCTGACACGATGACTGACACAAAGAAACCGCTGGGGATTACGGACGTTATCCTGCGTGACGCCCACCAGTCCCTGCTTGCCACCCGTATGCGGCTGGATGACATGCTGCCTATTGCCGAGAAACTCGACAAGGTCGGTTTCTGGTCTCTGGAATCCTGGGGCGGAGCCACCTTTGATTCCTGTATCCGTTACCTGGGCGAAGATCCCTGGGAGCGTATTCGCGAGCTGAAAAAGGCCATGCCCAACACGCCGCAGCAAATGCTCCTGCGTGGTCAGAACCTGTTGGGTTATCGTCACTATGCTGATGATGTGGTCGATAGGTTTGTTGAGCGGGCCGCCGAGAACGGCGTAGACGTATTCCGCATCTTTGATGCGATGAATGATCCGCGCAACCTGGATACTGCCATCAAGGCCGTTCGCAAGACTGGTAAACACGCTCAGGGAACCATTTCTTACACCACCAGCCCGGTGCATACCATCGAAATGTGGGTGGAGCTGGCAAAGGAAATCGCGTCCATGGGTGCGGATTCCATCGCCATCAAGGACATGGCTGGAATTCTCAAGCCATACGTCGCCTTTGATCTGGTCAGCCGTCTGAAAAAAGAGCTGGACATCCCGATTCACATGCAGTGCCACGCAACAACTGGCATGTCTACGGCGACCGCCATCAAGGCCGCGGAAGCCGGTATCGATAACGTGGATACAGCCATCTCCTCCATGAGCATGACCTACGGCCATTCGCCGACCGAAGCCGTGGTTGCGATTCTTGAAGGTACAGATCGTGACACCGGTCTGGACCTGAACCTGCTGGAAGAGATTGCCAGCTACTTCCGTGAAGTGCGTAAGAAATATGCCAAGTTTGAAGGCAGTCTCAGAGGTACCGATTCCCGTATCCTGATTGCTCAGGTGCCAGGCGGCATGCTGACCAACATGGAGAACCAGCTGAGAGAGCAGAACGCTGCCGACAAGTTCGACGAAGTACTGGCCGAGATTCCCAAGGTTCGTGAAGACCTGGGCTACATTCCGCTGGTAACCCCCACCTCCCAGATTGTTGGCACCCAGGCGGTACTGAACGTTCTGACGGGTGAGCGTTACAAGTCAATCTCCAAGGAAACCTCTGCCATCCTGAAGGGCGAGTACGGTTCTGCACCGGCGCCGTTCAATAAGGAGCTGCAGGAGCGGGTTCTGGACGGTAAAGAAGCTATCACCTGTCGCCCTGCTGACCTGATAGAGCCGGAAATGGACAAGCTGACTGACGAGCTCAAGAGGCTGGCAGACGAGAAGGGGATCAAGCTGGCCGAGAACACCGTAGACGATGTACTGACCTACGCGCTGTTCCCGCAGATCGGTCTGAAGTTCCTGGAAAACCGTGGCAATCCGGATGCGTTTGAGCCGGTCCCGACCGCTGAATCTGCGGTCCCGGCCAAAAAGGCTGAAGGCCCCGAGACCTACACCGTGGAAGTGAACGGCAAGAAGTTCGTGGTTGCTGTTTCCGAGGGTGGTGAAATTACCCAGGTTCAGGGTGAGGGTGGCGCAGAGTCTGCGCCGGCGGCTTCCGCCGCACCGGCACCTGCGGTGGGTGAAGGTGAGCCGGTTGTTGCGCCTCTGGGTGGCAACATCTTCAAGGTTCTGGTTTCCCCGGGTGATGCCGTGGAAGAGGGCGATGTGCTGATCATTCTCGAGGCCATGAAAATGGAAACCGAGATTCGCGCACCGAAGGCCGGTACTATCGGCGAAGTCTTCATCAAGGTCGGTGATGCCGTCTCCCCTGATGATGAAATGCTGACAATCGCATAAGGGCCAGCATTCCATGGAAAAATTATTGACGCTCTGGACAGGCAGTGGCTTGTTCAATATGACACCAGGCCAGGCGGTCATGATCGCTGTCGGCCTGCTTCTTCTGTACCTTGCGATTCGCAAAGGATTTGAGCCTCTGCTGCTGGTGCCGATTGGCTTCGGTGGCATCCTGGCGAACATTCCGGAGGCAGGCCTCGCCCTGACTGCGGCTGAAAACGCGATCCACTATGGCAAGCCGGAAGTACTGGCAGCGCTTGCCAGCGCACTGGATGTTGCCTATCAGGCTGGCCAGGCGGTGACGCCGGAAATCATGGATGCCTTCAAGCACGCCTATAAAGAAGGTAGCTCTGCCCAGGTCGCCATGGCTAATGGCCTGGCGCAGGACTTCGGATACGGCAACGGCATGCTGTACAACTTCTATCTGGTTGTTATCGGTAGCACCGTGGGCCCGCTGATCATCTTCATGGGAGTGGGTGCCATGACGGACTTCGGCCCGTTGCTGGCGAACCCCAAGACCATGCTGCTGGGTGCGGCGGCCCAGTTCGGTATCTTTGGTACGGTACTGGGTGCGGCTCTGCTGGACTGGGCCGGTATCCTGGACTTCACCATTCTGGAAGCGGCAGCCGTGGGTATCATCGGTGGTGCTGACGGCCCGACATCGATCTACGTATCGAGCGTTCTGGCGCCGCATCTGCTGGGTGCGATTGCGGTCTCGGCCTATGCTTACATGGCGATGGTTCCGATGATCCAGCCGCCGATCATGAAGGCACTGACGTCTCCGGAAGAGCGCAAGATCAAGATGTCCCAACTGCGCCCGGTGAGCAAGAAAGAAAAGATCATCTTCCCGCTGGTGGTATTGATTGCTGTGGTTCTGTTCCTGCCGGATGCGGCGCCGCTGCTGGGTATGTTCTGCTTCGGTAACCTGATGCGTGAGTGTGGCGTGGTCGAGCGTCTGAACGACACCGCCCAGAACGCACTGATCAACATCATGACCATTTTCCTTGGGCTGTCCGTGGGCTCCAAACTGATGGCAGACAAGTTCCTGGACACCCAGACCCTGGGCATCCTGGCGCTTGGTATCTGCGCCTTCGGTGTCGGTACCGCGTGCGGTGTTCTGATGGCGAAGCTGATGAACAAGTTCACCAAGGAACAGATCAACCCGCTGATTGGTTCAGCCGGTGTCTCTGCGGTGCCGATGGCAGCGCGGGTCTCCAACAAGGTTGGTCTGGAAGCCAATCCGCACAACTTCCTGCTGATGCACGCCATGGGGCCGAACGTGGCTGGTGTTATCGGCTCTGCGGTAGCGGCTGGTGTGATGATCAAGCTTCTGACCTGATCGTCACCATTGCCCCAAAACCCCGTCCGGCGTGAGCCAGGCGGGGTTTTTTAATGAAAGTTTCGCGAGCTCACCGGCAGGCTTCTGATCAGATGACTGAGATCAGACAACTTGCCGGCCATCACATGCACAATATCTCCCTCTCGCTCCAACACCCCTTTCACGTGCAATAGCCTGGAGGTTAGCAGCGGCTTGCGTTGCCGGCGGGCGGTTTCCAGCCATACCACCACGTTTACATTGCCGGTTTCGTCTTCCAGGGTGACGAAGGTGACGCCGGACGCGGAGCCGGGGCGTTGGCGACCGGTGACAAGGCCGGCGACCTGGACGGGGGTGCCGGCTTTGGTGGTCAGGAGCTGTTCGGCACTGAGGCAGAACCGGAGGTGGCCCTGCTCCCGGAGTAGGGCCAGAGGATGGCGATGGAGAGTGAGGCCCTGGCTGGCGTAGTCGGCGAGGACGTTCTGGCCTTCCGTAGGCTCCGGTAGCTGGTGGCAGTATTCCGGCTGGTATTCGACAGGGGCTTCTTTGGCGAACAGTTCTGCAGGTTGTTCGTGGTCGAGTAACTGCCAGTAGGCCTGGTGCCGGTTGGCGGTGAAATCCGGCATGGCGTTGGCGCCGGCGAGGAGTTCCATATCCCGCTGGTGGAGAGCGGCCAGGCGTCGGAGTTCGCTGGCGGAGCGGTAGCCGGTGGCAGGGCGGTTCTGGTGGATACGTTCGGCGCCAGCGGATGACAGGCCCTGAATGAGCCTGAGGCCCAGACGGAGGTGGCGGTTGGGGCCTTCCAGTGTATGGTCCCATTGGCTGTGGTTCACATCGACCGGTAGCATGGTAACGTCGTGGCGCCGGGCGTCCTGAACCAGCTGCGAAGGAGAATAGAACCCCATGGGCTGGCTGTTGAGCAGGGCGCAGTAGAAGGCCGCCGGGTAATGCCGTTTGATCCAGGCGGAGACGTACACCAGCAGGGCAAAGCTGGCGGCGTGGGATTCGGGGAAGCCGTAGCCGCCGAAGCCGCAGATTTGCAGGTAGAGCCGTTCGGCGAAGTCGGCGTCGTGGCCCCGTTCAAGCATGCCGGTGATCAACTTTTCCCGGAACGGGGTCAGGTCACCGTGGGACTTCCAGGCGGCCATGGCGCGACGAAGCTGGTCGGCCTCACCGGCGGAGAAACCGGCCGCGACCATGGCCAGTTTGATTACCTGCTCCTGAAAGATGGGAACACCCAGGGTGCGCTCCAGTACCTTGCGGATGGCGTCGTTGGGGTAGTCCACCGGTTCCAGGCCGTGTTTGCGCCGCAGATAGGGGTGCACCATGTCACCCTGGATGGGGCCGGGGCGTACAATGGCGACTTCGATCACCAGATCGTAGTAGGTCTCCGGTTTGAGCCTTGGCAGCATGTTGATCTGGGCCCGGGATTCCACCTGGAATACGCCGATACTGTCGCCTTTCTGGAGCATGGCATAGGTGGCACGATCCTCCGGAGGGATGTCCTGCATCCGGAATGGCTGGCCTTTCTCGTCGCTGATAAGCTCCAGCGCCTTGCGTATGGCGGAGAGCATGCCCAGGGCCAGAACATCCACTTTCATCAGTCCCAGGCTTTCCAGGTCGTCCTTGTCCCACTGGATCACGGTGCGGTCTGCCATGGCTGCATTTTCGACTGGTACCAGTTCGGCCAGTGGCCCGGCACTGATCACAAAACCACCTACGTGCTGGGACAGGTGTCTTGGGAAGCCCAGCAGTGTATTGACCAGGGTGAAGAACTGGTCCGCTACCTGGGGATTACGGGTGATTTTCTTGTCCAGAATCTGCTGGCGCCAGTTGGTGGCCTTGTCCCGCCAGTCGATGCCTTCCAGCAGCTGTTCCACCAGGGCCGGATCGAACCCCAGAGCCTTGCCGACATCGCGAATGGCACTGCGGGGCCGGTAACGGATCACCGTGGCAGCCAGGGCGGCCCGCTCCCGGCTGTAGCGCCGGTAGATGTACTGAATGACTTCTTCCCGCCGTTCATGCTCAAAATCCACATCAATGTCCGGTGGCTCGTCGCGGTCTTTGGAAATGAAGCGTTCGAACAGGAGCTCAACCCGGGCCGGATTTACTTCGGTGATGCCCAGGCAGTAACAGACGGCGGAATTGGCGGCAGAGCCCCGGCCTTGGCACAGGATGCCCCGGCTGCGGGCAAAGGCCACGATGTCATGGATGGTAAGAAAGTAATGCTCGTACTTCATCTCCGAGATCAGGCCAAGCTCCTTGCGGATCAGGCTCTGGACCTGAAGTGGCGTACCCTCGGGATAGCGCCGACGCTCGCCCTCTCGGGTCAGCCGTTTCAGGTAACTGGCGGGAGATTCATCTTCCGGCACCAGATCCGGTGGGTATTCATAGCGCAGACTGCCGGGTTCAAAGGTGCACTGCCGGGCAATGGTGAGGGTTTCAGTCAGCCAGGTTTCGGGAAACAGCCGCTGGAGAACCCTCAGGGGCCGCAGGTATCGTTCGCCATTCTGGAACAGGCAGTGGCCGGCGTGTTCCAGGTTGGTGTGATTGCGCAGAGCCGTGAGCACATCCTGCAGGGGCTGGCGTTCCCGGCTGTGCATATGTACTTCGCCAACGGCGGTTACGGGGATACGTAGCTGGTCAGCCAGCCAGTGTATCCGGGCAAGCCGTTGCTCTTCACCGGATTCCAGGGTGCGGGCGGCGGCAATCCAGAGCCGGGGATCAAACAGGCGGTTCAGCCATTCTCCGCAGGCCAGAGCCTGATCGGACTCTGCCTCGGCAGGTGAGGGTGGCAACCACAGGCACAGGCAGTCATCAAGAGGGTGGGTTTCAATATCCCGGGCGAACAGCTGGTAGTGGCCTTTCTCTGCCCGGCGGCGGCCGGTGGTGATCAACTGGCAGAGCTGGCCGTAACCTTTGCGGGTGCGCGCCAGAAGAATAAAGCGGGGCGTTGTTGCGCCTTTTGGCGTATCGGAGAGCTCGAACCAGCTGCCGGTAATGAGTTTGACCGGGCTTTGTGCCAGTGCCGCCCAGGCCCGGGGAATGCCGGCGACGGAACAGGCATCGGTGATCGCCAGGGCCGCGTAGCCAAGCTCGTGCGCCCTTTCGGCCAGCTCCTGGGGATGAGAGGCGCCGGTCAGAAAGGTAAAGTTGCTAAAGCAGAACAGCTCCGCATACTGATGCTCAGACATCAGCCAAACCATCCATGCACAAACCAGCCCTCCCGGGCATCCCGGAAGATCCAGGCCAACTGACCGCTGTTTAACTGGGCAATGTAGTAATCCCGGTGCACCCGCTGGCCATCCCACCAGCCGCCGCTGATCCGCTCCGGGCCGGCAAACCAGGCGACCGGCGTTTCAGTAAGCGCTTGCGGTCCTTTCAACAGCCAGAGAGGGCGCCGTGGCAGATCTCCGGCCGGCTTTAACGGAGCGGCCGTTTTGCGCATTACCTCCGAGGCCGACCATGCCCGTTCGGGGCGATGATCGGCCTGGGGCGAGAGCTGTTTGAGTGCCTGTTCCCCAAGGCGGGCCTGCAAACGGCTGATCAGGGTATGCCAGGCCTCGTTCAGGTCCTGTGTTTCACCCAGCAGATCCTCCCCGGAGGGCGCTTCCCGGGACAGGAAACGCTTCACCGACAGCATCAGTGAGATAACCGGAGCCTGCAGCGAGTGCTGCTCAAGCCGCAACTGGATCAGGTTGAGAAAGTTGTCGGCCCGGTGCTCAGGCCCGGAGGTGCGAATGTACAGACGGGTAGGTTCCGAGTGCCGGTGCCTCAGAACCAGCCGCAGGCTGTCGGTATCCTGCTGGCGCCAGCAAAGGTCTTCTTCCAGTTCCGTGAGCATGCGATGGAGCGGAAACAGCAGGCCCTGGGTGTGCTCGACCTCCTGCACAAAATCGGCCTGTTGCCGGAACGAGTGGGGCGGTTGCCAGGGGGCTCGAGGATCCGGCCGGGTGCCCTGGATTTTCTGGATGTGAGCCAGCAGCTCAGGAGACAGGCGGCGTGCCAGCTCATTGGGGGGTAAATCAAAGACCTCCCCCAGAGTGTTTAGCCCCAGTCGCTGAAGCCGGGTGGAGGCTTTCTCATCGAATTCGGCCGCAAGCAGGGGCATCTGGCTCAAAGTTCGCAGAATATGGCCCTTGTCGGCCGTGCACTCCCCCTTGCCGACACGGGCAATCAGGCGGGCTGCCAGAGGCGTGTAGCCAATACCAATCCAGGCATTCAGCTGGCGCTCATTCAGCCCCTGTTCCACCGTTTGCCAGACAGCCGGCAGCCCGCCGTAGAGTTTCTGCAGGCTACCAATTTCAGCCAGCAGGCCATCTGGTGGAACCAGTACAATGTGGGCGGCATAGCGATACAGCCAGCGGGCCTGATCTTCCAGAATCCTGGCTTCCTGGGTTTCATCGGCACGCACCATACCCAGATCCGGTACCAGGCTGATGGCGGTTTTCAGGCGCATGCCGCTACGAATACCCTGGCTCCTGGCTTCAGGGCAGGCCTGAATGACCTTCTGGCCAGAGCCTTCAACCACCACCAGGGCACCCTGATCTTCACGGGTGCGGCGAATATGGTCCAGCACCAGGTGCGGGAAATGCAGATACAGCCAGAGCATGGAGCGTTATTACCCGGTTGAACCCGACCAGGGGCCCCGGACAACCCGGGTGGTTTCACGAAATGAGAGATCTGCCCGCTGGGCCATGACCAGTGAACAGCGTTGCCCGGGCCAGCTGCCCCGGCGTTTGAGCACATTCACCTTGAGATCCTGCTGCTCGCCCGGTTCCAGTTCCAGGCGCAGGGCCGCCGGAGAATTTTGCTCGGCGTAGCGCCGTTCCCGGAACAGGACGCACACATTGCAGCCGGCCTCGGCGGCCAGCTGCAGCCGCCGGACCTCCCGGGAGGCAAGTCTTCCGGGCCAGGCCATCACCAGCCCTGTCACCGGTGAGCGAAGGCAGTTTTCCAGAGTCCACAGAAAGTCGCCCTCACCCTCGGTATGGATCAGCACCACCTGGTCCAGATCCACGCCTTCCCGGGCCAGGGCAGGTGCATAGGGGGTGTGCGGCGGGTTCAGCCAGAACACGGTTTTACGCTCCGCGCACATCCGCTGCATAAGTGGCAGCAGCAAATGCAGCTCGCCAATACCCGGTGCATCCAGAAGACATTCGCTCAGGGCGCCCCGAGGCCAGCCCAGGCCTCCGAGCTGGTTATCCAGAACCTGATATCCGGTTGGTTCTGCAGGTTGTGTGGTCTGGACGTGGCGGTGGCCCTGCCAGACACGGGAATCCTGCATCAGCGTATTCAGAAGCTCGCTCATGATGAAAACTCTCGAGGCACTGTTTAAATATACAGTATTCTGAAAGCGGCCGGATTTCAAGAGAAGGGTTGATAAAGCGAAGGGCACGACCCACGCTTGTTAGTACAGCCATCAACCATGGAGGTTGAAATGAGTGACCTGAAAGCACACAGCTGTGAAGCCTGCAGCCCGAACGCACCCAAGGCGACTGAGGAAGAAAAGCAGCAGCTACACAAAGATGTTCCGGACTGGGAGATCCTGGACATTGACGGTGAAGAACGGCTTCACAGGGTCTACAAGCTTAAAAACTTTGTGAAGGCCCTGGAGTTCACCAACAAGATTGGCGAACTCGCCGAAGAAGAAGACCACCACCCCGTGGTTGTTCTGGAGTATGGCAAAGTTGCAGTGAGCTGGTGGAGCCACGAAATCGGCGGCTTGCACAAAAACGACTTTATCCTGGCAGCGAGAACCGACGCTGCGTTCAACGACATGCAATAGCCCGAACTGCGGCGGAACCTGGCTTCCGCCGCACTCCTTCCGGACCGGAGATTGTTAGCAGAATGGTTGAAAACCGTACCGATAACCCACTGACTTTGAAGCTGGGTAACGAAGAGCTGGTCATTCGGCGACGCTATGAAATGATCAGCATCACCAACGATTTTTTAATCGCCATCTGGTTTCTGGTGGGCAGCATCCTGTTTCTGTTCCCGGAATACGAGAAGGCGGCAATCTGGTTGTTTATTATTGGCAGTTTCCAGTTCCTGATCCGCCCGACCATCCGGCTTGTCAGCCACATTCACGTGAAACGAATTCCGGCCAGTAACTGGGAGAGTTAGAAAGCCTCATCTACCGGGCTGCGAACGCCAAAGCCACCTTTGCGAACAACGTGGGTGTAGATTTCTGTTGTGCGTAAATCTGAGTGGCCAAGCAGCTTCTGGATGGTGCGGAGATCATAGCCGGCTTCAAGTAAGCGTGTGGCAAAACTATGACGAAAGGTATGACTGCCCGCGAGTTTGCGGATGCCGGCCGCCTGGATAGCTCGGCGAATGTGCTTTTGAACAGTTCGGTCTAGCAAGTGATGCCGCCTGCGAATGCCTGAGCGAGGATCCCGCGAAAGCTCCTGCGCGGAATCGATCTGTTGCTTTAACGGCTCGACCAGACGGTCCGGCAGCGGCGTAATTCGGTCTTTAGCACCTTTGCCGCTTCGAACAATCAACTGCTGCATATCAAAATCAACATCTTTAACTCTTAGGCGCAGGGCTTCATTGATACGCAGACCGGAGCCGTAGAGGAGTATGGCCACAAGTTTGTAGTCTCCGCTCAGGTTGTGAATAACGGACCTGGCTTCTTCCGCACTAAATACCGTTGGAAGCTTTACCGGCTTTCTGGAGTGCTCGAACTTCAGATCGTCCAGAGGTTGGCCCAGGAATTCCCGATATAAAAATACCAAAGCGTTCAAAGCGACTCTCTGGGTAGAGGCGCTGGCGTTTGCCTGCAAAACCAGATGAGACAGAAATGCTTCGACTTCTGCAGAGCCCATGGCTTCAGGGTGTTGGAGGCCGTGGAAGCGGATAAAGCGTTTGATCCAAAAGAGGTAGGTTTTCTCTGTCTTATAGGCCATGCCTCGCAGGCGTATAAAACCTCGAACTTTATCCAAAAAACGGGTTGGTTGTGCAGGTATCGGGGTAGGGATATCCATATCCAGTCATCCTTTACTGTTTTTATATACAGCATTTCGGTTTGAGCCGAAGTCAAGGGGCTGATGTTAGCGGAGTTATACGAACGAGTTCGCAAAACTCCAGATACCACATGAGAAATGACGGTAACTATCTGATAGGGTTGGAAAGTTGAAACAGGAAGGGCGGAGTTATACGCCTACGGTGGGAGCAGGAGTGGCTCAAAAGAGGGCGTATAACTCCGGCGGTAGCCGTGGTGATTGGTGCTCAAGAGGCTGTTTTTATTAAAGAAACTCGTGCTTTCTTGAGCGTGCTTGAAGGGAGTTTTACGAACGGGTGATATACGAACGCGTTCGTATAATTAGCTGTTATACGGCACGAATCCCACGAATTTGGAGTTCCATGCATGACTGACGACAGAACGTTATGTACTTCCAGAACTTTACCTTTCTCCCCAGAAGAAATTTACGGAGCATTTGCTTCGCCTAAATTATTGGCGGCATGGTGGGGGCCTGAGGGCTTTTCCAATACCTTCGAAATTCATGATTTCAGGGAAGGGGGGCGCTGGAAGTTCATAATGCACGCCCCGGACGGAATCGACCACCCAAACGAGAGCAAGTTTGAAGTACTTGAACCCAATTCAAAAATAGTCATTCACCATGACTGCCCGCCAAACTTCCGACTCACAGTTGAGCTCACTGCTGAGGCTTGTGGTACGCACGTAACTTGGAATCAAGTGTTTGAAGATGCTCGAACTGCCCAGGTAGTCAAAGAAAGGGCTGGCCCAGCAAATGAGCAAAATCTTGATCGGCTCACGCGTGTGCTTGAGCGGGCAAGAAATGCCGTATAACCAGGCAGTCAACCGGACGGCAAAAGCGTGGCGCTTTTGGTTCCCTCCGCTGCGCTCCGGCGCCGGTTACCGCAGGCGTTAAGCCTAACAGGAGTAAAGGTGCCTATCCGTCGCTTTCATATTGGTGAGGAGTACGAGCTGTTCGAAGTCTTTCACTCGGCGGTTCATCTCGTTGCTAGCCGTGATTACACTCCGGAGCAGATTGATGCTTGGGCGCCGGCAGGCTTGGATATGGAGCTTTGGGCACGGAAGATTCGCGATATCAAGCCATTTGTCGCAGAGGTTGACGGAAAGGTTGTTGGCTATGCAGATTTGCAGCCAACTGGCTATATTGATCATTTCTTCGTCTCGGGATATCACCAAGATCAAGGGATTGGAAGGCTATTGATGTCGACTCTTCTCAGTCAGGCAACCACGCTCGGTTTAAGAGAGCTGACGTCGGACGTCAGCCGGACGGCGCAGCCTTTTTTTGAAAAATTCGGGTTCTGCATAATTGAGGAACGGGCGCCCAAGGTGAGGGGCGTAGTCGTTCCAAACGCATTCATGCGCAAGCTTTTGCCGTGATTAGGCTTAATCAGTGCAGGCACGGCGACGCCCTCTCCATTGCGCCTTCGGCTACATTCCAAGGGCGCGTATGCTGCAAACGTTAAGTGTTTTCAGGGAGGAAACTGTGAGTAAGTATCATATTGCACAACTCAACATTGCCACGCTGTTGGCACGAATAGATTCGCCGCAGCTTTCGGATTTTGTCGCGAACCTCGATCGGATCAATGCGTTGGCAGATGACTCCCCTGGTTTTGTCTGGCGGCTACAAACCGAAGACGGTGATGCTACCGGCATTGATTATTTCGGCTCCGATAAAATCGTGAATCTTTCCCTCTGGGATTCAGTCGAGGCTTTGCATAATTACGTTTATCGGTCTGCCCACGTTGAGATCATGCGCCGCAAGAAGGAGTGGTTTCAGAAAATGGGACAGGCATATACGGTGCTTTGGTGGGTGCCTGCCGGTCACATTCCGTCAATGGAAGAGGCGGCGCAAAAGCTGAACATTCTGCGAGAGCATGGGCCAACCGCGGAGGCTTTCACATTCAAGAAAGCTTTCCCGGCTCCCAGCGAGCTAGCCAGTGTGCCCACTGATACTTGGGGTGGTAAATGCCCAGCCACTTAACAAATCAGTCAAGTTCGTTCCGGCCTGCGGCCTCCACCGGACGCCCCTGTCGGGCCACTGCCTTCAGCGTTATGCAATCCGTTGTGGAAAGCGAAATACAGCAAAAGCGATATCAAAGTGTTTTGGGCGATTGGGTTTGACTCGGAGACGCTAAAAATTCAAGAGGTTTTTGAAAACCGGGACAGATCTGTTTTCGGGCCAGGACGTCTTCGGCAAATCCTCTTCGCCTGCCAAGTACCCTTTAACGGGCCGAGCGCCGCCGTCGCGACAAGACTAAAGCAGCAAGAGACAGCATCATTAACATAAAGCCTGAGGGCTCAGGCACATCGACAGGGGGGGCGATCGACAGCGCATACAATATGTTGTCGTCAGACCCAAAATACACCACATCACCGGCAATGGTCGGTGACGAGTCAATGGCGCCGCCGGTCTGGAACGTCTCCTGCACCAGACCGCTCAACGCATCCAGCACATACAGTTGTCCGTCACCGGAGCCCACATAGAGCAAGCCATCGTAGAAGGCGGCGCTGGAATTAATCGCGCCTCCGGTCGACGTGACCCATACGATGGCACCGGTGGCGGTATCCAACGCATACAGGTTGCCGTCGTCTGATCCGATGTACATCAGTCCATCGTTGACGTTTGCGGACGCGTCCACCGAACCGGTCGTGAGCGTTTGCCAGAAGATCTCCCCGGTCAAGGCGCTCAACCCGTATACCGATTGATCGGAAGACCCGAAGAACACGGTATTGTCATAAACGACGGGCGAGGAAAATATCGGCCCTCCGGTAAACGTCACCCACAGAAACTGCCCTGTATTCGCGTCCAGCGCATACATGCTGCCATCGGCCGAACCGACATACAGAATGCCATCGACCACCGTTGGTGATGAATCGACAGAACCGCCGGTGGCGGTTTGCCACAGGATTTCTCCCGTGGCCGCATTCATCGCATAGACGGACCCGTCACCCGAACCGGAATAGACCACGTTGTTCACGACTTCCGGGGAAGAAACGACTGCACCCCCGCTATTGGTGATCCATACCGGTTGACCGGTCTGGGCATCCAGCGCGTTGAAGGTGCCATCCCCGGAACCGATATAAAGCAAACCGCCATCCACTGTCGGGCTGGAATCCACTGGGCCGCCAGTCGCAGTTTGCCACACGACCTGTCCGGTGGAGGCGTCCATGGAGTAAACAAAACCATCATCGGACCCGACAAAAAGGTGACCACCACTCACCGTTGGCGACGAATCAATGTCCCCCTCGGTGAGGGTTTGCCAGAGCAACCCTGCCTGGCTGACGGATGACATCAGAAGCCCGCCCAACATGACTAATAAAATCGGCCAACGAGCGGAGCCTTGGTGACTGAAACCTAAAAGATGGGAGGTCATAGCCTTCACCTACGCGGCAGTTTGGGTATTGCCAAGGTGAGGCAACATCCGCGCCAGTTTGCTTTTTTCGATTTGATTGAAACGTTTGGAAAAAGCAGTGGGACTGAGGTGTAAACAATACCGGCATTTTAAAGAAAATCGGGGCCGGCTTATTTCATGAGTCGTTGAGCTATCGGCGATAGTAAAACCTTTCGGAAAATAAATCCGTTCGGGTTTCGTTTCTATGGAACCGGTTCGAAGTAGCGGTTGAGCAGATCCGGATCGTCAAAATGGCGCTTGCCGATGAAGGCCGTGGCGTGGCGCCCCCACTGACGCATGCCGCCTGGAGAAAGCACGCCAGTGGGCCAGAGCAGGAACCGTTCCAGGCGAGCGGTACCGGGCACCGATCTTTTTGTGGCCTTCGATGGGTATGAATGCGGGTTCAAATACGTCGACAGTGCTTTGATCCACGTCGATGCAATTCACCGAGCATCAGTGGAAGGCTAAGATAACAAGGCAATGCACGCGACAAGCGCGTGATTGCAGCGTTCGCCCTTAAGACAAGAGGAATGCAATTACCGCCATGGAGGAAGCATCATGAAGCGCCCAAACCTTATGTCACTTTCTCTGCTCGTAGGCTTCCTGACCGTATCAGGCCATTTTGCGCAAACCAATGCGCAATCCAGCTCCTACTTGAACGCCGAGGAATCTGACCCCAGACGGTTGCGCTGGATGGCGGACTTCCCTCCGCCGCCTGAGAAGTTGATTATGCAGCCGGAATCTGATTTCTTTAGCTTTCCGAAGTTGCGCTGGACGGTATGCCACATTCGGGAACTAATGCCCACAAAGCAAGTGAATAGAGGCATCGGCCCGCCGGTCCCGCTTGAGTACGCAATCGATGACGGTATTGACACCGTGACCTTCACCCCCATGGGTGGCGGAAAACCGATGACGTGGAAGGAGTCCCTGGCGGCGAACTATACCGACGGCATGCTCATTCTTCACAAGGGCCGGGTCGTTTATGAGAAATACTTCGGCTGTCTCGATGAGATGGGCAAGCATGCCGCCATGTCGATGACCAAGTCCATTACGGGACTCCTGGCCGAGATCTTGGTAATTGAGGGACGGCTCGACGATAAAGTGAAGGTTTCCTCAATTATCCCTGAACTCAAGGATAGCGCGTTCGGCAACGCAACTGTGCGCCAGGTCATGGACATGACCACGGCGCTTGACTATAGCGAAGACTACTCTGATCCAAAGGCGGATATCTGGATCTATTCAAAGGCGGCGAGCCCCTTACCGAAACCAAAGGACTATGAAGGCCCAAACGGCTATTTTGAATATCTACAAACCGTCAAGCAAGACGGAGCCCACGGTGAGGCTTTCGGCTACAAGACAATCAACACGGACGCACTTGGTTGGATAATATCGCGGGTCACAGGCAAGGATTTAGCGCACCTGCTGTCGGAGCGTATCTGGAGCAGAATGGGCGCAGAGCTGGATGGATATATGACCGTGGACGCCAAGGGAACACCTTTTGCGGGCGGCGGACTCAGTGCAGGCATGCGAGACTTGGGCCGTATTGGGCTGCTCATGCTTAACGGCGGCAAGATCAATGGGCAGCGGTTGTTCCCGAAAGAGGTCATGGAGACCATCCGGGCCGGTGGCGATAAGAAAGCCTTTGCCAAGGCTGGCTACAAAACGCTTAAAGGCGGGAGTTACCGTAGTATGTGGTGGGTTTTCCATGATAGGCATGGCGCTTTTGCCGCACGTGGTGTTCATGGGCAAACCATCTATGTGGACCCAACCGCCGAGCTGGTCATCGTGCGGTTCGCTTCTTTTCCCACGGCTAACAACGCGCAGATTGACCCAACCTCGTTGCCTGCCTATCAAGCCGTGGCCAAGTATTTGATGAAAGAGTAAAGGGCACATAAACATGGGCGAACAAGGCGCTTCACCGGACGACAATTCCGCTGCGCTCCATTGCCGCCGGTGAGCTTGGTCGTTAGCCCTCCGAGTTACCCACGAACAGTAGACACCTTCTATAGTTAGGGTAGCCCCTGGCACGGAGGTGTTCCTTGAGCTGTAAGAAGCCCCAGGCCTACACCGAAGAGTTTCGTCGGGAAGCCGTTTGGAAAGCTGATCAACCTGGTAATACGACAGCATCCGTTGCCCGTGATCCGGGCATTCATCCGGGCCAGATTTACAACTGGCGTCGTCAGTTTATCCGCCTGTCCGACAAGCAATTCAACAGAGTTGATGGCCTCGATTACTCCAAGGCTGAGAGCGAGGCCATACGCAAGCTCCGGCGGGAGAACGACACCCTGAAAAAGGAAAACGAGTTCCTGAAAAAGGTGTCTGCCTTGTGCATTCGGATCGTGGGGTTCAGTACCTATAAACCGGATATCAGGATTACCTGCGCTCAAGACACTGCCTGCCAAGCATGAGCCGTAAAGGCAACTTTTGGGACAACGCGCCTATGGAATCGTTTTTCAGCCGCTCCCAACTTTTCGCTCTTTGAAACTTATGCAGGTGTTGTCTATTTGATCAATCAGAATACCGGGGAACTTGAAGTAATTTCTCCGAGGCAGGCTGTTGTTATTAATGCCGGTGAAGTTTTTTAAGAATGATGAAGGTCAGCTCTTCAAATACCTGGGGGATGGGCAAGTCGAGAAGGTTGATGAAACTGAATCTCTTGTCCAAAGGTACAGTGATTAACAAGCGGCATTGCCGAGGCGCGACACGAGGCATCATGGACACAGACACCAAGACCAATAAGCTGCTGTTGTGGTGCGGCATACTGTCCGGCCTCGCTTACATCGCCATCGACCTTCTGGCAAGCTTCCTGTATCCGGGCTACAGTCTCCGTGGGCAGGCCGTCAGTGAGCTGTTCGCGATCGGCGCACCCACCAGTCGCTGGGTCGTGCCGCTGTTCAGCCTGTCCAGTGTGCTCCTGTTTGCCTTCGCTGTCGGCGTGTGGCGCACCGCTGGTGCCAGGCGCCTGGTCCGTGTGCTCGCGCTGATGTTCGCTGGCTCCGCGGTCGTCGGCTTGCTTATTTGGAATGTCTTTCCGATGCACATGCGAGGTGCGGAGCGAACCTTCACGGACACGATGCACCTGATACTGGCGACTAATCCCTTCGTGCTGCTGAGCCTCATCCTCGCGATCGCCGCATTTCGCGGTGGACTTCGCATCTATTCCGCGGTAACCGTGATCATCATGCTGGTGCCCGCTATCGCTGCATTCTCTTATGCGCCAGCGTTGGGCCTGAACCAACCAACGCCGTGGCTAGGCGCCACCGAACGCCTCGCGCAATATGGCTACGTGGCATGGCAGTTGGTGTTGGCGATTGTCCTGCTTTGGCGCAGCAACTTGTGATCAGCTGCTAGTTGAGCTGGTGCATTGCGCCGGGTGGCGGTACGTCTCCTGATTTCGAAACCACGAGAATCCAACGGGTCACAATCGGTGTTCACTAAGTCGCACCGGCTGCCTCCGAGCGCCCCAATGCCCCGGCGGGCCCTCGAACACACCGGCACAGGCGGTACCGCAAGACTTGCAGTGGCCGTCGTCGGTCAGGTTCCAGGTGCCTAACTCGTACCAGTCGCGGCCGATCAGCAGTTCGCCGCAGTTGTGGCAATAGGTGCTGCCGCCGGATTTGTCATGCACATTGCCGGTGTAGGCGTAGCGAATGCCATTATCCATGGCAATCTTTCGGGCCCGGGTCAGAGTCTCTGGCGGGGTTGGCGGAGTATCCATCATCTTCCAGTCCGGATGGAATGCGGTGAAGTGCATGGGCACGTCCGGTCCCAGTTTCTCCACCACCCACTGGGTCATCTCGTTCAGCTCCTGCTCCGAATCGTTTTGGCCCGGGATAAGCAGGGTGGTCAGTTCCAGCCATACGCTGGTCTCATGTTTGATGTATTCCAGGGTTTCCAGAACTGGTTGCAGATGCCCGCCGGTAACTTTGTGGTAAAAGTGTTCGGTGAAGGCTTTGAGATCAACGTTGGCGGCGTCCATGTACTGGTAGAATTCCCGGCGCGGTTCTTCGGTTACGTACCCTGCCGTTACCGCAACCGAGCGCACATCCACCTTATGGCAGGCCCTGGCCACATCAATAGCGTATTCGTGGAAAATCACCGGGTCGTTGTACGTAAACGCTACGCTTTTGCAACCCAGGTTCCGGGCGGCGCGGGCAATGTCTTCCGGGCTGGCCTGGTCTGCCAGTTCATCGGTTTCCCGGGACTTGGTCATGTCCCAGTTCTGGCAGAATTTGCAGGCCAGATTGCAGCCAGCCGTGCCGAACGAGAGGGTGGGTGTGCCAGGGAGGAAGTGGTTCAACGGTTTCTTTTCGATGGGGTCTATGCAGTAACCACTGGAACGCCCGTAGGTAGTGAGAACCATCGTATCCTTGAGGCGGCCACGTACGAAGCAAAGCCCTCGCTGACCTTCGTGCAGTTTGCAATATCGCGGGCAAAGGTCGCATTGGATGCGACCGTCATCAAGCCAATGCCAGAATCCGACCTTGCGGCCCTGAAGAACCGGTATATCGCCCATGATGAGACCCCTCGTAATTTCCCTTCCGAACCGCCTCAAATAATCTATAGTTTTCTGATACGGGCGTGTCAACTTTCTCCAGTTTCTTTCAAAGCTCTCAGAGCAGTTAACAACCAGGCAGGACAGAGGCAGTGGCCAGATTCATCCTCGGTTTCTTATATGCGGTATTGATGGGGTGTGATGGTTCTCCCCAGAGTACCGCGCTTGGAACCCTCGAAAGGGATCGCATTGCTCATACCGCCACCGCAAGTGAGATTATCATTGCACTACCTGTTCCAAGGGGGGCTCAGGTTGCGAAAGGCACGGTGCTGGTCAAGCTTGACGACACGCTGCAGAACGCGGAAGTAGATAGGGCTGGCGCTCAGTTGGCAGAGGCGCAGGCTAACCTTGAAAAGCTTCGCCATGGCGCTCGACCTGAGGAGGTTGCAGCCGCCCGGGCAAATGTTGCGGGCGTTCGTGCCGAACTTGTCGAGAGTGAGGCAAATCATGCCCGGATCCTGAAACTTAGGAGGCAGAGCCTGGTTAGTCAGGCCGATCTGGATAAAGCTGTGGCCCTTCGCGATGCCAGTCGCGCCAAGCTGCAGAACGCTCAGGAAGCACTGCTGGAGCTGACTAACGGAGCCCGTGAGGAGGATCTTAGAGCGGCCGAAGCCGCCCTTGAAGCTGCCAGGGCAGTACTCACTCGAGAGAAAAAGCACTTGGCCGACCTGACTGTTGTGGCAACCCGCGATGGCATTCTCGATAACCTGCCATGGAATCTGGGCGAGAGAGTCACGGCGGGCAGTCCATTGGCGATAGTCCTGGCGGGCAAAGCGCCATTTGCGCGGGTCTATGTGCCGGAACCATATCGGGTGAAACTGGCCATCGGTGATGAGCTTGTCGTGAAAGTGGACGGTATCGAGCGGGCCATCAAAGGGCGCCTGCGATGGATTTCAACGGAGCCGGCTTTTACGCCTTATTACGCGTTGAATCAGGAAGAGCGTGCCCGCCTCATGTACCGCGCCGAGGTGCAATTGCCGGACACTGAAGCCGATTTGCCTAACGGATTACCCGCGCAGGTTGAGCTGCCATGACTGACTGTGTCATCCGGGCAGAAAAGCTCAGCCGACATTTTGGCGACGTCACGGCGGTTCAGAACCTCGATCTGAATGTTACACGCGGCAGCATATACGGCTTCCTCGGTCCCAATGGCAGCGGCAAGACCACTGCAATCCGTATGCTCATCGGCTTGCTTAAACCCAGCTCCGGGACGGCAGAGGTCCTTGGTTTCCCGCTACCGGGTGGGGCAGAGAAGCTGAGGTTGCGCATCGGTTACATGACACAGAAGTTTTCTCTGTACGACGATTTGACCGTCCAGGAAAACCTGAGGTTTATCGCCACTATCTTCGGCTTGCCCGTGCAACAGCAACGCCCGCGCGTTGAGGAACTGCTAAACCTCTATAAGCTTCTGAAAAACAGGCACCAGTTAGCGGGCAGCATGAGTGGTGGGCAACGACAACGCCTGAGCCTAGCTGCGGCCACACTGCACAAGCCAGCCCTGTTGTTTCTCGACGAGCCTACGTCGGCGGTGGATCCCCAGAGTCGCCGGGACTTCTGGGAACAGCTGTTTGATCTGAGTGACCAGGGCACGACGATCATGGTCTCGACTCATTATATGGATGAAGCCGAACGGTGCCATAAACTGGCAATCCTTGAAACCGGCATCAAGCGCGCTGATGGGGCGCCCAATGAGCTGATGAGAAACATGAATGCCCGGGTCGTTGAAATCAATACTTCAAACCCCCGTGAGCTGAAACACCGGCTGCTGGAGGTGCCGGAGGTGATTTCAGCAGCGCAACTGGGAGCCCGTCTCAGAGTGTTAGTGGGAAACCGGATCTCCGACCCCGTTGCCTATCTGACCAGGCAGCCCTTCATAGGAATACGGGATAACCTGGCTGAGGTGCGCCCGAGCCTGGAGGATGTCTTTGTAACCAGTACCGGACCAGGGCGCCAATGGTGATGTTACTGAGGGTCCGCGCCATAATCTGGAAGGAATTGATTCAGCTCAGGCGGGATCGGATGACGTTCGGAATGATTGTCATGATCCCTCTAATACAACTGTTGTTGTTCGGGTACGCCATTAACACCAACATTCGTCATATCCCCGTGGGGGTCGTCGATTTTAGCAAAAGTGGTTTGAGCCGTGTCCTGGTGCAAACTGTCAGTGCCACTCAAGTCGTCGATATCAAGCATTATTTCGAGGAAGTTGACGCGGCCAGAACAGCAATTGCCAGCGCCAAGATACGAGCGGCCCTGATCATACCCGAGGATGTCGACCATCGATTGGCACGTCATCCCACGGTTGGCCCTGGCTTGCCACCTTCTGGCGATGAGGAAACCAGCCGGCCCGTTGCCCAGTGGGTGGTTGATGGTTCCGATACGATCATTGCAGCGGCCATCAAGAGCCTGAGAAATATGCCCCTCGCCGAGCTGGTAGACGAGCCCCCAAACCGCAGTACTCCGACCTTTGAAGTGACCCTGCTTTACAACCCGGAACAGCGGACGGTGGTCAATATTGTCCCGGGCCTGGTGGCGATCATTCTGACCATGACCATGATCATGTTTACCTCTGCCGCCATTGTTCGCGAACGGGAACGGGGAAACATGGAGATGCTGATTTCAACCCCGGTGCGTTCGATTGAATTGATGATTGGGAAAATCATTCCCTATATTTTTATTGGTGTGATTCAGACATCCATCATTCTGGGCCTGGGGCATGTGTTGTTCAAAGTACCAATCGGGGGCGGGCTGGTTCAGCTTGCGGCTGTAACTTTTCTGTTTATCACGGCAAGTCTAACCCTGGGTTTGGTGATTTCCACGATTGCGCGGAACCAGCTTCAGTCAATGCAAATGACGGTTTTTGTGCTAATGCCTTCGATCCTTTTATCCGGATTCATCTTCCCCTACGAAGGCATGCCCGTTGTGGCGCAGTACATTGCCGAAGCCTTGCCGGCGACGCATTTCATGCATCTTATCCGCGGGGTAGTTCTTAGGGATGTTGAAGTAATGAATATGTCTTCAGATGTTTATTGGTTGGCGCTGTTCACGCTTGGAGGTCTGGCAGTGGCCTCGCTGAGGTTCAAGAAACGTCTTGAATAGGTTCGGGGTGTCAGGCGTGTTGAACTTCACTAAATCATCTATAGTTTGTTCAGCAGGGAGTTTGAATTTCTTTCATTGACTCGGTCCCCGTTACGGGTCGCTTTGTTAAGCAGGTGATCAGCTATGTCTGCAAACATACGAAAAGCCGCTGTTGCGGGTATGTTCTACCCGGACGATCCTGCCCAGCTCAGAACCATGGTGGACGGTTTCCTGAAACAGGTACCTGTAAAAGGGCGGGCCCCCAAAGCCATTATTGTTCCCCATGCCGGATACCAGTTTTCTGGCCCGGTTGCGGCGAGCGCCTACGCCCAGCTTGCGCCCCTTCGCGAACGCATACACAGGGTGGTACTGCTGGGGCCCTCCCACCGTGTACCCCTGAGAGGCATTGCCGCGCCGACGTCCGATTTCTTCGAGACGCCGCTCGGAAATATCGAAGTGGAGCAGGACACACTGGCCAGCCTGCAGTCCTTGCCCCAGGTTGGTTATCTGGATTCACCACACCAGCTGGAACATAGTCTGGAGGTGCATTTGCCGTTTCTGCAGTCGGTTTTTGACCGCTTTACCCTGGTGCCGCTTGTTGTAGGAGAAGCTTCCCCTGAGGAAGTGGCCGAGGTCTTGGAAATACTCTGGGGTGGCGACGAAACCCTGGTTGTGATCAGTTCCGATCTGAGCCACTACCACAGCTACCCAGTTGCCCGAGAGCTGGACAGCAATACCACCAGAAACATTGAGACTCTGGATTACCACCATATCGGATACGATGATGCCTGCGGGCGAAACCCGGTTAACGGGCTATTGTATCTGGCGCGGAAAAGAGGCCTGAAAGTAACCACCCTGGACCTGCGCAATTCCGGTGACACGGCCGGGCCGAGGGACCGGGTCGTGGGCTATGGTGCCTATGCCTTAACCGAAAAAACGGCCTAACATGCTGAATGAACAGGAGCAACAGACTCTGTTACAGGTAGCTTCAGCCTCGGTTCGTAATGGTCTCGTTTACGGCCAGCCGTTGCCAGTAGAAGCGAAGGAGTTCCCGGAACGGCTGGCAAAGCCCGGAGCCTGTTTTGTAACACTGGAAATCGCTGGCCGTTTGAGAGGCTGCATCGGTTCTCTGGAGGCTTGGCGTCCGCTTGTTCAGGACTGTGCGGAAAATGCTTTCGCCGCAGCTTTCCGCGATTTCCGCTTTCCCCCGGTTGCGGAGCAGGAGCTGGACCTTCTGGACTATCAGGTGTCGGTCTTGAGCGAGGCCATGCCTCTGTGTTTCCAGTCCGAGGATGATCTGCTCGTGCAGTTGCGGCCAGGCACGGATGGCGTGGTTCTGGAGCACGGCGATCGACGAGCCACCTTTTTGCCGTCGGTGTGGGAGAGCTTGCCGGAGCCGCGGGAATTTCTTCATCATTTGAAGCAGAAAGCAGGGATGGCGCCAGAGTACTGGTCCGACGCTATCAAAGCATTTCGCTATACCGTCGACCCCATCAGGAGGATGTAATGCCATTACCCGCCCCGTTAACCGAAGAACAGGTTTACCACGGTTGCCCAACGGACAAGCTGGATTTTATCACTACGGACGATCTGGAGGACCTGGAGCGGCCCTGTGGGCAGGACCGGGTTCTGAGGGCGTTGGAGTTCGGGGCGAGCATGCAAGCCGGTGGCTTCAATCTATTTGTTCTGGGGCCTTCCGGGGCCGGCAAGCACGAACTGGTGGAGCGCTTCCTCTCGCAACATGCGGCGAGGCAGCCGGTACCCCCCGACTGGTGTCATGTTTTTAACTTCCGGTTTACCGACCGACCGAACGCTATCCAGTTGCCGGCGGGTGAAGGGCGGCAGTTCAAGAAGGGCATGAATGACCTGGCCGAGGAATTGCATACGGCCATCCCGGCAGCCTTTGAGAGTGAGGAATACCAGGCCCGCCTCCAGGAGTTGCAGGAGGAAATGGCAAAACGCCAGCATCAGGGGCTGTTTGAAATCCAGGAGGAGGCAAACCGCAATAACATCGCGATGATCACCACACCGGCCGGCTTTACTTTCGCCCCCATGCGAAAGGGTGAAGTGATTGACCCGGAGGAATACAAAACCTTCTCGGATGAAGAGAAGCAGCTGATCGAATCCAAGGTTGAGGAATTGCAGAAGAAACTCCAGCAAGCCATCCAGCAGATTCCCAGGTTGCGGAAGGAAGTTCGGGAGCGGGTGCATGCCCTGAATGAGGAAATGGTTCAGCTGACCCTGGGTGGCCCCATTGGCGAGCTGCGGGAAAAATGGATGCACCTACCGGACGTTGTTGACTACCTGGATGCTGTCCGGGAGGACGTGGTTGAACATGCGGAAGCCTTCCAGGACAGTGATAATGGTCCGCCGGCCGGTCTGTTGGCCCGCTACAAGGTCAATCTCCTGGTAGACAATGCGGACACTGTGGGAGCGCCGGTTATCTACGAGGACCTCCCCAATCACCAGCATTTGGCCGGGCAAATAGAGCACCGGGCCCGCCAGGGGAATCTTTACACCGATTTCACACTCATTCGCGGCGGTTCCATGCACCGTGCCAACGGTGGTTATTTGATTATCGACGCCCGTCGTGTACTGACCCAACCAATGGCATGGGAGAGTCTGAAGCGCATCCTGTTTTCCGGTGAAATCCGCATCGAGTCGCTTGAGCGGCTTTATGGGCTTGTCAGTACCGTCAGCATGCAACCGGACCCGATTCCGGTTTCGGTCAAAGTGGTACTGCTAGGGGACCGGATGCTGTACTACCTGCTTTCCCACTATGACCCGGATTTTCTGGACCTGTTCAAGGTGGAAGCGGATTTCGAGGACGATCTTACCCGGGACGATGACAGCTACACGCTGTATTCCCGCATGATTGCCACCGTGGCGAGAGCTCTCGGAATGCGGGCCCTTGAACGTGACGCCGTAGCGAGGCTTATTGAGCATGCCAGCCGGCTGGCAGCGGACCAGCGCAAGCTGACCGCCCATGATCGGGTGCTTCGGGACATTTTGAGTGAAGCAGACCACTGGGCTGGACAGTCCGGCGCCGATACCGTTGAAGCCAGCCATATCCAGCAGGCTATTGATGAGCGCGAGTACCGTGCCAGCCGGGTTCGGGAGCGAAGTCGGGAGCAGATCAGCCGAGGCATTGTGATGATTGCCACAGAAGGTGAGGAAGTGGGTCAGGTCAACGGTTTGTCGGTGCTCAGGCTTGGCGCTTCCATGTTCGGGCAGCCTACGAGAATTACTGCAACGGCCCGACCGGGGAAGGGGCAGGTTGTGGATATAGAGCGAGAG
This sequence comes from Marinobacter sp., assembly GCF_048269445.1. Lineage (GTDB taxonomy): Bacteria > Pseudomonadota > Gammaproteobacteria > Pseudomonadales > Oleiphilaceae > Marinobacter. The sequence continues at coordinate 152,383 of NZ_JBLXIQ010000007.1, read as the reverse complement.
GCCAAGCTTGGCGGTCCTATTCACAGCAAGGCGGTGATGATTCTTTCCCGGTTTCTGGCAAGCCGCTATGCGGGCGAGGGCGACTTGTCCCTGTCGGCTAGCCTGGCTTTCGAGCAGTCTTACGGTGGCGTAGAAGGAGATTCCGCTTCGGTGGCTGAAACCTGCGTGCTGCTTTCCGCCATTTCCCGGGTCCCCCTGATGCAGTCCTTTGCCGTGACTGGGTCTATGAATCAGCAAGGCGAGGTTCAGGCGGTGGGCGGTGTCAACGAAAAAATCGAGGGCTTCTTTGACGTCTGTCGCGAGTCCGGTGAAATCCGGGGGCAGGGGGTTTTGCTGCCGGCCAGTAACGTGGAGCACCTGATGCTCAGGGCGGATGTGCGTCAGGCCATTGTCGAGGGCCGCTTCCGGATCTATCCCGTCTCAGACATCAACCAGGCCATCGAGCTTTTAACGGGCATGGAAGCCGGTGAACCGGACAGCAGCGGCGAGTTCCCGGAAAACAGCTTTAACCGGCGGGTTGCAGACCGACTCGCGAAGTTTGCCGAAGTCAGCAAAAAACGGGATGACAACGGCGAAGTGAACAACAAAAACGGGGGCAAGGATAGTGACTGAGGCCGCCAATAATCAAGCCGGCCCCGGCACGCCAATAGGACGTGTTCTGGTACTTCTGGATGGCTCCAGAATGAGTTATGCCGCCCTCAATGCCGCTGCAGAGATTGCGGCCCGGACCGGCGCAGAAGTGTTGGGAGTTTTTGTCGAAGAGCGGAATTTGTTACGCAGCGCCGGCTATGGATTTGCGAGGGAAGTCGGGTCCTCGTCGGGGGTCAGCCGGCCTTTTGATCCGGTTGAGCTTGAGCAACGCTTACAGAGGCTGGCGGGCCAGGCTCGCCAGGCCCTCGCGGGCGTTGTGGCGCATTATGGGGGCCGACATGCCCTGAGCATTGCTCGTGGCAGCGTCGTTGAAGAGGTGCTGGCCCTGGCCGGGCCTCAGGACCTTCTGGTGCTTGGTCGGGTTGGCTGGTCGTCGGCGCCGGGGGGGCGGCTGGGTTCCACAGCAAGGGGCCTGTTTCGCCGGTCGCCTGGCAGGGTTCTGCTTTGGTGTGACAAGCAGATATTGCCACAGGGCCGGATTGTGGTCTTTCTCAACGAACACGAGGATGCCAATCGCCGCGCTGTCATGGCCGCAGCAGAGGCGGTCGGGCATTCCCGGCAGCCCGTGACGCTGTTGCTGGGCCCGGGTTCAGACATCCCACCGGAGGGCCTGCAAAGAATCAGGCAGGAGCTGGGGATTCCGGAGTCAGACATCCGTGTTGGGTCGCTTCCAGCCACTGACCCGGTTACCGTTGCCCGGGTTTTGCGTCAGGAGAGGGCTGCCCAGCTGGTACTTAGCCGTGAATGTACCTTGCTTCGGGAGCCTGGTTCGGACCAGTTGCTTCTGGCCCTGAATCTGCCGGTAACCATCACGCCATAAGAGCTTTTCGTTTTTCAAAAGGCCAGCCTTTCTGATGCTCGTGGATATTGTTTACATCGTTGGTTTAACTCTTGTTGCCGGTGCCTGCATTCCACTGGGCGGTTTGCTTGCCAGTTTTGAGCGGGTAGGTCCCAATTGGCTGGAAGAAGAATTCAGACATTTCCTGATTGCTCTGGGTGGTGGAATCTTGCTGGGTGCGGTGTCTGTGGTCATGATCCCTGAAGGCCAATCAAGTATGGATGACTCTCTATGGGCAATCCCTGCCATTATCGCCGGTGGGCTTCTATTCTTTGTTATTGAACGTATTCTGGGCCTGCAGCGCCGGGAGTCTCCACAGTTGATGGGGGTAATGCTGGATTTCGTTCCGGAAGCCATCGCGCTTGGCGGGCTTGCGGTGGTGAGCCCGGAAACCGCGGTGCTCATGGCTGTATTGATTGCGATGCAGAATCTGCCGGAAGGCTTCAATGCTTATCGGGAGATAGCCAGTCTGCCTGGGTATACCTCGCGGAAAACCCTCGTATTCATGAGCTGCCTCGTGATTACCGGGCCGCTGGCCGGCTTGCTTGGGTATTTCTTCTTGTCTGAGCGCCCCATTGCGCTGGGCGTGATCATGTTGGTGGCTTCGGGCGGAATTCTCTACCTGATATTTCAGGACATAGCCCCGCAGTCCAGGCTTGAGCGCCATTGGGGCCCGCCACTGGGGGCCGTGGTCGGCTTCTGCATGGCGCTGTTCAGTCACGACCTCGTGGGCCAGGTCTAGGCCAGCCGTTCAGGCAATCTTGCGGGCGTCTTCTTTGCGGAGGATTTCCTTGACGTCTTCGGCAGACAGGGTTTCCTCCTTCAGTACCGCTTTGGCTAGCGCGTCAAGCTGGGGACGGTGTTCAGTCAGAAAGTCCAGGGTCGCTTTTTCCAGCGCGAGGAGCTGTGACTGGATTTCCGCATCGATCAATTCGGCCATTTTTTCACTGAACTCTCTTGGCAGGCCCATTTCCCGGCCAAGGAAGACATGCTCTTCTCCAATGCTGAGACCGAGGGGGCCGATTTTCTCACTCATTCCCCACTGGCCGATCATCCGGCGAATCAGTGTTGTAGCCTCTTTCAGATCATTCTGGGCACCGGTGCTGACTTCGCCATAGACGATTTTCTCCGCACAGCGACCTCCGAGCATTACCTTGATTCGATCCTTCAGATAACTTTCCGTGTAGGTGTAGTGGTCGTCCTTTGGGGTCTGTTCAGTCATACCCATGGCCATACCGTGGGGGATGATGGTTAGCTTGGTGAGCGGGTCGGCGTTTGGCATATAGTAAGCCATGATGGCATGGCCACATTCGTGATAAGCCACCGCTTCCCGTTCCTCGGCCGTGAGCTTGGTATCGCGCTCCTCGCCAAGAATGATCCTGTCCCGGGCGAGATCAAAACAGTGGGCGTTGACCTCATGCAGGTTTTCCCTGGCTGCAGTGAGCGCGGCCTCGTTTACCAGGTTCTTCAGGTCTGCGCCGGAGAAACCGATGGTTCGGGCGGCTAGCTGCTCGAGGTCAACATCACTGGCCAGCGGCACCTTGCGAACGTGAACCTGCAGGATCGCGGTACGGGCGTCCTTGTGGGGCCGATCGAGCGTGATCTTGCGGTCAAACCGCCCCGGGCGAAGCAGGGCGCTGTCCAGGACATCGGGCCGGTTGGTGGCGGCCAGAACCAGGACATTCTCGTGCGCCTCGAAGCCATCCATCTCGGTCAGGATCTGGTTCAGGGTCTGTTCCCGCTCGTCGTGGCCACCCCCGAGGCCTGCGCCCCGGGAGCGGCCGATGGCGTCCAGCTCATCAATGAAGATCAGCGATGGTGCGTCCTTGCGGGCTTCCTGGAACATGTCCCGCACGCGGGCCGCACCTACACCGACAAACATTTCAATAAATTCCGATGCGCTGATGCTGTAGAAGGGCACCTCCGCCTCACCGGCAATGGCCCGGGCCAGCAGGGTCTTGCCGGTTCCCGGCGGGCCCACCAGTAACACACCCTTGGGCATGACGGCTCCCAGGGCCCGGTACTTCTCGGGGGATTTGAGGAAGTCGATGATCTCGGCAATTTCCCGCTTGGCGGATTCAATGCCGGCAACGTCATCAAGGGTGGCTGTAGACGTTTCCTTGCGGGCCCTTCGGGCTTTTGAACGGCTGAAATCAAACGGGCCACCGCCTTGGGTCATCCGCTTCTGTGCCGCGCCCCAGAACCAGAACATCAGCGCCAGCAGCAGGAGCCAGGGCAGGAAGCCTCGAATCAGTTCTTGCCACCAGGTCAGGCCCGAGGGTGTCGCCTTGATGGTTACCCGGTGTTCTTCGAGCAGGTTCAGCAGTGACGGGTCTTCCATGGGTGGCCGTGTTGTATGGAACCCCGGTGCGCTCTTTCTGGACGGGCTATCCGAGCTGAACGCCGCGGTCCCACTGTCGGTGAACAGGCCGGTAATGGATTCTTCCTTGAGTGTGACCTCCGCTACCTGATTGTTCATTACCGCCGTTTTGAAGTCGGAATAGGCGAGTTCCTGAAGCCGTGGCTGTCCGCTGTCCTGCATCCAGAGCACCATCAGGAAGATGGCGGCGCTTAGCCACAGAAACGAGAACTGGTTGGGAATGACCGGTTGTTGATCGTTCCCTGGCTTCTGCTGATTGCCTGGCCCGTTGTTCGGTGCTGTCATTTCGGCCTCCGGTCGCCCTCCATGATTTTTGCCACGAAGACGGATTTGCCATAGGTCTCGAATGACCATTTCATGGTATCCGAGAGAACCTTCATAACCTCATCATAGTCGCCAAAAATCTCGGTGCTCATTCGCCCCGCGTAGACTTCCAGCCCGGTTTGCTCCAGCCGGGCAATGAGGTCCCGTATTGGCTGCTTGTAGTCTTCTTTCAGGGGATAACAGCTCAGTTGTACAGAAAGATACATAATGCCTCCGGTCAGGTCAGTGATCCTGGTCAATGACTGCGTCAGTAGCCCATCGCCGAGGATGTACTTCGTCTTGGATCCGCTCCGCCGTAAAGAGTGCCGTCTTCACCAATCATAATACTCTGGATGGCGCCCATCGCCGAATTACGGACGACGGTGTGGCCCCGCTCCTCCAGAAGGCCAATGGTATCCGGACTGATGCCCTGTTCAATGCGGATTTCATCCGGAAACCACTGATGGTGCATGCGTGGCGCACTCACCGCCGTCTGGATGTTCATGCCGTGGTCAATCACATTCAGGATCACCTGCAAGGTAGTGGTAATAATCCGCGAGCCGCCCGGGCTGCCCGTTACCAGCACATTTTTTCCGTCCTTTTTGACGATGGTGGGCGACATGGAGCTGAGCATGCGTTTGCCGGGCTCAACCTTGTTAGCCTCACCGCCGATCAACCCGTAGGCGTTAGGCACGCCCGGTTTGGCGCTGAAATCATCCATTTCATTATTGAGCAGAAAGCCGGCGCCTTTCACGGTGATTCCGGAGCCATAACTGAAATTGATGGTGTAGGTGTTGGAGACCGCGTTGCCCCATTTATCCACCACCGAGAAGTGGGTGGTTTCGGGGCTTTCGTACGCGGCAGGCTGGCCCGGGTTGATGTCGCTGGCGGGACGGGCTTTCGCTGGATCAATGGTTTTACGGAGTTCTTCGGCGTACGCCTTGCTAGTAAGGCCGTCCAAGGGCACGTCTACGAAGTCGGTATCGCCGAGGTATTCGGAGCGGTCCGCGTAGGCCAGTTTCATGGCTTCGGCCTGGTGGTGAATGGCATCGGCCGAGTTGTGGCCGAATTCAGCGATGGGGAAGCCTTCCAGAATGTTCAGAATCTGGACAATGTGGGTGCCGCCAGAGGACGGCGGCGACATGGAAAAAATATCGTAACCGCGATAGGTGCCGTGCACCGGAGTGCGCACCACCGGGCGATAGCTTTTCAGGTCCTCAAGGGTAATCAGGCCGCCGTTCCTGGCCATTTCGTCAGCAATCAACTCGGCGGTTTCGCCTTCGTAAAAGCCTTTAACGCCGTCATCCGCAATCCGCTGCAGGGTGTCCGCCAGTTCCGGCTGGTAAAAGCGTTCGCCGGGCTGCCAGGCGCTGCCATCTTCTTTATAAAAGGTACTGAGAGTGGCGGGCCAGCGCTCAAGCCTTTCCCGGGCCTGCTCCAGGCCTTCGGTAAAGCGCTGGGGCACGATAAAGCCTTCGCGGGCCAGTTTGATGGCCGGAGCCAGGGCCTGTTTGAGGGAGATGGTGCCATGGCGATCCAGTGCCAGTGCCAGACCGGCCACGGTTCCGGGGACACCGGCGGCCAGATGGGTGAAGCGGCTGCGATTGCGGACGACATTGCCAGCTTCATCCTGAAACATCGTCTCCGTTGCGTCAGCGGGTGCTTTCTCACGGTAATCAATCGCTTCTGGCTCTGAGCTGTCCGCTTTGGATATCAGCATAAAACCGCCACCGCCAATGTTGCCCGAGCGGGGCTGGGTTACCGCCAGGGCAAATCCTGCGGTGACCGCGGCATCAACTGCGTTGCCTCCACCCCTGAGTACCTCCAGCGCCACTTCGGTGGCCAGGGTATGGCTAGTTGCGACCATGCCCTGTTCTGCGACGACCGGGTGAAACCGCTCTCCTTCGAGAATGGCCTCGCCGAACGCCGGCCCGATTGCGACAAGAAAAGCCAGGGCAGTTGCAATCGAAAGGCGGCTTGAGCGCCCCCTGGAGAGGTTTTTGGTTGTGTGCTGGTAGAGGTAGCTGTCCATGTCTCCATTCCTCGTTTCTGGCGTTCAGATAGGCTATGATAGCCGGTCATTTTAATAGGTGCGTACCGTTAACCTGCCGTTAATCATCGGTGGTGACTCCCCAGCGCACCTGCTTTCCCGGATTTCAGTTAAGGAAAGGCTTTCATGGAGCATACCTATCGTCTTGTGATTTCCTGCCCGGACCGGGTGGGAATTGTCGCCAAGGTGAGTAATTTCCTGTCCACCTACAATGGCTGGATTACCGAGGCGAGTCACCATTCGGATACCCACACCGGCTGGTTTTTCATGCGCCACGAAATCAAGGCTAGCTCGATTCCGTTTGGTCTGGATCAGTTCCGTGCCGCGTTCGAGCCCATTGCCCGTGAATTCAACATGCACTGGCACATTGCAGATTCGGCCCAACCGAAGAAGGTCGTGCTGATGTGCAGCAAGGAATCCCACTGCGTGGCAGATCTGCTGTACCGCTGGCACAGCAAGGAAATCAATGCCGAGATTGTGGCAGTGATTTCCAATCACGATGACCTTCGCCGGATGGTGGAATGGCACGAGATTCCCTACCACCACGTGCCGGTTAGCAGGGAAAACAAGGCGGAAGCTTTCGCCCACATCGACGATCTTTTCCACAAGTATGAGGTGGATGTGGTGGTGCTGGCCCGTTACATGCAAATACTCCCGGGTGAATTGTGTGAGCAATACGCGGGCAAGGTGATCAACATTCACCACAGTTTTCTGCCGTCTTTTGCCGGTGCACGGCCTTACCACCAGGCCTATAGCCGGGGGGTAAAACTGATTGGCGCGACCTGCCATTACGTGACCCAGGACCTCGACGAGGGCCCGATCATCGAGCAGGACGTCATCCGCATTACTCACAGTGATTCGATTGAAGACATGGTTCGCCTTGGCAAGGATGTGGAAAAGAACGTGCTGGCCCGCGGCCTGCGTTCCCACATCGAGGACCGGGTGATTACCTTCGAAAACAAGACGGTGGTGTTTGATTAAGGCTGCCTGACAGTTGCCCCGGAAAGGGCGCGACTGTGATAGACTTGGCGGCTTGTTGAAGAATAACTATGGGGCCCGAAAACGGCCCTGATACGACTTCCAGATAACGCAAAGGAACCTTTCTCGATGGGTGAGTTAGCCAAAGAGATCCTGCCGGTCAATATTGAAGATGAGTTAAAACAGTCCTACCTCGATTACGCCATGAGCGTCATCGTCGGGCGTGCGCTGCCGGATGTGAGGGATGGCCTCAAGCCGGTTCACCGCCGCGTTCTGTTCGCCATGTCCGAACTGAACAACGACTGGAACAAGGCCTACAAGAAGTCCGCCCGTGTGGTGGGTGACGTTATCGGTAAATATCACCCTCACGGTGACTCTGCGGTTTACGACACCATCGTTCGTATGGCCCAGCCATTCTCGCTGCGCTATCCGTTGGTGGACGGTCAGGGTAACTTCGGCTCCATTGACGGTGATAACGCGGCAGCCATGCGTTACACCGAGATCCGCATGGAGAAGATTGCCCACTCTCTGCTGGCGGATCTGGACAAGGAAACCGTCGATTTCGTTGATAACTATGACGGCACCGAGCGGATTCCCGAGGTTCTGCCTACGCGGGTTCCGAACCTGCTGGTGAATGGTTCCTCTGGTATTGCCGTGGGTATGGCCACCAATATTCCGCCTCACAACCTGACGGAAGTGGTTAACGGCTGCCTGGCACTGATCGATAACCCGGACCTCACCATTGATGAGTTGATGGGCTTCATTCCCGGCCCGGATTTTCCGACCGAGGCCATCATCAATGGCCGTGCCGGCATCGTAGAGGCCTATCGTACGGGCCGTGGCCGCATCTATATCCGTGCCCGGCATGAGATCGAGCACGATAACAAAACCAATCGCGACGCCGTCATCATCACCGAGCTGCCGTATCAGCTGAACAAGGCTCGCCTGATCGAAAAGATCGCCGAGCTGGTGAAAGAGAAGCGCCTCGAGGGCATTACCGAACTGCGGGATGAGTCCAACAAGGAAGGTATCCGGGTTGTGATCGAGCTGCGCCGGGGTGAAAACCCGGATGTGGTAGTCAATAACCTGTTCGCCCACACCCAGTTGCAGACGGTGTTCGGTATCAACATGGTCGCGCTGATTAATGGCGAGCCGAAAACACTGAACCTCAAGCAGATGCTTGATGCGTTTGTGCGCCACCGCCGTGAGGTGGTAACCCGCCGGACCATCTATGAACTGCGTAAGGCCCGTGAGCGCGGCCACATTCTTGAAGGCCTCACGGTTGCGCTGGCCAACATCGATGAGATGATCGAGCTGATCAAGGCTTCGCCCAGCTCGGTGGAAGCCAAAGAAAAGCTGATGGCCAGGGGCTGGGCCCCGGGCGATGTTCTGGCTATGCTCGAGCGCGCTGGCGAAGATGCTTGTCGCCCGGACGACCTGCCGGAAATCTATGGCCTGCGTAACGGCCTGTATTACCTGTCTCCGGAGCAGACCCAGGCGATTCTGGATATGCGTCTGCACCGCCTGACCGGTCTTGAAACCGAGAAGCTGCAGAACGAATACAAAGACATCCTTGAAAAGATTGCCGGCCTGCTGGAAATCCTGGGCGACCCGGACCGCCTGATGCAGGTTATCCGTGAAGAACTGGAAGCAGTTGTTGCCGAGTTCGGTGACGAGCGCCGTACCGAGATTACCAGCTCCCAGCGTGATCTGACCATTGCGGACCTGATTGACGAAGAAGACCTCGTAGTCACCATTTCCCACAGTGGTTACGCCAAGACCCAGGCCGTGGAAGACTACCAGGCCCAGCGCCGGGGCGGCCGGGGCAAGGCGGCGACATCCATGAAGGACGAAGACTTCGTTGAGAAGTTGCTCGTTGCCAATTCCCACGACACCATTCTGTGCTTCTCCAACCGCGGTAAGGTCTACTGGCTGCGGGTGTTCGAGATTCCTCGGGCGAGCCGGGCTTCCCGTGGTCGCCCAATGGTTAACATTCTGCCGCTGGAAGAAGGTGAGCGTATCACCACCTTCCTGCCAGTACGTGACTATCCGGAAGACCAGTTCGTGCTGATGGCTACCTCTGCCGGTGTGGTCAAGAAAACCCCACTTCCGAACTTCTCACGTCCGCGCAGCAGCGGTCTGATCGCCCTGTCCCTGGATGAAGGCGATACCCTGATTGGCGCTGCCATTACCAAGGGCGATGCCGAAGTCATGCTGTTCTCCACCGCCGGCAAAGCCGTTCGTTTTGCCGAGAGCGCGGTCCGTCCGATGAGCCGGACTGCCCGTGGTGTTCGCGGTATCAAGATGCCGGAGGGTCATCATGTCGTGTCGCTGATCATTCCGCAGGAAGGCGGCGTGATCCTGACTGCCAGTGAGAACGGTTACGGCAAGCGTACCGCCATCGACGAATTCCCAACCTATGGTCGGGGTAGTCAGGGCGTTATCGCCATGCAGTGTTCGGATCGGAACGGCAACCTGGTAACGGCCCTGCAGCTGTTCGAGGGGGACGAAATGATGCTGATTTCTGACAAGGGCACGCTGGTACGTACCCGGACAGACGAGGTGTCCGTCCTGAGCCGTAATACCCAGGGTGTACGCCTGATCAAGCTCAGCCAGGAAGATGAACGCCTGGTGGGGGTAGAGCGCATTGCCGAAACCGATGATGAAGAACTCGATGGTGAAGGCGAGGACGAAGGCGACACCTCGGCGGCAGACAGCAGCCCGGAAGACGGCGAAAAAGGTGAGGGTGCCGGCGAAGAGTAAGCCGGCCCCACCACAGACAGATTCAGCAAGACTGGAGAGATCACAGCAGCATGAGCAGGGCGTATAATTTTTGTGCAGGCCCGGCAACCTTGCCGGAGAGTGTGCTTCGTCAGGCGCGGGATGAAATGCTCGACTGGCGCGGTACCGGCATGTCGGTGATGGAGATGAGCCATCGTAGCGACGAGTTTGTCGAAATTGCGGAAACTGCAGAAAAAGATCTGCGTGAACTGGCCGGCGTGTCGGACGATTACGCCGTTCTCTTTATGCAGGGTGGGGCGTCCAGCCAGTTTTCCACCATTCCCCTGAATCTGCTGGGTGACAAAGGCTCGGCGGACTATGTGAATACGGGAATCTGGTCCAAGAAAGCCATTGCTGAAGCCAGCCGGTATGGCAAGGTGAATGTGGCGGCCAGTTCCGAGGACAGTGGCTTTACCACGATTCCGGACCAGGCGTCGTGGCACACCAGTGCCGATGCGGCGTACCTGCATTACACGCCGAACGAGACCATTGGTGGCCTGGAATTCGATTTCATCCCGGAAAGCCCGTCGGTTCCGCTGGTGGCGGATATGTCCTCTACCATGCTGTCCCGCCCGATGGACGTTTCAAAGTTTGGCCTGATCTATGCCGGGGCCCAGAAAAACATCGGTCCCTCCGGCCTGGTCGTGGTTATCATCCGCAAGGATCTCCTGGGCAAGGCCCGCAAGGAGACCCCGACCATGATGAACTACCAGGTGATTGCCGATAACGGGTCCATGTACAACACGCCGGCGACCTATTCCTGGTACCTGGCAGGCCTGACATTCCAGTGGCTGAAACGCCAGGGTGGGGTGAAGGCCATGGGTGAGGTGAACCTGCGCAAGGCCAGGAAGCTGTATGGCTTTATCGACACCAATGATTTCTACGCCAATCCCATCGATCAACGTTTCCGATCCTGGATGAACGTACCGTTCACCCTGGCAGACGATGCTCTTAATGGTGACTTCCTGCAGGGGGCCAATGCCCGCGGCCTGCTGAACCTGGCCGGCCACCGCTCGGTGGGTGGAATGCGCGCGAGTATCTATAACGCCATGCCCGAAGCCGGTGTTGATGCGCTGATTGAGTACATGACGGAATTTGCGAAGGAGCATGGCTGATCATGAGTGATGAGCAGGTCCGGCTAGGAGAGCTGAGGGACGAGATTGATCAGATTGATCAGAAGATCATGGAGCTGATCAGCGCCCGGGCAACCTGTGCCCAGGAAGTTGCCCACGTTAAGACGACGGCAAACCCGGGACAGGATGTCTTCTTTTACCGTCCGGAGCGGGAAGCCCAGGTGTTGCGCCGCATCAAGGAGCAGAACCCGGGGCCCTTATCCGGTGAGGAAATGGCGCGTCTGTTCCGGGAAATCATGTCGGCCTGCCTGGCACTGGAAAAGCCCATGCACATTGCCTTCCTGGGGCCGGTGGGCACCTTTACCCAGGCGGCGGCGCTCAAGCATTTTGGCCACTCGGTGGTCAGCGTGCCACTGCCCGCCATTGATGCGGTATTCCGGGAGGTAGAATCCGGCGCAGCCCACTACGGCGTGGTGCCGGTGGAAAACTCCACCGAGGGCATGATCAATCATACCCTCGATATGTTCATGACTTCGCGCCTGAAAATCTGTGGCGAAGTACAGCTTCGGATTCATCATCACCTGCTGGTGTCTCCGAAGCACAAGGATCAGGAAATTACCCGGATCTACTCCCATCAGCAGTCTTTCGCCCAGTGTCGCCAGTGGCTGGACACCCATCGCTACGGTATTGAGCGGGTGACGGTTTCGAGCAACGCCGAGGCGGCCAGGCGTGCAGCTGCGGAGCCGGGAACGGCAGCGATTGCCGGCGACATGGCAGCGGAGCTCTATGGTCTGGAAAAGCTGGCCAACTGCATTGAAGACCGGCCAGACAATACCACCCGCTTCCTGATCATCGGCCGGGAAGAAGTCCCGGCCAGCGGCCACGACAAGTCCTCTATTCTGGTTTCGATGCGAAATAAGCCGGGCGCGCTGTACCAGCTGCTTGAGCCGTTCCATCGCCGTGGCATCAGCCTGACCCGCATCGAAACCCGGCCATCACCGAGTGGGACCTGGGCTTATGTGTTCTACATCGATTTTGAAGGGCATATGGAAGACGAGCAGGTGCGCAAGGTTCTCGCAGAAGTGGAGGACGAAGCCGTTGAGCTCAAACGCTTGGGGTCCTACCCGATAGGGGTTCTTTGAATAGCCCGATAGGCGGTCTTTGAAAAGAAAGTATCGAGGATGATTTATGGCCATTGATTACCAGAGTCTGGCGGTCCGGGGCGTGCAGGCACTGTCGCCCTACCAGCCAGGAAAGCCGATTGAGGAACTGGCCCGGGAGTTGGGGCTGAATCCAGCAGAAATCATCAAGCTTGCCAGCAATGAGAATCCGCTCGGGCCCAGCGAGAAGGCCCTTTCTGCCGCTCGCCGGGCCCTGTCAGAGCTGTGCCAATATCCGGATGGCAACGGCTTCAACCTGAAGCAGGCGCTGTCGAAGCGCCTGGGTGTCGGGATGGATCAGATCACGCTGGGTAACGGCTCCAATGACGTTCTCGAAGTGATCACCCGCTGTTTTGCCGATGCCGATTCAGAAGTCGTTTTCTCCCAATATGCCTTTGCGGTGTATCCTCTGGTGACCCAGGCTATTGGCGCAAAGGGCGTGTCCGTGCCTGCCCGTGACTGGGGGCATGACCTGGACGCCATGGCCGCCGCAGTCACCGATCGCACAAGGCTGGTTTTTGTCGCCAACCCGAACAATCCTACGGGCACGGTGCACAAGGCCGATGCCATTGAGGCTTTTCTTGAGAAAATCCCGGCCAAGGTTCTGGTGGTGCTTGATGAAGCCTACTGCGAATACCTTACCGGTAACGAGTACCCTGACGGCGTTGAGTTGCTGTCCCGGTTCCCGAACCTGATCGTGTGCAGAACTTTCTCCAAGGCCTGGGGGCTTGCAGCCTTGCGGGTGGGTTATAGCGTCAGCTCCGCAGCCATTGCGGACATTCTTAACCGTGTGCGTCAGCCATTTAACGTAGACACGGTTGCCCTGTCTGCGGCTACAGCCGTGCTGGATGACGAAGACTACCTCCAACGCTCCCGGGACGTGAATAGTGCCGGGCTGCGCCAGCTTGAGCAGGCATTCGATCGCATGGGCCTGAGTTACATTCCCTCCGCCGGTAATTTTGTTGCAGTGGAAGTCGGGGAGCAGGCCATGGGGGTATACCAGACCCTTCTGGCCCATGGTGTGATTGTCCGCCCGATAGCGGGCTATGGCATGCCTCGCCATCTGCGGGTGTCGGTCGGGCTTCCGGAAGAGAACGAACGGTTTATCGACGCGTTGGCTCAGGCCCTGACGTCGTCGGGGTTGAGCGACTGATATGGCGCGTTCCGAACCTCTTTTTAGACGGGTAGCGGTGATAGGTCTGGGGCTTATTGGCGGCTCCCTGGCGACCGCAATCCGGCGTAATGGTCTGGCCGGCAAAGTGGTTGGAGCGGACCTGCGCAGTGAGGAGCTGCAACTCGGGAAAGAGCTGGGTGTTATTGATGAGGCGGCTTCTTCCGTGGCCGATGCCGTCAAGGGCGCCGACCTCGTAGTGCTTGCGGTTCCGGTGCGGGCTACCCGCACCGTCCTGGAGGAGGTTCGTGCCTGCCTTGAGCCTGGCGCGTTACTGACCGATGTTGGCAGTACAAAGTCCAGCTTTGTGGCGGATGTTGAGGCGGTATTTGGCAGCCTCTCTCCGCTGGTGATTCCGGGCCATCCGATCGCGGGCTCTGAAAAGAGTGGTATCCGGGCGGCCAATCCGGAGTTGTTTGCCAATCACAAGGTGATTCTTACGCCTCCGGACAACGTCAGTGAGCCGCATCTGGCCAGGCTTAGAGAGTTGTGGGAGGGCTGTGGCGCGACCGTGCTGACCATGTCTGTGGCCTATCACGACGAAGTGCTAGCGGCGACCAGCCACTTGCCCCATCTGATTGCTTTTTCCCTGGTCGACACCCTGGCGGGTGAAGACGAGAACATGGACATCTTCCGCTACGCCGCCGGGGGGTTCAGGGACTTTACCCGTATTGCTGCCAGTGACCCGGTGATGTGGCACGATATTTTTCTCTCGAACCGTGAGGCGGTCCTTCGGGTAATTGACCATTTTACGCACGACCTGGAACAGCTGCGCACGGCCATCGCAAACCAGGACAGTGCAACCCTGTTACGGGTTTTCAGTCGCGCCAAAGCGGCGCGTGAACATTTTTCGAAGATGCTCTCAGGACAGGCTTACGTGACAACTAATAGTGAAAAGCAGGTAGTGTTCCGTCTTCAGCCCGGTGGCGCTCTTTCCGGTGATATCCGGGTGCCCGGTGACAAATCCATGTCCCACCGCTCCATCATGTTGGGCGCGCTGGCGGATGGCGTAACCGAGGTTAAAGGCTTCCTGGAGGGCGAGGACAGCTTGGCCACGCTTCAGGCGTTCCGGGACATGGGGGTCACGATCGAGGGTCCGGAGGATGGCTTCGTGCGGATTCATGGCGTTGGCATGCATGGACTGCAGGCGCCCCGTGGCCCGTTGTATCTTGGGAATTCCGGAACCGCGATGCGGCTGTTTGCAGGCCTGCTGGCGGCTCAACCGTTCGATTCTGAACTGACCGGCGACGCCAGTCTCTCCGGCCGTCCCATGGGTCGGGTTGCAGACCCGTTGCGAGCCATGGGGGCGGTGATCGATACTGCTGAAGGTGGTCGCCCGCCTCTGAAAATTCGGGGTGGCCAGAAGCTGGCCGGCATCCACTACGAAATGCCGGTAGCCAGCGCTCAGGTCAAATCCTGCCTGTTGTTGGCCGGGCTATATGCCGAAGGCAGCACGTCCGTTACCGAGCCAGCACCCACCCGGGATCATACCGAGCGCATGCTGGCGGGCTTCGGTTATCATGTTCACCGTGATGGTGCGACGGCCAGTGTCAGTGGCGGTGGCAAGCTGACCGCCACCAATATTGACGTACCTGCCGACATATCCTCCTCGGCTTTTTTCCTGGTGGCTGCGAGCATCGCGCCCGGTTCTGATCTGATCCTTCGCCACGTAGGTATGAATCCCACCCGTGTGGGGGTGGTCAACATCCTGCGCCAGATGGGTGCCAACATTGAGGTCATCGACGAGCGCGAAATTGGCGGTGAGCCGGTAGCGGATCTGCGGGTGCGCTCCGCCGAACTCCACGGTATTGATATTCCAGAGGACCAGGTACCGTTGGCAATTGATGAATTCCCTGTTCTGTTCATCGCGGCGACCTGCGCCACTGGCCGCACGGTTCTGCGCGGCGCAGAGGAGCTGCGGGTCAAGGAAAGTGACCGAATTCAGGTGATGGCAGATGGCCTTGCCGCCCTGGGTGTGGAAACAACCGTAACGCCCGACGGCATCATCATTGATGGTGGTCAGGCCATTGGCAGTGGTGTCGTCAACAGCCATGGTGATCACCGTATCGCCATGTCTTTTGCAGTGGCATCGCTTCGGGCCAAAGGTGAGATTACCGTGACCGACTGCGCCAATGTGGCCACGTCTTTCCCGGGATTTGTGGAACTTGCAAAGGGCACGGGAATCAACATCTCAGCCGAGGGGCCGGAATAATGGGGGATAGTAGCACGCCAGTAATCACGGTGGATGGCCCCGGAGGGTCCGGCAAGGGCACCATCACCCAGATGCTGGCCAGAAGGCTGGGCTGGCACTTGCTGGATAGCGGTGCCTTATACCGACTGACGGCTTTGGCCGCTGTCAGGCAGGGTGTGCCTCTGGACGATGAGGAAAGTCTGGTGAAAGTAGCCGCCGGGCTGGATGTGGCGTTTGAGCCGACGCCCGAGGGTGAGCCGGTCAGGGTGATTCTGGCGGGCCAGGACGTGACCGCAGATATACGTACAGAAACCGCCGGGGAGAACGCGTCTAAAATAGCTGTCATGCAGCCGGTTCGAGACGCGCTGCTGCAGCGCCAGCGGGACTTCCGGCGGGCTCCGGGTCTGGTGGCCGATGGCAGGGATATGGGAACAGTGGTGTTCCCGGATGCGCCGGTCAAGATTTTCCTGACGGCGAGCGCGGAAGAGAGAGCCAGAAGGCGCTACAGCCAGTTGAAGGACGCGGGTGTCGATGTTAACATTGATTCCCTTTTAGAGGAGATACGGGTTCGTGATGAACGGGATATGAACCGTTCCGCTGCCCCTCTCAAGCCCGCAGATGATGCGCAAGTCATTGATTCTACGGGGTTGGGTATTGAAGAGGTGCTAGACAGGTGTATGGCCGCAGCAGGTCAGGCCTGACTACACCTTTTTGTCGTTGAAATGCCGGATGTAGCGTTATCTGCCAGCCACAGGCTTAGTCCGGAATTTATTAACAGACCGTGTTGCTGGTGGCACGGAGTACACTTGCGTTGATCATATAGGACTCATAATGAGCGAGAGCTTTGCGGATCTTTTTGAAGAAAGCCTAAAAGAAATTGATATGCAGCCGGGTTCCATCGTCCAGGGAACCGTAGTTGATGTCGATAACGACTGGGTCACCGTTAACGCCGGACTGAAGTCCGAAGGCGTTATCCCCGCCTCCCAGTTCCTGAACGAAAAAGGCGAGTTGGAAGTTGCTATTGGCGACGTTGTTGACGTAGCTCTCGACGCTGTGGAAGACGGTTTCGGTGAAACCCGTCTGTCCCGTGAAAAGGCCAAGCGCGCAGAAGCCTGGAAGGTTCTTGAGAAGTCCTTCGAAGCTGAGGAAGTGGTTAAGGGTATTATCAATGGCAAGGTCAAAGGCGGCTTCACTGTCGATCTGGCCGGCATCCGCGCCTTCCTGCCGGGCTCTCTGGTAGATGTTCGTCCGGTTCGCGACACCGCGCACCTGGAGAACAAGGAACTCGAATTCAAGGTTATCAAGCTGGACCAGAAGCGTAACAACGTGGTTGTTTCCCGCCGCGCCGTTCTGGAAGCTGAAAACAGTGCTGAGCGTGAAGCTCTGCTGGAAACCCTTACCGAAGGTATGGAGATCAAGGGTATCGTCAAGAACCTGACCGACTACGGCGCGTTCGTAGATCTGGGTGGTGTTGACGGCCTGCTGCACATTACTGATATGGCTTGGAAGCGCATCAAGCATCCGAGCGAAATCGTCAATGTGGGCGATGAGATCAGCGTCAAGGTTCTGAAGTTTGATCGTGAGCGTAACCGTGTATCCCTCGGCCTGAAGCAGCTGGGCGAAGATCCTTGGGTTGATATCAAGGGTCGTTACCCTGAAGGTAGCAAGGTTACTGCCCGCGTCACGAATCTGACTGACTACGGCTGCTTTGCCGAGCTGGAAGAAGGTGTTGAAGGTCTGGTTCACGTGTCCGAAATGGATTGGACTAACAAGAACATTCACCCGTCCAAGGTTGTCCAGGTAGGCGACGAAGTGGGTGTGATGATTCTGGATATCGACGAAGAACGTCGTCGTATCTCTTTGGGTATCAAGCAGTGCGTATCCAACCCGTGGGAAGATTTCTCCAGCAACTTCAACAAGGGTGATCGCATCTCCGGTAAGATCAAGTCAATCACTGACTTCGGTATCTTCATCGGTCTGGATGGCGGCATCGACGGCCTGGTTCACCTGTCTGACATCAGCTGGAACGAGACTGGGGAAGAAGCGGTTCGTGAATACAAGAAGGGTGACGAAGTTGAAACCGTTATCCTGTCTGTTGATCCAGAGCGTGAGCGTATCTCCCTGGGCATCAAGCAGCTTGAGAGCGATCCGTTTGCCGAGTTTGTTCAGCTGAACGACAAGGGCTCTATCGTTAAGGGCACCGTGTCTGCAGTTGATGCCAAGGCAGCTACCATTGCCCTGAACGACGAAGTTGAAGCAGTACTGAAGGCCTCTGAGATCAGCCGTGACCGTGTTGAAGATGCACGCAATGCGCTGAAGGAAGGCGAAGAAGTCGAAGCGAAGATTATCAGCATCGATCGTAAGAACCGCATCATCAACCTGTCTGTGAAGTCCAAAGATGTTGAGGACGACAAGCAGGCCCTGGACACCGTGCGGACCAAGACTGCCGAAACAGCTTCGGGTGCGACCACCATTGGTGATCTCATCAAGGAGCAGATGCAGCAGCAAAACGCCAACAAGGAATAAATTTCCGGTTGGTATGAAAAAACGGGCTCTAAGAGCCCGTTTTTTTTGTGTTTTTTTCTGGTTTGGCTAAACTAGGTAGTCATGGGAATCCGGGAACCGACGGCCGAATAATAACGAAAGAGGGAAATGCCTCATGACGAAGTCCGAACTGGTCGAGTTGATTGCGTCCAAGCAAACACAGCTCTCCGTCAAAGATGTCGAATTGGCTGTAAAAACCATTATTGAGCACATGTCCCAGTCGCTCGCAGATGGTCAAAGAATTGAGATCCGGGGATTTGGTAGTTTTTCCCTTCACCACCGGGCGGCGCGCACCGGTCGTAATCCGAAAACCGGTGAAGCTGTTCAGTTACCGGCCAAGTTTGTGCCGCACTTCAAACCGGGAAAGGAATTGAGGGAGCAGGTTAACGACAGTCTGAAGAAAGGCTTTTAAAAGCTGCTCAGGGAACGCGTATAATTCAGGCTTAGTCAGCCCTTTGGGAGTGCTATCTTTATGGCAGGATTGCAGAAGATCCTCATTATTCTGTTGGTTTTGGTCCTGGTTCTGCTGGCACTGGTGTTCTCGCTTAATAACCAAATGGCGGTGTCCCTCAACTTTCTGCTGTTTGAAACCCAGCCTCATGGCGTGGCCGTCTGGATCATTATGGCCTTTGTGGTTGGTGCGTTGGTTGGCATTCTGATTACCTTGCTGGCCACCGTCCGTACCTCGGTGTCCCGGCGGACCCTTCAGAAGCGACTTGATCGTGCCGAGCAGGCATTGGAGAAATCCAGGGCCCCGAACGACCGGACTCTTTAATGGATATTGTACTTCAGTGGCTGCTGCTGACCGTTGCAGTGGCTGTTGGCTGGCTGGTTGGCCGCCTGGGAAGCAATGGGAGCCGATCCAAGACAACCATTTCCGACGAGGAATCGGTAAAGGATCGCCTCCAGTTCCTCTTTACCAACTACTCCGACCAAGCGGTCGAGAACTTCGTACAATCCCTGGCTGTTAACAAGGAAACCGTCAGCCTGCACCTTTCAATTGGCAGTCATTTTCGCAATAAGGGCGAAACAGACCGTGCCATACTTATTCACCAGAACCTTCTGGCAAGGCCTGAGCTGCCATCACGCTTTTCGCCTCAGGTGACTCTCGAGCTGGCACGGGACTATCTCAACGCCGGTCTGCTGGATCGCGCCGAGGCATTGCTGCATCAGCTCATGGGTGACCGGGAATATGGCCGGCATTCCTCCCAGCAACTCATTGATCTGTATCAACAGGAAAAGGAATGGGGCAAAGCGTCGGAGGTTGCCCGTACCCTGACCCGCGGTGATGCCGATCCTGCGATGTTCAAGGTTCTGGCCTACCTGACATGTGAGCTTTCCGAGGCGGCGTTGAAACAGGATGACCGCTGGGAGGCGCAAAAGCTGGCCCGGGAAGCGCTGAGCTACGACCACTCCTGTGTCCGGGCCACTTTGATACTGATGAAGCTCCTGATTCGCCAGGGGAGCTTCCGTGAAGCTGGCAATCAGAGCCTGAAAGTCTTCGACCAGAACCCGGAGTTCGGTCCGGAGGCTGTCGACCGGTTGATGAAGCTGGAGCACGAGCACGGTGATATCGGTCGCCTGGTGAAAAAGCTGCGCAAGCTCTATGAGAATTACCCGAGTACCAGTTTGTTGCTCGCACTCGTTGAATCGGTAGAGCGGGCCTCGGGCCGGCCGGCTGCAATTGATCTGCTCCGGCAGGAGCTGGAGACCCGCCCAAGCGTCCGCGGCCTGTTGCGGCTTGTGGAGATGGCGGGCTATGAAAAGGGCATGACGACAGACGAAGGTAGGCTGGTGAGCCGTATCGGCCATTTGATCCTTGCCAACCGCCCGGTCTACCGATGTGTGAATTGCGGCTTCTCCGGCCGTCAGCTGCACTGGCTGTGCCCAAGCTGCAAACAGTGGGAAACAGTCCGCCCGATCCAGGGCGTTGAAGCCGAATAAACCTTTATTGAATTTCCGCAGGACAATTGAACGTGCAAACCGCAAACGATCCCAAGATCATCGTCGCCCTGGATTTTCCTTCCGAGACTTCCGCTCTGGGACTGGTTGATAAGCTTGATCCGGCCAAATGCCGACTGAAGGTAGGCAAGGAGCTGTTCACCCGCTCCGGCCCCCAACTGGTCGAGGCCCTGCAAAAGCGCGGATTCGATGTGTTCCTGGACCTGAAATTCCACGATATTCCCAACACGACATCAGCGGCGGTTGCAGCAGCAGCGGATCTCGGTGTCTGGATGGTGAACGTCCATGCCTCCGGTGGCGAAAAAATGATGACTGCCTGCCGGGAGCGCCTGGAAACCTTCGGGGCGGATCGCCCACTTCTGATCGCCGTCACCGTCCTCACCAGCATGAACGCCGACGATCTGGCCGGTATCGGCATCACCGACTCCCCGGAAGCCCAGGTGTCACGCCTGGCAACCCTCACCAGAAACTGCGGCCTCGACGGCGTCGTCTGCTCCGCGCAGGAAGCACCAAAACTCAAAACCGAACAGGGCGCCGACTTCAAGTTGGTCACCCCGGGGATTCGGCCTCTCACCGCTGATAAGGGCGATCAGCAGCGCATCATGACGCCCACGGATGCTCTCAAAGCCGGTTCAGACTACCTGGTAATCGGCCGCCCGATTACTCAGGCGTCTGACCCGCTGGCTGCCTTGGAGGCGATTCACTCGGAGGTGATAGGACTCTGATGTGTTCGGGCCTTTGAATTCTGCCCCAGCCTTCGCACTTGGGGGCTGGTGCTGTGGGTGCGCCCTCCCAAAAACCGCTACGAGCACGTCCATGTGCGCTTGGCTGTGGCCATCCATGGCCACAGACATTTTTGGGAGGGCGCACCCACAGCACCGTCTCGGCCAAGGCAACTATAGTCGACCTTTTTAAACCAGAAGCAGGTCGGATATCCGTTTCCACAAGGTTCGTTGTTGTTTGAGGGCGCCTGAATGGTCAGAACGGTGTGGCTGTCATGGCTTTCCAAAACTGTAGAGGGCCATGGACGGCCCGAAACAAGCGTGCTTGTAGCGTGTTTTGGAAAGCCATGACAGCCGCGCCAGTCCCGCTAGCAAGCAGGCTAGGGCAGGAGTATGCATCACCACCTAAGATGTGGTTAAAAACGTAATGCAAAAAAGAAGGCAATAAAAAACCCGCTAACTCAGAGAATTAGCGGGCTTTCAGAATAGTGGCTCCCCGAGCTGGGCTCGAACCAGCGACAAACGGATTAACAGTCCGTTGCTCTACCAACTGAGCTATCGGGGAACGTCGTCATGTGACGAGGCGCGTATATTATGTTGGCTATACCGCCCCGTCAACCCCTGGCCAGAACTTTTTAGCCCAGTGCTTTCTGAAGACGCTCGATAGCCTTGTGCAGGTTATCCATGCTGGTTGCGAAGCTCAGGCGCATGTGGCCGGGGCAGCCGAACGCAGAGCCAGGAACCAATGCCACGCCAGCGTCGGTCAGCAGTTTTTCGGCGAATTCCACATCATTGCTGACACTGGAGTCGGCATCGATGGCGCCCTGGAAACTCGGGAACACATAGAAGGTTCCGTCGCCGTGCAGGCATTCAACACCCGGCAGCTTGTTCAGGGCCTCTACCAGCCAATCGTGGCGTTCCTTGAACGCCTTGACCATCTCACCCACGCAAGCCTGATCGCCATCCAGCGCAGCCTGTGCTGCCGCCTGGGAGATGGAGGCCGGGTTCGAGGTGCTTTGGGACTGGATCTTCTTCATGGCACCGATGATTTTCGCAGGGCCGGCGGCGTAGCCGATACGCCAGCCGGTCATGGAGTAGGCCTTTGACACGCCGTTCAGCACGAACGTGCGGTCGTATAGCTCAGGCGTTGCGTTCAGGATGTTGCAGAATGGCGTACCGGTCCAGAGGATCGGCTCATACATGTCGTCGGTGGCGATCATGATGTTCGGGTGCTTTTTCAGCACCTCGCCGATAGCCTGCAATTCTTCCAGGGTGTACGCCATTCCGCTCGGGTTCGAGGGGCTATTGATCACGAACAGGCGGGTACGCTCAGTGATGGCGTTTTCCAGTTGTTCCGGGGTGATCTTGAAGCGGGTCTCGGCGCCGGTTTCAATAATAACCGGTTTGCCTTCGGCTACCAGGACCATATCCGGGTAGGAGACCCAGTAAGGTGCGGGGATGATTGCTTCGTCGCCCGAGTTCAGTGTGGCCAGTGCGAGGTTGAAAAAGCTCTGTTTGCCACCACTGCTTACCAGGATCTGGTTGGCTTCGTATTCCAGGCCGTTGTCCCGCTTGAACTTCGCAATAATCGCTTTCTTCAGGGCTGGCGTACCATCAACGGCAGTATATTTGGTCTGCCCGTTGTTGATGGCTTCAATGGCTGCCTGTTTGATGTGATCAGGGGTATCGAAGTCCGGCTCGCCTGCACCCAGGCCAATAATGTCCTGGCCGGCAGCGCGGAGTTCCGCGGCCTTGTTGGTGACTGCGAGGGTGGGAGAGGGCTTGATTGCCTGTACTCGGCTGGAAAGTTGAAGGTCCAAACTTGCGCTCCTTAAAGCTGCGTCTGATAGGGCTGCGACCGCCGGGTGCCAGAGCTGCTGGCTGATTTTCGCCCAGCCGTCGATCGCACTGATGGTATCATGAAGCCAGCGTATCGCTAAATTTCTCTATTGGTGGGGATGTTTCGTCCCTGCTACGGTCCTACCGGAGGTTTCCGCCAGTTATGGCCAGTAATCAGTCCAGCGTATCCACCAGAGAGGGTGTGTTCAAAGTTGATTCACCGTTCCAGCCTGCGGGCGATCAGCCCAAGGCGATCGAGGGGCTGGTGGACGGCATCCACTCCGGCCTGGCGCATCAGACCCTGCTGGGGGTAACCGGCTCCGGTAAAACGTTCACTATTGCCAACGTGATTCAGCAGATTCAGCGGCCAACGATCGTCATGGCCCACAACAAAACGCTGGCTGCACAGTTGTATGGCGAGTTCCGGGAGTTCTTTCCGGACAATGCTGTCGAGTATTTCGTTTCCTACTACGACTACTACCAACCTGAGGCCTATGTGCCATCGTCGGATACCTTTATCGAGAAGGACGCCTCCATCAACGAACACATCGAGCAGATGCGTCTTTCCGCCACCAAGGCGCTGCTGGAACGCTCGGATGCGATCATTGTAGCGACCGTTTCTTCTATCTACGGTCTTGGTGATCCCCAGTCCTACCTGAAGATGATGCTGCATCTGGATCGCGGGGATCAGATCGATCAGCGGTTTATCCTGCGTCGCCTGGCCGAACTGCAGTACACCCGCAACGACATTGAATTCCACCGGGCCAATTATCGGGTGCGCGGCGATGTGATTGATGTGTTCCCGGCGGAATCCGAGAAGGAGGCTATCCGCATTGAGCTATTCGATGACGAAGTGGAGAATCTCAGCTATTTCGACCCGCTTACCGGGGAGGTCCTGCGCCGGGTCCCCCGAGTAACGATCTATCCGAAGTCTCACTACGTGACCCCCCGACAGAAGGTCCTCGATGCGATTGAGCACATCAAGGTGGAGCTGGACGAGCGCCTGCAGCAGCTGCGGGACAATAACCGGCTGGTAGAAGCCCAGCGGCTTGAGGAGCGCACCCGGTACGACATCGAAATGATGATGGAGCTGGGTTACTGCAATGGTATCGAGAACTACTCGCGCTACCTCTCCGGCCGCCGTCCTGGGGAGGCGCCACCTACGCTCTTTGATTACCTGCCACCAAATGCCCTGCTGGTGGTGGACGAATCTCATGTGACCATTCCCCAGATCGGCGCCATGTACAAAGGCGACCGCTCCCGTAAGGAAACCCTCGTGGAATATGGGTTCCGCCTGCCGTCGGCGCTGGACAACCGGCCAATGCGGTTCGAGGAATGGGAGCGCATTGCACCGCAGATGATTTTTGTGTCCGCGACACCGGGCAACTATGAGGCCGAGCATTCCGGTCAGGTGGTGGAGCAGGTGGTACGGCCCACTGGTCTGCTGGATCCTGAAATCGAGGTTCGGCCGGCATCTACACAGGTGGATGATCTGCTCTCGGAGATCCACGCCCGGGTGAAGGTAAGGGAACGGGTTCTGGTGACCACCCTCACCAAACGGATGGCGGAAGATCTGACGGACTTCATGATGGAGCATGACATCAAGGTGCGGTATCTGCACTCGGACATCGACACGGTGGAGCGGGTGGAAATTATCCGGGACCTTCGCCGGGGTGAATTTGATGTGCTGGTGGGCATCAACCTGTTACGGGAAGGGCTGGATATGCCCGAGGTGTCGCTGGTTGCCATTCTGGATGCGGACAAGGAAGGCTTCCTGCGTTCGGAGCGGTCCCTTATCCAGACCATGGGCCGGGCGGCGCGGAATCTCCACGGCAAGGCCATTCTCTATGGTGACCGGATGACCGGCTCCATGCAGCGTGCCATTGATGAGACTGATCGTCGACGGGCCAAGCAGGAAGCCCACAACCTGGAACATGGTATTACGCCCCAGGGGCTGAACAAGAAGATTGCTGACATCATGGAAGGTGCTGGCGGAGGTAGTCGCGGTCGTCGCAAGGCGGACCGCCCGGGGCAGAAAGCTGCGGAGGAAGCGGAGCAGTATCGGGCGAAATTGGGCAATCGGTCGCCTGAGGAAGTTCTCAAGGAAGTTTCCCGTCTCGAGGACGAAATGTACAAGGCGGCTTCGGAACTGGATTTCGAGACGGCTGCACGCCTTCGGGACGATATCTCGGAATTGAAAGAGGCGGCTTTGCGGTCCGGGTAGTTAGCCCGGTCGCCTGGGTCCCACGATAACAGCCGCCCGTAAAGGCTGGTTGCGGCCATAACTGGACATCTGGCTGAACACCCGTTTGTCGACTGGCAGGTATTGCTTGTCGGCGACGGTTTCCCCGACCTCCACGTCAATTTCCGGGTCGTGCAGGTACACGAACTGGTCGTCGATGGCGCACACCGTTACCCAGTGGGGGACGCGGCTGCGGTTCAGTTGCCAGGTGCTGATCAGGATGACCGGTACCCGGCCTTCGTGCAGTGCTTCTTCCATGGCTTCCAGGGTGAGCGGATCGTGGTGGAGCTCTATGCCGGTCTGGCCGATGTCGTGCAGGAACCCCTCATGGACCAGTTCCAGAACCCGTTTCTTGTCCTCGCTCCTGACCGTGTCTTTGAACAGGGCGCCTTCCATGCTGATCCAGGCACTGGCCTCAAAGCCCCGGTTCCACGCCGACAGAGCCAGCCCGTGGGGGCCGCAACCACCGTGGCCGGCAAGCATGAAGATGGTTGTCGCCTCGCGCCAGATCCTCAGTTCTTCCAGGGTTGTGAGCGGTTGCTGTTCATCCAGAGTGGCCATTGCCATGATCAGGGCGGCGGGGCCACAGGAAAAGTCGGTGGTTTGCGGGTAGTAGGGCACCGCCGGGAATTCCCGGGACGGCTCATAGAACAGGATCCGCCGCTCAAAACGCAGGGCATCACCGTGGTCTTCGTAATAGTCCCGGTAGGTTCCGAACTGGCGATACCCGAGGCGTTTATAAAGATTGATGGCGCCACGGTTATCCTCCCGGACTTCCAGCCTCATGACGATGCGGCCCGCTTCAGCAGCTTCGTGTTCTGCTTCCCGGACCAGTTTTTCGCCGACACCCTGGCCGCGTAAGGTTGGTGATACCGCAATGGAGTAGATCCGGGCCAGCCGGGTGGCAGCGCTCATCAGAACCAGGCAATAGCCCTCCAATTCCCCGTTGGCTTCAGCGACGATCAGTCGGTCCCGGGGCATGTCCAGAAAACGGCGGAAACTGCGCCGGGACAACCGGTCCTCGGTGAAACACCGGTTTTCAAGCAAAACCAGAGCGTCGAGGTCCTTGCTGGTGGCTTGTCGGAGCTGGAAATCAGGCATGGTAATGCGGCCTTGAGATGATCTGAATGGGCGTGCTGGCAGGCTTCCCTGATCCGGCTATTATGGTAGAGAGTCCAGTGTACGCAAAGCGCGCAACTATGCGTAAAAGCACGCATCATGCGCCGATTGTGCGGGTATTGTTACCGGCGTATTGTTGCGGCAAATAACACAGGCAATAAACCTCAGGGAGGACCGCCTTTAATGTCCCGATTGCTCATTGTAGTGGACCGTGCCAAAGACTGGGCACCTTATTACCCCAGCGAAGACGTGCTGACTTTTGACCAGTATCTTCAGCTTTCGGCACCTCCGGCCAGCCGGGTGCGGGTCATCAACCTGTGCCAGAGCGCCAAATACCTGAGTCGGGGCTACTATTGCTCCCTATTGGCGGAAGCCCGCGGCCATCATGTGGTGCCCTCGGTGATGACTCTCAACGATCTGAGTCGCAAGGGGCTGTTTTCGCTGGAACTGGAAGAGCTGGATGCCAGTGTCATCAATTGGCTGGAAGCCGCCGGCTCGGCGATTGATCCCGCCAGCGACGAGCGGGAAGCGACCCATGAAGTGAAAATCCGGACCTACTTCGGACAGGCCGAACATCCCGATCTCAAGCCCGTGGCCCGTGCTCTGTTTGAGCGCTTCCCGTGTCCGATTCTCGAAATTGTGTTCAAGCGCCGCAAGCAGTGGCAGATCGAATCCATGAAACCGGCGGCTCCAGCGGATCTGGGGGAGCATGAGCAGGATGTCTTCGCGGCTGCTCTGGATCGTTTCAGCAGCATGGTTTGGCGTAAGCCGCGCACACGCCGGCGGTACCGCTTTGATCTGGCAGTGTTGGTGAACCCCGATGAAGAAATGCCGCCAAGCGACAAGGTGGCTCTGAAACGGTTTGAGAAAGCCGGTCGGAAGCTGGGTATCAACGTGGAACAGATCACTCGGCGGGATTACATGCGTCTGCCGGAGTACGACGGTCTGTTTATCCGGGAAACCACCGCTATTGATCATCACACCTACCGCTTCGCCCGCAAGGCGGATGCTGAGGGCATGGTGGTGATTGATGATCCGGCATCGATTCTGAAATGCACCAACAAGGTGTTCTTGGCAGACCTGCTGAAGAACAACAAGGTTCCGACGCCCAAAACGCTCATCCTTTCCAAGGATCAGAAAGATGCCGTTGAGCAGGTGATTACCGAGCTGGGTTTTCCGGCGGTCATCAAGATCCCGGATGGAGCATTCTCAAGGGGTGTTACCAAAGCGGAAGATGAAAAATCCCTGCGTGCCGGTCTTCGTGAACTGTTCAAGCAGTCGGCCCTGGTGCTGGCCCAGGAATATCTGTACACGGATTACGACTGGCGAATTGGTGTGCTTGGCGGTCGGGCTATCTACGCCTGTAAGTATATGATGGTTAAAGGGCACTGGCAGATTTATCAGCATGGTGAATCCGCAAGCGAAAGTGGCGGTTTTGAAACCATGCCCACCTATGAAGTGCCAAGAAATGTCATTCAGGCCGCACTGAATGCAACCAGGCTGATTGGTAATGGGCTTTATGGGGTGGATATTAAACAGTCGGGAAATCGGGTTGCCGTGATTGAAGTGAACGATAACCCGAGCATTGATGCAGGGGTTGAAGACAAGTTTCTGGGCGGGGAACTCTACACCCTGATCATGCAGGAGTTCCTGTCCCGAATGGAGGAGAACCGCCGCCGTTAGCCTTCGGCCCCGTTTGTCAGGGGCCGGCTACCCACACCCGAATACTGCCAAACCAGGGATAGTCCCCAAGCTCCTGGCGGATATTGCCCTGCGTGAAAATTGTGTCGTCGTCCGCTTCATCCAGGAACAGCTCCAGATGCACCTTGTTTTTGAGGTAATGGAGTCGCAGACGGCTGTGGTGGGGTAGCTCGCACAAGTGGCGGGCAATAATGGCCCGGATATCTTCCCTTGAAGGCAGGCGCTCCGAGGTCGGGGGCTGATCTTCGTCGTTCTCGGCATCAATGTGGAAGTTGATGTAGCGGATGTTGTCGAGGGCATCCCGCATGCCCGAGACCACCTGCATTCCAATTTGATGCCCTTCCGAGACACTGATTTCCGGCCGCACCACAAGATGAATGTCCAGCAGGATGTCATGCCCCATGCGGCGGCTGCGCAGTTCGTGAACGTTACGAACGCCATTGGTGTCCCGGGCAATGGTCTTGAGCATTTCGGTATCTTCGGGAGAGAGTCCTGTGTCGACAAGTTCCTTGACGCTGTCCCAGGTAAACTTCCAGCCAATGTGAATAATAATGCCGGCAATCACGACGGCCGCAAACACATCGAGCCACACCAGCCCGAGCATCGCTCCGGCGGTGGAGACTAAAACCACAATTGAAGAAAAGGCATCGGTACGGCTGTGCCAGGCATTGGCAATTATGAGGTCTGATCGTATGGCTTGGCCGACGGTGCGGGTGTAGCGGTAAATCCATTCCTTGCCCACAACGGACGCCGCGGCAGCTGCCAGAACCGGCCAGCCCGGCACGGTTTCTACGCCGCCCTCGATGAGACGCAGGGTGTTTTCCCAGGCCAGGGCTGCACCAACGGCGATCAGGATGCTGCCCAGTACCAGAGTCCCGAAGGTTTCGATTCGCTGATGGCCGTAGGGGTGGTCATCGTCGGGTTCCTGGCGCGAAACTTTCATTACCCCAAGAACGACCAGATCTGACGCAACATCGGTGAAGGAGTGAATCCCGTCCACCAGCAATGCCTGGGAGTGAAAAAGAGTACCTCCAATGACTTTAATGAAGCCCAGGACGGCATCAAGAATCATCCCGATAATGGTGACCCGCGATGCCGCCCTCATTTCACCGGCCAGGTTTTCACGGTGTTGTTGTGCAGGGGAGATGAGTTCTTGCATGGGGGCACTCCGAATCAGATAACAGGAGGCAGTATAACGTTATTCGGCCCGGTTGTGGCAGTCTGGGCTTGGCCCGTAATTGCAGTGGTTTATGCACATCATTGCAGAATGGTGATGGGTTAACATTTCGTACAGGTTTTGTCGATAGCAATACAAAAAATACATAACACATTGAAAATAAAGACAAAAATAACTGGTTAAAAAATGATCAATCTGTAGACTGGCGCAGTTATCAAGGGGTAGCAAACGTTGCCCCGCAATTTTCAACAGGTTTATCCACAGATTCCGTGGACAAGGTCATGAGACTGCCATGATACAGTCATTTAGAGCTGATTTTGTTTTGCCCCGGGATGCTGTGGAAAACTTCCGGTATACTCCGCCCACCTGGATTGAGGGAGTTTTTCAGATGTACGGCGTTATCCGTAACCTGCTTTTCCGATTACCACCGGAGCAGGCCCACAGTGTTGCACTGAATGGTCTTGATCTTGCGCAACGGTTGGGTGTTTTGAGCGCTTTCGCACCAAAGTTAGATTCATTACCAGTGAATGTTATGGGGTTGGACTTTCCAAACCCGGTCGGGCTGGCGGCAGGATTGGATAAAAACGCCGATCATCTCGATGCCCTGGGGGCCCTGGGCTTCGGATTTATAGAGGTGGGTACGGTTACACCGCTTGCCCAGCCAGGCAACCCCAAGCCTCGCATGTTCAGATTGCCAGAACATCAGGCCATCATTAATCGGATGGGTTTTAACAACGAAGGGCTGGAGCACCTGCTTCAGCGTGTGGATAACCGCCGTTACAGGGGCGTGCTCGGAATTAACGTTGGCAAGAACAAGGATACGCCCAACGACCAATCCGAGTCGGACTACCGCAAGGGCATTTCCGCGGTCTATACCCGGGCTGACTATATAACGGTGAATGTATCCTCACCCAATACGCCTGGACTTCGTGATCTGCAATTTGGTGAGTCCCTGAAAGGCCTGCTGGCGGCAATCAAGGATGAGCAGCTCAATTGCGAGAAACAGCATGGCCGGTATGTACCTGTTGCCGTGAAAATCGCTCCAGACATGGACGACGAAGGCATCCGGTTCGTCGCAATGGCCTTGAGGGAGACAGGGCTGGATGGGGTGATCGCCACTAACACCACTATCAACCGCGATGCCGTTGCGGGGCATCGCCACGCAGAGGAAGCCGGCGGCCTCAGTGGTGCACCGGTTCGCGAAGCTTCTCTGAGAGTCATCAAGGGCCTTTACGCAGAGCTGGGCGACTCCCTGCCGATCATCGGAGTAGGTGGCATTATCGATGGCGAGAGTGCTGCAGAAAAGATTCGAGCCGGCGCAAAACTGGTGCAGCTGTATACCGGCTTTATTTACCGTGGGCCAGATCTGATTCGCGAGGCGGTGGAAGCCATCAGACAGGTGAAATAATTTGTGTGCCCTGAAACGAAGATGGGCCCGCTTAGCGGGCCCGTGCGGGGAATGAACCCCGTGGCGCTTCATCGCATGGTACGGGGCGGGAGGCCCCGTTTGGGTTGCTCTGAGTACTGCGTCAAATTGTGTAGAAAAAGATCAGATTAAGATTCGGGGTTAGAGTTCAGGCGTCACGCTGTCGTAACGTTCGCCAGTTTATGGATGCCGGATACGCCGGTCATGCCCTCCCATTGATCTGTGCGGCCTTCTCGCCACCCGTTCAGCCATTCCTGACGAACTTCCGCCTGTTCGAGCGGGCAGCTGTCTTTGGATTTTCCGGACACGCCAGCGAGATAACCCCGCTTGAATGCACGAGCGTACATGTCTCTTTTCTGTCTTTTCATGCCGTTCCTCACTGATGGATTAACAGAACAAGCGTGTACACATCTGCAGTGGCCTTGACGAGTGTTACCCTCTCATGGATAACCCACTATTGTCAGCTCAAGCCAGAGCAGTCAGGATCCTGTTAACGGGAGGCGTTTTGCCTCCCGGAACGACGCGTCAAATACACGTTATGTCGAACGTTGCGCGGATGTACACTATTTATTTCATCTATGTGACGCTTTTTTTATAGTTTTATGAAATAAAGAATGGCGCCGGGACTCGGTAACGGCTGCTATTCCGGAAACTTACCCCCAAGCCGCCAATGAACCAGGAGTTGATCTTGTCCAAATCTGTCTTTTTCGTAACCTGCCCGAAGGGCTTGGAATACCTGCTGGCGGACGAGCTCAATACGTTCGGGCTGGACACTGTGCGTAATGCGCCGGCCGGTGTTTGGGTGGAAGGCCCTCTGGAGGGCGGTTACCGGGCCTGTCTCTGGTCCCGCCTGGCCAACCGGGTGATCCTTCATATAGATGAAGTGGATGCCACAAGTGGCGATAATCTCTATGACGGTGTGGTGCATATGGACTGGCAGCAGCACATTCCGGTGCAGGGTAGTTTCCGGGTCACCTTTCTTGGGCAGAACGACGCTATCCGCAACACCCAGTATGGCGCCCAGCGGGTTAAGGATGGCATTGTTGACAGGTTTCAGGCCAATGGCGGCCCTCGGCCCTCGGTGGATGCCAAGAATCCTGATGTGACAATATCGGCCCGCCTTAACCGGGGACGGCTGGCCATTGGCATTGACCTTAGCGGGCACAGCCTGCACATGCGGGGATATCGAACCGACAAAGGCATCGCGCCCCTGAAAGAAAACCTCGCAGCGGCATTGCTGATACGGGCAGGCTGGCCAGAGATCGCTGCCGCGGGCGGGGATTTCGTAGACCCCATGTGCGGTTCTGGCACCCTGGTTATAGAAGCCGCCATGATGGCGCTGGACCTGGCTCCCGGCCTGAAGCAGGAACGGTTCGGGTTTGAACTCTGGCCGGGTTATCAGCCAGACCTCTGGCTCTCTCTCCGGCAGGAAGCAGAGCATCGCGCCCACGAAGGCAAACAGGGACACATCCCCAGGCTGGCAGGGTTTGATCAGGACAGCAGGGTGATCGCGACGGCCTCGAACAATATTCAACGGGCAGGACTGGAGAGTCTGGTAAACGTAGAGACATGTCCTGTGGATGCCCTGCAGCTGGAAGGGCAGTGGTCGGAGCAGGGACTGATGCTGACCAATCCCCCTTACGGCGAACGCCTGAGTGAGCGCAAGGAACTTGGAGCGCTCTATCAGGCCCTGGGAGAAGCGGCAAAGCGGACAGTTCCCGGCTGGCGCCTCGGTGTGTTTACCGGTGTGCCGGAGTTCGGTAAGTCCATAGGTCTGCGCAGTTATAAGCAATATCGGTTGTTCAACGGTAAGCTGCCCGCTCAGCTGCTGCTGTTCCAAGTGGATGAGGTCAGCGCCATGACCCCGAGGGAACCCGATGTTCCCGGTGAGGTGACGCCTCGTATAGCCAACGAGGAACGCGCCGCCATGTTACGCAACCGGTTGAAGAAGAACATGAAGACCATCGGCCAGTGGGCGAGAAAGCAGGGTATTGGCTGCTACCGGTTGTACGATGCGGATATGCCGGAGTTTGCTTTGGCCATCGATATCTACGAGGGTCGGGTGCACGTTCAGGAATATCTGGCGCCGAAATCAGTGGACGAGCGGTCAGCCCGCGAACGGCTGGCGGAAGCTCTTGCGGTGATCCCGGAGGCTCTCGACATCGGGCGAGAGAACATGGTGTGTAAGCAGCGCCAGCGTCAGACCGGCACCAGTCAATACGAGAAGCAGGCCGCCAGCGGTGAGTTTTTCAAGGTGCACGAATACGGCTGCGTGCTCAAGGTGAACCTGAGGGATTATCTGGATACCGGGCTGTTCCTGGATCACCGGCCGGTACGGCACTGGATTCAGCAACACGCGGCGAACAAGCGGTTCCTGAACCTGTTCTGTTACACCGGCGCCGCGACAGTACATGCGGCGGTGGGTGGCGCCAGCCGTTCACTGAGCCTGGATATGTCGAAGACGTATGTCAGCTGGGCCGAGGACAACCTGGCCTTGAATCGCGCCGATCCGAAAAAGCACTGGGTAGAGCAGGCAGACTGCCTGGCGTGGCTGGCAGAGCGGCCGTCTGCGGACCAGCGCTTTGATCTGATTTTCATGGATCCGCCCACCTTTTCGAATTCTGCGAGGATGGCGGGAGTGCTGGATATTCAGAAGGATCATTCGAAGCTGATCAGGCAGGCCATGGCGCGGCTGAGTTCCGATGGGCTGCTGATTTTTTCCAACAATTTCCGCCGGTTCAAGCTGGACGATGAGCTGGAGAATGAGTTCGAGGTTACCGAGGTTACGCGGGATACCCTGGATAAGGATTTTCAGCGGAACTCCCGGATTCATCGCTGCTGGCATATTCGCCATCAAGCCTGATCCGATCAAAACTCGTAGCGTAGTCCACCTGAGAACTGGAACGTATTCACCTCCGAACCGGTGTCCTTGAACAGCTTTCCGCCTTCAAACACCAGATAGGTGTCGTCCATCACCTCGAAATCCAGGCCGGCAATCCAGCTTACGCTGAAGCCGCTGTCCGGGAATTCGCCTTCGAGGTCGAGGAAGGGTCTATTGCGGTTTGCTGAGGGGTTGGTGATTTCCGCTTCGCCGTGGATGTACGAAAAGCCGAACTGGCCGTAGAGGTTGGCATAGCCGGTGATGGGGTAGTGCAGGCCCATGTACCAGCTGGCGTAGTAGTCGACGGCGAGGGTAAGGTCGCTGTCCGGCACTTCGGCGTCGTTGAAGCCGCCACCGGCGCGGAGTTCGGCGTGGAACAGGTCGGTGATATGGCCGCCGACCACTAGCGTGCCACCGTTGCCCCAGGCGGTTTCCTTGGTTCTTTCACCGATGGTGCGGTGGTTGAAGGTGGTTGCAAGCAGGGCGATGTAGTGTTTGTCTTCCCTCGGCGTTTCCTGAGCCAGTGTGGCTTGGGAGGCAAAGAGCAGGGCGGTTACCAATGCAGAGGTTAGGGGCGTTCGCACAACCTTGTTCATTGTTATCGGGCTTCCTGACGTAGGCGAATACGGGCTGATTCTGCCTCGTGTAACCGATTGTTACGTCGACCCGTGTCACACTTCCCTGTGTCGATCATGCCCGGCTTTCAGTCTTCGTCGAACAGGCCTTCTTCTCGAGCCATTAGAAGCAGGGCGTAGACTCCGCTCTCCGGCAGTTGCGGTTCCAGGCTTTCCTCGAACAGGAGCCGGCGGCGGCGGTCTTCCAGAGTCTCGCTGTCCAGGCCGGTGATAAGTTCGCTGATGGGGGCGATCTCGAACGGCGCCTCCTGCTCCACCGCGGTGAAAATCAGATCTACCAGGATTTCGTCCGGATCCAGGCCGTCGACATAAACGGTCTGGTCCGGCAGATCCTGGTGCAGTTCCCGGGCCAGTTCGATCAGGGGTACACCCTGTTCCTCAAGGTAAAGCAGGTCGATGTCGCCCAGGTCGCCGTCTTCCGGCAGCCAATCATCGGAAGGTGCAATCACAACCGTTTTCATGCGGCCGTCTTCCAGCGACCAGGACATGGCGATGGGGAAGAGGGCATCGTCGGTCTGGCAGTATTCAATATCAAGAAATCTCGGTGCAGGCACGGTAAGCTCCCGGTGGTTGGTTTGTGACCCGGTTATAGGGAATGTCCGTTGACTCAGTATGAGGCTTTAAGGCTTCATGCCATACTGTTAAGGCAATTATCTTTCAATCAGGGACATCATGGAACACGCTGAATTTAACAAAGATTTATTGAAGTTTCTGAACTCGTCGCCCACGCCCTGGCATGCTGTGGCTACCATGAAGCAGCGGCTTGATGCTGCCGGCTTTCAGGAGTTGGACGAGCGCGAGGACTGGTCACTGGCTCAGAAACAGGGCTATTACGTTATCCGTAACGGCTCGTCGATCGTGGCCTTTCGTACTGGCAGCAAGGATGTCACCACTTCTGGCATCCGTATGGTGGGTGCTCACACTGACAGCCCCTGCCTGAAGGTCAAGCCCAATCCAGAGCTGCGTCGCAAAGGCTTTTTTCAGCTCGGAGTGGAAGTTTATGGCGGTGTCCTTCTCAATCCCTGGTTTGATCGGGACCTCTCTCTGGCCGGTCGTGTCACGGTGCTGGACGAGGAAGGCAAGGTGCGGGATACCCTGGTGGATTACTGTAAGCCGGTAGCGTTCATACCGAGCCTCGCCATTCACCTGGACCGGGAAGCCAACACCAGTCGTACGGTGAATGCCCAAACCGATCTGCCGCCGGTTCTGATGCAGGTGCCGGAGAACGACACCACGAGTTTTGTCGACCTGCTGTCTCGCCAGATTGCCGCCGAATCCGGGCTCAGTGTCCGCAAGGTGCTGGGTTACGAGCTGAGTTTCTATGATGCCCGGGAGGCATCTTTCGTGGGGCTGCGTGATGAATTTATTGCCTCCGCCCGGCTGGACAATCTACTGAGCTGTCACATTGGTCTTCAGGCCCTGTTAAAAGCGTCCGGAGACGAGGCAGCACTGCTGGTGTGCAATGACCACGAAGAGGTCGGCAGCATGTCGGCCGAAGGCGCGCAGGGGCCGTTCCTGACTGCCGTTCTGGACCGTTGGGCCGGCGCCGGCAAGGCCCGGGCGATTGCCCGTTCGATGATGGTGTCTGCAGACAATGCCCATGGTGTTCACCCAAATTACTTGGACAAGCACGATGAGAATCATGGTCCTATTCTGAATCAGGGCCCCGTCATCAAGGTAAATCATAACCAGCGCTATGCGACCAACAGTCGGTCGGCAGCTGTGTATCGTCACATCAGTGACGAGTTGGGGCTGCCACACCAGACTTTTGTGGTGCGAAGCGACATGGGCTGTGGCAGTACCATTGGCCCTCTGACGGCTGGTAATCTGGGCGTAACCACGCTGGATATTGGCGTGCCCCAGTTTGGTATGCACTCCATTCGTGAACTGATCGGGACCGAGGATGGCTTCACGCTGTTCCGGGTGCTGGCTGAGTTCATGCAGCGCGAACAGATTTTTTGAGGCTTGAAAAAAATGCCGCTGTCTCAAGTGAAACAGCGGCATTTCGAAATAAGTGGCTCCCCGAGCTGGGCTCGAACCAGCGACAAACGGATTAACAGTCCGTTGCTCTACCAACTGAGCTATCGGGGAACAGCATCAATCGGCGCGCATATTAAGCGCTTTGATTTGCGGGGTCAAGCCCCTGATATGAAAGGCTAAAAATTGTACGAAAGTAAGATCCTTCGCTACCGTCCACCGCTCTGGTTGCGCAATGGCCATGTCCAGTCTGTCTGGCCTACTCTTTTTCGCCGGGTACCGATGGTGAACCCGACAACGGAAATCCTGCCTACCCCGGATAACGATGAGTTGCACCTGGACTGGTATCGGCAGGGGAGTCGCAGGTTGGCCATTGTGTCCCACGGTCTTGAAGGGCACAGTCGGCGGCCCTATGTGCTTGGTTTGACCCGAGCCCTCCTCCGTGAAGGCTGGGATGTTCTGGCCTGGAATTTCCGCTCCTGTGGCGGTGTGATGAACCACCAGCCAAGGTTCTATCACAGCGGCGCCACAGAGGATCTTGGTCTGGTGGTTAATCGAGGACTGTCAGACACCTACGAGACATTATTCATGTCTGGCTTTAGCATGGGCGGCAACCTGACATTGCTCTATCTCGGCGAGCAGGGCGAGCAGGTGGACAGCAGAATCTGTGGTACCGTTGCCTATTCCGTGCCCTGCGATCTTGCGGGCAGTGCCGATATGCTGGCGCTGCCCAGCCGGAAGATCTACATGCAGAGGTTTTTGCGGGACCTTAAGGTAAAGATGCAGGAAAAAGCGGAAAAATTCCCGGCGCTGATTGATGTTTCTGGCTTTGATTCAATCCGCAGTTTTCATGAATTCGACGATCGTTACACAGCGCCCCTGCATGGTTTCAGGGATGCCCGGGATTACTGGGCCAGGTGTTCGGCTCTTGGCCGGCTGAAAGATATCCGGGTACCGGCGCTGATGGTGAATGCAGCAGATGACCCCTTCCTGTCCCCGGAGTGCTTTCCGGAATCCCGCCGCGTGCTCGGCGCCCATGTTCGGCTGGAAGCCCCGCGCTGGGGCGGCCATGTCGGCTTTGTCGAGCATGCCCGTGACGGATTTTACTGGTCAGAGCGTCGGGCGCTTGCCTTCCTGCAATCCCTGGCTTGATCCGGCGTCACTTCAGGATAGGCTTGATCACCGGCCAGACGTTCTCCAGTAATGTGTGCTGCGCCTTTTCGGTGGGGTGAAGGCCGTCGTCCTGCATCATTCCCTCTTTGTTGTAGACACCATCAAGAAAGAAGGGAACCAGATCGGTATCGTAGCGGTCTGATAGTTTCGGAAAAATGTCGGCAAACATCTGGGTGTATCGCTCGCCGTAATTCGGCGGAATCTGCATGCCCACCAGCACTGCCCGGGCGCCGGAGGCCTGTACCTGTTCAATCATGGAGGCCAGATTGGATTCAATGACATTGGGTGGAAAACCGCGCAGGCCATCGTTGCCGCCCAGTTCGATAATAACAACCTCCGGGGCGTTCTCCTCAAGCAACTCGGGTAGCCGTCGAGCCCCGCCATCGGTTGTCTCTCCGCTGATGCTGGCATTTACGACTTCCCAGCTGGCCAGTCCATTGTCATTCAGTCGGTCTCGCAGTAACTGCACCCAGGCCGTCTCGGAGGGTACACCATAAGCCGCGCTAAGGCTGTCTCCTAAAATAAGGAGAGTGTTCTGGCTGGCCGCCGCCGGCAGCGCCAGCAAAGTCGCCATGAGAAAAAAAATTGATCTGACGTACACCAATGCCGTATGCATAGACAGCTAATACACCTTATTCCGTGTTCAGAACCCAGGATCGGGAGATTCCGTGAATCAGATGACCAATGTTAACCCGGAAAACCAGAGCCCGATGTTACGGGTGGAAAACC
Source organism: Marinobacter sp. (assembly GCF_048269445.1). Classification (GTDB taxonomy): domain Bacteria; phylum Pseudomonadota; class Gammaproteobacteria; order Pseudomonadales; family Oleiphilaceae; genus Marinobacter. Next base: position 114,680 of record NZ_JBLXIQ010000007.1, on the reverse strand, counting down.
TGACTCATCGTGTCAGCCTTGAAACCGATACGCTGACGATCTTGCAGGGGGTCAATCTCGAAATCAATCGGGGAGAATCCGTAGCCATTGTCGGCCGGTCCGGGTCCGGAAAAACCACGTTGCTAGGATTGCTTGCGGGTCTTGATACGCCAAGTGACGGAACGGTTGAGCTGGATGGCTCAGTGATCAGCAAGCTCAGCGAGGACGAGCGGGCGAAACTCCGCGCCCACCGGGTCGGATTTGTGTTTCAGTCATTTCAGCTGCTGCCCGCTCTGACCGCGCTGGAAAACGTTATGCTGCCTCTGGAGTTGGCTGGAATGGAAGCTCCGGAGAAAAGAGCCCGGGAACTCCTTGAACGGGTGGGGCTGGGCGAGCGCCTGACTCACACGCCAAGGCAGCTATCTGGCGGTGAACAGCAGCGCGTGGCGATTGCCCGGGCGTTTGCCTCAGACCCCCTGATCCTGTTTGCTGATGAACCGACCGGCAACCTGGATAACCGCACCGGTGCGGCGGTCTCCGATCTGTTGATGGCGCTGAACCGCGAGCAGGGCACCACGCTGGTGATGGTGACCCATGATGAGCAGTTGGCGGCGCGCTGCAGCCGTCAGTTCCACATTGAAGCCGGAGTGCTGACAGAGCCCGAAGCAGCAAGGGAGATGGCCCACTGATGGCTGCTGCAAAAAAACTGATGTCTGTCCGCCGGGATTGGCGGGAACGGGATGTGCGCGTTGTCCTGGCGGCACTGATTATTGCTGTGGCTACGGTTGCCACCATTGCCCTTTTTGCCAGCCAGCTGCAGCGAACGCTGGTAACCTCGGCCAGTTCCTTTCTTGCTGCCGATCGTCAGCTGGAGGCCGAGAACGGTCGCCCGATCCCGGAATCCTGGCTGGAACAGGCGCGGGAGCGTGGCTTGGAAACCGGCCGGATGGTCGAATTCTCGACAATGGTGTTCGGTGCGGACAACTTCCAGTTGGTTTCGGTCAAGGCGGTGAGTAACGAGTACCCCTTGAGGGGCGATATTGAGATCCAGCACAACCCTGAGGGACCGAGGGAGCTGGTTAGTCAGGGCCCGGCGCCGGGTGAAGTATGGATCAATCCGCGGCTGTTGCGCCTGTTGGAACTGCAAGTCGGCGACAGTCTGGAAGTGGGAAGCCGAAGTCTGACGGTATCTGGCTTGCTGATTCGCGAGCCGGACGGCGGTTTCCGTCTTTCAGCCTTGGCCCCCCGGGTCATGATGCACGTAGACGATGTGTCATCTACCGGCGTCGTTCAGGAAGGCAGCCGGGTCGAGTTTGTTTATCTGTTTGCCGGCGACGAGGCCGCTCTTGAAGCCTATTACCAGTGGCTCCAGCCTCGTATGGAACCCAGTCATGAGTGGGAGGGCGTGCGCGATGGCGAAACCTTCTCCCGGTCGCTGGAGCGTGCAGAACGCTTCCTGTTACTCGGTGGCAGCCTGGCTGTGCTGCTCGCCGCTGTGGCCGTGGCCGTGGCAAGCAGGCAATACGCGTTATCCCAGCGTGACACCGTGGCTCTGCTCAAGACTCTTGGCCTGAGCGGCGCCGGTATCGGCGGGCTGTATCTCAAGCGCCTCGCGCTCTGGGGTTTGGCGGGGATTATCGGCGGCATTTTGGTCGCGCTGCCGCTGTATTGGCTGCTGACCCGAATGCTGAGCGAGGTTCTGGAGCGCCCGGTGGGTTTTCAGCTTGACCCTTCAGCGCTGGCACCCGCCTTGCTAACGGCACTCGTCTCCCTGTTTGCCTTTGCCTACCCGCCAGTGCGTCGGCTCCGGAATGTGCCGGCCATGCGGGTGTTGCGCAGCCAGCCGGGAGAAACCGGCCGTGAGGTACTGCCGGATCTCGTTGTCGCCATCGTGGCAGTATTCGGCCTGGTATGGATGTACGCAGGTGAACTGGCGCTGGTGGTGTCTCTGCTGGGCGGCCTTGCCCTGTTGCTGGGTGCGCTCGGGTTGGCCGGGTGGCTGCTGGTTGCGACCCTTCGCCGGGTCCGTGGTGGCGGCAATTCCTGGCGCCTTGCTCTTGTCGGCCTGTACCGCCACCGCAAAGCCAGCATGTCCCAGATTGCGGTCTTTGCCATGACCCTTATGCTGGCCGCTACGCTGATCCTGGTGCGCACCTCCTTGCTGGCGGACTGGCAGGCCCAACTGCCCGACGACGCGCCCAATCATTTCCTGATCAACATTGCGCCGGATACGGTGGATGAAATTGATGCGTTCTGGCAGGAGCGTGGTCAGCCACTGGATAAGCTCTATCCCATGGTGCGCGGCCGTTTGACCGAACTCAATGGACAGCCGGTGAAGGAGGCCGTCAGCAAGGATGAGCGTATTGGTGCGCTCAACCGCGAACTGAACCTCACCTGGATGTCGGAGCTGCCGGAAGATAACCGGATTGTGGAGGGTAGCTGGTTCCAGCAAGGCCAGAAAGAAGGGGTTTCCGTGGAATCCGAACTGGCAGGAAAGCTGGGCCTGGTTCTGGGAGATGAGCTGACTTTTACTATCGGCTCCGAAAAAGTCACCGAAACCGTGACCAGTATTCGCACCGTTCAATGGGACAGCATGAAGCCAAACTTCTACATGGCTTTCCCGCCTGGCGGTGGCTTGTCGGATATGCCGGCGACCTGGATCACCAGTTTCTATCTGCCCAGAAACAAAAAAGATGCCCTTAATGAGTTCTCCCGGCGGTTTCCGACGGTATCGGTGCTGGAGATTGACAACGTCATAGACCGGATTCAGGAAATCGTCCGGCAGGTCACCCAGGCCATTGAAGCGATTCTGGCACTCATTCTCGCCGCCGCACTGGTGGTGATGGCTGCGGTGGTCAGCGCCACGCTCCGTGACCGGCAGCGGGAGGGCGCGCTGTTGAGAACCCTGGGTGGCCGACAGAGCCTGCTGGTGCGCAGCACGATGCTGGAATTCGCCTTGCTGGGTGGTTTCGCGGGGATTCTGGGCGTGGTTGCCGCAGAGGCAGCCGTCTGGGCACTGCAGTTCCGGATGTTTGAGGGGGCATTTCAGTGGCACTGGCAAGTGGTTTTGCCGATACCGCTGGTCAGCGCGGTTGTTTTGGCTCTGTTTGGCAGGTGGCAGTTGCGGCCGGTTCTCAGCGTGTCGCCAATGCTGCTACTAAGACGCGTCGAATAAGGACCAGTCGCTACCGGTGACTAACGGTAATTGGTGAGAATGGCGTCCAGCTCGCCATTCTGCTTGATGCGCGCCAGCTCTGTGTTGAACTGGTTTGCGAAGGCATGCCAGTCACGCCGAAGCATCAGCCGGAAACCATACTCACTGATGCCCTTGTCGGAGGACCGGAATTCGTCTTGAAGGCCCTCGTTACGCAGAATCCACCTGCCCACCAGTCGGTCCGCGACAGCGGCATCAAAGCGGTCGCCGTGGAGTACAAAGGTGAACATGTCACGGTCGCGGGAAACATCGAAGCGGCGAATCTTACCTTCGGTGAAGTAGGTTTCCAGCTGCGGGTGCAGATACCCCAGGTGGGTAACGATGGTTTTCGAGAACAGGTCTTCCGGAGTTTCGTACGATAGCTTTGAGCCTTTGGGAATGAAAAACACTTCCTCGATGTTCACAATCGGGTTGGTAAACAGGAACTTTTCGGGGTGGTCCGTCCATTCCCGGGCCCGGGGCGTTCCGTCGATAAAACCGTCGAGCAGCATCTGGTCGACCCGTTTACGGGGAACCTTTTGTGCAACGACACGGTAGCCAAGCCTATGGGAAATCAATGAAACCACATCCCACATGATCCCCGAGGGGGCGCCCTGGTCGACAATCAGGTAAGGCGGGTAGCCATTGGGGGAAATGTTCAGGTGGAAAACTTTCTGTTCCTGAGCATTTGCACCACGAATTGCAATCGCAGACAAGGCAAGTAGCAGAGCGGTGATTAAAGTGGGAAGGCGGCAGGATCGTCGGCTTTTCATGCGGAAGGGCTCTCTACGGAACATTGCTGTAGGTGGAAGAACGAACCCGGCTAAGATCCCTGCCAGAAAGCGTGATTGTCACTCCATTGCTGGCCAATTTCAAGGATTTGAAGTCTATGTTCAGGTAATCGGAGCAATGGGGCCCGGCGGATGGAGCCCCTTGCATCGGCAACCTGAAGTGTTCAGGCCCAGGCCCGGCGAAGCACCGCACGGGCATCTTCGAGGCTTACTTCCTTAGGGTTGAACATGATCGAGCCGTCATCCAGTGCCATTTCGGCGATGTGATCCAGCTGGTCTTCGCTCACCTTGCCTGCTTCTTTCAGAGTGCGAGGCAGCTGGCATCGCTTGTACAGGGCATCCCGTAATTTTCGGATCGCCGAAATGCTCGCTTCGGCCCTGCGACTTGCCGGGGTAGCGGCGAAGACCTCTGGCCCCTCCAGGTGCAGCAACAGCTCGCCCAATGGTTCCCGGATGGTCTCCAGGTTGTACTCCAGCACGTAGGGCAGGTATAGGCTCATGCACAAGCCATGGGGCAGGTGGCAGATGGCGCCAGTTGCGTGCCCAAGGGCATGCACGAGGCCTACCATCGAGTTGGAGAAGGCAATGCCCGCCATGGTGGAAGCCTGTGCCAGTTCCAGCCGACCGTCACTGTCCTTCGGGTTGTCCATGACCTTCAGCAGGGACTGGCTGACCTTCTTGATGGCCGCCGTAGCGTAGGCGTCGCTCAGAGGATTCTTTGCCATGCAGGTGAAGGCTTCTGTTGCGTGGGTCATGGCATCCATCGCCGTTGCCGCCGTGATATGGGGTGGCAGAGTCAGCGTCATTCTCGGATCAATAATCGCAGCATTTGGCAGAAGGAACGAGGAAGTGAACGGAAGCTTTACACCTTTGGCTTCATCGGTAATCACGGCAACCGAGGTCACCTCAGAGCCAGTGCCTGCGGTGGTCGGAACCACAAAAAACGGTTTCAGCGGATGCTTGAGCACGCCGGCGCCGCTGTATTTGGCAATGTCGTCACCGCCTTCGGAAACCAGAATGTTGACGGCCTTGCCGGTATCGATGGCCGAGCCACCGCCGACAGCGATGATGGAGTCGCATTTTTCCAGGCGGTAGATGCCGGCAATATCACGCACCACTGTGGTGGAGGAGTCTGGCGGCACGTCATCATAGATTGTGATGATTTCGAGCCCGCTTTCCTCACAAGCGGCAATGACCGGCTCCAGCAAACCTGCGGCGCGCACGCCCTTGTCAGTCACAATCATCGGCCGTTTTGCGCCCATGCCGGTCAGCTCGTAAGGAATGTGCTCAAGAGCGGCCTTGCCGGCGATCACTTTTACCGGGCAGAAGAACTCATAGTATTTGTTGGTCATTATGCTCTCGCTGTCTCGACGAAGTTGGTGGCAACTTTCAGATAAATGCGTGCGGCGCTGATCAGCTTCTCAGGCAGGTGCAGGTCAGCTGGATATTCTTTCACGGCACGCTGGGCAATCAGTTTGGGCAGGATGAAAGATTCAAGGCGGTTCAATACCCGGGTCATCCTCACCGCATAGCTGATATCACCGTCTACCAGCATGCGGTCATTGGCGAATGCCACGGAGGTCTTTTCCTGGAACGACAGCACCAGGAAGGCATGGGCAATGTGTTTGAACTGAATGGACAGGTCCACGGGGCGGGGCGCAGTGCTGCCGTGATAGTGAAAGCGGCCCTGGCCGGTATGTTCCACAATCAGTCGCGAGCCGTCAGGCATCACCATCATTTCAAACAGAAAGCCATCGGGCAGCGCCCGTGCTTCATTCTGGACGTTCTCGTCCACCTCGCTCACCGCTTGCAGGGCCCGCCCCATCACCTGGAACATCAGTTCCACATAGTAGCGCCGAGCCTGGAAAACCATGGGCTGGATACGTTTCGCTAACATGTCCGTCATCCAATTGTTGTTGATGTCATCTGATTTTTAGAGTTATTGCTCTAAAAGTCAATGGACATGATGATGTCAGCCTATTGCGTTAGCGTCGCGAGTTTCCGTTTGGCCTCTTCGGCCACCTCACCACCAGCCTCAGCAGCCTTGCTGTAATAGGCAATGGCCTGGCTGCGATTGTTCTGCTTCACGGCGATATCTCCCAGGCGGAGAAAGGCAATGGATGTGGGCACGGTTTCATTAGCTTTGATCAGGTTTTCCCGGGCCTTGTTCAGGTTGTTGAGGCGGAGTGCATTCAGCCCGTTGTATAAGCGATAGGTGAACATCTCCGGATACAGGCTCACCGCCTTTTCGAAGTCCGCACTGGCTTTTTCCGGTTCTTTCAGTTCCTGATAGATGCGGCCGCGAAGCGAGTAGAACATGGCTTCCCGCGGAAGCAGGCGAACGGCTTCATTCACCTTGTCCAGAGCCGCTTTCATGTCGTCCTTTGAAGCAAGTTCCATGGCCTTGTCATGGGCATCATAGGCGGGCTGAAGCGAGCGAAGTTTGGCCATTTTTCGATCGAAAACTTCCTTGCCCCGGTACCCACCGGTACCTATCTTCTGTGCGAGTGCCCGGTTCTCCTCAACCCGTTTGGCAGAGGGCGGATGAGTGGCGAACAGGCCGTCGATAAAACCCGACTTCCGGCCCTCCGCCAATTTCAGAAAGATTTCCTGAAGTTCCACCGCTGCAGCCGGGTCGTAGCCGGCTTCCTTCATGTAAAGGATACCGTAGTGATCGGATTCCAGCTCATCGCCCTGGCTGTACTGTGCCAGTGCAAGTTGAGCGCCCAGCGCGGCCCCGCCCATTATCAGTCCGGCCCATTCGTTGTCCGATAGTGCAAAGCCAAGACCGGCGACGCCGGCGCTGATCAGCATGCCCTGTTGCATTCGCTGAACACTGTGTCTTGCCGCCGCATGAACAATTTCGTGGCCCAGAACAGACGCCAACTGGGCCTCATCACCAAGCTCGGTCAGCAGGCCGCGGTTGATGGCAATTTTGCCGCCGGGCAGGGCCCAGGCATTGGGGACACTACTGTTAAGTACCACAAATTCGTAGGGCAGATCCGGCCGGTCGCTGACTGCGGCCATTTTCTGGCCAACCTCCTGCACATAAAGTGTCAGCTCAGGATCGACATAAAACTGACCGCCCTGAGTTTGCTGGGTCGGTACGTACTGTTCGGCGCCCATGGCGAGTTCCTGGTTCTCCCCAATCAGCGATAGCTGCTTTTCCCCGGTGACCGGGTTGACGCTACAAGCGCTAAGGGTCAAGGCCAGGGCAATTGCAAAAAGGCTGGTTTTGATAGCGGACAGGTTCACAGTGAGCTCCCTTTCGATGATGCAACGTCAGGTCCAGTTTATTCGGAGACCCGATTCCTTAATGGCCAGTTTATAACACATCGCTGTCTGGCGTTGGATTACCGGATGATGGCCAGCGGTGGTGGCGGACAGGTCCTTGGCGTATCATAAACCTCTGATCCCGCACTGTTTCGCACTTTTGATTCTAAGGCCGCCAATGGGTAACTTACTCGAACTGATTGCATTGCTCTGGTTCCTGGTTTGCTGGCTTGGTTATACCGAATATTCAAAGCGCCGGGCCGCAGATCGCGCCTGCTTGTCCAACACCCTCGACATGTATCGCGAAGACTGGATGCGGGTCATGCTCCGGCGGGAGAACCGCATTGCAGATGCCTCCGTGGTTGGCAATCTCGAGCGCAACGGAGCCTTCTTCGCCTCCAGCTGCCTGTTGATCCTCGCCGGTATCATCACTGCCTTGGGTTACACCCAGGAAGTCATGGAAGTGTTCAGCACCATGCCGTTCGGCACACTGCCGACAAGGGAAATCTGGGAACTTCGCATGGTGGTGCTGTTGGTCGTCTTTATTTACGCCTTTTTCAAATTCACCTGGTCGATGCGGATGTACAACTTTGTCTCTGTGATGATCGGCAGCGCGCCTCAGCCGGATGACACCAAAACAAGCCCTGCGGGCCGTGAAGCCTTTGCCCGCAGTGCCGGCAACGTCTGTAACCTGGCCGGTGACGCGTTCAACCTCGGCCTGCGCTCTTACTATTACGCATTGGCTGTGGTTGGCTGGTTCATTCATCCGATGGTGTTCATGGCGGCGTCCACCCTGGTCGTCATTGTTCTGTACCGCCGGGAATTCTGTTCCGAGGCACTTCGAGCGTTGCGTGCCGGCAAGGTTTTTGAGGAACCGGCACCGGTCAAGCCTGAAACCGACGCCAAATCCAAAAACTCATCCACAGGTTGATTCCGAATGAACGACGAAACCCGAATGAAACGGGTAACCCGGTTTATCGAAACGCTCAACCAGGCGAAAGAGTTGGGTCTCAACGTTACTGAGGCCACGGAGGGCAGCCTGACACTCTGCCTGCCCTACAGTGACCGGATCATCGGCAACCCGGACAATGGCGTCATCCACGGCGGTGCCATCACCACCCTCATGGACACTACGTCTGGTTGCGTTATTCTCTGTGCCCTGGAGGACTTCGAACTTTGCCCGACACTGGATTTGCGCGTGGACTACATGCGCCCGGCGCAGCCCCATAAACCAGTCTATGCCCGGGCGGAAACCTACCGGGTAACCCGGAACATTATCTTTACCCGCTGTGAAGCGTACCAGGAGGGGGGCGAAACCATCGCCAACTGTGTGGCGACCTTCATGCGTATCGGAAAGGATGCCAGCCCAAAGCACTATCGGGACCTGATTACAGGAGGTGAGGAATGACTGATCCGGAAATCCTCCGTTATACCCAGGAAACCGGGGACTTTACCCGGATGCTTGAGAGTATTCCCTACGCCACCTGGATAGGTTTGCAGTGCGAGCGCTTTGGGGATGACCTGATTTTTCGCCTGCCGAGAAAGGAATCCAATCTCGGCAACCCGATCCTGCCGGCGATTCATGGTGGAGTCATCGGGGGGTTCATGGAAATGTCGGCCAATATTTACCTGATTCTCTCCCAGGAATCCCTGCGTATGCCCCGCATTGTGGATTTCTCGCTCGATTACCTGCGCGCGGGTCTGGACCGTGAAACCTACGCCGAATGCCGCCTGACCCGCCAGGGCAACCGGGTGGCCAACGTGATGGTCAGCGCCTGGCAAAAGTCCCGGTCGCAACCCATCGCAACTGCACGGGCCCACTTCCTCCTTGAAGACTGAGTTCGTCAATGTTCCGGGGCTTGAAATGGCCCGGTGTGCCCCCAATTCCTGCTCAGACGAGGAATTTTGTGCAGGAGCGAGCACGGAGGCCGTTCCGAAACACGCTGTGAATACGTCCATGTACGTTCGGCTCCGCCATCCATGGCTCCGCACGGTTTCGGAACGGTCTCCGCGCCCACTCCTCAAACTATGAGGAAACTCGGGCACACCTCAGTGCCTGCCTATTCGTATCAGGAGACATAAACGCCATGACGGTTGAAACGCAAAAAGAGACCTTGGGTTTTCAGACAGAAGTGAAGCAGCTGCTTCATTTGATGATTCACTCGTTGTACTCGAACAAAGAAATCTTCCTGCGTGAGCTGATTTCAAACGCTTCGGATGCCGAAGACAAACTTCGTTTTGCCGCTCTGAAGGATGACAGTCTTTATGAAAACGACCCTGAACTGAGAATTCGCCTGGATTTTGACGAGGAAGCCAATACTGTCACGCTGACCGATAATGGTATCGGGATGACCCGTGATGACGTGATCCAGAATCTGGGCACGATCGCCCGCTCTGGTACTGCCGAATTCCTGCAGCAACTGTCCGGTGACGAGAAAAAGGACAGCAAGCTGATTGGTCAGTTTGGCGTCGGTTTCTACTCGTCGTTTATCGTGGCCGACAAGGTTGATGTGTTCACCCGCCGTGCCGGTGCCCCAGCGGAAGAGGGCGTCCATTGGGAATCGAAGGGCGACGGCGAGTTCACTATTGAACAGGTCAACCTTGAGCATCGCGGCACTCAGATCGTTCTGCACCTCAAGAGCGACGCCAAGGAATTTGCCAACGGCTGGAAGTTGCGCAGCCTGGTGAAAAAGTACTCCGATCACATTTCTTTCCCGGTGGTGATGAAAGCCGAATCGGAGGAAGGAGAAGACAAGAAAGACGAGTACGAAACGGTCAACGATGCCACCGCGCTCTGGACCCTGCCGCGTACCGAGATCAAGGACGAGGAGTACAAGGAGTTCTACAAGCACATCGCCCACGATTTCGAAGACCCGCTGACCTGGTCCCACAACAAGGTGGAAGGCAAGCTGGACTACACCAGCCTGCTGTACATTCCGGCCCGCGCGCCGTTCGATATGTACAACCGGGAAGCCCCCCGTGGTCTGAAGCTCTATGTGCAGCGTGTGTTCATCATGGACGACGCCGAGCAGTTCCTGCCGCTGTACCTGCGCTTCGCCAAGGGCGTGATCGATTCCAACGATCTGTCCCTGAACGTGTCCCGGGAGATTCTGCAGAACGACAGCACGGTGGAAAGTATCCGCACTGCGGTCACCAAGCGGGTTCTGGACATGCTGTCGAAGCTGGCTAAGAAAGACCCCGAGCAGTTCCAGAAATTCTGGGGCGAGTTTGGCACCGTGCTCAAGGAAGGCCCGGCGGAAGATTTCAGTAACCGCGAAAAAATTGCCGGCCTGCTGCGGTTTGCCTCTACCCATACCGGCGAGAGCACCCAGAACGTATCACTGGATGACTACATCAGCCGGATGAAGGAAGGCCAGAAGAAGATCTACTACATTACGGCAGACAACTTCACGGCCGCCAAGAGCAGTCCGCACCTGGAAGTGTTCCGCAAGAAGGGGATTGAGGTACTGATTCTGTCCGACCGGATTGACGAGTGGATGATGGGCTACCTCAGCGAATACGACAGCAAGCAGTTCCAGGACGTTGCCCGCGGAGATCTGGACCTTGGGGAAGTGGAGACCGAGGAAGACAAGAAGCACAAGGAAGAAGCCGCCGAGGAGCACAAGGATCTGCTAGAGCGCATCAAGAATGCTCTGAATGAACGGGTGCAGGAAGTGCGTGTTACCAACCGTCTGACTGACTCACCAGCCTGCCTGGTTGTGGGCGACTTCGACATGGGCGCGCAGATGAAGAAGATCATGGAAGCGGCCGGCCAGAAAGTGCCGGACAGCAAGCCGATCTTTGAAATCAACGTGGATCATCCGCTGGTTCAGCGCCTTGAAAGCGAGAAGGGTGAGGAGCGGTTCAGCGAGCTCTCGGCAGTACTGCTTGACCAGGCCACCCTGGCCAGCGGTGAGCAGCTCCAGGACCCGGGTGCCTACGTAACCCGCCTGAACCGTCTGCTGCTGGAACTGGCAAACTAAGAGCTTATGCAGCAGATCATTGTGGATGTCAGCATCAGCCCTGATGAGTGGATCAAGCTCTATCAGGGCGTTGCTACCGATGTTCGCACAACGGCCCGGGACGGACGCTCTGTCCGTTTCCCGGCTCGTATCCTTTCCCGTTTTTACCTCAGGAACGGTATTCGCGGCAGCTTCCGGATTCTGTTTGACGATGCCGGCAAGTTCGCGTCCATAGAGCGCCTGTAACCTCTCCTGCCCCTTCTTTAATAGCCAAAACCTTCCTCAATTTTATTTTTAATTAATTGTATTAAGGATTCTGCCTCGCGCTAAGGTGAAGCTGTTGTCGTCAGGCAGGAGGTGGTTCATGTCGGATTTGATTTCATTCAGCAGCCTTGAGGCGTGGCGTGATTGTCTCGGAATTCTGGTGGACTACTCGAGCGATTTTGCGTGCGCTCAGTAATCCGGAGAGAGGTCCGCACCGCGGCAGCAAACCCTATAGGTATTCACTATTTGGGGTATAAGAAATACTCAGAGCAGAGTGTTTTATCTGGCCTATAGTTAGAGATATCTGGATTGAGATGTGTCGTTTTGCCAAACCGAATGAGGAGAGAAAAATGACTGAGAACAATAGCCCGGGTGGCAAGTGCCCTGTAATGCACGGTTCAAACACTCAGGAAAAGGCTGATGTGGCCGGTTGGTGGCCTGAGAACCTTAACCTTGACATTCTTCATCAGCATGACCTCAAAACAAACCCCCTGGGAGAAGACTTCAACTATCGGGAAGAGGTCAGAAAGCTTGATCATGAAGCGCTTGAAAAAGACATGCACGAGCTGATGACCAACAGCCAGGAATGGTGGCCTGCAGACTGGGGGCATTATGGTGGCCTGATGATCCGCCTGGCCTGGCACGCTGCGGGCACTTACCGGTTGGCTGACGGCCGAGGCGGCGCGGGCACCGGTAATCAGAGGTTTGCCCCGCTGAACTCCTGGCCTGACAACGGTAACCTCGATAAAGCCAGGCGCTTGCTGTGGCCGCTCAAGAAAAAGTATGGCAACAAGGTGAGCTGGGCGGATCTGTTCATCCTGGCCGGTAACGTTGCTTATGAGTCATTTGGCTTCAAGACCTTCGGCTTCTCCTATGGTCGCGAGGATATCTGGCATCCGGAAAAAGACATTTACTGGGGTGCTGAGAAAGAGTGGCTGGCCCCGTCCGACAGCCGTTATGAGGACCTGAGCAAGCCGGATACCATGGAAAATCCACTGGCTGCGGTGCAGATGGGCCTGATTTATGTAAACCCAGAGGGTGTGAACGGTCAGTCCGATCCGCAAAAGACCGCTGAGCAGGTCCGTGTCACCTTCGCGCGAATGGCGATGAATGATGAAGAGACCGCTGCTCTGACTGCCGGCGGGCACACCGTTGGAAAGACCCACGGCAACGGCGATGCGGAAACGCTTGGGCCAGAGCCTGAGGGCGCTGATGTTCACGAACAGGGTCTTGGCTGGCACAACCCGAACCTTCAGGGAAAGGCGACCAACGCTATTACCTCAGGTCTTGAGGGTGCCTGGACCACCAACCCGACGCAGTTCGATATGGGGTACTTCGACCTGCTGTTCGGCTATGAATGGGAGCTGAAAAAGAGCCCGGCTGGCGCCAACCAGTGGGAGCCGATCGATATCAAGGAAGAACACAAGCCGGTTGACTCGACCGATCCGTCCATTCGCCGCAATCCGATTATGACCGATGCGGATATGGCTATGAAGGTGGATCCGAAGTACCGCGCGATCTGTGAGAAATTCATGGCGGATCCAGAATACTTCAAGGACTGCTTCGCTCGCGCCTGGTTCAAGCTGACTCACCGGGATATGGGTCCAAAGTCCCGTTACATTGGCCCGGACGTGCCCGCTGAAGATCTGATCTGGCAGGATCCGGTTCCCCAGGGCGAGACCAACTACATCGAAGAAGTCGTCAAAGAAAGAATTGCCGAAGCCGGCCTTAGCCTCAACGAACTGGTCGCTACCGCCTGGGACAGCGCCCGCACCTTCCGTGGCTCCGACATGCGTGGTGGTGCTAATGGCGCCCGCATCCGTCTGGCCCCCCAGAAAGACTGGGAAGGCAACGAGCCGGATCGCCTGGCCAAGGTATTGAAGGTCTACGAGAAGATCTCAGCCGATACCGGCGCCAGCATCGCGGACGTGATCGTGCTGGGTGGTAACCTGGGGGTTGAGATGGCGGCGAAGGCTGCCGGCCATGACGTTCACGTACCTTTCCTGAAGGGACGTGGTGACGCCACCGATGAGATGACGGATGCAGAATCCTTCGATCCGCTTGAGCCGTTGGCTGACGGTTTCCGCAACTGGCAGAAGAAGGACTACGTGGTCAAGCCTGAAGAACTGCTTCTGGATCGCGCCCAACTAATGGGCCTGACAGCGCCTGAGATGACTGTGCTGATGGGTGGCATGCGTGTGCTGGGGACCAACCATGGTGGCACGAAGCACGGCGTGTTCACAGATCGCGTTGGCCAATTGACCAACGACTTCTTCGTGAACCTGACTGACATGGCAAACCGTTGGGAGCCCACCGGCAAGAACTCGTACAACATCGTGGATCGTAAGAACGGCAACACCAAGTTTACCGCGACCCGTGTTGATCTCGTGTTCGGCTCCAACTCTATCCTGCGTGCTTACGCAGAGCTGTACGCCCAGGACGACAACGAAGAGAAGTTTGTGAAGGACTTCGTTGCTGCCTGGACCAAGGTCATGAATGCGGATCGTTTCGACGTTAAATAAGGCCCGCCAGTGAATGGACACCCCGGTAACGGGGTGTCCATTCAGGTCTTGATCAGGATCCCTGTCTACCATCTTCTCGTCAAATTCCTTACAATCCGCTCCGCCTGATTTTTGATCAGCCTTACTCTGTTAACAGCCCGTTTTCTGCTGGAGCATTCATGCGAATCATTCTTGCCCCGATGGAGGGGCTGGTCGACGCACCCATTCGTGAAACACTGACCAAAGTCGGTGGGATTGATCGGTGTGTGACAGAGTTCATTCGCGTGACTCACGGCATGCTGCCGCCGAGAGTGTTCTTCAAATACGCCCCAGAACTGCACAACCAGTCGCTTACCGAGGTGGGCACGCCTGTCGCGGTTCAGCTTCTGGGCTCAGACCCGCACCAGATGGCCCTTCATGGCGCAAAAGCCGCAGAGCTTGGCGCAACCCAGGTGGATGTTAATTTCGGCTGCCCTGCAAAGACCGTGAACAAACACAAGGGCGGATGTGTGCTCATGCGTGAGCCCGAGTTGATGCACGCGATTGTGGCTGCCGTTCGCCAGGCAGTGCCAGCGGCGGTGCCGGTTACCGCAAAAATGCGGCTGGGTTATGACGACCGCTCGATGGGCGTGGCCTGCGCCCAGGCCCTGGAAGCTGCCGGCGCGGAGGAGATTGTTATCCATGCCCGCAGTAAAGTCGATGGCTACAAACCGCCTGCGTACTGGGAAGAAATTGCCCGGGCCCGGGAAGCGGTGAGTACCCACATCATTGCCAACGGCGAAATCTGGACCGTGGCCGACTACTGGCGATGCCGTGACGTGTCCGGCTGCGATGATGTGATGATCGGCCGCGGTCTGATTGCGCGGCCAGATCTGGCCCGGCAAATCAAGGCAAGCCAGCAGGGTGAAACCGTATCTGACATGACCTGGCCGGAAGCCGTGGCACTGGTTCGCGAATACGCCACCGTTCTTCAGGGCTGGCTGGAAGACCGCTACGTGACCGGTCGCATCAAGCAATGGCTCAACTTTCTGCGCCAGGGCTTTGCGGAAGCGGAAGCGCTGTGGCCTGAAGCACGCAAAATCCGCCAGGTGACACCCATGTTGACCTGCCTCGAACAGCCTTTGCCGGGTGTCGATTCCCGCGCCGCTTGATCGGCCTTTTCCCTAACACAACTCTGCCCACTGACTAAACTGGTACTAACGGCGCGATCGTTCGTATCAGTGTTGGTGTCAACAATAAAGTGAATGGGAGGAACAACCACATGTCTCAAGGATTTTTACGAAGCACTCTCGCTGTTGCAGGGGCATCTGTCTGTCTTTTTCTGGGTTCTGCCATATCCGCCCAGGCCGATGACGGCATGGTGAAAGTCACGCCACTGGGCAGCCACGATGGCGAATTCTGCAGTCGTGACCGGGCACTGATATTTGAAGATCCGAACGGCACCCGAATTCTTTACGATGCAGGGCGAACTGTTGCCGGGCCGGAGGACCCGAGGCTGGGCAAGATTGATGTGGTGCTGGTTTCCCACATGCACGGGGATCATGTCGGAGACCAGAGAATCAGTCAGACCAATCAGGGAACCTGCGCTTCTCCGGACACCGGCGTGTCCACATTGCCGCAATCCAACACCGTCGATATTGCCGTGAAGCACAATGCGAAGATTGTAACGGGCAGTGAGATGCCGGCGTTTTTTGCCGCTAAGCTGAAGGGCGCCGGCGGTGATCCTGCCAATTCCATGCTGGTGCGCTTCGGTGGCGAGCGGGAAGTGGGTGGCGTTGCCGTTACTACCGTTCCGGCGGTGCACAGTAATGGCGTTTCCCCCTCGTTCCTGACTGGGCCGCTGGCGGAACACCTGAAAGCAGCCGGGGTGGGAGCCAGCGTCGGACCGCCTACCGGCTATGTGCTGAAGTTCTCCAATGGTCTGGTGGTCTATCTGTCAGGTGACACCGGCATCACCGCTGAGCAAAAACTGGTGGTTAACGATCATTACAGTGCCGGCCTGGTGGTTATGAACATCGGTGACACCTACACCACCGGCCCGACCCAGGCGGCCTACGTGATCAACGATCTGGTGCAGCCCAAGGCGGTCATTCCTTCCCATGCCAACGAGCCGGCCACATCCGGTGGCAAAGTGCAGGATGGAACCCGTACAGCACTGTTCCAGGAGTCGGTTAACGTGCCGGTTCACGTGCCACTCAGTGGCCGCACCATGGCATTTAATGGCGCGGCCAGCTGTGTCTCTGGCTGTAATTGAGGTAATCAATAATCAAAGAGACGGTCGAGAATGTTCAGTCTTCCATTTCCGGCCGGTAATTGCCCGACCGTGCTGCACCATTCAAGCGAGCACGCTTAAGCAGCGCGGCCTGGGCATCCGAGCCGTTGTCGGGCTCACCGGCCCAAGCCTTCTGAGCCGGTTCCTGCAAGGCCCGGCCGTAGGAGAAGCTCAGCTCCCAGGGTTGGGCGCCCATGCTGTTCATGGCGTTCAGATTGGCTGTGGCTTCCTCGGGTGTCTGGCCTCCGGACAGGAAGCAGATGCCCGGAACTGCTGCAGGAACCGCCCGGCGGAAAACGTCAAGGGTAGCCCTGGCCACCTCTTCCGGAGTTGCTTTCGGATTCTCTTTTCCCGGGGTGACCATGCTCGGCTTCAGAATCATCTGCTTCAGCTCGACTTTGTGCCGGTAAAGAGCATGAAACACCTCTCTTAACACCGACTCGCTTACTTCTGCAGTCCGTTCCATGGTGTGGTCGCCGTCAATCAGTACTTCAGGCTCCACAATGGGGACAATTCCAAGTGACTGGCAGATGGCTGCGTAGCGCGCCAGAACCTCGGCGTTCGCTTCGACAGCCTGCCGTGAGGGCAGGGTACCGGAGATGTGGAAGACATCTCGCCATTTGGCAAACCGTGCGCCTTGGTGCTTGTAGATTTCCAGGCGGTCTTCAAGGCCATCCAGCCCAACTGTGATCTCATCGCCCGGAGCGTTGATCAGGGGCTGCTTGCCCTTGTCCACCTTGATGCCGGGCACAATGCCCTTGCTCGCAAGAAGCTTAGGCATGGGCAGGTTGTCCAGGCTGTTCTGGCTCAGAGTCTCCTCGAACAGAATCACTCCGCTGATAAACTCCCCAAGCCCGGAGGCCGAAAAAATCAGACTGCGGTATTCCCGACGTTTTTCTTCGCTGGATTCAACGCCCACTGCCTTGAAGCGCTTGGCAATGGTGGGATGGCTTTCGTCCGCCGCCAGAATTCCTTTGCCGGGCTGAAGCAGTTCCCGGACAGTGTCGTTCAGTTCTTCCTGAATCGTCATAATGAGCTCCTGATTAATCCGTGGCAGTGTGAATGTGCGTTTGTTGTCTCTCATTGTAGACGCTCAATTGCGCTTTGAAATTTGACCTGAGCTAAGGCAAAAACGGCTTTCGTGAATTAGGCTTTACTGAACAACAACAGGAAAAGGGAAAGCCTGAATATGAAAACCGTTGTCAGTGTCAGCCAGGGATCCTCCGAATACGATTACGATCTTGAAACCGAGTTTCTGGGGCAACCTTTCCGAATTATTCGCATCGGCACCGATGGCGACCTGTCCCGGGCAGAGGCAGTGCTGGAATCGGTGCATTCCCAGGCAGACGCCATTGGCCTGAGCATGATTCACGACCACTACGAGGTGGGCCGGGAGCATCTTGAACACCCGGATACCGCCCGGCTGGAGGCCTGTGTGCCGGATAAGCCGGTGACAACCGGTGCGGGCCTGCGCGGTATTCTGCAGGAGTGGGCGGTGCGTCACACCCAGTCTGAACTGGGGCATTTTTTCGATAACGCCCGGGTATTATTCATGAATGGGCAGGCGGGTTATCGCATTGCCAAGGCGTTGTCCGAACACACCGATAACCTGTTCTTTGCTGACCCCTACACCGACTTCGGCGTGCCAAGGCTGCTGACCTCATTGAAGCAGCTGGAAACCTACACTTCGCTGACGGCGTCCATCATGTTCCGCCCTGCAGCGGTGAAAACCGTCGAGACCGTTCTGCGCACACCGCTGTACCGCCTCGGCGAGGGACTGGTTAAGGGTTCGCTGCGCCACGCGGTGTCTGACGCCCATGTGATAGTGGCGGCCATTGGGGACCTGGAAAATTTAGGCCAGAAAGAGCTGAATGGCAAAACCGTAATTACCTCTCGCGTTACAGAGTCCTCTCTCGACTGGATGCGTTCCAGAAGAGTGGCCATGGTCGTGGACTACAGCCCCTGGCTGGAAGGCCGGCCTGTTGGGGTCAACGTGATGGAAGCGATGATCAGTGCAGCGCTCTCCCGAACGCCGGAACAACTGGGGCCGGATGACTATCTGGATGTGATCCAGAGTCTGGGGATCGAGCCCAGGATTCTTTACCCCAACGGATACCGGCGGGTGAACCGTTTTGCCTTCGTGATTCACCCACTTTCGCAGCAGTATCTCACCAAAACTCCGCCCCTGGACTGGATTGCCAATGTATCGCCTCACGCGGTGATGAACCTGGTAGAGAAAGCGGTGGCCTATACGCCGCCATTCATTTACTCAAAGGTTTCAGGCATCCGGTCGCCGACCGGTGATGAAGTCGAGGGCTGGCTGATTACGGTCGGTGGCACCCCCAAAGAAATCATGGCCCATGATCCCGAATTCACCTATGGGCGGTTGCTGCAGGCAGCGAAACTTGCGAAAAAACTGGGTGCCCAGATCATGGGTCTGGGTGCGTTTACCAAGGTTGTGGGTGATGCTGGCATTACTGTGGCCAAACGCGCGCCGCTGCCGATCACCACTGGCAATAGCTACAGTGCCTCTGGTGCCCTTTGGGCGGCCCATGATGCCATGAAGAGAATTGGGCTCGTTACCATAGGCCCCAGCGGCAAAGCCGCCGGCAAAGCCATGGTGGTGGGCGCCACTGGTGCTATCGGGTCTGTTTGCGCCCGGCTGCTGGCCAAGGCGGTGGACGAGGTCTACCTCGCCGCTCCGGAACCGGCGAAACTGCTGTCTCTCAAAGAAAGCATTGAACAGGAAACACCAGGGGCCATCGTGCATGTTGCCGGTTCTGCAGATCGGGATCTGGCGGAGATGGATATGATTGTTACCGCCACCTCCGGTGCTGGCAAGCGCATTCTGGACATCATGAAAGTGAAGCCGGGTTGTGTCATTACCGATGTTGCCCGACCGCTGGATATTTCAGCGGAAGATGTGGCGAAGCGGCCGGATGTGCTGGTGATCGAATCCGGCGAGATCCAACTACCTGGTGAAGTCCATATGAAGGACATCGGCTTGCCGAAAGGGATCGCCTATGCCTGCCTGGCGGAAACCATCGTGCTGGCTCTGGAAGGGCGGTTCGAGAACTTCACTCTCGGCCGCAATATTGAATGGGAGAAGGTGCGGGAGATCTACAAGCTGGGCCTGAAGCACGGTATGAAGCTGGCCGCCATCTCCGGTGTGAACGGGGTGTTCACCGAAGAAGATTTCGAACGGGTTCGCCTCCTGGCGGCCAGCAAAGAGGATCAGACGGAGGGATCAAGCACGCCGGCGTAACGCACACCACTGAGCAGTGCCATTTCCCGATGCCAGGTGGACAGGTCGTCACTATCGAACTTGCTGAGGCTGTCGTGGCCACAGGCCCGGGCCATCACTTGCATCAGTGTCACCGACGCCTCAAGAAAATTTTTCAGCTGTTTCGCGGACTGATCCACATTCAGTCTCTGGCGCAGGTCCTCGTTCTGGGTGGCTATGCCCGCCGGGCAGTTGTTGGTATTGCAGATGCGGGCCGCAACGCAGCCGATGGACTGCATGGCGCTGTTGGCAACCGCAATGCCATCGGCGCCCAGAGCCATGGCCTTTACGAAATCCATCGGCACTCTCAGCCCGCCTGTCACAATGAGAGTGACCCGGCCACTGGCACCATGGTTATCAAGGCACCGGCGTGCCCGTGCCAGCGCAGGGATGGTGGGCACGCTGATGTGGTCCCGGAAGATTTCCGGTGCGGCACCGGTACCACCGCCGCGGCCGTCCAGGATGATGTAATCGGCGCCGGCCTCGAGTGCGAACTGTATGTCCCGTTCGATGTGATTGGCGCTGAGCTTGAAACCCACAGGAATGCCCCCCGTCAGCTCCCGTACATGTCTGGCGAAGTTCCGGAAATCCTCAACCGAGCGAAGGTCCTCGAAGGTAGGGGGAGAGTTGGCCGGCTCACCTTCGGGAATGTTCCGTACCTCTGAAATCCTGCCGGTATTCTTGTTGCCCGGAAGATGGCCACCGGTGCCGGTTTTTGCGCCCTGGCCACCCTTGAAGTGGAAAGCCTGGACTTTCTTCAAAAGTTCTTCCTTGTAGCCGAACTTGGCGCTGGCCAGCTCGTAGAAGTAACGGGAGTTCTCCTGCTGCTCCTCCGGCAGCATTCCCCCCTCGCCGGAGCAGATGCCCGTACCGGCCATTTCCGCCCCGCGGGCCAGGGCGATCTTGGCTTCCTCGGACAGCGCCCCGAAACTCATGTCAGAAACAAACAGTGGCATGCTCAGGGTCAGAGGCTTGCGCGCTTCCGGGCCGATCACCAGTTCCGTAGCAACATCGGCGTTATCGGCAAGCGGTTTGCTGGCCATCTGCGCCACCATAATCTGCAGATCATCCCAGTGGGGCAGAGTGTGGCGGGGTACGCCCATGGCGGTGATTGGGCCGTGGTGGCCCATCTTGCTCAATCCTTCCCGGGCCAGTTGGTGGATAAACTCTACCGTGGGTTCTTCTTTTGTGGCTTTGGCCTTTGGGGCGTCACCGGATGCACCCTCGTCGCCCTCTGGATCAGGCGCTTCCTTGCCAACCTGGTCCTTGCTGAATTTCCGGTGGGTGCCATCGCAATAGGGGGCACTGCCCGTCTGTTTGCACTGGCACAAAACCGCCTCTTCGTCCTTTTCGGCCTTGAAGACCTTGGGTTTGAAGCCCGTAACTCCATGAGAGCCATCACAGAATGGCTGGTTATTGGAACGGCCACAGACACAGAAGGCATATTCCTCGCCTTTCTTCAGGCTGACTTTCTTGGGCTTGTTATCAGCGATCACCGGATTGCTCATTGCAGGGCTCCTGTTTTGGCATATGCCGGAATGTACTCAGGTGTACGGGCATTAAACGCAAATAGGTTAACCGGTAGTGCTCCAGTGTGGATCAGGAATGCCCACGCCGCCACAGCAGCGCGAATAATCGAGCCGCCGACAATGACGGTCCTTTGTGTTCTTCCATGAGTAAATGGAGCAGCCTTCGATGGCAACTCCCGTACAAAGCCTCAGTGGCGAATGAAGTTTAATGGACCCTTCATGGGCCGACACCCGGGCTTACTGCATACGCCATTGTTTCTCAAGCAGAGTCTGTTCAAATTCAGGGCCGATCGGTGGGGTCGACATCATCCGGTCGAGATGATGGTCAATTACGCTGCCGCCGCTGGCGGTTTGGTAATCGCCAGATGTGCTCGGTTGCCCGGTTTCAACGCTTACCCTCTGTTCCCATATCCCTGACTCTGTGCGACAGGCAATCTGTTCCAAGGCTGTGTTATTTACGTCGAGGCGAAATTGACGGCACCATTCACCGGTTTGGTTCTGAAAGGTTAAGGTGGGCCTCAGGCTGGCAACGTCACTGATCGAGTAGGTCTGTCCACTGGGCTGGCTATCCAGTATTCGGGCCACGGCTGTCCAGGCCGGATCACCTTCGGATGGCAGTGTCAGCCACTGTGTCAGTGCCAATCCTGCAATGACTGCGGCGGCAATGGCTTTGCCGGAATGCCCGCGCAGTCTCCGAATCCGGGGAAATGTAATAATATTATCGGCTGCACGCGACGCGGGATGCTGATCCTCCACTTCCAGCATCTTGCTTATTGTGGCAGGCAGAGGGCGATCATCAATCGAGCAGTAATGACGCTGGAGTTCCGAATCCACGCCTGCGAGCTCTGCCAACCGATCTGTCAGCGAAGGGTCAACGGCGAGTTGTTCCCTGACCGACTCCATTTCCGGTTCGCTGAGTTCGCTGTCAAGGAAGGCGGAAAGGGTCTCATCTGTGATCTTCATGAATCGGTCCTCAAGGTTGCGGGCGCCAGAGCTTCGCTGAGCGCTGCTCTGGCGCGGGCCAGGCGGCTCATGACAGTGCCTCTGGGCACCTCGAGTATTTCCGCCACCATCTTGTAGGGCATGCCCTGGATAGCTACGAGAGAAATGATCTGACGCTGGTCTTGGGGTAGCCGGGACATGGCGGAGTCTACCCGGTTCCACTCGATTTCCTTGGTCGTCTGGTGTTCGCCATCTGTTACCAGACTGTCGCGCAGTTCTGGCTGTTCTGCGGCGTCACGCCGAACTTTTCTAGCCCGGCACTCGTCTATCCAGACATTTCGACATATCCGGAAAGCCCATTTGGTGAGGTCGACATCCTCCGGCCTCTCGTGGTTCAGGAGCCTCTCAACAGTATTCTGGAGCAGGTCGTCGGCATCGGCCATGGAGCCAGTCAGCGAATAGGCAAACCTTCGAAGACTGGGTAATAGGTCCGTGATTTTCTGTTGCATAGTGATCATTCTTGGTTGGGTTTATCCGGAAGACGATCCGGCCAACGATTTATTCCATTGTTCAGGGAATTTTTTTGATAGCGGGCCGTTAGAGTATGTGAAACGTTCAGGAATTTGGATGGTAAAAAATGACGCCAATTTTCAAATCTACCTTTATATCCGCTGTTCTCCTTTGGTGCGCGCCGGTATCGAGCCTCGCGTTGCCCGGTGGCGCACTGGACAACACCGCGGGCAGCATTACCCGACAGGTGGAAAGAAGTGCCGAGCGATTGGTTAAGCGGGCGGCAAACCGGAGTATCGAACAACGGCTGGAAAAGCAGGCTGAAGCACTGGAAGCCGACCTCAAGGCTTTGCCGGACGTACTGCCTGTCTACACGATTACTGGACAGAAAGCGTTCAATGAGGTTGCGCTGGAGGATGGTTCCAGGGCGGTAGAGAGGCAATGGTTGGTAACAGGTAACGAAGAGGATATTAAACATCTTGATCAAACCGGGATAAAGGTTCTGGCAAAGACACGCTATTCCGGTCTGGGGATGTTTGTTGCGCGTTTCCAGGTGAACGATGACATCAATTCACTTGAGGCATTGCGAGGGCTGATACCGGAGCTGGCCGACCGCCTGGACCGAAACCATGTATACAGCCCCGGGGTGGGGGAGACGCATGCACCGGTAAATGTGCAGTTACTCAAGCGCAAAAGCATCTGCGGTGGGGCCCTCCGGATAGGCATGATTGATACGTCCGTCGAGACCGAGCATTCTGCATTTGGCGGTGCCCGGATTATTGAGCAACGTTTTCTATCACTCGGAAGTGGTGGCGGAAAACTTGCGCCTGTGACGGCTCATGGTACGGCGGTAGCGGGCCAGCTGGTAGGCCGGCACGGGGATTCGGGCATGGCCCGATTACCAGGGGCAACGCTGTTCAACGCCTCGGTGTTTTACAGGCGAACGGAAGACCTGTCCGGCGCCACGCTGGGGCATTTGCTGGAAGGGTTGGACTGGCTGGTGACTCAGAACCTGTCAGTGATCAACATTAGTCTTACCGGCCCGGATAACCGGCTGT
The DNA here is from genome assembly GCF_048269445.1 of Marinobacter sp. GTDB lineage: Bacteria > Pseudomonadota > Gammaproteobacteria > Pseudomonadales > Oleiphilaceae > Marinobacter. Next base: position 91,123 of record NZ_JBLXIQ010000007.1, on the reverse strand, counting down.
TGGCCTCAGCAATTCGAAAGCTTCGGAAAAGGGGCACGTTCTTGGTTGCTGCGGTTGGCAATGAGGGACCTGCAGTGTCACCACTGTATCCTGCCGCCTATTCCGAGGTTGTTGGTGTTACCGCAACAACCCCTGCCGGAAAGCTCTACAGGTGGGCCAACCGGGGAAAACAGGTGATGTTTGCTGCGCACGGTGTTGGGGTTCGCGTTCCCCGCCCGAACGGTGGTGTCAGGACGGACAGCGGCACCTCGCTTGCTGCACCCGTGGTTGCGGCCGCGCTCGCCTGTCGCCTTAACGAAGGTGGCTCGGAAAGGGCACTGCAGGCGCTAATCGACCATGCTCAGGATCTGGGTGAGCCCGGTCGCGACAGTCTCTATGGTTTCGGTTTTCTGCCGTATTGACTTGTGGCGTTCAGAAGCCCGCCCTGAGGCTGATGCCGGCGATGGTGCGTGTATAGTCTGCTGTGTTCCCATCCCCACGATAAATTCCGTGCGACACAGAGGGCTCAAGGCTGAAGGTTTTGTTGAGGCCAATTCGCCAGCTGGCTTCCAAGACATGGGCCTGATCGGCCCGACGGCTGGTTGAGGCATCGATCAAATTGCCAGTGAACGGATTGTCCAGAAAGGAATTGGATGGTGAGACTTCTGGTTGGTCATATTCCCTGGTTTCAAATCTCCAGCCAAGGCGAAACCGGTTGTCTTCGCCGCCCAGCGTAAAGTGGTTGAGCAGCGTTGCCCTGATACGCCACAGATCGTTGTCGAAAAAGTCAGCGCGAGCGTCTTCCTTTTCATAGTCCACGCCGACCTTGAAATGACTCCGGACCTGATTGAAAAAGAAAAACGAATCCAGGCTTGCACCTCGGATGTCTGAGTCGCGGGTATTGCTCTCGTCGTAATCCTTTCGTTTGTCCTGCAGGCTGGCCGATAGGTAGACATCATCACCTAGGAGACTGCCCAGGTAAGCGCTGGCCCGGTGAAAGTCGAGGAATGGTTCTGAACCCAGGATTGAATGTGAGTAGTGGTAACTCGTGCCAATGGTTACCGAATGAAAATCGTAACTAAGGTCAGCAGAGAGCAGGTGAATATCCTGGTTGAATTGGTCCAGCTCCTGGTATCGGCTGGCAGACAGGGAATACCCGAGGGTGAGGTTCAGTCGCTCGGCCGGCTTCAGCACACCTTCAAGGCCGGCGTCAAAAACCCAGGCCTGATCACTTCGGTCCGATGAGGCGTTCAGATCGTCCACTGAGACATTGTTGTCATGCTCCACGCCGGTTGAAAGGTGACCGTTAAAAGCTGATTCTTCGGCTGCCTGGGCAGAAACTATTGGCACCGTTAGGCTTAAAACGGTAACGACATGCGGTAAGGATCGTGTGAAGTACATGGCTGTATTCCTCCTGAGCTGGAAAAAAGAGGCCGGGCCAAAAGGCCCGGCTATCCAGATGTGGCATAGGCTTTATAGCAGACCGCCGCTGGCAGAACCTTTCACGGTGCTTCGTACGGAGTTCTGGACCTCGCTTTTCACGCTATCGGATACAGCGGTGCCAATCTGCTGATTGGTTTCGGCGTGGATTTTTGCATTCCGAGCCCGATTCGTCCGGGCCTTGGCTTCATCGGCTTGTTGGTTTGCCTCGCCGATGGCCGCGGTTGCTGTTGCCGAAGCTGTGCTCCGCACCTGCTGACCAGCTTGAACGCCGGCGGTTATGGCCTGATTGGCATTTTGGCGCGCTTCGTCTCGCGCGGTTTCACCATTCGCATGGCCCTCAGCGCTTGCCGATGCTCCGCCCTGTGCAGAAACACCGCTTTGAGTGCTGGCTTCGGCGCTCATGTTGGCGTCGGCGTTTGCGTTGGCAGTGCTCTCAGCTGCAAGTGCGCCAGTGGAAAGAAGTGAACAGATCGCGAGTGTCAGTACGTGCTTTTTCATAGTTACGTCCTCCTGTTTGCCCTTTTCGGGTTGCTTTCATCAGGAGGACGTACCAGGAGAGGATTTATTCCAGAGAAAATCCGGACATTATCGGAGACCGGCTTTCACAGCCCGTGCGTTATGCAGTTTTCTGTAGCTCTCAATCAGCCGTTGGTGCTTCTCGAGACCTACCAGCTGCATGTTGGTGGGCTCCAGGCCATGAAAACGAACTGTGCCTTCCACCGAGCCCACAACGGCTTTCATGGTGTTCTCACCGAACATGCGTGTGAAGTTGGTGATGTAATGGGACAGTTCCATATCGTCGTCGAGAGTGACTTCCAGTACCGCATACATCGCGCGGAAAAACAGGCCGCGTTCTACGGTGTTATCGTTGAACTGCAGGAACATGTCGACGAATTCCAGTGCTTCCTCGTGCCACTGCAGAGCGAGGCAAATCAGGATTTTCAGTTCCAGGATCGTGAGCTGGCCCCAGACCGTATTCTCATCGAACTCCACGCCGATCAGGGTGATGATCGTCATGTAGTTGTCGAGCTGACTGGCTTCAAGGCGTTCCACCAGGTCAGCCAGCTGGTCATCGTCCAGGCGGTGCAGGTTGAGGATATCTTCCCGGTAGTCCAGGGCCATGTTGGTATTATCCATGATCAGATCTTCGACCGGATACACCTCGGAATAGCCTGGCACCAGAATCCGGCAAACCGGCGCGCCCAGTTCCTCATAGACGGCGACATACACTTCCTTGCCCAAATCACGGAGGATGCCGAACAGGCAAGCTGCTTCCTCCGCGTTGGTGCCGGAGAAATCCCATTCGACAAAATCGAAGTCGGATTTGGCGCTGAAGAAACGCCAGGACACCACGCCGGTGGAATCAATAAAGTGCTCAACGAAATTGTTCGGCTCGGTGACTGCCAGACTGTTGAATGTCGGCGGTGGCACATCGTTCAAACCCTCGAAGCTGCGGCCCTGCAGCAGTTCGGTCAGGCTTCGCTCCAGCGCCACTTCAAAGCTCGGGTGGGCACCGAAGGAGGCAAACACGCCGCCGGTTCTCGGGTTCATCAGGGTGACGCACATTACCGGGAACTGGCCGCCAAGGGAGGCATCCTTAACCAGCGTCGGGAAGCCCTGGGCCTCAAGGGCTTCGATACCCTCAAGAATGTCCGGGTATTTCTCAAGGACTTCTCTGGGCACGTCCGGCAGGGAAATTTCTTCCTCGATTATCTGCTTCTTCACGGCCCGCTCAAAAATTTCCGAGAGGCACTGTACCTCTGCCTCTTGCAGGGTGTTACCCGCGCTCATACCGTTGCTGAGGAACAGGTTCTCGATCAGGTTGGAGGGGAAATACACCACCTCACCGTCTGATTTGCGCACGAAGGGCAGGGAGACAATCCCGCGCTCGGTTTTGCCGGAGTTGGTGTCGATCAGGTTGGAGCCAAACAGCTCGCCGTCCGGATTGTAAATGGCCAGGCTGTGGCCATCGAGCATGCCTTCCGGCAATTCGTCATCGGGGCCGGGCTTGAACCATTTTTCATTCGGGTAATGGACGAAGTCGCTGTTGGCGATCTCTTCTCCGAAGAACTGGTCGTTGTAAAAGAAGTTGCAGCTCAGGCGCTCAATGAATTCGCCCAGGGCCGAGCACAAGGCGCTCTCCTTGGTGGCACCCTTGCCGTTGGTGAAGCACATCGGGGATGCGGCATCGCGGATATGGAGTGACCAGACATGCGGCACGATATTGCGCCAGGAGGCGATCTCGATCTTCATCCCCAAGTCCTGGAGGATCGCGGTCATGTTGGCGATGGTCTGCTCCAGGGGCAGGTCCTTGCCTTCAATAAAGGTCTGGGTGCTGCCCTCTGGCTGCGTCATCAGCAGAGCCTGGGCATCGGCATCCAGATTTTCGACGGTCTCGATCTCGAAGGTTGGGCCGGTTTGAACCACCTTTTTCACGGTACACCGATCAATGGAACGCAGAATGCCCTGCCGATCCTTGTCGGAAATGTCTTCCGGCAACTCCACAGAAATCTTGAAAATCTGGTTGTAGCGGTTTTCCGGGTCCACGATGTTGTTCTGGGACAGGCGGATATTCTCGGTGGGAATGTCCCGTGCCAGGCAGTAAACGCGAACGAAATAGGCCGCACACAGCGCCGAGGACGCCAGGAAGTAGTCAAAAGGGCTGGGAGCGGAACCATCGCCCTTGTAGCGGATGGGTTGGTCGGTCACGACGGTGAAATCATCAAACTTGGCTTCAAGCCTGAGGTTGTCGAGAAAGTTGACGTTGATTTCCATTACAAAGGTACCCGGATTGGAGAGTTTGGCGCGCCACTGAATTTAGTGGCGGCCATTATCCAGTTTTTGCAGGCGTTCGTCTTGGTCGGTCTTTTACGGATGATTCAATGCCTGCTCAACCGCTTGCGCGGCGTGAATCTCCGTTGTGTCGTAGAGTGGAACATAGGTATCAGCCTGGCGGATCAGCAGGCCGATTTCGGTACACCCCAGAATAACGGCCTGCGCACCGCGCTCGGAAAGCGAAGCGACGATATCGAGATACGCTTTGCGGGACGCCGGATCGATTTCGCCACGGCAGAGCTCCTCGTAAATAACTCGATGAACCTCTTGGCGCTGAGCCTCGTCCGGTGTCATTACCTCAACACCGGCTTCTTCCAGCCGGTGGCGGTAAAACGCCTGCTCCATGGTAAATTGCGTGCCCAGCAGGCCCACGCGCCTAATGCCATCCCTGGCCAATACCTTTGCGGTGGCATCGGCTATGTGCAGCAGGGGAATACGAATCGCCTGTTCAATCTCAGGCGCGACCTTGTGCATTGTGTTGGTGCCGATCACCAGGAAGTCCGCGCCGGCCTTTTGCAGTGACAGCGCGGCGGCAGAGAGAATGTCAGCCGTGGCTGGCCAGTCGCCCTGGTGCTGGAGCGCCTCGATCTCCGCAAAATCGACGCTGTAGAGCACCAGCTTCGCGGAATGCAGGCCGCCCAGCCTGGCTTTGATGCCTTCGTTGATCAACCGGTAGTAGGTTTGGGTGGATTCCCAGCTCATGCCGCCGAGAAGGCCAATGGTTTTCATCGGAGATCTCCTTATTATCCGTTCGCCATTACTATCGCCAGGGTGGCCGTATAAACTGCCAGGATCAGCGCACTCTCGAACCCGATCCTTCCGATGCCGTAGCGCTGTCGCAGCACCATGCCCATCAACAGGATTGCGGTCATCAGAATGCTGATCAGCCCCCAGGTCATCTGAATGGGGGCGATATCGTGGTAAATGGATCCGTCCGGATAGGCAATATCGGCGGAGGCCACCACCAGCATATTAAAGCAGTTGGTGCCGAAGATATTGCTGACCGCCAGAGTGAGCGCGCCGGTGCGAATTGCAGCAATGGTGGTGATCAACTCGGGTGACGAGGTCGCAAGCGCCGTGAAGAGCCCCCCGATCAGCGTTTCGGAAAGGCCGGTCTCGTCACTGATGACCTTGGCGCCTTCCATCAACACCCATCCGGCTATGCCCGTCACCGCCGCCAGCGCGGTGAAGCTAAGCCAGGCTTGGGCCAGCCCGCCATGGAGGTAGTGTGCAGGCTTGTCTGGAACGGTCTGGCGGGTGAGGCGGGGGAACCACATTGGTTTGTTATCGGTGCTTCGAACCAGATACATGCCGAACAGATAGGCGGCGGCAATCACGGGCGTGACCGGGTGAATCCCCCAAACAGAAATCGCTGGACTGCCGATCGCCAGCAAAGGTAGCGCCAGCAGTGCGATCAACAACGCAGCAAGCATCAGGTTGGTAGGGGAGGCAGCTGCATGTTCCAGGTTGGCCTTGCGGTAAATCACGTCCGCAATACCCAGGAAAACCAGGTTCGCCGCCATGCTGCCCATAATGTTGCTCATGGCAAGATCCGGCCTTGAGTCCAGTGCAGCGCTGAGAGTGGCCGCAAAGTCGGGGAGTGACGTTACGCCCGCGAGCAGAAAGATGCCGAAAAGCGCTTCACCCAGGCCGGTTCGATCGGCCAGTTCGTCTGCCACGCGCGCCAGCCGGCTGCCGGCAGTCACAATCACTGCGGCAGCGATGGTAAAACCAATAATGCTGGTAGTGAGGGTTGAAAACACGCAGGGCCTCAGACGGTTGCAGTTACATACCTCACTGTAGTTCTTCTGGGCCGAGTGTCGCTACCTCACGTCATCCTGCCGTAATTCACACTCGCCCGGTATCTCTTACCGCCACCATTTCAGGATCATTGGCCGGACAGTCATGCCATGGATGATGATCGACAGCACGATAACCACCAGCGTAATGTGAATGAACTCTACGGACAGCTCTTCGGGCAGGCCAACGACGATTGCGAACATCAGATAATAGATCGAGCCGATGCCGCGCACGCCGAACCAGCCGACGAGCATCTGCAGCCTTAGCGGTGCTCCGGAACCAAGCAGGCCGAGGAAAACGCTGACAGGGCGAACGATGACAAAGAGGAACAGTGCCATGCCGACGGCTCTGAAGCTCCAGGAGTCAATAAACAGCATTCCACCCAGCAACAGAACAAGCACCAGCTCTGAAAGCCGCTCCAGGGGTTCCTTGAACAGAAGGGAACCCTGGGAGACCTGGGGGCTCAGCTCTGGCTGCGGCCTTCCAGAGGGGTCCGGAAAGACCGATAACGGGTCAGCGTTATCGCCAGGGGCGTTTTCGCCCGCCAGTCCGAGTTCCGATTGCCGGAGCGAAATGGCCGCCACAAAAACCGCCAGAAAGCCCCAGGCATCGAGCACCAGGCAGATGCCATAAACCACGCCTATCAAGCCCAGCCCGAGGAAGTCGTCCAGCATTGGACGGTCGCTGTCCATGAGGCGCTGCTTTTGAACAATCCGCGCCAGTACATGCCCCATCACCAGCCCGACAACCAGGGCAGATAGCGTTGCCCACACAACGTCCTTTAGAACCCAGGTGCCCAGCAGCTCAAAACTCGCAGGGGCGCTAATCAGGGCCATCCCCAGCATGACAAACGGAAAGGCACTGCCATCATTCATGCCGGCTTCACTGGTGAGGGTGAATCGTAAAGGATCTGTATCGCCGACGTGTCGAACCTGAACCTCCGTTGCCAGCACCGGATCGGTAGGTGCCAGAATGGCGCCCAGCAGAATGGCCGCGCCAAGAGGCAATGCCAGCATGTAATAAGCAAAAACCGCTGTCAGGGCAACACTGATAGTCATGGAGATAAAAGCAAGTCGGATGGGAACCCGCCATTTCTGCCAACGGAAGGGGACCGGCATTTTCATACCGGCAATAAACAACGACACCAGCACCGCAACTTCGGCCAGCACCTCCAGCAAATGCGCCTGTTCCAGCGGGTTGAAATGAAAGGCACCAAACACCGTCGGTCCGAGGGCAACGCCCACCGCCAGGTAGAGCAGGGTTGGTGTCAGGTGGCAGCGCTGCAGAAGGGATGATCGCAAGCCGATCATGATCAATAGGCTTCCAATCAATACAAACCAGATGGCGATGGTCAAAAAGGCTCTCCGATGCAGATCCGGCAGTAAGGGATTTTGAATGGTGTTTGGTCGGGGCGCCAGAGTGACAGACGCTGACCAAGTTGACGGGATTCAGCTATTTCCGTCGGACTGCGGAGCAATGTGACAGACTTTTGATGCAACAACACGGCGGGAAAAATACCTATGGCCCTGGTTCCGGGAGATTGACCAACCAGTGCCGCCACGTGGGGTTTTCTGTATCAGATATAACAGTGTCATTCCCCGGGATTGCGTGCATAACAGTCCGCAGCCGTGAATGCACGGTCTTTCCAAAGGCGCAAACCAAGCGCATTCAGATAAACCTCTGTGCCCTTGAAAACGAACTCGAACGCGCAAGGCTTCCGAGAATGAGTACGTGTTGCTCACTTCTCTCAACCGGTAGTTACACACACACCGTGTACAGCTGGTCTTAAACAGCAGGTTTTTTTATGTCTGAATGCGGGCACATCCAATTTTGGGCATGCCTTTCAGGCCGCGGTTAAGTTTCAATTAAGGTTGGTCTGCCAGACTTCTGCTGCCTGGTAAAGGGCCTGTGGCCCTTCCGCAGTCCGGATCCGATGGTAGCGGTCGATCTGTTTTTCCCTGAGGTGTTATGAAACGTTTTTGGCATAATCTGACTGTCATGAATAAATCGACACTGATTGTTCTGGTGTCCATATTCCTGATGGCGTTCGGTAACCATGCGTTCTTTTCGAACATAATCGAGGCTTTTCCGCTGAACTTCGATAATGCCGCGTTTGTGATCTCCCTTGCGGTTGTCTTTGGCGCTGCCCTGATCGCGATTCTTTCGCTGGTGTGTTATCGGTATACCACCAAGCCGGTATTGATCACGATCCTGATGCTGTCCTCCTTTGCCGCCTATTTCATGGACAGCTATAACACGGTGATCGATACCGACATGTTGCGTAACGTGGCGCAGACCAACGTGTCTGAAGCTTCGGATTTGATGTCTGGTAGCCTGATGATGTACGTAATCTTGCTGGGCGTTTTGCCGTCATTGTTCGTGTACCACGTCCAACTCAAGACAGGAACGGTTCGCCGGGATATTCTGTCTACGGTCAAACTGGCGTCGATCTCTCTGGGTGTTGTCGTGCTGCTCGTCGTGATCTTCGGTAATTTTTATGCCTCTTTCATCCGGGAGCATAAGATTCTGAGGTACTACGCCAATCCAACTTTTTACCTTGTCTCTACCTTCAAGTTTGCCAGTAGCGCTATTGAAAGCAGCAGCCTGCCGTTCACAATGATCGCCGCCGATGCTGTGGCCGCACCCGTTAAGCGCCCGCGAGAGCTGATTATTATGGTGGTCGGCGAAACCGCACGAGCGGACCGGTTTTCATTGAATGGCTATGAGCGTGAGACCAACCCCGAACTGGCGAAGGACAATGTCATCAGTTTTCCAGACTTCTGGTCCTGCGGAACCTCGACCGCAGTGGCGGTTCCCTGCATATTTTCGGTTTATGGCCAGTCAGACTACGATCAGAAAAAGGCCGAAGCCACCGAAAACGTACTGGATATTCTCGCTCGCACCGGCGTCAACGTGCTGTGGCTGGACAATAATTCCGACTCCAAGGGTGTGGCCGACCGGATAACCTACCGTGATTTCAAAACGCCAGAAAACAATCCGGCCTGCACTGATGAAGAGTGCCGGGATACCGGAATGCTGGCGGACCTGCAGCAGTATGTTGACGCTCATCCGGAAGGAGACATCCTGATCGTGCTGCACCAGATGGGCAATCACGGGCCCGCGTATTACAGGCGGTACCCCAAAGAGTTCGAAAAATTCACGCCGGTTTGCCAGACCAACGAGTTAGAGAGCTGCAGCAACGAGAGCATCAACAATGCTTACGATAACGCGATTCTGTATACCGACTTTTTTCTGTCAAAAGTTATTGATGAGCTTCGGCGTAATACGGACGACTTTGAAACCGGACTGTTCTACCTGAGTGACCACGGCGAATCGCTGGGTGAATATGACATGTACCTGCACGGGCTGCCGATGTTTATTGCGCCCGAGGCCCAGCGCCATGTTCCGGCGGTCATGTGGTTTTCGGATAACTTTTCCGGCGTGAACGAGAAGGCCCTGCGCGCCAGCAAGGACCGGACTATGAACCAGGATTGGGTCTTCCACACGCTGCTGGGGTTGTTTGACGTGCGTACTGACATCTACCAGCCGACGCTCGATATTCTGAATGTTCCGGAGGGCAAAACGCAGGAGCAACTGGCGGCGAAACAAGATCAGTAAGCCGGGCAAGTATGGCTGTGGTTTTCAATGATGGCCTCCGGAAGCGACGCCTCACGAAGGCCTGTTGTTACAGCGTAGCGTGGCTCCGCTTCCATTATCGGTCAACTGCAGTTTGGAAGTGGCTCCTAAGGGATTGCAGTGGCCTTATGGCTGGGGTGGTGCGCGCTTATGTGCCGAAGAAGTTCGATTGTCTCCTTTGAGGAAATCTTTTTATCGCCGGATTTCTTGGCGCTTTCGCCGCCAGTGAAGGAGACGATGTCCCCCATGCTCACCATGCCGCAAAGCTGATTGTACTGGTTGACGACGGGAAGACGCCGCACTTCGTGTGCTTCCATCAACTGGAGCGCCTTCTGAATACTATCGTCTGGAGTACAACAATGGAGTTCCCGATGGTTGGCAATGTCTTCGCCGCGAAGGTCCCACAAAGGCTTGTGTTGCATCGCAGCGCCCATTGCGATGTCCCGGTCGGTGACAATGCCCACCGGATGCTCCTCGTCATCAATCAGCGGAATGGCGCCACAGTCGTTGTTCCACATCAGCATGGCGATATCCTGCAAGGAGGATTGGGGCGAGCAGCTCGCCACTTCGGTAACCATGATTTCGTTGACTTTCATTTGGATTTCCTCCGTCCTTAGGGGAAGCGTTCGAATGAATTCCGTCAGCAATGCGCCCTTGCCACATCCAATTCCGCAAACTTCATGGGGCTATCCATTCTGAGGGCGACACCGGTTCCATCAATGAACCGGCGTAAACTTTAATATGTACTCAGTTCGGGTGATTGTCCATGATGGTCGTCAAGGCGATTGCTCGTCCCGATTATTCTAGTCATTTACTTCCGATTATTTACCCCCGGCGACATCCAGCAGGGACCCGGTTACATACGACGCCTTATCTGACAGCAACCACTCAATGGCATGTGCCACTTCATTCGGCTGACCACCGCGTTTGAGGGGAACGGAGGGGGACAGCCGTTCAACCCTGCCGGGCTCACCGCCATCAGCGTGGATATCGGTATGGATAAATCCGGGACGGACGCCATTTACGCGAATGTTCTTTTCCGCTGCTTCTACAGACAACCCCTTGGTTATCGCATCCATGGCTGCCTTGGACGCGGCGTAATCCATGTATTCGAACGGGGAACCGGTTCGGGCGGCGAGGGATGAAACATTCACGATCGCACCGCCATCGGGCATACGCCGCATGGCCTCGCGGCAGCAGAGAAAGCAACTGGTGACATTGGTCGCCATTACCCGGGTAAAGCGCTCGACGTCCATATCTACTAACCGCGACTGGGTAAGCAGCACGCCCACGTTATTCACCAGTGCGGTAACTGGCCCGAATGCCTGTTCCGTGGCATTGAACAGGGCAATCACATCCTGTTCCCGGCTGACATCGGCCTTAAAAGCGAGGGCGCGCCCGCCACTTGCCTCGATCTCTTCAACGACAGCCTCTGCTTGGTCCATCCGGGCGCGGTAATTGACACAAACCGCGTACCCGTTCGATGCCAGCAATTTGGCTGTGGCAGCTCCGATACCCCGGCTAGCGCCAGTGATGATGGCGACGTGGTTCATTGATGGTCTCCTCAGCGAATTGCTCGAGTGATGATGCTGTGGGTTATTGAATGCACGTCCCTACCATCGAGGTTGAGACAGCAGCCCGGTTACTGGGTAACATTGTTCCAGACACACTGCCACAGTAGACCGGGAACTGTTATGACAACAGGCAGGACCACTCCGGATCACCGACATGCCATTATTCTCCTTGCCCGAGTAGGTTATGGGGCCCGGGGTGTTGTCTATCTGCTGATAGGTGGGCTGGCAGCGTTGGCTGTATTCGGGCAGGGTGGCCAGACTACCGGTAGCCGTGGTGCCCTGCAGCGCCTCATGTTTGCCCCTTGGGGTGACATTTTGCTCGGGGGCATGGTTGTCGGCCTCTTGGGGTTCGCCTTGTGGAGAGGCATTCAGGCGGTCAAGGACACCGATCATCATGGCACTGATGCCAAGGGTATCGTGATCCGTACCGGCCTTTTTGTAAGTGCCATATCTCATACCATGCTCGCCGTTTTTGCGGTTAGCCTGATTTTCACCCTGGGCGGTTCGTCCAGCGGCTCGGGGAGTGGGTCCGTGGACGTTGCCAGCTGGCTGATGAGTCAGTCCTATGGACGCTGGCTGGTTGCCGGGGTCGGGGTGGCACTGACAGGCGCCGGTGTTGCACATGAAATCAAGGCCATGAAAACGCAATTTGATCGCCACTTCCTTATGCCGACGAAAATCAAATATTGGGCCTACCCCATCTGCTGGTTTGGCCTGGTGATCCGCGGCCTGGTGTTCGTGATTGTTGGCGCCTTCTTTATGACGGCGGCTTACCAGCTGGATCCCGCTGAGGCCGGCGGTATGGCAGAAGTCTTCAATACCCTGCGCGGTCAGGCATTTGGCCAGAGCCTATTGGCACTGGCGGCAATGGGATTGTTTGCTTTTGGCATCTACAGCTTGCTGGAAGCGGTATACCGCCGCATCGATCCGTAGACCGGAGAGAAATTCACCATGGTATTCAACTGCGGCGTGCACAGCGCTGGTCTCAACACCTGAACAGTGATCGCCAGCCTAGTCGATCCGATTGAGAGACCTGCGCCGATTCAGCCGCGACAACCCGGAAACCACGCCACTCAGCACAGCAAAGGTGGGCCTCACGACGAGCCGAAATGCCCAACTAACGACATACAGCACGGGCACTATTATGAACAGCCAGCCCAGAAACTGCACCAACCACACCGGATAGCCAAGCACCTCAGAGACTTCGGCGAGAAAGTCATTAATGATACTGGGGTGGGAAACCACGAGGTAGCCAACCCCTATGATAGCTGGCCATTTGGCGTATCGGGCGCTGGTCATCAGCATCCGGCCGCTGTTGGCCAGTCGGGTGGCGAGGGCTGCCGAGCGCGTGCTTCTGGCGGCGCCTTTAGTGGAAACGGCCACCGTGCGGCCTACCCGCAATACCTTCAATGCGCTGGCGAACACGAGTGCATCGACAGAGGCCCAGCCAATGTCCGCGGCGGATACGTTTTCACCCGTGCGATGTCGGATCTCCAGGTTTCGGATTCCGCTGGCGAAAAACTGGTTAATGTTCTCCAGTACCCGTTCGGTCCGCACCCAGGTAACGTCGCCTTGGCTGCTGACAACAAACTGACCGAGGAAATCGTGGCCTTCCTCCTGAATGAAGCGCACGGCGTACCAGCCGCGCTCCTCCGGAAGCAGGTTGTCTGTTCCAACGGTGGCTGTCTGTTCAGGGAGGGGGGCGTTACCAGTAAAGAAGTCCATGATGCGCTGGTACTTGTTGGCCGCCGTGTTCATAAGCTCAATCGAGCCAATTGGCCGGCCAAAAAAGTAGTCAATGGGAGGGAGGATGTTCTCGCCATAGAGCCGAAGGATTTCGCGGAATTCGACCTCTGGCCCATACAGGGGCAGGATCTTGCGAGTCATTTCGGGATACCTGAGATACGCGGCGCGGGCTTTCAGAAGGAGCAGTTCGTCGTCCGCCATATCCAGCAACGCGGCCTGAAGTTCGAGGGGTTGCTTTTCAATGGCGGGGAACTCGTAGAGCGTATCCTCGGCCTGAATCTGGATCAGCCTCTCCTCAATGGGCATGGGGTTGGAACTGACCGCTGAAATCAGCGCGATCAGCAATGCCACACCAAGAATCAGGAAGAATTTCTTCACAGCCTTACCCCGTGAGCGTTCCGGCTGCCCGCGTTGTCGGGCTCGTATAGCTTTTTGCGAAAAATGAAGTTGAAGTTCTGGAGCAAAAGACAGTAAAAGGTTTATCTGCTTTGTCCGCCATAGGTGATATCGACGTTACCCTGACCCAGATTCTATGCCAAGTGCAGTTTCAGGGAACGGATTTTTGTCCCGCGTGAGGAGAGCGACTAAGCTTCAGATAGCGTCTCCGGTCGGTAGCTGTCTGGAAAAGTCGAAGCCTGGACCCGGTTCCTCGTCAAATTGACAGTGCATGTCTCAGGGGAAAACTGCAGGATCTCAGGGGGAGCGAGCATAAATGGCTGCTCCAGGCTTTGAACTCCTCTTTAGGAAGGATCAGGATAAACGACTGGTGGTGCCGGACTGGTGATGCCGGAAAGTACCGAGGCGGGAGTCGTTGGAATAAGCTACGTTTATGTCTGGCTTAGCGGCAATGAACAAGAAAGGGAAAGTCTATGATCGGCGATCGCAGTGTGCATGTGTTTTATGATGAGGTAATGCTGGGACATAATCCCGAGGTGAATCTGCCGTTCATGCCCAGCAGGGTGGAGAAGCGCGTCAGGTCAATCCTCAAGGGGCTCGATTTCAAATGGAGCTATCCGGAACACCCGGGCCGGCTGACTGCAATCAAGACCTACCTGGATGAGCATCCGGTAAAGGGTGTTAAGTTCCGGACGGGAGCAGCCCCTGCAACCTACAATCAGCTGGCGCGAGTACACACTGCCGCCTACCTGGACCACATCTTTTCATTCGCGGGCAAACGTGCCTGGCTCGACAAGGACACAACAGCCGTTTCACCGGAGAGCATTAATGCGGCCACCGCTGCGGCCGGCAATGCCATTGCGGCAGTAGAAAGTGTCGTGAATGGTGAATGCAACAGTGCGTTCGCTCTGATACGTCCTCCCGGGCATCACGCCGAGCCGGTGCGGGCGCGGGGTTTCTGTCTGCTTAACAACGTTGCCGTGGCGGCCGCTCACGCTCAGGCCAAACTGGGCTGTGAACGTATTCTGCTCATTGACTGGGACGCCCACCATGGTAACGGTACTCAGGATATCTTCTGGGCGGAGCCGGATGTGCTGTTCTTTGACACCCATTGTGCGGCGCCCTTTTATCCGGGTTCGGGCCACATAGAGGAAATAGGTGACGGTCTGGGAGAGGGGTATACCATCAATGTTCCGCTACCGGAAACTGCGGGCGACGTCGCCTTCGAGAAGGTCTTCCGCGACATTCTGGTGCCGGCTGCCGATTACTTTAAACCGGATCTTGTGCTGGTCTCAGCCGGGTTTGACCCACACCGTAACGACATGGCAATGAATCTGACGTTCGACGGCTTCAGGGTGATCACCCGAATTGTGCAGGACATCTCCGACAAGCACTGTAAAGGACGACTGGCACTGGTTCTTGAAGGAGGTTACAGCCTGGCGTCGCTCTCGGAAGGGGTGCACGCGGTGCTTGAGACACTGGCAGGCGGTGACGTGCCGGAGGTCCGGGAAATGGGCCTCAGGGAAGCGGAAGAGGCGGCGGAATTCCACCGCTCTGCGTTCAGTGATGAGGAAGAAGAGTAATCGGCAGGTTGTCCGTTACTTTGCTCTTTCTTCGCGACACTCATAGGAACCCATTTCAAATTCCCTGCAAATCCAGGGACGATTTTCATAAATGGTGCACATGAATGTGTGTCGGTCTAACGCTGAGCACCAACCATCCTCTAAGCGCAGCATGGTTTCACCGCCCCACTTATCGTAAGCAATATGCTGCTCAGGAACACCTGTGTCGCTAATAATCATGACTTCCAAACGGCAGCAACAGGCCCGGCAATTCGAACAGGAAATCTCAGGGTCGGTTATGTTCTCAACAGGAATGGTCATAAATATATAATGAACTCGGTTGCAGCATGGAGGATCAAACGGGGTCGCGTTTGCCCGCCGGGAAAGCTCCCAAAGTACACGATTTTTGCCTAAGTGCCAGATCAAGATTTGCAGGCTGACGCTGCTGCTTGCCTGTTGCCCAAGGAAACAGAGGCCAGTAGTAACTGTGATACAGTTGAAGTCAACACGAATGGATAGTGAGAAGGCAATGAGGCGTCCTGTTTGTACTGATGATTCGGGTCATGGCTGATCGCGGGGGAGCGGCCGGCGCGCTGTGTTCGCATTTACGCGGGACCAGCCAGCTGGTTACCGAGGCGGTCGGTGGTGTGGTGGACACCGTTGAGGCTATGCATCGCAACATCTCCGGTTTGGCCCCGATTGTCGGCGCTCCCCGTAAAGGCCCGACTCGGGGAATTACTGGCTTGGTGTACCGCAGCGTTCGGGTGATCTCCCGGGCTGCGGGCGTTGGTATCGATGCCGGCCTGGATCAGTTCGCGCCCTTGCTGAACTATCAGGGGGTTTCACTTAAGCGAGAAAGAGCGCTGGCCACCCTCAATGGAGTACTTGGCGATTACCTGGTGGCCACTGACAACCCGCTGGCAATCCCCATGTGCTTTCGCAAGGAGGGAGCGGCCCTGCAATCTGGCCGGGCGTCGCTGGAAAGTGCCTTTCCCGAGCCCTCTACTCGCCTCCTGGTGATGGTCCATGGCCTGTGCATGAACGATCTGATGTGGCAGCGCGGCGACCACAATCACGGAGATGAGCTGGCCCGTTCCCTTGGTTATACCCCGTTGTATTTGCATTACAATAGCGGCCGGCACATATCTACCAACGGCCAGGCGTTTGCCGACGTGCTCGAACGGCTGGTCCAGGAATGGCCGGTGCCGGTGGATGAGCTGGTCATTCTCGGCCACAGCATGGGAGGCCTGCTTTCCCGCAGTGCATGCCATTACGGCAGGGCTGCGGGTCACACTTGGCCGGACCGCCTGAGCAAACTGGTCTTTCTCGGCACGCCGCATCATGGTTCACCACTTGAGCGTATCGGAAATCGGGTCGACACCCTGGCGGGTGTCAGTCCGTACGTGGCGCCTATCGGGCGGTTGGGGAAAATTCGCAGTGCCGGCGTAAAGGATCTGCGTTACGGCAATATTCTTGATGAAGACTGGGAAGCCTTTGAACCAGAACACCCCCATGATGCCCGGGCCGCCGTAACGCTGCCCGAAGGCACGGATTGTTATGCAATAGCGGCGACGACGCAGTCCAGGGCTGATGCCGCCGGAGTCTATACTCGCGGAGACGGTCTGGTTCCTGTCATGAGTGCCCTGGGCCTGCACCACGATGAGAGCCGGGCATTGCCGATTCCGCTATCCCACCAAAGCGTGTTCTACGGGGTCAATCATTTTGATCTGCTCGACAGCCCGGCGGTATACGAGCGGATCCACGGTTGGCTGGCCGACCACTGATAACGCGGGTGCAGTAATTTATTTCTGCCGAATGAGGGATTGATGTCGTTTCAGAATTGTTTGCACCGTTATGCGCGGTCGCTTCGCCGGGGCCTCCACATCCTGGCTGCTCCGGTGAAGGGCGACAGTGGTCGGGGCGGACTGTTTATCCAGGCCTACCGCGGTTACGGCTCCCGCAACCGGCTGTTCCTGATGGGGCGGGTTTTTCGGCAGCCGGGTTTCGGAGCATCCTGGCGGGAAGACCTGCTGCGCCGCGACCTCATCGACCTGATCCGCAGACTGCTGCGCAAGCCGATCGTCGGGGCCCGCGTCCGGATTCGGTACAAGGACACCAATACCGTCGTTCATACCGACCGGCACGGGTTTTTCCACGTGGATATGGAACTGGGCACCATGCCGTCGGATGTTTCCTGGCATGAGATGGAACTGTCACTGGACAGCCCCGCCGACGAGCGTGCCGCCACCATCGGCGAGTTCTATACCCCATTGCCCCGCGCCCGCTTCGGCGTGATCAGCGATATTGACGATACCGTGGTTTATACTGGCGTCGCCAATACCGCCATGATGATGTGGCGCCTGTTTGCCCAGGGTGCCGAGAGTCGTACGGTTTTTCCCGGTGTGCCGGCCCTGTACCAGGCTTTCCATGCCGGTCGCGATGATGACGAAGGAAACCCCCTGTTTTATGTTTCCAGGGCTCCCTGGAGTATCTATCAGGTGCTGGTGGAGGTTTTTCGCCGCAACCGGATTCCCCATGGTCCGATCCTCATCCTGCGGGAGTGGGGTATGAAGCGTGGCAGTCTGCTGCCGCGGAGGGCCCGGGATCATAAGCTGGACGCGATTCGCCATATCCTCGGTATGTACCCTGACATGCGGTTTATTCTGGTCGGTGATTCCGGGCAGCGAGACCCCGAGGTCTACAGCCGCATTCTGCGGGAACATCCGGGGCGAATACTGGGTATTTACATTCGCGATGTCAGCAACACCCGGGCACGTTCGGAAGCCATCGACAGGCTCGCCCGTGAGGCCCGCGAGGCGGGCTGTGACCTGATACTGGCGGCCGACAATGCGGCGATGGCCGAGCATGCTGCCAGTGAGGGGCTTATTGCCGATTGTGCTGTGAATGCGGTACGTGAAGAACTTGACACCAAGACCAGCGGGGCTTAAATAAATCTATACCGGTTTTTTCTTTCAGCCAGGAAAGTCGGTCAAGAAAACCGGTTCCTTTCCAGGCTGTGGAGCGCGGTTTACGGCAACTGAAAATTCGGGTGGTATTGCGTTGATTACTTGAATCCAGGGAAGGAGGAAAGTTATGGAACTGCCTACCTTTAATGAGCTGAGGGATCTGGCCCAGCGCGACCCTGAAGGCTTTGAGGTTTTACGCTCGGCGTTGATCGAAGACTGTATTCGCTGCAGTTCGGTCAGCAATCAACGCAGGCTGCGGGGCATTCAGTTTGTGATCGAGGCCCGGCGCCGGGTAGCCGGCAGTCCGATGAAGGCACTGCTGGATATTCAGACCATGATGTATGACTCGTTGCTCGGCCTGCAGCAGGCCCTGCTTTGTCAGCAGCGCCCCTCTGAACCATCGGCACCATCAAACGCCCGAGTCCTGCACTTCCGACGGTCCCCGTCTTCTGTGGATTAGTGATTCCAGGTTATCGTGTCCCCGGTTTCCCTGCTTACCTGCCAAGAAGCCCTTCTCGGCATGAATTGCCAGACTGCCTTCCATCGGAATCTCGTACTGATAAAAACCAGCCACGGATAACGTGACGAGAAATAATAGCGCTTGGCCTAAACTTTATGGCAATATACATTCATTCAGTATGAATGTTTAATTAACGGCACTACTAATAGTACAAGGAGAGCGACCAATGGCACTGTCATTTCTGAACATTTTTAAGAAAGACGATACAGAAGAGGAGCCCAAACGGGCGGAAGAGGCCGATTCGAATAAGAATGCCAAGGCGAGCCCGGATGACTCTCCGAAGAAGGGCAACCACGGTGAGGGTACCTGCTGCGGTTCCTGCTCGTAACCGGGGCACGCATCGCTTGAAGCTCTATAACACGCCCCGGATAGCCGATCCGGGGCAGGTCAATCCCATCTGATGTCGCTTTTGCTAATCGGCCTAACAATTTTGGATGCTGTATTCTTTTTTGGATACCGCTTCCACCATTCCTTTGTCGTCGATCACTGGTGCATAGACATACTCGAAGAATCGCTTATGGCCCCGGGCTGACTGGACCTCCACCTCCCTGCGCATCTGGTCGGTGGGCGCTCCAGCTCGACCACTATACCCAGCAGGATTTGTTCGACGTGGTCTCTGAGTTTTTCCCGTGACAGGTCGGGATTGGGCAGGATCGTTCTTGCGTCGTAATCCCAGACCTGCAGAATCTCACCCATATGGATTCGGATGAAGTCAGAGAGTTTTATGGCTGGGCACCCCATCTCGAAATACCTTCACAGCTAATATTACTTAAGTAGGTTTTTCTGGTCTTGTACACCCGGTTTTCTGATCTGTGTCAATGCAGTCGTCGTTGAATGTCCTATCTTGGATTTTAGGCAGTTCTATTCCCGCTACGGGAGGAACCCATGCGGAATCTTGGCGCTTTCTCAGTTCTTGCTGCTTGTCTATCCTTCTTGATCCCTTCCATTGCCTTGGCATTGTCGGTGGGAACACCGGTGAATCCTGGCCTGTACGATGGTGTCGGCCGGGTCGATGGCTGTTCCGGTACGCTGATATCGCCGACCCGTGTCCTGACTGCGGCGCACTGCTTCTGCCCCGGGGATAAGCTTGGCGCCTGCAAGACCCGGGCAGAATTCAAGCTGTCCGATGTGCATCCGGTCGACAACCCGGCAACGAGTGTGAACGAGTCGGTCTATTTGACCAACATCACCATCCCCGGCACGTTGCGTATTCACCCTCAATACAGTCAGCCAACCTGGAATCTGAACGACTTCGCGGTGCTTGACCTCGACGTGCCAGCCCACACCATGGCAACGGGCTTGGCGACAATCCCACTCCAGGACCCAAGTGTGCTGCCTCGGCTAGGGGAGACACTCTGGCTTGTCGGGCACGGCCACACCGGAACCGATTGCAAGGGTCCCAGGCAGAAGCGGTGGCTGGCCTTGCCTACCGCCGAAGTCATTGCCCATGCGGTGCGTTTCATCCAACCGGGGAAAAACGCCTGTCCCGGTGACTCGGGTGGCGCGGTGCTTGATCAAACAGGGCGGCTGGTAGCCGTCATCTCCTGGATTGGAACGGAAACCAATACCCGTCCCACGCACACCAGCTACAACTGGATAGCCGGTTTGCCTGACACGCCCTATGGAAGTTGCGGCTGGTACCCGGTGGGGCCGCAAAAGAGCCATGGTGCTGGCGCGGCCTGGTGCCCCTCAGGACAATTCTTGACTCAGTTCGATCTTGACGGCGACCGAAGCCTTGATGACCACGATGCGCCGGTTGTGGGCCAGGCGCGATGCTGTGCCCCGGCAGCTGCTCCATCCGCCTGGAACCAGTGCAACTGGGTCCGGGTGGGCCCCCGCAGTCACCAGGCCGGCGGCGCCTGGTGCCCGCCGGGCAGCTACATCACGCAATTTGACCTTGACGGCGACCGGGCGATTAGCGGTCATGATTCACCGATCGTTGGCCAGGCACTGTGCTGCCGTCACACCGCGCCTTCGATAAATAACTGGGGTTCCACCGCCTGGTGGCCGGTCGGGTTGCAAGAAAGCCATGGGGTGGGTAAGGCGTGGTGTCCATCGGGTGCCTACCTCGGAGCCTTCGACTTAGACAGCGGCGGACAGCCCCACGACTCGCCCTACGTCGGGCAGGCGCTTTGTATCAAACCACGGCCCTAGGAACCACTGGAGTCATCTCCGATGTCCAGCCGAAACCAGCAAGACGGTGCGAATCCGGAAAGAAAACCGACGATCTGGCAAAATCCGGGGGTCGTTGCTGCCATCATGGCTTCTTTTATCGGTGGGGTGTTCGGCGTGATCCAAGTCATTATCCCACTCGTCGAGGAGTGGGGCAGAGAAGGCAATGGGGCGGAAGCGATTGCTTCAACGGAGATTGCTACTAACCCCATTGAACTTATCGTTCAGGCAGATCGCATGCTCGCGAATATCGAAACCCCCATTAATCTCCGGATCGACCTTATCCGAGCGCTTAAACAAGGCTCCGGTGAGGGTGCGTCTCCAGGCTACCACGAGGACGCCGTCGATATTTTAGTCCGCTATTTGCGGCAAGCCGTGGGTGAACGGCGGCATGCCAAAGATGACTTCGGGCTACCCTATCTGCGAAAGGATGAGTATGGCAACCAGTTCGAGCCGGACCCGCGGATGTCACGGCCCCTCAGTATCGTCGCCGCGCTGGAGGCACTGGACACAATCCGGGATGCGGCTCCCACGCCAGTTGAGGTGCGGATCGGCAACATAGATTTCAGCTATATGAACCTCTCCTCTCTGGATCTCTCTGACTTCAACGCCGGCCATTCAAGCTTCAAGTCGGCCTTTCTCTCGGGTTGCGAGTGCCGGGGAACGAACTTTAACAATGGAGACCTGCGCGGCCTTGTCGTCTGGGGTGAGGAACAATCCCGGTTTGACGGAGCAAAGTTCAGCAACACCAAACTTGGCGGCTCGAAATGGGCCAATGTCAATCTGACCGGTGTGGATTTGAGCCGGGCGATCGGCCGCCCGGCCGTGTGGCTGGACATTGAGCCCAAGGAAATTCAGGCCCTCTTCTGATGAACGCCAGACCAACCTGGTAAATTTGGGGAATTGTCACGGCATTCGCAGTGAGCATGCCGATTGAGAGATCAACTTCATTGCCCGTCGATGGCAAAGCTCAACGACAATCAATCTGTCCGGGTTTTCCGTCGGCGGGTTGGCCTATGGGTTTAGTTCCGGTTCTTCAGAACCGTATAAATCTGGAACACCGCACCCGCCTGCGTCCGGTTTTCTACCAAGTCTTCAAGCAGCTCCAGAACCCGTTTCTCGTCGTTGCTGCGAAGACCCGGCCAATACACATAGGGCACCAGATCCGGGTTGTTAATGAACAAGAGGGCGGTCTCTTCCGGTTTGTTGGCGATGTCTCCGCGCAAGCCCACGGTGAAGCGGCGGCCCTCGCGATCTCTCAGCGTCACCAGCAGTGAGTTGTCCCGTTCGACGAACCGGGTTTCCTGGACAGAAATGGGCTCAGCAAGGTCGGGAACAGAGGTGATGTAGTATTGAAACCCCAGGAAAGCTGATAACAGGACCAGCAGTGCCGCCAGGGAAATAGATTTGATCATCAAATGGATTCCGGACCGGTTACATGACCCTCGAAAATATCCCGAAGGGCAGAGATTTCAAAACGTAGCTAAGCGGTGTCCATGGCCACCAGGGTACATAGGCTCTGCGCTTTTCCGATTCAATGGCCTTCACCAGAGCCTTGACGCCGGTGTCGAGGTCCACGCGGAAGGGCGCATTTTTAGTATCCCGGTTAATATCCGTGAGGATGTAGCCGGGCAGAATGTTGCTGACGTTGATCGGTTTGTCCTTGGTATCCAATTGCAGGCCTTCGGCCAATGAGGCCACGGCGGCTTTGGTGGCGGCGTAGACGTTCAGGGGGCCACGGAAGCCTCGCACGCCGCTGACTGAAGACATCAGTACCAGATGGCCGCTGTTCTGCTCCCTGAAAATCTCCATAGCCGCCTCGCTCTGGGCAATGGCGGCCACAAAGTTGGTTTCGGCGGTTTGGCGGTTGGCGGCAAAGTGTCCTCGCCCGATCGGTTGGGAGCTGCCAATGCCGGCGTTAACCACCACCCGGTCAAGACTGCCCAGTTCACCCCGGAATCCCCGGAACACCTCGAACACCTGGTCGTAATCGCACACGTCCAGGCCTCGAACGAGAACCCGGATACCAGGGTTGGCCTGCTGCAATTCCCGCTGCAGCGCCTCCAGCTTATCGGCCCGTCGCGCACAGAGCGCCAGGTTGCAGCCCTTGGCGGCCCACGCGCGCGCCATACCTTCACCGAGACCAGTACTTGCACCGGTAATCAGAATGTTCTTTCGCATCGTTTATGCCTTGATCCGTCAGGGTAATTGGTGTTCAGACTAACATGATTGGATGCTATCGGAGTTGATGGAAAAATAGTTCTGTCCGGGTTTTTTGTGCCTGCGGTTGGGGCTATATTGGATAAAAGGTGATTGGTTGGCTACGAGAATCGCTGTGCCCTGGTGGCAACGATGTGCAGCCAATACGAGCCCGGATCGGGTCCTCGTGTCACAGGGAGAGTAACATGGACGATTTCAAGTACATCCGGTTTTTCAGCGAACTCGATAACAATGATGTGCCGCTAGTGGGCGGCAAAAATGCCTCACTCGGGGAAATGTACCGAACGCTGTCGGGGCAGGGCGTGTCTGTGCCCAATGGTTTTGCGACCACCGCTGAGGCCTACCGGTACATGCTGGACGAAGCCGGCGCCTGGGAGAAATTGCACGAGGCCCTGGACGACCTGGACCCCACCAACATGGCGGATCTTGCCAAACGAGGTAAGCGCGCACGGGAGATTGTCTATGGTGCCGGGTTGCCCCGGGATCTCGCCGCCGAAATCCTCGCCGCGTACAAGATTCTGCAGGAAGAGTACGGGGACGATCTGAGCCTCGCCGTTCGCAGCTCCGCCACAGCAGAGGATTTACCGACCGCCAGTTTTGCCGGCCAGCAGGACACCTACCTCAACATCCGGGGTGATGAGAGCCTGCTCGACGCCTGTCGCCGGGACTTCGCCAGCCTGTTTACCGATCGCGCCATCCATTACCGCCTGGATCAGGGCTTTGACCATTTCAAGGTGTCATTGTCCATCGGCGTCATGAAGATGGTCCGGTCTGATCTCGCCTCCGCCGGGGTCATGTTTACGCTGGACACGGAATCCGGCTTCCGAGACGTGGTTTTTATCACTGGGGCTTACGGTTTGGGGGAGAACATTGTCCAGGGTGCTGTGGAGCCGGACGAATTCTATGTCCACAAGCCGACCTTCACGAAAGGTCACAGAACGGTGCTGCGCCGACGGCTCGGCGAAAAAGCACTGAAAATGGTCTATCTGGAAGGCGAAACTCGCCACACCACCCGTAACACCTCCACCCCTAAGGCAGAGCGGGAGCGTTTCTGCCTTGACGACGCCGACGTCCTCAGACTGGCGGATTACGCACTCAGTATCGAACAGCATTATAAACGGCCCATGGATATTGAGTGGGCGAAAGACGGACTTGATGGCGAGTTGTATATCGTTCAGGCCCGCCCCGAAACCGTTACCTCTCAGCGTCAGGTGAACATGCTGGAAACCGATGTCCTCGACGGTAAGGGCGAGGTCATCGTGACCGGGCATGCCGTGGGTGAACGCATCGCGTCCGGTCGCAGCCGGGTCATCACCTCCGCCGCCCACCTCGCCGACTTTATTCCGGGCGAAGTGCTGGTTGCCGACAACACCACCCCCGACTGGGAGCCGGTGATGAAAACCGCAGCGGCGATCATTACCAATCGTGGCGGACGCACCTGCCATGCCGCCATCATAGCCAGGGAGTTGGGCATCCCCGCCGTGGTCGGGACCGGCAACGCAACCACCGCCATCCCGGACGGTGAAACCGTCACCGTCTCCTGCGCGGAAGGCGATAACGGCCGTATCTACCGGGGAGAAGTCCCGTTCCACCGGGAACAAACCGACGTCGGTGATATCGCCCGCCCGGTCACGGAGATCATGATCAATCTCGGAAACCCCGAGCTCGCCTTCAAGACGTCCTTCCTGCCCAACGACGGAGTGGGCCTGGCGCGGATGGAATTCATCATCACCGAATACATCAAGGCGCATCCACTGGCTCTGCTGCATCCGGACAGGGTCGCCAATGAAAAGGCCAGGGAAGCCATCCAAAAGCTCACCCTGGGTGCCGCCGACGGCGAAGCGTTCTTTGTGCAGCGTCTGGCGGAAGGCATCGGCACCATTGCGGCGGCCTTCTGGCCCAAGCCTGTGGTCGTGCGGCTGTCCGATTTCAAATCCAACGAATACGCCAGCCTGCTGGGCGGCGCTGCGTTCGAGCCGGAGGAAGCCAACCCGATGATCGGCTTCCGGGGCGCCTCCCGCTACGCCCACCCCGCCTATGAAGAGGGCTTTCGGCTGGAATGCCGGGCCATGAAACGGGTACGTGAGGAGATGGGACTGACCAACGTCATTCTGATGCTTCCTTTCGTGCGCCGGGTAGCGGAAGCGGACACGGTACTCGCAAAAATGGCGGAGTTCGGACTCAAGCGCGGGGAAAATGGCCTGCAGATCTATGCCATGTGCGAGATACCCAATAACGTCATCCTGATCGATCAGTTTGCCCAGCGCTTTGATGGCTTTTCTATCGGGTCCAATGATCTCACCCAGCTCACGCTTGGCGTGGATCGGGACAGCGACATCGTCGCCTTTGACTACGACGAGCGGGATGACGGCGTGAAGGAAATGATCAAGCTGGCCGTGGAAGGTTGCCGCCGCAACGGCATCCATTCCGGGCTGTGTGGCCAGGCGCCTTCTGACTACCCGGAAATGGCCGAATACCTGGTGGAACTGGGCATTGATTCCATGAGTCTCAATCCCGATACCGTCATCAAAACAACGCGCCACGTGCTTGCGGTGGAGGCGCGCCTGACATCATCCGGGAGTGCTTGATAGTCGATGCTTTCACAAAACCGCCACTTTTCGCATCAGGGCCGGCAGAATCTCCTGTGACTTACAGGCCCAGCCTTTCGTTTTCGCGTTGGAAAATGTCACGAATCCTGGCCCCATCAGAGGGCTCTTCTTCAAGTGTTTCCGGGTTCCATTGGCTCCGTCGGGTATCAAAAAAGTCACCGCCATAGATGTGAATGCCCCCCGTAAAGCGCTGCAGCGGATTGGTCACCGAATGCACGATATCTTCACGTAGCATTGTGGTGTCCTTTGCAAACAAGGCCTCCGCACCGAACGCCTTGATTCCCTCAGGCGTCCTTTTCCAAAAAATATTGTCCTCGCGGCCCGTGTAAATGCCGATGTTGGCCCACATCAGATGATTATGTGGCATGAGATTCATCTGTGGCGTCCAGGTGGCAGCGAATATTGTCAGCGTGGGTGAGCTCAGCAATACGTTGAGGCCTGCCTTGTCCGGTTCGCCCAGCGCTGCCAGTACCGCCGCGGGTTCAGAGACTGCACGGGCAAGGACGTCGTTGACGGCGGCTTGAGCATCGGTCTCCTGGCTGGCAGCAATGCAGTCAGCAATGAAGCGGTCAATATCCATAGTTGTACCCCCCTCGAACTCCATGGCCCAGTATCCAAAAAGACGGATATTGCTTAGTATATTTTAGGTCAAATCGACATCATCTGTACTATGAAATTATCATTCTCCCGCTGATTGGCGGCGGCGAGTCGTTGCCACCCAGGAGCAAGTGATGGACGACGCTTTCGCTAAACTGCCCGTGGCCGTACTAAGCCTGAATCCGGCGGTGGACATCACCTACGAAATCCCGCGCCTGATCGCGGACCAGAAGGTCCACGCCCTGAAATCCCGCTACGATCCCGGCGGAAACGGAATCAATGTCGGTCGAGGCCTCAAACGGCTGGGTGTCCAGGCCTGCACCTTCTGTGTTGTCGCCGGCGAAATCGGCCGCTTCCTGCGTCATCAGCTCGATGCGCAGCTGGACCAGGTCAGCTACCTGGAAGTGGACGGGGAAACCCGGATCAATGGCACCATTCTTGAGAGCGTGACGGGTGCCCAGTTTGAGGTCAGCGGTGTCGGCCCCAATGTGTCGACCACACAATGGGAAAGTCTGCTCGACCGGTTTGTGACCCATTGTGGCGATGGGCTGGGGATCATCACCGGCTCGTTACAGCGGAGTTTACCGACAGACTTGTACGCGGAAGCGGTGCGGCGGGTGAGGGCGACCGGAGGGCGAGCGGTGGTTGACTCCCATGATGAACTGCTCCGACATGCCATCGATGCCCAGCCTTTTCTGATCAAGCCCAACCGATTTGAGTTGGAAACGCTGATCGGGCGGTCTTTGATAGATGAGCGGGACATCGTTCGGGAAGCCCGCGATTTGCAGGAGCAGGGCGTGACCTGGGTGTGTGTTTCTCTGGGCTCTGAGGGTGCGTTACTGGTGACACCGTCCAGTGTCCTGAAGGGCGAAGCGCCCTCCGTCCCCGTGGTCTCTTCCGTTGGGGCCGGTGATTCGATGGTGGCCGGCATGGCGGCGTTATTGGCGCAGGGCGCGTCCGCCGAGGATGCGTTACGGGAGGGAATTGCCTGCAGTGCAGCGACGGTGATGCAGCCGGGGACCGAGCTGTTCGATCAGGCAACGGTCAATCGGCTGCGTGGTGAGGTTAAGGTGACGCGACTACGCAACAGCCAATGTTAAACCTGATCTGACGGATGACCATCAAAATCGGTAGCTGAACTCGATCATGTGAAAATCCGCCCCAATCGTGTCAGATCCATTAACGGCGGCGTCGGAATAATGAAGAAACCGATATCCCAGCCCTAGCTTTGCATATAGTGGAACAGTAACGCCCGAGGTCAGGGCAAACTGGAAGGGCCCACCATAATCCTGGGTGCCGAAGCGCCACCTGCTGAACAAAGCGCCACCTGCGCCCAGGTCCAGCAGGAAACGCCCGTCCTCACTACCCAGCGTCAATTCCGGGATGAGTGAAACGACGAGCGCATTTTCTCCGGCTCCCCGCAAAAGTCCGCCACTCGCCATTAAACGGCTGCCCAGACCCCATCCTGAAGTGGAGTAGGTATTCCAGGGCAGATGCAAGTTCGCCGACACATCGTATTCTTTAAAGTCCTCCGGAGCCTCTTCTCCAAGCAAGGTTTTCTCTGAAATCCGTGCGCGTATGCTGAGACTCTGTAATCCCAACTCGTCCGAGTAGCCCAGGCCAGGAATGAGAAGACAGCAGATGACGATCGCCAGCAGCCCGAAATGAAAGGAATGGTGAGAAAGAACCATTACTGGCAGCCTATGCTTATTTTGAGAAAGGTCTTCGCTGCTAGGCTTTTGAGCGGTGAAGAGCCTTATAACGTTCCTCTAACTCAACTCGAATCGCACGACGCTGCTGGCCGTTAGCAAATCGCCTGATTTGCTCATCCGTGCGTGGTTTCAGTTTAGGCACTTCAACGGCTTTCCCTTTTTCGTCAACAGCTACCATAGTGAAAAAGCAACTGTTGGTATGTCTGACCAGCTTTTCACGGATGTTTTCCGTGATCACTTTAATGCCCACCTCCATTGAGGTGCGTCCTGTGTAGTTTACGCTGGCCAGAAAGGTAACCAATTCACCCACATGAATGGGTTGAAGAAACATTACCTGGTCCACGGACAGAGTTACGACATAGGTACCTGCGTAACGGCTGGCGCACGCATAGGCCACTTCATCCAGACACTTAAGCAAGGTGCCTCCGTGCACGTTGCCAGAAAAGTTGGACTTATCTGGCGTCATCAAAATGGTCATGGTGAGTGTTGTAGATTCGAGTTCCATAATGCTCTCGTTTTTATTTGACCATTCAGTATATGCGCAAAAGATGCGGCGGCGTAAAGCCGGTGGACGAGGCGGTTTAACCATCGGCCTCGTAACTGATCAAATCCACATCAGCGGCCTCGATGCGCAGAGGAACCAGCTCCTGGTACGCCGGGGAGTTGTGCCAATTGACCACGGATTCCGGGTCCGGAAAGCGAATGACGACGGTATCCGTGTGAGGGTGTTGTCCGCTCAGTACCGTCGCTCGTTTCCCCCGAAGCACAAGCTCGGCACCCCAGGGCACCAATGTTCCGGGAACCCGACTCCGGTATTCCGCCCATTTGTCCGGGTCTTTAATGGTGATCTGGCCGATTACGTAGGCTGTCATGTTTTCTCCCGCTCACTGATACAGAGTCTTTCGGCATCGGTCGGCAGTGGCCACACTCCGGGCATTCGAGTGTCGCTCCCGAACCGATATCTCCACAGCTAGTGTCTCTTGATTTTTGAAACGGCCAGCTCTGCGGTAATTCCATAACGCTCCAGAATTTCCGCCAGTTCTCCGGACTGTTTCATCTCTGCAAGGGTATCAGACAGAATTTGAGCATAGCGGGTGGCATTCGGGTTCTGAGGGCTGAAGCCGGTGTAGTCTTCGAAGGCTTCGGTAGTATGTACGGCGATCACGATGGTGTCGCGGTTGCTCTGAAGCATGCGCAAACCTGTTGCTGTCGTGCTTTCACCATGCACGACATGCACCCGGGAGTCGTTGTCCTGCTCCTCTGCGAGATAGGCGATGAGACCAGGACCAAGGCCCTCAGCGGTTTTTTTGGCCCATCTGCTTGGCAGCTGCAGGGAGGAGCTGTCCACTTTTGCCTTTCACAATGTATTCAACGGACCCGCCAGCCTCCAGAAAAGCAGCGGTCTGCTCCTTGATCGAGGCGGTGGTTACTGAGTTACTTGTGGTTTTCTTGCTCATAAAATTCTCCTGTGAAATGTCGGCTCTTTCGCCCATTTCTACACACCATAGTAACTGAATCAGGAAAATATTATTGAAAGAATCGAGAAGCAGAATTTTAGCGCCAAATTCAAGAGCCCTGAAAGCGGCCATGCGATTATTGTGGTGATCCTGCGCACTGGCGCCGCCCGTCCGAGCTTTTTTTTGACAAAAGTCGGGAGTCGTTCATAAACTTTAATTGCCGTTCCGATATTACTCCTACCGACTGGGCCTGAAGCAGAAGGACTCGCGTTTTCAGCCTCCGTTCGTTCCGAGATGTTCGGCTCATGGTCTTTGCAGTTGATGATTAAGCGAAAACTGACGACAGGTGACTAACCAGGAGGGTTTGACCATGTCAGATAAAGAGCTTGTCAATTCATCGCGTCGTAGGATTCTGAAAGCAGGGGTGGCCGCCAGCGCGGCAGCCGCTTTTGGCCCCTGGGTCTGGACCAGCCGCACCGCAAGTGCCGCCGCCTACCTCCCCGGAATCACCCTCGACCCCTCAACCATTCCGCAGTTTCTCAATCTACTCCCGAACCCGCTGGCGACCGCGTTCAAGTTCGATCTCTCGGGAACGCCTACCATCGGCATGGCGCAGACGACCGCGCAGATCCTCCCTAGCGGCGCGGTGACCACCGTTTGGGGCTACTCGGGCGCGGCCCAGGCCGCCGGTTTCCCTGCAACCACCTTTCCCGGTCGCACCTTTGAGGTCCAGGCCGGCCAGCCGCTGCAGGTGCAGTGGGAAAACAACCTGCCGGTGAATCCAACGCAGGGGGCCCATCATTTGTTACCTGTCGATACCACCTTGCACGGGGTCGACATCACTGCGGGCCCACCGGTCGTGCCACACCTGCACGGTGGTGACACCGAATCCGATAGCGATGGCCTGCCCGAATGCTGGTGGGCGCCCAATGAGAACAACTTGGGGCCGAGCTTCGTCAAGAGTCTGTACAACTACGCCAACTCCCAGGAAGCGGGGACGATCTGGTATCACGACCATGCGCTGGGCATAACCCGGCTCAACGTCTACGCCGGTCTCGCGGGCTTTTATATCATCCGTGACGACTATGACACGGGAGCGCCGGGCAATCCGCTGAATCTCCCGCCCTCTCCCTACGACATTCCGCTGGTGATCCAGGACCGGATTTTCGATCTCAATAACCAGCTTTTCTATCCCTCGAGTCCGGCTCTGGCCGCACAGTTGTTCGGCCCCGCAGTGCCTGGACCCTACCCGGACCCTACGGTCTTCGCCGAGGTCTTTGGTGATGTGATCATCGTCAACGGCAAAGCCTGGCCGAAACTCCAGGTCGAGCCGCGCAAGTACCGCTTCCGTATCCTCAACGGCTCGGACACCCGCTTCTACAATCTCTTCCTGGACTTCAGCGTCCCGTTCCTCCAGATTGGGACCGATCAGGCGCTCTTGAATGCGCCGGTGGCAACATCCCAGCTCCCGGTCGCACCGGGAGAGCGGGTCGACGTCGTCGTGGACTTCTCCGGACTCGCCGGCCAAACCATCATTATGCGCAACAATGCGCCGGGGACCTTCCGCCGCCCGATGGTTATCGATCCGAAAACGACCGGCAGGATCATGGCCTTCGAGGTCTCTGTCCCGCTTGACGCGAACCTGCCCGACCTGGCCCTGCCGCCGACATTGCGCGGCGGTCCAGGCCAGCCGGCGCCGATTTCGCTCGCCAGCGAACTGACCCGGGTTTCCAACACCCGCCAGGTATTCCTCTACGAGGGCCTTGACGCGTTGGGCCGACTCAAGCCGCTGCTGGGCACCGCGGAAGGTCCGCTGGACTTTTCCGCCCCGGTGACCGAAACCCCGGCGCTTGGCAGCACCGAGATCTGGGAGATTTACAACACCACGCCCGACACGCATCCCATTCACCTGCACCTGGTGCGATTCCTGGTTGTGAATCGCCAGAGCTTTGATGTGCGCCGGTTTGCGCCAGGTCCCGGCGGGGTGGCCACGGTAAGGTTACGGGGCCAGCCGAAGCCGCCCGCCGCTACCGAGGCTGGCTGGAAGGACACGGTGCAAGTGCCGCCGGGAGAAGTGGTACGGATTGTGGCCAGCTTTAACCGGCCGGGGCGCTATGCCTGGCACTGCCATATCCTCTCGCACGAGGATCACGAGATGATGCGGCCGTTCGTAGTTTCATAGTGTAGGTGTAGCAGCGGATTCCCCGCCAGTGGGGTCTCTGATTTGGTCGGAGATGCTCGTAACCCCTCTCGCAATGAGGAAACAGCGCGAGGGGTTGCGAGCACTTCGGTCATCACGACAGCATCGCAGAAAGCTCATCCGTCGTAGCCACGGTTATTCGCGCGGTCCAAGCGGAACCATAATATGGGCGTATGGGGTATTCTTCCACATGACGTAGGGGCCACCCACGTTCGGATCGTTGGATATTCCCTCCAGCGCCTCCTCGGGATTTGGCGCGATAATCATCAGGTGCGGCCCTTCTGTCACCCACGGCTCGCCCGGGTCCTGGGTGGTATCAAAGGGGTCCTCATTATTCGTGGGAGCATCTCCGGCCAGCATATAGGAGATCCCGACTTTGGTCGTCTCGAACGGGGCTTTGTTGCCGACCGCGTCCAAAACCGCCATCCAGGTGGCGTCACTACACATGGGCACATCGAGTTCCGGTGAAATGGAGGGCATGCATGTCCATCCATTTGAACCCTCTCGAAGGATCGTACCGTCCATGTCCATGATCGTTGCATTTTCGCTGACCTGTGCCGGACCCGCCGACATCGCCAACTCTATTTTTTCTTCTTTGGTATCCGCGCCATAGGCTGTTCCAACCGCGACTGTGACAAGGGATACCACGCATGAAAAACCGATACCTAAACGCCTTATCTTATTCATTGGTCAATCTCCTTTTGCCAATCACTAACCCATCAAATCAATCTGCTACCGTGCTATGTCCGTGTCAAGCTGTTTCGGCCAGTTTCATCCGTTGAGATATCCACGAGCGCAAGTGGCAAGCTGCGACCGCTAATCGAAACATGAAGCGGTCAAACGAAGACAACTTCTGGCCGTGTTATTCCTATCCCCAAACAAAAAGGCCCGAAGTTTTCACTCCAGGCCTTCTCGTTACTCACCGGTCAATCACCTTAACCGCACTTGCTGTCGCCACAGGACAGGCAAGTCGCACACCCGTCCATTACGATCACCGCCTTGGTGCTGCACTTGCCGCACATGGTGGCGTTGGGTGGGAAGTCACTGGCTTTCTCATCGTTCGTGGCTGTGCTGTGGCTGGCTTCGAACTCGGCGCGCTTTTCGGCGAGGATGCGCTTGGTGGTTTCGCTCATTTCCTCGCTCTCCAGCAGACCGATGGCCTTCAGGTGCTTCTCGATCACCGCACCGATTTCAGCCACCAGGGAAGGCATGAATACGCCGCCTTTCTTGAAGTAGCCGCCGTTGGGGTCGTACACGCTGCGAAGCTCTTCCACCAGAAAGGTGACGTCGCCACCCTTGCGGAATACCGCAGAGATAACACGGGTGAGGGCGATAACCCACTGGAAGTGTTCCATCGACTTGGAGTTGATGAACACTTCGTACGGCTGCCGGCTTTCGTGGTCGGTGCCTTCGTTGAGCAGGATGTCATTGATGGTGATGTACATCGCATGCTCGGCGATCGGCGGTTTGATCTTGTAGGTCGTACCCAGCAGGAAGTCTGGCCGTTCGATGTATTCGTTCATCTGAACGGGCTTGGTTTCCGCCTTCACCGGTGGCTGGTGTTCAGTGGTCACTTCGGGCTCGGCTTTCTTGACTCGGTAGCCGACGATTTTGTTGCTGATTTTAACTGTCATCTTCGTTGTCCTGTGTCGGTTCCCGGATCAATATTTTCCGTAGGTGCCTTCTTTAAGCGCGTCAAAGAGGTTAGCGGCGTTGTGGATTTCGCCATCGTACTCTACCTGCTCGTTGCCCTTGAGGGTGACCTTGCTGCCGTCGTCCAGAGTGAACTCGTACAGCGTGTTTTCCAGATCCTTCTCTTTTACCAGTACGCCCTGGAAGGCTTCCGGATTAAAGCGGAAGGTGGTGCAGCCCTTCAGGCCCTTATCGTAGGCGTACAGGTAGATGCCCTTGAAGGCCTGATAGTCGAAGTCCGTCGGCACGTTCGCGGTTTTGGAAATCGAGGAATCTACCCATTTCTGGGCAGCGGCCTGGATGTCTACGTGCTGCGCCGGCGATACATCATCGGAGGTGGTGAAGTAGGCCGGCAGCTTCTTGTCTTCCTCTTCGGAGAACGGCATGGCGCCCGGGTTTACCAAGTGGCGGTAAGCCAACAACTCGAAGGAGAAAACGTCGACTTTTTCCTTGGTCTTACGGCCTTCGCGGATGATGTTGCGCGCGTAGTGGTGCGAGAAGCTCGGCTCGATGCCGTTACTGGCGTTGTTGGCCAGTGACAGGCTGATGGTGCCGGTCGGCGCAATGGAGGTGTGATGCGTAAACCGGCCACCTTTCTCGGCCAGTTCTTCCACCAGCTTCGGCTCTACGTTGGCGATCAGCTGCATATAGCGGCTGTATTTGGCGTGCAGAATGCGGCCTTTGATCTTGTCGCCCAGCTTGTAGCCATCTTCAGTGAGCTGCGGGCATTTACCCAGCATTTTCGGCGTGACTTCAAACTCGTCATCCATGATCGGCGCCACGCCTTTTTCTTCAGCCAGAACGAGGGACTGGCGCCAGCCTTCCACGGCCATTTCACGCACCACCTCTTCGGTGAACTCTACGGACTCGTCAGAACCGTAGGGCATACGGAGCATGGCTAGGGTGGAGCCCAGGCCCAGGATGCCCATGCCGTGGCGGCGCTTGTAGGTGATTTCGTGGCGCTGCTCGGCCAGCGGCAGGCCGTTGATCTCAACCACGTTGTCCAGCATCCGGGTGAAGATGGCTACCACCTTGCGGTATTTCTCGTAGTTGAAGCTGGCCTTGTCAGTGAACGGGTAGTCCACGAACTTGGTCAGGTTCACGGAGCCCAGCAGGCAGCTCCCATAAGGGGGCAGGGGCTGCTCGCCACAAGGATTGGTGGCGCGGATGTCTTCGCAGAACCAGTTGTTGTTCATCTGGTTGACCTTGTCGATCAGGATGAAACCCGGCTCGGCGTAGTCGTAGGTGCTGGTCATGATGGTGTCCCAGATGAACTGGGCTTTCAGGGTGCGGTAGATGCGGCACGCAACCTTGCCTTCCTCGTTGGTCACATAGCCTTTCTGAACCGGGAAATCACGGTAGACGAACTGGCTTTCATCGCTTAGATCCAGCTCTTCGTCTGCCACTTCCTTTTCGGTGACCGGGAAAGAGAGGTGCCAGTCGCTGTCGTTTCGCACGGCTTCAATGAAGTCCTCGGTGATCAGCAGGGACAGGTTGAACTGGCGCAGGCGGCCGTCTTCACGCTTGGCCTGAATGAAATCGATCACGTCCGGGTGGTGCACGTCGAAGGTGGCCATCTGGGCACCGCGGCGGCCACCGGCGGAAGACACGGTGAAGCACATGCGGTCGAAAATATCCATGAACGACAGCGGGCCGGAGGTGGTGGCGCCAGCGCCAGCCACGTAGGCGCCTTTCGGACGCAGGGTGGAGAATTCATAACCGATGCCACAACCTGCCTTGAGGGTAAGGCCGGCTTCGTGGTTCTTTTCCAGGATGTCGTTCATGGAGTCCTGAACGGTGCCGGAAACGGTACAGTTAATCGTGGAGGTGGCCGGCTTGTGCGCTTCGGCACCGGCATTGGAAGTAATCCGTCCGGCGGGAATGGCTCCGTGCTTCAATGCCCAGATGAAGTTCTTCATCTGTTGGGTGCGTACGGATTTGTTTTCCACTTCGGCAAGGGCTTTGGCAACACGTTCGTAGGTCGCGTCGATGTCCTTGTCTACGGGCTCGCCGGTCTTGGTCTTCAGCTGATATTTGCTGTGCCAGATGTCGATCGAGGCTTCCTGCATCGGAATTGTTGTAACCACTGCCTGTGCCTTAGCGTTCATTGCCGCCCTCTGTCTTCCGGTATGTCTTCTTTTAATGGCGCCATACCTTGTGTCAGCGGCGCCATACCCCTTGAAAATCGTGCCTTCGGGCCTAGGCCCTGTTTTCTTTTTAACCACTATATATGGGTTGAGTAGGTGATCATTATAACAGGATATAGTGTTCTGTGAATAAGAACGCGACTATTGATGGGCGCTTCCGGGCAAAGAAAATCAATCAAAACCGGCTTGAAAAGGGGAAATTTTTTCTAAAACAGAGATTTGGGTGAAAAGGTTCAAAACCACTACATGTTGTGGCTCAAAGACTGATCGGGCCCCAGGAGATTAAATAAAGTCATATAAATTGTGATCCCTGCACGTACCCGGCCTGAACGTGTCGCTAAAGTACTGATGTGGTGTCGAAAACTGCAGTGGCCCACAGGATGTGACTAAGACCAAAAACAAGGAAATAATAATGAAAGGCCTGAAACCTACCTTGCTAGCGCTATGCGTTGCAGGTGTTCCACCTGCAGCCATGGCCGAGATCCAAAGCCTGGATGATTCGGCGATGGGTATGATCACCGGCCAGGCCGGTGTGACCATTGAGCTGGAAACCAAGCTGAACATCGATCGCTTCATCTATACCGATGAAGGTTCTCTGGAGGTCAACGATATTTTCGTGGGAGGTGCTAACCGTACCGACATGTTCTCCGAGATGAATCTGAACCTTAATGGGCAAGCCAATGACCGGCTGGATAACATCCGGATCAACATTGATATTGCCCAGGATGGTGATGCCATCATCAACCTCCTGCCGATCACGTTCAACGCCGTGGATTTTCGTATGAGTACGGGCGCCTGGAACCTGATCGGCACAGGAGGCAGCACAACCATTATTGATAACTTCAATATGGACATGCTGATCGGCTCCGGCACCATCCGGATTGATACCGCAACCGACAAGCTGAATTTCAAGACCGATATTGCCATCGACGACATGGATTTTGATGTGCCGTTCCTGGCCCTCGGGATTCAGGACTTCCAGCTGACCGGTGCAGACTATGACCTTTCGGCTCCGCAGCCGCTGGATCTGTTTGCCCGTGTCGAAATGGACATCTACAAGGCGCCGAACAATGCCGGTGTAGACAGTCTTGCGGTGGACCTCCAGAGCTTCAACGCCGATATCCGTATCGGTGGTGTTCTCGTAGGTGGAACTTCGATTGGTTCGGTGGCCATGGATAATCTGGCGATCACCAATACGTCGATGCTGATCTACGGTCACTGACGCGCGTTCAGTAAAGCAGTAAAAAAGCGGGGCCTGGCCCCGCTTTTATTTTTGCTGGTTCCCTGTGGATTGTCGGTCAGCCCAGCAACAAGCTGTCGTCGTCCACTTCCAGCCCGCGCTGTTTCTCAAACAGGCCGAGCAGGTCTTTCACCTCCAGGCCTTCGCGGTCCTTGCCCGCTATATCAAACACCACCTGACCCTGGTGCAGCATCACCGTTCGGTCACCGACTTCCAGTGCCTGCTTCATGCTGTGGGTCACCATAAGGGCAGTAAGCTTCTGTTCCTTGATGATCTTAGTGGTGAGCTCCAGCACAAAGGCGGCGGTTTTCGGGTCGAGGGCGGCGGTGTGTTCGTCCAGCAGCAGGATGGCCGAAGGTGTAAGGCTGGCCATCAGCAGGCTTACGGCCTGGCGCTGGCCGCCGGAGAGCAGGCCCATTTTGTCTCCCAGGCGATGTTCCAGGCCCAGATTAAGCGACGAGAGGCTGCCCCGGAACCGCTCCATGTATTGTTTCTTCACGGCAGTACTCAGGCCCCGGCGTTGGCCACGCTTGATGGCGAGGGACAGATTTTCCTCGATGGTGAGGCCTTCACAGGTGCCGGCCAGCGGGTCCTGAAAGACCCGGGCAACCCGGCCCGCCCGCTTGTGGGTCGACAGTTTGGTAACATCCAGGTTGTCCACGATGATCTGGCCGCTGTCGACCAGTACTTCGCCGGCCAGGGCATTCAGGAAGGTGGATTTGCCCGCGCCGTTGCTGCCAATCACGGTAACAAATTCGCCCTGGTTAACCGTTAGACTCATACCCCGGAGTGCCGGGTTTTCCAGTGGAGTGCCTTTGCCGAAGGTCAGCCGGAGATCGGTTGCAGTGATCATATTGCGTCCTTACACCTTGCTGCGGGTGAATTTGCTGACTACGGTGTTGCGCACGCCTGGCAATACGATGGCCAGGGTTACTAGCACGGCGGTAATCAGGTTCAGATCCTGGGCCTGCAACCCCAGCATGTCGGCGTTCAGGGCAAAGGCAATGGCCAGGCGGTAGATGATGGCACCCACCACGCACGCAATCAGCGCCCGGAGCACGGAGGAGGGGGTAATAACCGCCTCGCCACCAATCAGGGAGGCGAGGCCGATCACGATCACGCCCACACCCATGGTGACATCGGCGGCGCCCTGGCTCTGGGCGAATAGGGCGCCGGCCAGGCCTACCAGGCCGTTGGAGAGGGCCACGCCGAGGATGATCATAGCGCCAGTGGCAATGCCCTGGGCCCGGGCCATGCGAGCGTTGGCACCGGTGGCGCGCATGGCCAGACCGGTTTCCGATTTCATGAACCGCCACAGCAGCAGCAGGGAAATGGCTATCACGATGACAAACAGCACCACGGGGACCTGGTGATAGGCCAGGCCCAGTTCATACCAGGGTGTGAGCACGGTTTGCTCCGTGAGCAGCGCCACATTCGGGCGGCCCATGATACGCAGGTTGATGGAGTAGAGCGCGATCATGGTCAGGATGGAGGCCAGAAGATTCAGGATCTTCAGTTTCACGTTCAGGATGGCAGTAACCGCCCCTGCGGCCATACCTGCCAGTATCGCGGCTCCTGTAGCCAGCCAGGGGTTCACTCCGTCGATAATCAGAATCGCAGCCACAGCGGCTCCCAGCGGGAAGCTGCCGTCCACGGTGAGGTCGGGAAAATCCAGAACGCGGAAAGAAATGTAGATGCCAAAGGCCACAAGGCCATAGATCAGGCCGGTTTCAACGGCGCCGTAAAAGGCAATGTCACTCAACATGGTCGGGTATCACCATTAATGAAAACGGGCGGCCCCTTGTGAGGGCCGCCCGTTCGGTTCAGAGGTTACTTGGCACTGTCGATGACTTGCTCGGCTTCTGCAACCAGCTCGTCAGACAGGGTAATGCCCATGCGCTCGGCCGCAGCCGGGTTCACGAACAGGTCCAGTTTTTCCATGGTTTCCACCGGCATGTCGCCTGGATTTTTACCTTCCAGCACCTTCACCACCATCACGCCGGTCTGGCGACCGTGATCGTAGTAGTCAAAACCCAGGGCGGCGACAGCGCCGCGCTCAACGGTGGCAGTGTCAGCGGCAAAAACCGGGATGTCCGCACGCTCACCGACGGCTATCACGGCTTCTGCAGCGCTAATCACGGTGTTGTCGGTGGTCAGGTAAATGGCGTCGGCCTTGCCCACCAGGGAGCGGGCGGCGCCCAGTACTTCGGAGGTTTTGGTGGCTGCGGCTTTTTCCAGAGTCAGGCCCCGGGCCTGCAGGCGCTCTTCCAGAAGGTTAACCAGAGACACAGCGTTGGCTTCGCCCGGGTTATAGACGGTGCCGATGCGCTTGGCATCTGGCATTACGCGCAGCAGCATGTCGAGGTGTTTGTCGATGGGCAGCATGTCGCTCACGCCACTGATGTTCGCGCCAGGGGCGTCCAGGCTCTGAACCAGCTTGGCGCCGACCGGGTCGGTAACCGCCGAGAACACCACGGGGATGTTACGGGCTGCTGCAGCAACGGTCTGGGCGGAAGGCGTTGCAATGGCAACAATCACATCCGGCTGCTCACCGATGAACTTGCGGGCAATCTGGGAGGCGATGGCGGCATTGCCCTGGGCGCTCTCGTGCATGATGGTGAGATTTTCGCCTTCCTTATAGCCGCGCTCGGCGAGCTCATCTTTCACGCCCTGGTAGACGGCGTCCAGTGCCGGATGCTCCACAATCTGTGTGATGGCGACAACGCGCGGTTCCTGTGCCTGAACGAGGCTTGCCGTTGCCAGCAGGGTGGCACCAATCAGTGTGCGCAAGGTTCTCTTGGCCATATGCCCATCTCCGGGTAGGTTTACTGGTAAGTTGTGCTTAACTGTTCTTCACGTAACTGTTTTTTTGTCACTTAACTGTTTTGCGAAAGGAGCGAAAGTTTACCACAGGCGCATGGTTTGAGGGCTACTGAAAAGCCAGCCGGCTGGCTTCCGCGGCCGTCAAATTAGATGCAATCAGCAATAATTTTGGTTGTATCACGTTTTGACGGCGCAGCTTGTGTTGAAATACCCTACGAAAGTCTAATAATAAGTCATCTATAACTCGAAAAACGAAAACGAAAAACAAGGAAGGTCCATGGACACAACCAACAAACTCCCCCTGGATATGGTCTACCACTGGGAGAAAGCCAAGGCAAACTCCCTTTACATGACCCAACCCATTGGCGATGGCAAGGTCGAAGAGTATACCTGGGGCCGGGCAGTGGACGAGGCACGGCGCATGGCGTCGTATCTGAAATCCCTGAACTTGCCCGAGAAAAGCCGCATCGGGCTGATCTCCAAGAACTGCGCCCAATGGATTATGACCGACTGGGCCATCTGGATGGCTGGCCATATTTCCGTACCGCTATATCCCACCCTGAACTCTGAAACCGTTAACTACATCCTGAACCACGCAGAGTGTGACGTTCTCTTTGTCGGCAAGTTGGACGACTGGGACATGATGAAGCCGGGTGTGCCGGGGACTGTGCGCTGCATTTCTTACCCGCTGAGCCCGCCCAACGATTTCGAAACCTGGGACGACATCGTTGCCAAGTATCCGCCGCTGGAAGAGAACGTTCATCGCGATGCGGACGAGCTGGCCACCATCGTTTATACCTCCGGCAGTACCGGCAAGCCCAAGGGCGTGATGCTCAGTTTCGGCAACATGGCCTTTGCTGCGGAAGGTGGTATGGAAGTGCTGGGTGTGGGCTCCGAGGAGCGCATGCTGTCTTACCTGCCGCTTGCTCACGTATTTGAGCGCACCTTTGTGGAACTGGCTTCTCTGTATGCCGGTTTCCACCTCTTTTTTGCCGAGTCGCTGGAGACTTTCGTCGAGGATTTGCGGCGTGCCCAGCCCACGCTCTTCCTGTCTGTGCCGCGGCTGTGGGTAAAATTCCAGCATGGTGTACTCCAGAAGTTGCCGAAGAAGAAGCTGGACCGGTTGCTCAAGATTCCGGTAGTGAACAAGCTGATCAAGAAGAAGATCCTGAAGGGCCTTGGCCTCGATAAGGTCAAGTTGGCCGGAAGCGGATCCGCGCCGCTCGCCAGCGATGTGCTGGAGTGGTATCGCAATCTTGGCCTGGAGCTGCTGGAAGGCTATGGCATGTCTGAGAACTTTGCCTACTCCCACATGAGCAAACCTGGCCGGTCCCGGATCGGTTACGTTGGTGAATCCCTGCCTGGTGTAGAGACGAGGATCAGCCCGGAAGGTGAGATTCAGATCAAGAGCCCGGCTACGATGATGGGCTACTACAAGGATGAGGAGAAAACCCGCGAAGCGTTCACTGAAGACGGTTTCCTGAAAACCGGTGACAAGGGTGAGATTGATGAAATGGGCCGCCTGAAGATCACCGGTCGCATCAAGGAAATATTTAAGACCAGCAAGGGTAAGTACATTGCTCCGGCGCCTATTGAGAATCGTCTGATGTCGCACGATGCAATCGAGATGGTGTGCGTATCCGGAGCCAACCAGACCCAGCCCCATGCGCTGGTGATGCTGGGTGAGGCAGTTCGGCCGAAGATGGCGGACGAAGCCTTCAGAAAGGAAATCGAGGAAAGCTTCAAGCAGCTGATCGCCGATGTGAACAAGACGGTGGATCCCCACGAACAGCTGGCTTTCATTACCGTGGTA
Source organism: Marinobacter sp. (assembly GCF_048269445.1). GTDB lineage: Bacteria > Pseudomonadota > Gammaproteobacteria > Pseudomonadales > Oleiphilaceae > Marinobacter. Next base: position 49,984 of record NZ_JBLXIQ010000007.1, on the reverse strand, counting down.
AGTGATGAGTGGTCGATTGAGAACAGCTTTCTGACACCGACCATGAAGCTCAAACGTAATGTGGTTGAAGATGCCTACCAGGAGAAAGTGGATAGTTGGTATGCCCAGCGTCGGCCCGTGATCTGGCAATGAAGTCTACCGGTGATTGAAATGGTGCGATCAGGCCCGGCAACGCCGGGCCTTTTTCGTAGTGGAAAAAACCGACGTTAGTCGCATAGGGAAACGGAATAAGCCGGCATAAACTGAAGGGATATCAGGAGGGTGTTATGAGCCAGTTGTCTCTCTTTCAGAAACGTATCCATGATGAGATCCCCCTTTCACGGGCGCTGGGGATTCAACTGCATTCGTGGGACGGCCATTCTCTGCTTCTCAGTGCGCCACTGGAACCCAACCGCAACCATCAGGGCACCGGGTTCGGTGGCAGTATCTATTGCGCCGCGGTAACCGCTGCCTGGGGCCTGACAGAGCTTGCGCTCTGGGATATGGGGCTTCGTGGCAGCGTGGTTGTCCAGAGCGGCAACATTGATTACCTGGAACCGGTGAGCATGGATTTTTATGTGATCTGCCGTCTGCCTGGTGATGAGGTGCCCGAGCGCTTCCGGAAAAGTCTGGCGCGGCACGGCAAGGGTCGGCTGGATCTCACGGCCGAGGTCTTTTGTGGCCAACCCAGAACCATGCCGGAGGTTGAACCGGTAGCCGTTTTTCAGGGCCGATTTGTGGTGAAGGATGTGGAGTCCAGGATAAATCCCTGATACCCGGAACCTTCAGGCCTTTTTTTCAGGCAATCGAGCGGGTGTTGGAGATTGACCGGCTCATTAAAATTATCGGGATGATGCCTGCCAGAACAATGATCAGTGCAGGCAGGGCGCTGTGGTACAGGCGTTCGTCAGAAGCAAACTGGTAGACGTAGGTGGCCAGGGTCTCAAAATTGAACGGCCTGAGAATCAGGGTGGCCGGTAACTCTTTCATGCAATCCACGAAAACCACCAGAGCTGCCGTCAGTAATGTACCCCTCAGCATGGGTAGGTGAACTTTCACCAGGGTTTTACCGGGGCTGTGGCCCAGTGAGCGGGACGCCATGTCCATGCTGGGTGTGATCTTCTGCAAGGCGCTTTCCACGCTGCCTGCGGAAACCGCCAGGAACCGCACAGTATAGGCAAAGACCAGGGCAAAGGCCGATCCGCTCAGCAACAGCCCCGTACTGATGCCGAAGAATTCCCGCATCAGGCTGTCCAGCCAGTTATCGAACCCGGCCAGGGGCACAATCACACCCACCGCCAGTACCGCACCGGGCATCGCATAGCCCAGGCTGGAGAGGCGCATCAGAACCTGCATGCCCCGGGTATTGTGCAGGCGGCGGCTGTAGGCGAGGGTAATGCCGATCAGGAGCGTGGTCAGGGCGGCTGTACCCGAGAGGAACAGGCTGTTAAAGGTGTTACGGACAAAATCCGGGTTCCAGCTTTCCCCAAAGTATTCCCAAGCGTAGAGGCCGAGGGTGGCACCGGGGATCACAAAGCCGAACAGCACAGGCAGCGCGCACACGGCCATGCAGATCATCTGGCGCGGGAATGACATGTTGAAACGGCGGATCGGCTCGCGGTTGTCCCGGGCGGCATATTGCTGTTGGCGCCTGCGGGAATAGCGTTCAAGAGTTACCAGAATCACTACGAAGATGAGCATGGTGGTGGCAATCTGTGCGGCGCCGCCGAGGTTGCCGAGGTTCATCCAGGTATCAAACAGGCCTGCAGTGAGGGTTTGTACCGCGAAGAAATCGACGGTGCCGAAATCGTTCAGGGTTTCCATCAGTACCAGGGAGAGGCCTACCGCAACTGCCGGGCGTGCTATGGGCAGAACGACCTTGAAGAAGGTGCTCAGGGCTGAGTGGCCAAGGCTCCGGCTGACAGAGAACAGGGATGGCGACTGCTCCAGAAATGCCGCCCGAGCCAGCAGGTACACATAGGGATAGAGCACCAAGCCAAGCATGAGTGTGGCACCTTCCAGGCTGCGGATTTCCGGGAACCAGTAATCGGCGGCGCTTTCCCAGCCAAACCAGTCCCTCAGGGCACCTTGTATGGGCCCGGCATAATCCAGCAGGCTGGTGTAAACATAGGCGATAACATAGGCCGGTACCGCGAAGGGCAGAAGCATGGCCCACTCGAAGAACTTGCGGCCAGGAAACTCGCACATGGTCACGGCCCAGGCGGACGCCAGGCCAATGGCCAGAGTGATTGCGCCCACGCCTGCCATCAGTTGGATGGTGGTGATCAGATAGCGGGGCAGTGTGGTTTCAATAAGGTGTGGCCAGATATTCTCGTCGGGAAAAAATGCGAGCAAAATCACCGACAGAACCGGCAGGGCAACAACAGCAGTGGTCAGCAGGGCGCTGATCATCCATCTGGGAGAGGTGCGCTTTGCCAGCAAGGGCTGGGATAGCCCGGGGTTAACGCTGGATGCGGCCTCGCTCATAGTTGTCCTGTGTGTGAATGGGTGTGCTGTCCGTTTGAGGGTTGCAGATTGTAGACACCTGGCCTGGTACCTGCAATAACTGGCGTCGTGGTCAGCCCCGGAAAACTAAGGGGATAAAACAGGATGAGGGTGGCAGGACCACCCTCATCCCATAGAAAGAGGCTTGTTAGCCGTCGTAATCGACACGGTCCACCAGCTTGACTGCGGCTTCGCGGTTTTTGGCGATTTCCTGCAGTGAGAGGCTATCCGGGTGGATTTCACCCCACTCGGCCACGAGGCCGGTAGGCTTCACTTTCGGGTTGGCCGGGTACTCGGTGTTAGCCTCGGCGTAGATGCGCTGGGCTTCCGTTGACGACAGGAATTCCATCAGCTTGATGGCGTTTTCGCGGTTGGGTGCGCTCTTGGTCAGAGAGATCCCGCTGATGTTCACATGGGTGCCGCGACCGTCGGCGTTCGGGAACACCAGGCGCACCTGCTCGGCGATCGGGCGCTGGTTTTCATCCTGCAGCATGTTGCCGTAGTAGTAGCTGTTGCCGATGGAAACATCGCAAACGCCTTCGGCAATGGCCTTGATCTGGTCGCGGTCACCACCTTGGGGCCTGCGGGCCAGGTTGTCTTTTACACCTTCGAGCCACTTCTGGGTTTCTGCTTCACCGTGGTGGGCGATCATGGAGGAGATCAGGGCAATGTTGTATGGGTGCTTGCCACTGCGGGTGCAGATGCGGTTGTCCCATTTGTCGTCTGCCATCTGTTCATAGGTGGTGATTTCACCCTCTTCAACCCGGTCTTTAGACACAAAGATCAGGCGGCCTCGGGTGGTCAGGGCGAACCACTTGCCATCCGGGTGGCGCAGGTTTTCAGGGATGTTCTCTTCCAGTACCGCGTTGTCGACACTCTGGACCAGGTCCCGGTCGACCAGTTCGCTGATACGGGAAATATCAACTGTCATGACCACGTCAGCCGGGCTGTTACGGCCTTCACGCTCCAGACGCTCGGCCAAGCCCTGTTTGGCAAAGACCACATTGCTCTTGATGCCAGTTTCCTTTTCAAACGCGTTCAGCAGCGGTTCAAGCAGATACGCTTGGCGGTAGGAATAGATGTTCACTTCGCCGTCAGCGCTAGCAGCCATTGGCATGGCAGTGAGGGCGATTGCGGCGGTTGCAGCCAGTTTCATTCGCATAGTCGCGTCCTTTTGGGAGGTCTGAATGTTTGGCTATGGGTGAGATCCACAGTCGTTTAAAAACGCCAACCATTCTCATTTCTATTACTGACATAGTCAATATCCCCTTTGGCATATTTTCGTGAAAATGGTGTTATGCTTCGGAAGACTATAAAAACTATGCAAAAAGTGGTGGAAACCGCAGATGGCCGGGAACGATCGAAGAGAACATATGCGCACCGCCATGAGTGCGAAGGTAAAGCTGGTCCACGAGGCGCTTGGGGATTTTATTTTCTCAACCCGTGACATTTCCGATGGTGGCGTCTTTGTTGTGGTCGACACGGAGCCTTTTGCCCCGCAGCTCGGTGACAAGGTGACCGTGCAGGTGCAGGGCCTGCCTGTGACGGCCCCGGTGCTGGAGATGGTGGTGGTGCGCAAAACCAATGATGGATACGGCCTTCAGTTTGATCAAAATGGTGACTGATAGGCGGATTCCGAGGGCCCGTTATGGATAATGAGCGGGCCAATGAATAAGCTGCCAGGGAATGCGCCAGCCAGATGATCTTTTCAATCTTCTCCAGAGGTTACAAGCCAGTTTTCGCAATTCTCATCGCAGCATTCATGCCGGGGTGTGCCAGCTATTATTCGCATTTTGCGATGTTTCCTGCGGAGAACTCCTCTGGTGAGCCCAGACAGGTACGGCTGTCCTGGCAGAGCGCTGAGTATCCGGGCTGGTGGTTTGCCAGCAATGAGGCAACGTCGGTAAAGGTTGAGACCCAGTGCAGCGATCGGGTCTGGCGTCTACGAGATGGAGACGATGCGGATGCGGGTTCCTGCAGCAACGGCATCCGGGCCTGCGGGGAGAGCGGCATGGACCTTGTTGCAAAGACGGGAAAGCCCGCCACGGAATCGACCCGGTGCATGGCGATCAACGCCAGGTATCCCGATGCCCGCATCCCGGATGTTGGAGGGAAACTGGAATTGCTGGTTTCCTGCACCCCGGCCGTTGTTACTGAAGGTTCTAGTGACGAATCGCGCAACCTGGATTACATCCGGGCCTCGTCGGTGCCTTACACCCTATACGTGCGCAAGGCCCCCCGTGGCGCAATGCACGCACGGCCGCCAGAGTTCGACGACTTGGTGTGTGACGCTGAGTGACACTTTCTGACGTCGATGTGTGACCACCATCACATTGCTACACTTTGTTTCCTGTTGAACATTATCGTTACGCTTTGTCGCATTTGAGTTACCCAGCGACACCATATTGTAATTGTGTCTCCCGGCGGTTCGGTCAGAATGGTAACGATCGAAAAGTCTGTTTTGTGAGGTGGCCCATGGGTGTCCAACAGAAGAAAGTAGCAGCGCATGATCTGGAAGTGGGCATGTTTGTGTCTGATCTGGACAGGCCCTGGCACCAGACTCCTTTCCCGATTCAGGGTTTCCATATCCGTTCACAAGATGATATCCGCGCGCTAGTTTCCCACTGTAAGTGGGTGATGGTGGATATTGCGGAAGCGAGGGAATCCAAAGAGGTCAAAATCGGCAGCAGGCCGGTGTTTGGCAAGAGCTCTAGTAAGCGTGGTGGTGGGCGCGAGCAGCTGCAGTTGCCCCCGCTGAGCATCCGGGAGCCGGTTACTTATGAAACAGATACCAGTCTGAAGAAGGAAATGAAGACATCTAAGCGGCTGCTCGATGATGTCGAGGTTGCGTTGGATCGCCTGTTTGAGGCACTTCGCTCAGGGGGGGTGGCCGATCTGAAGTCCATTGCCACCATCACCAGCAAAATGGTGAGCAGTGTGATTCGGCAGCCGGATGCCCTGTTGTGGCTCTGTCGAACACGCGCATACGACAGTTATCTGTACCGGCATGCCCTGAACACCGCAGTGTGGGCACTGGTGTGTGGGCGCCATCTGGGTTTGAATGAAGGTCTTCTTAACCATCTCGGTCTGGGCTGTTTGCTGTCCCAGGTCGGAAAAACAGCACTGTCGGCAGACATGCTGGCCCGGGAAGGGCAGTTAAGCGCTGAGGAATATGTTAGCTACCGGGGATACGTGAAGCTTGGAGTTCAGATGCTGGATGGCAGCGGGCTGTCCCGGGCCGTTCTGAGTGTTGTTCAGGGCCACCGGGAGCGCCATAACGGGTCGGGCTTTCCTGAAGGCGTTCGCGGTGATCGTATTCCGTTACTGGCGAAGGTTGCCGGTATTGCGGAGTTCTTCGAATCTTTGATCGCGCCCCGGGGCCATACCGAGCCCATGACGCCTGCCAAGGCGGTGACCTTGCTGTACGAGATGCGCAATATCGAGTTCCAGGAAGATCTGGTGGAGAGTTTTATCCAGGCAATCGGCATTTACCCGACGGGCAGTCTGGTGGAGCTGACCGATGGCCAGCGCGGGATTGTGGTTTCCCATTCGCCGGAGCGCAGGCTCTGGCCCCAGGTGATGGTGATGACCGACCACCTCGCCAGGCCCCTTAAAACCGCCAAAGTTATCGACCTTGCGCGGTATAATGAAAAAAAGGACGCGGCCGACACTATTCGGGTTCGGGAATGTCTGCCCCACGGGACCGAGGGACTGGACCCCTCACGCTACGATGTAACGGGCGTGGAATCCCGCTGGAATCTCTCCCGACTGATCAGCGGATAATTACTCGCAGCTGTTTGCGAACCCACCGATAGGTGTTCTCAGGTCGGAAGCTCAGCAGCAGCTCGGATTCCCCGCCCGAGGCACCGGCCACAAAGTACTCCACCTCGGCACTCTGCCAGTCTGCGGAATGTATCTGAACATCCTGAGTCCGGGTACTTATCGCTTCCAGCTCAGCCAATGCCCGGCCCCCTCCGATCCGGCGCACAGCCACCTGTTTGATTGCGGTATCGCTGGCCGGATAGCTGGCAATGTCGTCGTCGAGATAGTACTGGTTAGCAACCGTTGTGCTGATGGCCTTGAGTTCCCGCGTCAAGTACGTCTGCGCGTCTTCGGCGGAGTTGTCCTCCATGGAGCGTACCGAACCCTCGATTCGTTCCTTTTTGGCCTTCAGATCCTCCTTGTACTCAACATTCGGGTCGCGCTCATCGGCGTTTTCCGGCCTGGGTGGCGCGTTGTCGATCTCAGCCTGGGTGGGTGGTTGTTCGCACAGCTCGTCATTTTCCGGATAGAAGCAAATCGCCGCCAGAAGCTGGTTGGCCGGGGAGGGTATAGGGGTTATGGCGGTGAATTCCGATTCGCTGACGGTAAAGTCGATGGCCCCGGTCAGGTTCGGCAGCGCAGCATTCAGCTGACTGATGACCCGCTTCCGGACATCGATACCCTCGCCCTCCGGTATGTTCTCGCTCCAGTTCAGTAGCATCAGGAATCGGGTCATATTCATCAGTGTGGTGTTTTCCAGCACCTGTTGTTCGGTAAGGGTATGGGTTGTCAGGCCCTCGTCATCCACCATGGACGCCTGTAAGGCGGTACGCGTGGTCTCAAAGAACTCAAGGAGGGTGACGTATTGCCGTGCAGGAACCCCACTGACCAGTGGCAGCTCGCCGACTCGGAAAACCAGGGTTTCCCCCGGATAGTACCGGAATTCCCCGGCGGCGTCGGTGGTGCCGGCCTGACTGGCTGTCTGGTAGGTGAGGCCACTGATGCCGTTGAAGTTAAGGCGCCCCGTGTTGGTGCCGTCGCCGGCGCCGCTATCGTCATCGAGGCAGCCGGTGAACGCAAGTGTGCTCAGAAGCGCGAGTGACAATTGGATGCGGTGAACGGATCTCATGGTTTGTCGTACATTCCCTTCAATTCAGCGCCCCCGCACTCGTGGTGCGGCGGCCCCTTATGTAAGTTGTTGTAACCGCATTATAGGGGTGGGGTTAGCCCCATATCGGGATTCCTGTCGCAGTTTCCGGTTTTCGCCCGTAACAGGTTCAGCCGTTAAAGGCCTTGAAATCAGCGGCTTTGTCACAATAACTAGCAATCTAAATTCTGGTAGGCGGTCCAGGCCGTTTCCTGCCGTTTTCACCGATTCGGGATCGTTTATGACCAATGCACTGGAAATCGAGGGCCTCACCAAAATTTACGGTGACGGGTTCGAGGCGCTCAAGGGGATTGATCTTCACGTGGCCGAGGGGGATTTCTTCGCCTTGCTGGGCCCCAACGGCGCCGGTAAATCAACCACACTGGGTATTGTCTGCTCATTGGTAAACAAAACGGCTGGCAAGGTGCGGGTGTTTGGATGCGACATCGACACCCATCTTTCCGATGCCAAGCTGAACCTCGGAGTTGTGCCCCAGGAGTTCAACTTCAATCAGTTCGAGAAAGTATTCGATATCGTTACCACCCAGGCGGGCTATTACGGAATTCCGTTGAAGCAAGCGTCGGTTTCCGCCGAAAAGTACCTGAAAAAACTGGGTCTCTGGGACAAACGCAACACCCCGGCCCGGATGCTGTCCGGGGGGATGAAGCGCCGGTTGATGATTGCCCGGGCTCTCGTGCACGAACCAAAACTGCTGATCCTGGACGAGCCAACTGCCGGCGTGGATATCGAGCTGCGCCGCTCGATGTGGACCTTCCTCGAGGAAATGAATCGCCAGGGCACCACCATCATCCTGACCACCCATTATCTCGAGGAGGCGGAGGCGCTTTGCCGCAACATTGCTATTATCGACCATGGCAAGATCCTCAAGCACACCAGCAAGAAGGCACTGCTGCAGCAGCTCAGCCTGGAGACCTTCGTGCTGGACACCGAGGTGCCTCTGGGTGCCGCGCCCGAGCTGGGCGATTTCCACACCCGGCTGGACGGGGAAGGGGCCCTGGAGGTTGAGGTGCAGAAAGGCCAGGGACTGAACGAGGTGTTTGTTCAGCTGGATCAGCTGGGCATCAAGGTCATCAGTATGAGAACCAAGGCCAACCGTCTGGAAGAGCTGTTTATTCGATTGGTGGAAGAAAACGCCGTCGATTCCCGCAAGAGCCTGGAGGGCGCAGCATGACTCCGCAGGCCTTGTTCACCGCATTCAGTACAATCGTTGTCCGGGAGGTTCGCCGGTTTACCCGCATCTGGCCTCAGACTCTGCTGCCACCGGCGGTAACCATGACGCTCTATTTCATCATTTTCGGTAACCTGATCGGATCCCGTATCGGCCAGATGGGCGGGTTCGATTACATGTCCTTTATTGTGCCGGGGCTGATCATGATGGCGGTGATCACCAGTTCCTACGCGAACGTGGTGTCGTCGTTTTTTTCAATGAAATTCCAGCGCAGTATCGAGGAGCTGCTGGTGTCGCCGGTACCGAACTGGATCATCCTGGCAGGTTACGTGACTGGTGGCATGGCCCGGGGGCTTGGGATCGGCCTGATTGTCACCCTGCTGTCGCTGGCATTCACTCAGCTTTCGATACACAACCTGCCGATGATGATTCTGACCGTGTTTCTGACTTCGGCCCTGTTTGCCCTGGGTGGCTTCATTAACGCAATGCTGGCGACCAAATTTGACGATATTTCCATTGTCCCAACCTTTATACTGACGCCGCTGACCTATCTGGGCGGTGTGTTCTACAGCATCGATCTGTTGCCGGGGTTCTGGCAGGGCGTGTCTTTGGTCAATCCGATTCTGTACATGGTAAATGGCTTTCGTTACGGGATTCTGGGGGTGTCAGACGTCAACCCGTTCATTTCTCTTGGTATGATTCTGTTTTTCATCACCGTGCTGGCAGTTATCGCGTTGAAGATGCTGGAGCGGGGCAAAGGCATTCGCCACTGATTTCAGGAACACCTATGGCACTTAATGATGCACCGCTTGGCAAAACAAGTGACTATCCGAACAGCTATAACCCTGGCTTGCTGTTCCCCGTGGCCAGAGAGGAAAACCGACGCCGCCTTGGTCTGGAGGATGGCCGCTGGCCATGGTTTGGGGAAGACTTGTGGCAAGCCTGGGAGATTTCCTGGCTGAGGCCGGGTGGCGTTCCCGAGGTGGCGTGGGCAGAGATTGTCTTCCCGGCAGCATCGCCTTCAATCATTGAGTCAAAGTCTCTGAAGCTCTACCTGAACTCGTTGAACCAGGCTGTTTATTCAACCCGGGAGCAGGTGGCGGAGACGATCACTCAGGATCTCTCCAGCGTCTGCGGTGGCGCCGTTCAGGTGACGCTTTTGAGCGTTGATGAGTCCGGCGAGGCAGTTGGCCGCCCCAAAGGGTTTGAGCTGATTGATGATGAGCAGGTGGGCGATGTGGTTTACGACTACGCCCCGGACTCACTCTCTACCGGCGATGAAAGAGTGACAGAGCGCCTCTGCTCCCATTTGCTGAAGAGCAATTGCCCGGTGACAGGGCAACCGGATTGGGCAACCCTGTTGATCAGTTACACTGGCGCGAAAATCGACAGGGCCGGATTATTGCGGTATGTGGTGAGTTTTCGTGAGAAGCAGGATTTCCACGAACACTGCGTGGAAACCGTATTCATGGATCTGATGGGCCGCTGCAAACCGGAGTCGCTCACAGTGTGCGCCCGATACACCCGAAGAGGTGGGCTGGATATAAATCCCTGGAGAAGTACGGACACCGGCCAGGATGCCGGGCCGCGGCTGGTCCGCCAGTAGAAGGACTTGAAGCGGGCGCTGGCAGGCGCCTCAGGAGACGTCTTCTTCCCGTCGCAAGCGGTCGGCGGCATCTTCCAATGCGGCTAGTATGGTCTGCCGTTCCTTTTCGGTGATCTTGTCCGAATCCAGATACATGGCAAAGCCATTGTGTTCGTGTTCCATGAAGCTGCGGTTTGGCCCCATGTCCCTCCGGAAATCCACTACCTCGTAGATTGGCACCGGTTTCCCGAACCCTTTCACGGTTATTTCGCCTTTGTCCCGACACATGATTTTGTTCTTGATCAGCGAAAACGTCTCGTAGGAAACCAGAATCTCGCCGGGTTCCGCCAGGGATTCAAGGCGGCTGGCAAGATTCACTTCCTTGCCGATGATGGTGTAATCCATGCGGTTTTCGGCACCGAAGTTACCCACGGTCGTGTAACCCGTGCTGATGCCCATGCGGATTTCCAGAGGGGTCTTGATGCCCTGGCTGCGCCACTTCTGGCGCATGATTTTCATGTGCTTACGCATTTCAATCGCCATCGACACACAGGCAAAGGCGTCTTCCCGCTGGCCCCGGCTGGTGGGGTCGCCGAAGAACACCATGATTGAGTCGCCCACGAACTTGTCGATGGTGCCACCGTATTTGAGGGCTACTTCAGACATTTCATTGAAGTAATGATTCAGCAGCTCGGTCAGCGCTTCCGGCTCCATCTCTTCGGAGAGTTCAGTGAAACCTTTGATGTCTGAAAAGAATACCGCCAGTTTCTTGCGCTGGGTTTCCAGGCGCACATCCCGCTCCCCGGTAAAGATGGACTGCCATACCTGGGGCGAGAGGTACTTGGACAGCTTGTGGGACAGGGCGATCGACTGTTCCCGCTGATTCTGGATCTGGGTCTTGGCCAGCATCAGTGCCCGGGCCTGCTGGTGTGAATAATAGGCGGTAACGCAGATATACAGCCCGGTGGAAAAAATCGACACCATGCTGGTCAGAAGCGGTGAATGCGGGCCGTCTGCAGGACCGAAGATGGCGACGGCAATGGCAATTGCCGCAGCCATGAAAATGGTACCGAGCAGCCATTGGCGAATACCGCCCACTATAAGGCAGCTAAACATCAGCATCAGTGCCACCGACAGGGAAGGTATGACAATCAGGCCGATGCAACCGATGAAGGCGCCACCGAACACGCAATCTAGAATGAGCATTTTTTGCCGGATGCGGCTGGAATTCCTGAGGAATGTCTTTCGGGTCAACGCATGGGCAATGTGGGGCCATATGAGGGCACCGGCGACCATCCACAACAGTTGCTGGGGAAAGGCGCCCTGGAGAACGCCAGCCACGATAGTCGCAGCCGTGGACGTGTACGCCAGAATCCGGCCGTTGTAATCCGGCATCGGCGGAATAGCGATCGGGCTGCCGGGGCCTTCTGTCGCCATCGACTTGATAGCGGAGGTGCTAACATTGCGCAGATCGGCCGGCATGCTCATCATTTCAGAATCGGATCCTGCCAATGAGTATGTCCCGGAACATGACCCAGTTGCCCATCAGGCTGTACAGTGGGTTTTTGAAGGTTGCAGGTCGGTTTGCCGGAATCAGCGGCCAGAGAGCGACCAGAATAACCAAAAGGCTGCCAGCGAAGTGCAGTCGACGACAGATTACATCGCTGTGTTCTTCCAGGTAGTAAGGATAGAATTCGGAAAAGTTGTTGAAGGTTCGCTGGTAGCTCATTGTGTTGCTTCTCACCATTGTACGACTGCGGCATTTTATAATTGTTGGCTGCGCCGACTACGACAAAAGATTAACAGCATTACGTACAAGCCACAATTCACAGCCGGCAATTGTGCGAACAGCCAATCCATACAGTCATCAGATAGCGAGGCGATATGACAGCAGTTACAGATTTCCTGCTCAACCGGTCTTCTCAACCCAGGCTGGAGGCGCCCGCGCCGGACAGGGAAACCCTGAACAGGGCCTTTGCCTGCGCAGCCCGGGCTCCGGATCATGCCTTGCTGCGACCGTGGCGATATCTGGTCGTGGAAGGTGAAGGACTGGAGGCCCTCGGCGAACTATTTGCCTCCACCTGCGCCAATAACAGCGACGAGCGGCAAATCGAAAAGCTCAGGAATTCGCCTATGCGGGCGCCCATGGTCATTGTCGGCATCGCTTCGCCGAGCCCCCACCCCAAAGTTCCGGAAGTGGAGCAGGTAATGTCTGCGGCGGCGGGCATGAGTTTTCTTGAGCTGGCCCTTCAGGATGCCGGTTATGGCGTGATGTGGCGCACCGGTGCTGTCGCCTATCATTCAGCCGTGCACCAGGGGCTTGGGCTAAGTGAGAACGAGCAGATTGTCGGCTTTCTCTACACCGGGAGTGTTTCGACGGTGAAACCGGCGGTTCCCCGGCCCGGGGTTGACGAGTTTGTCCGTCACTGGCCTTAACCGGCAATGGCTTCCCGCGGCGTAGGCCGGGGGAAGCAGTTTGCCGCTTTCGAAGCGCTTTTCCTCCCTTTCATCCTCACCGCTTTCTCTCGCCACCCCTGAGTCCCCTGCCAACACTGAGTCTTTCACTATTTAGCGCGCCTTCCGAATTCTGGCATCCACCTTGCTTTAGTCCTGTCAAAGAGCACAGCCGGCAAAACCAGGTTGGCGTACTGGTGCAGTTTTTGGGAGGCAACATGGCAATTACGTTCGATAAGGCTTTGGGCATTCACCAGCATGCGGTGGAAGCGCGGGTCAAGCGTGCCGAAGTTCTGGCGAATAATATGGCAAACGCTGACACCCCAGGATTCAAGGCCCGCGATGTGGATTTCCAGGCGATGATGCAGAAAGCACAGGAATCCATGAGTGGTTTTGAGATGGCAAAAACGAATGAGGCCCACATGGATACCTCCCTGTCTGCCTCAGAAAGCGACCTTCTATACCGGGTACCACACCAGCCGTCAGTCGACGGCAATACCGTGGATGCCCAGCAAGAGCAGACGCGCTTCATGCGCAACGCTATGGACTTCCAGGCCAGCTTCCAGTTCCTGAACAGCAAGTTCAGCGGTTTGACCAAAGCTATTAAAGGCGAATAAGCCGCAGTCACGGGCTTAGCGAAGGAGATATTACATGTCACTGGGCAGCATTTTTGATATCGCCGGTTCCGGCATGACAGCGCAATCACTGCGGCTGAATACAACCGCTTCCAACATTGCCAATGCCGAGACGGCCAGTTCCAGTACCGAGGAGACCTACCGGGCCCGGAAGCCGGTTTTTTCGGCCATCCAGCAGTCACTGCTGAATCCGGGACAGGGCGGTTTCCCGATGGCTGAGAATCAGGGACCGGGAGTCGGTGTGCAGGTTGAAGGCATTGTGGAGAGCGATGCGGAACTGCAGATGCGCTTCGAGCCCCAACACCCGGCGGCCAATGAAGACGGCTATGTCTTTTACCCCAATGTGAACGTGGTTGAAGAGATGGCAGACATGATGTCGTCGTCCAGAAGTTTCCAGATGAATGTGGACGTCATGAACACTGCCAAGTCCATGATGCAGCGCATTCTGACTCTTGGTCAGCAGTAACACGGTGAGGAGCATAAAATGAGCGCAATAAACGCAACAGACGCGTCGGATGTTCTGAGCCAGTACCAGCTGAAGAATCAGGATGGCGGCAAGGGTACGAGTGAGCTGGGTCGGAATGAGTTCATGGAACTGATGCTGGCGCAGCTGAAAAACCAGAACCCGCTTGAGCCCCAGGATAACGGTGAGTTTATCTCCCAGTTGGCCCAGTTCAGCTCTCTGGAGGAGATGCAGAATCTTTCCGGCACCGTAGAGGACGTGGTGGGCCAGTTCCGCTCCACCCAGGCGCTGCAGGCGTCGGCCATGGTCGGCAAAACGGTACTTGCGCCATCGCAGATCGGGATTCTGGGAGCGGAGGGTGAAATCAGTGGCACCGTTGAGGTGCCGGCCTCGACCGGTGGGCTTCGGCTTTCGATTCAGGGGCAGAACGGTGAACTGGTGCGCCAGATTGATATGGGTAGTAGCCCGGCTGGTGTGACTTCATTCCGTTGGGATGGCCAGGACGGCAACGGCAATCCCTTGCCGCCGGGACCCTATCGGGTTGTGGCCGAGGCGTCCTACCCCGATGGGCAGCAGCAGCTGTCTACCATGGTGAGCGCTAATGTTGACAGTGTCTCCCTGGGCCAGGGCGGCTCCATTACCCTGAATCTTGCGGGCATGGGCTCTATCGCCCTGTCTGATGTGAAACAAATTAACTGATACCGGTGAAACACCAAGGGGTGAACCATGGCATTTAATACAGGTTTGAGCGGCCTTCGTGCGGCGTCGGTGGATTTGGACGTCACCGGTAACAACATTGCCAACGCCAGTACCACTGGTTTCAAGAGCAGTAAGGCCCAGTTCGGTGATCTTTACGCCAGTGGCTTTCTGAGCGCCGGTACCAACCCGATCGGGGATGGTGTGCGGGTCCAGGATGTGAAGCAGTCCTTTGGTCAGGGCAATATCAGTTTCACCGACAACGGGCTAGATATGGCCATCAGCGGTGACGGCTTCTTTATCCTCAATAACGGCGGCGAGATTCGTTATTCCCGGGCCGGGCAGTTTGGTATCGATAAAGAAGGTTACGTAACCAATAGCCAGAACATGCGGGTTCAAGGCTACACGGCTGATGGCGATGGCAACCTCTCGGGCATCCGCGGGGATCTGCAGATCCAGACAGACAACCTGGCACCGCGGCGTACCACAAATCTGGATACCGATCTGAACCTGGATTCCAGGCAGTCGGTGCTGGAAACCCGGGTGCGGGACATTGGGCCTTTGTCAGTTGCCAGCATTCAGGGCGAGAGCTTTGATGTTCAATATACCGATGGCTCACCCGATCTGAATGTGGCCATTGATCCTGCCGCAACCGCAAGGCAGGCCGCCGCCACCATTAGCAATGCGCCCGGTCTGAGTGCGTCGGCAACCACGACGGCTACCGCTAACGGAATCACTGACGCGTTCATTGCCAGCGCCAATACTACCGGTAATTTTACATTCAGCCTGAATATAAACAGTGCCCCCTTGGCACTGGACACCAACAACATCACGTCGTTGCAGGATCTTGTTGATTCAATCAACAACTCCAGCGAAACCGCGATATCGGCTTCAATTGTCGATGATGGAACGGGTACCGATGTTCTGCGGGTGATTCACAATCAGGGTGAAACGCTCGATTACTCCTTCGGAGACGGCACAGCGACAACCAATCCTGCGCCAGTGCTCGGCGAGGTGAACGTGACTGCAGACCGGGTTGTCGCGGCTATTGACGATCCGCTGGATGGGGCCTTTGAGACAGCCTTCAATGCCTCGCCGATCCGCATTACCAACGAATTCAACCCGCGCGATCAGCGAACCTACAACCACGCAACGTCTACCTCGGTTTATGACAGCCTGGGTAATTCCCACGAACTGACCCAGTTCTTTGTGAAAAACCCCTCTCCGGGAAATGGCATTGGCATCAGTGAGTGGTCAGTTTATGCCCAGATTGATGGCGAGATGGTTGGCGGTACAGATGTCACGCCTTATACGGCCCGCTTCGACCAGGATGGTGCCCTGCAGTCGGTTAACGGAGATCCGAACGGCGAAATCCTGATTGATGACTGGATTCCAAAGGACAACGCTGGACAGCCGAACGGTGCAGATGGCCCCCCCTCTGCGGGCGAGGTGGTGGTGACACCGATTCCGGAGCCGCCAACCACTTCAGCTTTTGTCATCAATCTGGGAGGCACAACCCAGTATGGTGCTGCCTTCGGGGTGAATGACCAACAGCAGAACGGTTACACCACCGGCCGGCTGTCCGGCCTCGATGTGTCTGACCAGGGTATTCTGTTCGCGCGGTACACCAATGGCCAGTCACAGGCCCTCGGACAGGTCGCTCTGGCGGCGTTTAACAACACCAACGGACTTTCACCGGTGGGTGATACTTCCTGGGTTGAGACCTTCGAATCCGGCCAGCCAATCATTGGCGCTCCGGATACCGGCACTCTTGGTGCTATCAAGGCCAGTTCCCTTGAAGAGTCCAATGTGGACCTGTCTGCCGAGCTGGTTAATCTGATCATAGCGCAACGCAACTATCAGGCGAACGCCAAGACCATTGAAACCTCTGATGCGGTCACCCAGACCATCATCAATCTCCGTTAAGTTCGCGAATTAGCGAATATGGCATGACTCCTGCAGGAAGACTGGAAACAGTCAAAATTCCGGCAGGAGTTTTCCCATGGATAAAGCCCTCTACATCGGTATGTCTGGCGCCAAGCAGAATATGCTTGCCCAGACTGCCCATGCCAACAACCTGGCGAATGTTGCCACCACTGGCTTCAAAAAGGATTTTACCCAGGCCCGCAGCATGCCTGTATTCGGGGGACACCATCCCACCCGCGCGTACGCCATGACAGAAAGGCCCGGCACGGACCAGTCCGCCGGGGCCCTGATGGAAACTGGCCGCAAACTTGATGTGGCCCTTGAGGGTGAGGGGTGGCTTGCCGTCCAGAACGATCAGGGCAAAGAGGTGTTTACCCGCAGTGGCAGTCTTCAGGTGGATGTGAATGGCCTGGTCCGGTTGGCAGGTGGGGACCTCGTGCTCGGCAACGGCGGACCGGTGGCGCTTCCCCCCTTCGACAATGTCCAGATAGGCGCTGATGGCACCATATCCATTATTCCGGTTGGCGGCCCGCCAGACCAGTTGGTCGAGGTGGATCGCCTGAAACTGGTCAATCCGCCGGCGGATGCGTTGGAAAAAGGACTTGATGGCAACATGCAGCGTAAACCGGCTCAGGCCCTCGATGGGCCTGAGCCTCCGGATGCCAACCTGCGAGTTGCCTCGGGCTTTCTTGAAAGCTCCAACGTGAACGCGGTGGAAGAGATGATCTCCAACCTGCAGCTTTCCCGGCAGTACGAAATGCAGGTGAAGGTAATGACGACCGCTAATGAGAATTCCGAAGCAACGGCACGGCTGTTGCAGAACCTTTAGTAACGACTGAACACAATAGCCTGGCGGGCCTGAAGCGGCAAAAACTGGCCGCCTGATTGCCCCCGGCAAGGAGTAAGCAAGATGCATCCAGCACTTTGGGTCAGCAAAACCGGCTTGAGCGCGCAGGACACCAACATGTCCACTATCTCCAACAACCTGGCGAACGTGAACACTGTCGGGTTCAAGCGAGACCGTGCGGTCTTTCAGGACCTTCTGTATCAGATCAATCGGCAGCCTGGTGGCCTGACAACCCAGAATTCGGAACTGCCGTCTGGCTTGCAGCTGGGTACGGGGGTCCGGGTTGTGGGCACGGCCAAGCAGTTCTCCCAGGGCAACCTGCAGATCACCGAGCAGCCGCTGGATATGGCCATCAATGGCCGGGGCTTCCTGCAGGTTCAGTTGCCTGATGGCCAGATTGCCTATACCCGGGACGGTCAGTTCCAGCTCAATGCCAATGGTGACGTTGTTAATCCGGATGGCTATCCCCTGGAGCCAGCCATCAACATCCCCGAGAACGCTACCACGGTAACCATCGGTAAGGATGGGACAGTGACGGCGGTAACCGATGACCAATCAGCACCCGTGAACCTGGGTCAGATAACGCTTGCGGATTTCATAAACCCTCAGGGGTTGCAGGCCATAGGGAACAACCTGTTCAAGGCCACCAATGCCAGCGGTGACCCCGCCGAAGGTGAGGCAGGGCTGGCGGGCCTTGGCAGCATCGAACAGGGCTCGGTAGAGGCCTCCAACGTGGAAGTGGTTGAAGAGCTGGTGAACATGATTACTACCCAGCGCGCCTACGAAATGAACTCGAAGGTGGTTTCGACTACGGACCAGATGCTGCAGTTCATTACCAACAACATTGGCTAATGTGGCCAGAGGTGAAGTCATGAACCTGATGACATCCAGCCGGAAAATACAGGGCATCAGCACTCTGGCGATGGTCGTTGTACTGATCGTACTGCAGGGCTGCACCGCCATGAGCAGGCCTCGGGCAATTCCGGATGATCCCGATTATGCGCCGGTGCGTCCTCAGGCCATGATGCAGAGAGACGCGGAGTCCGGCTCCATTTACCAGGTTTCCCGTAACTATAACTTCTATGGCGACACCGTGGCACTGAACGTGGGAGATGTTCTTACGGTAACCCTTAAGGAGTCTACCCGGGCCAGCAAGAATGCCGAAACCAGCATCTCCAAGAACAATGAGATTACGCTTCCGGAGCCGACGGTGCTGGGCAAGAGTAACTTCGGCATTGCCACCTCCCTGAACCAGGAGCGTGACTTTGAAGGGCAGGCCGAGGCTGATCAGAGCAACAGCCTCGCCGGAAGCATTACCGTGACCGTCACCGAAGTCCTGCCCAATGGCGTACTCCGGATTCGTGGTGAGAAGTGGTTGTCGCTGACCAATGGCGATGAATACATCCGCCTGACAGGATTGGTGCGCCCGGAAGACATTCAACCGGATAACACCGTCGCGTCGAACCGTATTGCCGACGCCCGGTTCGCCTATGGCGGCACCGGCGATTTCGACCAGGCTAACCAGATGGGCTGGCTGGCGCGCTTCTTCAACAGTGAGTGGTGGCCGTTGTGAGTCTTCGCCGGTTGTTGGTCTTGGTACTTTTGCTTGTAGTGGTCGCCGGGCCGGTTATGGCAGATCGCCTGAAGGATCTCGCCCGGATCAAGGGTGTGCGGAATAATCAACTGGTGGGCTACGGTCTGGTGGTTGGCCTGGACGGGACCGGAGACAAGGCGCCATTCACCAACCAGACCTTTCGCAACATGATGAACCAGTTCGGCGTAACCCTGCCCGAAGGGGTTAACCCGAACCTCGCTAATGTTGCCGCGGTAACCGTTACCGCCACACTTCCGCCGTTCGCCAAGGCCGGCCAGGAAATCGATATCACCGTTTCCTCTATCGGCAACGCAGACAGTCTTCGCGGCGGTATGCTGCTGATGACGCCCCTGAAGGGCGCGGATGGCCAGGTTTATGGCATGGCCCAGGGCAGTCTTGTGGTAGGTGGGTTTGGTGCCCAGGGGCAGGATGGCTCAAGAATTACCGTGAACGTTCCCAGTGTCGGGCGGATTCCAAACGGTGCCACCATCGAGCGGGAAGTCTCGTCGCCGTTTAATCGCGGGGACACCATTACCTTTCACCTCCTGCGACCGGATTTCACCACCGCCCGCCGGGTGGTTGAAGCTGTGAACGGACGGTTAGGGCCCGATATGGCCTATGCCCATGATGCAACGTCGGTTTCCGTGCGCGCGCCACGGGATCCGTCGCAGCGGGTCAGTTTCCTGTCGATTCTTGAGAATATTGATGTTGATCCAGCAGAGGCCTCGGCCAAAGTGGTCATCAACAGCCGGACCGGCACCATCGTGGTTGGCCAGAATGTTCGGGTTAGCCCGGCCGCCGTAACCCATGGAAATCTCACGGTGACCATTCAGGAGAATCCTCAAGTAAAGCAGCCGAACCCGTTTACAGCAGGCGATACCGCAATTGAGCCAGATTCCCAGATTGCGATCACCGAAGAACCGGCCCGTATGTTCAAGTTTGGCCCGGCGGTCACCCTGAACGAGATTGTTCAGGCGGTGAACCAGGTGGGTGCCGCTCCGGGTGATGTTATGGCGGTACTTGAAGCTCTTAAACAGGCCGGTGCGCTGCGTGCCGAGCTGATTGTTATCTAGGTGGCATGATGCAGGACTCTTCGCTTCAGCAGGCGCGCGTATACACCGACTTCAGCGGCCTGAACGCGCTGAAAACACAGGCCCGAACCGACAAAAGGGCGGCACTGGAAGAAGTTGCACGCCAGTTCGAGAGCCTGTTCCTTTCTGAGATGCTGAAGTCCATGCGCAAGGCCGGTGACGTGCTGTCCGAGGGTAATTACCTGAAAAGTAATCAGTCTGATCTCTATCGGGACATGTTTGATAGCCAGATGAGTCTGACCATGGCCGGTGGCCAGGGAACCGGTCTCGCCGAGGCGCTGGTTCGGCAGCTGAGCCGACAGATTCCCGGTATGGACACTGAGGGTGGCAAGCTGGCCGGCCACAGGGCTTCTCTGGCGGATTATGATCGGAGTCTGCCGGCGCTTTCGGCAAGCCTGCCGGCGCAGGTTCAGAAAGTTGCCGCAGTGGCACAGGAGTCTGTCGCGGCGCAAGCAAAAAGCGCGTCCGAGTTGCCGGACCGGTTCGATTCGCCGGAGCATTTCGTGAGCGCCTTGCTTCCGGTCGCTGAACGAATCAGTCGGGATTCCGGCATCGACCCGAAACTGATGGTGGCCCAGGCGGCGCTGGAGACTGGCTGGGGCCGGCATATGATTCGCGGTGAGCAGGGCGAGCCAAGCTTTAACCTGTTTGGTATCAAAGCGGATAGCCGGTGGAGCGGTGATACCGTGTCTATCACTACCACAGAATACCGCGAGGGTCTGCCCATGAAAGAGCAGGCCAGTTTCCGGGCCTACCGGGACTATGAATCCAGCTTCCGGGATTACGTCTCGTTCCTGGAATCAAACCCCCGTTACCGGGAGGTGTTGTCGCTGGCCGACCAGCCTGAGGTGTTTGCAGAAAAACTTCAGGAAGCTGGTTACGCAACGGATCCGGAGTATGGCAGCAAGATCCGCCAGATCATGAGCCGTGATTCACTGATGACACTGTCCTTGGGCAGTGACGGGATGAAGGAGTAGACGTTATGGCGGGGCTGATAGGTATAGGTCTTACCGGCATCCTGAGTCATCAGGCGGCGTTGAACACTACTGGTAATAACATTACCAATGCCAACACGCCGGGTTACAGTCGCCAGGAAGTGTTGTTCGAAACACAGGAGGGCCAGCGGACCGGAGCAGGAACCATTGGCAGTGGCGTGAAAGTTGCCGATATCCGTCGTCTTGCCAACGAGTATCTGGTACAGCAGGTGAGGGAAGACAGTACGCTCTACGGCGAGCAGCAGGCTCTCAATTCGGAGCTGTCCCGGCTTGATAACCTGCTGGGTGGTGAAACAACCGGCCTTAGTACCGCCCTGAACAACTTTTTTGCCAGCCTGCAGAACGCCGCCGAAGACCCGACCTCATTGCCCCAACGCCAGTTGGTTCTGAGTGAGGCTCAGCAGATTGTTAACCGGTTCCAGGCCCTGAACCAGGAGTTCATCCAGCAGAGGGAATCCATCAAGACCCAGATGCAGCAGGGGGTGAAAGATGCCAATACCCTCGTTAAAAGCATTGCGGAGTTGAACCTTGCGATATCTGAGTCCCCGGGCATCGCCCAGGGCCAGATGCCCAACGAGCTATTGGACAAGCGCGACGAAAAGCTGCGCCAGCTGTCTGAGTTGGTGAGTATCAAAGTGACGCCCACGGACGGCAGTCAGGTCAATGTGTCGCTCGCCAATGGTCTATCCCTGGTAGTTGGCAGCAATGCCGCAACTTTGGGAACCCGGGAAAATTCAGAAGACCCCACACGCCTCGAATTCACTCTGAGCAATGGCGGGCGGACCCTGAACATCGATGAGCAGATTACCGGGGGCAAACTCGGCGGCTTGCTGCGTTTCGATAACGAAGGGCTCAAGCCGGCATTTGATGAGCTGGGCCGGATTGCGATCGCGTTGTCAGACACCATGAACCATCAGCATGAAATTGGTATGGACCTTGAGGGTGATCTTGGCGGGCTGTTCTTCACCGATATCAATTCACTTGAGGCGCAGCGCAACCGGGTGGTGGCGAACGGAAACAACTCTTTGTCCAGTAACGGTCAGCTGGCGGTGGAAATCACCGACAGCTCCGTGCTGGCAGCAGGCACCTGGACCTTGCAATTCAGTGGCGACGGGCGCAGTTACGAGTTGATTGACCAGAGAACCGGGGACACGGTTAACCAGGGCCGTTTGCCGGACCCGGTGCAGTCTGAAATCAGCATGCCCGGGTTTAATATTCGCATCGAGGGCGGAACCTTTAATGCTGGTGACAAGTATCTGATCCAGCCCAGCCGGAACGCGGCAGAGAGCATTGGCCTCGTTGTCAACCGGGAAGAGGATCTGGCCTTCGCCAGCCCGATCCGGGCGACGACAGGTGACAATAATATCGGCACGGGCAAAATTGATCAGGGCACGATGCTGAATGTCAGAAATCCGTTCACCAACTCATTGCTGCCGGCTTTCCAGTCAGCCGGGCAGTTGGCTAACGGGCCGATTACCGTAACCTTTGACGACCCGGGAACGGGCCTGGTTTATACCGTTGAAGATATCAATGGCAATCCCATTGGCCCTGCAAACCGGCCCTATACCCCGGGTATCGCCAACGAATTATTCAACCCCGATCCTGCCAGTGGTGCGGAATACCAGGGCTTCCAGTTCAGGATTACCGGCCAGCCAGCATCGGGTGACAGTTTCAAGATTAACTACAACTCAAACGGTGTTTCAGACAACCGAAATGCCGAGCTGCTCGCCGCATTGGGCACGGCTAACACTCTCAACGGAGGAAGCCAGAACTTCGCCGAAGGCTACGCTGGCGTGGTTGAGGATATCGGCGTGAAAACCCGGCAGAGTCAGCTGGATGTGGATGCCGGCAAAACCCTTCTGGAGCAGTCAACCAATCAACGTGAATCGGTGTCCGGTGTAAACCTTGACGAGGAAGCCGGCCGGCTGATTCAGTATCAGGCCGCTTACAACGCCTCGGCGCAAGTGATGTCGGTTGCCCAGGACCTGTTCAACACACTGTTACAGAGTTTCCGGTAACGGTTGAGGTGATGTGACATGATCAGAATTTCCTCACAACAGATTTTTTCTGGCGGCATCAACCGCCTTCAGGAGCTGAATACCAGCCTGAATAACACCCAGCAGCAGATTTCCACGGGCAAACGGGTGAACAAGCCCTCCGACGATCCGGTTGCGGCTGCTCGTATTCTAAAGCTGGATCAGGAGCTGTCCCGAGTTGAAACCTATCAGCGCAATGTCGACCTGGCAGATAACCGCCTGAAGCAGGAGGAGAGTGCGCTGTCCAGCTCCATTGACGTGATCCAGCGCATCCGCGAACTTACGGTTCAGGCGGGCAATGGGTCGTTGTCACCCAACGACCGCCGGTCCATTTCCTCGGAACTGGAGGAGCGTCTGGGGCAGTTGGCGAATATTGCCAATACCCGGGATGCATCAGGTGAGTACATTTTCAGCGGTTTTCAGGGGTCGGTTCAGGCGTTTAAGCAAGATCCCGACGGAAGTTGGGCTTACCAGGGCGATGAGGGCCAGCGGGTTCTGGAAATTGACGACGGCGTAACGGTTCCGATCAGCGATAATGGCAAGGATATTTTCGTGAAGGTTCCGGCAGCGGTTACGGGAGAGTATGTTACCGGAGCGACACCTGGCGCCCGGATTTCCGGGGTGAGCGTCGTCAGTGAGGCGGATCTGTCGGCGGCCTATGCTGGAGGTTTCCCTGATGATATTTCGATTCAGATTGATGCGGGCGGCAATCTCGTTGCAACCGACAGCCAGGGCGGCAACCTGAATGTTGTCCCGGGGGGGTATCAGAGTGGCGAGCCGTTCGTTGTTGCTGGTGTAGAGGCAACCATCACCGGAGCGGTGCCTGGAGATGTGTTTAATCTTGAGATAAACGAAAGACAGTCAGTGTTCGGTACCATCGACAACCTGATTTCTGGCCTCAACAGCATCGACAAGACCAGTTTGGACGGTCAGGCCGCCTTTGATGACCTGATCGCCAACTCCCTGATCAACCTCGACAACGCCCAGGAAAACATCATTCTCAAGCAGACGGAACTGGGCGGGCGGATGAATGCCGTGGAGTCCACCAAGACGTTCCTTGCGGATTCTTCGGTCTACACCAATGAAATCCGCTCCCAGTTGCAAGATGTGGATTACGCTGAGGCGATCAGCAACCTGAGCTTTCAGAGCTTCGTGCTCCAGGCGGCCCAGCAGTCGTTTGCCCAGGTGTCGCAGCTGTCCCTGTTTGATCGGTTGTAAATAGCTGAGCCACGGACAGATCTGTCCGTGGCTTATTGCTTTCGCAATTTAGCTCAGTATAATCCCTTCCACTCTCCGATGGCGGCGTGGTGAAATTGGTAGACACGACGGATTCAAAATCCGTTGGGGTAAAACCCGTGGCGGTTCGAGTCCGCCCGCCGCTACCATCTTTTAACACCTTCGGTGTCGTTAACAGTCCATTCCATGAATGTCTCCGATTTTAATTTTGACCTGCCGGACGAACTGATCGCCCGCTATCCGCTCAAAGAGCGCAGCGCGTCCCGCCTGCTCTGTCTGGATGGCCTTTCCGGCAAGCTCGAGCACCGAACCTTCAGCGACTTGCCCGATCTGATGCAGCCCGGTGACCTACTGGTGTTCAACAACACCCGGGTAATTCCTGCGCGCCTGTTTGGCAAAAAGGAAACCGGCGGACAGGTAGAGGTTCTGGTTGAGCGGATAACCGGAGAACACGACATTATCGCTCATGTCCGGGCTTCAAAGGCGCTAAAAGAAGGGCAGAAAGTCATCCTTGAGGATGGCACTTCTCTGATTATGACCGGCCGGGACGAGGCCCTGTTTCATCTGGTGTGTGAGTCTGAAGAGCCCATGCTGGACGTGCTTGAGCGCATTGGCCACATGCCCTTGCCGCCCTATATTGATCGCTCAGACGAATCCACTGACCGTAACCGATACCAGACAGTATACGCCCGCGAATCAGGTGCCGTGGCTGCGCCTACCGCCGGCTTGCATTTCGACGAGGCTCTGCTGGAAAAACTGGCTGCGTTCGGCATAGAAAGTACGTTTGTCACGCTGCACGTTGGAGCAGGTACCTTCCAGCCGGTGCGGGTAGACAAGATTGAAGATCATGTAATGCACAGCGAGGTTGTGCATGTTCCTCAGGAAACGGTTGATGCTGTAGAGCGAACCCGGGCCAGGGGTGGGCGTGTGGTCGCCGTGGGTACGACTTCGGTTCGCTCTCTTGAATCGGCTAGCCGCGGAGGTCGTCTCAAGGCGTTCACGGGCGAGACCGATATTTTTATTTATCCGGGGTACCGTTTTCAGGCAGTCGACGCCCTGGTGACTAACTTCCATTTGCCGGAATCCACGCTGATCATGCTGGTCAGTGCCTTTGCCGGTTATGACAATGTGATGGGCGCCTATAAAGAGGCGGTTCAGGAATGCTACCGCTTCTTCAGCTACGGCGACGCCATGTTCATTACTGGCCAGGATCCCAGTCGCGGGATGTTGCTGGGGCCAGCCGTGGAATCCACAGAAACCGGTATTGATAACGCCGGGGAGGCTTTGTGACACAGACCTGTTTCATGTCGTTCGAGAAGCTTGGTGAAGATGGCCGTGCCCGCCGTGGCCGGCTGACCTTTCCGCGGGGCACGGTTGAAACGCCTGCATTCATGCCGGTGGGAACCTATGGGACTGTTAAAGGTATGTTGCCGCGGGACATCCATGAGGTTGGCGCAGAAATAATTCTGGGCAACACCTTTCACCTGATGCTCCGCCCGGGTACGGAGGTGGTCAAGGCTCATGGCGATTTGCACGATTTCACCCAGTGGCACGGGCCGATCCTGACCGACTCCGGTGGCTTCCAGGTATTCAGCCTGGGTGAAATGCGCAAGATTACGGAAGAGGGTGTTACCTTCCGCTCACCGGTCGACGGCTCTCCCGTGGAGTTGTCTCCGGAGATCGCCATTCGGGTTCAGCGGGATCTGGGCTCGGACATAGTCATGATTTTTGATGAGTGCACCCCGTATCCTGCAACAGAGCAACAGGCCAAAGACTCCATGGAGCTATCCCTGCGCTGGGCAGAGCGCAGCAAGGATGCCCATAAGGGTAACCCAGCGGCACTGTTCGGTATCGTTCAGGGCGGCATGTATGAGGGCCTGCGGGACCGTTCCCTGGACGGTCTGACAGGCATTGGTTTTGATGGCTATGCCATTGGTGGTCTTTCCGTTGGCGAGCCAAAGGAAGACATGATCAGGATTCTGGACCATCTTCCGCCCAGAATGCCGGAAGACAAGCCCAGGTACCTGATGGGGGTCGGCCGGCCTGAGGATATCGTTGAGGCAGTGCGGCGCGGAGTCGATATGTTTGACTGCGTTATGCCGACCCGCAATGCCAGAAATGGCTACCTTTTTACCTCCACTGGCATCGTCAAGATCCGCAATGCCAGGCACCGTCATGACACCGTGCCGCTTGATGAGCGTTGTGACTGTTACACTTGCCAGAAATTTTCGAGAAGTTATCTGCATCATCTGGATAAATGTGGAGAAATGCTGGGGGCCCAGCTGAACACGATTCATAACCTCCGGTTCTACCAGAACCTTATGGCCGGATTGCGTGGGGCCATTGAAGCAGGTACATTGTCGGACTTTGTAACCGACTTCTATGCTTTG
Organism: Marinobacter sp.; assembly: GCF_048269445.1. Classification (GTDB taxonomy): domain Bacteria; phylum Pseudomonadota; class Gammaproteobacteria; order Pseudomonadales; family Oleiphilaceae; genus Marinobacter. The sequence continues at coordinate 23,454 of NZ_JBLXIQ010000007.1, read as the reverse complement.
CGCGGAGAGACAGTTCCGCCGCTGGGCACTGTTTGATCTATTCGCTTAACCAACGGAGATATTCAATGAAATCAATTAAAATGCTCGTTGCCGGCCTGATGGCGCTGATGCCTGCACTGGCCATGGCTCAGGACCCAGCTGCAACGGGAATGGGCGTTATGGGCCAGGTGATCTTTTTCGCCGGCTTTATCCTGATTTTCTACTTCCTGATCTGGCGCCCGCAGTCCAAGCGTGCGAAAGAGCATAAGGCCCTGATGTCTGGCCTGAACAAGGGTGATGAAATTGTGACTTCCGGTGGTGTTGCCGGCAAGATCACCAAGGTAACCGACGATTTCATCGTTGTTGAAATTGCCGACAATGTCGAAATCAAGGTCCAGAAAGTCGCTGTTGCCGCAGCCCTGCCCAAGGGTACGCTCAAGGATATCTGAGCGAGGGCCACTTAGCCGGCCATCGCAGGTGGCCGGACTGAATCCTCCTGGCTGAAACACCAAGGCCGGCCCATTGGCCGGCTACAAGGGATCCCATGCTGAACAAGTATCCGCTTTGGAAAAACCTGGTTATCCTGGTCGCGCTTGTGATCGGTTTTATCTACGCTTTGCCCAACCTTTTTCCTGATGACTACGCCATCCAGATTACCGGCGCGCGCAGCAGCACCGAAGTGAATGCCGGAGTGCTCGACAGGGGCGTTAGCGTTCTTGAGAGTCAGGGAATTAAGGTGAAAAGCAGTACTCTTCAGGATCGGGATGCTTTGATCCGCCTGACCAGTTCTGATGACCAGTTGCGGGCCCGCCCCCTTGTGCAGGCCGCTCTGGGTAATGAATATCTGGTTGCCCTGAATATGGCAGCTTCCACGCCCGATTGGCTGAGAAGCCTCGGGGCAGGTCCGATGAAGCTCGGCCTTGATCTGCGCGGTGGTGTGCACTTCCTCCTTGAAGTGGACATGGAAACGGCGGTAGGCCAGCGCCTTGAGGCAATGTCCGGGCAAATCAAACGGGAATTGCGGGAAGCGCGCATCCGTTATCGCGGCGGTGATCTCGCGAACGGCCGTAAAATTGTTCTCACCTTCCGGGATGAAGCCTCCCGTGCGGAAGCCTTCGACCTGATCCGTGGCCAGTACAATGAGTTTTTGCTGGATGAGCAGACCGAAGGGGATGAATATCTGCTGGAGCTGACGTTGTCCGAAGCTGAGGTCCAGTCCATTCAGGATTACGCTCTCGAGCAAAACCTTACAACTATCCGGAATCGGGTAAACGAGCTGGGCGTGGCCGAGCCGCTGGTTCAGCAGCAGGGTAATGATCGAATCATTGTCGAACTTCCGGGCGTACAGGATACCGCCCAGGCCAAGCGGGTTCTTGGTGCCACGGCGAACCTCGAATTCCGGATGGAAGCCCGTCCGGATGCGCCGGCCGGTGAAACGGAAGAGTTCGGTTTCCGCGACCAGCCGCAGCGAACCGCACGGCTTGAGCGGGACGTGATTGCCACGGGCAATAACGTGGCTAATGCCCAGCAGGCCTTTGATGAGAATGGTCAGCCCCAGGTCAACATCACCATGGATTCGGTTGGCGGCGACCTGATGAATCGGGCCACCCGTAACGCGATCGGTCGCAGGATGGCGGTACTCTTTATCGAGTATCGCACAGAGACCGAAACCCGCACGGTCAACGGTGAGCCAAAGGAATTTGAAAACCGCATTGTGGAGAAAGGTATTATCAGCCTGGCCACAGTTCAGTCTGCTCTTGGGAGCAGCTTCCGCATAACCGGCCTGGACTCAATCCCTGAGGCTGCGGAGCTCGCGCTTCTGTTGCGAGCCGGTGCGCTTGCCGCCCCCATGTATTTCGTTCAGGAGCGAACCATAGGGCCAAGCCTCGGGCAGAAAAATATTGATGCCGGGATGATGTCCGTTTTGCTCGGTTTTGGCCTGGTAATGCTGTACATGCTGGCCTACTACCGCGGATTCGGTATGGTTGCCAACGTTTCACTGTCCCTGAACCTGATGTTGCTGATTGCGTGCATGTCCATTCTGTCAGCCACGCTTACCTTGCCAGGTATTGCCGGTATCGTTCTAACCGTCGGTATGGCGGTGGATGCCAATGTTCTTATCTTTGAGCGGATAAAGGAGGAGCTCAAGGCCGGCGCTCCGCCTCAGACCGCTATTAACTCGGGCTACTCCCGGGCATTCGTTTCCATATTTGATGCCAATATCACTACGCTGCTAGTGGCTGTTATTCTGTTTGCCATGGGCTCAGGACCGGTCAAAGGCTTCGCGATAACATTGTGTATCGGTATCCTGACATCAATGTTCTGCGGCCTGATGGTCAGTCGGAGTATTGTAAACCTGGTTTATGGCGGCCGAAGGGTCGAGAAACTGTCGATCGGAGGAAAGCTCGCCAATGTCTGATGATCAGAAACAACCGTTTGATTTTATGGGGTTTCGGAAGATTGCTTCCGTCGTCTCGATCGCGCTTATCCTGGTGTCCGTTGCTCTGTTGGCTACCCGTGGTTTGAATCTTGGAATGGACTTCACTGGCGGTACGTCGGTGGAATTCGAGTATGCGGAGCCGCCGCAGCTCGATGAAGTTCGCTCCAGACTTGACGCCGCGGGTTACGAGCAGTTTTCCGTGCAGAATTTCGGCTCTGACACCATTGTGCTGGTTCGGATGGCTGAGGCGGGCAACGACCAGCTTGCACCGGAAGTCACCCGCACATTGCAAGCCGGCGGAGTTAGGCTTGAACTGATCAGTTCCGAGTTCGTCGGCTCTCAGGTGGGCGAGCAGCTCAAGGAAGACAGTGGTCTTGGTTTGCTGATCGCGCTGGCGGTAGTGCTTATTTACGTCGGCATGCGCTTTCAGTTCAAGTTCGGCATTGCCTCCGTTTTGCCCCTGGCGCACGATGTGATTATCGTTTTGGGTGTCTTTGCGCTGTTCCAATGGACCTTTGATCTTACCGTTCTGGCGGCTCTTCTGGCGATTATCGGTTACTCGCTGAACGATACCATTGTTGTGGCGGACCGAATTCGCGAGAACTTCCGGAAGATGCGGGTGGGGGAGCCCTGGGACATTATTAACGAGTCCATTCACCAGACCATCGCCCGGACAATCAATACTTCGGGAACCACTTTGGTGGTGTTGCTGGCGTTGTACTTTCTGGGTGGTGAGGCGATCAACAACTTCGCGCTTGCTCTGATTATCGGTGTTGTAGTCGGTACCTACTCGTCGATATACGTGTCTGCCAACCTCCTGATGGTGATGGGTGTTTCCCGTGAAGACCTGATCATACCGCCGAAGGAAGGTGCAGCGGATGCGGAAGAGGAAGAGCAGCCGCCGGAGTGGCTGAACCGGATGTAGGTTTCCCCATCCCTGCAGAGTGCAGACATAAAAAAACCGCCACATGATGTTGGCGGTTTTTTTATGTCCCGAAGAGTCCGAAGCCTCAGCGGGGCAGGCGTCCCCGGAACGGGTGAAGCACTTTAAGGACTTCGCGGAACAGTTTCGGGTTGGCTACCACCAGCTGGCGTGCGTTGCCGGTGGAAGGATTGCCTGAGAAGTCGCCTGTCAATGCGCCGGATTCCATTGCCAGCGTGACACCGAGATCAAGTTCTCCAGCTTCCGGACGGAAAATGATTGCGACGTCCATAAGCCCGGCAGATACGCGAGCGATATCGAGTACCACGCAGCCTGAGGTTCGGAACATGCCGGAATCCCGCGCAATAACGGCTGCCATTTCACCCCAGAGCAAAGGATCTTCACTCTTGCGTGCCTGGTCGAGCAGGTTGGTAGCAACGGCTGCGTTTTGTGTGTGTTTGACTTCCGATGCGCGCACCCGTCGACTATTCAGGGCGGCGCCGTGACCGCGGCTGGCAGAGTATTCTTCGCCAGTCACGGGGTTCACCAGAAGCAGGTTCTCAACACGGTTATTCTTTTTCTGGGCAAGGGCCAGGGCAAATTCAGGGATGCCCCTGAGAAAGTTTTCACGCCCCAGAACCGGGAAAATATGCCAGCTCTTCTCGCTGGTGCCGGCATTCGCTTCGTTCAGAGGGGCGATGCTGTGGTCCTTGTAGGCCTTTTCGAGCTGCTCGGCGAAATTGTCGTAAATTGACTGCTCAACCCGCTCCAGCTGGAGGCGGCGTTCTGAGGCGTCTTTGCCGGTGGGTTCCTGGCGCTCGAAATGGGCTTTCAGATAATCAGACCCCTGACGCGCGACGCGCAGGGCCATTTTAATAGCTGGTTGCATCTGAGTGATCATTATCCGGGTGTGTGAAGGCCGAGTATGATAGCAAAAGATCACCCCGCTTGTATGTTTTTTGACTCAGCAATACCACGGATAACCACAAGTTACGGGTTCTGCGAAGGGGCAGGGTGCCGGTGGTTTCTGATATCATTGCCGCCCTGATCAATAACCTTGGGCCTGCTTACAATGCACAAAAGCGCACTTCCACAGGAAGGGACAGAGACATTTCAGGATCAGATCCGGATTGTTCTGGTAGAGACCTCCCATTCGGGCAACATTGGTGCTGTCGCCCGGGCCATGAAGAATATGGGGCTGAGTAATCTCTGGTTAGTTAATCCATGCACTTTTCCGGATGAGACCTCCTATGCCCGTGCAGCGGGCGCATCGGATGTTCTGGACAGTGCGCAGGTGGTTTCGTCGCTGGATGAGGCGTTGGCGGATTGTGTGCTGGTGATGGGTACAAGCGCCCGCGGAAGAAAGGTGCCCTGGCCGGTTTGTGCGCCGCCACAGGCCGCCGCAGCTGCAGCCGGGCATGCTCAAGACGGTCCGGTTGCCCTGGTGTTCGGCCGGGAGAACCATGGCTTGAGTAATGACGAGCTGCAGCGCTGCCATTACCACATCCACATACCCTCCAATCCAGATTACAGCTCACTGAACCTGGCAATGGCGGTGCAGGTTATGTGTTATGAATTGCGGATGTATTACCTGCGCAGCCTTGAAGGCGGGGCGGGCAGCCCATACCTTAAGTCGATGGCCCGGCCCGGGGACGAGGGTTGGGATGTGCCGCCGGCCAAGGTTGAGGATGTGGAAGGTTTCTTCGGGCACCTTGAGCAAATGCTGATTGATGTGGATTTTCATCGACTAGAGAACCCCAGGCAGTTGATGACACGCTTGCGACGACTGTTCCAGCGCGCCAAACTTGATCAGATGGAAATCAATATTCTCCGGGGCATTCTAACTGCCGTACAGAAGGCAGTGGGCGCCCGGGGCAACAGTAAAGCAACCGAGGCCGATAGTAAGGCGACGGGACAGGACAATGGCCATGTTTGAGCGTTTGCGGGAAGACATTAACAGCGTTTTTCATCGGGATCCTGCAGCCCGGAACACCTTTGAGGTGCTCACTAACTACCCCGGTTTGCATGCACTGCTTTTTCATCGCTTTTCGCATTGGCTCTGGAGCCTCGGGCTTAAGTGGTTGGCGCGCACCATTTCGACCATCGCTCGCTGGCTGACCGGGATTGAAATTCACCCCGGAGCGACCATCGGACGCCGCTTTTTCATCGATCACGGCATGGGGGTGGTCATTGGCGAAACCACTGTGATAGGCGATGACGTAACGCTTTACCAGGGCGTTACACTTGGAGGCACCAGCTGGAACAAGGGCAAGCGTCATCCCACCATTGGCAACAGTGTGGTGGTTGGCGCCGGCGCCAAAATCCTCGGTCCTTTCGAGGTGGGTGAGGGTGCCAAGATCGGCTCCAATTCGGTGGTTACCAAAGCGGTCCCTGCCGGGGCAACGGTTGTTGGTATACCCGGCCGCGTTATCGTTAAACGCCAACACGAGGACGATGTTCGTCGCAAGGAAATGGAAGAGCGCATGGGCTTTGATGCCTACGGGGTTACCGAAGAGATGCCGGATCCGGTCGCCCGGGCCATGCGATCGCTGCTTGACCACATGCACGCCGTGGATGACCGTATCGAGAATATGTGCAAGGCCATCCGAAAGGTGAACAGCGAATATCAGAACGGGGAGCTGCCACCACTGCATGACGAGGATTTTGACTGCGTGCGCGATGAAAGTGACACGCGGAGCTGAATACTTGACTGAATTAGTGGGTCAATTCATACTCGGCTCTGCATTTCGAGATTCACTCCCGTCACGGGGCTGACAACTATGAAGTTGACCACTAAAGGCCGCTATGCCGTTACGGCAATGCTTGATCTGGCTCTGCACGGAGACCAGGGGCCGGTGAGTCTTGCCGACATTTCGGCCCGTCAGGAAATCTCTTTGTCCTACCTGGAACAGCTTTTCTCCCGTCTCCGTCGCCAGAAACTGGTTACCAGCATCCGCGGTCCTGGTGGAGGCTATCGGCTCAGCCGCCCCGCTGCTGACGTCTATATCGCCGAAGTCGTAGATGCCGTCAGTGAATCACTGGATACCACGCGCTGCGGCAACAAGGGCGATTGCCAGAACGGTGAGAAATGCCTGACCCACCATCTCTGGTCTGATCTGAGTGATCAGATTCATCAGTTTCTAAGTGAGATCAGTCTCGGAGACCTGATGACTAAGCACGAAATCCGCCAGGTTGCGGACCGGCAGAACCGCCGTCAATCTGACAACGGCTCTGAAACAATCAATACCGAACGCCTGTCTGACCAGGCGCCGGCCTGATACCAACAAACTCCTGGAAACCATGAAAAAGCCCGTATATCTGGACTACGCGGCCACGACGCCCGTTGATCCTTCTGTCGCCGATGAAATGGTGAAGTACCTGACGCTGGATGGTGTGTTTGGCAATCCCGCTTCCCGTTCCCACGCCTTTGGCTGGCAGGCAGAAGCGGCAGTCGAGGCTTCGAGAAAACAGGTCGCCAGCCTGATTCATGCGGATCCCCGGGAAATCGTCTGGACCTCCGGTGCCACGGAATCGGATAACCTGGCGATCAAGGGAGCTGTGGCTGGCCGTCAGAATGTCCACATAGTGACGTCGAAAATCGAGCACAAGGCCGTTCTCGATACCTGCAAGTGGCTGGAGCAGCACGGCACTGAAGTCACCTGGCTGGACCCCGCGCCAGATGGCAGTATTGATAGTCAGCAGGTGGTAGATGCCCTCAGGGACAACACCGTGCTGGTTAGCCTGATGCTGGTGAATAACGAACTTGGAACCATCACGGACATCGCGACCATTGGCTCCGAGTTGCGGAAGCGGGGTGTAATGTTTCATGTCGATGCAGCCCAGGCGGCTGGCAAAATAGCCGTCAATGTTACGTCGATGCCGGTGGATCTATTGGCACTTTCCGGGCACAAGGTATACGGGCCCAAGGGCGTGGGTGCACTTTATGTCAGGCGCTCTCCGGATGTTCGCATCGAAGCCCAGATTCATGGTGGCGGCCATGAGCGGGGGATGCGCTCCGGGACTCTGCCCACTCATCAGATTGTCGGAATGGGAAAGGCATTCGCGATTGCCCTGTCGGGGCTTGAGAGTGAAGTGCGAAAGCTGGAAGCGCTGCGTGAATCCTTCCTGGGCGGTCTGAAGCTTTTACCAGGTGTGAGTTTGAATGGAAGCGAGTCCCGGCGTGTACCCGGCATTGTGAACCTTTCTTTCGAAGGTGTTGAGGCGGAGTCGCTGATGCTGGGGTTGCGGGATCTGGCGGTGTCTTCCGGATCGGCCTGTGCTTCGGCCACCATAGAACCTTCCTATGTACTCCGGGGCATTGGATTGAGTGATGAGCAGGCCCATCGTGCACTGCGTTTTTCCATTGGCCGATTTACAACGGAAGAGGAAGTCGCCTTTGCCAGTTCGCAAATTGTTGATGTTGTTAGCCGCCTCCGTGCAGTGCGGTAGGAAGTTTGCCCCGGACTGCGTATAATCGCAGGCCAGATTTTTAACCATAAACGAACTGGAGAAAGACCATGGCAACTGAGCGCACGCTCTCTATTATCAAGCCCGACGCGGTAGCGAAAAATGTGATCGGCGAAATCTACAGCCGCTTTGAGAAGGCTGGCCTGCAGATTGTGGCTGCCAAAATGATGCACCTGACCCAGGAGCAGGCGGAAGGTTTCTACGCCGAGCACAAAGAGCGTCCTTTCTTCAACGATCTGGTTGCTTTCATGACCTCTGGTCCAGTTGTTGTTCAAGCTCTTGAAGGCGAAGGCGCCATCCTGAAGAACCGTGATCTGATGGGTGCGACTAACCCGAAGGAAGCCGAAGCTGGCACCATCCGTGCTGATTTTGCATCGTCCATCGATGCCAATGCCGTTCACGGCTCTGATTCCGCGGCTTCCGCCGAGCGCGAAATCGCTTATTTCTTTAATGACAACGAAATCTGCCCGCGGGGCTGATGCGTTGATCGGGGGCGACTATTCGGTCGCCTCCGAATTGGTTATCTGATCGAGGTTATGAAATGACAGCGGCCGCTGAAAAAACCAATCTTCTGGGTATGCCGAAAGCAAAACTTGAAGCTTTCTTTGAATCCCTGGGGGAAAAGCGTTTTCGTGCCACTCAGGTTTTGCAGTGGATTCATCAGCGTGGCGCTGATGACTTCGATCAAATGACCAATATGAGCAAGGCGTTACGGGAAAAGCTGAAAGACGTGTCAGAAATCCGTGGCCCTGAAGTGGTTTACGATGAGACATCCAAAGACGGCACCCGTAAGTGGGTGATGCGCATGGATAATGGCAACAATGTCGAGACCGTTCTGATCCCCGATGGCGAGCGGGGCACGCTTTGCGTTTCGTCCCAGATCGGTTGCAGTCTGGATTGTACGTTCTGCTCCACGGGCAAGCGAGGCTTTAACCGTAACCTCACGGCGGCCGAAGTTATCGGTCAGGTGTGGGTGGCCCGGAAAGCCTTCATGCCGTTCGAGCCCGGACCGGACCGGCCCATTACCAATGTTGTGATGATGGGCATGGGCGAGCCCCTGCTTAACTTCGACAACGTGGTTGATGCGATGAACCTGATGATGGAGGATCTGGCCTATGGGATCTCCAAACGCCGGGTAACCCTCAGTACCTCAGGCGTTGTTCCCGCGATCGATCGCCTGGCGGAAGTTACCGATGTTTCACTGGCCATTTCGTTGCATGCCCCGAATGATGAGCTGCGTAACAAACTGGTTCCATTAAATAAAAAGTACCCGATCGCAGAATTGCTCGCTGCCACCAAGAGGTACTTTGCCCGGCTGCCAGAGAAGCGTAAAGCGACTATTGAATACACTGTGATTGAAGGGATGAATGATCAGCCGGAACATGCTCGGGAGCTTGCCGAGCTTTTGCGGGATCTGCCATGCAAGATCAATCTGATTCCATTCAACCCCTTTCCGGAAAGCGATTTCCGCCGCCCGAGTATGAACGCAACTCGCCGGTTCCAGACTGTTCTTAATGAGGCGGGTTACGTCGCAACAATCAGAACCACTCGTGGTGACGACATTGATGCCGCATGTGGGCAGCTTGTGGGAAAAGTCGAAGACAGAACACGCCGGAGCCAGCGGTACATTCAGGTTCAGCAGGTTAATCCCTGAGCCCGGAACCTAAAATAGCCCGATCGAGGAAGGGGAGACTGTGACAGATAAATCAGCAAACCGACGTTTTTCACTGTTGGCCATTATGCTGTGCACCCTGCTTGTCACAGGCTGTGTCACTACCACAGACAGTCGGTTTTCCCGGGAAGCAGACCGCCAGGAAGCCATTGACAATTATGTGAAGCTTTCCACCGCCTACATTGGACAAGGCAATCTTGAGCGTGCTCGCCATCACCTCGACCGGGCCCTCAAGCTTGACGCGGACGACCCGGCCGCAAGGGCCGCTATGGGATTGATTTACAACGCTGAGGGTGAGCCCGAGCTGGCAGAACGAAATTTCAAAAAGTCCATCTCCGAGGATCCGGGGTACACTCGCGCACGGGTCTATTATGGTGCTTTTCTTTTTGGTCATGGTCGCATGGACGACGCCAGGGATCAGTTTCTTGCAGCTTCAAGGGATACCGGGTATGAGGATCGAGGCTCGGTGTTTTTTAACCTGGGCATGACCCAGGAGAGGCTTGGTAAACTGGAACCGGCGTCTACTTCTTACCGGCGAGCGGTAGAGCTGATGAGAGGCGATGCGCGTCCTCTGTTGGCGCTCGCGCGGGTGTCGGTCGAGTTGGGCAACTATGAGAACGCCGCCGGATATTACTCGCGGCTGACATCCATGATGCAGCGGAACCCACGCCTCACCCATTCAGCAGAGAGTCTGTTCACCGGTATCCGCATTGCCCATTATTTCAATAACGGTGACCAGGAAGGGAGTCTGGCGCTTCAGCTCAGAAATAATTTTCCGGAGTCGGTGGAATACCAACAATATAAGGTGCTGATTTCTAATGGCAACTGATGAAAATTCAAAGCCAGCGATGACAGAGCCCGTTGGCCAGCAGCTTCAAAAGGCGCGAGAAGCGTCTGGCTTGAATGTCAGCGATGTGGCCGGGGCGCAGCATCTTCGACCGTCGGTGATTCAGGCTATCGAGTCCGGCGATTACAGTCAGATTGACAGTGAACTCTTTCTGAAAGGTTATGTCAGGGCTTACGCAAAACAGGTAGGGTTGGACGCCGACGCGGTGATTGCGGGTCTTGACCAGGAACTGGAGCCGATCCGTCAGCAACGGGAGCAGGAGCATGAGGCCAACCCGCTGGTTGATATTGAACGTCGCAGGCGGCGGAAGCGGCAGCTGGCCAAGACACTGTTCTTCCTGGTGATTCTTGGTATTGCCGGTTATCTGACGCTGGCCTTCCTGATGCCGGAACCGGAAACGGGCGGGGAACAGCCAGAGGCAATCTCAGCACCTGAAGCCCTCGAGGGCCAGAGTGAAAATGCAGAAGCGCCGGTGCCGGAGGAATCAACTGATGCTAATCTGGAGGTTTCGGTTAGGGATCAGGAGGATAATCTGGCAGGTCCCTATTCCGAAGAAGGTATTGCCTCAGAGCAGCCGGGCTCTGTTGCGGAACCCGATGAGCGGGATAGCGAGAATCTGACTGCTGGGGAAACTTCGCCGGAGGCTCTGATGGAACAGGTTCCGACGGTGGTGCAGACTCCGGATCCGGTTCTGGAAAACCGCTCCGGACTGGCGGAGGTCACTGATGTTGCCCGGCTGCAGATCAGTTTCATCGATGATTGCTGGGTTCAGGTGAGTGATGCGACCGGGAATCGGCTGGTGAATTCCCTTCAGCGGAACGGAGACAAAATTGACGTGTCCGGCCAGGCACCGCTGAAGGTTGTCATTGGTGCCGTTGACGCCGTTGAATCCATCCGTTTCCAGGGCGAACCGCTCGATCTCGATGGCTACCGGGTCGTCAACAACCGGTCAGAGTTTTCCCTGACAATCTGAATTTCGATCACATTTTCCATATCGGTCAGTAAGACATGAAACAGGATTCCCCGATTATCAGACGCAAATCCCGCCAGATCATGGTGGGCAACGTTCCTGTAGGTGGCGATGCGCCGATCGCGGTGCAGAGTATGACCAACACCAACACCTGTGACGTTGACGCTACGGTAGGCCAGATCCGGGCGTTGCAGGAGGCAGGTGCAGACATCGTAAGGGTCTCAGTGCCGTCCATGGACGCAGCTGAGGCGTTCGGCAAGATTCGTGAGCAGGTGTCGCTACCACTGGTGGCCGATATCCACTTCGATTACAAGATCGCGTTGCGGGTTGCGGAGCTTGGTGTGGATTGCCTACGCATCAACCCGGGCAATATCGGCCGCGATGATCGTGTAAGTGCGGTTATCAGCGCGGCGAGGGACGGAAATATTCCAATCCGTATCGGTGTGAACGCCGGTTCCCTTGAGAAATCCCTTCAGCGCAAATACGGAGAGCCGACGCCGGATGCCCTGGTGGAGTCCGCCATGCGCCACATTGATATTCTGGATCGTCATGACTTCCAGGATTACAAAGTTAGCCTGAAAGCGTCGGAAGTGTTTATGACGGTGGCGGCTTACAGGAAGATTGCGTCGCAGATTGAGCAGCCGCTTCACCTTGGCATCACCGAGGCCGGCGGTTTCCGTTCAGGAACGGTAAAGTCCTCCATCGGCCTGGGAATGCTGCTGATGGATGGGATTGGCGACACTATCCGCGTGTCACTGGCGGCGGACCCGGTTCAGGAAATCAAGGTTGGTTTCGATATTCTCAAGAGCCTCCGTCTGCGGAGCCGGGGCATCAACTTTATTGCCTGCCCCAGCTGTTCCCGCCAGAACTTTGATGTCATCCAGACCATGAACGATCTGGAGGCGCGGCTTGAGGATGTAAACACCTCACTGGATGTGGCCATTATCGGTTGTATTGTTAACGGTCCCGGAGAAGCCAAGGTTGCAGATATCGGCCTGACTGGCGGAAGCCCGAAAAACCTGTTTTACATGGCGGGCAAACCTAACCAGAAACTGGAGAATGCCACACTGACTGACGATCTGGAGCGCCTGATTCGTGAAGAGGTGGCGCGTCGCAAGGAGCTGGAAGAGTCGATCATTGTCCGTTCCGACCATTGATCCAATTCCGTTTTCAGGCATAAACATCCAGACACAGTTAAGGGTTTAAATTGGCTAAGATTCAGGCAATTCGCGGGATGAACGATATCCTGCCGGAGCAGACGCCCATATGGCAGTTTGTGGAATCCACGGTACGCAGAGTACTGGCCCAGTACGGCTATCAGGAAATTCGCATGCCTATCGTTGAGCAGACAGACCTGTTCAAACGATCCATCGGTGAAGTGACAGACATTGTCGAAAAGGAAATGTATACCTTCGAGGACCGCAATGGAGACAGCCTTACCCTGCGCCCCGAAGGCACAGCCGGCTGTGTGCGGGCGGCGGAAGAGCACGGTCTGCTGTTTAACCAGACCCGGCGGCTCTGGTACACCGGCCCGATGTTCCGGCACGAACGCCCACAGAAGGGCCGGTACCGCCAGTTTCACCAGATTGGCGTGGAATGCTTTGGCATGAGCGGTCCGGATATCGATGCCGAGTTGCTGATTCTGACGGCCAGGCTCTGGAGAGAACTGGGTCTTACCGAGCACACGCGCCTGGAGATCAATTCCATAGGCACTTCCGAATCCCGCAGGGTCTATCGTTCGGCACTGGTCGACTACCTTGGCCAGTTCAAGGCGGAGCTGGATGCGGATAGCCAGCGGCGGCTGGGAACCAATCCATTGCGTATTCTCGACAGCAAAGATCCGTCAACCCGCAAGATCCTTGAGGGAGCACCAGGCCTGGACGATTTCCTGGACGACGAATCCAGGGATCATTTTGAGCACCTGAAAGCGTTACTGGATGCAGCGGGTGTTCGCTATTCCGTAAACCCGGCGCTGGTTCGTGGCCTCGATTACTACGGCAAGACGGTTTTTGAATGGATTACCGACAGCCTTGGCGCCCAGGGCACCGTGTGTGCCGGGGGCCGGTATGATGGTCTGGTTGAGCAGCTCGGTGGAAAGCCAACCGTTGCGGTTGGCTTTGCAATGGGTCTTGAGCGTCTTATTCTCCTCCTTGAAACTCTGGATCTGGTTCCCGGTTACGTTAACAGCGACGCCGATGTCTACGTTACGGCAATGGGTGACGGGGCGCTGGCGCCGGCACTGGTGCTCGCTGAAAAGCTGCGAGCGGCCTTGCCAGATAAAGTGATTGTCTCCCATTGCGGTGGCGGCAGCTTCAAGAGCCAGATGAAAAAAGCCGATCGCAGTGGTGCGAAGTACACGGTGATTCTCGGGGAGAACGAGATTGCCAACGGTACTGTGGGGCTGAAGCCCATGCGGGCCGATGAACCCCAGATCGAGATTTCCCAGGGCGAACTTGCCTCCGCACTGGCGAAGGCCCTGGCCAACTGAATCTAATCAAATTTCACAATATAAAAGCAAAAATACGACTACAGGAGTCCCCATGGCTGAGTTGCGTACCGAAGAAGAACAGATCCAGGCGATCAAGGACTGGTGGAAGAGAAATGGCAGCTCCCTGCTTATCGGTATTGCCGCCGCCCTGGCCATCGTATTTGGCTGGCAGGCCTGGCAAAACCACCAGGCGCAGCAGCGGACTGAAGCGGCCAACCAGTTTGCCAACCTCCTCAATGCCTTCAGCAACCAGGCCGATGAAACCAGAGGTGAAACTGTTGCCTTTGTGGCCAAAACACTGCGCGAAGACCACACGGATAGCGCCTATGCGGTATATGGCAATCTGATTCTTGCTCGTCAGCAACTGATGGATGAAGCCGATGCCGAGGCGGCCATTGATTCTCTCAAATGGGCACTGGAAAAGACCGGTGAAAACAGGGCCCTGGCGCTGGTTGTCCGTAATCGTCTTGCCCGGGCGCAGTTTTCTGCCGGCCAGTATAACGAAGCAATCTCAACAATTGATGCGGCGGGCAGTGCCGATGCTTTCGACGCCATTTATTCCGAACTTCGTGGTGATATTCTTTTGGCCCAAGGCAACCGCGAGGGGGCCCGGGAGGCCTACCTTGCTGCCCGTGAGCAGAGCCAGCAGGGAAGAAACGGTGTATTGGAACTGAAACTGGCCGACCTTGGTGTCGGGGAGGACGCCTGATGCCGGGCTTCCGCAACAGCTTGCTGAACCGCGGATTGCTCATTGGGCTTATGATCTTTGGCGGGCTGTCCGGCTGCAGTACCACCGACACCTTTGAGCAGCCCCTTCCGGTGCCAGACATCGAGGCGACCGCCGAGTTTGAAAGGGTTTGGAGCATGTCGGTCGGCGATGGGCATGATGGCGATTTCCTTTACCTTGCGCCCCTGAACGCGGGTGACCGTATTTTTGCCGCCTCGGCCGACGGCGAGTTGTATGCCGTTGACCCGGAATCCGGCAAGGTGATCTGGGAAAGCGAGCTGGATGATCGAGTTTTCTCCGGCCTCGGCGGTGACGGTGAACAGATCTACCTCACCACTCAGAATGCCGAACTGGTCGCGCTTTCCCGGGAAGATGGCTCTGAAATCTGGCGGCAGTCACTGCCGACGGAGGTGCTCTCTGCACCCCAGTCAAATGGTTCACTTGTGGTTGCCCAGACCATTGATGGCAAGGTGCTTAGTTTCAGTGCCGCGGATGGCGAAAAGCGCTGGCAGTATGATGGCTCGGTTCCTGTGCTTTCGATCAGGGCAGCTGCGGCACCCCTGGTGGGTGGTGACGTGGTTATCGCTTCGTTTGCCAATGGCAAATTGATTGCACTGGCTGCGGACTCCGGTCAGCCCCTGTGGCAATATGAGCTTGGCCAGCCGGAAGGGCGTACCGAGCTTGAGCGGCTGGTAGATGTCGCGGGCCAGCCACTGGTGATCGAAACAGCTGTGTTGGCGGTAGGTTACCAAGGCAAGCTGGCGCTGGTTGATATCCCCACGGGGCAGGAGATCTGGAGCCGGGAAGCGTCGAGCCTCCACTCGCCCATGATCGGCGGGGGTGACATATACCTTGCATCCGCAAATGGGGAAGTGGTTGCCCTTCGTGGCTCTGACCGCAAGGAGCTGTGGACGCAGGATCGTCTCGCGTGGCGCCAACTGACTCAGCCAATGGTCTACGAAGACTACCTGGTGGTCGGCGACTATGAAGGTTATCTGCACGCCCTCGATCGTGAGGATGGCAGACTGGTCGGTCAGCTTGAGTTTGATGATGAGGGTATCCGCGTACCGGCCCAGCGGCTAGCCAATGGTAACCTGCTGGTTTTTGGCAACAGCGGAAAGATGGCCATATTCCAGGTTCAGCCGCAGGATTAATCACCTATTATGACCCCAGTAATTGCCCTTGTCGGACGTCCCAACGTTGGCAAATCGACCTTGTTCAACCAAATGACCCGCTCCAGGGATGCCCTGGTGGCGGACTTTCCAGGCCTAACCCGCGATCGCAAATACGGTGAGGGCAGCTACGACGGGCAGCGCTTCATCGTTATTGATACCGGCGGACTAACTGGTGACGAGCAGGGTCTTGATCTCGAGATGGCTCGGCAGTCCATGCAGGCCGTGGAAGAAGCCGATATTGTCCTGTTTCTGGTCGATGGCCGTGCGGGGCTTACGGCAGGTGATGAATTAATTGCTGATCAAATGCGCCGTTCCGGTAAACGGGCCCACCTGGTCGTAAACAAGACCGATGGCCAGGATCCGGACATTGCGGCCGCTGATTTTTACAGCCTGGGCTTCGAATCCACTTTCCTGATTGCCGCATCCCACAACCGGGGTATCCGGTCAATGCTGGAGATTCTGTTGCCGTCCGAAGAGGACAGGGAAGAAGAGGACCGGGCTGATCGTTATCCTGGCATTCGTATCGGTGTGGTAGGGCGTCCGAACGTGGGCAAGTCAACCCTGGTGAACCGTATGCTTGGCGAGGACCGGGTGGTTGTTTTCGACATGCCGGGCACGACCCGGGACAGTGTGTACGTCCCCTATGAACGCCAGGGCAAACAGTACACACTGATCGACACCGCCGGTGTTCGCCGACGCAAGAACGTCAGCGAAGTGGTCGAGAAATTCTCCATTATCAAAACGCTGCAGGCCATTGATGATGCCCACGTGGTGATTTTGGTGATTGATGCCCGGCAGGGACTGGTGGATCAGGATCTTCACCTGATCGGCTTTGTACTTGACGCCGGCCGCTCATTGGTCATCGCAGTGAACAAATGGGACGGTATGGACCCGGAAGACCGGGCCAAGGTGAAGGAGCAGGTTAAGCGTCGCCTCGATTTTCTCGATTACGCTGACAAGCACTATATCTCCGCACTACACGGGTCCGGCGTTGGCGTTATGTACGAATCGGTCGAAGCCTGCTACGACTCGGCCATGGCCAAGTGGCCGACCAATCGCCTGACCGCCATACTGCAGGATGCCATTGCCCAGCATCAGCCGCCGATGGTTCAGGGGCGGCGAATCAAACTCCGGTACGCTCACCAGGGGGGCTCAAATCCGCCGGTCATCGTTGTTCATGGGAATCAGGTGGACGCGCTGCCAGGCTCTTACAAGCGCTATCTCGAAAACACCTTCCGAAAAGTGCTGAAGGTCACCGGCTCGCCCATACGGTTTGAGTTCCGGGCCGGGGAAAACCCCTTTGCCAGCAAGGTTGATCGGCTGACGCCGCGCCAGAAGGTCAAAAAGGATAATGACCAAAAGCAGGGTCCCAGCCCCAAGAAAAAGCGCCAGAAGAGTCTCAAGCGCTGATTCCGGGATGGAGCCTCAGCTTCCGTTCAGCCCGGAGTTTTCAACCTGTTTTGCCTGCACCGCAGTCAGCGCGATGGTAAAGACAATGTCTTCGACCAGTGCGCCTCTGGAGAGATCGTTGACCGGTTTCCGAAGGCCCTGCAGCATCGGGCCAATACTGACGACATTTGCGCTGCGCTGAACCGCTTTATAGGTGGTGTTCCCGGTGTTCAGATCCGGGAAAACAAACACCGTGGCCTTGCCCGCCACTTTGCTGTCAGGGGCCTTGCTCCTGGCTACACTCTCTATCGCGGCGGCGTCGTACTGCAAGGGCCCGTCGATCAGAAGATCCGGTCTGCGCTCGCGGGCAATCCGGGTGGCCTCTCTTACCTTGTCGACATCCTGACCGCTTCCTGATTCGCCGGTACTGTAGCTGATCATGGCGACCACAGGCTCGATGCCGAAGGCTTCGGCCGATTCGGCGCTCTGAATGGCAATATCTGCCAGCTCCTCGGCATTTGGGTCCGGGTTGATGGCACAGTCTCCATACACCACTACCTGTTGGGGAAGCAACATGAAGAACACCGATGACACGACTTTCGCGTGGTCGTGAGTCTTGATCAGCTGCAGTGCGGGACGAACGGTGTTGGCGGTGGTGTGAATGGCGCCGGAAACCAGACCGTCAGCCTCGTCCAGAGCCACCATCATGGTGCCAAGGACAACGTTGTCTTCGAGCATTGCTTCGGCCATATCCGGAGTCAGTCCCTTGTGTTTTCGCAGCTCTACCATTGGCCCTACGTAGCGCTGTCGCACTTCTGACGGATCGATAATCTCGATATCCTCCGGCAGCTCCAGGCCCTGGGAGTCGGCAACCCGACGGATTTCCGATGCCTTCCCGATCAGGGCGCAGCGAGCCAGTTTCCGGCGGTGGCAGACAATGGCCGCTTGAACGGTCCGCGGCTCGCTACCTTCCGGCAGGACAATTCGCTTGTTGGCCGCACGGGCACGCTCTGAAAGCTGATAGCGAAAAGCCGGAGGCGAAAGCCGGCGCTGGCGTTGGACCTTGAGGTGCTGCTGCAGCCAGTCGGTGTCTATGCGGGTGGCGACCGCTTCCATGGCCTTTTCGATGCGGTCCGGATCATCAATGGGAATGGCCGATGACAGGTTTGCCAGCATGTGGGCTGACTCATAGGTATTGGCATCGGACCCGAGAACCGGCAAGCCAGTATCGAGGGCCCGGTGGCACAGATCAATCACCCGTTGGTCTGGCATGAGACCCCCAGTGAGCAGCAAGCCCGCAAGTGGCACCCCGTTGAGTGCAGCGACGGCCGTTGTTACAACAATGTCTTCGCGATCGCCGGGCGTCACCATCAGGGTGCCCGGTCTGAGTGTTTCGGTCATGTTCCGGATGCTTCGTGCGCACACTGAGACCTTCTGAACCCGCCGGGTGTGCATCTGGCCTTCGTTCAACACCGGCAGCCCTAGTTCCCGGACAATGTCGGAGACCCTCGGCGCAAGAAGTCCCGGCTGCCAGGGTATCTCGGCAATCAGGCGGAACCTGCCTTCACTGAACACCTTGCACTGGTTTCGATAATCGAGGGTAGCCTTAGTGGGGTGAGTGTTATTGGGGCGGGGTTCGAGCCCCGACTGCTCCGGTTCGCCAACCTTGTTAAGGATGACGCCGATTACATCAGGATCGCTCGGGTTGGCAAACAGGCGCGAGGAAAAATCCAGCTCCTCATCCATTTGCCGGGCATCGAGGGTTTTGGGTGTGCTGACCAGGATCACATCAGAGCCAAGGTTGCGGGCAACTTCTACATTCAGCCGTGCGATATAGGCTTCGCTCCGGTCGGGTACCAGTCCTTCGATGATGATGACGTCGACGTCACGGGAGACTTTCTGGTATTCGCCCACCACTCTTTCGAGCAGGAAGTCCGATTTGCCCCGGTTGAGCAGTTGCTGGGCTTCCTTTAAGGGAATCGGATCCGGTGGATTCAGGTGGCTGCTGGCCCGGACAAAGGCCACTGACGAATCCTGGCCGTCGTTATGCATGGATTCTGCACGATGGACGGATTGGCAGAAGGGTTTATAGAAGCCGACGCTGACGCCAACCCGTTCAAGGGCACGCAACAGCCCGAGGCAAACGGAGGTCAGGCCGGAGTCCAGGGATGTGGGTGCAATAAAGAGACTCTTTGCCATTATCGTGTTCCTGGTAATATGTCGTGGTCAGGCCGGATCTGCTGTGCTGGCAAGCCTTGAGGCCTCCCGCGCAATAACCAGCTCCTCGTTGGTGGGAATTACCATTACCGGGAACCGGGATCCGGAACTGTCAATCCGGCCGTCACTGATTTCACCATGGTGCTTGTTAAGATCCTCGCTGAGTTCAAAACCCATTAGGCGTAAATGGCTAATGGTTTCCTGCCGTACCCGAGCACTGTTCTCACCGATGCCCCCGGTGAAAACCAGGGCATCCAGATGCCTGAGCGACGCCATCATGGCGCCAATATATCTGGCCAGGCGGAAGCAGAAAACATCAATCGCCGTTTGAGAGGGTTCATGGCCGTGGTCGGCGAGCTGGCACAACGAGCGCATGTCATTAGTCTGACCGGACAGGCCGAGCAAACCACTTTCCTGGTTAAGAACCCGATGAACCTCGTCGGCAGCAACGCCCTTGCTACGCAGAAAATCAAAAAGGCCCGGGTCCACGTCGCCACTCCGGGTGCCCATGACAAGACCTTCAAGGGGAGTCAGGCCCATGCTGGTATCCACGCTGAGGCCATCCCGGATGGCGGCAATGCTGCAACCATTGCCCAGATGTGCAGAAATGACAGACGTGGTTGCCGGGGTCTTGCCCAGCAAGCGGGCTGCTTCAACGGCCATAAAGGCGTGGCTGGTGCCATGAAACCCGTAGCGGCGCACCCCCCAATTCCGGTACCAGGCTTCCGGAAGGGCATACAGGAACGCCCGTTTTGGCAGAGTCTGGTGAAATGCCGTATCGAATACCGCCGCCTGGGGAATACCAGGAAACAGAGCGAGGGTAGCCCTGATGCCTGAAAGGTTGACCGGGTTGTGGAGGGGGGCAAGTCCGGCACAGTCTTCAATGGCGCTGACTACGCCTTCGTCGATAAGGGCCGCTTCGCGAAAGGTTTCTCCGCCATGCACCACCCGGTGGCCTATGGCTACCGGCAGGGATGTCATCACTTTGCGTTCCCGGAATGCCCCGATCAGCGCTTCGAGAGCCTCATCATGGGGTGCGCCCGGCTTCAGAGGAATGTTCTGCTCATCGCTGTCAATGCGGGCAAACGCATCTGTCTGGTTGAGGCGTTCGGCGATGGCTGATGCCAGTTTCCGGTGTTTGCCGTCAAACAGTGCAAGTTTGAGTGAGGAGCTGCCACAGTTAACGACAAGTACGGTATCTTCCATGGAAATGAGGTTCCGGCGGTTTTGAATCTAAACTCGATGGTTGTTGGCGAGCCAGGCGTCAACCTCCGGGGCCGGCAGGGGGCGGCTGTAGAAATACCCCTGGGAGAAGTCGCAGTTTTCCTTTTTCAGGAAATGGGTTTGTGCTTCCTCTTCCACGCCTTCCGCGATGACCCGCAGGCCCAAGCTATGGGCCATGTTGATGATCGCCCGGACAAGAGAGGCATCTTCTGGCTCCTTCATGACATCCTGGATAAAGGATTTGTCAATTTTCAGGGTATCAAACGGATAGCTCTTCAGATAGCTGAGGGCCGAGTAACCGGTTCCAAAATCGTCGACCGACAAGCGAATGCCGGCTTTGTCGAGCTGGCGTAGGATTTCCGCTGTCTCGATGGAGTTGTCCAGGATAAGCCGTTCGGTGATTTCCAGCTCCAGCTGTTCCGGCGCCAGGCCACTAGCCGAGAGCGCATGCATCACGGTCTCGGTAAATCCGGGATCCCGGAACTGGCGGGGGGAGACATTGACGGAGATGCCGATGTCTTTACCCGTAGCCTGCTTCCAACCCATTGCCGCCCGGCAAGCCTCCTCGAGAACCCATTCGCCGATGGGTGTGATCAGGCCAGTTTCCTCCGCTAAAGGAATGAAACGATCCGGCATCACCATGCCCATGGCGGGATTATTCCAGCGCAGCAGTGCTTCGACCGCACAGAGTTTGCCCGAATCCGTATTCACGATGGGCTGGAAGTAGAGCTCAAATTCCTTTAGCTCCAGGGCCCGCCGCATACTGGACTCCATCTTAAGGCGCTCGTGAGATACCTCGGTCATTTCGGGTGCAAAATGGGCGTAGGAGCTTTTGCCCTTATGTTTGGCCTGGTACATGGCTGCGTCGGCGTGCTGCAGCAGCGTGCCGCTGTTGTCGGAGTCCGTTGGGAAGATTGCAATTCCGATACTGGTGGTGACGAATACTTCCTGGCCATTCAGTATGTAGGGCGGTGCGAATGTCTTGAGAATGCGTTCGGCAACCTGAGACGAGGCTTCCGGGCCGGTCAGGCCAGGCAGTATGACAAGGAACTCATCGCCCCCAAGGCGAGCAACCGTACTGGTGCCCCGTAGGCAACTGGAGATCCGGCGTGCCGCTTCAATCAGCAGATTGTCTCCGGCGTCGTGACCAAGGGTGTCATTGATGTGCTTGAAGTTGTCCAGATCCAGAAACATCACACCCACCAGGCTACTCTCGCGTCGCGCTTGGGCTAATGCAAGCTTCAGGCGATCGAGGGCTAGCATCCGGTTGGGCAGACCGGTCAGGATGTCGTAGTTGGCCTGGCGCAGCAGTTGCTGCTCATAGCGCTTTCTGATACTGATGTCCTCACCGAGGATCAGGTATCCGGTTGTGCCGCCGGCCTCATCCTTGATAGGAGTGACAATCAGCTGCTCCCAGAACCTCTCTCCGTTGCGGCGAACGCTGTTCACTTCCCCTTGCCACACCCCGACGCGTTGCACCTGAAGACGAATCGATTGCCACAGGTGCAGGCCTTCCCGATTTTCGATATCGCTTTTTGCAAGCGCGCCAGGATGTTTGCCCAGAATTGATTTTGCCTCATAACCTGTCAGTTGGGTGAACTTCTGATTCGCGAATTCAATACGCCACTGTCGGTCGCAGATCAGAACGGAAGAGGGGCTTTGTTCTATGGCCTTGGAGAATTTTCGGATTTCTGCGGCATCTTTCTGCTGTCGCTCCATATCAGCATTCAGTCGTTCGCGCAGCTGATTGATGGCATCGGTGACCCTGCCCAACTCGTCAGTGCGGTTTAAGGGGGTGTTTGGGCGGTCGAGGGTGAGAGGCTCGGAAGTTGTCTTCAAAGAAAAATCGCGGGCATAGTTCGCCATGGTGGTCAGATGCCGTGTCACGAAATGCTGGAAGATCCAGATTATCAGTATCGAAACAAAGAAGGTCTTCAGGAACTGGGTGAGCAGGATGACCCCGACTTTACGCTGCAGTTCATCGTATACCCGTTCAAGATCCGCAGTGACTGTAAGCTCGCCCAGTTTGAACATTTCATCTCCTTGGTGAACCAGGCTGAAACTATGGGACGTGGTTTTTGCTCCTCGAGGAATATCGCCCATGACCAGCTCCGAATCCGGTTCAATCCTGAGCCGAAGGTGGACAACATCGGGCAGACTGAGAATACCCTCCATCTGGGTCTGCAGCAGCTTTTGGTCCAGAGCCCACAGACTCCGCGCCAAGCTGGAGGCATAACCGGATTCGATGACCTGCATGCGGTTGTCAATCTGGGAGAGGTCCTTGCGGTAGTCTGAATAGATCTGCAGGGCCGAGGCGACCAGGGTGAACGCAGAGCTGAACACAATAATCCAGGCCAGCAGCCTGAAGGACAGGGGGGAGCCTTTGCGAAAACGTTGAAGACGTGTCGACAGTTTTGGCATGTCGTAAACTTCAGCCACCCAAACCGGTTAGGAGATCGGAGAATTTCTCTTCGCCTTCGACTATAGCAGCAGTTTCTTTAAGGTGTCTTGCAAATGCAGGAAAAATCGAGAGAAATGTGTTGTGGTTCAGTATTTATGCGTACGCGACCCATAACTGCTCTGTTGACCTGGATCAATAACTTGCTGGCATGCCGGGCGTAATCTGAATCCAGTCAAGTTTACTATGGGAAGGAGAGTAGATATGTATATGGACGCCGTTGTTATCGCAGGCATTTTAACTGTATTGCTGGTGGTTGGGTTTTTCGTTGGCGTAGGCATCTTCGTAATGAGGGATCAGAAGGCCCACGGACATCAGAGCAGAAAAGAAGGAAAACACGGACAGAAGCCGGTGTGACGCTGCCAGGCAATTATTAGAGCTGCCGGAGTATCGAGGAAAAAAATTGGCGTCCCCTAGGGGGTTCGAACCCCTGTTGCCGCCGTGAAAGGGCGGAGTCCTAGGCCACTAGACGAAGGGGA
>NZ_JBLXIQ010000006.1:0-338132 GCF_048269445.1 Marinobacter sp. | reverse complement strand
GGTGGCCTCGATTTCTCCGGTGAAATCACCGGCGTCATCGCCGTCGTGGGTGTTCTGGCCGGCTTCTACGTCGTGCGCAAGGGTGCCCGTCTCCTGCTGAGCATGATCAAGTAGGAGCGTGAATCGTGGCAGAGCTGTGGGATTGGACATTCTTCATGATGGGGGTGGCACTGTGCGTGTATCTCTTCAAAGATGTCTGATCCTGTGGCTCTGCCTGATGGTGTCGGCGCCTCTTCTGGCGGCGAAATCAACCATAGCCTCCCGTGTCTACTATGATCAGGGCACCTCCCCGGTAGCGTGTAACAGCGCGACGAAGTCTGAGGCGAGGGCGGTTGTTGAAGGTTTCATGGCGGCTGATTCATTGTGCAATCAGGACGGCTATTACTGCTGGATAGAAGATGCCCCCAATGAGGGCTGGTCTGCCTCGGACGGATGTTCCATACAAGCCGGGTATGTCACTGCTTATAGAGATACCGGCTCTTGCCCTGCCTATATTCATGAGAAAAACCACATCACTGGCGAACAGCCCGTTGGTGATTGCGGTTGTGAGGACGGTTGGACCGATGCGGGAGTGGGTGCAAATCCCCGCTGTGAACTGAACGACCAGCCTCCCGAAGAATGCAAAGAACACGGCCTCGCTCACGATCCCGTCAGTGGAATCTGCCAGCCTGAATGCGAACACGGCATGCTCAACGGCGCCTGCCTCCCGCCCCCCGAAGACGATAACGAATGCACTTCTGAAACGGACGACTATCGGGGCGAGATCGTCCTGGGTTACGGCAAACCGCCGGTGTCCTTCTGCGGGGATATCGACCAGTGCAGCGGCAGCGCCGACGGTCAGATTGGCATCGTAAATGGCAAGGTCCGTTGCCTGCCTAAGGACTATGGTGTCCCTGAGTGCAAGGGGGAATCCATTTCCGTAGTCGACGACTACGGCTTTGTCTGCGAACCCCTGACCAACAAACCGGAAGAACCGGACACCCCGGAAGCGCCCAACACCGACACAGACGGCGACGGCGAACCCGACGAATACCAGCGCGAAAATGACCCCGAATCGGTGGAGAAGGGCCTGGATAACGTTGAGAAAGCCATCAACGAAGGCAACGCCAAAACCGACCAGAGCAACGAGCACCTGGGTAAGATTGAAAACGCCGTCAAAAGCATCGCTGACAACGTTTCCTCCCTGGAACAGATGGGCAAAAACGGCGAACTGTCCGGCGGCGGTGGATCCGGTGGTAATGGCACCGGATTGGTGAATGACCAGGGCGAGGATTACCTGGGCGACCTGGCCGACATCAAGCAGAACACTAAAGACACCGCCGACACCCTGACGGAAATAAAGGACGGTCCGGACGACGGTTACTCCACCGACGGCCTCGGGGATGCGCCCACCTTCGCCGAAAGCAGCGAACGCCTGCAGCTGACCATCACCAACAACCCGACCATCCACGCGGTCACCACGGTCCCAAGCATTGCCAGCAACAACACCTGTCCAATCTGGACCATTCCTGCCACCGACTATTGGCAGGCCATGCCCATCGATAGCCACTGCCAGATCCTGGACGACCATCGAGGCCTGTTGTCCATGCTGTTCATCGCCGTGTGGACCCTGGCCGCCGTCTTCGTCTTCCTGAGGGCCTAACCATGATCCAGAAACTGATTGATGCACTGATCGATATTGTTCTGTGGATACCGCGCCAGCTCTACAGCCTCCTGGTCGATACGGTCGAACTCATGCTGAACTGGATACCGGAAATCGACATTGTCGACCTGCAGGGCATCTTCGACGGCCTTGGCGGCCAGCTCCTGTACTTCCTGACCATCTTCGAATTCGACTACGGCATCACGGCCATGATGACCGCCCTGATTGCCCGTTTCATTCTCCGCCGCATTCCGTTCATAGGCTAACCCATGTCCATCGTCGGTTACGCAGGTCTGCCCGGATCGGGAAAGAGTTACGGCGTTGTCGAAAACGTCGTCATTCCATCCCTCGAAGCAGGCCGACACATCATCACCAACATTCCCCTGAAGCTCGGAAGACTGGCCGACGACTACCCCCAGGGCAAAGTGACGATCTTCACCAATAAAGAAGCGGAAGACGACGCCACCTTCTTTGATATGGATCGCCACCCCGCCGGCGTCATCTGGATCATCGATGAAGCCTGGCGTTTCTGGAAAAGCGGCATGAAGTCCACGAACATTCCTCAGTGCCAGAAAGAGTTTTTCACCGAACACCGGCACAACGTCGGGGAAGACGGCCGAACCAATGAAATCGTGCTGGTCACTCAAGACCTTGCCCAACTCTGTGCGTTCGTCAGGGGCCTCGTGGAAGAAACCTACCGGGCCGTCAAACTCACGGCCATCGGCCAGAAGAACAAATACCGGGTCGATGTCTACATGGGAGCCGCCACCGGCCAGAAGCCCGGAAAGCCCATGCGCCAGCTCTACGGCTCCTACAAGCCCGACATCTACCAGTACTACAAGAGCCACACCCGGAACAAAACCGACTTCGCCGCCGGTATGGAAGAGAAAGCCGACGACCGCGCCAACGTCCTGAAACACCCGCTGATCAAGTACGGCATTCCGGTCTCGATTCTCATCATGGCGTTGGGAGTGTGGAAAGCGGTCGCTTACTTCACCCCGGAAGATCACACCGATGACCTCACGCCAGGAACGGCAACCGAACAAACAACACCAGGAACAAATCAGCAACCGGTCAGAGCCACCCAAAGCGCACAGACCGCCCAACGAACCCGGGCTGTCAAAGCCAGCTTAGAGGGCAGGGCACCGCACCAGGTCATACACGAAATAGAACCTGGCTGGCTGCCGCTCTCCAACAAGTGGCGGATCGTCGGGGAAGTGAATGAGGTCTATTGGATCTGGGGCGAAACCGGCACGAGAAAGATTCATTCCAGGAACTGCGCAACGTTCCTCAAAACGGGCGAACCCTTTTGTGTCATCCAGGGCCAGCTCGTGACCTATTACAGCTACCGGGAGCCGGAGAGGACAGAAGGGGACAAACAATCCCGGTCCTCCTATCTGCAAACAGCACTCCCCGAGAAGGAAGGCGACGGCGCGTGAGTGCGAGCGGAGCGACCACCACGCGCCGCGCAGCGGCTTGGAGACGTCCCTGTAACACGTCTCATAGAAAACGACGAAAGTCGTTGTTGAAACACATAGACCCACAGTGAGCCACAGATGAAAATCAGAGAATTCGAGCGCATCGATACCAACACCGGCGAAATCGGCAAAGGGGATCTCTTCATCGGTCCGGAAGGTCAACAGGTGAATCTTGATGGTGTAAATGTCCTCTGGACCGGCACCGACACGGTCCGACAACTCTTCCAGGGAAGACTGAAACCGGAAATCCTCGCCGAAATCGCCACCGAATATGAATCCGGCTACGACGCCACCCTCACCATCAGGAAAATCCCGTTCCGGCTCCAATCCGGCAGGAGAGGGGGCTTCAAGTACATCCTGCAGAATCGCGAATACGGCTTAACCATTCTCCTGCAGAACTTTTACGCCGAAGCCGACACACTGGGCACACACGTCAAGATAGAAACGTCCCCAAGGTGGCTCTATGAACGCTCCAGCCAGGAGATCCATGATG
The DNA here is from genome assembly GCF_048269445.1 of Marinobacter sp. Taxonomy (GTDB): domain Bacteria; phylum Pseudomonadota; class Gammaproteobacteria; order Pseudomonadales; family Oleiphilaceae; genus Marinobacter. Next base: position 334,519 of record NZ_JBLXIQ010000006.1, on the reverse strand, counting down.
AGCTTGCCGAGTGGGGTATGTACTTCCTCACTAACATTAAGCCCGTTGGCATCGCGCTACACCTGGCCGTGGACGTCCAGGGATGGGAACCCCCGCAAGACTTTGCCCAGCAGTTCGTGACCCGGGCCCGAACCATCAGCGTCCATAACGGCATGAGCGACTTCCACTTCCAGGGCCTGGAAGGCTCAACCGTAAACGGTAGAGGTGAAACCTACACCTTCGGTAAGGCCAACAGCCTTCAGGTGTGTCTCTATGACAAATCCAAGGAAATCGACGTTTCTGACAAACGCGCCTTCATGGAATCCATCTGGGAATGCGCCAGCAACGAAGAGTGCTTCCCGGATACCTGCTATGACCCTGACAAACCCGTCTGGCGTCTCGAAATCCGATTCCATCACCGGATCGTGAACGAGATCTCCCAGGGCACACCCAACATGAACCCCATCTATACCTACATGGACGCGGTTCCTCACCTGACGGGCCTCTGGCAGTACGCTCTCCAAAGCAACCGCTACGAGGTCAAACGGGAATGGGTACACCCCATCTGGACCAAGCTCAGAGACGACATCGGCTTCGGCTACAGCGCCCCGGATCTGCTCTACAAACGCGCAAAAAAGGAACCCGGTTGCGGCAACGAAAAGAACGTTTCCCTGGCCTTTGGCAATCTCTTGTCCATTTATGCACGCAACCGTTTTAACCCGCGCCAGGCTTGGGACTGCCTCAAGAAATCCGGACTATGGGAGGATCTGTGCGCCTATTACCGACGACGGGAGATCTATGAAAACGAGCTCTTCCAGCTCGTCCAGGATGGGCTTATAAAACGACGACTACTGACCAAGGTGGCGGCATGATTCGCAAACTTCCATCAGGACGGTGGCAGGTAGATCTGCGCACGGATGGCCGAGGATCAAAGCGTATCCGTAAAAGCTTCGATTCAAAGTCAGAGGCGAAACGCTTTGAAACCTTCGTTCTGGCAAAGAGGGCAGAAGGGCGAGAGTGGAACCCGTCTAAAGCCGACAATCGAACCCTGAAGCAGTTGATCAAGCTTTGGTTTAACGCCAAAGGTGTCCACCTTAAAGACGGTGAACGCAGAAAGCGTTGTCTCGATGCGATGGCTGAATTCATGGGCAACCCAATTGCCAGGACCGTAACACCGGCGTCCTTCCTGGCCTACCGAGCCCATAAGATCCAGAAAGGGGCCAGCAAGAAAACGCTCAACAATCACCTTGGCTACCTCAACGCGGTCTATAACCAACTGAACCGGCTGAACGAAATCGAATTCGACAACCCGATCAGGAATGTTGAGATGATCCGTCTGGATGAAAGGGAGCTATCCTGGCTCACGGTCGAGCAGATTCGGCACCTTCTCAAAACCATCGAGGACTTCAGTCAGAATCCACACGTGCACCTTCTAACAAGGATTTGTTTGGCAACAGGTGCTCGGTGGGGAGAAGCTGAGAATTTGCAGCTACGCCACGTCCAGGAAGGAAAGCTTACGTTCGTGAACACCAAAAGCGGTAGGTCTAGATCCGTGCCCGTTAGCAAAGAGCTGTTTGGGGAAATCCGAAAGCACCTTAAAACGCATGATTGTTTTAGTTTTTCGCTCTCGGCTTTCCGGCGAGCGCTTGAAAAATCAGAGATCAAGTTGCCGTTAGGTCAGGCCGCTCATGTCCTCAGGCACACTTTCGCAAGCCATTTTATGATGAATGGAGGAGATCTGCTTGTCCTGCAGAGGGTGTTGGGCCATTCCAATATCCAAATGACCATGCGATATGCTCACCTGGCTGAATCCCACCTTGAGCAAGCGGTCAGGTTTCAGCCTTCTGTGTGATTGATAGCGATTGTTACGCCATTGCTGCTTGGATCGTTGCAGGGGCATTTTCCTTAAGCAGCCTCTGCTCTTTACTGTTGAAATAGTTAAAGATTACCTGTCTTAAGATCTCTGAGTCTGGTTGAATCCGTAGGTTCGTCTGCATCGCTGAAAGTCGTGACTTAAATCGGTCCTGAGCGCCGTCTTCATCGGCCTTAAATTTGTAATTTTTGTCGACATACTCGTCGAATGCCGCGCGGATCTCTTGATAGATACTCTGCTTGTGATGAAGGTTCTTGATAAGCGCTCCGTTGATTCTGTAGATTTCGACAATCCTTTCATAGTTGGAGGTTTCGGCCTTATCCATGTAATTTCTATGGAAGTTTGCGCAGTCAATAATCCCGTCTGCCACGACAACCGATTCCTTGAGCTTTCCAGCTACAATATTGAACAGCGCATGGTCTTTTAAAAGGTCTTCCCGGTTTGGTGGTTTTCCTGTGATTAATTGGAGCTGAACTTCGTAGCTATCTATCGCTTCCTCGCACTTATCGGATTTCAGCAGTATGTCGTTGCTATTGGCGGTTCCTTCGAGTTCTTCCTGAGCTGACTTGTTCAGTGCATGGACTTCTTCAAGCATCAAATCTATTTGCGCTTTGTCAGGCTCGAGTCCCCCATCGACAGCGCGAGGAAAGAGCTTCTCGTATAGCTTAGGAACGCTTATGTCTAGGTTGGTGAAGGGATTGAAGTCCTCGATGAACCTGAAAAAGTAGTTTCTGTGTTCGAGGTGATTGGAGAAGATATTCTGAGAATATTGCTCTTTTATCTGCCTGGAGGTTTGAACCGAACGGTGGATTGCTGCCGATAACGCGGCCAGGGGTATAGAAAGCCCCATCACCCCAAGTGGCATTTTGAAGTTTTTAATTATCAGGTTGTAAGCTTCAGGGGTGAACTGCCAGTAGACCTCGGCACATATCCCTGCATAGATCGCTAGTGATACTCCGCCTATCAATGGGGGCAGCAACAGAAGCCAGAAGACCACTGTTTTAATCAGATGTGTATCAGGTGATACCTCTCGATCTATTAGTCTTCTCATCCAACCTCGACGTCTCTCGGTGGACATATAGTGGACACCTTCTGCATTTCTGTTGGGCTGGAAACGAAAAAAGCCCCTGAAATCAGGGGCTTTCTGTTGGTTGTTTGGTGGAGACGGCGGGAATTGAACCCGCGTCCGCCAGCACTCAGCCTTGAGGTCTACATGTTTAGCGTCTCTCTATTGATTTAAGTTCAAGCGACCCGAGAGCCAGGGTGCAAGAACCGAGTTCTTTAAATCTTAGCCGCTAGCCAGTGAACTCTGGATAACGGAGCATCCCGTAAGCGATGACGTCCTGAGATGTAGCTCCGGGCTACGGGCGACCCGGTCAGGACGACTAGCAGCTTACGCTGCTAGTGCGTAGTTTTCGTCGTTTGCGACTATTGCGTTGCAGCTTTGGATTAACGAGATTCGCTGCCATCTCGACATGCACTCAAGGGATCGCCACCAGCGTCGAAGCCATGTCGTCCCCTTAGCTACAGTATATGTGTCCGGTTTGCCGGACTTCAAGGTTTGTTTGTTGCTGTTTTGTGTTGATGGGCCGGTAGATGTACCTACGGGCCTAGCTGGCCTTGCGTTCATGGGCGCCTTGCCGGCCGGCGAGGGCTGCGTGGCGCAGGGCCTCGAAGCTTTGCCGGAAATAGTCCATCACCGCATCTGGGTCGGCGTGGATGGCCTTGTCGACGGTAATGCCGAACTGAACGGTGCCAGCGTAACTGAGAATACTCATGCCAATGCCGATATTGCCGCTCTGGGGCACCCAGAACATGGGCTGGGTGAGTTTGCTGCCCGCAAGGTACAGGGCGTCTTTCGGCCCTGGCACGTTGGTCAGTACGGCGGAGGCTTTGTTGCTCAGAAGGTCCAGAGCCCGCCGTTCTATAACATCAGGACCTCGACCGAATATATCAAGCAGGCTGTAAGTGACCTGGGCCTGATAGGAGCGCTTTAGCCGGTTCATGTTCTCCTGTACCTGCCGGAAGCACATAAGCGGGTCTTTGACCTCCACCGGCAGGGTAACGAGAACAAGACCAAACTTGTTGCCGAGAGTTTCGATAGGCTGATCTAGAGGCCGGAGGTTAAACGGCACCGCCACACGGATTCCGCAATCGGGGATGGATTCCTTGTGTGCGGCAAAGTGACGCTGAAGCGCGCCGGTCACTGTACAGAGCAATGCATCGTTTATGGTGCCACCCAGAGCCTTGGCGCAGGCTTTTACGTCGGCAAGATCCAGAGGTTCCGCCCAGGCCACCTGCTTGCGCCCGGATAGTGGCTGCTTCAAACCGGTTTTGGGCTCAAATGGGGCCAGACCGAGTTTCAAGAGATCCATCGCCACACCACTGGCTGTTGAGGCCAGCTTAAGGGGGTAGTTAGGTTCTTCTCGAACGGACTGAATGAACAGCCTGGCCTGATGGCTGGCCGTTTGGGCGTTGTCTACAACACGGTGAAGCAGTCGTTGAATGGTGGATGTCTGGTGTACTTTTGGATGATGTTTTGAGGCGACTTTTTTCAGTCTGGGTTCGGGAGTTTTGTCCGTCAGAGACAGCATGACACGAACCAGCGATATGCCATCAGCAATGCAGTGATGGATACGAATCAGCAGTGCGCCACCACCATCGTAATTGTCTATGTAGTGCATTTGCCAAAGCGGTTGCCGGAAATCCAGTGAGGTACTGTTCATGTCGCTGACCAGTTTCTGGAGCTCCGCTTTGTCGGCCTTGCCCGGCAGTGCGATCTGGTGGAGATGGTTGTCCAGGTCAAACAGGGGATCCTCCTGCCAGTAAGCGCGGTCTCCTGTGTCCACAACCCGCTGACGGAACCGGCTGAAGCACAGGAATCGTGTCTCAAGTATGTTCCGCAGACGGCTCATGGAAATGGGGCGGTCCAGTGTCCATACGCCGCAGATCATCATGGGGTTTTGCGGGGTGTCCATGCGCAGCCATGCGCGATCAACGGCAGACATGGGTATCTGTTTAGGTGACATAAGCTCTCCCTTTGCCATGCACCGGGACTCCCGAGTATAGGCCTGTTGGATATCTGAACAAAGAGAGTGAGTATGCGACACACCGGTCGATCCTACCCATGACCGGTGTCAGTTATTCAGGAATTTGTGCGGAGCTGTGGTCAGATGTTGGTATCGCGCAGGATCCGCTGCTTCTGGCGGTTCCAGTCCCGCTCCTTCTCGGTGGCGCGCTTGTCGAACTGCTTCTTGCCTTTCACCAGGGCGATCTCGCACTTCACCCGGTTGTTTTTCCAGTAGAGTGCCAGCGGAATGCAGGTGTAACCGGCCTGGTTTACCTTGCCGACGATTTTGGCAATTTCCTTGGCGTGCAGCAGGAGTTTTCGGGTCCGGGTCGGGTCTGCAATAACATGGGTAGAAGCTGCGATCAGTGGCGTGATGTGAGAGCCGAGCAACCAGGCTTCGCCGTCCTTGAGGAGTACATAGGCATCAACCAGTTGGGCCTTGCCGGCGCGCAGGGATTTGACTTCCCAGCCCAGCAGGGCGAGCCCCGCCTCGAAGCGGTCCTCAATGTGATATTCGTGCTTCGCCTTCTTGTTCAGCGCGATGGTACTGCTCGGCGTTCCGGGCTTTTTCTTGCTCATGAATCAATAAATCCGGGGTCGGACGAATGAACGGGCCGGCGTTTGTGCAGCCGGAAAAAGGCGCATTGTAGCCCAGGAGTGCCGGATCGGTCACGAAATCAGCGACACGGCGCCTGTCCATTCGTGCGCAGCCGAATCCATCGGCTACAATACGGGGCCAGACTTGTTGAGGGGACTCAGGGGCTCGAATGCCTACGCCGTATCAGACACATGTCGGGTCCTTTACCCGAAAATCAACTTTCTTCTGGGCTGCGGTGGGTGCCACCGTTGGTCTTGCGAATCTGTGGCAGTTCCCGTATCTGGCCAGCCTGCACGGTGGCGGTCTGTTCATACTGCTCTATCTGGCGTGTCTGCTGCTGGTCACACTGCCGCTTATGGTTACAGAGGCCGCGCTTGGCCGTTATGCCCGCCACGGTATTGTGCTGGCGATGGACGGCCTGATTCGCAGTGCCAAACGTTCCCGTCTCTGGATGGCGGTAGGTCGGCTCAGCATTCTGGCGGCATTTCTGGTGTTGTCGTTTACGGCGGTGTTCGGTTCCATTGCACTGGCCTATGTGTTCTTTGGTGCATTGGGGCGGTTCTCCGGGGCGGGAAACTCTGAGGCAACGGCGATCCTGGCCGGGTTGGTTTCGGACCCTCGCGAGTACCGGATATTCATGGGCTGGCATATCTTTTTCCTGCTGCTGGTGATCTTGGTGTCAGCCCAGGGGGTGGTAAAAGGCCTTGAACGGACGCTGCGCGTCGTGGTGCCAGGAACTCTGGTGCTGATGCTGGTGTTGTTCGGACTTGCGGTCTGGTACGGGCGGATCGATGGCGCGGTTGGTCAGATTCTGGCGATGCACCCGGAAGACCTCAGTTGGGGGAGTCTGAGAGCGGCCCTGTTCCATGCGTTCTTCACCCTGGGGCTGGGTATGGGGGTCTGGGCCATTCTCGGCTCCTACACCACGCCTCATACCCGCCTCAAACGTTCGATTCTTGCCGTCGTCCTGATGGATACCCTGGTGGCAATCCTTGCCGGTCTGATGATTTTTGCCATCGCCACAGACGGCAACAGCTTTGATGGCGAGCGCGGATTCAGCCTGTTGTTCGTTTCCATGCCTGTGACTCTGGCTCAGTTACCGGCAAGCCAGTTCCTGATCGCTACCGTATTCCTGATGGTGGTGTTAATTGTCTGGACCACATCACTGAACCTGCTTGAGCCTGTTGTTGGCTGGTTCCGTGAATGGACGGGGGCGCCGAGGGGGCTGTCCGTGGTGCTGATCGGCCTGGCGGTATGGCTCGCCGGGCTGGCATCGCTGCTGTCCTTTAATCTGTGGGCACAGGAGCGTGTTGGCGGCGCCACCATGTTCCGGTGGCTGGAGTTGGTAACCGGTGGTTTACTGATTCCATTGGTCGCGATTCTGATCGCGTTGTTTACCGGCTGGTGCCTGACCCGTCATCTTGCCAGGACCATGCTGGGAGCGGCCCCGGGGCTGTTCGCCGGTATCTGGTTTTGGGTGATGCGGCTGGTGTTGCCACTTGTGGTCGCCTGGATTGGTGTTCAGTACACGGCGTTTTCACTGTCTAACCTTTGTGACAGCGGCAGCACAGCAGTGTGGTGCGAACAGCCTGCCACGCTGCTGTCGGGTGCCGGTGCAGATGCTCAGGAAGAGCCTGCAGATACCCCGCCATCGGGAGGGGCGTCCGGGGGTGGCTCCGAAGGCAATGAACCGGTGCCTGCTGTTGAACAGTTGCCGCCCGCAGAAAATAGCAGTAAAGGTAAGCCGGGCGAAAAAGCCCCACAAGAGGATGATATCCTTTATCATAGTGTGTGATTGAGACTGTCTTCCTTCTCAGAAGTCCGCAACCTTTTTTCGCAGCATGTTTGCAAGCAGGACAACCGGTTCCAATGCCCCATCAGATCGACAAAACAGCTTTGGTAATGCACTCGGCCGAGCGCATGTTTCACCTGGTAAACGACATCGCCCGTTACCCCGAATTTCTTCCCTGGTGTGCGGGCGCGGAGATTCATGAGCAGAACCCGGAGCAGATTACCGCTTCGTTGGAGATCTCCAAGGGTGGCATACGGCAAACGCTGACGACCCGGAATCAGCTGTTAATGCCCGAGGCGATAGAGATGAACCTGGTGGATGGTCCATTCCGCAATCTGACCGGTCGTTGGCACTTCAAGTCGCTGGACGACAATGCCTGCAAGGTAATACTGTCTCTCGAGTTTGAATTTTCCGGTTCCCTGTCCCGGATGACCTTCGGGCCGGTGTTCAGTCAGGCCGCAACCACCATGGTGGATGCCTTCTGCCGGCGTGCAGATGACCTTTATCGGAAGGAGGGCGCATGATTGAGGTGGAAGTAGCCTATGCCCGTCCGGACAGGCAGGCGATCGTTCCGGTGAAGGTTCCCGAGGGGACCACTGCCCTGCAGGCAGCGAAACTCTCAGGTATTACAGATATTTTCCCGGAAATTGATGTGGATGCCACCGATATGGGTGTGTTCGGGAAGGTGATCAAGGATCCTGCTGCCCATGAACTCCGGGACGGAGACCGGGTGGAACTCTACCGGCCGCTCAAGATCGACCCGAAACAGGCACGTCTGAATCGGGCGAACAAGAAAGCCTGATCTCAGTACGCCGGAGTTTCTTCCAGCAGCTGTGCTTCATAGTGGGCGTATTGATCGCCTTCGTAATAGACGATGATGCGCTGCTCCTTGATATCACCGCCTTCCCGTTGAAGCGTATACACGTAGTATTCCCGGGAGAGATCAACCGGGTTCAGCATGAGGGGGGTTCCCATTACTGCATGAACCTGGCTGCGGGACATGCCCTCGGACAGTTGCGACAGCTCCTCGTCGGTAACAATGTTTCCCTGCTGGACGTTGATTTTGTAAACGCCCGGGAAAACACAACCGGAGAGAACGAGAGTGAGAATGAGAGCTGTGAGCTTTTGCATCGCCGGGGGAAATCCTCTATCTTGAAATCGCCTGCCAGAGGCAGGTGTGACACGGGTTAACCGTTCAAAGGCGGCTTCATCATACCGGAAGCCGTGAGGCACACCAAAGAGTGAATAGTAACATGTCGTCTGAAAACGCCGAATTACGAAAAGTCGGTCTGAAGGTGACTCTGCCGAGAGTGAAAATCTTCAATATATTGGAGACGGCCGAGGAGCATCATCTCAGTGCCGAAGATGTCTACAAGAAGCTTCTGGAACAAGGCGATGACGTGGGGCTGGCGACGGTCTACCGTGTGTTGACGCAGTTTGAAGCGGCAGGGCTGGTGCTGCGTCACAATTTTGAAGGCGGTCATGCCGTTTTCGAAATGGCCGGAGATGATCACCACGACCATATGGTTTGCACTCAGACCGGTGAGGTTGTCGAGTTCTTCGATGAAGTGATTGAAGAGCGCCAGAGGAAAATCGCGGAAGAGCGCGGTTACGAAATCGTCGATCACAGCCTGATTCTCTACGTCAAGCCAATCAAATCCTGATTCGGTCTTGGCAAACTTGGATAAGGAAGCGGTAAAAAAGGGGCGGGCGATTAAGCCCGCCCTAACAGCTCTCAGGGTCGAGAGGGGTAGAGGTATCTTTGTTTCGGGTCAGTGGTGAGTTGCCTGCCCCTTAGAAAACATTTCTCTGGCATGAGCAATCGTATGGTCGGTCATGTCCACACCGCCCAGCATCCGTGCCACTTCACTGATTCTGCCCTGGTCGTCCAGCGCCTCGATTTTAGAGAAAGTGGCGTCCTGTTCTGTAAATTTGCTGACAAACAGGTGCTGATGACACTGTGCTGCTACCTGCGGCAGGTGGGTAACGCAAAGTACCTGACCATTGCTCCCTAACGTGCGCAACAGCCGGCCAACCACCTCGGCAGTGCCGCCGCCGATGCCCACATCCACTTCGTCGAAGACCAACGTTGGTGTGGTTGAGGTCTGGGCAACGACCACCTGAATCGCCAGGCTGATTCGTGACAGCTCACCACCGGAGGCCACCTTGGCCAATGGCCGTGCCGGTTGCCCCGGGTTCGCGCTGACCAGAAATTCAACCTCTTCCATGCCGTGGGCTGCAGGCTCTTCGCCAGCGTTGCGATTCAGGTGTGTGATGAACTGCATGTTGGGCATGCTTAGCTGGGCAAGCTCTGCCGCAACGCGCAGGTCAAGTTCGGTGGCAGCTTTGGCGCGTGAATCCGTCAGTTGGCCGGCCAGTTCATCGAACCGGCTGCGCTGGCTTTCAAGCTCGGCTTCCAGCTGTTCCAGGCTGCCTTCACCGCCGTCCAGTTCAGCCAGCTCGACGCTTAGGCGCTGGTGCAGCTCCGGAAGCTCTTCAGGGGTGATTCGGTGCTTCCGGGCCATCTGGTAGATCGCGCTCAGCCGCTCTTCGACTTCTGTCAGCCTGGCAGGATCAGCTTCGTAATCTTCGACAAAGTGGCGCAGGTTGTCACCGGCTTCGCTGACCTGAATCTGCGCCTCTTTTAGCATTTGAACCGTGTCGGCCAGTGCTGGTACGTCTACCGGCAGCTGCTCCAGCTGCTGCAGGGCCTGCCGGATCAGATCTGCAGCGCTGGTCTCGTCTTCGGTGCACAGCAGGGCGGCCTGATGGCTGTTGTGCAAAACTGTGTCTGCCTGACTCAGCTGCGCCTGCTCCTGTTCCAGTTGCTCCTGCTCGCCAGTTTCCAGGGCCAGGCGGTCTAGTTCTTCCACCTGGTAGCGTAGTAGCTGAAGCTTGGCTTCCGCTTCATTGGCATTCTGCTGCCGCTCGGTCAGGCGCTGGCGGATCTGGTTCCAGGCCTTCCACGCCTCCCGGGTATCGACGGCCAGGACCTCGACGGCGGCAAACTCATCCACCAGTTTGCGGTGGGTTTCCTTGCGCAGCAGGGACTGGTGCTGGTGCTGACTGTGGATATCCATCAGCACGCCTCCGAGTTCCTTGAGGTGATTCAGCGGGCAGGGTTGGCCATTGATATAAGCGCGGGAGCGGCCGTCTTTGCTGATAACGCGCCGGAGGATGCAGTTGTTGTCATCGTCCAGCTCGTTTTGGACCAGCCAGTCGCTCGCTTCGGCAATGTCGGAAACGTCGAAGGTCGCTGTTATATCTGCGCGTTTGGCGCCATGCCGAACCGCGCCTGCGTCGGCGCGACCGCCCATGGCCAGGCCCAGGGCGTCCAGTACGATGGATTTGCCGGCCCCGGTCTCGCCGGTAAGTGCCGTCATGCCTTTGCTGAACTGGAGTTCCACCCGTTCGGCGATGGCGTAATTGGAAACCGTGAGCTGGGTAAGCATGCAGATAACCTCCGCGACTTTCTGACAATTAGAGCTTCTGAAAACCTGTTGAGCAGTCTGGTCACTGCTCGATACTGTTGATGCATACAGTAACTGTGAATATATACAGGGTTTTTCCTGTTTGCAAACCTGCTGAGGTGAATTTCTGCAGGAATAAAGGTGTCGGTGGTTGAAACCTGAAAGCGGGACCCCATATCCGACCGCAACGACATTTTTCCGGCGCGCTGCGGCCGGGGCCCAAGTTCAACCGGCCACTGAAGAGTGGCCCGCTGACGACCAAGCAGGAGTAGCCATGAGCACTGACGAAAACCGCAACGAGCAAGAGGAACTGAACGAGGCCCTGGAGGCCGCCAAAGAAGAAGCTCAGTCTGCGGGCCAGGATGCTGGCGAGGGTGAAAGCTCTGAAATAGAAGCGCTGAAGGCGCAAGTCCAGGAGTTTCAGGAACAGGTGTTGCGTTCCCAGGCCGAGATGCAGAATGTGCGTCGCCGTGCCGAGATTGATGTGGAGAAAGCGCACAAGTTTGCCCTGGAGAAGTTCGTCAAAGAGCTGTTGCCAGTTGCAGATAGCCTGGAAAAGGCGGTTGAGAGCAGCGAGGGCCAGGAAAATTCCGGCGAGCTGTTAGTTTCCATTCGCGAAGGCGTGGAAATGACACTCAGCCTGTTCATGTCCAGTCTGAAAAAATTCAATGTTGAGCAGACCAATCCGGTGGGTGAGCCATTTGACCCCCAGCAACATGAGGCGATGTCCATGGTGCCATCCCCGGATGCCGAGCCCAACAGTGTGGTTGCCGTGGTACAGAAAGGGTATCTGCTGAATGGTCGTGTGGTGCGGCCGGCCATGGTGGTGGTCGCCAAAGCAGAAGATGCACCAAAAATTGATGAGCAGGCTTGAAAAGCCGATTAAAGCGCCAATATAGCCAGTAAATAGCAACAGCGGAGGTTTGGCCTCCGGAAAAGCATTCAGAAAATCTGGAGTGACTCAATGAGCAAAATTATCGGTATCGATCTGGGAACGACCAACTCCTGTGTGGCCATCATGGATGGTGACAAGGTCAAGGTTATTGAAAACGCTGAAGGTGATCGCACCACCCCGTCCATTGTTGCGTACACCGAAGATGGTGAAATCCTGGTAGGCCAGTCGGCCAAGCGGCAGGCGGTCACCAACCCGAACAACACTCTGTATGCCATCAAGCGCCTGATTGGCCGTCGGTTCGAAGACGACGTGGTCCAGAAGGACATCAAGATGGTGCCCTACAAGATCGCCAAGGCTGATAACGGCGATGCATGGGTGGAAGTGAAGGGTGATAAGATGGCGCCCCCGCAGATTTCTGCGGAAATCATCAAGAAAATGAAGAAGACCGCAGAGGATTATCTGGGCGAGAAAGTGACGGAAGCGGTAATCACCGTGCCGGCCTACTTCAATGACAGCCAGCGCCAGGCTACGAAAGACGCGGGCAAGATCGCCGGTCTGGAAGTCAAGCGCATCATCAACGAGCCGACTGCGGCTGCCCTGGCCTATGGCCTGGACAAGAAGAGCGGTGACCGCACGGTAGCTGTTTATGACCTGGGTGGTGGCACCTTTGATATCTCCATCATCGAAATTGCCGATGTGGATGGCGAGCATCAGTTCGAAGTGCTGGCTACCAATGGTGACACCTTCCTTGGTGGTGAAGACTTTGATATGAAACTGATCGAGTATCTCGCCGATCAGTTCAAGAAAGACAGCGGTATTGACCTGCGCGGCGATTCGCTGGCTATGCAGCGATTGAAAGAGGCGGCCGAGAAGGCCAAGATCGAGCTGTCCAGCAGTCAACAGACCGATGTTAACCTGCCATACGTAACGGCAGATGCCAGTGGTCCCAAGCACATGAATGTGAAAGTGACCCGCGCCAAGCTGGAGTCACTGGTTGAAGAGTTGGTCGAGCGCAGTCTCGCGCCTTGCCGTACCGCGCTGGATGACTCCGGCGTCAAGATCGGTGATATCGACGAAGTGATCCTGGTCGGCGGCCAGACCCGCATGCCGATGGTTCAGGAGAAGGTTAAAAACTTCTTCGGTAAGGAAGCCCGTAAAGACGTCAACCCTGACGAAGCGGTAGCCATGGGTGCTGCTATCCAGGCGGCCGTACTCTCGGGTGACGTGAAAGATGTGCTGCTGCTGGACGTGACGCCGCTGACACTCGGTATCGAAACCATGGGTGGTGTGGCGACCCCGCTGATCGAAAAGAACACGACTATTCCGACCAAGAAGTCGCAGACGTTCTCCACAGCGGATGACAACCAGACTGCGGTAACCATCCACGTGGTGCAAGGTGAGCGCAAGCAAGCAGCTCAGAACAAGTCTCTGGGCCGTTTCGATCTGGCGGATATTCCGCCGGCCCAGCGCGGTGTGCCGCAGATCGAAGTCACCTTCGACATCGATGCCAACGGTATCCTGAATGTGTCCGCCAAGGACAAAGCGACCGGCAAGGAGCAGTCCATCGTGATCAAGGCCTCTTCTGGCCTGAACGATGACGAAATCGAGAAGATGGTTCGTGACGCCGAAGCCAACGCTGACGAGGATCGCAAGTTTGAAGAACTGGTCCAGGCCCGCAACCAGGGTGACGCGATGGTGCATGCCGTCCGCAAGACCCTGAAAGACGCCGGTGACAAGGTCAGCGACAGCGAGAAGGAGTCCATTGAAGCCTCCATTAAAGAGCTGGAAGAAGCTCTGGAAGGCTCCAACAAGGAAGACATTGAGGCCAAGACCCAGAAGCTGACCGAAGCTTCGTCCGAGCTGGCCCAGAAGATGTACGCAGACCAGGCCGAGCAGGCGCAGCAGGCTGGCGGGCAGGAAAATGCCGAGGCCAAGCAGGCTGATGACGCTGTAGATGCCGAGTTTGAAGAAGTGAAAGACGACGACAAGCGATAAATCTGAAGTACATCAAGTAGTTGGAAAAACGCGGGGCTGTCCCCGCGTTTTCCGCGTTTAAAAACAGGGTTTTAACAGCATGGCCAAGCGCGATTATTACGAAATTCTCGGGATTTCCCGGGACGCGGACGAGAAGGAAGTCAAACGAGCCTATCGAAAGCTCGCGATGAAGTACCACCCCGACCGTAACCCGGACGACACGGAATCCGAGAACAAGTTCAAAGAGGCCAGCGAAGCCTACGAAATACTGGCGGACCAGTCCAAGCGAGCGGCCTACGACCAGTTCGGTCACGCCGGCGTTGATGGCCAGGCCGGTGGTGGATTCGGGGGTGGCGGTGGTGCCAGCTTCTCCGACATCTTTGGTGACGTATTTGGCGACATTTTCGGTGGTGGTGGCCGTGGTGGCCGCAACACCCGTGGCGCCGACCTGCGATACACCCTGGAGCTGGATCTGGAAGAGGCTGTCAAAGGCAGAACCGTACAGATCAAGATTCCCGGGCATCGCGAGTGCGAAGTGTGCGACGGCAGCGGCGCCGAAAAAGGCTCCCGCCCGGAGACCTGCGGGACCTGTAAGGGTATGGGGCAGGTACGGATGCAGCAGGGCTTCTTTACCGTGCAGCAGGCGTGCCCCACCTGCCGCGGTGCTGGCCAGGTCATCAAGAACCCGTGCCAGGCTTGTCGTGGCCAGGGTCGGGTTCAGGAAGAAAAGACGCTCTCTGTTAAAGTGCCGCCCGGCGTGGATACCGGCGACCGCATCCGTCTGTCTGGTGAAGGCGAAATGGGTGTCGATGGCGGGCCTCCGGGTGACCTGTACGTGCAGATCGCCGTCCGTGAGCACTCCCTGTTTACCCGCGATGGCCGCAACCTCTACTGCGAAGTGCCAATCAGCATCGTGGATGCGACCCTCGGTGGTGAACTGGAGGTGCCGACCCTGGACGGCCGCGTGAAGCTGAAGATTCCACCCGAGACCCAGACTGGTAAGCTCTTCCGGCTGCGCAACAAAGGCGTTAGCCCGGTTCGTGGCGGCCCCTCGGGCGACTTGCTGTGCCGGGTGATGGTGGAAACACCGGTGAACCTTACCAAGCGCCAGAAAGAGCTGCTCAATGAGTTCCAGAAGACCCTCGATGCCAGCAACGGAAGCGATCACGGCCCCAAAAAAACCTCCTGGTTTGAGGGTGTGAAGAGCTTTTTCGACGAAATGAAATTCTGAGCGGCCGAGCGCTTAGGGTTCGACAACGGTTAAAAAAGGAAAAGCGAGCATGAGGGTAGCAATCATCGGCGCCGCCGGGCGCATGGGAAAAGTGCTGATCGAAGCCGTTGACGGTACCGAAGGCCTTGAGCTCGGTGCCGCCGTCGTAGAGCCAGGAAGCAGCCTGATCGGTGCTGACGCCGGTGAAATGACCGGCCTCGGCAAAACCGGCGTCAAAATGGCTGGCAGCCTGGCCGAGGTGAAAGAAGATTTCGATGTCCTCATCGATTTCACTTTCCCGGATCTGACCTTGGAAAATGCAGAATTCTGCCAAGCTACCGGCAAGATGCTCATCATAGGCACAACCGGCATGTCTGATGCTGACAAGCAGCAGCTGGCTGTAACTGCAGAATCCACGCCCGTGGTGTTCGCGCCGAACATGAGTGTAGGTGTCAACGTTGTCCTCAATCTGCTGCGCACCGCCGCCGCCACCCTGGGCGACGACTATGACGTCGAAATCATCGAGGCTCATCATCGCCACAAGAAAGATGCGCCTTCCGGCACCGCCCTGCGCATGGGTGAAGTGGTTGCCGATGCCCTTGGTCGCGATCTGAAAGAGTGCGCCGTGTATGGCCGCGAAGGCTTCACGGGCGAGCGCACCCGCAAAGAAATTGGATTTGAAACCATACGTGCCGGTGACGTGGTGGGTGATCATACCGTGTTGTTTGCTACCGAGGGTGAGCGCATCGAAGTGACCCATAAGGCCAGCAGTCGGATGACGTTTGCCAAGGGTGCTATGCGAGCAGCATTGTGGCTTAAGGATAAGCCTGCGGGGCTTTATGATATGCAGGACGTTCTGAATCTGAAGTGAGGGGCTCCCCCCTGCCGATGTTTCGCTCATGCGCAGAGGCGGGTAATTCCCGTGGACACAAAGCGCCATATTTCTTACAATAAGGCGGTTTAACTGCACCAAGCGTACCTTTGAAAAAGTTTATAAGAAAGCGGGACCGAGCCAAGACTCCGTCTCGCTTTTTTGCAACCTGAATTTGCGCTTGCGTTCCTGTTCGTGACGAACCGATACGCCACTCGATGAGGATACAAGCCTTGAGCACACCAGCAATCCTTGCACTCGCAGACGGAACCCTGTTTTACGGCAGCGCCATTGGTGCTGATGGAGAAACCAGTGGTGAAGTGGTGTTCAACACCGCCATGACCGGTTATCAGGAAATCCTGACCGATCCGTCCTACTCTCGCCAGATCGTCACCCTGACATACCCCCACATCGGCAACACCGGTGTGAACGAAGAAGACGTCGAGTCAGACCGCATACAGGCAGCTGGCCTGATCATCCGCGACCTGCCTCTGATGGCCAGCAGCTGGCGCAGCAAGGGGAGCCTGGACGACTACCTGCGAAGCAACAACATTGTTGGAATCGCCGACATTGATACCCGTCGGCTGACCCGGATTCTGCGGGACAAGGGCTCTCAGAACGGCGCCATCGTTGCCGGCGAAAATGCCACCGCCGAGCGCGCACTGGAACTGGCCAAAGCCTTCCCTGGCCTCAAGGGCATGGACCTGGCAAAAGAGGTTACCTCCGACAAGATCTGGTCCTGGAGTGAAACCGAGTGGACCCTGGGCGAGGGTTATGGTGAGCGTACGGAGGCAAGCTTCAAGGTGGTTGCCTGGGATTATGGCGTGAAGTACAACATCCTGCGAATGCTGGCGTCCCGCGGCTGCGATATCACCGTAGTGCCGGCCCAGACCCCGGCCTCCGAAGTGCTCGCCATGAACCCGGATGGCGTGTTCCTGTCCAACGGCCCGGGTGATCCCGAGCCTTGCGATTACGCCATTACTGCCATTAAAGAAGTGCTGGAAACCGAAATCCCGGTCTTTGGCATCTGCCTGGGCCACCAGTTGCTGGCTCTGGCGAGCGGTGCCAAGACCATGAAGATGGGCCACGGCCATCACGGCGCCAACCATCCGGTGCAGGATCTCGCTAAGGGAACCGTGATGATTACCAGCCAGAACCACGGCTTTGCCGTCGACGAGGCAACACTGCCGGCCAATGTTGAGGCGACTCACAAGTCCCTTTTCGATGGTACTCTGCAGGGCATCCGCCGGACCGACAAACCGGCCTATAGCTTCCAGGGACACCCGGAAGCCAGCCCCGGTCCCCATGACGTGGCCCCCCTGTTTGACGAGTTTATCCGCCTGATGGAGGCGCGATCTGCCTGAGGGTGATCGCCGGGAAAGCTCACAGGCGCCGCGTGTTGCGCTGCCAGAATTCAAAAGTTGCTGACAGGTTTACCTAGAAATGCCAAAACGTACCGACATCAAGAGCATCCTGATCCTGGGCGCCGGCCCGATTGTGATTGGGCAGGCGTGCGAGTTTGATTACTCCGGGGCCCAGGCCTGCAAGGCTTTGAGGGAAGAGGGTTACCGGGTCATCCTGGTCAACTCCAACCCGGCGACCATCATGACCGACCCGGTGATGGCGGATGCCACTTACATTGAGCCGATCACCTGGAAAACCGTCGAAAAAATCATCGAGAAAGAACAACCCGACGCCCTGCTGCCGACCATGGGTGGCCAGACGGCGCTGAACTGCGCGCTGGACCTGGAGCGCCACGGCATTCTGGAAAAGCACGGGGTGGAGATGATCGGCGCTAATGCTGACACCATCGACAAGGCCGAAGATCGGGATCGCTTCGACAAGGCCATGAAACGCATTGGTCTGGAGTGCCCGCGGGCCACCATCGCCCATACCATGGCGGAAGCCTGGGAAGTGGCGGACGACATCGGCTTCCCGTGCATTATCCGCCCGTCCTTTACCATGGGCGGCTCCGGCGGCGGTATCGCCTACAACCGGGATGAATTTGAGGAAATCTGTACCCGCGGTCTGGACTTGTCCCCGACCAACGAGCTGTTGATCGACGAATCGCTGATCGGCTGGAAAGAGTTCGAGATGGAAGTCGTCCGTGACAAAAACGACAACTGTATCATCGTCTGCGCCATCGAAAACTTCGACGCCATGGGTGTGCACACCGGTGACTCCATCACGGTGGCTCCGGCCCAGACTCTTACCGACAAGGAATACCAGATCATGCGGAACGCCTCCCTGGCGGTTCTGCGTGAGATTGGTGTCGAAACGGGCGGCTCCAACGTTCAGTTCGGCATCAACCCTGATACCGGTCGCATGGTGGTGATCGAGATGAACCCGCGGGTGTCGCGGTCTTCCGCCCTGGCCTCCAAGGCCACCGGCTTCCCGATTGCCAAGGTCGCCGCCAAGCTGGCGGTGGGTTATACCCTGGACGAGCTGCGCAACGAAATCACCGGGGGCGTTACCCCGGCCTCGTTCGAGCCCAGCATCGACTACGTGGTCACCAAGATTCCCCGGTTCACCTTCGAGAAGTTTCCCCAGGCCGACGCCCGCCTGACCACCCAGATGAAATCCGTGGGTGAAGTTATGGCCATTGGCCGGACCTTCCAGGAATCCCTGCAGAAAGCCCTGCGCGGCCTGGAAGTGGGCGCCGACGGCTTTGATGAGAAACTCGAGGACCTGGATTCCGAGGATTCCCGGGAAACCCTGACCCGGGAACTGAACGTGCCCGGAGCCGAACGTGTCTGGTACATCGGTGACGCCTTCCGGGCCGGCATGAGTGTCGACGACGTGTTCGCCCACACTCATGTCGATCCCTGGTACCTGGTGCAGATCGAAGACCTGATCAAAGAGGAGCAGACCCTCAAGTCCGCCGGCAAGGCCGACATTGATCAGGCCACCCTGTTCCGCCTCAAGCGCAAGGGCTTCTCCGACGCCCGCCTGGCCAAGCTGCTGGGCCTCTCCGAAGTGAGCCTGCGCAAGCTGCGCCACGACCTGGATATTCGCCCGGTATACAAACGGGTGGACACCTGCGCCGCTGAATTTGCCTCCGACACCGCCTACATGTACTCCACCTACGAGGAAGAGTGCGAGGCGGACGCCAGCGACCGCGAGAAGATCGTGGTCATTGGCGGTGGCCCCAACCGGATCGGCCAGGGCATTGAATTCGACTACTGCTGTGTGCATGCGGCCCTGGCCATGCGTGAAGATGGCTATGAGACCATCATGATCAACTGCAACCCGGAGACCGTGTCCACCGACTACGATACCTCCGACCGGTTGTACTTCGAGCCGATCACCCTGGAAGACGTACTGGAAATCATCCACGTTGAAAAACCCAAGGGCGTGATCGTCCAATACGGTGGCCAAACCCCGCTGAAACTGGCCCGGGGCCTAGAGGCGGCTGGCGTGCCCATCATCGGTACCAGCCCGGACGCCATCGACCGGGCCGAAGACCGTGAGCGGTTCCAGCAGATGATTACTCGCCTGGGTCTCAAACAGCCGGAAAATGCCACCGTGCGCAGTCACGAGGAAGGCATCCTGGCGGCCCGGGAGATTGGTTACCCGCTGGTAGTGCGCCCGTCCTACGTGCTGGGCGGCCGCGCCATGGAAATCGTTTACGACGAAGAAGAGCTGGTGCGCTACATGCGCAACGCCGTGCTGGTCTCCAACGACAGCCCGGTGCTGCTGGACCACTTCCTGAACGCCGCCATCGAGGTGGACATCGACGCCATCTCCGACGGCACCGACGTGGTCATCGGCGGCATTATGCAGCACATCGAACAGGCCGGGGTGCACTCTGGTGACTCGGCCTGCTCGCTGCCGCCGTACACGCTGTCCCAGCAGGTTCAGGACGAGATGCGCGACGCAGTCAGGAAAATGGCCATTGAGCTTGAGGTCATCGGCCTGATGAACGTGCAGCTGGCCTGGCAGGACGGCGAGATCTACGTGATTGAGGTGAATCCGCGGGCCTCCCGGACGGTGCCTTTTGTGTCCAAGGCGATTGGTGTGTCCCTGGCCAAAGTAGCGGCTCGCGTCATGGCAGGCAAGACCCTGAAGGAGCTGGAGTTCACCCAGGAAATCATCCCGCGTTATTACGCGGTGAAGGAGTCCGTGTTTCCGTTCAACAAGTTCCCGGCAGTGGATCCGATCCTCGGGCCGGAAATGAAGTCGACTGGTGAGGTCATGGGCCTGGGTGACAGCTTTGACGAGGCCTTTGCCAAGGCCGCCCTCGCAATCGGTGAGCGGTTGCCGGCCAAGGGAACTGCGTTCATGTCGGTGCGCGACGTGGACAAGCCGGGTGCTGCGAAAGTTGCCCGTGATCTGGTTGAGGCCGGTTTCAAGGTGATTGCGACTACTGGTACCGCCAAGGCCCTGAAAGAGGCCGGAATTGAAGTTGATCGGGTGAACAAGGTCCGTGAGGGGCGTCCGCACATCGTGGATGCCATCAAGAACGGTCAGGTCCAGCTGATCATCAATACTACCGAAGGTCGCAAGGCGATTTCCGACTCGGCCCAGATCCGTCAGTCGGCATTGCAGACCAAGGTTACCTATACAACGACACTGGCGGGCGGCGAAGCCTTCTGCCGGGCCATCAAATTTGGCCCGGAGCGCACTGTACGGCGCCTCCAGGATCTTCACGCAGGAAAGTGAGACTATGGCTGACAGAGTACCAATGACCAAGGAGGGGGAGAGCCGCCTCCGCCAGGAACTTCAGAAGCTGAAGTCCGAAGATCGTCCCCGGGTGATTGCGGCAATCTCCGACGCCCGTGAGCATGGCGACCTGAAAGAAAACGCCGAATACCATGCCGCCCGGGAGCAGCAAAGCTTTATAGAGGGCCGTATCCAGGAAATTGAAGGCAAACTGTCCGGCGCTCAGGTGATTGATGTCACCACCATCGAAAACACCGGCAAGGTGATCTTCGGCACCACGGTCCATCTGCTGAACATGGACACTGATGAGCAGGTTATTTACCAGATCGTAGGTGAGGACGAGGCCGACATTAAGGCAGGGAAGTTGTCGATTTCCTCGCCCATCGCCCGGGCTCTTATTGGCAAGAGTGAAGGTGACGTGGTCGCGATTCGCGTGCCGTCTGGCACCGTGGAATACGAAATTGAGGAAGTTGAGTACATCTGACCTTACGTGAAGGCGAGAAAAAAAGCCGGCTCGGGGTGCCCCCAGCCGGCTTTTTTTAACAGATTCTGCGCCGGATCAGTGTTTGTGACGCAGCAGGTTCGACAGTTTCGGGTTGGGCTTCTTCGCGCGGCGCAGGATCACGGCGATTTTGCCGATGGACTGGACCAGTTCGGCACCGGAACTTTCGCAAAGTGCCGTGATGGCTTCCTGTCTCGCTTCGCGATCCGGGTTTGCCACTTTGATCTTGATCAGCTCGTGATCATTCAGGGCGCGCTCCAGTTCCTCCTGCAGCCCTTCGGACAGGCCTTTGTCGCCAACGATGATGACCGGCTTCAGATTGTGGGCAATGGCCCGGTATTCCCGGCGCTGTTCCGGTGAAAGACTCATGATGTAATCTCTTTATCGGTGCAATTAAAAAAAGGTCAGCGGCGCATGCGCAGACTTGAACGTATAATTTCGGAATTGTAACAGATCGCCTTGCCTTAGAAATGGCCGTTAACACGTATCGGAGTGGTTGTTGGCGGACTGGAGGAACCAAGTGGGGCGCGCTGGGTCAAAGAATATTGGAAGGTTGGGTGATGGTCTGTCTGGTGCCGCTGTTGTAATTTTAGATATGGGTCCCAATATGTGGTGTAAGGCCGCTTTTCATCACAATCCCTGTATGCCTCGTGTGGCCGATACGGATGGGCCGTTTCTGGTGGCAGGGCGTATAATTGGTGTAAGGTGTCAATAAAGGGTGCTTTCGAAAAGGTGGCCCTTCAATTCACAGGTGACGATCCTTGAACGATATGGCAAAAAATCTGGTTCTCTGGCTAATTATAGCCGCCGTGCTGCTGATGGTGTTTCAGAATTTCTCTCCCACCACCACCGGCCAACAAGTCAATTATTCCCAATTTGTGGAGATGGTCCAGCAAGGCCAGGTCCGTCAGGTCACAATTGATGGGTTGGAGGTTCAGGGTACCCGCGATGACGGTTCCCAGTTCCAGACAATTCGTCCCCAGGTGTCTGACAACAAGCTGATGGACGATCTTCTTGCAAACCAGGTCGAAGTTATTGGTAAGCAGCCTGAGCGCCAGAGCCTTTGGACCCAGTTGCTGGTGGCCGCCTTCCCGATTCTGATCATCATTGCGCTGTTCGTGTTCTTTATGCGTCAGATGCAGGGAGGTGGCGGCGGCAAAGGCCCGATGTCTTTCGGTAAGAGCAAGGCTCGTCTGATGAGCGAAGATCAGATCAAGACAACCTTCGGGGACGTAGCCGGTGTTGATGAAGCCAAAGAAGACGTGAAGGAGCTGGTGGACTTCCTGCGGGATCCCAGCAAGTTCCAGCGTCTTGGTGGCAGCATTCCCAAAGGTGTTCTGATGGTGGGTCAGCCGGGTACCGGTAAAACCCTGCTCGCCAAAGCAATTGCTGGTGAGGCCAAGGTGCCGTTCTTTTCCATCTCTGGTTCCGACTTCGTGGAAATGTTTGTGGGCGTGGGTGCATCCCGTGTTCGCGACATGTTTGAGCAGGCCAAGAAGCAGAGTCCGTGCATCATCTTTATCGACGAGATTGATGCGGTCGGTCGCCATCGTGGCGCCGGTATGGGCGGCGGTCATGACGAGCGCGAGCAGACCCTTAACCAGTTATTGGTTGAGATGGACGGCTTTGAAGGCAACGAAGGCGTTATCGTTATCGCTGCTACCAACCGGCCGGATGTTCTCGACCCTGCGCTGTTGCGCCCGGGCCGTTTCGACCGTCAGGTGGTTGTTGGATTGCCGGATATTATCGGCCGTGAACAGATTCTCAAAGTACACATGAAGAAAGTGCCCCTGGACGATGGCGTAGAGCCAGCTCTGATTGCCCGTGGTACGCCTGGGTTCTCCGGTGCGGATCTTGCCAACCTGGTTAACGAAGCCGCGCTGTTTGCGGCGCGTCGTAACCAGCGCCTTGTTTCCATGGAAGAGTTCGAGCTGGCCAAGGACAAGATCATGATGGGCGCCGAGCGCAAGTCCATGGTGATGAGCGAGAAGGAAAAGCGGAACACGGCTTACCATGAATCTGGCCATGCCATTGTTGGTCGGCTGATGCCCGAGCACGACCCGGTTTACAAGGTCAGCATTATTCCTCGCGGCCGCGCGCTGGGTGTGACCATGTTCCTCCCTGAAGAGGACAGGTACAGCCACAGCAAGCGGTTCCTGATCAGCTCGATCTGCAGTCTATTCGGTGGCCGTATTGCCGAAGAGCTGACTCTTGGATTTGATGGCGTCACCACGGGTGCGTCCAACGATATCGAGCGGGCGACCAGCCTGGCCCGGAACATGGTGACCCGTTGGGGGTTGTCCGAGAAACTCGGGCCGCTGCAGTACGATACCGACAGTGAAGAGCCGTTCCTTGGTCGTTCCGCTGGCCAGTCCCAGACAGTGTACTCGCCGGAAACCGCCCAGCGGATTGACGAAGAAGTCCGGAACATCATCGACACCTGCTACGAGAAAGCCAGGCAGATCCTGATCGATAACCGTGAAAAGCTGGACCTGATGGCCGACGCGCTGATGAAGTACGAAACCATTGATCGTCATCAGATCGACGACATCATGGAAGGCCGTGCGCCTCGTCCGCCGAAAGGCTGGGGAGACAGCGGTCCCGCAGGTGGCGTGAAAACCGACGAGCCTGAAGCGGCGCCAGAGCCCAAGGCCTCCGATGACGGCCGTCATCCCGGTGTCGGCCGTCCTGCCGGAGAGCACTGACGCTTCCGGCTTTCCGGTCAGAAAATCCTTGTAGTTCCCTGCGCCGCCCGGATCCCGGGCGGCGTTTGTTTTTGCCAGTCTGAAAAAGGTTTGCCATGAAAATGAAGTTCGCCGGGCGGGTGCTGGATATGTCCCATTGCCACGTAATGGGGATTTTAAACGTAACCCCGGATTCGTTCTCCGATGGCGGGAAGTTCAACCGCCCCGATGTGGCTCTGGAGCGGGCAAGGCAAATGGTGGCCGATGGCGCAGCATTTATCGATATTGGCGGCGAGTCGACCCGTCCGGGTGCGACGCCGGTATCGGTTCAGGAAGAGCTGGATCGGGTCTGCCCGGTGGTCGAAAGGGTTGCCCGGGAGCTGGATGTCGTGGTCTCGGTAGACACTAGTGCGCCGGAAGTGATGGCGGAAACGGCGAAACTCGGAGCAGGTCTGATTAACGATGTGCGTGCCCTCCAGCGGGAGGGCGCGCCTGAGGTGGCTGCCCGGACTGGTATACCTGTGTGTATCATGCATATTCAGGGCGAACCGGACACCATGCAGGATCGCCCAGAGTACCGGAGTGTCCGCCGGGAGGTGAGTTTGTTTCTCTCGGAGCGAATGCGTGTCGCCGAACTGGCCGGTGTTCGCCCGGAGAATATTGTTCTGGACCCGGGTTTTGGTTTTGGCAAGAGTCTCGACCACAACCTGCAGCTGATGGCTTGCCTTGAGCAGATGCACATCCTCGGGCATCCGCTATTGATCGGGGTTTCCCGGAAGTCCATGCTTGGCCATATCACTGGTCGCGATGTGAATGAAAGGTTGCCCGCAAGCCTTGCGGCCGCGACAATATCCGCCATGAAAGGTGCCAGTATTATTCGCGTGCACGATGTCAGGGAAACGGTAGACGCCGTCCGTGTGGTGACGGCAGTCAAGGAGGCAGGTTAATGTCCGAGAGAAAATATTTTGGCACGGACGGTATTCGCGGCCGTGTCGGCGAGTATCCGATTACCCCGGAATTCATGCTCAAGCTTGGCTGGGCCGCTGGACAGGCGTTCAAGCGGGACGGTCATCGCAACAGTGTATTGATTGGCAAGGACACCCGGCTTTCGGGCTATATGTTTGAGTCCGCTCTCGAGGCCGGGCTCGCAGCCGCCGGCGTCGATGTGAAGCTGCTTGGCCCAATGCCGACACCGGCCATCGCCTACCTCACCCGCACCTTCCGGGCCTCGGCCGGTATCGTGATCAGCGCCTCCCATAATCCGCATCATGACAATGGCATCAAGTTCTTCTCGGCCGAAGGCACCAAACTCGATGACGCCCTGGAAGCGGAAATTGAGCGATGGTTGGATATGCCAATTCAGGTTTGTGAGCCGGCGGAGCTTGGTAAAGCCTCCCGGGTAGACGATGCCCCCGGCCGGTACGTGGAATTCTGTAAAAGTACTGTCCCAAACGAATTCACCCTGGACGGCATGAAAATTGTGCTGGATTGTGCTCACGGTGCCACTTACCACGTGGCCCCCAAAGTGTTTCGTGAGCTTGGTGCGAGAGTATCAGTGATTGGCGCCGATCCCGATGGTCTGAACATCAACCTGAACGTCGGCTCAACCCATCTCGAAGCATTGAAAGCGGCTGTCGTTGAAAAGAGGGCGGACCTCGGCATCGCTTTTGACGGCGACGGCGACCGGGTCCTGATGGTGGACCGGGACGGCTCCGAAGTGGATGGCGATGAACTTCTCTATGTGATCGCCTCCCAGCGCTTTGCGGAGGGTCGCCTCAAAGGTGGGGTTGTCGGTACCCTGATGACTAATCTTGGCGTTGAGCTGGCGCTGACTGAAATCGGAATCGAATTCGAGCGCGCAAAAGTCGGCGATCGCTACGTAATGGAACGCCTCGTCGCCAACAACTGGGTGCTCGGTGGTGAAGGATCGGGCCATATGGTTATTCGTGACTGCACGAGTACTGGGGATGGGATTGTCTCGGCGCTGCAGGCTCTGTTGGCGATCAGGCGATCGGGGAAGACGCTTTCGGAGATCCGTCAGGGCATGAGCAAGTTGCCCCAGAAGATGATCAACGTTCGTGTGAGTCAGCGTTTCGATCCGTTCAGCCGCGAGGACATAGTGGCTGCAGTGCAAAAGGCCGAATCCGATTTGGGCAGCTCCGGGCGAATCCTGCTTAGAGCCTCTGGCACCGAACCACTGATCCGGGTTATGGCAGAAGGACAGGACGCAGAGGATATCCTGCGGGTAGTCGAAGAGCTGGCGAAAGTGGTGGAGAATTCTACCGCTTAATTTTGTGTTTTCAGGCGGTTGTCTGCAGGAAGGGAGTCCTGTATAGTTCGCCCTCCCTCACGTTCGGGAACTGTTATGCGTCGTAAGATCGTAGCCGGAAACTGGAAAATGAACGGGTCGAAAGACCTGGCCCAAACGCTGGTAGGCTATGTGCGATCCCAGGTTGAGTCTCTTGATAATGGCGTTGAGGTTGTTATTATGCCTCCCGCAATTTATATCGGAGATGTGGCCGCCCAAGCCGGTGATACATTGGCATTGGGTGTTCAGAACGTTGGGCAGTGGGAGTCCGGAGCCTACACCGGTGAGATTTCCGCTGAGATGGCAAAGGACCAGGGTTGCCGTTACGTTCTGGTCGGGCACTCTGAGCGTCGTCATATCTTTGCTGAAAGCGACGATGAGGTGGCCGCGAAAGTTGAGCGCATTGTTGGTAGTAATCTGAGTGCCATAGTTTGCGTCGGTGAAACGCTTGAAGAGCGTGAGGCGGGCGAGGCGGAGTCGGTTGTTGCAGGTCAGGTCCGGAACGGTCTGGCAGCGGTGGCGCCGAGCCAGTGGTCGCATGTTATTGTCGCCTACGAGCCTGTATGGGCGATCGGTACCGGCAAAACCGCCACAGCACAAGATGCCCAGGCCATGCATGCATCGATCAGAAAGGTGCTGGCAGAGATTGGCGCCCCGGCCGAAGAAGTATCCCTGCTTTACGGGGGGAGTGTAAAAGCGGATAATGCAGCCGCGCTTTTTGCCGAACCGGATATTGACGGTGGGTTGATTGGCGGAGCGTCACTGGTAGCAGAAGAATTTGTTAGTATTTGCCGGGCTTCTCCGGCAAGTGCCTAAAGTTAAAGGTTCGCGAGAGTCGTTATGGATTGGTTAGAGACACTGGTAGTCGTTGTGCACGTCGTGATCGCGGTGGCGCTGGTGGGTCTGGTGCTGATCCAGCAGGGCAAGGGTGCTGACGCAGGGGCTGCCTTTGGTGGTGGCGCCTCTCAGACAGTTTTCGGTAGCCAGGGCAGCGGCAGTTTTCTGACCCGCTTCACTACCCTGCTCGCCATCGTATTTTTTGTAACAAGTTTCTCGTTGGCGATCTTTGCCAAGCAGCGCGCTGAGCTGGCCGGGGAAGCAGGAATTCCTGTCGTTGAGGAATCTGCGGCCCCCGCACCGGCTGACAGTGCTGCTGGAAATGGCGGAGCTTCCTCCAGCGAAACCGGGGGCGGGGAGTCTGGTCTCCCTGAACTCGAGTAAGAATGTTGCCCGGGTGGTGAAACTGGTAGACACGCTATCTTGAGGGGGTAGTGGCGAAAGCTGTGCCGGTTCGAGTCCGGCCCCGGGCACCATATAGAAGAAAGACGGCTTGGACTCTCCAGGCCGTTTTTTTTGGTCAGTCCTTGACCACTCTGCCTGGCGTCTCTATACTCCGGCGGATATTGGGACCTGCCGCGTGGTGCTGGCGGGTTTCTGGCAGGCCAGGTGTCTGTCAGCAGGAAGCGGTACACCGGTTTGCTTCCTGCGAGTTCTTGCAACAAAAGGCCCCATTGTTCGGGGCTTTTTGATTAAGGGGCCTGGCGCAAAGGGCCCTGGTGCATAAAAAGGGCTGATAAAACAGCCCTTTTTTTGTTTTTGGGGCCGGTAAATCTGATAACGGAGAAGGCGTAACTTGTCAGCCAAGATTAAACAACTGGAAGACATTCTCCGGCCTGTAATTGAGGGGCTGGGGTATGAGTTCTGGGGCATTGAATTCCGCTCACAGGGCCATCATTCCCTGCTGCGAGTATTTATTGACGATGCCGAGAACGGCATCGGTATTGAGGACTGCGAAAAAGTCAGTCGCCAGATCAGCGGTGTGATGGATGTGGAAGATCCCATCCAGACCGAGTACACACTGGAGGTTTCATCCCCGGGTATGGATCGCCCGCTGTTTCGTCTGGAACAATACGAAGCCTTTGCCGGCCACCAGGTGCAGATTCGTCTCCGGATGGCATTTGAAGGGCGCCGGAAGTTCCAGGGGCTGATTAAAGGCGTCGAAGGTGATGATGTGGTGGTGGTCGTTGATGACCACGAATATCTTCTGCCTTTCGACAGCATCGAAAAGGCCCACATCGTACCGGTATTCGAATGAACGATATTAAAAAGTCAGTGGACGCACAGTTTATGTTGAGGGCAGGGCAATCCAATGAGTAAAGAGATCTTGCTGGTGGTTGAATCCGTCTCGAACGAAAAAGGTGTCGAGAAGGATGTGATTTTTGAAGCGATCGAGTTGGCACTGGCCACCGCTGCCAAAAAACGCTTTGATGACGAAGAGGCGGATATCCGGGTTTCGATTGACCGGAAAACCGGCGAATATGAAACCTTCCGCCGTTGGCTGGTTGTAGACAACGACGCGGTTCCTGCGCTCGGAACAGAGCTCACGCTGCAGGAAGCTGAGGAAATCGACACGGCGCTGAAGCCGGGCGATATTCATGAAGAGAAAATTGAGTCCGAGGCGTTCGGTCGGATCGGTGCCCAGGCCGCCAAGCAGATAATCTTCCAGAAGGTCCGTGAAGCTGAGCGCATGAAAATTGTCGACAGCTATCGCGACCGTGTTGGTGAGCTGGTGTCTGGTACGGTCAAGAAAGTGACTCGTGACAACGTGATAGTTGATCTGGGCAGTAACGCCGAAGCGCTGTTGCCCCGGGAACACCTTATTCCCCGGGAAACCTTCCGTATGGGCGACCGGGTGCGCTCCCTGCTTCTGGAGATCCGTACCGATCATCGCGGCCCCCAGCTGATCCTGAGCCGCACCGCATCGCAGATGCTGATTGAGCTGTTTCGCATCGAGGTTCCGGAAATTGCGGAAGAACTGATTGAGATCCGTGGTGCCGCCAGGGATCCCGGCTCCCGGGCGAAGATTGCCGTCAAAACCAATGATCGCCGTATCGACCCGGTTGGCGCCTGTGTTGGTATGCGCGGTTCACGCGTTCAGGCCGTTTCCAACGAGTTGGGTGGTGAGCGAGTCGATATCGTGCTCTGGGACGATAACCCGGCCCAGCTGGTGATCAATGCCATGGCCCCGGCGGAGGTTGCCTCCATCGTAATGGACGAAGACCGGCACACCATGGAAGTGGCAGTGGCGGAAGACAATCTGGCCCAGGCGATTGGCCGGAACGGCCAGAATGTTCGTCTGGCTACGGAACTGACGGGCTGGACCCTGAACGTGATGACCGAAGAAGAAGCCGGCGAGCGTCAGGAACAGGAGTACAATCGACTCGTAGAGCACTTCACTGGCAACCTGGATATTGATGAAGAGTTCGCTGGCGTGCTGATTGAGGAAGGGTTTACCTCGATCGAAGAGGTGGCCTATGTGCCAATGGAAGAAATGCTGTCGATCGAAGGTTTTGACGAAGAGACCGTCTCAGAACTGCGTCGCCGTGCCAAGGATGTCCTGCTGAACCAGGCCCTGGCAAGCGAAGAGGCACTTGAGGGTGCCGAGCCGGCAGAGGATCTTCTTGGTATGGACGGCATGGACCGTAGCCTGGCCTTCAAGCTGGCAGGCATGGGTGTGCGCACCATGGAAGATCTGGCAGAGCAGTCGGTTGGCGATCTGCTCGATATCGATGGTATGGATGAAGAGCGTGCCGGTCAGCTTATCATGACCGCACGTGCCCCCTGGTTTGAAGACCAGGCTTAATTCGGGAGGAGGACCAGTATGGCTGAAGTAACGGTAAAACAACTGGCCGAAGATGTAGGCGCTCCCGTGGATCGTTTGCTGAAGCAGATTGTGGAGGCCGGCCTGAAGGCCCGCTCCGAGAGTGATTCTGTCTCCAGCGATGAGAAGCAGCAGTTGCTGGCCTATTTGAGAAAGACTCACGGCGAGGCCGATTCCGAGCCGCGCAAGATTACCCTGAAGCGCAAGACCACCACGACGCTCAAGGCGGGCAAGGCAAAAACCGTCAATGTTGAGGTTCGCAAGCGCCGCACGTACATCAAGCGGGCTGAAGCGCAGCCGGAAGCTGAAGCGTCGAAACCGGAAGAGCTGGTAGCAGAACAAGCGCAAGAGCAGCCGCTGGTGGAAGAGGCGCCAAAGGTACCCGCCGAGCAGGCGCTACAGGCTGAGGCTGAAAAGCCGTCTACGGCTGAGGCAGCGACATCGGAAGAGGCTGCACAGCAGGAACCGGCCGCGAAAGCAGAGCCGAAGAAAGCGGCAGAGCCAGCGCCAGTTACCGCTCCGGAAGATATCCCGATGCCACCACCTGAGGGTGACGGCAAGGATCGCAAGCCGAAGAAGAAGAAAGAAAAAGTTCGCGAGCGTGGCGACGAGGTCGAAGAAGGCAAGCCCAAGAAGAAGCAGGCTGGTCATCGCGGTCCTCGCGCCCGTCCGGTGGATGAGCCGCTGGTTATCTCCGAGGACGAGGAAGAGACCACGCTGCGTAAGCCGCTGCGTGCGAAAAAGAAACCCAAAGAGAAGCGTCATGGCTTCGAGAGGCCGACCAAACCAATGGTCAGAGAAGTAGAGATTCCGGAAACGATTACTGTCGGTGACCTTGCCCAGCGTATGGCGGTCAAGTCGGGTGACGTAATCAAGACCCTGATGGGAATGGGCGTTATGGCCACCATCAACCAGGCACTGGACCAGGAAACTGCCGTTCTGGTGACTGAAGAGCTGGGTCACAAGGCGAAGACAGTCAGCGACGATGCGTTTGAAGAGGAGGTTCTGAGCGAATTCTCCTTCGAAGGCGGCGAGAAGACCAAACGTGCTCCGGTTGTGAGTGTGATGGGTCACGTTGACCACGGCAAAACCTCACTGCTGGATTACATCCGTCGTACCAAGGTGGCTTCCGGCGAATCCGGTGGTATCACCCAGCACATTGGTGCCTACCACGTGGAAACTGACCACGGCATGGTGTCTTTCCTTGATACCCCGGGCCACGCGGCATTTACTGCGATGCGTGCCCGTGGTGCCCAGTGTACCGATATCGTGGTTCTGGTGGTTGCCGCCGATGATGGTGTGATGCCCCAGACCCGGGAAGCTGTCCAGCACGCCCGCTCAGCCGGTGTGCCCATCGTGGTTGCGATGAACAAGATGGACAAGGAAGAAGCCGACCCTGATCGCATCAAGACTGAACTGGCCGGTATGGAAGTGATTCCGGAAGATTGGGGCGGTGACGTCCAGTTTGTGCCGGTCTCAGCTCATAGCGGTGAGGGCATCGATGATTTGCTTGAAGCCTTGCTGCTACAGGCCGAAGTTCTGGAGCTGGAGGCGGTTACAGACGCCCCGGCCAAAGGGGTTGTGGTCGAGTCCAGTCTTGAGCGTGGGCGCGGTTCCGTTGCTACCGTACTGGTACAGAACGGCACTCTGCGCCAGGGCGACATGGTTGTGGCTGGTTCCTACTTCGGTAAGGTCCGGGCCATGACTGATGAAGCCGGCAAACAGGTGAAGGAAGCAGGGCCGTCCATCCCGGTTGAAATCCTCGGCCTGAACGGTACGCCGGACGCCGGTGACGAGTTCTTCGCGGTTGCCGACGAGAAGAAGGCCAAGGAGCTGGCCGAGTTCCGCCAGGTTCGCGAGCGGGAGCAGCGTCTCCAGCGTCAGCAGGCGGCGAAGCTTGAGAATCTGTTCGAGAATATGGGCAAGGATGAGGTCAAAACCCTCAATGTTGTGCTCAAGACCGACGTTCGCGGTTCTCTGGAAGCCATTACCAAGGCCCTGCAGGATCTTGGCAACGACGAAGTTCAGGTGAAGATCGTATCTTCCGGTGTGGGCGGTATTGCCGAGACCGACGTCAGCCTGGCGATGGCGACCAACGCGGTTATCTTCGGTTTCAACGTTCGTGCCGACACAGCGTCCAAACGACTGGTTGAGCAGGAAGGTCTGGACCTGCGCTACTACAGCATCATCTACAACCTGATTGATGATGTGAAAGCAGCGCTGACCGGGATGTTGGCACCGGAATTCCGCGAAGACATTGTCGGTATTGCCGACGTTCGCGACGTTTTCCGTTCGCCGAAGTTTGGCCAGGTGGCCGGCTGTATGGTGATCGAAGGTACGGTTTACCGTAACAAGCCTATTCGTGTTCTGCGGGACAACGTGGTTATCTTTGAAGGCGAGCTGGAATCCCTGCGCCGCTTCAAGGATGACGTACCTGAAGTCCGTAATGGCATGGAATGTGGTATCGGCGTTAAGGGTTACGATGTGAAAGTCGGTGACCAGATCGAAGTATTCGATCGCGTCCGGGTCGAGCGCAAGCTTGAGTCTACGGGGGCCTGATGCCTAGAGAGTTCAGTCGGATTGATCGCATTGGCGATCAGATGCAACGGGAGCTCGCCCAGCTCATCCAGCGGGAAGTCAAAGATCCCCGGGTGGGCATGGTTTCGGTGAATGCAGTCAAGGTCAGTCGTGACCTTGGCTACGCCGATATCTATGTATCCCTGCTTTCCACCGAAGAGCTGACGGAGGAGTCTCCGGAAGTTAAAGAGTCTATCGCTGTTCTTAACAAGGCGTCGGGCTTTCTTCGCGGGCAGGTGGGGCGTGCCATGAAGCTTCGGGTTATTCCGCAGCTCCGGTTCCACTTTGACGCCCTGCAGGGCTACAGCCGCAAGATGGACAGTCTCATTCGGGAAGCGGTTGGCGACAAGCCCGCCGTGGACCGTGATGAGGACGAAAGCCAGGACGATCCGGAGCGGAACGCTTGAGTCGCAGACGCAAGGGCCGTGAGGTCAATGGCATTCTGGTGATCGACAAGCCGCTCGGCATCACCTCCAATGGCATCTTGCAGCAGGTCAAGCGCCTGTTCGGGGCGGCCAAGGCTGGTCACACCGGCGCGCTGGATCCATTGGCCACCGGGGTGTTGCCGCTGTGTTTTGGCGAGGCCACCAAGTTCTCCCAGATGATGCTGGACAGCGACAAGGCCTACATCGCCACAGCACGGCTCGGAATCAGTACCGAAACCGGTGACAGTGAAGGCGCCATCGTTGCCGAGAAGCCGGTACCTGCCGGTCTTTCCCCTGAGGTGCTGGAGCCGGTTCTGGACAGATTCCGGGGCGATATCCAGCAGGTTCCCTCCATGTATTCGGCGCTCAAGCATAAGGGGCGCCCGCTCTACGAATACGCCCGGGAAGGCATTGAAGTGGAGCGACCGGCCCGGCCAGTCACCATTTACGAGCTGACGCTTCTCGACATCCGTGAGAATGAGATGGATATTGCCGTCAGTTGCACCAAGGGTACGTACATTCGCTCACTGGTTGAGGATATTGGCGAAGCCCTCGGTTGTGGTGCCCATGTGACGGCACTGCGTCGTACCATGGCGTCGGGGTTTACCCTGGCCGATGCCCGTGTGGTCACAGACCTGGAAGAGATGCGAGAGCGCGACGAAAGCCTGGATGGCCTGCTGGTCGCCCCGGATGCTGCGCTATCCATGTTCCCGGAGCACTTCCTGGCGGGGCCAGCGCTGGTATCGATATTGAATGGACAACCGGTTAGAATACCGGGTCAAGCCCATGAAGGCTTCGTGCGACTCTATGCGAAAGAGAACCGCAACGAAGGTTTTGTCGGGCTGGCAGAAGCATTCCCGGAAGGTGAGGAGACCAATCTGGTCCCCCGCCGACTGGTGAAGAGCAGCGGGAAGCCATAGGCGCATCGCTGTTTAGCCGGGCTGTAGAGATGCGCGGTTCGGCCGGATCTGAAAGCATCGCAACAATGAGGTGAGTTATGGCACTTTCTGCCAATGAGAAAGCACAGATCGTTAATGATTTTCAGCAAGGTGATGGCGATACCGGTTCTCCTGAAGTTCAGGTTGCACTGCTCAGCGCCAACATCAACAAGCTGCAGGATCACTTCAAGGTCAACAAGCAGGATCACCATTCCCGCCGTGGCCTGATCCGGATGGTAAACCAGCGTCGTAAGCTGCTGGATTACCTCAAGCGCAAGAACGCTGACCGTTACCTGGAACTCATCCAGCGTCTGGGTCTGCGTCGCTAATCCGGGTCTATACGACCTGAGGGCTGCGCCGGTAACTCCGGTTGCAGCCATCAACCAGCAGGTTCTTTCCGGACCTGCTGGTTGTGCTTGTCTCTAACTGCAGTTGTATTGTCTGTGTCACCGAAGGATTCCTTGTCGTAATGGAAAGCTGAAATTGATAGCAGGTTGTTGAAAAACCCGGGCCCGGCGGCCTTTGGAATTGCCGCCCGACAGACCGGGGTTTTGCAACAGCCTGTTAGCTTTCAGGCGGGTTGTCTTTCGGATCACAGAGCAACACCTGCAGATAGTCGATCCAGCGCGCAGGGGCGTGCTGGATGAATCAATCTGGAAAAGATAGAACTGGAGTTATTTGTGGATCTGAAACCTGTAAAGAAAACGTTTGAGCTTGGCGGCAAGACCGTCACTCTGGAAACCGGCCGTATTGCCCGCCAGGCCACCGGTTCCGTGCTGGTAACCGTTGATGATATTTCTGTTCTCGGCACTGTTGTTGGTGCCAAGGAAGCAAAGCCGGGCCAGCCATTCTTCCCGCTGACCGTGAACTACTTCGAGAAGACCTACGCTGTTGGTAAAATCCCCGGTGGCTTCTTCAAGCGCGAAGGTCGTCCTTCCGAGAAAGAAACCCTGACTTCACGTCTGATCGACCGTCCGATTCGTCCGCTGTTCCCGAACGGCTTCATGAACGAAGTTCAGGTCATTCTCACCGTGATGTCCTCCAGCAAGAACCAGGATCCGGACATTGCGGCGATGCTTGCCGCCTCAGCGGCGCTGTCCATTTCAGGCATCCCGTTTGACGGCCCCATTGGTGCTTCCCGTGTTGGTTACACCAACGAGCGCGGTTATTTCCTGAACCCGACTTTCGAAGAGCTGCAAACGTCCCTGCTGGACATGGTCGTTGCCGGTACCGAAGACGCAGTTCTGATGGTTGAATCCGAAGCCAAGGGCCTGACTGAAGATCAGATGCTGGGTGGGGTTCTATACGCCCATCAGGAAATGCAGGTGGCTGTCGCCGCGATCAAGGAATTTGCCGCTGAAACCGGTAAGCCTCGGTGGGATTGGCAGCCAGCGGCAGAGAACACCGAGCTTCTCAATGCCGTCAAGACCGAAGCGTCCGCGGCCATCGAGGAAGCCTACGGCATTCGCGACAAGATGGAGCGCTACTCCCGTCTGGGCGAAATCAAGACTGCGCTTGTCGAAAAACTGGCCGGTGAAGAGGAAGGTCAGCCTTCCGCCGATGAAGTCAAAAAGTATTTCGGCAAGGTGGAGAAAGCCATCGTTCGGCATCAGGTTATCGAGGGCAAGCCCCGTATTGATGGCCGGGACAACAAGACCGTTCGCCCGATCGCAATCGAAGTGGGCGTTCTGCCCAGCGTTCACGGTTCCGCCCTGTTCACCCGGGGCGAGACCCAGGCCATCGTGACCACCACGCTGGGTACCTCCCGCGATGTGCAGATCATTGATGCCCTGGAAGGCGAGCGCAAGGATCCGTTCCTGTTCCACTACAACTTCCCTCCGTATTCGGTTGGTGAAGCTGGCCGTGTTGGCAGTCCGGGCCGCCGTGAGGTTGGTCATGGTCGTCTGGCCAAGCGTGGTGTTCTGGCGGTTATGCCGACCCTGGAAGAGTTCCCGTATGCAATCCGTGCGGTTTCCGAGATCACCGAGTCCAACGGTTCAAGCTCAATGGCGTCTGTCTGTGGTTCCAGCCTGGCACTGATGGATGCGGGTGTGCCCATCAAGGCACCGGTTGCCGGTATTGCCATGGGTCTGGTCAAGGAAGGCGACAAGTTCGCGATTCTGACCGACATTCTGGGGGATGAAGATCACCTGGGTGACATGGACTTCAAGGTTGCGGGTACCCAGGAGGGCGTAACTGCCCTGCAAATGGATATCAAGATCAACGGCATCACCGACGAAATCATGGAGCTTGCCCTTGAGCAGGCCCATGCAGCGCGTCTGCACATTCTGGGCGAGATGAACAAGGTTATCTCTGCACCCCGTGCCGAGCTTTCTTCCCGTGCGCCAAGCATCACCACCATCAAGATCAACCCTGAGAAGATCCGTGACGTCATCGGTAAGGGCGGCTCCATGATCCGCTCCATCTGTGACGAGACCGGCGCTTCCATTGATCTGGATGACGACGGTAACGTGAAGATCTATGCCGATAACCAGGAAGCGGCCCAGGCGGCGGTGAACCGGGTTAAGGAAATCACTGCGGAGATTGAGGTTGGTGCCATCTACAAGGGTCGCGTCGAGCGCATTGTGGACTTCGGTGCCTTCGTCAACATCCTGCCTGGCAAGGATGGTCTGGTTCACATTTCCCAGATCTCTGACCGCCGCATCGAGAATGTGACCGACGAGCTGAGCGAAGGTCAGGAAGTTCTGGTGAAGGTGCTGGACGTGGATAACCGTGGCCGCGTCAAGCTGTCCATGAAGGAAATCAAGGAAGGCGACGAGCCGACCGATTTCTCTGCCTGAAGCTTCCGCTTGAGGTAGGCCGGATTAGCCGCAGGCGTGATCCGACAAAAACCCGCCACTCTTAGGAGATTGGCGGGTTTTTTTATTATGATCTTGCCATAAACCGAAGCACCGCCTCCTTATACCCCGGAATCACAAACGTCGCGCCGTGAGGTGTATCCGTTTGTAAAAACTCCTTCGGCTCCTCTGCCGCTTCATAAAGCGCCTGGCCATGGTGAAACGGAATAATCCCATCCCGAACACTGTGAATAATCATCACCGGAACCGGGCGAATGCCGGCGATGCGGTCCAAACCTTCGTATTCCTCAGGAATGGTCCAGCTGAGGGGAATCTGGAACGGCCAGGTTAGCCAGAAAGCTCCCAGTTTTTCCCGGGCAATTTGGCGAAAGCCGGAGAAGGTTCCGTCGAGTATCAGGCCGTTCAGCCGCGGCCGCTCTTCTCGCTGAGCCCATTCGCTGGCCAGTGGTATTGCCAGTCCGCCCCCGAGACTTTGGCCGAAGATGTATACGGGTTTGTCTGCTACGTCTGGTTTGGCGACCAACCAACGCAGCCCGGTTTCCGCGTCATGAAGGGCGCCTTCGATGTCCGGGTCGCCGGTGGATTTGCCGTAGCCGCGGTAGTCGATAGTGAAGACGTTGTAGCCTTTCTCGGGCAGCCAGGTGACGTTGAGGATGTGGCTGCTGATGTTCTGGGCGTTGCCGTGGAGAAAATAGACGGTGCCCTTGGCATCATTCTCAGGCACTTCTGCGGGCAGCCACCAGCCGTGGAGGGTTTCGCCATCGGCGGTATCCAGGTAGATGTCGTCGTAGGCGAGATTCAGGCGGTCCGGGGTGATGTAGGTGACCCGGTCCGGGTAGAAGAATACGTTGCTGCACCCCGACAGCAGGAGAGCGGCGACCAAAAACCCGCTGAGCGTTTTTGTGCGAGGGGTCAGAAGTAGGCGTGGAGTCCGGCTTGCCATGTGCTTTGGTACCTGTCGAAGTGGTCTTCCCGGCTGAATTCGGCAAACAGGCTGAATTCGCGTCCGATGTGCCAGTTGGTTTTGGCGTACAGCTGGTCTTGACGGTGCTGGCTGCTGACAATCCAGGCTTTGGTTTTCGCGCCCACAAGCACGCTGAAGCGGTTGTTCTGGTGCAGCAGTCCAAGGTCGGCGCCCGGGGCTGCGTCGTAGCCATGGCCCAGGTCGTCATCGATTTCCAGGTCGGCGGTGGCGATGGCAAAGGCCTGGGTATTACTGCCGAGCCCCCAGCTTCCCCCAGCGCCCCCTTCCAGGTAAGGGGTCAGCACCCGATCGTTTCTGGTGTCGGTTCGGCGCCCGCCAAAGCCAACCTGCCAGGAAATGGGGGAGAAGAAGGCGTTTCGTAGGCTCAATGAGCGAATCTCTACACCGGTAAGCTGTTCCAGCTGGACTTCGTTGTTGCCTGTGTACAGGCGTGCATCCAGTCTCAGGAACTGCAGCTGGGCGCCGGTGCGGTAGCCCGCAGGCGGATCCAGTAAGTCATGGTAAGCCGGCCGCAGTGTGACCTGGGTGAATTCCCTGTGTGCCTGCTGGCCGGCACCAAGACTCAGGCGGAAGGTGTCGTGGCCCTGGTCGTCCCGTACCAGGGGCTCAGTCGGCTCCGGTGGGGCCGACACACCGTTGATATGGCTACGCTCTCGCAACAACTCGTGGGACAGGGGTGCGGCGATTTCCCGGGGCCAGCCGTCCGCCTCGCTTTTATAGCGCACGTAATCGTAGGTGGCGTCGAGCACGTGGGCCCGTAGCTCTTGTGGCAGGTCCGATACTTCATTGGCATCGGCAGCGACATAACCATTGGCAATCGCGGCCGCGAGGGTCTGCTGGTCATCGGGCAGGGCGGCGAGGCTATAAGCGACTGTTGTGGCCGCCGAGGGGCGGTAATACACGTCGCTGACCAGGTCTTTGTCCACCACCCAGCGCACCGTGTCCGAGGGGATTGCGTGAGTGTTCACTTCGCCCAGAAGGTCTGTGCCCGGCCTGGCGATATCAATCAGCGCCAGCAGACGATAGGCGCAATTTTCGTCAAAGAAGTAGTAATCGAAGTTCCGGTCCCGGATCTCCCAGGCGTGGGCGACCATCATGTCCACTTCGCCCTGGGTAAGGTTCAGTTTGTATTCCCACAGATCCCGGTGTTCGATGTCCGAATACAAGCGGATCTTTTCGTAATAGGGCTGGATCGTCGTAATTCCGGGGTAACCGCCGAAGATGCCCTTGTAGGCAAAGAGAATTTCGCTGTCATGAGCGGCAGCGTCGGCGGCATAGGAGATCGTGTTGGCCAGTAACAGGTTGGTTTCCTCGTCGTCCTGGGGAGGGTCCAGCCTCAGGAAGGTATGGCCGAACATGGAAGACGGGCTGTTCAGGTAGGATGCCGCGAACACCAGTGTCACGGTTTCCGTGTTCAGCGTCTCCGACCATTGCTGGTAGCCCGGGCAATCGATATCCGGTAATGACAAATTCAGCTTTTTCTGCAGCCAGGTTGCCCTTGCAGGAAACTGGCAGCGGGCGTGGTTATCGCCTTCGCCGGGCCGCTGGATAGCATCGAGGGTTGCTTCCAGCTCCGCCCTGGGTGAGTGCTTACCCTCCTCGCTGAGAAAGAATGCCGGGTCGTCGGCCTGGCTGGTGTAGCCTCCACCAAAAGAGTCCGGCTGATAGCTGACAAGCGCGAGCCAGGCCGGGTCAAGATGAGGGGCGGGGTGGTCGGCGGGCATTTCCGCCTCGGTTGGCAGGCTGACTGCAAGCCAGATCAAAGCTGGCCCAATACGAAGCATATTGCCCATGGGTTTTGCTGTATCCGGGGTTGAACAGGGTGGAAGGTGAAGCAATGCGCCGTCCCTGGCGCACGAACGTCCGTTTAATAGACCAGGATCAGGCCGCTACGTACTTGCTGAGCGACTCGTTCTTTTCCAGCAGGGCGACGATGGCATCGACGGCTTCGCCGGAGGTGGTTTCGGAGTTCGGGAAAATGGTTGCGAAGTTGTCCTGCAACACCTTACGGAAGGTGTCACGATCAGCCTGGTCTACACCCAGCAGGACTGCCAGGGTATCCAGGTTTTCACCAGCACCGCGGGACATGTCCCGGGCCACCTTGTCGATGTTGCTGTCCATGTACATCGCCATGGACTGAACAGCCTCGTTGGTCTGGCAGCCCAATGTCCCCGTGGTCATACCAAAAGTCTGGTTACCAAAGGTCCCGTTTGTGGTGGCAGCCAGTACATGGGGGGCAATGCCGGACTGTCCTTTCCAGATCATGGCACCCACACCACACCCCGGTTGTGCAAAGGCCATGGAGGAGGCCCCCAGAAGAATTGCACCTGCGATCAGTTTTTTCATTATCCACTCCTTTACGTTTTTTAAAGCTGTCGTCGCAAAACACAATGCTGCCCCTGACGGAGGACAGCATTGCAAAAACGGCCCTGACTGGTCTTGTGGAGACAAGATGACCGTTGGCTTGAGTATAGTTCAAATCTTGCGAACGCAAGTTTACGGATTGGTGACTATTTGATTTTGCCCAAAAAAACCGGAGCCTGTTGCTACGCTCCGGTTCTTGGTTTGCCGATGAATGTCCGCCTCTTCAGCCGCCCAGATAGGCGTTCTGAACATCCGGATTGGCCAGCAGGTTCTTGCCGGTATCGTGCAGGCGAATCTTGCCGGTTTCGAGCACGTAACCACGGTCGGCCAGGTTGAGGGCCTGGTGGGCATTTTGCTCGACCAGGAAGACCGTGATGCCTTCTTCGCGCAGGTGCCCAATGATCTCAAAGATCTGTTTGATCACCAGCGGGGCCAGACCCAGGGAAGGCTCATCCAGGATGATCATATTCGGCCTGCTCATCAGCGCACGGCCGATGGCAAGCATCTGCTGCTCACCGCCAGACATGGTGCCGGCGCGCTGGTGTTCACGTTCCTTGAGGCGGGGGAAGAGCTCGTAGACATGGTCCTGGCTCTTGCGGATCTCGGCCTTGGTGTTGAAAAACCCCCCCATATGGAGGTTTTCCTCGACAGTCAGGCCCGAGAAGACTCGCCGGCCCTCGGGGACAATGGCAATGCCGGAGCGCATGATCTGCGCCGTTGGCTCGCGAGTGATATCCCGATCGTTCAGGATAACCCGTCCCGAGCTGGCTTGGGGGTGGCCGCAGACAGTCATCAGTAGCGTTGTCTTGCCCGCACCGTTGGCGCCGATGAGAGAAACAATCTCCCCTTTTTTGACCTCGACAGAAACCCCGTGCAGTGCCTCGATTTTGCCGTAGTGGGTATGGACATCTTCTAGTACTAGCATGGTTTTCCCTCAGGCCTCGCCCAGATAGGCTTTGATCACGTCGTCGTTCTGGCGGATTTCGTCCGGCGTACCACAGGCCAGGGGCCTGCCCTGGTTGATCACATTGATGCGGTCGGAAATATCCATAACCAGGCTCATGTCGTGCTCAATCAGCACTACGGAAACGTTGTAGTCCTCTTTCAGGCTGACGATCAGCTGATTGAGTTCCTTGGTTTCCGCCGGGTTGAGGCCTGCGGCTGGCTCATCGAGCATCAACAGCTTGGGTTCGGTCACCATGCATCGGGCGATTTCCAGCCGGCGCTGCTGGCCATAGGCCAGGTTGCCTGCTTCCCGGTTGGCCAGGTCCATCAGGCCGACGCGGTCGAGCCAATAGGCGGCACGGTCCAGTGACTTCTGTTCCCGATCCCGGTAATTCGGGGTTTTCATCAAGCCAGCAATCAGGTTCGTATTCAGGTGTCGGTGCTGGGCAACCAGGAGGTTTTCCACCACGGTCATCTGGTTGAACAACCTGACATGCTGGAAGGTTCTTACCATCCCCAGGCGGGAGATCTTGTGGTCCGGTTTGCCCTGGACTTCCTGCCCCTCGAACAGGATTTTCCCGCCGGTGGGTTTGTAGAAGCCGCTCATACAGTTGAATACGGTGGTTTTGCCGGCGCCGTTAGGGCCGATGATGGACACGATTTCGTGTTCCCGAACGTCCAGAGAGACCTGGTCTACCGCCAGCAGGCCGCCAAAGCGCATGGACAGATTCTGTACTTCAAGCATCGTCCGTCACTCCTGCTTTTTCAGTTCAATGTGGATGCGGCGCATGGGCATGAGGCCCTGCGGGCGCCAGACCATCATCAGCACCATGGCGGCACCGAAGATCAGCATGCGGTATTCGGAAAATTCACGGGCCAGCTCCGGCAGGATGGTGACGGCAATTGCCGCCAGAATCACACCGAGCTGGGAGCCCATGCCCCCGAGTACAACAATTGCCAGGATGATGGCCGATTCCAGGAAGACGAACGATTCCGGGCTGATAAAACCCTGTTTGGACGCAAACACAGTACCGGCAAAGCCGGCAAAGAAGGCGCCAATGGTAAACGCGGTCAGCTTGACTGCAGTGCGATTGAGGCCAAGGGACCGGGCCGCGATTTCATCCTCCCGCAGCGCTTCCCAGGCACGGCCCACCGGCATTCGCATGAAACGTCGAATCACCAGCGCAGTGAATACGGCCAGTACCAGCGAAATCAGGTACAGGAAGATAACCTTGTCTTCACCACTGTAGGCGATTCCGAAAGTCTCATGGAAAGAGGTATTGCCCTCTTCCTTGACGCGCCGGCCGAACTCCATGCCGAAGAGTGTCGGTTCCGGAATGCCGCCGATACCGTTGGGGCCCCCAGTCAGGCTGGTCCAGTTGTTGAGCAGAATGCGGATAATCTCGCCGAAACCGAGCGTGACGATAGCCAGATAATCCCCTCGGAGTCGCAATACCGGGAAACCCAGTACCAGCCCGAACAGCGCCGCGAGAAGCGCCCCGAGGGGCAGTGCCATCCAGAAGGAAATACCGAAATACTCGGAAAGCAGAGCAAAGGTATAGGCGCCTACGGCATAAAATGCCACGTAGCCGAGGTCCAGCAGGCCAGCCAGGCCAACCACCACGTTCAGGCCAAGAGCCAGCATGATGTAGATGAGCACCAGAGTGGCCAGATCCACAGAGCCGCGGGATACAAAGAAGGGCCAGAACAGGGCTAAAACAACAATGCCGGTAAGTACCCAGGATTCAATGCGTGCCCGCTTGTTTTCAGCCATCGGCTCTTTTTCGGTCTGTGGCAGCGGCTTTGGAATGCTTTTCAGCGTCGCCATGATGCTTTCACGAAACAGCTGGAACAGGAAAACGACCACTGCAGCCAGGAAAACCGTCACGATGGTGGAGGTCTCGGCCCCGTTAAGGATGACATTGATACCCTCTGCTTCCAGGTTAAAGCCAAGAATAGGGTACGAAATAATCAGGGTGATAACGGCGCAGAAAAGCGCATGTTTCAGATTTTGAGCAGCCATCAGATCTTCTCAACCTCCGGTTTGCCAAGCAGGCCGGTGGGTTTGAACAGCAGAATGAGGATTAGCAGGCCAAAAGAGACCACATCCTTGTATTCACCGCTGAGGTAGCCGGAGGTCATGCTTTCGGAAACGCCCAGGATAAGCCCACCCAGCATGGCACCGGGAATGCTGCCGATACCGCCAAGGACAGCGGCGGTGAACGCCTTGAGCCCAGCGATAAATCCGAACAGCGGATCAATGGAACCGTAGTACATGCCCAGGAGAAGGCCCGCGACTGCAGCCAGGGCTGCACCGATCACGAAGGTCGCCGAGATGATTCGGTTGGTGTCGATGCCAAGCAAGTTGGCCATGCCCAGATCCTGGGAAACTGCCCGGCATGCGCGACCGGTACGAGATCGCGA
The DNA here is from genome assembly GCF_048269445.1 of Marinobacter sp. GTDB lineage: Bacteria > Pseudomonadota > Gammaproteobacteria > Pseudomonadales > Oleiphilaceae > Marinobacter. The sequence continues at coordinate 291,493 of NZ_JBLXIQ010000006.1, read as the reverse complement.
GATAAACAGGGACAGTGCGGTCATACAGATCAGAGTGGTGATGAAAATGGTGATTTGCATGTAGGAGAGTGACATCGCAAACGCACCCTCCGAGCCGAACTTGAAGCCACCGTCAATCAGGGCGGGAAATCCGATGTTACGGGAGCCTTGGGCGAGGTGGACATAGTTCTGAAGGAAGATTGACATGCCAATGGCGGAAATGAGCGGAATCAGGCGGTGACGTCCGCGGACCGGCCGGTAAGCAACCCGCTCCACCGCCCAGCCCATCGCGCTGGAGACGATCATGGCGCAAACCAGTGCAACGATCAGGATTACCGGAAGCCAGCCGATGCCAAGGGTGGCAAGGCCGGTGATGGCAATCAGGGCCGTATAGGCACCGATCATATAAATTTCACCATGGGCGAAGTTGATCATGCCGATGATGCCGTAAACCATCGTGTAGCCGATGGCGATCAGGGCGTAGGCGCTCCCGATCGTCAGCCCGTTGATGAGCTGCTGGGAAAAATACAGGAGGTCTTGCATTGTTTTGGAACTCCGAAAGCCTGCTCCCTCCGCTACCACACCACGGGTGCGGGATTTCCGAACCGCAGGTGGGGGAGGTTCAACAGGAGCCTAGAAAAACACCTCCTCCCGGATCTCGGTGAGAAGGTGCTCTCAGTATTACCGTTTTTTAACGATTTGGCTTAGTTTACCGGAGTTTTACTGCCATCTAAATGCCATTCGTAAACAACGAACTCGAATGACTTCATGTCACCGGCCTTATCGTACTCAACCTTACCGATTGGTGTTTCGAAAGAGCCGCTGCGCAGAGCTTCTGCTACTTCGAATGGATCGGTGGATTCCGCTTGCTCAATGCCATCCGCTATGAGTTGAACGGCGGTGTAGGAGGTGAGCACAAACGGACCGGAGGGGTCCTCACCCTTGGCTTCGAAGGCCTTGACCAGTTCCTGGTTCGCAGCTTTTTTGTCAAACGCCGGTGGCAGGGTTACCAGCAGGCCTTCGGCAGCTTCGCCGGCAATAGTGTTGATGTCCTTGTTGCCCACGCCTTCCGGGCCCATGAAGGTGGTGTCCAGATCAGCCTGGCGAGCCTGACGCAGGATCAAGCCCAACTCAGGATGGTAGCCACCGTAGTAAACGTAATCGACATTTGCCTGCTTCAGTTTGGTCACCAGCGAAGAGAAGTCTTTGCTGCCAGCAGTGATACCTTCAAACATGGCGATTTCCACGCCTTTGTCCTTAAGGGTGTCACGTACAGCGGTGGCAATGCCTTCACCATACTGCTGTTTGTCGTGAATGATTGCGACGCGCTCGGGATTCAGGCTGGCAAGGTAGTTGCCGGCGACAGGGCCCTGCATACTGTCCAGACCGATGGTGCGGAACACCAGCTCATAACCGCGCTCGGTAATTTCCGGGCTCGTGGAGGCCGGTGTGACCATCAGGATGCCTTCATCCTCGTAAATGTCCGAGGCGGGCTGGGTGGAGCTGGAGCACAGGTGGCCGACGACAAAGCGAACGCCATCATTGACCAGGCTGTTGGCCACGCTGACGGCTTGCTTGGGGTCGCAGACGTCGTCGTATTCAACGGCGACCAGTTCCTCTCCCATCACGCCGCCATTGGCATTGATCTGTTCAATAGCCATGCGGGCACCGGAAAACTGCATGTCACCGTATTGGGCGACGGGGCCGGTCATGGGACCGGCGATACCGATCTGAATTTCAGCGGCGGCGTGGCCGGCGCCCATAAGAGCTACGGAAGTGCTTACAGCGGTTACGAGTTTCTTTACTGAAGTTCTCATTGAGTCTGTCCTGTTTTGTTCAGGGTTATTCTTGTGTTCTCAGCGAGTTAAACAAACACTACACATCGCTGGTTGTCAAGCATCCGTGCCGTCGTCCTGATCCGGGTATACCAGTGTGCGGAAGCTTTCGTGGTCGCGCAACTGTTGGAAACTGACGTCCACGGAGGCATCGTCCCGGTATGCCTCGGAAATATCAATCGCTTTTTGCAGGGTGCTGACAGCGTCCTCCCAGCGCCCGATCTCAGCATAGGCGCATGCCAGCTGATAGTGCGCATGGCCATTATCTGGTGCAAGTTTCAGGGCCCTCTGGCAAAGGCTGATGGCCCACAGCGGTTCCTGCATTTCCAGAACGGCGTCGGCTTTATAGCTGAGGGCTTCCACGTCGTCCGGGCGAAGATCCAAAATGGTGTCGTAGGCGGAAATCTTGTTTTGTTGTGAGGTTTCCTGGCTGGCTTTCAGCCACAGCGAGTGCACTTCATTGGTGCGCTCAATCTCCGCCTGGTTCTGCTGGATGATGTCGGATTTCTGCCGAAGCTGGTCCTCGATAAATTCCAGGCGGTTCTCATACTCGACCACCAGTTCGTTCACCCTTTTTTCCGCCAGCGTGGTGAGCTGGTTGCGCATGTCCCGGATCGAGTTCCACCCGATAACCACCAGAATCGAAGTCGCACCAGCGATCAGATAGAAGAAGTAAGTCACGGTGTCGGTCGCGTAAGACATGGTCTTGTCCGCAACGGACAGTTCCTTGTCTACCACCTTTTCGATCAGTTCCGCGCGGGTGTTCATCATCTCCTTGCGCAGGGCTTTGCTTTCCTCCAGCAGGTATAGCTCCACGAACGGCGTGTACATGGGCTTTTCCAAGGTTTTGATGCTCTCCCTGAGGTCTTCGGAGGTAAGTTCTTCTTCCGGGCCGAGGCTATCCTGGCCATAGGCGGTGCCGGCAAATGCCATCATGAAGAGGAGGGGCAGCAAATACTTGATCATCGGGCTCAGTCCGTCGCTCTGTCGGAAATGGAACAAGTTCGTGACCTTAGCATAGTGGCTGGCGGAAAAAATGCCGGGAATCTCCCTGACTTGCATTTACCTGTGCAAAGACCTCTAATAGTTAGTGGTATAAGCAAATTGTCAGTCCCGACTCGGAGTAAGGTTGTGAGCAGCTATGAAGATGTACTGGTGGCACTGAGGCGTGTGATCCGGGCAACGGATCTTCATTCCAAACGTCTCAGCAAGCACGCAGGGCTTACCGGCCCGCAGCTGTTGATCATGAGAACGATTCGGGCCCTCGGGGAAGTCACCATCGGAACCATTGCCGAAAAGGTGAGCCTCAGCCAGGCGACGGTGACAACGATTCTGGATCGCCTGGAGCATCGCAAGCTGGTCTATCGGGTGCGCAGCACCCAGGACAAACGCAAGGTGCATGCCCATCTGACGGACGAAGGCGCCGAGCTCCTTGCCCGGGCACCGAATCCGCTGCAGGAGGATTTTATCCAGAAATTCCAGAGCCTGGCTGAGTGGGAGCAGACCATGATTCTGGCCTCACTCCAGCGGGTGGCCAATATGATGGATGCCGACGATATTGATGCATCGCCGGTGCTGACCGTCGGGTCTGTTCTGAAGGACGATGGCTGGAAAGCCGATGCCACGTCCTGAGCGATGGCATCCGACGCCAATCGTTATTCGGGCATTTTGGCGGTGATCTCAATGGATTGGTACCAGGCCGCCAGGTCTGCTATTTGCTGATCGGTCAGGTTCTTGGCCACCACTGACATCATCTCATGTTCGCGTTTGCCACTGCGAAAGGCTTTCAACTGATTCTGGATGTAAATCTGGCTCTCGCCGGCAAGGTTGGGCGCGATGGGGATTTTGGCGATTCCGTCCAGGCCGTGACAGACCTTGCACTGGGAGGCCAGTTTCCGACCCTCGGCGGGGTCTGCGGCAAAGGCGGTGGAAGAAAGGGTCAGGATAGAGGTTGCGAGTATCACAGCGGACAACACAGGGTTGCTCATTTTCAACATGCAGGCTCTCCGGTTAGCCGGGGAAGGATGACTCCCCGGCCCTGAAAGGGATGTGCGTTCAGGCTCAGGAGCCGGAACCGGTGTAGGCGATCCGATAGACGGCACCGGCCAGATCGTCAGAGACCAGCAGTGAGCCATCTTTCAGCTGGGCCACATCCACCGGGCGCCCCAGATACTCGCCATTTTCATCCAGCCAGCCTTCCGCGAAGGGCATGGTTTCCCCGGCAATGTTGCCTTCCGCATCCACCGGCGTGAACATCACCCGTGCACCGATAGGCGTGGTCCGGTTCCAGGACCCGTGCTGAGCGGAGAAGATCCCGCCCTGGTATTTTTTCGGGAACATCTTGCCGGTATAGAAAGCCATGCCCAGATCTGCAGCGTGGGCCACGGTTTCGGAAACCGGGAAGACCACGTCGACCGGAACCTCTTCTCCCTTGTATTCATTGGTTCGGACGTCACCCCCGCCATACCACGGGAACCCGAAATTCTGGCCCATGGCAGTTTGCCGGTTGATTTCACCGGGGGGAATGTCATCGCCCATGCCATCCACCTGATTGTCGGTGAACCAGAGGTCTCCAGTGGTGGGGTTAAAATCCTGGCCGACAGAGTTGCGGATACCGCGGGTATAAACCTCACGCTCGGTGCCGTCCTGGTTTACCCGGATAATGCCGCCGATACCCCATTCGCTGAATGTGTCCAGGTATTCCCGGGGTGGCACGTTGTAAGGTTGGCCCAGCGAGATGTAGAGCTTATTGTCTGGCCCGATATCGCAAACCCGCGCGGTGTGGTTATAGCTTACAAACTCCTCGGGAATCAGCTCGCCCTGGGGGATGACTTCGGACGCGACCACATCGCCGCCTTCATAGAAGAACTCGGCGGCGGGGTAAGCCAGCACCCGGTTCTGTTCGGCAATGTAGAGCACGCCGTCTGGCGAGAAGCAGGGACCATTGGGCACGGCCTTGGCCAGGGAAGGCGCGAAGTTCTTGACCTCATCGGCCACCCGGTCCTTGTCGCGGTCAGTGACCGCCCAGACTTCTGTTTTCCGAGTGCCGACAAAGGTGACCACACCCTGGGGGCCTACTGCCATGTGGCGGGCATCCGGTACCAAGGCATACAGGCTGATTTCAAAGCCATTGGGAAGCTGGATTTTTTCCAGCGTTTTCCGGATGGCATCAGCGCTGTCACTGTTCTGGTCAATGACGGTGAACTCAGCCTTTCCCGTGGTCTGGAAACTGCCCAGCTTTTTCAGGGTGTCGTCGGATTGGCTATGGGCATAAGGAACCATGGCGAGGCTTGCGGCCACGCAGACAATTGAGGCTTTCTTTTTCATTGTTTTACCATCCTTGTTATCAGCCAGTAGTATGCCGGTAGCCTTGGGGCTACCGGTCGTTTACTTTTTGATCAAACTCAAGTCGAGTAAAGACAACGGCCCAGAACGCGTCAATGTCATTGCTCACTGGTTAGACCAGTTATTTCAATGGACGCTGGATCCTCTGCGGGGTTTGTTGCCGAAGCAGACCTGAAATACATCGCTGTAGTGCCGGGCAAAATTCACTGTCAGGCCCTCTTTCAGATACTCCGGTAGCTCCTCGTAATCGCCGCGGTTTGCCTCGGGCAGAATCAGGTTGTTGATTTTTTGCCGGCGCGCGGCAATCACTTTCTCGCGGATACCGCCCACTGGCAGCACCTGGCCGGTCAGCGTCAGCTCTCCGGTCATGGCAAGATTCTGCTGCGGGGCCTCTTTGCGGGCGATGGACAGTAGCGCAGTGGCCATGGTGACGCCAGCGCTGGGGCCATCCTTTGGCGTTGCACCTTCTGGCACGTGCAGGTGCACGAAGGATTTGTCGAAAAAGGTGGGGTCGCCCCGGAAGCGTTTGAGGTTTGAGGATACGTAGCTGTAGGCGATTTCGGCGGACTCCTTCATCACATCCCCGAGCTGGCCGGTCAGTTTGAAGCCGCGTTGGGTGCTGTGGATGCGCGACGCTTCAATGCTCAGGGTGGCGCCGCCCATGGCGGTCCAGGCCAGGCCGGTGACAACGCCGGTGCCCTTGAGGGATCTCTCCTTCCGGAACGAAGGCTGGCCGAGATAGGATTGCAGGTCGGAGACCCCCACCTTCACCGGCCGCTCCGGGTTTTCCAGCAATTTCACAATGCCTTTGCGCAGAATCTTGTGCAGCAGCTTTTCGAGATTTCGCACACCAGCTTCACGGGCATAACCTTCAATCACCTGCTTGATGGCGGCGTCGGTGATATTGAACTGCTTTTTTAGTAGACCGGCCCGCTTGAGCAATCTTGGCAACAAGTGATGCTTGGCGATGGCCAGTTTTTCTTCACCGATGTAACCGGACAGGCGAATCACATCCATACGGTCCAGCAAGGGCCGAGGGATGGTGTCCAGCTGATTGGCGGTGCAGATGAAGAGCACCTTGGACAGGTCCATGCGGACATCCAGGTAGTGGTCGAGAAACTCGCGGTTCTGTTCCGGATCCAGGGTTTCCAGCAGTGCCGAGGCCGGGTCGCCATGGTAGGAGGCACCGATCTTGTCGATTTCGTCGAGCATGATCACCGGATTTGCCACTTTCGAATCCTTCAGCGCCTGGACGAACTTGCCGGGCATGGCGCCGATGTAGGTGCGGCGATGGCCCTTGATCTCGGCCTCATCACGCATGCCGCCGACGCTGAAGCGGTAAAACTTCCGCCCGAGAGCGTCTGCAACGGAATGGCCGATGGAGGTCTTGCCAACCCCGGGCGGGCCCACCAGAAGCAGGATGGAGCCACTGACTTCGCCCTTGAAGGTGCCCTCGGCCAGAAACTCGACAATGCGGTCTTTCACGTCGTCCAGGCCATCGTGATCCCGGTCCAGAATCCGACGTGCTTCGGTCAGGTCGAAATGATCCTCGGAATGAACGCCCCAGGGCACCTGGGTCAGCCAATCGAGATAATTGCGAGTAACACCGTATTCCGGCGAGCCCTGTTCCAGCACCTGCAGTTTCTGGACTTCATCGTTGAAGCGCTCGCGAACGGCCGCTGGCGGATTCAGTTCGGCCATCCGTTCCTCGAACCGCTCCACATCTGCGGTCTTGTCGTCCTTGGCCATGCCCAGCTCGCGCTGGATAACCTTCAACTGCTCTTTCAGGAAGAATTCCCGCTGGTGCTTCTGCACCTTGGCGTTGACCTCTTCGCTGATTTCCGACTGCAGGCGGGCCACTTCCTGCTCCTTACGCATCAGCAGCAGGACTTTCTCCATGCGCCGCAGCAGGGGAACGGTGTTGAGCACATCCTGCAGTTCGCGGCCTGGTGCGCTGGTCATGGAGGCACCGAAATCGGCCAGTGGCGAGCTGTCCTCCGGCCCGAAACGGGACAGGTACTGCTTCACCTCCTCGCCATACAGTGGGTTGGTGCGCAACAGTTCCTTGATCGAACTGATGATGGCCAGGGTGTAAGCCTTGAGTTCATCGGCCTCTTCTTTCGGCTCGGCGGGGTACTCCACCTCCACCAGGTATGGCGGCTTGCGGCGTAACCATTGAACAATTCGGAACCGCTGCAGGCCCTGGGCAATGAACTGGACCTTGCCGCTTTCGTTCTGGGCATGATGAACGCGAACGGCGCAGCCCGTGGTTTCCAGCTGTTCACTGGCGGGTATGCCGTCTTCCCCATCCTGCTCCGCTACAAAACAGATGCCCAGTACCTTGTGGTCGGTCTCACCGACCCGTTTAAGGGTTTCCTGCCAGGGGTTCTGGTTCACCACCACAGGCTGTACCTGTGCCGGAAAGAAGGGGCGATTTGACACCGGTAGCACATACATTCGCCGGGGCATCATTTGCTGGGGCAGGGCAAGGCTTTTGCTGTGTTCGTCCTTGCCGATGTATTCAGTCACGTCCTCTTCGAATTCCTCGAGTGAGTCTTTGTGCGCGTCATCGTTCATGCCGTGAAGTATCCATCCGGAAAGGTTGGGGGTCGCCCGGGTGCGTAATCAAAGCCATTCCCCGAAGCGCTGCTTAATAGCCTATGTAACGGCAGATACGGTAATTTCAAGGAGTTGGCTTTTCCCGAGTTGCAGTTGATTTTCCGGCATCCGGCCCCAAGTCCTCTGACAGTTCCTAACGATTCATTCGACTTTTCGACTTTTTCAGGTGCCCTGCATGAGCAATTCCCCCTACATCTTTGAAGCCACCATGGAAAACTTTCAGCAGAAAGTCATGGAAGCCTCAGCCACCACGCCCGTCCTGGTGGATGTCTGGGCCGAGTGGTGTGCTCCCTGCAAGCAATTGACGCCTGTGCTCGAGAAACTGGCCAATGATTACGAAGGTGGCTTCATGCTGGCCAAGGTCAACGCCGATGAGCAGGAGCAGCTTACCTCTAGTCTGGGTGTGCGCAGCTTGCCAACGATAATACTGGTGAAGGATGGCCAGGCCGTGGATGGTTTTAACGGCGCCCTGCCGGAGAGCGAGATCCGCAAGGTCCTGGACAAGCACGTTGAGGCTCCGAAGGAAGACCCTTACGACAAAGCCCACCGGATCTGGGAAGAGGGGGATGTGGAAGGTGCCCTGGCCATCCTCTCGGAAATGAACCAGAAAGACCCCGAAAACCTGAAAGTGCTGATCGATCTGGCTCAGCTGAAGGCGGAAATGGGCGATATCGAGACTGCCGAGCAGGTACTCGAGAGCCTGCCACCGGAAGAGAAAATGCAGCACCAGGCCAAGCAGCTGGCGGCCCGGGTGAAGTTCCTGAAGCAGTCAGCGGAGCTGCCACCGGTCAAGGACCTGGAAATGGCGCTGGAGCAGGACCCGAAAGACCCGAACGCACTGCACCAGTTGGCGCTTCACCACGTATTACAGGAAAACAACGCCGAAGCCATGGACCTGCTGATTCGCCTGATGAGGGTGGACAGCAAGTACAAGGACGAAGTTGCCAAGACCACACTGGTTGAGCTGTTCGACAAGCTGGGCAATAACAACCCGGATGTGCGGACTTATCGGCGCAAGCTCTATACCCTCATGCACTGAGTGTGAATTCCGTGGTCGCGTGAACTCGGGGTCAGATGAATGTTTTCATCTGACCCCCGTCGACGTGTGAGGGCGAGCAATCAGGTTTCAGCCGTTGCCCTTCTTCATTTCCTCGAATTCATCCTCGAAAAAGAATTTCTCTTCACCGAAAGCCGGCTCCAGTTCGTGCAGCCAGGTCGCGGTTTCGCTGTACTTGGCAAAGAACGGGCGCTGAACCCAGTCCGGGTTGCGGCCCTGCAGGAAGCGCAGGACGAAGGCCTTTTCGCCGTGGATTTCGGTAATACCCTGGATTTCCACCTTACCCGGACCGGCGCTCATGGAGGGGCCTCGGGCTGTGCGCGCCAGACCGCTGACCTTCTTCATGGCCTCCCGGTAAATCTGGAAGGCCTCGGCAAGCGGCACTTCAAAGTAGTTCTTGGCGCCGGTGTCCCGTTCTACGAACATGTAGTAGGGGATAATGCCCAGCTGCACTTCCTTCTTCCACAGTTTGGCCCAAGCATCGGCGTCGTCGTTTACATGCTTGATCAGCGGGCCCTGGGCGCGGATCTCGGCGCCGGTGGCACGAATCCGGCGAATCGCCTCCTCGGCAATCCCGGTCGTAATTTCCTGCCAATGGTTGTAGTGGGCCATGATGGCCACGTGCTTGCCGGCATCCACCAGGCGGGCGAACAGGTCGATCAGTTCATCCGCATCCTTGTCGGTCACAAAACGATACGGCCAGAAGGTGAGGGCCTTGGTGCCGATGCGGATGGTCTGGATATGATCAAACTCCGGCTGCAGCAGCGGTTCCAGATACTGCACCAGGTTCTTGGTTTTCATCACCATGGGGTCGCCGCCGGTCACCAGCAAGTCGGTTACCTCGGTGTGCTCGGCCAGATAACCGTGCAGTTTTTCCGCTTCGGTGCTGGACATCTTCAGGTCCTTGTCACCGACAAACTGCGCCCAGCGGAAACAGAAGGTACAGTAGGAGTGACAGGTCTGACCCTGGGCAGGAAAGAACAGAACCGTTTCCCGGTATTTGTGCTGAACGCCGTCCAGTACCTCGCCGTCCAGCTCCGGCATGTTCATTTCCATCTGGCCGGCCGGATGCGGGTTCAGTTCATCCCGAATTTCCTTGGCAACGGCCTGGATCTCTTTCTTGTCGCCACCGTCCCGATGCATTGTTGCCATGCGCTCGTAATGCTCGTCCTTCAACATGCCTTTTTGAGGGAAGACAAGTTGATAGATCGGGTCGTTCGGCACCTTGTCCCAGTTGATCAGTTCGTTGATCACGTATTCGTTTACCCGGAACGGCAGCACACTGGCGACCACTTTCATTTCAAACAGGGTCTCTTCAGGGAGATTCTGGATGACTTCGATCTTGTCAAGCTGGCGGTCTGTGTAGACCTTGAAACGCCGTTCCTCGAATTCCGCGGTGGGAATCCGGTTAGGAAAGGTGACGATGGAGTTCATAGATCGCCCTCTGTCAGTGTTAATGTCTGAAAAAGTGGTCTGACCACTTTTTCGGTGGTTAAAAAACGGGCACGCAAGTATACATAAATCGAAATTCATTTTCAGGTCTAACAAAAAAGTGTCAGAAACTCAGGCTCTTGCCGGGCTGGATCTCTTTGAAAATGCAGAAAATAGCGTTAAGAGCCGCGAAATAGCTATTAAAAGCAGGAAGGTGATCGTTTAGCGTGGTAATGAAATTGAGCCTTGATAAGAATGCTACGACATTGGTCGCAGTCTGGTTGTCTGATGGCCCGAAAACCGTCATTCTTCCGTAAGTAACCGTAATGATGCAGTCCGGAGAGGATTTAAATGCGGCTTGAATTGAATTTAACGGCAAAAATGTAGTAAAAATACTACACAATCAGGTGGGCAGGCCCATGCACTTCACCAGAATGCCGGTCAACCAGGGGCCAAAAGCCCGTGATTCGCGGGCGATCAGGCAGGAAAAGTGTGAAAGCTGTTCTATGCTTTATACAGGTTCTGTGTACTGCAAGCCGGTACACCTGTCAGGCTGACAATACCCATAACAACATACTGCATTTCATCGCAGCTTACCGACACCGCAACGCGCCAGGCTGCTGATCGTGGCCGCGCTGCACTTTTTGATGCCAAGGGGAGGGTTTGATGTACCAGGACGATGATCCCATTGAAACCAGTGAATGGCTGGACGCGCTGGAATCTCTGATTGAGAACGAAGGCGTAGACCGGGCCAAGTACATACTTGAAAGGCTCTCCGAGCGAGCCAGTCGCGATGGCACCCAGCTGCCTTACTCCATTACCACGCCATTCCGGAACAGCATTCCTGTTGCCCAGCAGGCGCCCATGCCTGGTGATCTGTTTATGGAGCGCCGAATCCGTTCGTTGATCCGCTGGAACGCCATGGCCATGGTCATGCGTGCCAACCAACGGCCCGGAGATCTGGGTGGACACGTGTCGTCGTTCTCCTCCGCCGCCACACTTTACGATGTGGGCTTCAACTATTATTTCCATGGTGGCGATGAAAAGCGCGAATCCGATCTGGTCTATTTCCAGGGTCACTCCTCGCCGGGCATCTATGCCCGCTCCTTCCTTGAAGGCCGTTTCGAGGAAAAGGATCTCGACAAATACCGGGAAGAAGTAGACGGCACTGGCCTGTCCTCTTACCCGCACCCCTGGTTGATGCCGGATTACTGGCAGTTCCCGACGGTGTCGATGGGGCTTGGTCCCATTCAGGCCATCTATCAGGCTCACGTCATGAAGTACCTGGACAGCCGGGAGCTCATAGAAATGGGCGATCGGAAGGTCTGGTGCTTTGTCGGTGATGGTGAAACGGACGAGCCGGAAACCCTGGGTTCCATTTCCATGGCTGGTCGGGAAAACCTCAGCAACCTCATTTTCGTGGTGAACTGCAACCTTCAGCGCCTGGACGGGCCTGTGCGTGGCAACGGCAAAATCATTCAGGAGCTTGAGGGCGTGTTCCGGGGAGCCGGCTGGAACGTGCTGAAGGTGGTTTGGGGGCGTCACTGGGATCCCCTGTTCGAGAACGACAAGGACGGCAAAATGCAGCGGGTCATGGACGAGGTCTGCGATGGCGAGTTGCAGAACTACAAGAGCAACGGCCCTGCCTATACCCGCAAGCACTTCTTCGGCAAATACCCCGAAACAGCGAAGCTGGTTGAAAGTCTGTCTGATGAGGAGATCAACAAGCTTAACCGCGGTGGCCACGACCCCTACAAGATTTACGCGGCCTACCACCACGCCATCCACAACAACGGCGGGCGCCCGACCGTTATCCTGGCTCATACCATCAAGGGCTATGGGTTCGGCGAGGCCGGTGAGGCGCAGAACACAGCGCACTCCCTGAAGAAGCTGGACATCGAGCAGCTGAAGTCGTTCCGGGACCGGTTCGCGGTGCCGCTGAAGGACGAGGAGCTCAAGGACGTTCCCTATTACCGGCCAGCGCCGGATAGTCCGGAAATTGTCTACATGAAAAAACGCCGTCAGGAGCTGGGTGGTTTCTATCCAAAACGGCGCAAAGACTGTCAGCCTCTGAAGGTTCCCGAGCTGGATATCTTCAAGGCGGTGCTGGACGGTTCCGGTGAGCGGAAAATCTCCACCACCATGGCCTTTGTCCGCATACTGACGGCCCTGACCAAAGATAAGCGTATTGGCAAGCGGGTAGTTCCGATCGTGCCGGACGAAGCCCGCACCTTCGGTATGGAGGGTATGTTCCGTCAGCTGGGTATTTATACGGCTGAGGGTCAGAAGTACGTTCCGGAAGACCGTGATCAGATCATGTACTACCGGGAAGACAAAAAGGGCCAGATTCTTGAGGAAGGTATCAACGAAGCTGGCTCCATGGCGGCCTGGATGGCGGCTGCCACTTCGTACAGCACCAACAACTTCCCGCTGATTCCGTTCTATATCTTCTATTCCATGTTCGGCTTCCAGCGGGTGGGCGATCTGGCGTGGGCATCCGGTGACATTCAGGCTCGTGGTTTCCTGATTGGTGGTACTGCCGGGCGAACCACCCTCAACGGTGAAGGCCTGCAGCACCAGGACGGGCACAGCCATGTTCTGGCCAACACCATTCCAAACTGCAAGGCCTATGATCCGGCCTACGGCTATGAAATGGCCGTGGTGCTTCGTCATGGTATGAAAGAGATGTTCGAGGACAACCAGAATGTCTTCTACTACCTGACAATAGAGAATGAAAACTACGAGCAGCCAGCGATGCCCAAGGGTTGTGAAGACGGGATCATCAAGGGCATGTATCTCTACGAGTCGGTTGAGACCAAGGGCAACAAGAAAACGTCCCGGGTCCAGTTGCTTGGTGCTGGTGCCATCCTGAATGAGGTGCGTGCGGCAGCCCAGATGCTGAAAGACGACTGGGGCGTGGCCTCTGATGTGTGGAGCGTGACCAGCTTCAATGAGCTGGCCCGTGAAGGCCAGCACGTGGAGCGCTGGAATCGTCTGCACCCGGATGACAAACCCAAGAAGGCCTATGTTACCCAGTGCCTGGAAAAGCATGCAGGGCCGGTAGTGTCGTCTACCGATTACATCAAGCTGCACTCCGAGCAGCTCCGGGCGTTCATTCCCAAAACCTACCTGACTCTCGGTACTGATGGTTTCGGCCGCAGTGATACCCGGGAAAAGCTGCGCAGCTTCTTTGAAGTGGATCGTTACTATGTGACGGTAAGCGCGCTGTCTGCCCTGGCCCAGGACGGTGAGGTGAAGAACGATGTGGTTCTCGAAGCCATGCGCAAATACGGAATCGATCGCAACAAAACGAACCCGGTGCTGAGCTAAGGAGACCGCCATGAGTGAACAGGAAATCAAGGTTCCGGATCTCGGCGGTGCGGATGAGGTCGAGGTTATCGAAATCACCGTCAGCGCAGGGGATACCGTTGAAGAAGAAGATCCGATTCTGACCGTTGAGTCAGACAAAGCCTCTGTTGAGCTGCCGGCACCCGGTGCCGGCAAGATCACCAAGATCACCGTGAAGGTGGGTGACAAGGTGAAGGAAGGCGATGTGGTCGGGATGATGGAGCCCAGCGGTGAATCCGGTGGCGCTGATGATTCCGGCAGTGAAGCTTCTGAAAAAGCCCCTGACGAGAAACCCGAACAAAAGGACGAAGGCAAAAAGGAAGAAAAGCCAGAAGAAAGCAAACCGGCCCCAAAGAAGGCTTCCGGTGGCTCCCGCAAGGAAACCGTCTCGGTTCCTGCGCTGGACGGCTTTGACAATGTTCCGATCATCGAGATCAATGTCTCCGAGGGCGACACCATTGAGGTCGACGATCCGCTGGTAACGGTGGAATCCGACAAGGCTACCATGGAGATTCCCTCGCCCTATGCAGGCAAGGTGGGCAAGATCCTGGTATCCGAAGGCGATAAGCTTTCGGAAGGCAGTGAATTGCTGGAAATGACCGTTCAGGAAGACGGTGGCGAGGAGGAAGAGGCCTCTGAGGATTCCGGTAAGGAAGAGAAAGAGAAGGCTGAGCCGAAATCCGAAGATAAGCCAAAGCCGGCGGAGCCAGCGCCCGAACCACAGGGTGCAACCTATGAGCCGCCCACACCGGGTGCCAAGGTTCATGCTGGTCCTGCCGTGCGTAAACTGGCCCGCGAGCTGGGCGCGGATCTGGCCCGGATCAAGGGCTCTGGTCCGAAGAGCCGGATTATCAAAGACGACGTCCAGGCTTACGTGAAGAGCCAGCTGAAGCAGGCCCAGCAGGGCGGTGGTGTTGCTACCGGCTCTGGTATCCCTGGCGTCAAGCTGCCGGACTTCAGCCAGTTTGGTGAGGTCAAGCGCGAGGCTATGTCGCGCATGATGTTCGCAACCGCGAATAACATGCAGCGCAGCTGGCTGAACGTGCCTCACGTGACCCAGTTCGAAGATGCGGACATCACCGATATGGAGGATTTCCGCAAGGCCCAGAAGGCAGCCGGCGAGAAGAAGGGCGTGAAGATGACGCCACTGCCGTTCCTGTTAAAGGCCTGTGCTACGGCGCTGGCGGAGCTGCCCCAGTTCAATGTGTCGCTGGATATGGAGCGCAAGGAGGTGGTTCGCAAGAATTACATCCACATCGGGATTGCGGTGGATACGCCCAACGGACTGATGGTGCCGGTGATCCGGGATGTGGACCAGAAGGGCCTGTGGGAGCTCGCTGCCGAGAGCGCCGAGCTGGCCCAGAAGGCCCGGGACAAGCAGCTGAAGCCGGCAGAGATGCAGGGTGCCTGTTTTACCATCACCAGTCTGGGTGGTATTGGCGGCACGGCATTTACGCCGATTGTGAATACGCCGGAGGTAGCAATTCTGGGGGTTTCCAAGGCGGCCATGAAGCCGGTTTGGGATGGCAAGGCCTTCCAGCCCCGGTTGATGTTGCCGTTGTCGCTGTCTTACGACCACCGGGCGGTGAACGGGGCCGATGCAGCCCGATTTACCACGGTGCTCAGTCAGCTTCTTGGGGATATTCGTACCCTACTGCTGTAACCGTTTAGCCCTGTGCTATGTGCCCTCCCAGCCTTCGAGCTGAGGGGGGCAACAAAGGCGGGCATACCTTTTCAGAACACGCTACAAGCACATCCATGTGGGCTTGTTTCGGGCCGTCCCTGGCCCTCAACAGTTCTGAAAAGGTATGCCCGCCTTTGTCGTTCTGGCGCCTCAGATATCCATGCAATGCTCGAAAGGTCAAATGTGGTCGGGTCCGGGGTCAGAAGAAAGCCTTCTTCTGACCCCATTCCGGGACTGATCCCCAAAGCTTTGGCGCTGACCTCGAAAATGGCGTCAGATGGAGGTTTTCATCAGACCCCTGAGCTGCGTCAAATTCCAGAGGTAGCCTAAGGATTTCGGGTCCATGCAAGGCAGAGCAAAGCAACGAAACCTGGCTCTCTCCCAGAAACGAAAAAGCCCCAGCAATTGCTGGGGCCTTTCCGAGTTAACTTCTAATAGGAAGGGTTAGAAGTTGTACTGTGCTGCAAATGCCACGCTGCTGGCATCGCCGTCATCACCGTTCTGGGTTTCACGCATACCGTACTTGTATTCAACACCCATCATGACGTTTTTAACAGGAGTCCACTGATAGTTCGCCATCACGGCTGAAACAGTTTCAGTAGTGGTTGCTGCGATTACACCATCGTTAACGCCATCATCAAGATCCACCTGAGTCATGCCGTAGCCTACGTTGATGCTACGACCACCACCGAGGTTGATGCCGGTACCAACTGTGCCGCCATAACCAGAGATCGTCTCGACGTCACCGTTAGGTGCAATGTAGGCGCTGTCAGCGCCAGAGCGATACAGGTAGCTGTTCGCGCCGTCGGTGTAGCTCAAAGAACCCTGAAGCGTAACCATGTCTGTCAGAGCCATTTGGGCAGCTACGAAGGTAGCAAAACCAAAGGAGCTGTCATCGGCGGTTCCAGTGTCATAGCCAACTTGCTGTGCAAGCACGGCGGCAGAGTAGGACAGGCCGCCGGCAGAATCTTCCAGGCGAGCGGTGAATGCTGGCATGCCATTTTTGGCAGCGCCGCCATCGTTGGTAATTGAATTCTTTGGATCTTCTGCCGAAATAGACAGAGGGCCTGTGGTATAGCGAATCTGCGGAGTACGGCTCTGGTAGCCGGCTGCACCTGGCAGGGAGTCGAAGTCGAGAGTCGAGGTATTACCTACGAAGCTGGTGAAGTTTGACCAGGTCTGACCGGCCAGAACACCGTTGTAAGAACCGTAAGCATGGCGCAGACGAAGGGTGCCTCCACGGAAATCGCCTTCCACATTAACCATTACGCCTTCTGGGGAGGTTGCCTTCACACCGATACGGCTCTGTACGGCGTCCGCGCCAAAGTAGCCGGTCGCCTCGTTGTCTTCCGCTGCGCCAACGTTGATTGCGCTGTAGTCAAACGAACGGGTAGAAGTTGATACGTTCTCATCAATATCGTAACTGGCGTTGAACCGTGCATAACCGTAAACGGCCATGTCATAGTCGCCAGCAGTAAAGCTAACTGCGCCGGCCTGTCCGGCTACGCCAAATACTGCCGCAGCTGCCGTCGCACGAATTGCCAATCTCAGTTTGTTGCTTTGCATCGTTGTTGTCTCCACACATTTTTGTTGTTGGACCCAAGGACAAGGTAGTTACGAATCTGTGACAATTCAAATAATTTCGTGCATAAGTTAGACGAATGTCTATGGCGGGTTTTCGTTCATAGTCAGACATCTGCAGTTGCCAATAAGGCGTAAACTTGTTCCATGACCTCCAAAAGTACAATTCTCGACACTGCCACCTTCGCGCTTCTTGATATTGAAACCACTGGCGGCAATTCATCCTGGGACCGGATTACCGAGATTGGTATCCGGTTTTGGCGGGCGGGTGAGATTGTGGGCGAGTGGCAGACGTTACTTAACCCGGAAACCCGGATTTCGCCGTTTATCGAGCAGTTGACGGGTATATCCAATGACATGGTCGCTGAGGCGCCGCTGTTTGAGGAGATTGCCGATGATCTGGAAACGCAGCTCAAGGGCACGGTGTTCGTCGCCCACAACGCCCGTTTCGATTACGGCTTTATCAAGGCGGAGTACCGCCGTCTGGGTCGGCTTTTCTCGGCGAAGGTGCTGTGTACGGTCAAGCTTTCCCGGCGTCTGTACCCGGAGTTTCGTCGGCACAACATGGATGCGCTGATTGCCCGGCACGGCCTGGCCCAGGTTCAGCGGCACCGGGCCATGGGGGATGTCTCCGCCATGCTGGCGTTTTTTGAGCATGCTCGGGGTGAGAAAGGGGATGAGCGGTTCGAGAATGCTATACGCGAACTGCTGCAGTGCCCGAGCATTCCGTCCCATCTACCACCGGATACGTTGCAGGATCTGCCCCGGGGACCGGGTGTGTACCGGTTTTACGGCGAGAAGGATGTGCTTCTGTACGTGGGCAAAAGCACCAACATCGCCCAGCGAGTGGCCTCGCATTTTTCCGGCGATCACAACTCCGCCCGTGGCGTGCGAATTTCCGAGAGCCTTCGGCGTGTCGAATGGACAGAGACTGCCGGTGAGCTGGGGGCGCTGCTGCTGGAGCTCCAGCAGATCAAAACCCTGAAGCCGATGTTCAACCGGCGCTCCCGGGCCGCCAAGAACCTGGTCAGCATCGGGTTGTCAGAAAACGATGCCGGCTATTTGCAGGCTCGGCTGGTCCGTGAAATCGAGCCCCATCGGCTGGGCGATTATTTCGGTCTGTTCCGGAGCAAGCGGGATGCGCAAAGGGCGCTGAGTGGAATTATGGCGAAGAACGAATTGTGTAATAAGTTGCTGGGTCTTGAGCCGGATCATGAGGGCGCGTGTTTTCAGCGGGCACTGGGGCGCTGCAAGGGTGCCTGTGAAGGGCTGGAGCATGTGGAACGGTACAACCTGCGGGTGCAGATTGCGTTCCATGGCCTGCGCCTGAAAACCTGGCCCTGGAAGGGGCCCGTGGGCATTGTCGAGGAAGATGTCCGGTCGGGGCGGGCAGACATTCTGGTGGTGTACAATTGGATGCATGTGGCCACCCTTCACGAAGAGGAAGAATTGCATGATCTCTCTCTGCAGGGGCAGGCGGTCACCTTTGACCTGGATTCCTACAAATTGCTGATCCGTGCGCTGATGGATAGGGGTAGCGATACTGGAAATGTTAGAGAGAAACAACCGAGGGTCATCGAACTGCCGCCAATCGGGGAACCGGATGTTCTTATGCCCTGAGTGGCGTATTATGAAGAAAGAGTCCGCATACCTACGTACTTGCCTGGTTCGGTAACTCTACTATTTTTAAACGTTTAGCCGCTTTCCCGAGAGAGAACTATGAATAAAGAACCCGTCAGCCGCGAACTGTTCGATCAAGTCATGGTGCCTAACTACGCCCCCGGTTCCATCATCCCGGTGCGAGGTGAGGGCTCTCGGATCTGGGATCAGGAAGGCCGCGAGTTTATCGATCTCCAGGGTGGCATTGCGGTGACCTGCCTTGGGCACTCTCATCCTGGACTGATCGGGGCGTTGCAGGATCAGGCAGGGAAAATCTGGCATCTGTCCAACGTGATGACCAATGAGCCGGCTTTGCGTTTGGCGAAAACCCTGTGTGATCTTACCTTTGCCGAGCGGGTGTTCTTTGCCAACTCCGGCGGCGAGGCGAACGAGGCCGCCTTCAAACTGGCCCGCCGTTACGCCTGGGAGCACTTCGGCCCGGAAAAAAACGAAATAATCTCGTTCAGGAATTCCTTCCACGGGCGCACTCTGTTCACCGTCAGTGTCGGTGGCCAGCCCAAATATCTGGAAGGTTTTGAGCCGGCTCCAGGTGGTATTCACCACGCCGAATTCAATAATCTGGAGTCGGTAAAAAAGCTGATTTCCAAAGCAAAGACCTGCGCCGTGGTGGTAGAGCCCATTCAGGGTGAAGGCGGTGTTATGCCGGGCGATCAGGCCTTCCTCGAGGGGTTGCGCCAGCTGTGTGACGACAACGACGCCCTGCTGGTGTTCGACGAGGTGCAGTCCGGTGTTGGAAGAACCGGCCACCTGTACGCCTACCAGATGTACAACGTGGTGCCGGATATTCTCTCCAGTGCCAAGGGCCTGGGCGGTGGTTTCCCGATAGCGGCCATGCTGACAACCGCAAAGGTGGCCTCCAGCCTCGGCGTCGGAACCCACGGCAGCACCTATGGTGGTAATGCTTTGGCTTGTGCCGTTGGCCAAAAGGTGGTGGACACCGTCAGCCAGCCGGAGATTCTCAAGGGGGTGAAATCGCGCTCCGAAAAGCTCCGCAAGGGCATGATGGACATTGGTGAGCGCTATGGCGTGTTCAGTGAGGTTCGTGGGGCTGGCTTGTTGCTCGGCTGTGTGCTCACCGAGCAGTGGCAGGGCAAGGCCAAGGATTTCCTCAATGCCGGCCTTGATGAGGGCGTGATGGTTCTGATCGCCGGCGCTAACGTGATTCGCCTGGCGCCGTCCCTGATCATTCCCGAGCCGGATATCGACGAAGCCCTCGAACGTTTTGAAGCGGCGGTTAAAAAACTGACGGCCTAAGGAGTTCCTATGTGGCTGGTACGTCCGGCTCAGCCGGATGATCTGGACCAGATTCTTGCCATCGCGGGTACCCAGGGTGCCCGCCTTTCCTCCACCCTGCCCAAACAAGGCGATGCTCTAGCTTACAAAATTGAGCAGTCACTGGCGTCCTTCGCCGGCAAAATCAGCACAGAGGATGACCCACCGAGGTTCCTGTTTGTGCTGGAAAACACCGAAACGGGAGAGATTGTCGGCACCGCCGGTATCGATGCCCGTGCCGGCAATGGTCAGCCTTTCTATAGTTATCGGCGCGATGCCCTGATCCACGCGTCCCATGAGCTGGGCGTATCAAGGCGGGTAGAGGTTTTGTACCCCTCTCATTCACTCACAGATAACACTTTGCTGTGTTCGTTCTCGATCCGGCCAGAACTCCGGGGCAGCGATGCGTTCGAGCTGCTGTCGAGGGCACGGATTCTATTCATTGCCGATCACCGGGAATGGTTTACCCAGCGTGTGACGGTAGAAATCCAGGGTGTTCAACTGGACAGCGGCAGCGTACCGTTCTGGGATAGCCTGGGCCGGCATTTCTTTGATATGGATTTTGAAACGGCGGATCAGTATTCCGGCCAGCTGAGTAAAACCTTCATTGCAGAGCTGATGCCGCCCAATCCGATCTACGTCACCCTGCTGAGCGAGGCTGCCCAGAAAGCGCTGGGGCAGCCGCACCCCATGACAGTGGCCAATTTCGAATTGCTCCAACGTGAGGGGTTCCAGCCAGGCTGCTACCTCGATATTTTTGATGCGGGGCCGGTACTGGAGGCGCGCACCGACAGTCTGAGAACGCTGGTGACCAGTGCCCCGAAATCCCTGCATGCTGCCAACCATGACTTTGGCGAAACCTGCCTGATTGCGGCCGGGGAGCGGGACCAGTTCCGCTGTACCCTGGCACCGGTTTCGGAAACTCTGGAAGACAAGCTCAAGGTGCCGGTAACTACCTGGAAGGTGCTGAACAAGACCGCGGGTGACCGGGTAAGGATTGCGCCGTTATGACAGTGATTTGGATAACTCTTCAATTATATTGGGGAAACAGAGAGGCGACACCATGCTGGTAATTCGCCCACTGCAGGAAAACGATCTGGACGATCTTTACACCATGGCTCAAAACGCCGGTAAGGGCCTTACCACACTGCCAGCGGACCGTGAGCTTCTGGAGAAAAAGATCAGCCACGCCCGGGAAACCTTCAATCAGCGCTGTGCTCCGGAGGCCGGCCTTTATCTTTTTGCCCTGGAGGATACTCAACGCAAGAAGACCGTCGGAATCAGTGGTATCCAGGCTCGTGTTGGTCTGGATGAGGTGTTCTACAACTACCGGCTGAGTGTTGCAGTAAACGCCTCGAAGGAGCTCGGAGTGCACGTGCGCACCCCGACGCTGCATCTGTCTAACGACATGACCGATACCAGCGAAATCTGCTCGCTGCTGCTTTCTGACGAGTACAAGGGTGGGGGTAATGGTCTGCTTCTGTCCCGTTGCCGGTTCATGTATCTGGACGACTTTCACAAGCACTTTTCGGAAAAGGTCTTTGCGGAAATGCGCGGGGTTTCCGATGCCCAGGGGCGCAGCCCGTTATGGGATGCCCTTGGTGCCAAGTTTTTCGACATGGAATTCAGTGAGGCGGACATGCTTTCGGGGCTTGGCAACAAGTCGTTTATCGCCGAGCTGATGCCCAAATACCCGATCTATCTGCCCATGCTGCCGGATTCGGCCCGGGCGGTGATCAGTCGAGTGCATGGCAACACGGCACCCGCACTCAGGATGCTTCAGGCGGAGGGGTTCAATTTCAACGGCCTGGTGGATATCTTTGATGGCGGTCCGGTGGTCGAAGCCTTTGTCAATAATATCCGCACCATCAGAGAAAGTATCAACCGGCATGCCATGGTTGTCCGTAGGCCAGTAAATCTGGACGTTCCGACCGATGAGCGTGTCATGGTGTCGAATCGGTCCTTCTGGGATTTTCGGGTGACGACCTTGCCTATGGATTGTATAGGACCGGATACGGTCAGTTTGCCACCGGAAGTTGCTGACGCCCTGCAGGTCGAGTCCGGTGATCCGGTTCGTCTCGCCCCCTTGAAAGATTCGGGCGTGCAGACCAAACATATGTTCAGAAGTTCAGTATCTGGAGGTGCATCGAAATGGCAAAGCTGACAGGCGAATTGTTTATTGACGGGCTATGGATCCAGGGTCACGGTGGTCCCTTCGAATCTGTCCAGCCGGTTACCGGCGAGACGGTCTGGGATGGTGAGAGCGCAAACCTGGAAGACGTCGATGCGGCGGTTCGTGAGGCACGCAATGCCTTCGTGAAGTGGCAGCGGAAAAGTTTTGCGGAGCGCCAGGCTGTTGTCGAAGCGTTCGGCGAATTGCTCGAGGCTCACAAGGAGGACCTGGCCCACCAGATCGGCCTGGAAACTGGCAAGCCCCTTTGGGAATCCCGCACGGAAGTGGCCGCCATGGTTGGCAAGATCGGTATTTCGGTGAAAGCCTATAACGACCGCACTGGCCACTCCGAATCGGACGTTGCCGGCGGCCACGCGGTGCTGCGGCACCGTCCCCATGGTGTAGTGGCGGTATTCGGCCCCTACAATTTCCCGGGGCATTTGCCCAACGGGCATATTGTGCCGGCAGTGCTGGCGGGTAATACCGTGGTGTTCAAGCCCAGTGAGCTGACCCCCGGGGTCGCGGAATTGGTCGTGAAGCTCTGGGAGAAGGCAGGCATACCAGACGGTGTGATTAACCTGGTGCAGGGCGCCGCAGCTACCGGGAAGTCGCTGGCCAGCCATCCGATGGTCGATGGTCTGTTCTTTACCGGCAGTTCAACCGTCGGTCACCTGCTGCACAAGCAGTTCGGCGGCCAGCCGGAGAAAATCCTGGCCCTGGAAATGGGCGGCAACAATCCGCTGATTGTCCAGGATGTGCATGACGTGGACGGTGCTGTTCATCATGCCTTGCAGTCGGCGTTTCTATCGGCGGGCCAGCGCTGCACGTGCTCCCGGCGGCTGCTGGTTCCCAAGGGCAAAAAGGGGGATGCGTTCCTGGATCGGCTGGTGGAGGTCGCCTCCCGTATCAAGGTGGGTGAGTTTGATGCTGATCCCCAGCCGTTCATGGGCTCGGTAATTTCGGCGGAAGCGGCGGACAAACTCCTGGCGGCTCAGGCCAGCATGGTGGAGAAGGGTGGTGAATCGCTGCTGGAGATGAAATCCCTCAAACCGGATACCGGCCTGCTGTCGCCAGGTATTATTGATGTAACAGGGCTTGAACTGACCGATGAAGAATTTTTCGGGCCACTGCTCACGGTCCACCGCTACAAGAGCTTTGATGATGCCCTGGAGCTGGCCAACGATACCCGGTACGGGCTCTCGGCCGGTATTCTGACTGACGACCGGAAGCTCTATGACCGACTGGCGGAAGAGGTGCGGGCCGGTATTGTGAACTGGAACCGGCCGCTCACGGGCGCCAGTAGTGCGGCGCCTTTCGGTGGTGTTGGTGCCAGCGGCAACCATCGCCCCAGCGCTTATTACGCTGCCGATTACTGCGCCTGGCCCATGGCGTCACTGGAAGCCAGCAAGAGCGAGCTGCCAGATACCCTAGCCCCCGGCCTGAACTTCGATTAACGGAACCGACTGCCATGGCTAAACACGCGGTAGAAGCAAACTTCGATGGCCTGGTTGGCCCCACCCACAATTATGCCGGGCTTTCCTGGGGTAACGTGGCGTCCAAGTCCAACGTGCGCTCGGCGTCCAACCCGAAAGAAGCGGCGTTGCAGGGGCTGGCGAAGATGAAGCGGCTTGCGGACAGGGGCTATGTGCAGGGAATTCTGCCGCCTCATGAGCGACCGCACATTCCGACACTTCGGGCTCTGGGCTTCGAGGGCCGAGATGCCAGGGTGTTGGAGCAGGTGGCGAAAGCCAGCCCGTCGATTCTTGCGGCGGTATCCTCAGCCTCGTCCATGTGGACGGCTAATGCTGCCACGGTGTCGCCGAGTGCGGATACCGCAGATCATCGGGTACATTTCACCCCGGCGAACCTGAGTGCCAAGTTTCACCGCTCCATTGAGCACACGGTCACCGGGCGTTCTCTGAAAGCGATCTTTGCCGATGAGAGCTATTTTTCCCATCATGCTGCACTGCCCTCAGTCAGTCATTTTGGCGACGAGGGCGCGGCCAATCACACCCGGCTATGTGCTGGTTATGGAGACCCCGGGGTGGAGCTCTTCGTCTATGGTCAGGTTGCCTTTAACGAGCAGGCGCCGGCCCCGAAGAAATACCCCGCCCGACAAACCCTGGAGGCCTCGGAGGCGATTGCACGACTGCATGGCCTGAAGGATCAGCATGTGGTGTTTGCCCAGCAAAACCCGGAAGCGATCGATGCTGGCGTGTTCCATAACGATGTCATCGCGGTGGGCAACGGCAACACCTTGTTCTATCACGAAATGGCGTTCCTGAACGAAGACCGTGTGCTGGCGGATATTCGTGAGCGTCTGAGTAGCACAGAGCTTGAGGCCGTGCGGGTCAGTAGTGCCGAGGTACCCGTTGCAGATGCGGTGGCCTCTTACCTGTTCAACAGCCAGTTACTGAACACGCCAGACGGTATGTTGCTCGCGGTGCCCGGTGAGTGCCGGGAAGTGGCTTCGGTAAGCCGGTATCTGGATGACCTGATGAAATCCGGGGGGCCGATCACGTCGGTGGAAGTGTTCGACGTCAAGCAGTCCATGCGCAACGGCGGTGGGCCCGCCTGTTTGAGGTTGCGGGTGGTTCTTAATGATGACGAGCTCAAGGCCATGCATCGCGGCGTGATTCTCACCGATGCACTCTACGAGCGTCTGACTACTTGGGTGGAAGCCCATTATCGGGATGAGCTGAGCCAGGATGATCTGGCAGACCCCATGCTGCTGGAGGAAGTCCGCAAAGCCCTGGACGAACTCACCGGTATTCTGGGGCTGGGCTCAATTTACGATTTCCAGCTTTAGTGCTGGTGTCCCGCCGGGAGCCCTAGGCTGAAATCGATGAAGTCAGCATGTCCATGGTGTGACGGATCAGCTGCTCGGCCGGAAACTCCGCGTTGCCTTCGCCCATCTCTGACTGGCACAACAGAATCACCCCATGGAGTGCGCCTCGAAGATACAGAGCGGTTTGTACCGGGTCGGCAATCCGCTCCCGGTTCATAGTGCCGTCCCGAAGCCCCTGTTCAATCGCCCCCACCATCAGCGCCATCAGATCCGACTTGGAGCACAGCATTTCCGTGGCCTGGTTTTCGTCGGCCTCGGCCATGGCCGTGGATGCCTTGGTGAGCGCGGAGAAGTAATCCGGCTCATCCAGATAGAAGCGGTAGTAGGATTCTCCCATCGCCCGGATCTGGGCGAGGCCGGTGTCTGCGGTTAGCCGCGCCTCCTCAAAGCGCCGGAACAGGCTGTGGCCGGCCCTGAGCATGATGCCCCGCTGTATTGCCGCCTTGTCCTTGAAGTACACATACAGCAGCGCACGGCTGAGACTGGCTGTGCGGGCAATGTCATCCATGGAGGTGCGGTCGTAGCCCTTTTCTGAAAACACCCGTTCGGCGGCATCCAGGATGGTGTCGTAACGGGCCTGTTTTTCCCGCTCCCGGCGGGTTTTCAGCGGTTCGCTCATGCAATCATCCGGTTAGTTGGCAACAGCCAACACATGATACCTGAATCTCGATCAAACCCGATTATTGACATAATGTCAAAGAATGACATTATGTCTAAAACAATCATCGGGTCTCCCATGGACCGGGCCCCGCCAACAACATGAGCATGGATGAAAGGATGAATCATGACGCCACTTCGTATTCCCGTTGCAATAGCAGCCCTCTCGCTTTTTATACTGATCCTGTCCGGCTGCAAAGCCAGTGGGGTGTCATCGGAGCCTGAGCAGCGAGCCGTGTCCGTACGAGTGTCTGGGGTTACCGGTGGCGACAGCCGGGATATGCCGCTTCGGTTTTCGGGCATTGTCCGCGCCACCCAGAGGGCAACCCTGACCTTTCAGGTCAGCGGCACCCTGAAGGTGAGGGCGGTGGAATTGGGCCAGAAGGTGCAGGCTGGTGAAGTTCTGGCCCGGGTTTACAATCCTGGCCTGGAGCCGGCGCGGGATTCTGCCAGAGCCCGACTGGAGGAGCTGACTACCGGGTACGAACAGGCCAAGCGTGAGTGGGACCGCTCCAGCCAGCTGCACGAGCGTGGTGTGGTTTCCGAACAGACCCTGGAGCAGATTGCCGCCCGGCGCGATGCCCTGAGCGCCAGTGTCGCCACCGCCCGGGCCTCCCTGGCCCAGGCCACGCAAATGTTGGAAGAAAGTACGTTGCTGGCGCCCTTCTCCGGGCGTGTGGAAGCCCTGCTGGTGGAACAGGACGAATTTGTGGCGTCAGGCCAGCCGGTGATTCGCCTGTCTTCGCCGGAGGGCCGGGAAGTGGAAGTGCGAATGCCGGCTTATCTGCTGGACCACGTACAACTGGGGCAGACCCTGCCGGTCTGGTCGGTGCAGGACCGCAGCCTGCCTCCGCAAACCGGTTCCGTGGTGGAGATTGCTCAGGCCGGCGCCATTCGCGGTGAGTTGCACCCGGTGCTGGTCAGTCTGCCGATCAATACCCTCGAACCGGGGGAGCCGGTAGAGGTGGGTATTACGCCGGTACGCGAATCGGCTCTCAGCGTTCCCCTGCTCTCAGTAATTCGGAATGGCGATGGTACAAGCGTGTTTCGGGTCCGTGAGACAATTGCCCGCAGGGTTCCGGTCGAAGTGGCTCGTGTGGTGGGCGAACGGGTCGTGGTCAAATCCGGCGACCTGGCTCCCGGTGATCAGGTGGTGTATGCCGGCATGACCCGCCTGGCGGACGGTGATGCCGTGGAGGTGCGCTGATGACTCGCCGGCTCCTGAACTGTCAGCGACTTCTCGGAATGGTCGTCACCATGCTCTGCCTTCTGGGCATCGCTGCCTACAGCACCATGCCACGCCAGGAAGACCCGTCATTTCCCTACCGGGCGGGGCTGATCAGCATTAACTATCCGGGCGCCAGTGCCGATGCCGTGGAGCGGCTTGTATTGCAGCCCCTGGTGGATGAACTCCGACAGGTGGAGGAAGTGGATTTCTCCCAGGCAACGGCTCGCACTGGTGTCGCCATTGTTCGGCTGCGATTGAACGACGCGATTTACGACACGGAACCCGCCTGGGACCGTGTGCGCCAGGCCATGGAGAGGGCGAAGCAGGACTTTCCGGACGATGTAGGCCGGATGGTGCTCGATGATCGCCTGATTGATATTCCTGCTATTGTCCTGGCCGTGAGTGGCTCGCCTTCGGTCACTGAACTGTCGGGCGTCGCTGAACGGCTGAAGCAGAACCTGTCCGATATTCCCGGTGTGTCCCGAATTGTGCTGGAGGGCGATGCCGATGAGCAGATAACCCTGGCACTGGATGATGCCGCCCTGTTCCGGCTGGGGGTTTCCCCGGCCCGGGTGATGGATACCCTGGCCATGCGAAACCAGACCATTCCCGGCGGCTTTGTGGTAGTGAATGGTCGCCGGCTGTCGGTGCTTCCCAACAGTGAATTCGCTGATATCGATGCCATCCGTGCTACGCCCATTGAGTTGCCCGATGGTTCCCAAGTGCCGCTGGCAGCGGCAGCGCAGGTCTGGCGAGGGCCGGCCGAACCCCGGCAGCCGGAAACCTGGTATGACGGTGAGCGCGTGGTGCTGGTTTCCATCATCATGGAAGAGGGCACTACCGATGCAATCCGGTTCGGTGAGCGGGTACGGGGACGCATGGAGCAGATTCGCGGGGATTTCGAGCCCTACGACATCCGGGAAATGTTCTTCCAGCCAGACAAAGTACAAGAGCGGCTGGATGACCTGGCCTGGAGCCTGGTGCTGTCGGTTCTGATTATCGTTGCAGTGGTGTTCACCGGCATGGGTATGCGCATGGGCCTGTTGGTCGCCTCCATCCTGCCCATGGTGGCGCTGATCAGTGTCGGGCTCTATGATCTGGGCGGCGGCGTTCTGCACCAGATTGCCGTGATCGGTATGGTGATTTCCCTTGGCATCCTGATCGATAACGCGATTGTGATAGTGGAAAACATCCAGGGTCATCTGGATGACGGAATGCGCCGCCTTGATGCCCTGCGCAAGGCAGTGAGTGAACTGGCCGGGCCTCTGGGGGCCTCCACCGGGACAACGCTGGCAGCGTTTGCGCCCTTGCTACTGTCCAAGGGTGGTGCCGCAGATTTTACCCGGGGGGTGCCGGTGATGATCATGCTGACCCTTTCGGTCAGCTATCTGTTGGCGATCTCCGCTGTTCCCCTGTTGGCGGCCAGGTTCCTGAAGCCCCGACGTAATGCCGGAGAGGACCGGTTAATTGGCCTGGCCCGGTTCCTGGGTGGCCTGGTATCCCGTTATCCCGGCCGTCTTATAGCTGCCGGCGCCATACTGGTGGGGGTAAGCCTGGCCATGACGCCGTTTATGGCCCAGCAGTTTTTTCCGAATGCTGATCGGCCCCGGGTCATTGTGGAAGTGTATTTGCCGGAGGGCACTGATCAATCCCGCACCGCCGAAGCAACGGCGAGCCTTGAGAGGGCCATTCGCACCCAGCCCGATGCCCTGGAAGTGCATCGGTTTGTCGGGTATACCGGACCCGCCTTCTATTACAACCTCCAACGGGCACCACAGGCTCCCAACCGGGCCCGGCTGGTGGTGACCACGCCCACCCTGGAGGACACAACGGAGATGATCCGTTGGATCCGTGCCCATGCGAACGAACAGATGCCCGAGCTGGATGTAACCGTCGGTATTCTCGGGCAGGGGCCACCCCGGGCGGCGCCGGTGGTTGTCCGCGTCTATCATGCCAGCGAAGACATCCGGATCCGGGCAGTGGAACAGGTATTCAGCATTCTGCGGGGCGTCGAAGGTACGGTTGATGTCCGGCATGACCTCGACATCGGTGTGCCGAGCATCGCGATCAACGTGGATGATGCCACCGCGGCCCGTTACGGACTGACCCGGGCCGACGTAGCCCGCAGCTTGTATGGCCAGAGTTTCGGCATCGTTGCCGAGCAGTACCGGCAGGAAGACGATCCGATACCTCTGGTGCTCAGATCCCGCGAAGGCACCTCGCTTTCCCTGTCGCGTCTGCTTTCCATCAACATCTACAACGACCGTGGCGATGCCGTGCCCCTGGCAGCAGTTGCCAGCGTTGAAACCACCTGGGAACCGGCGGTCCGTTACCTGAGGGATGGAGTCCGAATGAATACGGTAACGGCCAACCTGGAAACCGGTTACAGCTTCAGCCAGGCCCTCGGCGGGCTCTACGCGGCGCTTGAAACGACTCCCTTGCCACCGGGCACTCGCATGGAGATGGGCGGCGATGCCGAAGGCTCCGGCGAGGCCAACAGCGCCCTGCTGACGGCCGCGCCCATTGGCATGTTGCTACTGCTGTTTTTCCTGCTGCTGCAGTTCAATTCGTTCCGCCGGGTTGGGATTATCCTGCTGACGGTGC
Source organism: Marinobacter sp. (assembly GCF_048269445.1). GTDB lineage: Bacteria > Pseudomonadota > Gammaproteobacteria > Pseudomonadales > Oleiphilaceae > Marinobacter. The sequence goes on along the minus strand of NZ_JBLXIQ010000006.1, from coordinate 262,152 downwards.
CACTGGCTACCGTCGGTATCTTTCCGGGGCTGGTACTGTCCGGCTCGCCCTTCGGCTTCCAGTCCCTGCTGGGTGTGATTGCCCTGGTGGGGATCGTGGTGAACAACGCCATCGTACTGCTGGATGTGATGGACAGGGAGCTTGAGAAAGGAAAGGAAATCCGGGAGGCCATACGTATTGCGGTAGAGCAGCGCACCCGCCCGATACTGCTGACGACGGCAACCACCGTGGCCGGCCTTCTGCCACTGGCGTTCTCCAGCTCCACCCTGTGGCCACCCATGGCCTGGGCCATTATCTCAGGCTTGCTGGCTTCCACGATGCTGACTTTGCTGGTGATACCGGCGGTGTGCACCCAACTGATCAGGGTCCGCGTTCCGGAACCTGAAAACGCCCCGGCCTGACCATCAAACCCACCCGGTGGCCCACAGGAACCTCCGGGTTGGGAAACACAATCGCCTCCGGCGAATGCCCGACCCGGTAGCTGGTCTCGTCGTCTTCCCAGATCACGGTGCCGGGTTGGTATTCGGCAAAGTTGGCGACGTCATCCGGTATGTGGAACCGGAAATGCTTCCCGGTATTGAGAATCTCATGCACCACCTCAAACACTGTGAGGTGGTCAAAGGGCGGCTTGCGTGACGGTGCGGGTTGCCCCCGGAACCTGCGTCGCAAGGCGTCCCGGATGCCAGAAAAACGCCCCAGATCATTCTGGCCGAATGGCCGAACCTTACCCAGTTCCACCGTAAAGCTCTCCGCATTCAGCAGCGATGCGGAAAAGGACGAAAACGTGGTGCCGGCTTTGTGCTGCAAGAGCAGGGTTTCCACCTCCGCCTCCAGCAGGAAATCACACTCGTTGACCGGAACCTTCCGCCCCTCGACAAACGGATAAAGCGCAAACCGCTCCCGGTGCGAAGGCCGGATCGCTGTGTGCAGATCGTAATGGGAAAGCGCCTGCGGGTTTGCCATGGCAAACTGCCGGCAAGCCTCTTCCAGAAATTGCGCGCGCTGTGCTTCTGCAAGTCCCGAATACTCGGCTCGCCCATGGGCCCCGTTGAACAGCCGGTTCAGATTCACTTCCATGAACCGCTCCCCGGCCACCATCGCCGGCGGATTGCCCAGAATTAGCAGCAACGGGCAAGACAGTCTCCACTCGCCGGCGTGCAACTCATTGACCAGTCCGTTCAACACCTCAATCGGTGCGGTTTCATTGCCATGCACTCCTGCCGACACAATGATTGCCTCGGAATTCGGATTGGCTCGGCTGGCTGGAGGCGCAATATCCAGCACCCCCACAGCCTTCCGGCTGATTCGGGTGCCATCGGGGAGATGGGTTTTGATTTCGGGAAGAGCCACCCCGGCATTGGCGAGGGTGTGGGTGAGCCAGTCCGGGTGAGATCCGAAAAGACTCATGATGTGACTGGCCTCTGGTGCCTGAGGAGGTGGTTTTCGAGTTGGCGGAAAGCAAACACGAGGATAAACGTCAGAGCCATGTAACACAGCGCCACAAAGATGAAGGCGTCAAACGGGGCATAGAACCGCGAGTAGATATTCCGAGCCGCCCCGGTGAGGTCAACTATGGTGACTACACTGGCAATCGCGCTGGAGTGCAGCATGAAAATCACTTCGTTGGAGTAGGCCTGAACCGCCCGTCGGGCAGCGCTCGGCAGCACCAGGCGCCGCATACGCATCATCCAGTTCATACCGTAGGCCTTGGCCGCCTCAATCTCACCGTGGGGCGTGGAGACAATCGCGCCTCGGATAATTTCGGTGGTGTAGGCTGCGGTATTCAGGGCGAAAGCCAGCAGGGCCGGGTAGAAGGGCTCCCGGAATATTTCCCACCAGAAGGTGTCCTGAATGCCGGGAATCTGCGCAAGCCCGTAATAGATGATGTAAAGCTGAATCAGCAATGGCGTGCCCCTGAACACATAGGTGTACAGCCACACCGGGCCAGAGACGAACGGGTTTCTTACCGTCCGCAGAATGGCCAGGGGCACCGCACAGACCAGACCAATTATCAGCGACAGAAACACCAGTTGCACGGTGTTCACCAGGCCGTTCCAGTATTCCATGATGGTCATGGCGGTGAAGATTTCGTTCTGGTTCAGCCATTGGGCGATAAACTCAGGCATCTCTTATCCCCCCTGGATGACGCCAACGTTGGCGCGCTTGTCGAGCCATTTGATAAACAGCTCGGAAATGGCGGTCAGCGACAGGTACACGAACGCCACCGGAATAAAAAAGTGAAACGGCATGCGCTCGGCCTTGGCAGCCTCTTCGGCCACCCGGACCATGTCGGTCAAGCCGATAATCGAGACCAGGGCGGTGGTTTTGAGCAATACCTGCCAGTTATTGCCGATACCGGGCAGGGCATGGCGCATCATCTGAGGAACCATGATGCGCCGGAAGGTGTGCAGGCGGGTAAAGCCATAAGCCCGGGCGGCTTCAATCTGGCCGGCTTCCACGGCGAGGAAGGCGCCCCGGAAGGTTTCCGTCATGTAGGCCCCGAAAATCAGTCCCATCGTCATGACGCCGGAGATGAAAGGATCGAACTGGAAGAAAAAATCGATTTCGTAAGTGTCCCAGATATAATCCGAGAGCATGTTTACCACCACCTGGCCGCCGTAGTAGAACAGCATCATCATCACAAGGTCGGGGACACCCCGGATCAATGTGGTGTATGTGGTCGCGATAGCGGTGGCAACGCGGTTGCCGGAGAGTTTGGCAGACGCGCCTATAAGGCCGAGGGTCAGCGCAAGGGCCAGGGAAAGAAATGCGAGTTCGATGGTAACCACCGCCCCGTCCAGCAGTTCCGGTCCATAGCCTTTCAGATCAATCATGGGAATGTCCGGTAATCGAAAATCCGGTGATCAGGGGCGGCTCCGAAGAACCGCCCCGAGCAGGTCTTTACATCTTGACGTCGTACTTGAAGTATTTCTTCATGATTTCGTCGTAGGTACCGTCTTCCTTCAGCGTCGACAGGGCAGCGTTGACGTCTTCAGCCAGATCCGCATCGCGCTGGCGCATGGCTACGCCCACGCCCTGACCCAGCTTGACGGGCTCGCCAACTTCCTTGAAGCCTTCTTTGGAAAGGATGGTCTGCTCGCCGACCGGGTAATCGACAAAGACCGCATCCAGTCGCTCGCCTTCAAGGTCCAGAACCATGTCATCAGCGGTAGTGTAACGCTTGATGGTCACGATGCCGCCCATGTTCTCAGTAACGAAGGTGTCCATGGTGGTGCCGCGCTGAACGCCCACGGTTTTGCCCTTCATGGCATCCATGTCGGTTACGTCGGTGCTGAAATCGTTACGGGCAAACCAGCCACCCGGGGTGTTGTAGTACGGTTCGGAGAACAGAACCCGTTCCGCACGCTCTGCGGTTATGGACATGGAAGACATGATCAAATCGAACTTGCGTGCCAGCAGGCCCGGAATCATTCCGTCCCACGCCTGGATTACGAATTCGCAGTTGGCCTTCATTTCTTCACACATGGCTTCGGCCAACTCGACTTCAAAGCCGGTCAGTTCGCCGTTTTCGTCCTTGTACTCGAATGGCTCGTAGGGTACGTCGAAGGCAATGCGCAGATTACGTTCCTGAGCGCTGGCACCGCCGGCGATCAGGGCCAGGGCACAGCTTGCTGCAACAATCAGTTTTTTCATGTGTCACTTCTCCAGTGGTTTGCCTTGTGGGCTTTATTTTTTGTGGATATGGATTTATCCAACATTTTCTTGTCTGCACCGGTTCAAGATAGCACCGAGTGTCAGAAGTTGGGAGCCAGGAAGTGCTTCATGCGTTCCGAATCAGGGTTGTCAAACACCTTGTCCGGCGTGCCCTGCTCCTCAATCACGCCCTGATGCAAGAACAGGACCTGAGTAGATACATCTCTTGCAAATGCCATCTCGTGCGTGACCACAATCATGGTCCGGCCTTCCTCGGCCAGGCTTTGCATGACCTTGAGCACTTCACCTACCAGCTCCGGATCTAGGGCCGAGGTGGGCTCGTCAAACAGCATTACTTCCGGCTCCATGGCGAGGGCCCGGGCAATGGCGGCTCGCTGCTGCTGCCCGCCCGACATCTGGGCCGGGTAGTAGTCTTTGCGTTCGTAAATGCCTACCTTATTCAGGTAGGCCTCGGCGCGCTCAATGGCTTCTTTTTTGGGAACCTTCAGCACATGGATGGGTGCCTCAATGATGTTTTCGAGCACGGTCATGTGAGACCAAAGGTTGAAGCTCTGAAACACCATGGAAAGTTTTGCCCGAATCAGTTCAACCTGCTTGTTATCTGCCGGGATGCGCTCGCCCTTCCGGTTGGTGGTGAACCGTATTGGGTCGCCGTGCACGATTATGTCGCCGGATGTGGGTGTTTCGAGCAGATTGATGCAACGCAGGAAGGTGCTCTTGCCGGAGCCAGAGCTGCCGATCAGGGAAACTACGTCGCCTTTGCGGGTCTCCAGTGAAATGCCCTTGAGCACTTCAAGCTGATCAAAGGTCTTGTGAATATCCCTGCAGATCAAAGGCGCTTGGTCCGCCATGGGTGACTCCCGGAGCTGAAATTCAAAGGCGCAAGTTTTACGGACTGTGGATGCGGAAATCAATACCTTAAGCAGGGTGTTTTACCGCTTTTCACCGCCGTTCGGTGCATATCATTGTGGGCGAATGAGTGATCAATGCAAGCTTTTTGCCATTCTCAAGTGGTGGCTTGTGGGTACTGTGCGCCGGTCTCCTGGCCTACGGGCAGGCGGATCAGCGGACTGCCTTCCTTTTCCATCTCCCGCATGGCTTCGCTGACGAACCGCACGTGGGCCGTGGCGGCTTTCTGGGCAGCGGCGGCTTTTCCGGAAATCACCGCTTCGTATAGTTGCCGGTGCTGGCGGACAATTTTTTTCCGCATCTCCTCCCTCGGGTTCAGGTTGGCAACCGATGCCTGAACGGTCAAGAGCATCATCTTTTTCAGGCTGTTGAGCACATGCACCAGAATCGGGTTGTGAGAGGCCTCCACAATGGCCAGGTGAAACCCGTGGTCAGCGCGGGCATTGCTGAGCGGATCGGTCTCTTCAAGAGCCCGGAACGACTTGGCGATCCGGTGCCGGTCGAGTCGGGTGGCTCGCTGTGCTGCCAGATAGGCTGCCTGACCCTCAAGTTGCTCCCGCACTTCCAGCAAGTCGTAGAGCGTTCGGGGATGGCCTTCGAAAAGGTGCATCAGCGGGCTCTGTTCGCCCAAATCGTTGGCGCCGGGAACCATGCTGGCAACAAACGACCCTTTACCGTGCCGGGTTTCAATAACCCCACGGCCCTGAAGTTCGTGCAGGGCTTCGCGAATGACCGCGCGAGAAACACTCAGCCGCGCTGCCAGTTGCCGCTCGGAGGGTATTTTATGCTCAGGGGCGAGCCCGCCATCAAGGATAAGGCGTTCCAGCCGGTAAGAAATTTCCTGGGAGATTGCCATTTGGGTGCCTGTTTGTGCGCTGTGGTCTGACCAGTGAATGGTTCTATTTGTTGTTGGTTAATCTGCCAACGGATTCGCGTCCGAGCCCGTTAAATATGGCTGATTCAGAGTATTTCGTCCATTTATAATGCCTAAAAAACTGGTCTGACCAGTGGTCACGGAACTGGACTAAATGGGAAATGGCTACGAATATCTTCTTAATGCCGGTCTATGCCGGCGTTGCTATGACGCTCATAACAACAAAGCCAACGGAGACGTTTCGATGAATTCGAAGAATAACATCCGGAAAATATGTGACTCTGGCGAGACTCCACCTCGCAGAAGCTTCCTCAAAACTGCTGCTGTCGGAGCGGCCTTCGCCGGCGCGATGCTGATGGGCGCAGGCCAGGCTCAGGCGGCAACAACCTGGAAAATCCAGTCGGTCTGGGATGCGGGCACGGTCGGTTATGACCTGTTTGAGGACTGGTGTAATGGCATGGAGGACAAGTCCGGGGGTGAGCTGATTTTCAAGTGTTTCCCTGCCAAGGCTGTTGCCGCTGATAGCAACTCACTGTTCGACTCGGTTCGCAGTGGCGTTCTTCAGGGCATGAACCCTTTCACGCTGTACTGGTCCGGCAAGATTCCCGCTTCGGTCTTCCTGTCATCCTATCCAGGCGGTCCCGATCAGCCTCACCAGTGGGACACCATGTTCTACTCACTGGGAATGCTTGAAAAGACCCGGGAAATCTACGAGAAGTTCGGCCTGTTCTACGTGGGTCCGATCCAGCATGACGCAAATATCATTCACTCCAAGAAGCCGATCAACAGTCTTGACGACCTTCAAGGCCTGAAGCTCCGGGTTCCCGGAGGCATGGTATCAGAGGTGTTTCAGGCGTTCGGTGCTGCTACCGTGAGTCTGCCGGGTTCTGACATCTTCCCGGCTCTGGAAAAAGGCACCATCGACGCAGCGGATTACGTGGGCCCGGCGGTGAACTGGGAACTGGGCTTTTCTCAGGTGACCGATTACATCATGTTCGGACCTCCTGGTGTAATGTCGATCTACCAGCCGGTGGACCTGATGGATCTGACCGTTAACCTGCGTGCCTGGAAAGCTCTCGATCCGAAGCTCCAGCAACTGGTTGAGGATGAAGTGCGCATCTATTCCCAGAAGCACTACCTGACCATTCAGAAGCGCAACGTTGAGGCCATGAAGAAGTTCAAGGATGCCGGTGACACCGTGACTCGCTTGAGCCAGGAAGATCTGAATGAATGGCGCCGTAAGGCCATCCCGATCTGGTACAAGTGGGCTAACAAAGACGAGAGTGCCCGTGAGATCTTCGACATGCAGGTCGAGTATATGATGAACGATACCGTCGGCTATATCACGGAGTCTGATCTTGAAGGCGTGCCGGGCCGGTAACACCTTCCATTAATAAATAAGAAACAGGGGGAAGGTCAGGGACGACTCCGTACGAGGAGTCCCGCCTTCCCCGTTTTGTGGCTGAGGAAGTAACAACATGTCTGATCTTGAAGGTTTCGGATTCGTAATGCCGCACTGGTTCTACTGGGGCTGGCTTGCGGTCATGCCGCTGATCATGATGGCCTGGGACAAGTGGAGTAGTGGTCACGGAGGAGAGAGTGCCGAGCCGGAATTGACACCTGGGGAATTACAGGCGGAAGAGGACGATCCACTGATCTATCTCCAGTTCGAAGGGAACTGGTTTACCAAGATAGTGGACTGGATGTGCGACAAATCCGGTTTGTTTGTGTCTTTTTGGACAATCAATGCCGTCGTGTTCTATTTCTTTGGCGTGATTATGCGCTACATCTTCAACATGCCCACCATCTGGGTCCATGAAGCCAGCTTCCTGCTGCTGGGCATGCAGTACATGCTGGCCGGCGCATTTGCCATGCTTCATGGTGCTCATGTGCGTGTGGATGTGATGTACAACTTGCTGCCGCCGCGGGGAAGAATTGGCCTGGATATCTTCACTTCCATGTTCTTCTTCATTTTTGCCCTGATTCTGCTGGTGACCTCCTGGACCTTCTTCCTGGATTCCTACGCCATGAATGAAACCACGGTTGAGACCTGGGGCATCCAGCACTGGCCGGCCAAAGGCATGATGGTTCTGGGTTCAATACTTCTTTTACTCGCAGGCACATCCAAACTGATCAAGGATATTGTCCTGTTTGTCCGTCTTGGCCGGGAGCGCACCGCATGACTACGAATACAACAACTGCGCCGGGTAGTAACCTCGTCGGGAAGCTGAGTACCTGGCTGATGATTATCGCCACAGTGGCACTGGCGTTTGTCATCTGTGTCGAAATGATTAACATTCTTTTCTACGATCCGTGGAGCGATGAGCAATTCCTGTTCAAACTCTCCGGTAGCCTTTCTGACGTCAAGATCGGGCCTTTGACCTATCTGATGTTCGGTTCCCTCGCCGTGGCTCTGATGATGGGGCTGCCGCTGGCTTTCGTGACCGGTGGTTTAGGGGTGATGTTCATCTATCTGGTGGGTGACTCACTGATGCTGAACCTCGTGCCGGGACGCATCTTCCCGATGATGACCAACTCTGACCTGGCGGCGATACCGCTGTTTATCTTCATGGCTTCGATGCTCGAGCGCGCTGGCCTGATCGAGGAAATGTTCAGTGTGGTCTACAAGTGGATGGGTGGCCTGAGCGGCGGTCTGGCGACAGCAACCATTCTGGCCTCTACTCTGCTTGCCGCCATGGTGGGTGTAATCGGTGCTGCGGTTGTCACGATGGGCATCATCGCTCTGCCGGCGATGCTTAAACGCGGTTACGACCAGAAGATTGCGCTGGGCTCAATTATGGCTGGCGGTACTCTGGGCATACTGATTCCCCCTTCAATCCTGGCCATTCTGTACGCGGTTGTTGCACAGCAATCGGTCGGTGAGTTGTATCTCGGCTCCGTGGTACCGGGCCTGATGCTGTCTTCCATGTACATTGCCTATGTGCTGATCCGCAGCTGGATTAATCCGAAGCTGGGGCCACCCGTACCGGTGGAAGAGCGGATTTCCCTGAAGGAAAAGCTCCTTCTAACGAAAAACCTGATTGCCCCACTGATCCTGGTGTTTCTTGTGCTGGGTCTGCTGTTCGGTGGCATCGCAACGCCCGTGGAAGCGGCGGGTATCGGCTCCTTTGGCGCCATCGTGGTGGCCATGATGCACGGCAGGTTCTCCATTGCCGGACTGCGGGAAGCATCCGTAACCACGACCAAGGCATCCGCCATGGTGCTGTGGATCATGTTCGGTGCCTCGGTCTTTGTTGGCTTCTACATCCTTCAGGGTGGCCAGGAGTTTGTCACGAATGCCATCCTGGGTACCGGCATGTCGCCTTACGGCATCCTGTTCCTGCTGATGTTCCTGCTGGTGGTGCTGGGTATGTTCCTCGACTGGGTGGGTATTCTGCTGCTGGCAGTTCCTATCTTCATTCCTATTGTCAAAGCGCTGGAGTTCCCGGGGTTGCTGGGCTTCCCGCCGGTGGCAGGGGATGACGTTGTGCTCTGGTTTGGTGTGCTCTATCTGGTCAATATGCAGATGTCGTTCCTCAGTCCGCCATTCGGTTACGCATTGTTCTACCTCCGCGGCGTATGCCCGCCGGAAATATCCATGGCCACGATTTTCAAGTCGTCCCTGGTGTTCCTGGCGATTCAGGCGCTCGGTCTGTTCATGTGTATCCTGATCCCCGGCCTCGTGACCTGGCTGCCAGGACTGGTTTACGGTTAATCAATTCAAGGAGTAATGCGTTATGTTGACAATCAAACGGCTGGATCTGGCCGAAGCACGAATTCTCATTGAAGGCGCTGCGACCAAGGCCCGCGAAATCGGTGTGCCCATGTGCATCGCCATCGTGGATGAGTCCGGCAATCTGGTGGCATTCGAGCGCATGGACGGTGGCAAGATCACCAGTGTGACCATCGCCCAGGACAAAGCCTTCACAGCGGCGGCGGCCAAGAAAGCCACCCACGACTACAACAAGGTGAATGTGCCCGGTAGCCTGGCCTTCGGTATTCATACCGAAGTGGGCGGCCGGATCAGCTCTGTTGGTGGTGGTTTGCCGGTGATCGTTGACGGCGAAGTGGTGGGTGGTATCGGTATCAGTTCCGGTACCCCCCAGCAGGACATGGATTGTGCCCAGGCCGGTCTTGACCACTTTGAAACAAAACGCGGTTGATGACTGTCAAACTTGACGTAATTCATACCCAGAGAACGTTATGACTACCAAGCCGAAAGTCAGCAAAGCCGAACTGGCGGAACAGTTCCGGGCGTTTATCGACCCGGACTATGTCATCACTGATGACGAAACCATGAAGCCCTACGAATGCGACGGCATGTCCATGTACTGCGAGATGCCGTTGCTGGTGGTGCTGCCAGAGACGGTGGAACAGGTGCAGCGGGTGATGCGCATCTGCAACGAGAACGCGGTGCCTGTGGTGGCCCGTGGCGCCGGAACCGGGCTCAGTGCCGGCGCCATGCCCAACAAGGAGGGCGTGGTGCTGTCGCTGGCCAAGTTCAATCGCATCATCGAGATTGATCCCCTGGCACGAGCGGCACGGCTTCAGCCCGGAGTTCGTAACCTGGCGATCAGTGAGGAAGCGGCGCAGTACGGTCTCTATTACGGCCCGGATCCATCCTCCCAGATCGCCTGCACCATCGGCGGCAACGTGGCGGAGAATTCCGGCGGTGTGCATTGCCTCAAGTACGGTCTGACCGTTCACAACATCCTCAGCGTTGAAATGGTCACCGCTGAGGGTGACGTGGTCACCGTGGGCAGCGACGGGCTGGACAGTTGTGGCATGGATCTGCTGGCACTGATGACCGGCTCTGAAGGTTTGCTCGGGGTCGTGACGGAAGTGAAGGTTAAGTTGTTGCCCAAGCCGGAAGTGGCCCAGGTGGTCATGGCCGGTTTTGATGACGTGCAGAAGGGCGGTGATGCCGTGGGTGGCATCATTTCCCACGGGATCATTCCCGGTGGCCTGGAAATGATGGATGGCCACGCCATTGTCGCGGCCGACGACTTTGCCCAGGCTGGCTACCCAAGGGATGCCAAAGCCCTGCTGCTGTGTGAGGTAGACGGCACCGAAGAAGAGGTGCATGAGCACATCGCCCAGGCTGAGGAAGTGTTCCGCAAGCTCGGGGCAACGTCGGTGCGTACTTCCCAGAGCGAGGAAGAGCGAGCGCTGTTGTGGAAAGGCCGCAAGTCTGCCTTTCCGGCGGTCGGCCGGATCTCTCCGGACTACTACTGCATGGACGGTACCATTCCCCGCCGTGAGATCGCCTACGTTCTGACAGAAATGGAGAAGATGTCCGAAGAGTTTGGCCTGCGCGTGGCCAACGTTTTCCATGCGGGTGACGGTAACCTGCACCCGCTGATTCTGTTTGATGCCAACGTTCCGGGTGAGTTCGAGCGCACCGAGGCGTTCGGTTCACGCATCCTGGAAATGTGTGTCGAAGTGGGTGGCTGCATCACCGGCGAACATGGCGTTGGCGTGGAAAAGATCCGCCAGATGGCCGTTCAGTTCAACGATGAGGAGCTGCAGCAGTTCCACGATGTGAAAGCAGCTTTTGATCCCGCCGGTATTCTCAACCCGGGCAAAGGCGTGCCGACACTGAAGTTCTGCCAGGAATACCGCTCCCTTGAGCACAAACAACACACGCACAAACCTACGGAAGCCGCCCATGGCTGATATTTCCCAACAATTGAAGGAGCAGGTGCTCCAGGCCCGGGACAGCGGGCACAAACTCAATATTGTCGGCGGTGGAACCAAGGCCTTCATGGGCCGGGAAGCCGACCCTGATGCCGGAACCCTCAACGTGGGCGAGCACACCGGCATCGTGGATTACCATCCGGTGGAACTGGTACTTACGGTTCGTGCCGGCACGCCCCTGAGTGAAATCGAGGCGACCCTGGCAGAACAGGGACAGTGCCTGCACTTTGAGCCGCCCAGATTTGGCGCCGCCTCGACCATTGGCGGCACCTTGGCCTGCAACCTTTCCGGCCCGGGTCGCCCGTGGGCGGGATCAGTTCGGGACCAGGTGCTGGGCATCCGTTTGCTGAACGGCAAGGGCGAAAATCTGCGCTTTGGGGGGCAGGTCATGAAAAACGTGGCCGGCTATGATGTGTCTCGCCTGCAGGCCGGCGCCCTGGGTACGCTCGGGCTAATCACCGAAATCAGCATGAAGGTCATGCCCAAGCCTGCAGCTTCTCTTACTCTGGTCCAGGAAATGGGTATGGACGAGGTGGTTCATTACATGAACAGCCGCGCCGCTGAACCCAAGCCCATTACCGCCGCCTGCTGGGTAGACGGCAAGGTATACCTGCGACTCGCTGGTGCAAAATCCGCCGTTGAAGCAACCGCTGAGAAATGGTCCGGTGACGTAATGGAGCAGGGTGACGAGTTCTGGCAGCAGGTGCAGGACATGCAGCACGATTTTTTTGCCGGCAACGATGTGCCCTTATGGCGTTTCTCGGTTGGCTCAACGGCCGCAACGCCAAAACTGGACGGCAACTGGTTCATCGACTGGGCCGGTTCCCAACGCTGGTTCCGGGGTGCCGGTGAGCTGAAAGAGCTGGAGCCGATGGCGCGCTCTGCTGGCGGCCAGGTAAGCCTGTTTCGGGGTGGCGACCGCTCCGGTGAGGTGATGCACCACCAGCCGGAGGCCCTGAAGGGTATTCAGCGCCGAATCAAGAACGCGTTTGATCCGGACAACATCTTCAATCCCGGACGTCTATATAGCTGGTTGTAACTATGCAAACTAATCTGGTTCAACAATTTGCCAATACTGCGGAAGGCCAGGAAGCCGAGTCGATTCTGCGTGCCTGCGTGCACTGTGGCTTCTGCACCGCAACCTGCCCCACCTACCAGGAGCTGAACGACGAACGTGACGGTCCCCGTGGCCGCATCTATCTGATGAAAATGTTCCTGGAAGGTGCGGAAGTTACGGAAAAAACCCGTGAACACCTGGACCGCTGCCTCACCTGTCGCAGCTGCGAGACCACTTGTCCATCCGGCGTGCAGTATGGCCGCCTGGTGGATATAAGCCGTGGCCTGATGGAGAAGGAACTGCCCCGGAACCCGAAAGACAAATGGCTGCGCTGGGCCCTGGCTCGGGTCATTCCCAACCGCCGGTTGTTCGGCATATTTCTGCGCCTCGGCCAGATCTTCCGTCCGGTACTGCCTGAAAAACTGCGCACCAAGGTACCGCCCAGAAAGCAGGCGAGTCCCTGGCCGGCGGCCAGCCACAGCCGGATCGTACTGGCGCTGGCCGGCTGTGTGCAGCCTTCAGCCACACCCAACACCAACGCGTCTGCCGCTCGGGTATTGGACCGGCTGGGCATCACCATGGTAGAAGCTCCGGAAGCCGGCTGTTGTGGTGCTGTGAACTACCATCTTTCCGAGCACGAGAAGGGCCTGGAAAGAATGCGCCAGAACATTGATGCCTGGTGGCCCGCCATCGAAGCCGGTGCGGAAGCGATCATCATGACCGCCTCCGGCTGCGGTGCCATGGTTCAGGATTACGGCCACCTGCTGAAAGATGACCCGGTCTACGCGGCCAAGGCGCAGAAGGTCAGCGAGCTTTGCACAGATATTGGGGCCTTCCTGCTGAAACAGGACCTGGACAAGCTCAAGGTGCGCCAGAACCCGGGCAAAGTCGCGTTCCACTGCCCCTGCACCCTGCAGCACGCCATGAAACAGAATGGTGTGGTTGAACAGGTACTGACCCGGGCGGGTGTAAACCTCGCCGCCACAAAGGATAAACACCTGTGCTGTGGCTCTGCCGGAACCTACTCGGTAACCCAGCCGGAGATGAGTCAGAAGCTGCTGGGCAATAAGCTCAAGGCTTTGACCATTGATAGTCCGGACCGCATCGTCACCGCCAATATCGGGTGCCAGATGCATCTGGAGACCAAATCAACGGTGCCCGTGCAGCACTGGATTGAGCTTCTGGATCAGTAAAGCCTGTCACACCGGGGCCCGGTGATCCGTTCATCAGGCCCCGGTACCATCGAACTTTTCGTTATACTGCCGCACCAAATGACCGAACCACAGGGAGTGGATCCTCATGCCAAGGATACTGGCGAGTCTTGTTGTTTCTTTTGCAATCACCACTGGCGTCCAGGCCGATGTTTACACCTGGATAGACAGCCGGGGCGTGGCCCACTTCTCTGACTACCCACCCGGGGAGATTCCCCACAAGCAGATTCAGGTGCAGGCGCCTGCCACCGTGCCGATGTCTGAAAATCTCAGGCAGGAAGAGCGTGTTTCCCGGATTCGTGAGGATGTGACGGGCCTTTTGTCTGCCTCCGGCCGCCCGGATAAATCCGGAAACAGCGCCAAAGAAAGAGCCGACGCCAAGCTGGCGAAAACCTGTGGAAAGTATCGACGCAAGCTGGACCAGATTCAGTCCAGGTTACGGGCCGGCTACAGCAACGACAGGGGTAACAGCCTCAGGCGTCAGCGCCGGACCGTAAGTCAGAAACTCAGCCGGGAATGCATTCTGCGCTAATGCGCTCGCCTGCTAGGCCCGCTTGAAGCTGGCCAGCGCCACGGCGGCGGTGACGAACAGGCCGCCGAACACCCGGTTCATCTGCCGTTGGCGCCGGGCCGTGGTCATAAACCGGAACAGCTGGCTGGCCAGCAGGGCATAGCCAAGCATCACCAGGCAATCCACCAGTATCAGCGTGGTTCCCATGGTGATCAGTTGGGGGCCGTGGGGTGCGCTGGCCTCCAGGAACTGGGGAAACAGGGCAACCAGAAAGACCGTTGCCTTGGGGTTGGTAAGGTTTACAAATGTCGCGTTCCAGAACCTTTTGCGTCCGCTCACCGGCTGACGGTCATCTTCCATGGATTCCATCACCGGCTCCCGCCATTTGGAAATTCCCAGCCAGATCAGGTAGGCGACACCCAGCCACTTGATCACCGACAGGGCGATGTTCGAGGAGGCAATGATGGCGCCCAGCCCGGCACCGACCAACAGAATCTGGATGCCGAACCCCAACTGCAGGCCCATGATGGCGGGCAGTGAACGGCGAACACCGTAGCGCATGCCGTTGCTCATGGTATTGATGGCCCCGGCGCCCGGGGAAACGCTGATCAGCACGGCTGCAACCAGGAAAGTGAGCCAGGCAGTAAGTGGCATAACTTAAGCTCCTGAAAACCCTAAGAGATACACCGTATAACCCACGAAGGCAAGCAGGAGAGCCGCACCCTCCAACCGGTTAATCCGCCCTGGACGACGGAAACCATAACCCATGGCAAACAGGACCAGGGTAAGTGCTGCCATTATGGGGAAATCCCGTGAAAGGACTTCCGGCGCTACCGGCATTGGCGCAATCAGTCCGGCAATACTCACAACCGCGAGTGTGTTGAACAGGTTGGAACCGAGGATATTGCCAAGGGCCAGGTCATGCTCACCCTTGCGGGCCGCGATAATGGATGAGGCCAGCTCCGGAAGGGACGTGCCAACCGCAACAATGGTTAGCCCGATGACCAGGTCACTGATTCCGAATGCGGTCGCCAGATCCACTGCTCCCCATACCAGGATGCGGGAGCTGGCAATCAGAAGCAGCAGGCCGATAACCAGCCACAGTATTGCTCTCCGCAGGGGCATGGCGTGGGCCTTGAGCTCATCTGCCATATCATTGGCCATGGCATCTGCGGGCTGCTTGATGCCCTGGTAGATACTCCAGGCAAGCAGCGCCGCGAACACCACGATCAGGCCAATGGCGTCCACTCGGGAGAGCTCGCCGTCCCACAGCTGCCAGCCGGCAAAGGCCGTCACCAGAATCAGAATGGGCAGCTCTTTTCGCATAACTTGCGAATGCACCGCAATCGGGGCCAGCAACGCCGTGATACCGAGAATCAATGCAATGTTGGTGATGTTTGAACCGTAGGCATTGCCCAGCGCCAGCCCGGAGTTTCCCTGGGAAGCCGCCAGAGCTGAAACCGCCATCTCCGGCGCGGAGGTGCCGAAGCCCACCACAACCATACCGATCAGCAACGGCGGCATCCCGAAATGGCTGGCCGTGGTGGCTGAGCCCTCCACGAACTTGTCCGCACTCCACACCAGTAGAACCAGACCCGCAATAATTGCCCCAATGGCCATGAGCATTTCAAGAACTCCTTATCGTCAATCGCCGTCTCGGCGGCACAAGAATCGATGGTGCCACAGGTTCGGGCAATAGGTATAAATGCCCTGGTGGCGTGGGTGATATTCCGTATGTCGCCCGCGCCGAAGTATTGACGGAACCTGTTAAACTGAAAGTGGTCAACTAAATCCAATAAAACGCCAAAGGAGGCGCAACTGCCATGGCCAAAAAACGGGCAAAGCCCACGCAGGAAAGCGCCATCAAGCGCGACCTGAAAACCCCGAAGTACCAGATGCGAGTGGTTGAGGACAAAACCAGGTATAAGCGCCAGCGAGGCAAAGCCGTTCGAGCCGAGGATTTTCGCAAGGCCGCCTGATGGGTGGTTTTACGAAAATCCTTGGTGAGGGTTTGCTTCCAATTGCCGCAATAGCTCATCACGGGAACGGTCTCGGGCAACGATGTTGTCAAGCGTAATCCTACCGGCCACGATGTCTACCTCACAGGGAAAATGCTGCTCTACCAGGTAGCTCATAAAAGCGTCCCGGGCGACGGAATCGAAAGAGAGCTCCTCCGGCGCCGTTAGGTAATCTGACAGCTCTTCACGTGATCGCACTTTGGTGGCTAATTGGTCGAACGCATAGAATGCATGGCCAAGAACGAGGACTGGCTTCTCGAAAAAGAAGCTTTCAAGACCTACTGAAGAGTTAACGGTAAGCACGGCTCGAGACGCTGCAACCTGCTCGAAAGTGTCAGTTTCATTGTCCAGGATGATCCGGTGTCTCGTTGCTCCTGAGAGTCGCTCCGTAAAGGAGACGCGGGCACTCGGATGTTCCTTCACTCGCAAATGCCAGCCTTCAGGCAAACAATCTGCCGCTGTTTCCAGGTGATCAACAAAATCTTCCATCGATTTTACCCAATCCCCGTACACCGTAATTTGGCTGTCTCCGGGCACCTGGAGTGGGCAGAAAATGTACATTTGTCGGGACAGTTCGGTATCAGCCGGTCTCTGCTTTACCTTTTGCCGCCGGGAAGGTTTCCTGGCGCTCAACCCGGATCGCATTACTCGCCATGCAGTCGAATCAATAGCAGGATTCTCGGCAAGCCATCGTTGGTAAAAATCAGACCTGCGGGGCAGGCTACCGCCATAGTTGATGCCTGCGAAATCGACAGTCAACCTGCCGGGTAGAGGTGCTTCTTCAAGATAAAGCGTTGAATGGCGTTGGCGTTGTGCTGCTACGAGCGCCAGGAAACGGTGACCTTTCACCCCATTCCAGCATACTACGATTCCAGGGCGCGTAGGCTGAAGGCGCCGGTAGCACCAGTTGTATTGCCATCGCAGGAAAAGACGCTTGGCCGTATGCATCAATCCATTAATTGGGCGCTTCTGCGCGGAGAATACTGCCGAGCGTAATTCATGCTCGGAGAGAGGGGCCGAGCGCGGATCCAGTCCGACAGACTCGAACACTGTGAGCTTGCGTTGGCTTGCAAGGCCTCTCAGTATCGCTCGCACACGCTTTTTGCGAGGGTTGAAGGCAATAATGTCGGCGTTTTCAACAGAGTAGGCAATGTGATGGGTGGCCATCCGAGAACGACCTTTCCTGTTTTGGTTTCGCATATGGGCGCATTGCTCTGACTCAAGCCGACTGTTTGCATCCTGCCTAAAGCGGGTATGAAAGGATAGCATCGACCCGGCACTTGTCATAACTGCTTCCAGGCTATGTGCATGGACTTTAGAGCACAGTAATCTAAACTCAGACTGAGTAGTCAAAGGAATGAATTGAGTCCATCAGAGTTTAGAGCTCTTAAGGATTCATCCGGGGGTATGACTTACGTCAACCATCCGGCTTTCGCATCAATGGTATGTTGATTGCACATCCAACACAAAAGGAGAGGAGACCATGGCCAAAGGGACTCCGAGCATTGTGGTCGCTTGTGACGGATCAGAGCATGCGTTACATGCAGCAAAAATGGCAGCCGAACTGGCTAAAGTTACAGGTCAACCGCTCAAATTGTTAGCGGTGTTTCCGGGCACACGGTTAGAGAAACTGGTTGTCAGCGGCGTATGGCCGAGTGAGCTTGAGGAAGAGGCAAACAGTTACGGGCGCAAAGTATTCGATGGCGCGAAGGAGGCTGTGAGTGGGGTAGCAGACCCTGCGGAAGAGGTTCTTCTCAAAGGTGATCCTGCCAAGGAAATCATTGAATATATGGAAAACAATCCGGGCACTCACCTGTTTTTGGGGAGACGCGGTCATTCCCTGGTCCGTAGCCTTACTTTGGGCAGTATCAGTGAAAAGGTTGTGCGGCACGCCTCTGGACCGGTGACCGTTGTAAGCGAATAACAGCGTTTCTGCTGGCTAGAAAAAAAACCGCGACTTTGATCGCGGTTTTTTTCTGGCCCAGTACCCCACGAAAGGCCCAGACACAACAAAGCCCGCACAAGGGCGGGCTAAGTCGTTGAATCTGATGGTGCCCGGAGGCGGAATCGAACCACCGACACGGGGATTTTCAATCCCCTGCTCTACCAACTGAGCTATCCGGGCGCGTTGCGCGACTGCTGTGCAACGGGGCGCTATTAAACCGGTTTCGATGTTTTGAGTCAAGGCCGAGCCACAAAATTTTCTCATTCTTTTCAGGGTTGCTCAGGCTTTGATCAATCCGGCTTTACTGCTCTGGCGGCACGTAGCCTTCGGCCTTGTCGAAAGGCTCATTGTTGAAGAAGTGCTGCATTTGCGCCTGCAGGTATTTGCGGGTGTTCGGGTCCATCAGGCTCAGGTGTTTTTCATTGATGAGCATGGTCTGCTGGGCCTGCCATTCTTCCCAGGCCGCTTTGGATACGTTCTCGAAAATGTCCTGGCCCTTGGCGCCGGGCATGGGCGGGAAATCCAGGCCTTCCATCTCTTTCTGGTATTTGCGGCAGAATACGGTACGGCTCATGGTGGCTCCTGTTGGCAAATGTTACTGGCGGTGATGATAACAGATCGTGGCGGGTGAGGGCGCCGGTCGACCCCCTTACAGCAGGGTCGCCTGCTCAGGTTCGGTCAGCAGAGAACGAATGGGGGCGGGCAGTCCCAGGTTCAGCGCTTCCTGCCTATGTAGCCATTTCAGGTGATCCTGGTCTGCAATGCTTTTGGCGTTGCCGGTCACGTTCAGCCGGGCGGGCTGGATGTGTAGGTGGTAATGGGAGAAAGTGTGCCGAAAGCCGGTGATCAGCTCCGGCTCGCCGCAATCTATGCCCAGATTGCGCTCACAAACTTCCTGAAGTTCGTCCGCCCCGTAAGCCGGGTCCAGTTCCGGCAGACTCCAGAGGCCGCCCCATATGCCGGTGGGTGGCCGTCGCTCAAGGAGGATTCGGCCTTCGCCGTCTTCCAGGATCACCATCCAGGTGACCTTCTCCGGTTTGGTTTTTTTCGGCTTGGAGCCAGGGTAGAGGGCAGTTTCGCCTTGGGCAAAGGCGGTGCAGCCGAATTGTAGAGGACAGTTGTCGCAGGAAGGGCGGCTGCGGGTGCACACCATGGCACCCAGATCCATGATGCCCTGGGTGTAATCGCGCACCCGCTGTTCCGGAGTATGTTGCTCGGCCTTTTTCCAGAGTTGGTTCAGCACGGTGGTCTGGCCAGGCCAGCCGGGGATGGCATGATAGCGGGCCAGCACCCGTTTTACGTTGCCGTCCAGGATGGTGGCGCGAATGCCGAAGGCCTGGGCCAGTATCGCGGCTGCGGTGGAGCGACCGATGCCGGCTAAAGACTCCAGTTCTTCCTGGGTTTGGGGGAACTCACCACCGAAGTCATGAACGACCGCTTGTGCGGCTTTCTGCAGGTTCCGGGCCCGGGCGTAATAGCCAAGGCCAGACCAGTGGCTGAGCACGTCGTCTACCGGTGCCCCAGCCAGGGTGTGTACGTCCGGGAAACGTTTCATAAACGCTTCATAGTAGGGAATGACGGTGGTTACCTGGGTTTGTTGCAACATGATTTCCGAAACCCACACCCGGTAGGCAGTCCGGTTGTGGTGCCACGGCAGGTCATGCCTGCCGTGGCTGTCGTACCATTGCAGCAGTTTTTCGGCGACGCGGTCGGGCATCAGTTGAACAGGCCCTTGAGTTTGTCGCCAACCTTGTCCTGCAGCTTCTCTTTCACCTTTTCCTCGGCTTTCGTCTTGGCCTCGTCTACTTTTTCATCGACTTTGGCTTTGGCGGCGTTTTTGGCGATCGTCTGCAGGGTGTCACGGAAGCGGGAGCCATCGAAGGAGCACAGGCTGGCGGGGTCTTCCGAGAAGTTGCCACGGCATTCCACCGGTATAACAACATTTTTCACATACTCGGTCACCCGGCAGGCGTTATCCCGGTGAATCTCACCCACAATGCGAAGCCCGGCCTCGTAATCCAGCAGGCTTTGCTGCATGTCGATGGTGCCTTCGCCTTCGAGGCGCATACCTGCCAGTGAGGCCAGCAGGTCAGTGTTATTCAGGGTGTTGCCATTGATGTTGAGCGTTCCGCGCATGTCATTGAACGGTGTACTGGTACCCCAGTCTGTTGTGGTCAGCTCTTCCTGGTTGGCCAGGGCAATACCCTGGCAGGCCATCCGGGTCAGGTTCAGCCGGCGGAACTCGCCCTCTGCCAGGTTGAAGCTGATCTGGCCATCGGCATTGCTGCGCAGGGCCGAGATGCGGTTACCGGTGGTGGTGGCGTTCACCTTAAGGTTGGCGCCGCCGGCAAGCATGGTCACTTCGGCAAGATCGGCGAGCAACGGCAGGGTTTGTACATTGGTAACGTCTGAGCCCATGGTCCACTTCGGGTTGTCGCTCCGGGCATCGATGGTGACGTTGGCGCCGAAGCTTCCCTCGTAGAGTTTGCCGCTGAACTCATCCACGTTCAGGAGTCCATTCTTCGCCGTGGTGCTGGCTTTGATCTCGTTGATGGTCAGGTTGCTGACAACCAGCTGGCCAAGCCCCAGATCAATGTCCAGCAGCAGGCTTCGGAGTGTTTCCAGTGGCAACAGATCGCTTTCGGGGCCGGCTGCGGTTTCTTCCGTGGCGGGCGCCTGCTCGGCTCCGCCCTCTGCTGCGGGCGGGAGGTAGCGGTCAGCGTTCAGCTGGTCGCCCTGAAGATTGAACACGATGCCAGTATCGGCGAGGGTGTAGCTGCCCGAGCCTTGGAAGGTAGTGTCATCCAGCTTGAAGGTCAGGTCGGACAATTCCACCTTGCCGGCCGGGCCGCCAATTTTGGTGGAGAAGGCAAGCGCCTTCAGCACTTCCGGGTCGCTGGTTTCAACAGCCGGCTGGCCGAGATTGTCGAGCAGTTCCCTGAGGGAAAACTCCGCGATCGATACTTCACCACTCAGGGTCGGCTTGTCACCGAATCCGTTAACGTTTAACGACGTATTGAGTGACAGGTTGGCGAGGCTGGCTGTGAAGTCAGTCAGGGTTGCGGTCTCGGATTCGAGGTTTGCCTTGGCAGAACCGCCGAGTTCAGCCGTGACCTCTTTGCCACCGAATGGTTCGCCGGTCATATCGAATACGGCTTTCAGGCCGGATACGGCAAATTCGTTAAGCGCCTCATTGGCCGCGAGGCGAGCGCTGATGCTGCCATCGACCTCTAGAGTCGGCTTGGTGGTGGCTACCCGGAATCCGATCTCCAGTGGAAACTCGGAGCCCAGGGTAATGTTGCTGGCATTGACGGTGAAGTCCTTCAGGGTCACGGTCTGGCCCGTGGTTTTGTCGGTGTAGCTCACCTGGGCGTTGCTGATCTGAACATTTTCCACATTGAAGTTGAGAGGCTCCCCGCCGGCGCCCGTATCTTCCTGGGGCTGCATTTCCGGCGTACCCGCAGGTTGCCCGGCTGCCTCATCCGAACTCTTCTCGGGCATGACCCGGGTCCAGTTACCCACACCCTGTTCATTAACCACCAGACGAGCATCCAGACCATCGAGCAGAAAGGTGTCCACCCGCGGGGACATGGCGATCAGCGACCAGAAATCCACCTGTGCCACCAGTCTGTCCAGGGCAACCAGTCGGTCGCCCTCCAGGTTGGCTTCCACATTGTTCAGCTCCAGGCCGAGAGGAATGAAAGACCAGCCGATGTCACCCTCAAGAATCAGGTCGAGGTTGGTTTGTTTCTCAACGGCCTGTTCAATCTGAGGTTTGTAGTCGTTGGGGTCGATCACGGCCATGGCGACAGCGATGGCGGCCACGGCAAGTATGACCAACGCAGCGATGGCGATCAGCACATAACGGACGGCTTTCATAATTCAGGCTTCCTTCCTATTGTTGGGAGCTTGCAGGCATTCGTTACGAATCCTGACGCTAATTCCCTAGAGGATAACGCAGGGTTAACAAATTAACAGCGCGGGACTATGACAATGCCTTAGTGTTGGGCCAAAATACACGTCCTCAATTTTCCGACTACATTGATACCAATAAACACAATAAGGAGTTGGCTGTGGCTATTACCGTTTCGATTGAGCTGAACCGGGAACTGGAAATTCCGGGAAGCTACGATGAAGTGTTTGATTTGTTGGCGGATGTGCCACGCTCTGCCAGCCATTTTCCGAAAGTCCACCAGCTGACCGATCTTGGCGACAACGCCTACCGGTGGGAAATGGAAAAAGTGGGCGTGGACAAGCATGCCATTCAGTCTGTATATGCCTGCAAGTATCACTCAGACAAAGACGCCGGCAAAATCACCTGGCAGCCCGTTAAGGGTGAGGGAAACGGAGTTGTCAGCGGCTCCTGGGCCATTAAGCCCAAGGGTGACAACACCACTGCAGTGAAGTTCCACACCAGCGCTGAGCTTACATTACCACTTCCCAGCCTGCTGAAGCTGGCCATCAGCCCGGTGATCAAGCACGAGTTCAATGGCCTCGTGGATACCTACATGAGGAACCTCAAGAAGGCGTTCTAACCGCGCTTTGCTATCGGAGCGATTAAACCGGTTGTGGGACTCAGGCGGACATAAAAGGTATAATCGCCCGATAGATTCTTTCCGGCATTATGCCGCTCAATTGTCACGGAGTCCCCATGGCCGAACGTAAGGCTCGGGTAGAACGAAATACCCTTGAAACCCAGATAACCGTTGAGATCAACCTCGATGGCACCGGCATATCCAGCTTTGATACCGGCGTGCCCTTTCTGGAGCATATGATGGACCAGATTGCCCGTCACGGCCTGGTGGATTTGAGCATCGTTTCGAAGGGCGACCTGCATATTGATGATCACCACACAGTGGAAGACATCGGCATCACCCTGGGGCAGGCCTTCAAGCAGGCGGTGGGTGACAAAAAAGGCATCCGCCGCTATGGCCACTCCTATGTCCCCCTGGACGAAGCGCTTTCCCGTGTTGTGATTGATCTGTCCGGCCGTCCCGGCCTGATGATGGACGTGCCCTACACTCGTGGTGCGGTAGGTGGTTTCGATGTGGACCTGTTCGAGGAGTTCTTCCACGGGTTCGTGAACCACTCCATGGTGACCCTGCACATCGACAATCTGAAAGGCAAGAACACCCATCACCAGATTGAAACGGTGTTCAAGGCCTTTGGCCGCGCCCTGCGCATGGCTATTGAAATGGACGAGCGCATGGCGGGTATTACTCCCTCCACAAAAGGCTCGTTGTAAAAAAAATCGCAGCAACCGGTCACGCAAGGACACCGCAGCAACCATGAAAACCGTTGCCATTATCGACTACGGCATGGGCAATCTTCACTCTGCCAAAAAAGCGGTAGAGCACGTCGCCCCGGGCACCACCGTACTGGTCACCGACAACGCCGACAAAATCCGTGAAGCCGACCATGTGATACTCCCCGGTGTCGGCGCCATTCGCGACTGTATGGCTGAAATTCGCCGCCTGGGTGTCGACACTCTGGTTCGCGAAGTCTCGAAGGATCGCCCCTTCCTGGGCATCTGCGTGGGCATGCAGGCCCTGATGGCCCGCAGTGAGGAAAACGGTGGCGTTGACTGCATCGGCCTGTTTCCCTCGGAAGTGCGCTATTTTGGCGACCACCTGACGGAAAATGGTGAACGCCTGAAAGTGCCCCACATGGGTTGGAACCAGGTGCATCAAACCATTGATCATCCTCTGTGGCACAACATTCCGGATGCTGACCGTTTCTACTTCGTGCACAGCTTCTACGCTGAGGCTGAGGGCAATGCCGATATGGCCGGCCGCACGCGTTATGGTGTAGACCTTGCCGCCGCGGTGGCGAGAGACAACATATTTGCAGTGCAGTTCCACCCGGAGAAAAGTGCCCGGGCCGGGCTGCAGTTACTGAAGAATTTTACTGACTGGACCGGAAAATGCTGATAATCCCCGCCATTGATCTGAAAGACGGCAAATGCGTACGCCTGCGCCAGGGCCGGATGGACGACTCCACCGTCTTCGGTGACGACCCGGTAGATATGGCCACCCGGTGGGTGGATGCCGGCGCGCGCCGCCTGCACCTGGTGGACCTGAATGGCGCCTTTGCCGGTGAGCCGGTGAACGGCGAAATTGTTCAGGCCATCGCCCGCAAATACCCGGACCTGCCAATCCAGATTGGCGGCGGTATCCGCTCGGCGGAAACCATTGAGGCCTACCTTAAAGCTGGTGTGCAGTGGGTCATCATTGGCACCAAGGCCGTGAAAGAGCCAGAATTTGTCACCGATATGTGTAAGCGCTTTCCGGGCCACATCATTGTCGGTCTGGATGCCAAAGACGGACGCGTTGCTACGGACGGCTGGGCGGAAGTTTCGGAAGTGATGGCCACCGACCTGGCGAAGCGATTTGCGAATGACGGCGTAGACGCCATTGTTTACACCGACATCAGCCGTGACGGCATGATGCAGGGCGTTAACGTGGAGGCCACTGCGGCGCTGGCGGAAGAGGGCGGTATTCCCGTTATTGCGTCCGGCGGCGTGACTAACATGGACGACCTCAAGCGCCTGGCCACAGTGGCAGACAAGGGCATTCTCGGTGCCATTACTGGCCGTGCCATCTACGAAGGCACCCTGGATGTCGCCGAAGCCCAGGCCTTCTGTGACAGCCTGAAGGGGTAATAGACTTATGGCTCTGGCTAAACGCATTATTCCCTGCCTGGACGTCGACAAAGGCCGCGTTGTAAAAGGCGTTAACTTCGTGGATATCCGCGATGCCGGTGACCCGGTCGAAGTGGCTCGGCGTTACAACGAGCAGGGCGCTGATGAA
Source organism: Marinobacter sp. (assembly GCF_048269445.1). Classification (GTDB taxonomy): domain Bacteria; phylum Pseudomonadota; class Gammaproteobacteria; order Pseudomonadales; family Oleiphilaceae; genus Marinobacter. The sequence goes on along the minus strand of NZ_JBLXIQ010000006.1, from coordinate 237,446 downwards.
ATTACCTTTCTCGATATAACAGCCAGCCACGAAAGCCGTGATACCACCTACGAAACGGTCGAGCGGATGGCAGCGGAAGTGTTTATCCCGCTCACCGTGGGTGGCGGCGTGCGTACTGTGGACGATATCCGGAAGCTTTTGAATGCTGGTGCCGACAAGGTGTCGATCAATACTGCAGCGGTTTTTAATCCGGAATTTGTACGGGAAGCGGCGGAGCGTTTTGGCAGCCAGTGCATCGTAGTGGCCATTGATGCCAAGCGGGTAAGCCCGGAAGGTGAAGCGCCTCGCTGGGAGATTTTCACCCACGGGGGCCGCAAGCCAACCGGCCTGGATGCCGTTGAATGGGCCCGTAAAATGGTACAAATGGGCGCCGGGGAATTGCTGCTGACCAGCATGGATCGGGATGGTACCAAGATCGGATTCGATCTGGGCCTGACCCGGGCCATCAGCGATGCGGTGATCGTGCCGGTGATTGCCTCCGGCGGTGTCGGCGAGTTGCAGCATCTGGCGGATGGAGTGACCCAGGGCGGTGCCGATGCGGTGCTGGCGGCCTCCATTTTTCATTTTGGCCAGCACACTATTCCGGAAGCAAAGGCCTTTATGAAGGCTCAGGGCATAGAAATCCGGGAATGAATTTCGACAATGGGGTCAAATGAGGGCTTTCATCTGACCCCATGTTCATTACGCTGAACCCTCGCGAAACCTACTCTTTCTTCGCAAAAGCAGGTCGAATGGCCTGCTTCTCGCCCTCTGCAAACATCTCCCGGTTGCTGTTGCGCATGGCCCAGAGGCCGCTCACGGTCGCGATGGCTATGCCCTGCGCGTCCAGTGTCGGAAGGTGCTTTTCCAGGTAGTCCACGGTGATTTTGTGTGGATGGCCAATCCCGACGGCGCTGCCGTTTTCCCGAGCGCGTTCAATGAGCAGTTTAAACTGACTGTCAATATACTCCTCGGTTTGTTCGTGGTCGAGAAACACGTCCCGGGACAAGGTGGGGATCCGGTAAGCGGCAGCCACATCACCGGCGACTGATGAAGCAATGGTGCGGCTGTCCACAAAGTAGACCGGGTAGCGAAAGAGCTCCTTCATTACCCAGTCCATGGGCTGGAGTTGCTGCGTCAACAGGCTGCCCATGTGGTTATTCACTCCCTGTACGTGAGGAATGGACTGAAGTGCCCGCCGAAGCGTCGTTGTCATGCTCTGCTCGTCCATGTCGGGTGTCAGCCCGCCGGAGCCAAGCCCGAAGTTTCGCGTGTTGGCCATTGGGACGTGGAGCATGATTTCCTTGTTTTGCCGATAGGCAAGACGGGCAAGGACATCGGTATGCCTGCGGTATGGCAGGAAGGCGAGGGTCAGCGGCTGGTCCAGGTTGGCCAGGCGCTTGCCCTCGTGAAGGCTATGACCCATGTCATCAATAATGATGGCGATGGTAGGAGGCAGCACCTGCTTGGCTGGCTCGGCGGCCACCAGGGTGGCCGCTACCGAGAGAGCAAGCGCCAGCAGGGAGCATACGGCTTTCACTGACTGCTTCCTTCTGCCTTACCTTTGTCTTGGGGGCTCAAAATCCGGATGCCCTTGAGCAGGTTGAGAGCCGAGCGCAGCTGGTAGTCCTTGTTGACCAGGGATGTGGTCTCGTCTTCGGCCTGGGCGTTGCTGCTGTCCTGCTGCTTCTCGTTTTTACCTTCGAGGTGTCCGCTGAGGTCTGCCTCAGTAAAGAAGGGTTTGCTGTCCAGCTCCGTTAGCTCTGCCGGGCGAACTTCAATGTCCGGCTTTACGCCGGTTGCCTGGATGGAGCGGCCATTCGGCGTGTAGTAGCGTGCTGTGGTCATCTTGATGGCGTGAGTCTCATCCAGCGGAATGACTGTCTGAACACTGCCCTTGCCGAAGGACTGGGTGCCCATGATCACAGCGCGCTCATGGTCCTGCAGGGCGCCGGCCAGGATTTCGGAGGCGGAAGCGGAGCCTCCGTTAATCAGTACCACAATCGGAGTGCCTTCTATCACGTCGCCAGCTCTGGCGCTGAAGCGCAGGCGCGAACTCTGGATGCGGCCCTCGGTATAGACAATCAGCCCCTCATCAAGGAGAACGTCTGCGGATTCCACGGCCGCCTGCAGCACACCACCCGGATTGTTGCGGAGATCAATAATCAGACCGTCGAGATCCTGGCCGAGTTGGTCTTCAAGTTTGCCGAGGGCGTCTCTGAACTGAGAGCCGGTATCCGCCTGGAACTGGGTAATCCGGACATAGCCGTAGCCATTCTCAAGCATCCGGGATTTGACGCTGGTGACCTTGATGATGTCGCGCTCGACTTTGATCTCAATGGGGCCCGTTTCGCCCTCACGCATGATAGTCAGCGTGAGAGTGGTGCCTGGTTTGCCGCGCATCAGCTTGACGGCTTCTTCGAGGCTCATGCCTTTCACCGGCTTTTCATCAAGTTTGATAATCAGGTCCCCGGCCTCGACGCCAGCTTTGTCCGCCGGGGTGTCATCAATGGGCGCGATGACTTTAACGAAGCCGTTCTCTATGCCAACTTCAATGCCGAGTCCGCCAAATTCTCCGGATGTGCTTTCTTCCAGATCCTCGTAATCCTTGGGCGCTAGATAGGTAGAGTGGGGGTCCAGATCTGACAACATGCCCTTGATGGCGCTTTCAAGCAGCTGCCGATCATCCACCTCCTCTACATAGGCGTCTTTTATCCGACTGAACACCTCGGTAAATTTCCGGAGGTCTTCCAGGGGCAGTTGTTTTTCTGGGTCAGGGAGGCTGATTTCGACCCGCTCGCCATTCTGGATGCCCTCCAATAGCTGTTCGGAAGCGGTGTCTTCGTCCTGGGCCCAGGCCAGACCGGATGCGGTGGCGAAACAGGTAGCGAGTGCAATGCTGCGTAATGGAAAGGCGTGGAGTGTATTTCGGACCCGTTTCATTCACATATCCCGTTTTTATTCCGATAGTTGGACTGGTTTCCCTGACTCTGGACAGTATGGCGCTACCCGGAGCGTTTGTCAGCCCTCCTGCAGGTTGTCAGTTTGCCAGCCACCGGCCCGGATTGTCGGGTTTTCCGTTGTGCCGAACCTCAAAATACAGGGCCGGGGAATCCGTGCCGCCGGTGCGACCTGCCAGAGCAATGGGTTCGCCAGCTGCCACCCAGTCTCCGGGGCTGGTAAACAGACTGCTGCTATGGCCATAGAGTGTCATGTAGCCGTCTCCGTGATCAATGATGGTGATCAGGCCGAAGCCGCGAAGCCAATTGGCAAAGACCACCCGGCCATAATGAATCGCGCGTATTTCCGCTTCTTCCCCGGTGCGGATGAGAAGGCCGTTGCGCCGCAATTTGCCATCGGCGTAGCTGTCTCCGTAGCCGCTGAGGACCTTCCCCTGTGCCGGCCAGGGCAGCTTGTCCCGCAGTGAAGCGAAGGGCTGTGATTCATTGGGTGAGGGAATGTTATTGATCGCCTGCTGAACTTCCTCAAGCAGTTTTTCCAGCCGTTTGCGGTCGGATGCCAGTTCATCCCGTTCGCTGAGTCGATTCTTGATGTCGGAGTTGAGTGATGCGAGGGTCTGCTGCCGTTGTTCTCTGGATGCCGCCAATTCCTGCTGGCGCCTAGCCACGTTTTCTTCCGTTTGGGTCAGTTCTACCTGTGTTGCCTGCACCGCGGCCCGGGTGTTTTTGAGTTCCTGCAGGCTTTCTCTGAACGCCTCAAGGCGGGTGACCGTATCCTTGCTCAGATACTCGTAGTAAGTCATGGTCCGGGCAATCCTGTCCGGATCGATCTCATTCAGCAGAACTTTTACCGCTGGCGCATCGCCCTCCATCCAGGCAGCCCGGATCTGCTTCTTCAGGCTCTCCCGTTGCCGGTCCAGGGTACGGGTAAGCTCCTGTTCTTCTTTTTGCAGTTCTTTGAGTCGCTGTCGCTGTTGCTCCACCTGCTGGCGCAGGGCTCGGCGCTCCCGGGTCAGGCGGCTGATGGTGCGTTCGGTCGCGGCAAGCTGCTGCTCCTGGGCGGAGCGATCGTCCTCGGCATCTGCCAGCCAGTCATCGATGTCCTCAATACGTTCCTTGAGTTCTTCGATCTGGGCCGGGGTGACCTCTTGCTGGGCGAGCACCGGCGCTGCACTTAGGGCAAGGGTCAGCGCCAGGATCCTGGAAAGTCGCAAGGGTTGGGTCCGCGCCGGGATCAACCGATCTTAACCAGGCTGTGCCCGGTCATTTCTTTCGGCGGCTCCAACCCCATCAGCGCCAACAGCGAGGGCGCAACGTCGCTCAGGCTGCCGTCGTTGCTCAGGGTAACCTTGCGGTGGCCAGTGTAAACCAGGGGTACCGGGCCGAGGGTGTGGGCGGTATGAACCTGGCCGGAATTCGGATCGGTCATCTGCTCGCAGTTGCCATGGTCGGCCGTAATCAAGGCTTCGCCGCCAACCTCATCAAGCGCTTCAACCACACGTTTTACGCACTCATCGAGGCACTCCGCGGCCTTGATGGCAGCATCCAGCTTGCCAGTATGACCAACCATGTCGCCGTTGGCGTAGTTGCAGACAATCAGGTCGTATTTGCCACTCTTGATGGCCTCCACCAATTTATCCGTCACTTCCGGCGCGCTCATTTCCGGTTGCAGGTCGTAGGTGGCAACCTTTGGCGAAGGCACCAGAATCCGGTCTTCGCCATCGAACGGTGTTTCCAGACCGCCGTTAAAGAAGAAGGTGACGTGGGCGTATTTCTCGGTTTCCGCTATCCGGAGCTGGGTCTTGCCCAGGCTGGCCATGTATTCGCCGAGACCGTTGGAAAGCTGCTCCGGAGGGTAGGCGCAGGAGGCTTTGATGTCCGCCGCGTACTCGGTCAGCATCACAAAATCCGCGAGTTCGGGGTGTTTGCGACGTTCAAATCCGTCAAAGTCGTTTTCCACGAAAGTTCGAGTCATTTCCCGGGCACGGTCGGCGCGGAAATTCATGAACAGAACCGTATCGCCGTCACTGATGGTGCCTTCCGGCTCTCCCGGTGCGCGAATGCGAGTGGGCATCACGAATTCGTCGTTCTCGCCGCGCTCGTAGGCCTGTTCCAGGCCAGCAACCGGGTCGGCGGCGGTGAATTCTGCGGTGCCCTGGGTCATCAGGTTGTAGGCAGCTTCAACGCGATCCCAACGGTTATCACGGTCCATGGCGTAGTAGCGGCCAACGATGGAGGCGACACGGCCAACACCAAGGTGTTGCAACTTGGCGGCTGCTTTTTCCAGGGAGGCTTTGGCACTGCGGGGCGGCATGTCCCGGCCGTCCAGGAAGGCATGTAGGTAAACTTCCTTCGCGCCACGAGCGGCGGCCAGTTCGGCAGCGGCGAGAATGTGATCTTCATGGCTATGCACGCCACCCGGAGACAGCAGCCCCATCAGGTGAACGGCGCGACCACTCTGAACGGCTTTATCGATGGCTGAGCAAAGCACTTCGTTGCTCTGGAAAGTGCCTTCTGCCAAATCCTTGTCGATCCGGGTCAGGCTCTGATAGACCACGCGTCCTGCGCCGAGGTTCATGTGGCCGACTTCCGAGTTACCCATCTGCCCCTGGGGCAGGCCAACAAACATGCCTGAGGTGTTGATCAGGGTCTTTGGCTGAGTTTGCCAGAGCTTGTCCCAAAACGGGGTGTTGGCGTTGCTGATGGCGTTGTCGTCAGCCGGGTCACGGTAGCCCCAGCCGTCCAGGATAATCAGTGCAGTGGGCTTGCGCATTGCAGTCATCATTCAATCCGGAGGTAAAATGTTAGTAAGTTTACTAAAGCGAAAATGGAATTAATCTATTCTCGCATTTACTGGCCAGTTTCGTCACCTTCTGTCCGGGGAGCAGGCTGTGTATAATCCCGCCAAACTCATCATCAGGGTAAATTCATGGACCGGTTGTTTGAATTTGTCGTTAATCACTACATTCTTGTGTCGCTGTTTGCGGCATTACTGGTCGCGATTCTTTTTCTGGAGTCCCGTCGTGGCGGTGCCAAGATCTCGGCCCAGGGGGCAGTCAACCTCATTAACAGGGATGAGGCTGTTGTGGTGGACATCCGGGACCGGAAGGAATTCGGTGAGGGCCGCATTACCGGTTCCATCAACATTCCGCTGAACAGCCTCAAGAGCCGGGTTGCCGAGCTGAACAAGTTCAAGGACAAGCAGATTATCGTTGCTGACAAGATGGGCCAGCATTCAGCGATGGCAGTCAAACAGCTGAACGCCGAAGGCTTCAGCAATGTTGTGCGTCTCAACGGTGGCGTCTCGGACTGGAAGGCCAGCAATCTTCCGCTTGTGAAGAAATAAGGCGGCTCTTGATCTGAAGGTCAAACTGCCGCACTGTTTCACATAAGCTGGCGTAGCGTCGACGTAAACTGTTCCGGCAGCAGACTCAATAACGCTCCATAGCGCTCCATAACAACGGGCCCCTAGCCCATGATCGAGAACGAAAGGATTGAACATGGCTGAGAATCAGCAAGCCGCAGCAGGCAGTGACAACCAGAACCAACCCCAGTTTTCCCTTCAGCGCATCTATGTGAAGGATCTGTCTTTTGAATCACCCAATTCACCGGTGATGTTTCAGGAGCAGTGGAAACCGCAGGTAAGCCTGGACCTGAACACTTCCCACAACAAGGTCAGCGACAACCAGTATGAGGTCGTGCTTTCCCTGACCGTCACCGCGAAAGTGGGCGAGAAGGTTGCCTACATCGTCGAGATCCAGCAGGGTGGGGTGTTCCTGGTTCAGGGCATTGAAGGCCCGCAGCTGGGGCAGATGCTGGGCGCCTACTGCCCGACTATTCTGTTCCCATATGCCCGCGAAGCGATTGACGGCGTCGTCAACAAGGGCAGCTTCCCGGCCCTGATGCTGGCGCCGGTGAACTTTGATGCCATCTACGCCCAGGCTCTGAAGCGCAAGCAGGAAGAAGCTGCGGGTGAGGCAAAGGAAGAGCCGCAGACTCACTGAGCCTGACTCTTCTCGATAAAAAAAACCGGCGCGCGCCGGTTTTTTTATGCATCTTGTCCCAGTTTTAGACCGCCCCATTGAATCCCAGTTGTCGCCAGGCTTCGTAAACGACCAGCGCTGCCGTGTTGGAAAGGTTCAGGCTGCGGCTTTCCGGGCGCATAGGAACCCTGAGCCTGTGTTCCGGGAGCAGGGATTCCCGGATTTCAGCAGGCAGGCCTCGCGTTTCCGGGCCGAACATCAGGAAGTCGCCATCCTGATAGGTCATCTCATGGTAATGCCGGCTGCCTTTGGTGGTCAGCCCGAACAGCCGTTGAGGCTGCTCGCTATCCAGAAAGCTCTGGTAGTCCTTGTGGACCTTCACTCGGGCGTACTCACTATAATCCAGCCCGGCTCGCCGCATCTGCTTGTCTTCCAGGTTAAAACCCAGAGGTTCGATCAGATGCAGCTGGCAGCCGGTGTTGGCACATAGCCGGATGATATTGCCGGTATTGGGCGGTATCTCCGGCTCGTACAGCACCAGGTTGAGCATGCAGACTAGCGCTCAACGGCCAGGGCGACACCCATGCCGCCGCCGATGCACAGGGTGGCGAGGCCCTTGTGGGCATCCCGCCGCACCATTTCATGGAGCAGGGAGACCAGGATACGGCAGCCGGAGGCGCCGATCGGATGGCCCAGGGCGATGGCGCCGCCATTGACGTTCACCTTGCCAGTATCCCAGCCCAGATCCCGATTCACCGAAATGGCCTGAGCCGCGAAGGCTTCGTTGGCTTCCACCAGGTCCAGGTCGTCAACGCTCCAGCCGGCCAGCTTCAGGCAGCGCTGGCTGGCGGGAATCGGTCCCGTGCCCATGATGGTCGGATCCACACCGGCGTTGGCGTGTGCCCTGATGGTGGCCAGTGGTGTCAGCCCCAGTTCTTTGGCCTTGTCGGCGCTGCACACCAGAACGGCAGCAGCACCGTCGTTCAGTGAGGATGCGTTGCCAGCGGTGACAGTACCGTCTTTCTTGAACGCCGGGCGCAGTTTTCCGAGGCCTTCGGCGGAAACGCCCTCTCGGGGACCTTCGTCCTGGTCAACGACAATCGGGTCGCCTTTGCGTTGGGGGATGGAGACCGGAACGATCTGACCGTCGAAATAACCGGCTGTGCGGGCGGCGACGGCTTTCTGCTGGGAAGCCGCGGCGAACTCGTCCTGCTCTTCCCGGCTGATGCCGTACTTCTCCACGATGTTCTCTGCGGTAACCCCCATGTGGTAATCATTGAAGGCATCCCAGAGGCCGTCGTTGATCATGGTATCCACCATGGACCAGTTGCCCATGCGCTGCCCATTGCGGCTGTTGGGTAATACGTGGGGGGCTTGGCTCATGCTTTCCTGGCCGCCGGCGATCATCATTTCGGCATCGCCGCAGCGAATGGCCTGAACCGCCATGTGGACCGCCTTCAGGCCGGAACCACAGACCTTGTTGATGGTCATGGCGGGCACCGATGCCGGAATGCCGGCGTTGATGGCGGACTGGCGAGCCGGGTTCTGGCCGCAGCCCGCCGTCAGGACCTGGCCAAGAACCACTTCGTTGATCTGGTCGCCGGCAACGCCGGTTTCCTCCAGCAGGGCCTTTATGACGGCGGTACCGAGCTGGTCTGCGCGCAGGCTGGAGAGACCTCCGCCAAAGGTCCCGATGGCTGTACGGCGGGCGGCAACAATAACGACATCACGCATGGAAATTCTCCGGATCAGAGTCGCACGAAAGTGTAACCGTCGTGCAGGCAGTATTGAAAACTGGCTGCATTGTATCCGGAAAGCGATGGTTGGCCAAAGGTAGCCCCGGTGAGGCGCTACATGTTCAGGCTGCGGCCGCCGTCAACAGCTACGATTTGTCCGGTAATGAACGGTGCGTCGCAGATCAGGAAAGCGATGGTTCGTGCGATGTCGTCCGGGTGTCCAGTACGGGCGAGCGGGGTCTTGTCGAGAATCGCCTGCTGGGAATCTTTGTCTATGTCGCTGTCACCCTCCGGCCAGAGAATGGCTCCCGGCGAAACGCCGTTCACCCGCACCTCCGGCGCGAGGTCTTTTGCCCAGGAGCGGGTCAGGGCGGCCAGGCCCGCCTTGCTGGCACAGTACAGCGGGTGGTCCGCAAGAGGCCTCTCACTGTAGATGTCTATCATATTGACCACGCTGCCGCCGTTGTTTCGCAGGGTCGGAAGGCAGGCCTTAAGGAGAAAGAAAGGGGCCCGGAGATTTGTGTTTAGCACGGTGTTCCAGTCCCCCTCCGTAACTGCCTCCGTCGGGTTGGGGTAGAACACTGAGGCATTGTTTACCAGTGCGTCAAGCCGACCCCAGCGGGCAGTGGTTTCCTGTGCCAGTCGTTCCACATCGGCAGTCAGGCTGAGATCTGCCTGAACCGAGTGAGCGGAATCCGGGCGCTCCCGGTTGAGGTCCTCAACCAGTGCCCGTGCCTGCTCTTCCCTGCTTCGGTAATGAATCACCAGATTCCAGCCTCGTTGATGAAGCGTTTTCGCCGTTTGTGCTCCCAAGCGATGAGCTGAGCCGGTGATCAGTACGACGGGAACAGTGGATGTCATGGCAACTCCTCAGTGATCGTCTCGGGTTACGGTGTCGACAATGCGTTTCAGGCGTTCGCTGCGGATGGCCTCCCCCAGTGCTTTGCCTTTGTAGCCCTGAGCCAGAAGAGCTTTCGGGTCGACGCCGCTCGCGGCATAGGACGCTGTTTGAAGCATTTTCAGGCTGTCCCCTTCATCCGGGAGTGCGCACCGGATAACGCTGAGCAGCTGTGTAAAGCGCTCGGGGCGGCGCCAGAAATCCGCCTGGTCGAGCAGGTCCAGCAATGCGTCGCCATCGGGATTCTGTGGATCCATTTTCCGCAGCTGAGGTACAAATGCTGTGGCCAGGCGCGTGAGATTCTGGCAGTCATTGGATGCCTTCAGAGCCTTTGCCCGGGCGATGGCGGCGTTCTCCCCAAGAGGCGAAAGCAAGGCAGCGAAGCGTTCTTCCGTGCTGGTGTCAGGCTCTTCATGGATGCACAGAAGTGCCTTCATTGCCGGCTGGAAAACCTCCGCCGAATCGAGTTCCGGAATCAGCACGGAAAGCGCGCCACTGTCCCTCAGGACCTCAAAGAACCCGTCCGGGGCTCGCTCATGCAATGCCCGCTGCAGTTCCTGCCAGACCCGTTCTGGCACCAGATGGTCGACTTCACCCTCGTCGACCATCTTGCGCATTAGAGCCATGGTCTGGTCGCACACGGTAAATCCCAGGGGCCGGAACCGTGCTGCAAACCGGGCTGTACGCAAGACTCGCAAAGGGTCTTCGGCAAAGGCTTCGGATACGTGGCGAAGTTTTCTGGCTTTGATGTCCGTCTGGCCATGGAAGGGGTCCACCAGAGCTCCGTCTTCGGTCTTGGCCATGGCATTGATGGTCAAGTCCCGGCGTTGGAGATCTTCTTCCAGGGTGACATCCGGCGCGCTGTAAACCGTGAAACCATGGTAGCCGCGCCCCTGTTTTCGCTCCGTGCGGGCCAGCGCATATTCCTCACGGGTTTCCGGGTGCAGGAAGACCGGAAAATCCGCGCCAACCTGTTTGAAGCCTTTGGCGAGCATGTCTTCCGGGGTTGCCCCTACCACGACCCAGTCCCGGTCCTTCACCTCAAGGCCGAGTAATTCATCGCGGACGGCACCGCCAACCAGATAGGCTTGCATAGGAATTCTGATTCCTTTCGGGAAGAGTATCGGGGGATTATCCGGTTCCGGGGGAAGGCAGGCAAACCTGTGACGGACTGGCGAACAAAAAAAGCCCGACCGGGCAATCCCGGTCGGGCTTTTTCAGCCGGAGGGAGTCAGAATGCGGTGCCAATCTCCAAAGCTGCGCCGACATCGGCATCGCTGTAAAGAGCACCAAGATCGAGGCGGGCGCCAAGAATGTTCAGGCCGACACCCGCGGTGAATTGGGTTGATTCCTCAACGCCGTCGTTGTCCTCATTGCTGGCCAGGTTATGACGAACCCCGATACGCAACTGGGCATAGCGGAAGGCATCGAATTCCGCGCCCAGGGCCAGCCATTGCGTATCGTCCTCAAAGCCAAAAGCTTCTTTCTTGGTGAGATCAATTTCCGCAGTGACCACATGGAACTCGCTCTTGTGGGCAATGCCGGCGGTCGCCATCGGGTTGAGTTCGAGTGTGCGGATTTTTTCGCCCAGCAGTGGTCGGCTGGCGGCGGAGTCCAGTTCCATGGGGATGAGGTTTTTAACGACGATCCCGGCATTCCACTGTTGCTCTTCGCCGAAAGCGTAGGTCGCACCGATATCCAGGTTGAAGCCGCTCTTGTCGGTCTGGTACTGATCGCCATCGAACTCGTCGTCTTCGAAGCCTGAAATTGTCTCGGTATACTGAAACGTCTGTAGGTTTACATACTTGGGTGAAACACCAAGCTGCATGCGCTGACCATTGGATAATTCGAACTCCCGCGCGAAGCTGACGCCAACCTCGGTAACGGCAGAGGCGAGAATCTTGCCGCGGGATTGCAGTGTATCCGTGACGCCCGGTGCTGCCAGTGCTCCGTTTTCAATAGCTGCGAGGATGGCGTCGTCGTTCGGGTCGTACTCGCCCCGAACGGTCGCGGTCAGGTTGCCGTTGGTGAAAACGCCCACTGACAACTGCTTGCCGGGGAAGGCAATCGACAGTCCGAGGCCGGCGTTAACACGGGCGGTATCCTGATCAAAGGCCTGCAACTGGTAGCGGAGCTTTCCGGCCTGGTTCTCTGCTTCTGTCTGGTTCAGGTTGTTGATGGCTTGTTCGAAGTCATCAATGGTGTCCTGAATATCATCAACTTGATCAACGGTATCTTCTTCATCGGCAACCTGGGCGTTGACAGACAGCAGTTGCAGGCCGAAATCGTCAGCCCAGTCATGGTGATTGCCGGCCATCAGGGCGGGGTTGGTTGCTGCCGCATCGGAGGGGTGCGCAACCGCAACGCCGGTGCCGCCCATGGCAAAAGATCGGGCAGACATAAATGACTGCGGGCTTGCCAGTGCCGCAGTGGTGGCAATGGACAGGCCAATGGCCACAGAGAGCTTGGTCAGACGAGTTCCGATCATGAAAAATCCTGTTGGGTAAAAATGCAAAATAGATATTAAGTGGCTGAGAGGTTAATGCAGAACCCTGTCCGGTACATGACACAAGGGGTAACGGTTTGTTTTCGATGTGTAAACGGAGGCAGGTTTTTGCCGCATGGCACGTCCAGGTGTGAGAATTCGGAGCCCGTTATGCGAAATATCAGACGGTTAGCAAAACTGGCGTAATTCTTTCATGCTAACCCGGAAATGACGTTTTTTTGGAGAGAAGCAATGACCCCTCGCTGGATACTCATCCCTCTGTTGGCAGCCAGTCTTGCCGCCTGTGCGCCGGTTGGCGGTTACCGGGTCGATGATGGTAATCAATCCCGGGATGACACGAAGCTGGAGCCAATCACTGTTAGAGTCAGCGGCCTGGGAACCTATGAGGATGTCGGGGCAGACCGGTCAGACACCCGTAAGCGTCTGATGGCCCGGCGGGCTTCGCAGCTGGATGCCTACCGGAACCTGGTTGAAAGAGTATACGGAACCGTGGTTTATGGCAGTTCCACCGTCAATGACTTCGTTTTGCGCAATGACACGTTTCGAACCTATGTTGACAGCTACCTCCGCGGCGCCAAGTTGGTCGCCGTCAACGAGCACAGCGACGGGGTTTTTGAGACGGTTATGGAGCTGAAACTGGAACCCCGGTTCCGGGCCTGTGTTGCCAAGGTAGCCGATGATCAGGTTAGAGACCTTTGCCCGATCCCCATGCCCCAAGAGAATGACAGTATCGGCGATGTGCAGAGCAAGGGCGTCGATTCCCTGTATTACCTTGAGTGATAGAAAGTTATGAAGCGTTTGTCGTCACTGCGTTTGTCATCATTAATAGTATTGTGCGCTCTGGCTCTGCCGCTGGTGTTTGTCACCGGGGCGCAGGCGGTGGTTCTCGAAGGTGTGGGCCACGCCAATATCTCCAACGGGGATCTTGAGGCCGCCCGCGCCGAGGCCCGCAAGGCGGCCATCCGTGATTTGTCGCTGCAGTACGAAGCACGGGTGAGCACCCAGGACACCATGGAGAATGGTGTTATCACGGAGTCGCAGGTTCGCCTGGCCTCCAGCACGCGAGCCAGAAATGTGCGGATTGTTGACGAGTACCAAAGCGGCAACCTGCTGCGGGTGGTGGTGCGGGGAGATATTAGTGAGAGTCGAGGCCAGTGCGGTGCGGGTGAAGCGAGCCGGCTGAAAAAGCGGGTCGCGGTTACAGGTTTTCCGGTCCTTTACCCGGACCAGACCCGCATCGGGAGTATTGGCGATGCCGGCGAAATCTTGCCGCAACAGCTCCAGCAGCGGTTGATGGAGCAAGGTGGTTTTCAGGTCTTTGGTGCCACCACATCACGGATGTTTACCGACCTTCTGAATGCACCCACGGTTCAGCAGGGCAATAACCAGCTGACCAATGTGTTGCAGGTGGCTCGTGAAATGGGGGTTCAGTTTGTTGTAACGGGGGTTATCCGGGATCTGGGCGTGGCAGATCCTTCTGCCTGGGGAACGTCGGTTTTGGATCGGATGCAGCGGGGTATTGGCACGGTGGATCAGCAACGTCGGTTTGCTGCAGATCTTGTCGTCTATGATGGATTCAGCGGTTCCCCGGTCTATCAGCAAAGGTTCGCCATCTCGGCGGACTGGAATGCAGGCCCCGGCAGCTCAGTTGGCTTCGGATCGGAAGGTTTCCAGAAGACCGCCTATGGACAGTCTGTGGCTGGCGTCATTGACGAAATGGCGACAGCAATCACCACGGCATTGGCGTGTCAGCCCTTTATTACCCGTATAGCACGGGTGGACGGGCATTCTGTGACGCTGGAGTCCGGCGCAACGGCAGGGCTCCGGCCTGGTGACGAATTGCAGCTTTACCGGAGTGCCGGTTATCTGGATTCGCCTGGCGCCACCCCGGAACTCACGGACAGCCGGCTCTCAGTGACCCTGGACAGGGTTCAGCCCCAGTCCAGCCGGGGAACCATGCCCCAGCTGGGTGGTATCGTGAATATTCAGAGGGATGATGTCGCCATCCTGTGGTAGGCGGGTTGTCGTCAGTCGTTCTTGCCAGCCAGCTCGGCGGCGGCTATATCCCGGATCTTTCCCACCATCGCTCGCAATCCGTTGCCCCGGGTCGGGGAGATGTGACGGAACAGGTCCAGCTTCTCGAACAGCTCATCAATATCGGTGGCTAGCAGATCCCGGGGGGCTTTCCCGTTCAGGGCGACCAAAATGATGGCCGCCAGGCCACGAACAATCATGGCGTCTGAATCAATCAGCAGGTAAAGCCGGCCGCTGGCTTCGTGGTAATGGTGAATCAGCCATACCTGGCTCTGGCAGCCGTGCACGTAATTTTCTTCAATCCGGGCATCGTCCGGAAAGGTCGGCAGCTGTTTGCCCAGGTCGATAATATAGGCGTAGCGTTCTTCCCAGTCTTCCAGCAGCTCGAAGCCGTCCAGAACGTCTTCCAGGGTAGTGTCTTTACCGAGCGGGTTGTTCAGAAAGTCCTGTTCACTGGCAGTCATTTACAGCATTCCCAGTTCAAGCTTGGCTTCGTCGGTGAGCATGTCGTTGCTCCAGGGCGGATCGAAGGTCAGTTCCACGGTCACCTTGTCCACATTGGGCACATGCTCAAGCTTGTGCCGGACGTCTTCGGTGATCACCGGCCCCATACCGCAACCGGCGGCGGTCAGCGTCATCTTGACGTAGACATGGTTGCCATCTTCGGTACCGTTTTCGATCTTGCACTCATAAATCAGGCCAAGATCCACCACATTGACCGGAATTTCCGGGTCGTAGCAATTGCGCATGGCTTCCCACACCTGGTTTTCGTTAACGGTGCCGTCTTCGGGGGTGTCGAAGCTGCTTTCCAGTGGCTGTTTGCCCAGGGCATCGGCATCGTGGCCTTCAATACGGGCAAGATTGCCGTTAACGGCGACCGTGAAGGTACCGCCCAGTGACTGCGTAATGGTCACGAAGGTGTCCGACGGAATCATAATTTCGGTTCCGGAAGGAACAAGGCGGGCTTCCACCTCGCGTTTGGTCAGGACCACTTCCCGTTCTTGCATGCCTGTATTGGCCTCGCTGTTTTCTGTCTGTGGTGTCGAATTGCGCTGCGCTACTCCGACCTACGCTACGGTAAAACTCTCGCCGCAACCGCACTCGGCGGTGGCATTCGGATTGCGGAACTGGAACATGGAGTTCACGCCCTCGGTGACGAAGTCGATCTCAATGCCGTTTACCAGTGGCAGGTGCTCTTCTTTGACGAACACGTCGACGCCATCAATGTGAAACACCTTGTCGTCGGCTGCGACGTCCTCCACCCATTGGGTTTCGTATTTGAAGCCGGAGCAGCCGCTTTTCCGGATGGCCAGCCGGATGCCTTTGGCGTCCGGTTTCTTCTCCAGTTGTTTGCGCACGTGTCTGACCGCATTGGGCGTCATGGTGACGGCGACGGTCGGGGTGAAGACTTCAGCTGTCATGATTCCATCTCCATTAGGCAAACAGGCGCTGGACTTTTTGTAGGGCGGTAAAAAATGAATCCACCTCGTCCAGTGTATTGTAGAACGCGAATGAGGCCCGGGCTGTCCCGGGGACTCCGTAGAAATCCATCAACGGCATGGCGCAATGGTGGCCAGTGCGGATGGCGATACCCTGCTGATCCAGCAGCGTACCTATATCACTGGGGTGCAGGCCGGCAATTTTAAAGGACAAGACCGGCACTTTCTGTTTCGCGGTGCCGATGATTTCCATGCCGGGGACTGTCTCCACTAGCTGGTTGGCCCGCTTCAGAAGGGCCGATTCAGCAGCTTCCATAGCATGGCGGTCCAGGCCATTGAGGTAGTCGATGGCGGCTCCCAGCCCCACAGCTTCAGCAATGGCCGGGGTGCCGGCTTCAAACTTGTAGGGCAGCGTGTTCCAGGTGGTGCGCTCGAACGAGACCCGCTCGATCATCTCGCCACCGCCCTGGTACGGAGGCATCTCCTCCAGCAACTGGGCCTTTCCGTAGAGAACGCCAATACCGGTGGGGCCAAACAGTTTGTGGGATGAGAACACGTAAAAGTCGCAGCCCAGTGCCCGCACGTCCGGCTGGTAATGGGGTACTGCCTGTGCACCGTCCACCAGGGTGATGATGCCCCGGGTCTTGGCCTGCTCGATCAGCGCCGCCACCGGATTGACCGTGCCCAGTACGTTGGATACGTGGGTGATGGCCAAGACCCGGGTTCGGTCATTCAGCAGGCTTGTGAAAGACTCCAGATCCAGCTCGCCTTCCGGCGTTACCTGGATGGGAACCACTTTCGCACCGGTGCGCTCGGCAATCATTTGCCAGGGCACAATGTTGGCGTGGTGCTCCATGTAGCTGACCAGGATTTCGTCACCGGCCTTCAGGCGCGGTGCCAGTCCGTTGGCCACCAGATTAATGGCTTCGGTGGTGCCGCGGGTCCAGATGATTTCCCGAGTGCTTTCGGCGTTCAGGAATCCGCGAACGGTTTCCCGGGCGCCCTCGAAGGCGGCGGTGGCCCGGTCCCCGAGGGTATGGGCGCCGCGGTGAACGTTGGAGTGCATTTCCCGGTAATAGCGGTCCATGGCGTTCAGCACTGCCTCTGGTTTCTGGGCCGAAGCGCCATTGTCCAGATACACCAGGGGCTTGCCGTTCACCTGCTGTGACAGGATCGGGAAGTCCCGGCGGATAGCCTCCACATCGAAGGTGGGGCGCTTGGCTGTGTTTACCACGGACAGGTCCGTCATAACCCGTTATGCCTCCTGGAATGTCTGTTCGAAGAAGTGGTTCAGGCGGCCCTGCGCCGTCTCCCGAACTGCTTCAACAGGGATCTGCTCTACCAGCTCGTTAATGAATGCCATGGTGAGCAAAACATTGGCTTCGCGCCGGCCGATGCCCCGTGAAACCAGGTAGAACAGTGAGGTTTTGTCAAGCTGGCCGATCGTAGCGCCGTGGGCACACTTCACGTCGTCTGCGTAAATTTCCAGTTCCGGCTTGGTGTCGATCTCTGCGCCATTGGACAGCAACAGGTTCTTGTTGTTCATCTCCGCGTTGGACTTCTGGGCGTCCTGATGGATATGAATCCGGCCGTTGAAAATCGCATGGGACTGGTCCGCGGCAATGTTGCGATAGGTCTCTTCGCTGTTGCAGTGGGCGGCCACGTGCTCAATGGTGGTGTGGTTGTCGTAGTGCTGTTTGCCCTGGGTTACCACCACACCGTTGAGTTTGCATTCGGCCTCTTCACCTTCCAGACGGACCTGCAGGTCGTGCCGGCGCAGTGGTCCGCCGAAGCCGACACAATGGCTTTCAAAGCGAGAGCTGCGCTGCTGCAGAACTCCGGTAGAGCCAATGTGCTGAACATTCCCGCCTTCCATGTTCAGACGGATGCTGGTGACGTTGGCGCCTTCACCAAGGTTCATTTCGGTAACTGCGTTCACCATGACTGATTCACTGCCGCTGGAGATATACTCTTCCACCAGGGTGATCTTACTGTTGGTGCCGGCGTCGACATAAATGCGAGGGTAGGCGGAGCCACTGGCGTCGGCGCTGGTCTCGTGAATAATGAACAGGGGCTGTTCCAGCACCGCGCCGGGCTTCAGGCGAATTAGCAGGCCATCCTCAAACCGCGCCGTATTCAGGCGGGAGATTTGCATGGACTGGCTATCCAGGGCGTGATCCAGGCGTTCGGCCAGCCAGGTGGCGGCGTCGCCGTCCAGGTCCTCGAAGCTTTCGATGGTTATGCCATCCAGGTCCGGGTAGTCGCTGGCTTCCGGCATCATGATGCCGTTCAGTAGCACGACCTTGTAGCCAGGCACCGCCAGACTGCTGCCGGACTTACCTTCGGCAGGCAGCGAGATGGCCATATCATCGGTCAGCTTGAGGTACTTACTCGAGTATTTCCAGTTCTCCGTTTTCCGCGTCGGCAGTGGCAGGTCCACAAGATTTGAACCCTGCTGCTTACGCAGCGCTGCCAGCGGTTCCGGCAGGGTGTGCCCGGCCGGGTGCAGGAACGCGGTAGAAAGGGTTGGTGCTGGTTTCATTCCGCGCACTCCTTTTAGTTGGCCGAACTGTTGGCGGGTTCTTCATCCTTGATACCGAGCCAGCCGTAGCCGCGTTCTTCCAGCTCCAGGGCCAGCTCACGGCCACCGGATTTGACGATCTTACCTCCGGCCAGAACGTGCACGTAATCCGGCACAATGTGGTTCAGCAGGCGCTGGTAGTGGGTCACCATCAAAATGGCGCGGTCTTTCGCGCGCAAGGCATTAACGCCGTTGGAGACCACCTGCAGGGCGTCGATATCCAGTCCGGAATCGGTTTCGTCCAGAATGGCCAGCTTCGGCTGTAGCAGAAGCGCCTGCATGATCTCGTTCCGTTTTTTCTCGCCGCCAGAGAAGCCCTGATTTACACCACGCTTGAGGAAAGCCGGGTCCAGGTCCACCTGTCTGGAAACTTCTTTGGCCAGCTTCATGAACTCGGCCGCGTTCATTTCGCCCTCACCCTTGTGGTGACGCATGGCATTTACCGCGGTACGCAGGAACTGAAGGTTGCTCACACCGGGGATCTCCACCGGGTACTGGAATGCCAGAAAAACACCTTCGCGGGCCCGCTCCTCGGTCTCCAGTTCCAGCAGGTTTTCACCATTCAGCGTCACTTCGCCTTCGGTCACTTCAAATGCCTCGTTACCTGCCAGTACCTGCGACAAGGTGCTCTTGCCAGAACCATTCGGGCCCATGATGGCGTGAACTTCCCCGGCCTTGATCTCCAGGTTGATGCCCTTGAGGATTTCTTTGCCCTCAACGGATGCGTGCAGGTTTTTGATGCTCAGCATTTGTTGGCTTCTCTCTATTTCTGAATCTGTATGAATTCGTATGCAGTCTACTGACCGGCCCGGTTAACCCACCGAGCCTTCGAGGCTGACTTCAAGCAGTTTTCCGGCTTCCACAGCGAACTCCATCGGCAGTTCCTTGAACACTTCCTTGCAGAAGCCGTTCACGATCATGGACACGGCCTGCTCGGGGTCGATACCACGCTGGCGGCAAAGGAACATCTGCTCGTCGCTGACCTTGGAGGTGGTCGCCTCGTGCTCGACAATGGCGGATTTGTTCTTGCTTTCGATGTACGGGAAGGTGTGGGCGCCACAGCGGTCGCCAATGAGCAGTGAATCACACTGGGTAAAGTTGCGCGCACCTTCCGCGCCGGGGCCGAACTTCACCAGCCCGCGATAGGCGTTGGAGCTCTTGCCGGCGGAAATGCCCTTGGAGATGATGGTGCTGGAGGTGTTCTTGCCCAGGTGGATCATCTTGGTGCCGGTGTCGGCCTGCTGGTAGTTATTGGTCAGCGCCACGGAATAAAATTCGCCCACGCTGTTGTCGCCGCGCAGCACGCAGCTCGGGTACTTCCAGGTCACCGCTGAACCGGTCTCGACCTGGGTCCAGGAGATTTTGGAGTTCTTGCCGATGCAGGCGCCACGCTTGGTGACGAAGTTAAAGATGCCACCCTTGCCGTTTTCATCGCCCGGATACCAGTTCTGCACGGTGGAGTATTTGATCTGGGCGTCATCCAGAGCCACCAGCTCAACCACGGCCGCGTGCAGCTGGTTTTCGTCTCGCATTGGTGCGGTGCAACCTTCGAGGTAGCTTACGTAGCTGCTGTCTTCTGCGATGATCAGGGTCCGCTCGAACTGGCCGGTGTTGGCCGCGTTGATGCGGAAGTAGGTGGACAGCTCCATAGGACAGCGCACACCCTTTGGCACGTATACGAAGGTGCCGTCGGAGAAGACTGCGGAGTTCAGGCCGGCGAAGAAGTTGTCACCTGCAGGTACTACGGAGCCCAGGTATTTTTTGACCAGCTCCGGGTGATCCTGGATCGCCTCTGAGATGGAGCAGAAGATCACGCCGGCCTTGGCCAGCGGCTCTTTGAAGGTGGTTGCTACGGAGACGGAATCGAATACCGCGTCAACGGCCACGCCTGCCAGCTTCTCCCGTTCGTGCAGAGGTATGCCCAGTTTTTCATAGGTTTTCAGCAGTTCCGGATCCACTTCGTCCAGGCTCTGGGGCATGTCTTCGGGGCGCTTGGGCGCGGAATAATACGAAATCGAGTTGTAATCTATTTTCGGGTAGCCCACATGGGCCCAGTCCGGCTCATCCATTTCGAGCCAGCGACGATAGGCTTTAAGGCGCCACTCCAGCATCCACTCCGGCTCCTTTTTGAGGCCGGATAGGCGGGCGATAACGTCTTCATTAAGGCCGGGTTCGAACGTGTCGGATTCGATGTCTGTTACAAATCCATACTCGTATTCCCGTTTGATCAGCTCGTTCACCTCGGTGTCGGTGGTCGCCATGATCGTCGCTCCGTATTCTCTCATCGCGGGCTTTCGCCCTTGGTGTCGCCGGCAGCCTCATAGGTGGGCTGTCGATCGGATGTCATCAGTTTGGGTGTTGCAGTGGTCGCTCATCCAATGAGTACGCCCTGCAATCGCTTTTTGGATGACGGATTTCTGGTGGCCTGATGCTGAAACATAAGCAGAAAAGCAGGCTGAATCCGTTGCTTCTGGCTGGCGATTATACAATACCAGAGTAAAATAGTCAGGTATTAATTTGTGCGTGAGGTGATTATACCTTAATCGGCCTTTGGGGCACTAAGGGGCTGGCAATGAGGCTGATAGTCTGGTTATTGCAGGACTGTGAGGTTCTAGGTTGGCGCCAGGCGGGAGTGCCTCCCAAAACACGCCGTAAACCCGTCCCTGGGGGCTCGGCATTGCCATCCCTGGCAATGCACGGTTTTGGGAGGCACTCCCGCCCGGCGCTTCATACTAATTGCTAGTCGTCTTTAGCCAGGATTCTTGTGAGGTAACTATGCTCCAGGGTCTGCGGGAGATCAGCCGGTTTCGGAATTCGAACAATATGTCCACTGCCAGGCGCATATTCCATGGCCTGGCCGTTTCGGTTTTCCATGATATTGGCCGAGAACCGGATGTTGCCCGCCGGGCTGACCAGTTCCAGTTGATCACCGGGGGCGAATTTGTTTTTCACGTCGATGGTCAGCCATTGGTCATTCGCATCGGCAATAGTGCCGACCACCTGCTGGGTGCCGAGGAACGAGGAGCCCTGTTCGTAGGTCTGGTATTCCTTGGGGACGTGTCGGCGCAGGAAGCCTTCGGTGTAGCCGCGGTTGGAGAGGGCTTCGAGTTCGTCCATCAGGCCCATGTCGAAGGGTTTTCCGTTCACTGCCTCGTCGATGGCGCGGCGGTACACCTGGGTGGTGCGGGCGACGTAGTAGGTGCTTTTGGTGCGCCCTTCGATTTTCAGGGAATGGATGCCCATTCTGGCCAGCTCGGCCACGTGCTGGACGGCTCTCAGGTCTTTTGAGTTCATGATGTAGGTGCCGTGTTCATCCTCGTAGGCGGGGATGAAGCTGCCGGCGCGGTTCGGCTCTTCCAGCAGGATTTCTTTTGGTTCGACTTCCAGGACACCGCCGCTACCGCAGGTGGCGATGAGGTCGCCGGTCTGGTCGTGGCTGTGTTGGACTTCCTTGTAGTTCCAGCGGCAGGCGTTGGTGCATGCGCCCTGATTGGCGTCCCGGTGGTTCATGTAGCCAGAGAGCAGGCAGCGGCCGGAGTAGGCCATGCACAGGGCGCCGTGCACGAAAACTTCCAGTTCCATGTCCGGGACCCGGTCTCGGATCTCGCGAATCTCGTCAAGTGCCAGTTCTCTGGAGAGAATTACCCGCCTGATGCCCTGCTGGCGCCAGAACTCAACGGTGGCCCAGTTAACGGCGTTGGCCTGTACCGAGAGGTGTATGGGCTGATCCGGCCATTTTTCCCGTACCAGCATGATCAGCCCGGGGTCGGACATGATCAGAGCGTCGGGTTTTTGTTGCAGTACCGGCTCCAGATCTTTGAGATAGCTGCGTACCTTGTTGTTATGAGGTGCTATGTTGGAGACAAGGTAGAACTGTTTGCCGAGTTCATGGGCTCTTGCGATTCCGGCCCCGAGGGCTGCAACGTCTTTGAAACTGTTGTTCCTTACTCTCAGTGAGTAGCGGGGCTGGCCGGCGTACACGGCATCCGCACCGTAAGCGAAGGCGGTTTCGAGGTGTTCGGGGGTGCCGGCGGGGGCAAGCAGTTCCGGGGTATTCATGTGGGCTCCGGGCGATTTTGGAAGTCGGGCATTTTGCGGTATGTCGGCGGTCGTTCCCTTGATCCTGCTCAATGGTTGTATTGATTATTTTCGGCTAACACATGTACGCTCACAGCCTGGCCGATGTGGCCGAAGAATGAAAAAGAAGGAGTTCCAAATGGGATCAAAGCTTCTGACGCCAGAGGTGGCGCGGGTTTCGCTGAGCTTTAGGGTGAGTTCCCTGATCAGCGTACAGCTTGCCCGTGGCAAAGTTGGTGTTGAAGTGGTGGCGTCGCAGCTGCATATGAGCCGTTACACGCTGCACAAGAAACTGAAACGCGAAGGTCTGACGTTTGCCCGCTTGCTTGAGGAGGTTCGCCGTCAACAGGCGCTGACTTACATGCAGGACAGAACCAAGCCGCTCGTGGAAATCGCTGAGCAGCTCGGGTTTTCGGAGCTGAGCGCATTCAGCCGGGCTTTCAAGCGCTGGATGGGAACATCCCCGGCTGAATATCGCTCTGTCAGGTTGTCCTGATCAGGTTCCGAACCTTTTGAACACCAGCGAGGCGTTGGTGCCGCCAAATCCGAAGCTGTTGCTCATCACCAGGTTCAGATGCTGGTTATCCATGCGTTCCCGCACGATCGGGTAGCCTTCGGCACCTTCATCGAGTGTCTGGATGTTGGCGGACGGAGCAATAAAGCCCTCGCGCATCATGAGCAGGCTGTAAATAGCCTCATGCACGCCTGCCGCACCCAGGGCATGGCCGCACAGGGGTTTGGTGGAGCTCAGCGGCGGGATCTTGTCGCCGAAGGTTTCCTTCAGTGCTTTCAGTTCGGTGATATCGCCGGCCGGTGTGCTGGTGCCGTGAGTATTGATGTAGCTGATCTCACCGTCCAGATTCTTCATGGCCTGCTTCATGCAGCGCACTGCGCCTTCGCCGCTAGGGGCAACCATATCGGCACCGTCGGACGTTGCGCCAAAGCCGACGATCTCCGCCAGTATGTTTGCGCCGCGTGCTTCTGCGTGTTCCAGCGCTTCAAGGGCCAGAACCCCGCCGCCGCCGGAAATAACGAAGCCATCGCGGTTCGCATCGTAGGTGCGCGAGGCCAGTTCCGGTGTGTCGTTGTACTTGGTGGAAAGGGCGCCCATGGCGTCAAACAGCAGGCTCAACGTCCAGTGAATATCTTCACCGCCACCGGCAAACATCACGTCCTGGCGCCCGAGGGCGATCAGGTCTGCAGCATGGCCAATGGAGTGTGCACTTGTGGCGCAGGCAGAGGTAATGCCGTAATTGACACCACGAATGCCAAAGCCGGTTGCGAGAGACGCATTAATGGCGCTGCCCATCGTGCGGGGCACGCGGTAGGGACCAACCCGGCGGATGCCTCGGTCGCGGTGAGTGTCGATGGAATCGAGCAGCTCAACCGTGGAGGCGCCACCCTGGCCGAAAATGATGCCGGTGGTGTCAGCCTTGATGTGTTGATCAGTCAGCCCTGACTGTTCAATCGCTTCAAGCATGGCCAGGTAGGTGTAGCCTGAGGCCGGGCACATGAAACGCCAGAGTTTGCGGTCAATCAGTTCCGGCAGATTCAGGTTGATCTGACCGCAGACATGACTGCGCAGGCCATTATCCCGGGCTTCTTCGCTGAAGCCGATGCCAGGACGGGAATCCTTGAGGGACTGGGCAACTTCCTTCTGGTTGGTACCAAGGCTGGAAACGATGCCCATACCGGTGATTACAACGCGACGCATCTTGTTAACTCCTAAAAATCATCGGTCGAGGTGAACATGCCAACCCGCAGGTCTTTGGCTGTGTAGATTTCCCGGCCGTCCACTTCCATCCGGCCATCAGCGATTGCCATAGTCAGCTTGCGCCTGATTACGCGCTTGAGATCCAGGCGGTAGGTCACTTTTTTGGCCGTGGGCAGAACCTGGCCGGTAAACTTCACTTCACCGGAACCCAGAGCACGGCCCTTGCCTTCACCGCCACCCCAGGCCAGGAAGAAGCCGACCAGCTGCCACATGGCGTCCAGCCCCAGGCACCCGGGCATAACGGGATCATCAACAAAGTGTACCTTGAAGAACCAGAGGTCCGGGTTGATGTCGAGTTCGGCCACGATACTGCCCTTGCCATACAGGCCATCGTCGTCCGCGATATGAGTGACGCGGTCGAACATCAGCATCTCATTAATGGGCAGGCGCATGGAGCCAGGGAAGAGCGTGCCGTGGCCACATTTGATCAGGTCTTCTTTATCAAAATGATCCGGGTTCATAGTGCCAGTGTCTCTGTTACAAAATGATTTCCTCATACTTTAGCGCGAATCTGGCGTGACGGTATTGACCTTTAGTGGATGATTGCGTTTTTTGCCGGGGTGAGGGGGTTGATGGTCGTCAAAGATCTGCAGGAGTGACGCTGGTATCGTGTGGACTGGCCCTTGAGCAGAGCCGCTGATACGCCACATACCATGGGATTCCTTGGGGAATATGCAACTCATGCTTCGGTGCGTAGGAGTTTCCAGATAAAAAAGTTTAACTAAAATATCTGTTAAAGGGCCTTTTAATTGTTGCTGAACCGCGGGTTTTGGTCAGAGTGGAATGGCATATAAAGAGGGGCGCAGTGATGGCACACGATGCTGATGACATTCAGGGAAGTCTCTGGCGTGAGGGAGAGCGGGTTGCAGCGCGGCTGCAACGGAAGATCGGTCATACGCCCGAGGTTGTCTGGAAGATGCTGACGGATTCAGTATGTCTGAGCCAATGGCTGGCGCCCGGGACTGTAGATCAAGAGCGGGGTGGCAGGGTCAAACTGGATTTTGGCAACAGTGGCACCCCCATTGATTGCCAGATCAGCGCTTGTGAACCTCATCGGCTGTTGGCGTACTCCTGGAGTGCCGGTGGGGATCCGGAACGACCTCTGGTCTGGGAGTTGTCCCCCGACGTTGAGGGGACGGTTCTTACTCTCACACTTTATCTTCCTGACGACGAGTTAATCGCCATTTCCTGTGCGGGCTGGGATGCGCATCTGGAAATGCTGATGGCTGCGCTGGAGGGTGTCAGCATTTCATTTCCCGCTGCCCGTTTTCGCGCGTCCCGGTCCGCATTTGCAGAGTTGGCGAGGAAGAAACTGGCAGCCTGAGTGGGCTGAATGGTAAAAGGCGGGCTTCCGGGCCTGCCTTTTTTCGAGCGCTCCGGGATTTCATCCCTCGCGCCCGTCAGGGCGTGGACTGGC
Source organism: Marinobacter sp. (assembly GCF_048269445.1). Classification (GTDB taxonomy): domain Bacteria; phylum Pseudomonadota; class Gammaproteobacteria; order Pseudomonadales; family Oleiphilaceae; genus Marinobacter. The sequence continues at coordinate 212,062 of NZ_JBLXIQ010000006.1, read as the reverse complement.
CAGTACCCGAGTATAGCGGAACAGGAACATGCCGAACGCGAACAACCAGAGCAGCGCGCTGGCGCCGATGCCCGGATGCCAGCCGATCACCCCGAAGGCTGTCAGGACCCGGACAAGTGCGGCTAGGTGAATCGCGAAAAATGCGCTCACCATACCCTTGGGCAACACCAGTGGCCGACCGGTATGGCCGAGGGAAACCCGGGCGATAACACCGAGAATCAGGCAGGCCACTGCGCCCGTGCCAGCGGCGTGGCTCCAGGCGTTGGATGGCCAGCCAGCAAGCAATGTGCCGGCCAGCAGGAACAGTGCCACAGGCACCCAGAGGATAGACAGGTGCAGAACCCAGAGAAGGGGGTCTTTGCGAACCAGCCAGCCTTTCCAGCCGGCCAGTCGCACCAGCATCAGGGTGCCTGCAACAGCTGCCAATACGCCGGTGACGGTTTGCCAGCCCGTGACCAGTGAGGCCATTAGCACAATCAGGCTGAACAAAGTGGCCATATCCAGTGCTGGAATGGTTTTCACGGCGGTGCTGTCAAGCCCTCGCTGACGAAGCCAGCCGGTGGTGAAGGCCGGAGTGATGCGCCCGCCGATGATGCTGATAAGCGCCATGGCCATGATCAGGGCGCCGTAGCTGAAGGTCATGTCCAGCCGGGTTACGAATCCTAACTGCAGAAGCCAGAGCAGTCCCAGAACAAGAAGGATCAGCAGCTGCCGCTTCTGACGGGCATGCCAGATCCGCCAGCCGGCATCAAGCATGACAAGTGGCAGGAAGGCCAGGTTCACGCCATGCACCAGCCAGTCCGGCAGGCCGGCACCAAAGGCAAGCAAAAGACGGCCCGCCAGCCAGACGCCCCAGAGCAGTACCAGGCGCAAGCCGTGGGTGCGCTCGGTCTGGGTCCAGACACAGACGGCGGTTAGTAGGAAGCCGGCGATGGCGGCCGACAGGAAGCCGAACAGCATCTCATGTTGGTGCCAGAACAGGCCAGGCAGGGCCAGAGGCAGGTCGATGACGCCGGTGACCTGCATAACCCAGAGGGGAATGGCAAGTAGAGCCATTACCGCCATGGACAGGAAGAAGATCCGGAACGGATAGCTGAACAGCTGACTGATGCTGGCGGCTTCGGTTCGACGGGGTGTGGGGATCGCCTGCATGACTGCCTCCGCTAATACATATAATGATAATACATGTTATATGTGAAACGACAGAAAGAACATACCCGGTAAGGGGTATTTCTGCGTACAATGCCGCTATCGTTTTGATTCACAACAGGATGATTTATGAGCGGCTACCTGATTCTGAAAAGTATCCATATGACCGCAGCCTACCTCACGGTAGTGCTGTTTGCCTTGCGTCTGTTGTTGGATGCGGTTGGTAAGCCTGATTGGCGGAAAACACCGCTGCGCTGGATCCCTCACGCGAACGACACCATCCTGCTGGTGGCGGCCATCAGCCTGTTGTTTGTAACGCCCTGGATGCCGCTTGTCCACGGCTGGCTGACAGCCAAGATCTTTCTGCTGATCGGCTACATTATCGCCGGTCTTTTTGCGCTGAAAACAACGCTCGGAGCCCCGGCGCGGGTGGCAGCGGCTGTGATTGCGCTGGTACAGATCACAGCCATTTTCCATCTGGCAGTGAATAAGCCGGTCTTCTGGTAAACGCTGATTTCTGTCGCTATTCCCGGTCCCTGCCAGCAACCTGCCTCGTCAGCTCCTCCAGCTGTCGCTGCACACCCTGGAGCTGGCGGGTAATCTCGTCCCGCTCGTCATGGGCCTTCTGCGCCTCCTTGGCATTCTGCTCCTCGCTCATGACCTCAAGGATCGCACCGATCATCATGTTCAGGAACACGAAGGCGGTCAGGAAGATGAACGTCAGGTAGTAAATCCAGCTGAGAGGATATTGCTCCATGGTGGCGTACATGATGTCCGTCCAGTCCTCAAAGGTGGCTACCCGGAACAGCGTGAGCATGGCAATGGCGACGTCGCCCCAGAGCTTGTCATCGACGCTGGCAAAGAACATCGAGCCTATGGCCGCGTAGATGTAGAAAATAATGAACATCAGCACGGCAATGTAGCCCATGCGGGGAATGGCTTTTAACAGGGAGTTGATTAGAAAGCGCAGTTCTGGAACCACCGACACCAGACGCAACACCCGGAACACTCTCAACAGACGCCCCAGCAACACCGCTTCCGAGTTGTCGAGTGGAATCAGGCTGCCGATGACCACCAGGGTATCGAACAGGTTCCAGCCGTCGAGGAGAAAACGCCGTTTGACCGGGCTGGCGGAAAAGCGGAACAGAATCTCGATCAAAAAGAACAGAGTGATGGCGTTGTCCATCACCGTCAGGCTCTGTTCCGCCAGGACTGGCAGGTCGTAGGTCTTGGCGCCAATCGTCAGTGCGGACAGGATGATGATGGTTATCACCACTGTCTGAAAGACCTTGCTGGATTCGATTCGGCGCAACTGATTGAAGCCTGAGGCTGGGTTCATTTCCGGGGGCATACGTTAACGCTCCAGAGGTAGTCGGGCACCGGAGGCTCGCCGAGCTCCTGTGTGAGCGCGGATTATACGCGAAAAAAAGCCCCCGAAGATGGGGGCAGCGAGGCGAAATCCGCAATTCCGGTTACGGTTTTTTCCGATTCAGGGGGTAGAAAAGTTGGGGAGATGCCAGCTCCGGCAGATCGGTTCTCTCCTCGTTGGCAGCCCACTCGACCCGCTCTGCGGACCGGATGGCATAGTGCATCCAGATCAGGGCAGCAGCGACGATCAGGAACATCAGCATGAAGCAGCTTTGCCATATCCCGGTGAGGTCGTTCAGCACCCCAAAGGTCAGTGGCAGAATAAAGCCGCCCAGGCCCCCGATCATTCCTACCACGCCGCCGACGGCGCCCACATGCATGGGATAGTACACGGGAATGTGTTTGTAGACCGCCGCCTTGCCCAGGGACATGAAGAAACCGAGGATGAAGATCAGTGCCACGAACATTGGCAGGCTCATTGCCAGGGTAAAGCGGATATCGCCTTCGATGCCATTCACGACATACTCCGTGGGCGGGTAACTCAGTAGAAAGGTGCATACAACCGAGGCGCCAAAGGTCCAGTACATGACCCGGCGGGCGCCGAAGCGGTCCGACATCCAGCCTCCCAGGACACGAAACAGCGATGCCGGGATGGTGTAGAGCGCGGCGATGATGCCTGCGGTCTTGATGTCCAGGCCGTAGACACCGATCAGGAAGTGGGGCAGCCAGAGTGCCAGGGCGACAAAGGCGCCGAACACGAAGAAATAATACAACGCAAATCGCCAGACCCTCAGCTCACGGAGTGGCTCCATCTGCTCCATGAAGGATTTGGCCTTGGTGCCGGCCCGTTCGGCGGCCATTGGGTCTTCTTTGGCAAGAAGTATAAAGATCACGCCCATGATCGCCAGCACAGTGGCGTAGATCTGTGCCGTACTCTCCCACCCGAAGGCGACCAGCAGGAACGGGGCCCCGAAGTTGGTTACCGCAGCACCCACATTGCCGGCGCCAAAAATCCCCAGGGCGGTTCCCTGGCGTTCCGGTTCAAACCATGCCGCTGTGTAGGCCACCCCGACGATAAAGGCCCCGCCAGCCAGGCCAACGCCCAGGGCGCCCACCAGCAACATAAGGTAAGTGGTTGCGAAGGTGAGCAGGTAAACGCAGGCGGAAGTAGTGAGCATCAGGATGCCGAACACCCAACGGCCCCCGTAGCGGTCCGTCCAGATGCCCAGGAACAGCCGGCTGATGGAGCCGGTGAGAATCGGGGTGGCCATCAGCAGGCCAAGCTGAGTATCCGACAGCCCCAGATCTTCGCTGAGCCGGATGCCAATAATCGAGAAAATGGTCCACACCGCAAAGCACAGGGTGAAGGCAAACGTGGATAAACCGAGCGCACGGTTCTGTTCTGACTTTGACGGGATGTTGGCCATGCTCCGTTCCCTCCGGACTTTGATCAAATGACGTCTGAAAACACCTCTTAAACCTTATCAAAAACAGGGTCTTTCGATGCGGGGCATTGGAGGTACCTCCTGCTGGGTGCGCTGGTGGTAGGCGATTGGAGGGTTTTTCAGCCAGGGGGATAGGTCCTTGATTTCTCTCGTGGGGTACGCGCTATCAAGGTTGATTTACGTCAAATATGGCCGGCACCAAAGTGTGGGGTAATGCTGACAGATATCAATGGACGCCTCTCGCAGGGGGCGTCGAAAGCGCCTTTGGGAGAACCCACAAATGAAAATCATGATTGCCTACGACGGCTCGCGCAATGCCAGGTTGGCTCTGGCACAGACCATCACCATGTTCCGCGACCTCAAGCCCGTGATCACCCTGGTTGCGGTTGCTGAAAACCCTCGAGATATCACCTCCGGAAACGAAGACCTGTTCCAGCAAGAAGTGTCTGAACTGAAAGAACACCTCACCGAGGCTCTTGGGGTATGCGAGCAGGAGCAGATTTCCGCCGAAACCATGCTGCTGGAAGGCGATGCACGGAAAATGCTGCTGTACGCCGCCGAGAAAAAGGTCCACCCGGCCATGCTCGTTATTGCGCGCCACAGCCATGAACCGGACGGCGGATTTATCGCCCGTTCGCTGACCTATTTCGTGGACGAACTGGATTACATGACCTTCGGCAGCGTGAGCTCCTTCCTCGCTCGCCGGATCCAGTGCCCACTCCTTATTTTGCCCAGCCGTTGAGTCTGGTGCTTTACCGTTTCTGTATCTGAAAGCCCAGGAGGCTGACATGAAAGTCGCAGACGTTTTCCACGTCAAGAACCCGGAGATCAGGGCCCTGCACCTGACCTGGATTGCATTCTTTATAACCTTCTATGTGTGGTTCAACATGGCGCCGCTGGCATCCAGTATGCTCAAGAGCGTTAACTGGCTTACCGCGGACGATCTTCGCCTGTTTGCAATCTGCAACGTGGCGTTGACCATACCTGCCCGGATTATCGTGGGCATGGCTCTGGACCGTTTCGGGCCCCGGCGTGTGTTCTCTGTATTGATGGTGTTGATGTCCATCCCGGCCCTGGTGTTTGCCTTCGGTAACACCATGACGCAACTACTGGTCAGCCGCCTGGTGCTCAGCTCCATCGGTGCCAGCTTTGTGGTGGGCATTCACATGACCGCCATGTGGTTCAAACCGAAAGACATCGGCTTTGCCGAAGGCTTCTATGCGGGTTGGGGTAATTTCGGTTCCGCCGCTGCTGCAATCACTCTGCCGACTATCGCCCTGCAAATGTATGGCGGTGAAGATGGCTGGCGCTGGGCCATCGCCCAGAGCGCGATCGTGATGGCGGCATACGGCGTTTACTACTGGTTTGCGATTACCGACGGCCCTGTTGGCACTGTTCACCGCAAGCCTCGCAAGGCTGTGGCACTGGAGGTCAGCAGTTGGGGCGACATGATCAAGTTGATCCTCTGGACCATTCCGCTGGTCGGTGTGCTTGGCATCCTGGTATGGCGTATCGAGAACATGGGGTACCTGAGCGCCACCGGAGCGGCGATCTGTTACGCCGCGATTGTGGCCATTGTGTGCTACCAGATTCTCCAGATTCTCCGGGTAAACGTTCCCTTGCTCAAACAGGGCGTGCCTGAGGACGACAAATACCCGTTCAACAGTGTGGCTGCGCTGAACAGCACCTACTTTGCCAACTTCGGTGCCGAGCTGGCAGTCGTTTCCATGCTGCCAATGTTTTTCGAAGAAACCTGGAGCCTCAGCGCCACTGCTGCGGGCCTGATCGCCGCTTCCTTTGCCTTTGTAAACCTGTTGGCACGCCCGATGGGTGGCCTGGTCTCAGACCGAATGGGCAATCGGCGCTTTGTGATGCTCAGCTACATGTTCGGTATTTCTGTGGGTTTCGCCCTGATGGGCCTGATGAACTCCAACTGGCCCCTGATCATTGCCGTCGGCATTACTGTGTTCACTTCTTTCTTTGTGCAGGGTGCGGAGGGTGCAACCTTTGGCATCATCCCCTCCATCAAGCGACGCCTCACCGGGCAGATCTCCGGTATGGCCGGTGCTTATGGCAACGTGGGTGCAGTGGTATACCTGACCATCTTCACCTTCGTAACCCCAACCCAGTTCTTCTATATCATTGCCGGCGGCGCCTTCATCAGCTGGCTGTTATGCATGATGTGGCTGAAAGAGCCGGAATCAGGGTTTGCTGATGAATACCAGGTTTCCTCTGTGGATCTCCAGATCGAAGAGGAAGAGCGTCGCCGGCAGGCTGCCGCGACCGGCTGATGCACCGCCGTTGAGGAAAAGGCCGCCGAGGCATTGCCCGGCGGTTTTTTTTGTTTCAGGGATGGTCATACCTGCCTCAGGTCAGAAGTGGTCATATCCGAACTTCATATAAGTGATTCCGGGGCTGAGAACCAACCTCCAGGCCAGTTCGATATCGTCGCTGAACTCCCAGTCATAGGCTCTTACCGTATCCGTCAGGCAGTCGAGCCAGAGATCGTAGAGGTGGGGCTTAACATTGAGATAGCGGGCGCTGTGCAGGCAGGCAATTCGATGGAGGACATCGTCAACGCTGCCGCTGGCGTAGAATGCTATGAGACTGAAAAAGGATTTCTTCAGCATGCTTCGCTGAACTGCCATGTCTGTATTGCGAAACAGTATCCGGACTTCTGGCGAAGACATCAGGAATCGGCGGTAGAAGGCTTCAAAAAAGTCAGGGGCTCCAGGTGGGGGGTGAAGGACGCGTTCGTAACTTGCGTCAAAGAGCTCTTCGAAGGACATGGCAGGCTCCCTGATTCTGTTGAACTTAAAACCATCATCCTAAATCTAGCATTTGTAAGCCAATCCGTCATTTGGCAGGTGAAGGGCAGTTTGTGGTGGGATATTGCAGACAAAAAAACCGGCGCCTTTGATGGGCGCCGGTCTATACGCGAGCTCAGTATCAAGGATTCTTTATGTACGCGTTCTTGCGCAGATAGAACCACCAGTTAACCACCAGGCAGAGCGCGTAGAACACTGCAAACCCGTACATGGCCACTTCCGGAGTGCCAGCCTGAATTTCCTGGCCCATGACCCGTGGCGCAATGAAGGCACCGTAGGCGGCAACCGCTGAGGTCCAGCCCAGAACCGGCCCTTTTTGTTGCTGGTTGAAGATGAACCCGATGCTGCGGAAAGTGGAGCCGTTGCCGATACCGCTGGCCGCAAACATGATGATGAACAGGATCAGGAAGGGCGCAAAGTAGGCGTTCGGATCGGTTGAGTTATACGCCAGCATCATCACATAGCCGGTGGCCACGGAGGCTATCACCATGACCACCGAGATGATCTGGGTAACGATGGAGCCGCCGACCTTGTCGGAGATCCAGCCGCCGACAGGGCGGATGAGGGCGCCCACAAAAGGTCCCATCCAGGCCCAGGTCAATGCGCTCGGCGCATCAGGGTTTACCACTCGGGTTACGGTGCCGTCGGCAGCGACTTCCATCATGTTGCCGAAGATAACGCTGATGGACAGTGGCAGTGCAGCGGAGAAACCGATGAAAGAACCGAAGGTGAGGATGTAGAGCACAGTCATGGACCAGGTGTGCTTGTTGCTGAAGATCGCAAACTGGTTCTGTATGTTGGGCTTGATGTCGCCCGGGATCAGGCGCAGAAGAATCAGGGTGAGCACGATGGTCAGTGGCAGGGCCAGCCACATATTCAGCACGCTCAGGGCCCAGACGCCGGCGACAGACGCCAGGAGGCCAACCCCATAGAGTCCGAGGATCTTACCAAACGCTGAAAGAGGGTTGCCTGGATTTGGAGTAACCACTTTCAGGTTGTTCATGCCGAACCATCCGGCAAACGCCAGCGGAATCAGGAACACCAGCCAGATAAAGCCGGCGTTCTGGATCCAGGTGTCAGTGCCTGCCTCGATACGGCCAATGAGCGTGCCGCTCGGGCTTTGCAGTTGCATCGGATCACCTGCCAGGGCGCCGAAAATACCAACGGTCATCACCAGTGGGATCACCACCTGCATGGTGGTCACGCCGAAGTTACCCAGCCCGGCGTTCATACCCAGGCCATAACCTTGCTTGCTTTTCGGGTAGAAGGTGCTGATGTTGCTCATGGAGCAGGCGAAGTTACCGCCACCAATACCCGAGAGCAATGCCAGGGCCTGGAAAACGATGAAGGGCGTGTCCGGATTCATCAGGGCGATGCCGGTACCGGCCGCAGGGATCATCAGCAGGGCGGTGGTCAGGAACACCGTGTTCCTGCCGCCGGCAATCTTGATCATGAACGAGGCGGGAATCCGCAAGGTGGCGCCAGACAGGCCTGCAATCGCAGAGAGGGTGAACAGCTGGTCAATGCTGAAGGGAAAGCCCAGGTTCTTCATCTGGGTGGTGATCATTCCCCACATCAGCCAGACGGCAAAGCCTATCAGCAGGCTGGGTATGGAAATCCACAGGTTGCGGGAGGCGATGCGTTTGCCCTCCTGCTCCCAGAATTCTTCGCTTTCGACATCCCAGTGTTCGATGTCCGCGTTGGTTTTCGCCATGATTTTGACTCCCTCGGTTAACTTACCCATGACCGCATTCAGGGCGGCATCCGGGCTTCTCGATACCATTGTGCAAAGAGGAGCAGGGAGGCATTCTTGATATTTCTCAAGGACAAGCCGGTGTCCGGCACAGTCCGTTTTCCGGCCCTATTCCGTTTGTGTTTTTGTCCAAAAAAATATATAAAAATCAATTGGATACGAAGGTGATAATCCGAAATGGGTAGGCAGTCCGGAAGTCAGCGCAGTAGAGGTAGCCAATCATTTCCGGCGATTCTGGCTCTGCCGGAACAGGACAATCATCTGCAGGCCGACAAGAGCGTACGTGCATGACCAGCTCACAGCCGCCAGCCAGAGTAAGTGCGGGTTTGTGAAAGGTGTAATGCCCACCTCAAGTCGCGCGAGCGCCGCAATAGCCATGGCGATAGCAATACCAACAACCTGCCAGGTGGGGGGCGTGGTCCGTCTGGCGCGCTGCCAGGCTAGCCGGAGCATGACGCTTGAGGACAGGGTGCCGAGGGCGCCAATGGTGACCAGGTGCAGGGAGGGGGTTGGATCCGTTCCCCGCAAAAGACTGAGCCCGGTGGTGCCGGCACCTGCTGCCAGCCACAGATAACCAAGGGCCAGAACCAGAAGATCGGGCCGGTTTCTGCAATGCCAAAGCTTCCAGCGGATGGTCCGAACAACAATCAGAACAGCCGCGGTCAGGAGCAGGAACCCTGCTCCTGGAGCTGCAAAGGGAACAAGGGTCAATGTCAGTGCCAGCGCCAGAATGATCAGCAGCATCCCTTCAATGCGCGGTTGCACCCGCGCAGCCAGGGGAATGCCTCGCTTTTCCAGGGTTCCCGCTACCGCCGGGGCAATGAGTCTGCCCCCGATAAAGGTCATCAGCAGCAACAGGCCTACAATGGCCGCCATCATCACCTGGCGGGTTCCGGGTATTGACTGAACGTTTCCGGTCAGCGTGTTATTGGCAAGCCAGAAAACGACCGACAACAGGCAGAGAATCAGGATTAGCGGGCCTGCAATCCGGTTTCGCCATTTCTTGGCCGCCTGGAATCTGGGAACGGCGTGGCGAGCCAGCAACAGGGCAAAAGCCGGGCTGAGCAGTTGGGCGGCAAGGCTCTCCGGGGCCAGAGACCAACTGATCCGGGCGAGAAGCCACAGCAGAAACAGCGACGCAAGAATCCGTCGCGGCTGGGGGCCCAGTGTATAGCCGGCAACCAGGGCCATCGCAAAGCCGAAAATCAGTTCGTGGCCGTGTCCTGAGCCCAAAAGCCCCGGCGGCCAGCCTGAACCAGACAGGACGCCGTAAACGGATAAAGGCACCGCCAATGCAGCCAGAAGCGAGGCGGCCGGAAAGAACAGCCAGAATGCATGGATGTTTGGTCGGAGTCTGCCCGGGTTGTCCGAAGTCATTTCGTATCCTTGACCAGCTCGCGTCCCGGAGCTATTTGTAAAAGTATCACGGGATACATTGTAAAGGTGCATCATGAATATTACACAACTTGCCCGTCTGCCCTTTTCTGGCAATGGCGCCTGGTCTGAGCTTCGGCGTCTGGATCTATCCATTCCGTTCCTGGCGTGGGTTGTCGTGGTACCTATGTCGTTTCTGCCGCCGGTGCTGCTTTACTACGCGGGAACCCAATATGGGGATGGTTTTATCGAGGGATTCGGGGACAAGCAATGGCGTTTCATCACCACCATTCTTTTTCTGGCCGAACTGCTCACGTTTTTCGTCATGGGGTGGCTGATTCATGCGGTCATGAACAGCCATCAATTGAAGATGAGTTACCAGGATGCCTATCTGCTGGCCGCGATTGCTCCGCTGCCGCTTTGGCTGTCGTCATTGGCGCTATTGGTGCCAGCCCTGGCGGTGAGTGTGGTTGCCGTATTTGCCGGGTTATTCCTGTCCTGCGCCCTGGTCTACCAGGGAGTTCGGTCCCTCTGCGGGCGAGCCGATAACGATGTGGAGGCCATGTCTGCCACCTACACCGTTATGGCGGCGTCCTTGCTTGCGTGGGGTGTGTTGATGGCAATGGTGTGGGGCTTCTGATCAGGCGGTGTAGGGCAAAACGCCGAAGTAAATGGCGCTGAAATGGCAAGCGCTGCCGCCGATCACGAACAGGTGCCATACGGCGTGCATGTAAGGAATCCGGTCTGCCAGATAAAAAGCGACGCCGACGGTATACACAATGCCGCCGGCGATGGTGAGGTGCAGAGCCGTCTCGCTCAGGCTGGCGACCAGATCTGAGGAAGCAAAGGTAATCAGCCAGCCCATGGCCAGGTAAATACCGACACGCGCCAGTTTGAAACGATTCTTGAAAATCACCTTGAGCACCACGCCTGTGATGGCCAGTGACCAGATCACCGCGAACAGCGTCCAGCCCATGGTTCCCCGCATATTTACCAGCAGGAAGGGCGTGTAGGTGCCAGCGATCAGCAGAAATATGGCGCAATGATCAAGGGTTTTGAAGGCTCTCTTCAATTCCGGGCGCCTGGCTCCGTGATAAAGGGCAGATGCCAGATACAACAGAATCAGAGAAGCACCAAAAATACCGAAGCTGACAATTTTCCAAGCGTCACCGAGCTGACTGGCCCCCACGATCAGAGCAATGGTTCCGACAACGCTGAGCAGGGCGCCCAGGCCATGGGTGGCACTGTTCAGCCATTCCTCGATACGATGATGGACGTTTTGTGCAGGGGGAGCTGTTGTCATTGGAGGGCTTTCCGATTTAGTCATGCCGATAAAGTACTTGAGCGTACAGGTGTACGCAATGGCCGGGAATGAAGATCCTGTGACTCTGTTCAGAAAAACTGAATGACCTGCCGGAAAACTTCCGGTTTCTCTGTAACTCGTCGGTGGTTATGCTCGTTTGATCAGATGACAGACAGAGGAGGTTTTTTCCCGATGGCAAAAGTACTTGTCCTTTACTATTCGATGTACGGCCATATTGAAACCATGGCGAACACAATTGCCGAAGGTGCCAAAGGCGTAGACGGTGCCGAGATCACCGTAAAACGAGTCCCTGAAACCATGTCAGATCAGGCGTTTCTGGGTGCGGGCGGCAAGGCGGAACAGGAAGCGCCCGTGGCAGATCCGAAGGAGCTCGCGGATTACGATGCGATCATTTTCGGCACGCCGACCCGCTTCGGTAACATGGCCGGCCAGATGCGCACCTTCCTGGATCAGACTGGCGGTCTGTGGGCCGAAGGCAAACTTCATGGCAAGTTGGCCAGTGTCTTCACTTCCACCGCGACCGGTGGCGGCCAGGAGCATACGATCAGCTCGTTCTGGACCACCCTGGCCCATCACGGCATGGTGATCGTGCCCCTGGGTTACGGGATCCCGGAGTTTTTTGATGTCTCGGAAATGAATGGCGGGACGCCCTACGGCGCGTCGACCATCGCCGGAGGCGACGGCTCGCGCCAGCCCAGTGAGAAAGAGCTGACGATCGCCCGCTATCAGGGCAAGCATGTGGCTGAGCTGGCGGTGAAACTGCGCGGCTAACAGCAAAGTAGTGATGAAGCGTTGAGTGTTTTTCAGGGCAGTGGGCGAGAGCTTGCTGCCCTTTTTTTGTATTGTATCCGGCCTTGATCGGAAACTTACACCCGGTTGCCGGCAGCGCCGGTTTTCAGCCGTGAGAAGGTTGCAGGCACAACGCCCAGCCACGATGCCAGCTGGTTATCGGGCACGCGCCTGACCAGCTCCGGGTATTCCTCAAGCAGCAGCCGATAGCGCTCCCGGGCTGGCATGGTGTGCTTCCGGAATTCCCTCATGCTGGTCAGCTCCGCCATCTCCTCGGTGAGGGCCAGCGCGAACCTGGGCCAGAGTCCTTCACCGTGAGACTGGATCGCGGATCTGAAGGCGGAGAAATCCGCCACCCAGAGTGTCGCCGGCGTGCTGGGGGTCAGGCACAGGGTGTTGCGTACGGTGCGGGTGCGGCCAAAAACCGGCCATACCATATCGCCCTCGGAGAAAAAGTGGTGCACAGAGATTTTGCCGTTGGGCGCTTCCCGGAACAGCCTGAGGATACCGTATTGGATCAGGTAGACGTTGGCCCAGGGCGAGTCATGCTTTTCCAGGTTGGTTTCTGCATCGACCCGGCGCTGATGGAACAGGCGGGCCAGGTCTGCGAGAAAGCGTGCATCCGGATCGTTTTCATGGCCTGCCAGACGGATACCGAATACCCGGCTCAGGCCGTTCAGCAGGGCCGTCGACTCCGGGGCGGCGTCATGATTGATGATGTCCGGATTGTTTTCTCCCAGCATGCAGGGAGCGGAGGAGACGTCTGGCCTGAGGATGCTGTTCATGGCATTGACCCTGTTTTGAGTGTCAGGGTAATTATCGTATCAGAAAAACATCTTTTGAAATGACTTAAATCATTAAGGCTTTTTCACTGAGTCGATAACCGATAGGAGAATGACTTCAGTTCCGGGCCAGCCCTCAGAGTCAGCCCTCAGTGACTGGTTCCCTCTTCGTAATTGATCTTGTTCCAGACGTTGTATTTCCCGGAGGGCTTATTCATGGGAATGCGCTTTTCCTCCTCCAGAGTATCAGCGTCGTAAACGATTACAGCTCCTTCCTTGTCCCAGATGCTCAGTAGAAGCTTCTCGCCATAGCGATCGAATTCCACGTGGGCGGCGACCTTGCCCGGAGCGGGCTGCAGTGTTTTGACGATTGCCAGGGTCTGCTTGTCAATGACGTGGACCTTGTCCTTGTTGGGACCGAAGAACACGTCGACCCAGGCGTAGCGGGAATTTTCATGGCTGCGCATGAAGAAGCCGGGGCCCTGGGTTTCCAGGGTCTTGATGACTTCCCAGTTGTCCATGTCGATGATGGAGACCGCACCGGTGCGGAAATGGGGCGTGGCCATGACCCGCTTGCCCTGGTATTCCCAGGTGATGCCGGAGCCAAGGTGAGGCATGCCGGGGAGGGGGAGTTTGGCGACGGTGTTGCCGGTATCGAGATTGATTACGTAGCCACGCTTGCCGTCGCGGGCGGCGCCGATGACGTGTTTGTAGCCGGGGTCGAAGAAGAAGTCGTCCAGCAGAGTGTCGATCTGCATCCGGCGGATAATGGGCGCGCCGTGTTCCACAGTGATCTCCCAGGCTTCCGGGATATCCTTGAGGGCGGCGATGAAGCTGGCCCGCGGTGGGGCGGCATAGACGGCGCTGACCCGGGAGCTTTCGCCGGCGTTATTTTCCACCGGGATAACGCCCATCAGTTCCAGATTGTCGGCATCGAACAGTACCAGGGTGTGGGGCAGATAGTTGGCGGCCATCAGGTGTTTGCCATCAGCGGACACGGCGATGTTGCGCATGTTGATGCCGGCGCGCACTTCCGCCACCACTTTCAGGTTGTACAGGTCGTACTTGGTGATCCAGCCGTCCCGCGAGCCAAAGTAGACGTAACGGCCGTCCGGGCTGTATTTCGGACCACCATGCAGGGCATAGCGGCTCGGGAATCTGTGGATAGGCTCCATCTTGTCGCCATCCAGGAGGGTGACGTGGTGGTCACCGATTTCTACCACCAGGAACAGGTTCATCATGTCGGCTTCGTACCCCGGCTCGTCGGGTAGCGTACCTTGGGGGTGGGGTAGCAGATGGCTGTCGAGGATTTCTGCCTGGCCCCAGGTGGGCGTGCTGGCGGGTGGGCGGTAAATATAGTCCGCCAGGGCGGTGATGGATTCGCTGGCAAGAGCATTGGCAAAGGCCGGCATCTGGGTTGCGGGCCGGCCGCTGCGGATGGTGGCTTCTGCCTCGGGCTTTTTGAGCCTGGAGAGGTTTTCCGGAAGCAGGGCGGGACCCATGCCACCCAGACGGTCAGAGCCGTGACAGCTGGCGCAGTGTTGCTGGTAGAGCGCCTCGGTCTCTGGATCCGGGCTGGCCAGCAGCGAGGCCGGGAACAGCAGGCTGGCGGCAAGAATTATCAGGTTTTTTTTACAGTTCATCATGCCGGTCCGCCTCCTGCCCGGGCTGCGATTGTCTCATTCTGGCCGGAATACCAGCCGGCTGCCGCGGGCTGTGCCAGCTTGTCTGCGAGGCGGACGACCTCACCCACTATAATCAGTGTCGGAGGCTGGAAGCCTTCACGAAGGATAGTGGCTTCAAGTTCCGCCAGCGTGGTGACCGCCATGTGTTGCTGCGGCGTGGTTCCCCGCTCGATGAGGGCCACCGGGCAGTCCCCCGGCAGACCATGCGCCGTAAGTTCCCGGACTATCGTCGGAGCATTGTGAAGCCCCATATAGAACACCCGGGTCTGGCCCGGCGCTGCCAGCACGTCCCAGTTCAATTCCAGGGACTGGTCGGCCTTGCGATGGCCGGTTACAAAGGTCACGCTCTGGGAGTAGTCCCGGTGGGTGAGCGGGATGCCGCAGTATGAAGCACAACCGGCGGCAGAGGTGATTCCCGGAACCACCTGGAAGTCGATGTGATTGTCCACCAGAAATTCCGCTTCCTCGCCGCCACGGCCGAAAATATACGGGTCGCCGCCCTTGAGCCGGACCACCCTGCGCTGTTTAACCGCCAGCTGCACCAGCAGTTCATTGGTGTCTTCCTGGGGTACGTAATGGCAACCGCTGGCCTTGCCAACGTGAATTCGCTCGGCCGCGGGGTTTACCAGTTCCATGATCTGGGGCGATACCAGGCGGTCATAGACGATGGCATCGGCCTGCTGAATCAGCATCAGGGCCCGTAGGGTCAGCAGGCCGGGGTCTCCCGGGCCGGCTCCCACGATGGCCACCTCTCCGGCCCGTAAGGGTTGTTCCGCCAGCTGGAACTCCACCAGGCACTTCTTCCTTTGGCTGGTTGTCATGATGCTTGTCCTTACAGGTTGTGAACCGGGATTTCGGTAACCGGGGCGGCAACGCGCCGGGGCTTATCGAGAACACCAATTTCTTCATTGGTGAGGTAGCAGCCGGGGTCTTCCTCCCAGAAGTCACCGGAAATGTTGTAGGCCCGAACCCGTGTATTGCCGTTGCAGATGGCCAGGTATTTACACTCCGCACAGCGCCCCTTGACTGGTCGCGGGTGCTGCCGGAAGCCCTGCATCAGCGGGTCGGTGGTGTCAGCCCAGATTCTGGAGAACGGAGTTTGGCGAACGTTACCCAGGTCATGGTTCCACCAGAAGGTGTCCGGGTGGACCACGCCCAGGTTGTCGATATTGGCGATGTTGACGCCTGAGGCGTTGCCGCCCCAGTTTTTCAGGCGCTGCTCTAGCGCGCCGACCTGACTTGGGTAATGCTGTTTCGCCCACTCAATCAGGAAGGGGCCGTCGGCGTCGTTGTTACCGGTCACATACTCCCGCTCCACGCCCCGCTGGAGTTCCTGGTGACAGTGGTCGAACATCAGGTCCATGGCTTCCCGGGTCATGTCGTACCAGGCATCCCGTTTCCGGTTCCGGCCGCCACGGCCGGAGTAGTTCAGGTGGGAAAGATAGAACTTGTCGATGTCGTGCTCATCGAGCAGGTCCAGCATGGCGGGCAGTTCCGGGAAGTTGTCCTGGGTCAGGGTGAAGCGCAGTCCTACCTTGATGCCGGCCTGCTTGCACAGGGCAACCGCATGCATGGAGTCCTTGAATGCGCCTTTTTTCTGCCGGAATTCGTCGTGGGTTTTTTCCAGGCCATCGATGCTGATGCCGACATAGTCATAGCCTGCCTCGGCAATCTTGCCGATGTTGTCTTCGGTGATCAGTGTGCCGTTGGTTGACAGCCCCACATAAAAGCCCATTTCCCGCGCCCGGTGAGAGATGTCGAAAATATCCGGGCGCATCAGTGGTTCACCGCCGGAAAGAATCAGGACCGGTACACCGAAAGTCTTGAGATCATCCATCACGGTATAGACTTCCTGGGTGCTCAGCTCGCCCTTGAAGTCGATATCGGCAGAGATTGAATAGCAATGTTTGCAGGTCAGATTACAGCGGCGGATCAGGTTCCAGATCACCACGGGGCCGGCCGGTTTCGGAATCGGGTGCACCGGGGCCGGACTCATAAGGCTCTTGATGTAGCGGGTCATTCTGAACATGGTGCTTCCTCTCTCATGATTTCCGCAGCCGCAGACCGGTTTTTTTCAGAATGGCTGTGCTGTAAAGAATGGTGTGGTGCTGGCAATGGTCCCCGAGCAGGGACTGAATCTGCGAAGCCTTGGCTTCCACCTCTTCCCGACTGGTGCCATGCACCATCGCAAACAGGTTGTAGCTCCAGTAGGGCAGGTGCCGCGGGCGCCGGTAGCAGTGGCTGACAAAGGGCAGTTCGCCCACCTGCCGGCCCAAGTCGGTGATGGCGTCGTCGCGGACATCCCAGACCGTCATGCCGTTGAAGCGATAACCCAGGCGATAGTGATCGGGTACGGCGGCGATCCGACGGACTACGCCCGCATCCTGCATGCGTTGGAATCGGGCCAGCACTTCGTCCGCCTGCAGTCCCAGTTGCTTGCCCAGAGTGCCCCAGGGATCCGGGTCCAAAGGCAAACCGTTCTGGGTGGCCAGAATCAGTTTGCGGTCGAGTTGGCAGAGCACATAACTCTGTTCAGACCGGGAAGTGGAGATGGACATGGAACTCTTCCTCCTTGGGCATGTTGTAAACGGGATAGCCGGTGGCGGATTCGATGGCAGCAATAACCCGGGCGATGTCTTCCGGGGCTTCCGTGGCCAGTACAAACCACATATTCAGTTCATGTTCCCGTCTGTAGTTGTGGGCCACTTCATCGAAAGCATTGACCGTTCGGGTAACGTCCTCAAAGTCCTGCTCCGGGATGCGTAGGGCGGCAAGTGTCAGGCCACCGCCCATTTCCCCGGCGTGAAACATGGGGCCAAAACGCGTGAGAATGCGACGGGCCAGAAGGTCCTTGAGGGTGTTCAAGAGCACCTGCTCGGTCATGCCAAGTTCGTCGGCCACTACGGCATAGGGCAAGTGCACCAGTGGTAGCCCTGTCTGCAACCGGTTAATGACGGCCCGCTCCACCTCTGTGAACTCGGAGTCTGCCCGAGGGCGCTCAGTCGCGGCTGACATAACGGCCTCCCCGTTGCCGGTAGGCTTTGGTGCTGAACAGCACGGCATGGGGGATCTGTTCCAGGCCAAGATCGGCCATCAGTGTTTCCAGCTGGCTCTGGACCCGTTGCCGGTCAACGCCGTGAATCATGCAGAACAGGTTGTAGGGCCACTCGGGGAGTCGGCGCGGACGCTGGTAGCAGAGGGTAATGAACGATGTGCGAGCCAGAGCGCGGCCCAGATCCTGAACCTGATCGTCCGGGACATCCCAGACCGCCATCGCATTGGCTGTGTAGCCCAGTGTCCGGTGTTTGATAACCAGACCCAGCCGCTTGATAAGTCCCCGTTCCTGCCACTGCCGAATGGCCGACATGACTTCCTGCTCCGAAAGTCCGGTACGCTCTGCCAGAGTTTGATAGGGCTGAGGGGTGAGGGGTATGCCCAGCTCCAGCTGTTGCCTCAGTCGCAGCAGCCCCCACGCACTGGTGGGCCCCGCGCCGGCGATTTCCGGTACGACGGCCAGATACTTTGGGGACTGGCGAAGGTTCACGGCAGGGCCTCCCAGTCAATATCGAAGCCCAGGTCGATGTGGTAGGCCTCCACCATCGGTAACCGAAGCATGGGGAGCCTGAGCTGGTGTTCCAGTTCGTCCAGCCGCTCTTCAAGGACGTCTTCATCGGGCGCGGTCATGACAAACCAGAGGTTGTAGGTGTGCTCCCGGGCGTAATTATGGTTTACCCCGGGGGCAAGATTTACCCGGGCGGCCACCAGGTCGATCTGTTCGTCTGGTACCGCCACAGCAGCCAGCAGACTCGCGCCTGCCCGGCTGTGTTCAAAAATCGGCCCGACCCGGCTGAGAACCTGGCTGTCCTGGAGCGACTGAAGGCGTTCAATGACCTCCTCTTCGGTAATGCCCAGTTGGCGGGACATTGCTTCGTAGGGCCTGTCACAGACGGGGAGGTCCCGCTGAAAAAGGTTGATCAGTTGTCT
This sequence comes from Marinobacter sp., assembly GCF_048269445.1. Lineage (GTDB taxonomy): Bacteria > Pseudomonadota > Gammaproteobacteria > Pseudomonadales > Oleiphilaceae > Marinobacter. The sequence continues at coordinate 193,581 of NZ_JBLXIQ010000006.1, read as the reverse complement.
GTCAGTGGTATCCAGTCTCATCAGTGCTCTCCTCCGGGCCGGAACCGATCAGTACACGTCGTGCTGGGTGTTGTAGACGTTGAACTTGCCGGTAGGCGTTACCAGTCGCTCGTCCCTGATCACCTTTTTCAGCTCGCGGGTTTTGTCATCAACAACCACCAGGGCCGAGGTCTGTTCCTTGCCGTTCCAGACCGAGAACCAGACTTCGTCACCGGCGACGTTGTATTCCGGCTGAACCACGCGCTTGGGCCCTTCGCCCAGATCCGCCCATTCGGCGATTGGCAGCACTTCATAGCCGGCATCGAGGTTGTCGATGTCATACACGGCGATGCTCTGACTAACCGCCTCGGCCGGGTTCAGTGCGGTATCGACCCACAGGTTGTCGGATTTCGGGTGAGTCTTGATGAACAGCGACCCACCGCCCTGGCCGTTGAGCGTACGGACCACTTTCCAGGCCTTGTCGGGATGGCCTTCGGGGTCAGTACCAATCAACTGGATAGTGGGATCACCCAGGTGGCTTGTGGCCCAGACCGGCCCATGCTCTGGGTCCACAAAGTTGGCGCCACGGCCGGGATGGGGGATCTTGCCAACGTCGACCAGAGCCTCGAGTTCCCGTTCCTTGGAATCGACCACCGCGATCTTGTTGGACTGATTGGCAGCGGTCATGAAGTACCGCATGCTGCTGTCCCAGCCGCCGTCGTGCAGGAACCGGGCGGCATCAATGGTGGTGATGCTCAGGTTGTCCAGATCCTCGAAGTTGACTAGCTGGATCTTGCCGGTCTCCTTGATGTTGACAATAAACTCCGGGTGCTCATGGGAGGCGACGATGGCTGCCACGCGCGGTTCCGGGTGATATTCCTGGGTATCCACGGTCATGCCCCGGGTGGAGACAATTTTCTTCGGCTCCAGGGTCTGGCCATCCATGATCACGAACTGTGGCGGCCAATAGGTGCCGGCGATGGCGTACTTGTCCTCGTAGCCCTTGTACTTGGAGGTCTCCACGGAGCGGGCTTCCAGGCCGACCTTGATCTTGGCGACGGTATCGGGATGCTCCATCCAAAGGTCTACCATGTTGATCAGGGCATCACGCCCGATAACGAACAGGTAGCGTCCAGAGGCTGACATCCGTGAGATGTGAACTGCGTAGCCGGTATCAATCACCTCGACGATCTCCTTGGATTCGCCATCGATGAGTGCAATCTGGCCGGCATCCCGCAGGGTCACGCTGAACAGGTTTTTCAAGTTCAGGTCGTTCAGCTGTTTCTTGGGCCGGTCTTCAGGCTGGACAACAACTTCCCAGGTGGCCTTCATGTCGGCAAGGCTGAACTCGGGTGGCTCCGGTGGCTCGTGCATCAGGTACTTGGCCATGAGCTCGATTTCAGCCTCGGTGAATTCACCGGACGTGCCCCAGTTGGGCATGCCCGCTGGTGAGCCATAGGTGATGAAGGCCTTCAGATAATCCAGACCGCGCTCCTGGGTGATGTCAGGGGTCAGGGGTTTGCCGGTGGCACCTTTACGCAGGACGCCGTGACAACCGGCGCAGCGCTCGAAGAAGATTTTCTTGGCTTTCTCGAATTCGGCTTCGGTCAGATCCGGAGCGCCCGGACTGCGAACGACCTTGGCTGACTCCGGAGCAATCGCACTCGCAGTACCTTCATAAGCTGTTGCGGCCGGGTCGTCGGGATGTTTGGCGTCGTCAGTGGCCGCCAGGGCGCCGAACGACGCAACGGCAACCGCCAGCGCCAGGGGTTTGAAAAACAGATTGGTTACTCTCATCGGGTTCTCTCCTTGGATTTAAGAGTCCCTCTAGGTTTCGCTTCTTTACTCTGTTGAACATTGATTTATATCAGATGTCTGTTTTTTGTCCGGCGTCTACCTAACGATGGGTATAACCAAAGAGTCCTGGTGTTGATGGTCGATTTTAACCAATATCAAGGATGAGCATTATGGGTGTCGTCACGATGCTGATAACACATGGGAGGACGTAGCGGTTGAACGGTTTCTTGCGGGAATGGCAAAGGCGGAGTCTGGTTTGCGCTGCTCTGTTGTTCGGGCTGGTTATGGCGCCGGGTGCGGTGATCGGTGATGAGTCCGGAACTCAGACTGCGGATCAGGCCCGTCTTGCCAACCTGGTGCTCCAGGATTGTGGCTCCTGTCATGGCCTGACTCTCCGCGGTGGCCTCGGACCACCCTTGCGGCCAGAGGATTTGGGAGGTCTTCAGGTAGAGGCCATTGCCGCCATTATTCGCGAAGGTGTTCCGGATACCGCTATGCCGCCCTGGAAACCACTGTTGTCCCCCGAAGAGATTCACTGGATCAGCAAGCAGCTGAAATCCGGTGCATTGGTTTCGCCCTGAGGGCCAATCTGGAGGAATGATCAATCATGGATCCTGCGCTTAAGCGGCCCGCACATCTGATAGTTGCAGTGCTTCTGGCTATCGCCTTGGGCGGCTGCCAGGCATTTCCCGGATCGGAGATTTCTGAAAAAGAGTCCCGGCCGGAAATCATGGGCACTGGCGATCTCGGTCTGATCGTTGAGCGGGCAAGTGGCTCAGTGCTGGTTATCAACACGTCCCGCCATGAGGTACTCGGGCGAGTCAAAGGGCTGGGGGATCTGTCCCACGCGTCTGTGGTCTATTCCCGGGACGCCCGATATGGCTATGTATTCGGAAGGGACGGCGGCCTCACCAAAGTCGATCTGTTAACCCGAACCATCGTCGACCGGGTTATCCAGTCGGGTAACAGCATTGGCGGCGCTATCTCCCAGGATGGCCGCTACGTGGCCGTTTCCAACTACGAACCGGGTGGCGTGAAGGTGTTCAACAGCCAGACACTGGAGCTGGTAGCGGATGTGCCCGCGAACTATACCAGCGGGGATGGAGAAACGGATCAGTCCAAAACGGTCGGGCTGGTGGATGCGCCGGGGAACCTGTTTGTGTTCAGTCTGTTTGAGGCGGGAGAAATCTGGACCCTCGACATGAGTGACGAGTCGGCGGCGATCACCCGCTTCGAGGCGGGCAAATCGCCGTACGACGCGCTGATTACTCCGGATGGACGGTACTATATTGCCGGCCTGTTTGGTGAGGATGGCCTGTCGATGCTGGATCTGTGGCACCCGGGGCAGGGTGTGACTGAAATCCTTCCGCATTATGGCAAAGGGGAGCAGGCCTTGCCGGTATACAAGATGCCCCACCTGGAGGGCTGGGCCATCGCCGATGGGCAGGCCTTTGTGCCGGCGGTGGGTCACCACCAGGTGCTGGTGGCCGACATGAGCGACTGGTCCCTGGCCGATCGTATCCCGGTGCAGGGCCAGCCCGTGTTCGTGATGGCCAGCCCGGACAATCGCCGAATCTGGGTGAGCTTTGCTCATCCGAACAACGATGTAGTTCAGGTGATCGATTCACAGACCCGGGAAATTATCCGCACCCTGGAACCCGGCGATGCGGTTCTGCACATGGAATTCACGCCCCGCGGCGAAGAGGTGTGGGTCTCGGCCAGGGACAGCAACCGGGTGACCGTTTACAACACCCGCACGCTGGAGCCGGTCGCAACGCTCAGTGCAGAAAAGCCGAGTGGTATTTTCTTTACCAGCCGGGCCCATGCTCTCGGCCTTTGAATTACGGCAGGCATGGTCAGGGGCCGTGCTGACGGGCTTGCTGGTTACAACGGCTGCAAGTGCCGAGGACACGCGGATTCTGATCGGTATTGAATCCGCGACCAGTTCGACAGCGGTAGCCCGCTATCGGCTCACGGAATACCTGCAGTCTCAGGGTTGCGAAGCCGATATCCGGTTTAACGCCAAGGCTCCTGGTCTTGCCCTGGCGTTTCTGCCAGGTATGCCAGGGAATTCCTCGCCGATTCTGGTCGCGGTTAACCGGGGTGGCCAGCTGCCGGTTCCGGTCTGGGTAACCCGCGGGACGGCCGGTGTGAGGCATATCCGGGAACTTCAGGGTCGTGACCTGGCAACGGTTGCCGGTACGGATCCACTGGGCGCCAGCCTGCCGCTGGCTGCGCTACAACAACAGGGCGTCACGCCCAAACCTGGGCAGCTTTATGAAGCCGGTGACTACAGCTCTGCCCTGGGGTTGCTTCTTCACAACAACACCCATGCGGCGGCTTCCGAACTGGGGTTTGTAAAGCCGTTTCTGACCGGCAACAATCTGGTAGTGAGCTGGCAGGGCGAACCGGTGAAGGCTGCAGGTTGGTACCGTCGAGCCGGTTGGAGCCGCGCTGCAAAGGCCTGTGAACAGGCGTTGGCCCGGAAGCAGCGGTCAGATGATCCACAGATATTTGTGATTTTTCCCGAATGGGTAAACGGCTTTGCCTTGCCCGACAGTCAGAATTCAGAGGATTCAATGCAATGACGTTTTACCAACCTGCAGGCAACGAGATAGAACTGTTTCAGGCTGCGGCGGATAACGGGCTACCTGTGCTTATCAAGGGGCCAACGGGCTGTGGCAAGACCCGGTTTGTCCGATACATGGCCGAGAAATTGGGGCGGCCGGTCTACACTGTTGCCTGCCACGATGACCTGACTGCCGCTGATCTGGTGGGCCGCCATCTGATCGGGCCGGAAGGCACCTATTGGCAGGATGGGCCTTTGACCCGGGCAGTGCGTGAAGGGGGCATCTGCTACCTTGATGAAGTAGTGGAGGCCCGCAAGGACACCACGGTGGTACTGCATCCGCTGGCGGATGACCGGCGGGAACTGCCGATTGAGCGTACCGGCGAGGTGCTGAGCGCAGCGCCTGGATTCATGCTGGTGGTGTCCTACAATCCGGGTTACCAGAGCCTGCTGAAGGGGATGAAACCGAGCACCCGACAACGCTTTGTATCAATGAGTTTTGACTACCCGGACGCGTCGGCGGAACAGACCATCGTAATTGAGGAATCCGGTTGTGACCGGGAGCTGGCGGAACGGCTGGTAAGCCTGGCCCGATCAATTCGTAATCTGAAGGATCACGATCTGGAGGAGGCAGCATCGACACGGCTGCTGATTCACACCGCTCATCTGGTCCGGGCTGGCGTACCGGTTACCGAAGCCTGTCGGGCGGGGATGATAGAGCCGTTGTCCGACGATGAAGAAACTGTCAGCGCACTCATGGAGGTGGTGTATGCCGTATTCGGGAAGTCAGTCGAAGGTCAGTAGTGGCGCGATTGTTCCGGTGATCTGGTACTTGCTGAACCTGTTGGCTTTGCCGGTTTTCGGTTTTGCGGTGCTGGTTTGGCTATTCACGGGGTCTGATCAGGCACCGGCGTTGCGGCGGGCCCATACCCGGGCGGCGGTTTTTATGTCGATGATCGGTGCGGTGGCGATCTTCTCCGGAGTGGCAGTATTCTGGCTGTTGTTCGGCAATACGGGCAACTTCTGGACGGGTGCGATTGTCTGGGCCATCGTTCTGCACACGTCGTTTGTATTATGGGGAATTATTTCGCTGGCTCAGGCGGTCAGTGACAAGCCACCGTATTTTCCCCGACGTTTTCTCTGAACTTTTAGCCTGGGTGGAGTCGAGGTCGGTCAGTTTACCCAGTGAATGACGGCCAATGCTGAGACAATAACCGGTGCCCATGCCTGGGCGGCAAAGCGCCAGCCCGGGGGTGCCTTGCGCATTTCCATGAAATGATCGACCAGCAGAACCGCTTTCACGATCACCAGTGCAAAAACCAGCCATATCAGAACGGAAGCATCAGCGCCTGCCTGCAAGGCAATCACCGGCGCCATCGTGCAAACCATCAAGGTGATGTAAACCGCTAACATGGGAACTCCTCTTTACGCCAGAACGTACAGCATCGGGAAAAGCACCAGCCAGACCAGATCCACCATATGCCAGTAGGAGGCGCCGGACTCCATGCCGTTCATGTCATCTCCGTTGTAGTCGCCCCTTTTAACCTTCACGGCCAGAATCACCAGGATGATTTGGCCCAGTACCACGTGCATGAAGTGGAAGAAGGTGAGGAAGAAATAGAACATGAAGAAGGTGTCGGTACCCAGGTTGTAGCCGTTGCCATAGAGGTCTGCGTATTCCCAGAGTTTGCCGAAGGTGTAAACAGACGATGCTCCGATGGCGCTCCAAAGCAGCAGGGCGACGCCCGGCCGGCAGTGTCGCAGGCGGTGGACGGCGGTGGCTGCCAGATAGCTGGCGGTGATCAGGCCGATGGTGTTGATCAGGCCGGTCCAGGGGTGCAGTACCTGTCGGCCGGCAGCGAAGGTGTCCGGGTCGAGGCTGCGGGCGACGCCAAAGCCGATGAACAGGATGCCGAATACCGCCAGTTCCGCGGAGATGAAGAACCAGACAGCGAGGTCGCCGGGCAGGTGGCGGGGTGTTATGGAGGGTGTCGGGGCGGATACTTGCATGGGCATCAGCGGGTCAGGTTCATGTAGAGCTTTGGCAACTGCAGCGGCAGCTGTGCCGGGTCCTTGATCACCACGAACTGGTTGCTGCCGAAGATATAGGGCAGGTATTCGCTGGCATCGTCGTCGATGGTGACACAGAAGGGGGTCAGGCCCGCTTTATTGGCTTCCTGAACGGCCATTCGGGTGTCTTCCACGCCATACCGGCCTTCGTAAAGGTCCAGGTCATTGGGTTTGCCATCAGTGAGGAGGAGCAGGATTTTCTGATGTTCGTGTCGGCCCTTCAGCAATCGGGTGGCCTGCCGGATGGCGGCGCCCATGCGGGTGTAATAGCCCGGCTCCAGTGCCTGGATCCGGCCCCGGCTGATATCGTTATAGGGCTCGTCAAAGGACTTTATGTGATGGAAACGCACATGGTCCCGGCGGCGTGAGGAGAAGGCAAAAATCGCAAAAGGGTCGCGGCTTGCTTGCAGGGCCTCGCTCAGCAACTGCAAGCCGTCCCGGACGATTTCGATTACCCGCTGGGTATTGTTGATGAAGGTGTCCGTGGACATGGAGGTGTCCGCAAGAATCAGGCACGCCAGGTCCCGCTGATTCTGTTTGCAGCGGCGAAACAGCTTTTGGTCGATAATACCGGTGCCCCGACGGTGCTGGACTTCCCGTTCCATGCAGGCGTCCAGGTCCAGTTCCTCGCCTTCCATTTGCCGGCGTTCCCATTGCCGGAGTGGCTTCAGAGCGCTGAACTGGCGGCGCAGTCTCATGGCCGGACGGGACAGGTGGTTCGGCAGCCGGGTGGGCGCGGAGTCCTTGCTCAGCATGGGCTGCAGGCAGCAGAAGCGTTCCCGGTAACTCTGGCTGCGCCAGTCCCATTCCGGCAGGTGGATGCCGGGGCCCAAATGCAGGTCGTCGTTTTCTTCCGAAGGCAGATCCAGATCAAACTTGATGGCGGAGGACGCTTCCCGGCGGTCTTCGGAAACCGAAATCATGTCCATATCATCGGCCACGGCGTCGGCATCCTCTTCCTCGGTGTCATCACCGGCCCGGTCGACAGGGATAAATTCACTCCAGGAAAACAGGCTTTCCAGTCGGAACAGCATCAGGCCCTGATCCTTGTCGAAGGCGTCCACCCGCTCGGCCCGCCGGCGTTTGCGCTTTTTCGCCAGGCCGCCCGGTGTTGAGGTTACTTCATCGTCTCCGGTGGTCTGGCCGGTTGCCTTGCCGGGCGTGGTTGTGGGGTAAAGCCAGATCACAACCGGCCAGGGATCGGACTCCGCACGAGGCAGGGTTTCCACGCTGCCAGGGTCAATCAGCGCCTGGCGAATGGCTTTCTCACGGCGACCTTCGGCTGGCGGCAGGGTGGATGGATCCGGGCGCCATTGCAGCGTATGGCGCACCAGGCGCTGGTAAACCGGTTCCAGCCCCGGCCATTTGACCAGTAGGGCCTGGACCATGGCCTGGTTGCCGGTCAGCCAGTCGGAGTCCGTCAGTTCACCAAGGGAGGCCAGGGCTGCCAGCCAGAGGTACAAATCCCGGTTCACCGGTTTGGAGGGGAACAGCGCCAGGCGCTCCGGCAGCCGAAGGCTCTGTTCATCCCGCCAGGCCAGTTCGAACTTTTTATGGGTGCCCGCCAGTTTCTGTAAAAACCGGCGTCGGGTGCGGAAATGTCGTGGTTCTGCGGTGACGAGGCTGAGGGCCGGGTCACCGCCCAGGGCGCGGAACAGCACGCCCAGGGTTCGAGCCTCGTCTTTCAGGTGCACCGCATGCTCGGGGAATTCGCCCACAGCCTGTCGGGTGATGTACTCGTGCCATTTGAAGCCTACCCACTCTTCCATTTCAACCCCTCAGGCTCCGCCCCGTTGCTTGCGTGGTGGTGGATCGACCTGGCGAACCGGAATCAGCACGGTCTGTTTACCAGGCTCACCGGGCTCCCAGCTCAACAGGGAGCCTTCCGGATTGTTTTTCTGCACCTCACGACAGGCGCTCACGCACTGCAGGCACTGGGTACAAGTGAATTTTGCCCGCTTGTGGCTGCGGGTAGGCAACCGCATCGGGCAGGCTTCATCACAGGCCTTGGTACAGTCACGGCAGGCTGCCGCCCGTTCAGTGTCAAAGGTGACGACCTTGCCTTTGCCGTTGGTCATCCAGGCAATGCTCTGCACCACCCCGAAGGCGCAACCGTATTTGCAGAACAGGTGCCGGGCGAACAGGAAATCCAGGGTGAACAGGGACGTGGCTACAGCCAGAAAAATAGCCGGATGCAGTGCCAGGTTGCCGGTGACCAGGTCGGTATACAGCGGGATGGGCGGTAACAGGTAAGACAGCATCGCAAGAGCCCAGGAAAAGCCAATCAGTGCGCACGCCAGCGCCAGCCCGGCCCAGTGCAGGGCCTTGCCCCGTCGGCCTTTTCGGAGTGCTTCGTAGAGCGTGGGCCGGCCGGTAACCCGGGTCATCAGGTGGTTGATGGTCTCCACCACCGAAAAGTGCGGGCATAGCCAGCCACAGTAAATTCGCCCCCATTTCCAGGCGATCCAGAGTACCAGTGGCACCAGAAGGAGGAAGGGGAGTATGAACCAGACGAGGATCTGGCCGGCCACTTCCGTCGGTGAGCTCTGGGTAACCCAGGCCAGCTCGAGATTGAATGACAGGGGGAACCCGAAAATGACGAAGTGGGTCTGCGTGAGATCGTATCGAAAAATATTGAGTACCGGCGCAAGCAGAAACAGCCCGAAGAACGCGGTGCGGGTCAGCAACCGTTTCCTCTGTAGGGTGTCCTTGTTCGGGAGAGTTTGCTCATGCACGGCAAATGTCCGTTGGAGGTTGGGCAGGCCGGAGCGATTCGCTCCGGCCTGCGGTTGTTATGCGTCCTGAGTCGCAGGGCCACGGACTTCCTCAGCCGGGGACGCCTGCCCCTTGATGAAGAAGCTGCCGAAGTACACGGCCAGGCCAGCCATGAAGAAGCAGCCGGCGATCAGTCGCATCCAGTAGAACAGGGCGATGTTGTCCTGGGTTGCCATGAACGACAGTGCGTCACCGCTCTCCGGAATCCGTTGCAGCCAGATCTGCAGAATGCCGGCGCCGGTCAGGAACAGGGTAATGAACACCATGGAGATGGTCATTAGCCAGAAGCCCCACATCTCCACCACCTGGGCAGTATTGCTGTTGCCGTAGGGGCGACCGCGCATGATCGGCATGGCATAGGAGATGATGGTCAGCACGATCATCACATAGGCGCCGTAGAACGCCATGTGGCCATGGGCTGCGGTGATCTGGCTACCGTGGGTGTAGTAGTTCACCGGGGCCAGGGTATGCAGGAAGCCCCACACGCCGGCGCCCAGGAACGCCATCACTGCTGTTCCCATGGCCCAGAGCATGGCAGCCCTGTTGGGGTGGTTGCGCCGGCGGCGGTTAATCATGTTGAAGGCGAACAGCACCATCATGAAGAACGGCAGCGGTTCCAGGGCAGAGAACACGGAGCCCAGCCACAACCAGTACTCGGGCGGTCCGATCCAGAAGAAGTGATGGCCGGTACCGATAATGCCGGTAATCAGCGCCATGGCGATGATGACGTACAGCCATTTCTCGATGACCTCCCGGTCGACACCGGTAACCTTGATCAGCACGTAGGCCAGGATGGCCCCCATGATCAGTTCCCAGACACCTTCAACCCACAGGTGAACCACGAACCACCAGAAGTACTTGTCCAGGGTCAGGTTGCCCGGGTTGTAGAAGGAAAACATCCACAGCACGGCGAGGCCGATCAGACCGGTAATCAGGACGATATTGACGACAGTCTTGCGACCCTTCAGGGCGGTCATCAGGATGTTATAGAGGAATCCGACCACAACCAGGGCTATGCCGATCTTGGTAATGGTCGGCTGTTCAAGGAACTCCCGCCCCATGGTAGGTAGCAGTTTGTTCATGGTGACATCGGCGAGGGTGGCGTAGTCCACAAACAGGTAGCCAAGGATAGTCAGGGTGCCGGCAACGGCAAACACCCAGAACAGGATCCAGGCCAGCAGCGGGCTGTGCAGCTCGGTTTGCGCCTCTTCCGGAACCATGTAGTAGGTTGCGCCCATAAAGCCGAACAGCAGCCAGACAATCAGCAGGTTGGTGTGAACCATCCGCGCCACGTTGAAGGGAATTTCCGGAAACAGGAAGTCACCTACCACGTACTGAAGCCCCAGGATCAGGCCGAACAGAATCTGGCCGGCAAACAGAACCAGTGCAAAGATAAAGTAGGGCATTGCCACTCTTTGAGATTCGTATTTCATATTGATTCCCTCAGCCTTCGATGTTGGGTGGCCAACCGTTGTCGTCAATCTTCGATGTCCATTCCAGGAAGGTGGCGAGATCCTCGATTTCCTGGTCGGTCAGATTGAATTGCGGCATTTGGCGGCGGCCGGGCACGCCGGTGGGCATGGCGTTCATCCAGGCGTTCATATAGGCCTTGAAGATGTCGCTGTCACCGGCGCCGCGGCGGTCGAATACATTGGCGAGTTCCGGCGCAAAGTACGCGCCTTCACCCATCAGGGAGTGGCAGCCAACACAGTTGTTGTTCTCCCATACATGTTTGCCACGAACCACCTGGTCGGTGAGTTGGTCGCGATTGTCCCGCTCGGGCATTGCCCGCACCTGAGTATCAAAAGTCAACGCCAGAAACAGCAGGACGAAGAATGCACTTCCTCCCAGATATATGTTTCTGGCCATGCTTTTGGTAAAGCGCTCGGCCATGGGTCTCTCTCCTCGGTCTTTGTGGAATACCTGACTGCCCTACTAGGATATAAAGATGCATCTGCAATGCTGTTGATCATTGTCAAGCATGGTGGGCTATTTCACCATTGCGCCGGGGAGTTACCTCCGGAGGGGTAGGTGGTAGACTTCGCGGCCGGTCCGTTCAGAAACGTTTTGCTCACATGGAGTGCCGATGGCTGCCGCGTTTGCCCTTTTCTTCAAGCTGATTCCGCTCTATGTAACGGTTGTTCTCGGCTGGATTGCCGGTCGCTATCTCGAGGCCAGCGGCCGGCATATCGCTGGCATCATGCTGTACATCGTGACCCCATCGGTGGTGTTTTCCGGCGTTATGGTGGCGCCGTTGTCGCCGGAGGTCATCCTGCTGCCCTTCCTTGTTTTCGGAATCTCATCCGTACTGGGCTTTGTCCAGATGAAGCTGGCCAAAAACGTTCTTACCGATGGCAGTGCCAACATCATTCCCCTGTGTGTGGGGTCCGGGAACACCGGGTACTTCGGGGTGCCGGTCGCGCTGTTGTTGTTCGGAGAAGAAGGTCTGGGCCTCTACATTGTGTGCATGCTGGGCACGACGCTGTTCGAGAATTCAGTGGGCTTTTATCTGGCTGCAAGGGGACGGTATGGCATCAGAGATGCTCTGATGCGGGTATTGAAGCTGCCTTCGGTGTACGCCTTTCTCGCAGCGGTGGCACTGAATCTGGCGGGCGTGGGAATTCCGGATATTTTTGTGCCGCTGTTCGACAACCTTCGAGGGGCATACAGCATTCTGGGCATGATGATTATTGGCATGAGCATCACCAGTTTCCGGGGACTGGCCGGCAATGTTCGATTCACGGCGCTGGCGTTCTTCGGGAAATTTGTGGTCTGGCCGCTTGTGGCCATCGTGTTCTGGTGGGTGGATTCAACGCTTCTTGGTATCTACGAGCCTGCGGTGCACAAGGCCATGTTCCTGATTTCGATCACGCCGATTGCCGCCAATACGGTGGTCATTGCCACCCTGTTGGATACGTCGCCAAGGCAGGCAGCGGGTACGGTGCTGCTGACTACGCTGTTCGCCCTGGCATTTATCCCGGTGATGATCTCACTGGCGTTTTAATGGCTGTGTGAGGATGACACTGCCGGTGTCGTTTCCATGGAGAGGGCTTTGGCCTCGGCAATGTCACTGCGGGCATGGCGCACCACGCTGATTCCGGCGGTAATGGCCAGGGTCCCCATGATGGCGGCAACGAACAGATCCGGCCACGCGCTGCCAGTGCCGAAGACACCGAGTGCAGCTGCCATCACGGCGATGTTGCTGATGGCATCGTTGCGGCTACAAAGCCACACTGAGCGCATGTCGGAATCGCCTTCACGGAACCTGAACAGCAGCGCCGCAACACTCACGTTGGCGGCCAGGGCCAGCAGGCCAACCGCGCCCATGGTCAGCGGTTCCGGTGTAATGCCAGTCTCCATCACCCAGACCGCCCGTCCCCAGACCAGCAGGCCAAAAATGGTCATGGTGGCGCCTTTGACCATGGCGGCGCGGCCCCGCCAGAGCATGCCCATTGAAAGGACTGTCAGGGACAGAATGTAGTTGGCGCTGTCACCGAAGAAATCAATGGCATCAGCCATTAGTGAGACTGACCCGGACGAGAGACTGGCCAGCCCTTCCACCACGAACATGGCCAGATTGACCCACAAGGCAATCCACAACGCCCGGCGGAAGCCCGGGGCCGGGGATTTGGGCTCTGGAGCAGAGCAGCTGCACGCCATAAAGACCTCCTTTGTTCAGTTGTTTTATTTAAAACCCTGTAGTTGCTACAGGGTCAACCCTCTTTGTAAATATTCTTTGAAGGCAATCGATTCCGGAATACAGATAATGCGATTCTAAAAAATATTATGCGGGTAAAATTTAGGAATCGTATTTGATGCTGAGTGCTCTCAATGCTGCTGTGGGTGCGCTCTTGACATATACGTAGTAACTGGTCAATCTCTATACAAACAATCATAAAAGCCGATTTCGGTAGGCCAGTTATGCTTCAAAGCGCGTTATCAACGGCAGGGTTTGACCGCTGGATCAGTGATGTAAATCAGATCTGTGGACCTTTTTCGGCAGAACCTCTTGAGCAGGAATTCTCCGGAAATATAAGCAAGATGGGATCCAGCGCCCTGGATATGTCCCGCGTTACCATCCGGGGGGCTCAACTTGTTCGTGGCCGAAGCGAAATCCGGCGTTGTGTCGCGCCTGAGTTCTTCTGCGTGTTCCAACTTCGGGGGAAGTCTCGGGTTGAGCAGGCCGGAAACAGGTCCATTCTCCAGACCGGCGATATTGTTCTGGTGGATTCGGCGCTGCCGTTCAGCTTTACCTATGACAACGAGTCGGAGCAGATTTCGCTGATCCTGCCACGTCCTATCATAGAGCGAACCCTGAACCTGTCGGGGTTCGAGCTTGGTGTCCGCATTCCCTCCGATAGCCATATTGCCCGTGTCGCCAATTTATTGATTGGCGGAGCTGCGAATTATGACAGTCTTGATGAGGAAGAAGGCGCCGCAATCATTGACTCACTGATCATGCTGATCAAACCTTCGGTCATTCGCAGCGTCGGGCAGCACAGTCCCAGTGAGCGAGTGTTCCTGCAAGCGGCCTCATTTATCGAGGAAAACATCGGTGAGTCTGAACTAAGCGTGCGGATGGTGGCGAGTGCCACGGGGACCTCGGTCCGTGGCCTCTATCGGGCGTTTTCCGCCCGCTCGTTAACGGTGTCGGATTACATCAAAACCCAGCGCCTGGAAATGTGCGCCGATTACCTGAGAACGTCGAAGGGCAAGGTGAATCTGACCGAAGTCGGATACCGTTTCGGCTTTGCCAGTCCCAGTGCATTTTCGACGGCTTTCAGGCAACACTTCGGCGTAACACCATCCAGTTTCTGCCAAGGCCGTCTTTCTTAAAGGCGAGGCCTGCCGGACGATACGCCAGGCGGCCCCCCAGAAGGCTCAGGATCACCGGCACTTCATTTTTTCATGCTAATGACTCTGGGCTGTGTGACGGCTTTCAGCCCGTCCAGACCAAACTCGACCCCATAACCGGAGGCCTTATTGCCGCCGAAGGGCACCATGGGATGGATTGCGCCGTGTTGGTTGATCCAGACGGTTCCGGCTTCCACCCTCATGGCGATGGGCTCGGCTTCCTCCGGGCTGTTGGCCCAGACCGAGGCACCAAGGGCAGACGACAGGCGGTTGGCGGAAGCGACTGCGTCGTCGAGGTTCTGGAAACGGACTATGGGCAGGGCCGGGCCGAACTGCTCCTCATCCACCAGCCTTTGGCCGTCCCGGATGTTTCCCACCAGGGTCACAGGCAGGAAGTAGCCGGTTTCAGGGACATCGCCGAATTCCATGATCTCGCAACCATTGGCTCGCGCATCGTCGACCAGCTCTTTCACCTTGTTATATTGCATCTCGTTCTGAAGCGGGCCGATCAGGTTGTTCTCGTTCATGCCGTCGCCAATGGGCATCTGGCGGGCAAGGTCGCTGAGGGCGGCGACTACCGAGTCATAGTCATTTTCGTGAACATACAACCGCTTGATGCACGCGCAGGTCTGCCCCATGTTCAGGAAAGCGCCCCAGAAAAGACCCTCTGCGATAGCCGTGGCGTCAGTGCCCGGAATTACGATTGCAGGGTCATTGCCACCAAGTTCCAGCGTAATCGGCGCGAGGTTTCGTGAGGAAGCTTCGATAATACGGCGGCCGGTCGCCTCACTGCCAGTGAACATGATCTTGTCAATGTCCGGATGGCAGGTGAGCGCGGCCCCAATGCGGCCATCCCCGGAGATGGTGTTCAGAACACCCGGGGGAAGTACCTGATTGATCAGCCGTACCATTTCCAGGGTTGCGATGGGAGTGTACTCGGACGGCTTCAGAACCACCGTATTGCCCATGCGGATTGCAGGAATGATTTGCCAGATGGCAATCATCAGCGGCCAGTTCCAGGGTGCAATCGCTGCCACCACACCCAGTGGCACCCGGTGCATTACGTCCTTGCGTTCGTCGTCCTCATGGACGGTTTCCGGAGGCAATGCCAGTGCTGCAGGCACCTGTGTCCAGCCCACGCATGCCTGCACCTCGAAGCGGGAGCCCGGGCCGGACAGAGGTTTGCCCTGCTCCCGGGTGATCAATTCAGCCAGGTATTCCGAGTTATCCTGGAGTACCTGGGCAACGCGGGCGACCGTTTCCTGGCGCTCCCGATCGCTGACCCTGGCCCAGTTGCTCTGGGCGTTGCGGGCGGCCATGACAGCGTCGTTTACGTCCTGCTCTGTACTGATCGGCGCTAACCCCAGAGAATCACCTGTGGCGGGATTGAAAATTTCCTGGTGATCGGTCGCCTCAACCGGTTTTCCGTTCACCAGATTGCTGAAGGTTTGCATGACAATGCTCTCCTGAGACTGTTTGTTAGAGTTGGGCTGGAAAGCCCTTTCAGCCGCCCAAGGCCAGGGCCATGGGCGGCTTGCCCTTAATTAGTGGGCTGATCGAGATGGTTCAGAACGGAACGATGGCGATGACCTGTGCGTAAACATTGGTGTCGGCATTGCCAATCTGGCTGCCGCCGTCGGAGGCGCTGTTGTCCGGCATATAGAAACCCACTAGAGGACTGATAATCAGGTGTGGTGCCGCCACCCATTCGGCGTAAACATCCACTTCCTGTGCGTTCAGGCCTCCGGTGCCGCCCCTGGTATCACTGAAGTCAAAGAAGAGCGCGCCGATACTGAGCGTTTCCGACGGGGCTGCCTTCAGGCTCACGTGATGCACGGAGGCATCGGAGTTGAACGGTCCAGCGTAGTTGGCAGCGACTTCACCCTGGAACCAGGTGCCGTAGCCCCGGTTGAAGCCGAAGAACAGCGGATCGAAACCCTCATCAAAGCTCGAGTACCGGTAGTTGACGCTGGGTGACCAGGGTGTCTCGCTGAAGGTCCAGCCGGCCTCGGTGTACCACGCCTTGGCGTTCTCATCAGAGCCTTCTCCGGCTTCCTGATTGACAAATTCAGCGGACAGGAACAGGTTTTCGACACCCGCATTGCCCTGATAACGGAGGCTCGTAGTTTGTTGCCCGTCTCTTGAGCCATACCCCAGGATGGGAGCGAAGGTGTCATCAACGTCCAGCCCTTCGATATAAGCCAGACCAAAGGTGCCTTGGGGAGTCACATACTCGGTATTCAAGCCCGCCAGCTCCATCTTCGCCTGGGCTTTGTTGTCAGAGGCCAGCCAGAACAGGTCGGAGCGTAGTCCCTCCGAACCTCCGATACGGGCAATGGCGGTCTGGTCAAATGCCTTGCGGGCTGCGAGCCAGTAGGCACCACCACGGTCAAAGTCCAGTCCCCCACCATTCAGTGCGTCGCCAAAGTTCAGGGCATCGCTGTTGATCAGGAAACCGTCACCGATAGTGAATTGCTGACGCCCAAGAGAAAGATCCAGGCCGTTCTCCCCGAGCGCCGGGATCAGGTTGCCGGAGCGCCAGCCGAGGTAGGCGTCTTCCAGATCGGTTTCCCGTTCATTCCCCGAGGTGATGCCACCGGCATCGCCATCCCCCCAGGTTCCAGATGACACGAGATTGATTGCGCCGTAGACACGGCTGCCTGAGCCGACCCCCTGACTTCCGGAGAACCCGTACTTGATGTAGCCCTCCTGCCATTCTGATTTACCGGCAGACGTTTTGGCGCCGAGGTTGTAGGTTTCCTGGCTGGAAAAAACACCCAGAACCGCTTCCAGATCGGCGTTCAGTTCGGTGCCTTTTTGATCATATAGGTTGTAGGCCGAGGCGGGGGCCGATAATCCGGCCACGGCCAGACAGATAATGCTTTTTACAAAATGCTTGGTTTTCATCTTTGCTGATTCCCGTGTTTCTGAGTTTGTGGCCAGGCTTCCCTGCCTGAGATATCCCTCGTTCCGTGCGAATCAGTTTTCCGGCTTCTGTTGCTCGGGCAGATTCAGGGTTGGTGTCTGGTCAAAAAAGTTCCAGGGTTTCAGCAGCGAGTGGACGTACTCAGTCGGCATCATGGGCCATTCCTCCGCTCGGGCTACGTGGGTCGCACCGGTGGTCATCCAGAGCACGGTATCGACGTTTTCGATGGACTCGTTATCTGCGACGAAGGTTTTCAGGCCCGTATCGGTTTTGGCCCGGTTCGGGTATTTGCCTTCCGGAAAACGCTCCTCGGGCTTGTACTTCGTGACCCAGATCTGTTTATCCATGAAGTTGACACGCTTGAACAACCATTCGTCCTCACTGAATAACGCGCCTTTGGCGATCGGGTGGGTGCCACCGGCGAACGGTATGATCTGATAGCCAACCGGGTACCCCATGCGATTTTCTTTGTTGGGATTTGTCATAAGGCGGACAGTGGACGGATCGAACTTCTGGACCGCCTCCTGTTCCGTGGTCACGACCCGCTCATTGGTGATCATGACACTGGTGCGAGGGCCTCCCGCTGTGTTTTTCGCGACAACCGGATCAATTTCCTTGAGGCTGTTCCGGGCGCCGTCAACATCCAGATCCAGGCGGAAATTGTAGATGTGCTGGTGGGTGGTACCCACGATGTTGTGGTCAATCAGGGTGCCGTAGCGAGTGTCTTCTTCGGCAGTTTCGTCGTGAACCGTGCGGGACTTCACGGCTTTGACAGCCTCGATGCCCGACGCTCCGACGGTCAGCCTGATGTTGCCATTGGCCATGAAAACCCAATCGAACATGTAGTCGTAGTTGCCGATGGTGCTCACCCAGCGCACAACCAGCTCCCTTCTTTCGCGGCTTTCATTGCCTGGGCTGCTGCCGAGCATTTCCGTGTGCTTGAATTCCGGACCGGCATAGCGCTCGAATACGGCGATTGCGTTTGGGATGGTAAAAGGCTCACCACCGTTATCGACCAGGGTCGCTGACAACAATGTGGCGTTATTAGGTGCGTCGACACCGCCTTCCAGGGGCGAGGTGAGGTTCCCCATCCCGTAATCGCCTGAGTCGAGATAGGACTTGAAGTACCAGCCCACATCCGGGTCGCCGTAAGGCACGATCATGCCACCCAGTGATCCCTCGTACATGACTTTCCGCTTTTCGCCTTTGTCGTTATAGGTCAGTGTCGAAATGACGGGGCCGACACGGGAATTCAGCTTGAGATGGAAGTCCCAGTTCTGCCACTGAATGGTATGTCCGGACATCGAGATATTGGACCCTTCCGGCTGCACCACCATCAGCGGTTTTACGTCAGCGATCTTTTCCTGATCCCGGCCATCATAGGGACGGGGTGCCATCGGTACCGGTATGACGCCGTCATCCTCGATCTTCAGAATGCTCTTTTTCTCAAGGTCCACGACGGCCACAAGGTTTTCGATGGGGTGCGCCCAGTAGTTACCATCCCCGACCTCGAGGTAAGACACGACTTTCAATAGCTTCAAATCGTGCTCAAGGCCATCATCTCCTCCGAAATACCCCACGGTAAGTGGCGTCGCGACAACGTTTTCGACACTCTCAATGCCTCGTTTTTTCAACGCTTTTTTGTACGCGTCACTGTTCGAGACGATTTCCTGTACAGCCAGGAAATCATCGAAGGTCACCATCCCATGGGCATCTTCGATGTGTTCCCAGCCGAGAACAGATCCGGACTCGATATCCACAGTTCCTTCAATGACCTTCCTGCCATCCACGAGAGTAAAAATGGCTCGACGGGAAAAATCGTGATCTTCACCAAACGCCCATTCCCAGACGTCGTCTTTGTTGGGATCGGCAAGTCTTATTTGGGTAAAGCGGAGAGTATCCTTCCAGTGTTTGGACTCCTTGACCGCACTCGCAGCCCTGGTGATTTCTTCCGAGGTTAACGGATCCAATGGATGGGTTTTGTTGCCAATGCTAACGTTTTGGGAGACCCGATCCGCGAACAGGTCATGGGCAAAGCTCCGGTCGACGAATACTTCACCTTCATGCATTTTGGCAGGCGCTGACAGCTCAATAGCCTCTCCGTTGAGAAAAGCCCGGGTTTCTCCCAGAGGCACCCTGATTGTCGTGTCTCCCGATACAATCAGCAGTTCGCCTTTGTCCTCGCTGAGTTTGAAGCTGGCCCCTGAGGAGCTGAGCGCCTGGGCGATCGGCAGATAATCCGGAGAACCGCCATGGGCCAGGATCGTTGGACTGGCAACGAACAATGACGAGGCAAGGGCGGCGGAGAGTACGAGTTTCTTTTTGTACATGATGACTCCTGACAATGTTTTCTTTGTGCGTGAGAAACGATTCAGCCGAGCGGGAGATACCAACCCAGCTGTTCCTGGCGCGGACGCACCTGACCGTGCTTGTGAAGTCATAGGAATACCATTTCAGGGGGGCGGGGGCTTTTGCATGACTGCCAGACTTTTCTTGAATCGTGCCGCCAGGACATGCGGCACGATTCTTGTTTTCTTGTTCTCGAGAGGGGGGGGGGAGCTAGAGGAAGGGAAACGTGTCAGTGCTGGCCTGGGCCATGGGTGCCCGGCACATGGTTGTCGCGATCCTCCGGTTTCGGTGTCTCAAGCTCGGAACTCAGCCCGCCCAGAATTCCACATTCGCGCACCGTGCGGCTATCGGAGCAGGCTTCCTGAAGCTGCACCAGGGTCTCTTCCAGGCTCGACAGTTCCTTCAATCGCTCACGAACGTGAGTCAAATGTCGTGCCAGCAGGGCATCCACTTCACTGCAATCCGCCTCCGGGTTCTCGGCCAGCCGGATCAACTCGCGGATTTCGTCCTGGGCCATATCGAGGTTGCGACAGCGTTTGATGAACAGCAGTCGCTCCAGATGACCCGGGCGGTAGGAGCGGTAGCCACTGTTGTCCCGGTCTGGCTCCGGCAGCAAGCCGATTTTTTCGTAATAACGGATGGTTTCCGCGGGCACCGCCGTTGCGTTTGCAAGTTCGCCGATCTTCAATGGGTATCCTCTCAGTAACTCCGTTAGCCGGGTCGGGCTCAGTCATCATTTTGACCGATTGTTACGTGTCAGCTTTGGCGAGGGCGATCAGGTCCTCGCGAATCTCTTTCACGCCAAGATCCGGCCTGATCAGAAGCCGCGCTTTTCCCTCGCGGTCAAACACGTAAACCGCACTGCTGTGAGAAACGGCATAGTTGCCGTTTTCGTCAGGCTCCTCATAACCGAAGGTTGTTCGGTACCGTTTGGCAAGCTCGCGAAGCTGCGGCTTTTTTCCGGTTAACCCGATGATCCCCTCGCCAAAGAAATTGACATAGGCCGCCAGACGCTCCGGCGAATCCCGCTCGGGATCAACGCTGACAAAGAGTGTCAGGACATCGTCCCGCAACCCCGGTGGCAGGCCGTCAGTGGCCTGGTGGAGTTTTTGCAACGCAGTGGGGCAGACGTCCGGGCATGAGGTAAAGCCAAAAAACAGCAGCCTTACCTTGCCGTCAAACTGCTCGGCGGTTACCGATCGTCCCTGGCCGTCGATCAATTCAAACTCCAGGCCGGGCATCAGACCACTGATGTCTTTGCCGTTCCAGCTTTCCGCTTCGCCTGAACAGCCGCTGAGAATAAACGTCATCAGAATCAGGGCGGGAAGCGACAGCTTGCCGGTATGTCGTCGGAAAGGCATGAAGTTCATGATGTGGTCTCCCCCAGTTGGCTGGAACGGCTGGTAAAACTCCCATCCTCACGCATGGCACGTCTCAGGATAATCAAAATACCGAGGATGCTCATCATCGCAGGTGGTATCCAGGTCAGCATGCCGCCGAGAAGCTGGTCGGTTTCCGGCGCCATGGGCCAGGCCCGGCCACAGACCTCGTAAACGTCGTACACCATGCCTCTGGAAAACACGATCATGGCTCCGAGTATCATTTGCGGTATTGCCACCAGGGCCAGCAGCAGTATGCGCTTGCCATACCCCAGAGAAGAGGTGATGGCCGGTGGGCGAGGATCGAAAATCAACCACCAGAAGAGCATCCCATCAATCAACATGCTCCAGTTCATGACCCAGTACAGGTTTCGGCTGAGCATGGCATCGAAATGAATTGGCGGCCACAACCAGAAATAGATGAGACCCACAAACAGCACGGAGGCAATCAGAGGGTGTTGCAGAACTCGATACACCCATCCCAGGGGCCGAAGCCCGCTCTTCCATCCAGGGCTCATTTTGCCGTACCAGAACCGCATCACCGGCAATGGATTGGACAGGGCAATCAGAATCGGACCTAGATGATGGAGAATGAGGTGCTGGCCGCGGTGGACGAAAAACATGTACTGGGAGTAGTAATCGAAACGGGTCTGCATGACCCCGTAACAGATCAGGACGCCCAGAACGAAGATGACGATTCTCAGTGACCCGGGCCTGTCGACTTCCCGCATCCGTAAGAGGCCGACGCCATAAAACCCCAGTACGAGCATAAAGCTCAGTACAGTCAGCGGCGAGAAATCGTAAGGTCTGAGGTAATCGAGCAGTGACATAGAGTTGCCGGGTCGGTTGTTATCTGTTGTTAGCTTGCACGCACTGGGTCTGGATATTCCAAGAAAATCTTTTCCAGCTAAGCATACATCGCCCGGCAGCCTTCGCAAGAAGCGGCTGAAAATTCAGCCATGGCCAGCTGCATTGAGTGGATCATTGGCGGTTTTTCATGAGGTGATTGGGCCTCCACCTGAGGTGTGCCATCATTCCAGAAAGTTCCAGGGCCTAGATGTGCAGATGTTGGGCGGAGCTCACCCCGGGAAGTTGCTCAAGAAATTGCTGAACAGCCCGCGGGTCGATACCTTTTGGAACGGCATCCACGGCCATATTGGCCGAGTCCTTCAGCAGCTGCCAGGTGCCTAGGAATATCACTGCGGCAATGACCAGGCTGACCACCGGGTCGATCCAGGTCAGGTTGGTGAAGATCAGTATAGTACCGGAGATTACGACGCCAATCCCGGCAACGATGACCACAGTCAGGCCTGCCACATCAGCTGGGGCAGTCGTTGTGGCTGTGCATGTTTACCTCGGTTGCAAGGAGCTTGGGTGCACCCTTTAAAAACTTGTAGTTACTACAAGGTCAACAGGGGCCTTTAAAACTCAACGATGACTCGTAAACCGCCCTTGGCCCCCGTCGAAAAGGTGGTTTGTCCTCCATAGCGAGCGACTATGTCCCGGACAATGGCAAGCCCCAGCCCGTGACCGGGTGTTTGCTCATCGAGCCTCAGCCCCCGTTGGCCCAGGTGGGCCATTTCGGCCTCCTCAACGCCGGGCCCATCGTCTGTCACAACTATTCGTGTCAGCCCACTGTCTTGCTCTAAAGAGAGTTCCACGCATCGTGTGGACCATTTGCCTGCATTGTCGAGAAGGTTTCCCAGTATTTCGTTGAGATCATGCTCTTCAATTGGCCAGCGGGTCTCCTCAGGCAGAGAGCTCGACAGTTCAAACGATTTTCCCGTGTATAACCGGCCCAGCATCCAGAGAAGATCCCGTGCCTGTTTCACCGGGTAGGCGAATTTCCCTACCTGCGGACCGGCGAACCGGCTACGTCGCATTTCCCCTTCAAGCTGCTTGTCGATGTCATCGAGTCGCGATGCCATCTGATGCCTGAGGTCATTACTGAGGGGGCGATCGCTGTCCGCCAGTATCTGCCGGACAGCGGCGATGGGAGTTTTGACGCTGTGAGACAGGTTGGCGAGGGCGTCTCGAGAGCGCTCAAGCCTCTGGTCCAGGGAGTCCAGCAACTGGTTAAGTTGCAGTACGAGGGGGCGGAACTCCTCGGGGGCCTGGACGTCTATGCGCGAAATCTCGCCATCCTGCAGTCGCCTCAGGGCTGCTTTGAGGGTTACAACGGGCCGCAGGGATAAATTAATACCGAACCAGATCACGGCAACCAGGAGCAGGATCAGCAAAATGGCGACGATGGCCGTCCAGGCATGCAATTCGGCCTGGCTGCGTTTCAGAGCGCCAAGGTCTTCGGAAACAATAACCACGACGGGTGTAGCGCCCACGCGAAATGACTTCCGGTAGGCGAGAATCTCCGAGGGAGCGTTCGCGGCCCCGGCGTTCCGGACCTGCAGCGTTCCATCCTGGTCGGCGTCAATCAGTGGCATCAATAGCGGTACCCAGGCGTCGGGTGAAATGATCGTCCGGGCCGGTGAGTGTATGGCGAAGGCGTGATGGAAGACCTCCTGGAAGTAATCGCCGGTCTGGAGGCTATCCAGTTTGCCGCCGGAACTGCGAATCTGATGTTCAATAAATGCGACTTCGTCCTTGAGCCGGGTCTCGACAAATTCCCGGGCCATCCGGTCCAGCAACAAGCCATGCACCAGCCACGCCGCGGCCATCAGGGCAATGCCGGCGGGCAACAACAGAACGAGCAATGCTCCCTTGATTGACGCCGGCTTTCTAAACCACGTCATTGAACAGATATCCCTGGCCGCGCCGTGTTGAAATGGTATCACTGCCCACCAGCTTTCTTAGCCTTCGGATGTAGGCCTCGATAACGTTTTCACTCGGATTGTCGTTGAGGTTATAGAGTTGCTCCATCAGCTGCTCTTTGGAAAAGACATGACCAGGGCGGCTCATCAGGCAGCGCAACAGGCGGAATTCGGTGCCGGTCAGGCTGTGCTCGGTGCCGTCGTCCAGTTTCAGGCACTGACGGCTCTCATCCAGCTCAAAGCGGCCGGCTTTGACCAGGGAGTGGACTCGGCCCTCACTTCTGCGCACGATGGCATTGAGGCGGGCAATCAGCTCTTCTGTTTGGAACGGTTTAGCGAGGTAGTCATCTGCGCCGGCTTTCAGGCCATTTACCTTATCCTGCCAGTCGCCTCTTGCCGTCAGGATCAATACCGGAAAGCTGACGCGATTCATGCGCCATTTCCTTAGCACATCCAGACCATTGCCGTCGGGTAAACCCAGGTCCAGAACCACTGCCCGGTAGTCTTCCTGTTCGCCCAGTATCACCGCTTCCTTTGCGGTGTAAGCTGTATCAACGCTGAAGCCGGCTTTCCCTAACTGGCTGGTCAGACCTTCAGCGAGCAAACGGTCATCCTCGACGAGCAGTAAGCGCATGGTTCTATCCTTAATTTGGAGTTCGCACAACGCGTCAGTTTGTCTTATCAACCTGAACCGGGCCTGAACAATAAATAGTTCAATATTTTCAGAAAGGATTCAGGTTAGTGCGAGATGGTAGCAATCGTTTCTGGATATTGCTCAAGTTTCAGGGCACGCCAGCGGGTGTATTAACGCACATTATTTCACAGGAGAAGACGGTATGAATCTATCAAAGCTTATTGTTGCGGCTGCGGCCATGTCGGTTACAGCAACGGTTTTCGCTGCAGGCAGCCATGGTAGTGGTCACGGCAGTACCATTGGTGAGCCGGGCAAGGCGGGCGACGCTTCTCGCACCATCCAAGTGGATATGCACGATAACTACTATGAGCCGGAAGCCATTGAAGTAACTCGCGGTGAGACCGTGCGTTTTATGATCGAGAACAAGGGTAAGCTGGTGCACGAATTCAACATCGGTACCCCCGCCATGCACGAAGCCCATCAGGAGGAGATGCAGATGATGGTCGAGCACGGGGTGATTCAGGGCGGCAAGCTCAACAGGAAGATGATGCAAATGGACATGGGGAATGGCCATTCCATGAAGCATGACGACCCCAACAGCCTGCTGCTTGAGCCGGGGGAGAGCAAGGAAATCGTCTGGACATTCAGCACCGACACCAACATGGAGTTTGCGTGTAACATCCCGGGCCACTACCAATCCGGTATGTATGGCGACGTGAACTTTGATTCCGCGGCTGACACCCAAGCCAGCGCGGACTGACCTGCCCCGAGATGAAATAAAAGGGAGCGCCACCTTCCGGGGCTCCCCTGGCAGTACTTCAGGAGTAACCAGGCAATGAGAAGATTCCTTATGGCAGGGGCCCTTGGGCTCCTTCTGCCCGCGTTGGTGCTGGCCGGTGAATATGATCTGACGGTCGACCGGGTCAGCATTGATACGGGGGATTTTGTAAAAGAAGGTATCGGGTACAACGGGAAATCCCCTGGGCCGGTCCTGCGCTTCAAGGAAGGCGAAAACGTCAGGATCAACGTGACCAACAACCTGGATGAGATGACATCCATTCATTGGCACGGCCTGATTCTCCCCTTTGAGCAGGATGGCGTGCCCGGCATCAGCTTTCCCGGCATCAAACCGGGTGAGACCTTTACCTATGAATTTCCGATTGTCCAGGCTGGTACCTACTGGTTCCACAGCCATTCCGGTTTTCAGGAACCCGACGGCGCTTTTGGTGCCATCGTGATCGAGCCTGAGGGGCGGGAGCCGTTCCGATATGATCGCGAATACGTGGTTCAGCTGACGGACAAACACCCTCATTCCGGTGATCGCATCATGCGGAACCTCAAGATGATGCCCGATTACTACAACCGTCAGCAGCAAACGGTGGGTGAGTTTTTCTCGGACGCTTCACAAAACGGTCTGATGAATACCATTCAGGACCGGATGGCCTGGGGTGACATGCGCATGATGAAGGCTGATGTCGAGGACGTTCAGGGCTTTACCGGCATGATTAACGGTATGGGGCCGGAACAGAACTGGACCGGTTTGTTCGAGCCGGGAGAGCGCATCCGGCTGCGGTTCATCAATTCATCGGCCATGACCTATTTCGATGTCCGGATTCCGGGGCTGGACATGACCGTTGTCCAGGCCGACGGTAATAACGTCCAGCCAGTCAATGTGGACGAGTTCCGGATCGGCGTCGCGGAAACCTATGACGTGATCGTGCGCCCGAGAGACGCGCAGGCTTACACCATCTTCGCCGAGTCTATGGGGCGTTCCGGCTATGCCAGGGCAACACTGGCTCCGGAAGAGGGCATGGCGGCATCGGTGCCTCCAATGCGTGATGCGCCCAGGCTGACCATGGCCGACATGAGTGGAATGCCTGGAATGGACCACGGCGACATGGACCATGGCGATATGACAGCCCAGGGTGATATGGACCACTCCAACATGTCCGATATGGATCACAGTGCCATGATGGAAGGCGGCAGTGACCCATTTTACGCCAAGGGAAGTGGCATAGCCCCGGCCGCGGCGAACGGTGGCAAGTTCCTTTCCTACGCGGACCTGAAGGCCCAGAAGCCTTTGTATGAAGAGCGGGAGCCGACCCGTGAAATCGAACTGCGCCTGACAGGCAACATGGAGCGTTACACCTGGAGCATCAACGGCGTGAAATACGAAGATGCAGATCCGATCCGTCTGAAGTACGGTGAGCGCGTCCGTTTCAAATTCGTTAACGAAACCATGATGACGCACCCCATGCACCTCCATGGCATGTGGTCGATTCTGGATGTGGGTGCCGGTGAGTGGAATCCCATCAAACACACCGTCAGTGTTCAGCCTGGCACGACGGTGTATATGGAAACCGAAGTCGATGCGCCGGGACAGTGGGCTTTCCATTGCCACCTGTCCTACCACGCGGCAGCCGGCATGTTCCGTAAGGTAATCGTTGAAGGCGGTCCTGATACGACTCAGGCAAAGGCAGACGTTGCGACAGAAGAAGGAGGTGATGCATGAGTCGTATCCGAACTTTTATGGCCGTCAGCCTGTTGGGCCCGCTACTGCTTCCGGGTGCTGCAGCGGCTCAGGAAATGATTGCCGACACGTCTGCACGGAAGCAGGCTCTGACCTCCTGGGGTGTGCAGTTTGAGGAGCTTGAATACCGTTACAGTGATGACGATGAGGAACTGGGCGTCTGGAATGCGGACTTCTTCTACGGCACCGACGATCTGAAAGTCCGATGGCTGACCAAAGGGGAGTACGCCATTGAGGAGCAGGCCTACGAGGGGCTGGAAAACCAGTTGGTCGGGCAGATTCCCATTTCCGAATTCTTTGACGCCAAGGCGGGTGTCCGATTCGACACACCCGAGGGGCCAGACCGTACCTACGCCGTTCTGGGCGTTGCCGGGCTTGCACCACAATGGTTCGAGATTGATGCCAACCTTTATGTGAGCGACGAGGGCGACACCTCCGCGGAACTGGATGCCGAATACGAGTTGCTGCTGACCAACTACTGGATACTCTCAGCCACGCTGGATGCCACCGTGGCGTTCAGTGAGGACCGGGAAATTGGCGTTGGCAAGGGACTGGTGTCCACCGAAACCGGCCTCAGGCTGAGTTACGACCTGATCGATCGTGCTTTCTCACCCTATGTCGGGGTGGTGCATGAACGTAAGTATGGTGACACCGCCGACTTTGCCAAAGCAGAGGGGGGTGGTACCGAAGACTGGTTTGCCGTGGTCGGCGCTCGAATCAGTTTCTGATCGAGTTTTTTTGACGGGCCCAGGGCATTCCCTCGGTCCGTTTTTCATCTATGATTTGAGGTAGATCAAATCTATTTGAAATCGCGCCGTGTTTTCAGTCGCAATTCAGGTTGGGGTGTTGTGATACAGGAGAAGTCACCAGGCAAAGAGGTGCAATCCCATGACCAAAGCGCAAAAAGCGACCAACCAGGGCCAGTTTTTACTACGCCGGAAACTGACTGTCGAAGGCCTTGGAGAGAATCAGTGGGACGATTTTATCCAAGAGCTCAACCATCATCCCTGCGTTGATTTTGCCGAGCGTAAACCGGGCAACCGGTTGCACATCACCTACGACGGGACCCATTGGTACATCGACGAGTTAGTGGCGCTTATCAAGGCCCATGGAGGCCGCTTGAAGGCCGGGTGGTGGGCCGGGCGTAAACTGGCCTGGTACCAGTTTACCGATGACAACGTCCGGGCCAATGCCAAACATGAGCCGTTTTGCTGTTCGAAGATCCCACCTATGAAGCGTAAATGAATGTGAAAACAGCAGGAGGTTGAATGAGTAGGGAGCAGGACAGAACTACTCGCTATCAGGAAGGCAGTCTTACCCTGCCGGGAACGGTTATGTTGGGAACCGGCGTCATGATTGGCGCCGGTATCTTTGCGCTGACCGGACAGATGGCACAGATGACGGGGGCTCTTTTTCCGCTGGCGTTCCTGGCTGCAGCGGTGATCGTTGCCTTCAGCGCCTACTCCTACATCAAGATTTCCAATGCATACCCCTCGGCCGGCGGTATCGGCATGTATCTGCACAAGGCCTACGGAAACCGGCTGCCAACCGCGTTCAACGCCCTGCTGATGTATTTTTCCATGGTGATTGCCCAGAGCTTTCTGGCCCGCACCTTCGGCTCCTACAGCATGCAGCTGTTCGGGGGTGACGAAAGCGGCCGTATGGTGCCCATTCTCGGGGTATCGCTCATTCTGGCTGCCTTTCTGATCAACTTGCTGGGCAACCAGATGATTCAGGGGGTGGCGTCCTTCATAGGAATTCTGAAGATCGGGGGCATACTGATTTTCGGGCTGGTGGGTGTCTGGGTTGCCGACGCCATCTCGGTAGACTTTTCGAGCCCGGGGGAGGCCGGAACCATGGGCAACTTTCTCGGTGCGACGGCACTGGGAATACTGGCCTTCAAGGGCTTCACCACCATTACCAACAGCGGCTCCGAAGTAATAGACCCCAAGCGGAATGTAGGGCGGGCCATCGTTATTTCTATTGCGGCCTGCGTGGTTATCTACACTCTGGTCGGTTTTGCCGTTGCCAGCAATCTGTCCCTGGCTGAAATCATCGAGACCCGGGACTACTCTCTTGCCGCTGCAGCACGCCCGGCACTGGGTGAATACGCCGTCTGGTTCACTGTGGCCATTGCCATGATGGCAACGGCCGGTGGCATTCTGGCGAGCATATTTGCAGTTTCCCGAATGTTGGCAATGCTGACGGAAATGAAACTGGTGCCCCACCGGCATTTCGGCATGCCCGGCAGCATCCAGAAGCACACACTGGTCTATACGGTGGTCCTGGGTCTCATTCTGACGGCTTTCTTTGACCTCTCCCGGATTGCCGCGCTGGGCATAGTGTTTTACCTGATAATGGATATTGCCATTCACTGGGGGGTTCTTCGGTATCTTCGCGAGGACGTCAACGCCACAGCCTGGGTGCCAGCAGTGGCCATTTTTCTGGATCTGCTGGTACTTGGGGGCTTTGTCTGGGTCAAGCTCAACACGGACCCGTTTGTCATCGGTGTGGCGGTCGTCACCATGATCATTATTGCAGTGGCTGAGCAGATTTTTCTGAAAAAGTCTGAAATATCCCGGCCACCGGGGCAGGAAGAGGCTCATGCTCATGATCACCACTAACCAGAATTCGACATGGAGGGAAGTGCCATGATGGGAAATGCAACGTTTGGTAATACCATGTTTGGCAACACCATGTGGGCAGGGCACTGGCTGTGGATGCTGGTGATTGCCATTGTCGTGGTGATTCCGGCCTGGCGTATTTGCCAGCGTACGGGCTACCCGGGCTGGATGGGCGTCCTGATACTGATTCCCATCGTCAACCTCATTCTGCTCTATTTCATTGCGTTCGCGGATTGGCCAGCAGACAAAACGGGAGACCGAAATGGCTGAGCACCATCACGCCCATAACCTCCATCATCAGGGCCAGGGAGAATCCGGCGAGCAGACCACCAGGGATCCAGTCTGTGGTATGAGCGTGGATCCGCACACGGCGGAACATCGAAGCCGGCAGGGCGGCAAAACCTGGTACTTTTGCTCGTCACGCTGCCAGTCCAAGTTCGATGAGAACCCGGAACAGTACCTTGGTGAGGAACAGAAGCCGCAGGAGCCGGTAGCGCCGGGCACCATGTACACCTGCCCCATGCATCCGGAGATTCGCCAGCAAGGGCCGGGAGACTGCCCCATCTGCGGCATGGCCCTGGAGCCGGAGCAGGTGAGTCTCGATGAAGGGCCGTCGGAAGAGCTCAGGGATATGACTCGCCGATTCTGGATTGGCCTGGTTCTGACCTTGCCGGTGCTGGTGCTAGAAATGGGGGGCCACCTGACGGGGCTTGATCACATTGTGGCGCCGCAGATGTCCAACTGGATTCAGCTGGTGCTGGCTACGCCCGTGGTGCTCTGGTGCGGCTGGCCGTTCTTTGTCCGGGGCTGGAAGTCCGTGGTCAGCCGTAATCTGAACATGTTCACGCTGATTTCCATTGGTACCGGCGTAGCCTTGGTCTACAGCCTGGTGGCAACATTGGCGCCACAGATTTTCCCCGATGCCTTCCGGCAGGAGGGTGGCTCGGTTGCCGTGTATTTCGAAGCGGCGGCGGTCATCGTGGTGCTGGTGTTGCTTGGACAGGTGCTGGAGCTGCGAGCCCGGGAGAAAACCTCCGGTGCCATCAAGGCCCTTTTGGACCTGGCGCCTGCGACTGCCCGGAGGCTGGATGATGGCGGCGGCGAGGCCGATGTGTCGCTGGATCAGGTCAAGGTCGGTGATCGCCTGCGGGTGCGCCCGGGAGACAAGGTGCCGCTGGACGGTGAGGTGCTTGAGGGCAGTTCGAATGTGGATGAATCCATGGTGACCGGTGAGCCCCTGGCGGTCAGCAAGAAAGCTGGCGATGAGGTGATCGGCGGCAGCATCAATCAGCAGGGCAGCTTCATCATGCGGGCCGACAAGGTGGGCCGGGATACTATGCTGTCCCAGATCGTGCAGATGGTGGCTAGCGCCCAGCGCAGCCGGGCACCGATTCAGGGCCTGGCGGACAAAGTGGCGGGATACTTTGTGCCGGCCGTAATCCTGGTCGCCATAATCGCCTTTATCGCCTGGTCGTTCGTTGGGCCAACACCGCCTATGGCCTTCGGTCTGATCGCTGCCGTGAGTGTGCTGATTATCGCCTGCCCCTGTGCGCTGGGCCTGGCAACCCCAATGTCCATCATGGTGGGTGTCGGCCGGGGTGCCCAAAGCGGAGTGCTGATCCGTGATGCGGAAGCGCTGGAGCGGATGGAAAAGGTGGATACGGTTGTGGTGGACAAGACCGGCACGCTGACTGAAGGCAAACCTCAGGTTACAAAGCTGGTTCCCGCCGAGGGATTCAGTGAGGAAGAGCTGATGCGATTTGCCGGCGGCCTGGAGAAGGGCAGTGAGCACCCGCTGGCTCATGCCGTTCTCGACAAGGCCGCCGTGATGGGGCTTGAACTGCCGGATGCTGAGGGCTTTGACTCTCCGAATGGCAAGGGCGTAACTGGCAAGATCGAGGGACGGCAGGTACTGATCGGTAATCGACTGTTGATGGAATCCGAAAACGTTGATACCTCCGGGTTTGAAACTGAGGCTGACCAACTTCGCAAGGATGGGGCCACGGTAATTTTCGCGGCTGTGGATGGTGAAGTCGCTGGCCTACTTGCCATAGCTGATCCGGTGAAGGAAACCACCGAAGCCGCCATTTCCGCCCTGCAGAAAGATGGCATCCGGGTAGTCATGCTGACCGGCGATAACCGCACCTCTGCCGAAGCGGTTGCCCGCAAACTGCATATTGATGAAGTGGAAGCGGAAGTCCTGCCGGAAGACAAGGGCAAGATTGTCCAGCGCCTGAAAGATGAAGGCCGCATCGTGGCGATGGCCGGCGACGGCGTTAACGATGCGCCAGCCTTGGCGACGGCCGATGTCGGCGTGGCCATGGGCACCGGCACCGATGTGGCCATCGAAAGTGCTGGTATTACATTATTGCGAGGTGATCTGATGGGGATCGTGGAAGCGCGTCGGTTATCTTTGGCGACCATGCGCAACATCCGGCAGAATCTGTTTTTCGCCTTCATCTACAATTCCGCCGGTGTGCCCATTGCCGCCGGGGTACTGTACCCGTTTTTCGGCATACTGCTGTCGCCGATTTTCGCAGCGGCCGCCATGTCGCTGTCCTCGGTCAGCGTGATAGTGAATGCGCTGCGCTTGCGAGTGATCAAACTGGAACCGAAACAATAAACTTCTGAATCATTGGAGAAAGTTATGTCATACACGATCAATCGAATTATCAAGAATGTGGATTTTGAGGCCGTGGACAAGAGGGCGCGTCAGGCACTTGCCGATCACGGTTTCGGAGTGCTGACGGAGATTGACGTCAAGGCCACCATGAAGAAAAAACTGGAAAAGGATATGCCGGCATATCTCATCCTTGGAGCCTGTAACCCTGCGATGGCCTGGGAAGCAATTGGTCTTGAGCCTCGTGTGGGCGCCATGCTGCCTTGCAACGTCATTCTTCGAGAGGTGTCGGAAGGGGTAGAGGTCAGCGCAATAGACCCCGTGGTGTCTATGACCGCCATTGATAATGACGAGCTCAAGCAGGTTGCCGGGAAAGTCAGGGATATGCTTTCTGAGGTGGTTCAGGCGGTCTGAAGCTGTAGAAACCTTATGGATGCCAGTGCCGGGAGGTAGTTACACCTGAAAGACGGGGGCAAAGCCACCTCCGGGCGTTCGAAAGTTGGTGGTCTGCCCCTTGTAGATGCGGGCAGCGGTAAGCAGCGTTTTGCCATTGTAGGTGTACAGACGAATATCGACCTTTCCGGTGGTTACCGTGTCATCAATTTTGAGGCCTCGCTCACCCGGGGGAACGAGGTCCTGCGCAATGTAGTCACCCTCGAGTATGTTTTCGAAAACCCGTCGAGTCAGTTTGTCGCCCCGGTACACACCTTTACTGCCATGGCCTGAAAAGGGCTTGAAGAAGAGCTTGCGGCGATCTCGCCATAGTTCGGTCGCGTCGTCCCTGGAAACCAGCCTGGTCTTTGGAACAGCCCTTTCCAGTAGCTTCACGTTCTCCGTGCCCAGTCCCCATTCGCGAAGAGTCTCGGAGTCTGACAAGAGGGTCAGATTCCGTTTGTCGGCCAGCACTGAGTGGGTTCGCGGGTTGGGCGTTACGACGACAGCGCCGTCGAGATAGGCCCGTCTTAAGGTCGCATGGTTCGGAGCATCCAGTGCGAAATCCACCAGCCTGTTATACACCAGATCAATGCGTTTTCCACCGGCGGTAAGCTCTCCATTGGCATACTCGAACTCAGCAGGGTCAAGGACCAGGGTATCTATTCCCCGGGCCAGAAGAAGTCGCTGGGCCAGTTGGAACTCCGGGAACAGAAACTGACTCTCAGGGGCGTCATCAACGATGGCCAGTCGCTGCGGCATCGACTCCCGGCGCTGCCTTTGCCATTCATGTTTAAACATCTCGAACACGGCATCATCGAACCTGTCAAGCGCCGGGCTGATTGCGGGCGCGTTTTGAGGTGGCTGGCAACATCGGCTTTGAGCCCGGGCGAGCACAGTGTTAAGAAAAGCACCTCCGGCATTGGTGTTGATCTCGATCAGCTGAGGGCCTTCTGGCCCAAGGTGAAAGTCATAGCCCATAAACGCCCCGATGGGGCCGGGATCGAACTGTGCGATGTCTGGAGCCCAGGACAAGACTTGTTTCAGGTAAGACGGAAGCCTGCTTGCTGACTCAATAGCCTGAACGACTCCCTCCATCGTCAAAATATCACTCTCGGGGACAAAAACGGCTGTGTCCGAGAAGAAATGATCAAGCTTCGGGATCGCTGCCGCCGGGAATTCGGTGTCAGCGTTTGAAAATTGATCCCGAAGACTTGAGTTGAGTGCCTCTTGATCAAGGGTAATGCAATAACAATGACGATTGAGTAGAGCTGCATTGGTACTGGCTGTTTGCTGGCTATTTTTGGTTTCGTCGTGCATTCGGCCACCACTGTCAGGGAGTTGCTTTACCAAATGGGTGAAATCTGAGTCCTGGTCTAAAGCCGGGCGTTTGCTGGTGATACTGATCCACGTCAAGTAGATGCATCTTCCGGAATGGTTTTCAGCTCTGTTTCAGCTTGGCATGTTCAACTCGGATTGAAGCAAACTTTTTGTTCGCAAGCGTGCAAACGTCGCTGATCGGGCAATAAAGAGCCATTCCATTGTTCCGATCACAAGGTGATCTTATGAAACATCAGTTGCGCAAGCAGTGGTTTGCAGGCCTTACCGCTTTACTTTTAATGGGTCTGTCACTGGCAGTATCGGCGGGCAGTAGTCGCGCCTTCATTCCAATGGGGACGGCAGACTCCGTAGGTGTTATGGGCCTGGAAAGCCATCGTTTGACGTCCACGATTCCTGGCACGGTCAATACCCATGGTTCCGCACTGACTCCGGATGGCCGCTATCTTATTGTGGGCAGTTTGACGGCCCATGACAATCAGGAACCGCCCGCTCGTCCAGAGAGTGTCACGGAAGATGAGCACGCCTCCCACCACGGGGCACAGGGCGGTGCGGCTTCGAAGCAGCCAGGTACGGGTCGTATCTACGTCGTGGATACCAACACCAATGAAATTGACAGCGTGTTTGAAGTACCGGGACCAGTGCATCATGTTCTGGTCACACAGGATGGTCGCTACGCCGTTTCAACACATCCGATGGGCGGAGGTATCAGCGTTGTGGATCTGGACTCCGGAGAAGTCATTGAAGTGATCGCGACTGGCCCTTCTCCCAACTACATAGCGACGACGGGTGACGGCCAGACATTATTCGTCAGCAATACCGGTAATGGCACAGTTAGCGAGGTGGATACCCGGAACTGGTTCGTTAAGCAAAATGTACGCATAGGCGGGGCACCCGAGCACATGGCTCTTGCCCCCGACGAAGATTATCATTTACATCAATGACGTTGCCGCCGGTGAGGCCGTTGCTCTAAAGCTTTCTGAAGGTGCTGTGACGTCACGGTACGAAATTGGGGAAGCGCCTCATGGCTTGGGCCTGAGTGCCGATGGGAAGGTTCTTTTTGCAACCAGCCAGGGCGATGAAAGGGTCACTCGCATAGAGCTCTACCAAAACGCCAGCAAAAGTGTACAGCTGGCCCCCGCGCCCTACCACCTGGCAGTTTCCCCTGTCGATGGCCGCATACTGGTCACCAGTCGTGGCGAGGCCAGGCTCTGGGTACTTGATCCGGTGAGCCTGGCCATTGTCGATGAAGTTTTGCTGGATGGGATAGGTCATCAGATATCGATTGAGGGCCAGTAACTAATGCAGGTTTGGCTCACTTTATAGAAGGAACAGTGATGGACCGGCGTTCTAAAATTCCACTGGCAATATTTGCGATCGTTGCGCTGTTTTTGTTTTGGGGCGAGCACAGGGGGCATCTTCTCGATGCGTTGCCCTGGCTGATACTTCTCGCGTGTCCCTTAATGCACATGTTTGTGCATGGCCACCACAACCAGAATGGCTCGAAGCGCAGACCTGACCAATGAGACTCTGGATTATTGTTCTTCTCTTGTATGCAATATCGGGTCATCTTTTCGCGGCTACCCCCTCGGCTGTTTCTCTAATCGAAGGTATGGAGCGGCCCCTTTGGTCAGATAGAAACCACGGCCGGTACTTTATGCGTACCAATGGCTCGGAGGTGACGAGGACAGCGAACTCGGGAGATTAGAGCCGCTGGGGCTGAAGGAGATGTAATGGTTTTTCTGCACTTTTTTTAGAAATGGTGGAAGTTGAGAGGAAGTAATTGCTATATATTTAACATGTAATAAATAGCCGAGAACCTTTAATAAAAGGTGACCGACTACTGGTTTAGGTTGTTAATCTTGAAATAGGTTCAGGAATGAGTGTGATTCAGATGTCTGTGGCCTGGTACCTATAATGATTGGTACCGGCACAGGTTCCGAGGTTATGGGGCGTATTGCGGCGCCGATGGCCGGAGGTATGATCAGTGCCGTGATGCTTGCCCTGCTTGTCATTCCTGTACTGTTTTATCTGTGGAAGCAGAGGAGTGTGAGGGCTTGAGCCCAGTTTTCATGATTCAGGTCAACATGCCGTGAATTGACCTCGCTGTAAGCTTAATTTTCAGCCTCGATTCAGTTTCATGGTCTTTACTGAAAGGGATGCAGACGAATGCAGACATAAGGAGAGTCTCATGAACAGATTTACCCGTTTAATCGCGTGCTCCGTTCTCGTTTCTACACCCCTGTTGGTCTTTGCTCATGGTGACGAGGGCGCCTGGCAGGGACACGGTCCGGGCATGATGATGGACCAGGATCAGATGAATCGGAACTGGTCGCAAATGCACGAAATGATGCAAGGCATGTCCGGCGCCAATTCTCCGGAGGACCGCCAACGCCTCCTCAACGAACACTGGAAGGCCATGGAAGAGCAGATGGAGTTGATGCATCAGGGCATGATGGGGCCCGGCATGATGGGCGGTGGTCAGGGCAATATGAATAACCAGGGCATGATGAACAATGAGGGAATGATGAATAATCAGGGCCAGGCCAAGAAACAGCCCGGCAATGCTCAGGGGAAGAACTCAGGTGCTGCGGGCATGGATTATCAGCAGCGGATGGACCTGATGGAGAATCGCATGAACCAGATGCAGCTGATGATGGAACAGATGCTGGAGCACCAGAGGCAACTGAACCGGAATTGATCTCTGTCCCGAAACCGGCAGGCGCGTGTGGTAGCGTAGAGCCTTTCGCCGATCTTTTCGGAACAAACGGAGGCTCATGTGCTGGAACGGCTGCAACGCCGATTGGGATTGCAGACCATACCCGGGGTGTTTTTCACGTCGGCTGGGGTCGCTACGTTGTTTGTTGCCCTGGCAGTCCCATTTGACGAGGTCGTTGCCGACAGTTTTGGGCTGCTGACCGGTTGGGTAGCCTATAATCTGGGCTGGTTCTATATTCTCGCCGTCAGCGCACTGCTGTTCTTTCTGCTCGGTCTGGCGGTCAGTCGCTACGGTAACATTCGTCTGGGCGCCGACGACAGCCGCCCCGATTACTCCAACCTGACCTGGTTCACCATGCTGTTCGCCGCGGGCATCGGCACCATTCTGATGTTCTGGGGTGTGGCAGAGCCGGTTTCCCACTTTGCCAACCCACCGTTTGAAGGCGTTCAACCGGGCTCGGAACGGGCGGCCAGTGACGCCATGACCATCGCGCTCTATCATTTTGGCCTGCACACCTGGACCATTTTTGCTATGCCGGGGCTGGCGATCGGTTACTTTGCCTACCGGCACAACCTGCCCATGCGCATCAGTAGCCTGTTCTATCCGATCCTCGGGGAGCGGGCATTCGGGCCCTGGGGCTGGGCGGTGGATGTGATTGCCGTGCTCGGCACCCTGTTCGGCGTGGCGACCTCCCTGGGGCTGGGGACCCTGCAGCTAAACAGTGGTCTGAACTATCTGTTTGGCACGCCGTCCACCGGCCTGGTCCAGGTTATTCTGATCGCGGTGATTACCAGTATTGCCGCTACTTCAGTGGCTCTTGGGCTGGACAAGGGCGTTCGCCGGCTGTCGCAGCTGAACATTGTGCTGGCCATGGTCTTGCTTGTGTTCGTGCTCACGGTTGGGCCAACTGTGTTTATTGCCGAAGGAATGGTTCAGAGCGTGGGGGATTATCTCGACGCCTTGCCGTGGCTGGCGTTCTGGACTCAAACATATACGGAAACTGACTGGCAGCGGCAGTGGACCCTGTTCTACTGGGCCTGGACCATCTCCTGGGCGCCTTATGTCGGAATCTTTATCGCCCGGATCTCCCGTGGGCGGACCATCCGCGAATTTGTTGCCGGTGTTCTGTTTGCCCCCACAGCCTTCACTCTGGTGTGGTTCGGAATTTTCGGGCTATCTGCCATCCAGGTGGAAATGACCGGTCAGGTAGCTTTGGCTGAACAGGTACAGCAGGATCCCTCCGTGGCCATTTTCGCCTTCCTGGAAGCATTCCCGTTTGCGAACGTGGCGTCGGCCCTGAGCGTGGTCATCATCGTCATTTTCTTTACCACGTCATCGGATTCCGCCTCACTTGTGATCGATATGCTGACCCGGCGGGATGATCAACCATCCCTGGTGCGCCAGCGGATATTCTGGGCGGCGGCCCAGGGTGTTATTGCCGCTACCTTGTTGCTGGCAGGTGGGCTGGATGCGCTGCAGAATGTGATTACCTCTCTGGGGCTCCCCTTCTGCATTTTGCTGATCTTCATGGCGGTGGCTCTGTTTCGGGCACTTCGGGCAGATTACCGCGGCTACAGCATGAACGAACTGGTGCGGGGCCGCGCCTTCCCGGAAGTGGAGGCCACCTCCGAAACCAAACGGGAGAACGACTATGTATCGGAAACTGTTGATCGCAATTGATCCGGAAGACGATGGAGAGGGCAAGCGTGCCCTGGAAGCCGCCATGGATCTTCTGGCCGAGGACGGTGAGCTGCATCTTGCCAGTGTTTACAGTCCGGGCGGGGGTGGATTCTTTCCGCACGTAACGGAAGAGGCGCCAGAGCAGAAGGAGGCCAGGGTTAGGGAGGTGCTGGATCTGCTCGTGCGAAAATATCTGCCTTTGAACCGCAGTGCGAGCCTGCATGTGGTGGCCGGGAGTGCTGGCGAGAAACTGGTCGCGCTGGCCGGGCAGCTCTGTGCCGACCTGATGTTACTGGTTTCCCGGGGCAGCAGTGGTCACTGGCCCCTGCGTAAGGCGACCGTAGAGTATGTTTCGGTAAATGCCCCATGTCCGGTCCTTGTACTGCCGTCGCTGGAAAAGTCGGAACCTGAAAAAGATAACGAAGGTGGCGACTGAATAGTCAAACAGCGATAACTGATCGGAATGGCTCCCGGACGGTAGTCTGGGGCGCTTCTGAATCGGTCCTTTGTGCCGGGCAAGCCGGGCGGCGAGTGCTCGGGCAGGTTTTCTCGGGGAAATGGGGTTTTGTGCATTGGAGCCAAATGGTTTTTACTGATGATGAATACTTGTGCGTTCCTGAAACTCCGAAGGACTGTCCATGGCCCGATTCAGTGACCATTTGCCGGCTCCGGCGGTACTGATCTTTGACTGGCACGGCACGCTGGTAGACACCCACGATGCTATGTTCAGCGCCATGGAAGACATGTTGCCGCAACTGGAGGAGCTGGGTCTGGTGGAGCGGCTGTTGCCAGAGGATCAGTGCCGCACGGCGGACGATGCGCGGCTGGTTCGCTACATCCGGATTTTTCGGCGTCTGCACCCGCGCATCCTTGCTGAGCGCCGGGTTTCAAGGACGGATATCTTCAACGCCATTTTTGGCGACGACAAAGACGCCAAACTGATTGCCCACAAGGCCTACAACGAGGCCTATCGTCGCTATTTCGGTCAAGTGAAACCCTTCCAGTCCGGCGCCTATGAGTACCTCTCGGCGCTAAGGGCCGTGGGTATCCGGCTGGCGGTCTCGACCAACCGGAACCGGGAGTTTCTCGACAAGGAACTGCGCACGGTGGATGAAGGCCGCTGGCAGCATTTGTTTGATACCACGGTCTGTGCCGACGACGTGACCGAATACAAGCCCGATCCTGAGGTCATCCTCAGGGCTCTGGAGAAACTCGGATTACCGGCCGATAAACGGGCCTGGTACGTCGGTGATAGTTATGTTGACATGCTTACCGCCAACAGGGCCGGCGTGTCCGGCGTTTTCTACAACGGTGCCTGCTGGGAATCGGGCCGGATAGACAGCTGGTTCTCACACCGGGATGCGCCGTCAGCTATCCTGGACAGTTTTGAAGACCTTATGGATTTGCTGGCCCTGCTCGAAAGGAGCGAGCCGGAGGCGTTTTATCGGGCCCCGGCGGAGGTCCGGCCAAAACCATTCCCGCCACCGCGGCGTCCGGAACCCCGCATTGAGCCGGACTGGCACCCGGCTGTGGTCAAACTGATCCGGCCGGCGGTTATCCTGTTCGACTGGCACGCCACCCTGGTGGATACCCTGGATGCCATGTACCACGCAGTGGATGACATGCTGCCGGATTTCCACAAGCTCAAACTTATGGACCGGATGGTAGCGCCCGAGGACAGCAAGACACCGGAGGACGTCAAACTGGTGGCCTATGTACGCGAGTTTGCGAGGCTGCATCCGAAGGTAAAGGCTGACCGGAAAATATCCCGGACCGATATTTTCGAAGTGCTGTTTGGGGAGGATCAGGAGGCCAAGCAGGTTGCGCACAAGGCTTTTAATGATCACTATCGAAAGCACTATGGCACCGTCAAGGCGTTCGAGCCGAAGGTGCGCGAGGTGCTGGAGGGGCTGCGACGGCTGGGGATCCAGGTAGGGGTGATTACCAACCGGGACCGTGAGTTTTTTGAAAAAGAGCTGGCTTTGGTGGATGGCGCTTGCTGGGCTCACCTGTTTGATGTGGATGTGTGCGGAGACGACACGCCATTGCGCAAACCTCATCCGGATCAATTGTTGCTGGCGGTGCAGAAACTGGATTACCCGCCGGACCCGAGCGTCTGGTATGTGGGGGACAGCACAACCGATGTGATTGCGGCCAAGCGTGCCGGTATGACCTCGGTGTTCTTTAACGGCGCCCAGTGGGATTTGCCGTGGCTCAACAAGATCTTCCCCGGCACGCACAAGCATCCGGACAAGCCGGATGTGGTGGTCAACGATTTTTCAGAGTTCTGGGCCCTGGTACTGGCGTGCGAGGTGGGACCACCCTGACCTCAGGGGATGTCCTGGCTGTGCAGTGCCTCCTCGGCATTCAGACCCAGCACAATGATGCCTCTCGGTACCCCCTCTTCAATGGGCTCGACCGGGGCGCTGATGGTGACCTGAAACTGCGATGTCGAGGCATCGAAACGAATCGGCGAAATATAGAGCGCTTCCAGTCCCACGAGCCCTCTGCGCGTGTTCTTTACCACTTCCTGGTATTTTGGTTCGTCCCCTTGCCAATAATCAGACGTGAGTTCGCTCATCGCCGCGAGCGTTCCCATATCATTGATCACCATCGCCTCGCTGACCAGGCCATTATGAGCTACCTTCCATCCGTGCAGTGCACGTGACCCGGGTAATTGCAGGACATAGCTGGCAAGTGCCGTGGGCATGTCCGGGGCGAGTACCTGCCACACGCTGTCCTGTGTCATGACATCCGTGAAACTCTGTTGCCGGGGCCCGGCTTCAACAGCCTGGTGGATATTGAGAGTGCCATGCAGTTCTTTGATCAGACGGTCAGCCAGAGCCCGGATCCTGGACTCTTCGGTTTCCGAGAGCGCCAGTTGCCCCGTCATGCAGGCCGGAAGCATACGGTTGAATTCGGGAAGAAATTTCGGATGGAGGGCCACAAACGATTCGGTCAGATAAAGATGCAGAGGTGCGTAACGGACGAAGTGGGCCTTGATGCCCAGGGCGCCTGCCGCGTGGTTTTCCGCCTGCAAATCAGTCATGACTCTCTCATCCATCAGAGCCGTACCAATCCGTCCGCGGCGAAGCAGAGCCAGCAGCTGGGAGGGCGAGGCAACACTCATGAAGATGGTGTAACCGTTGTCTTTCAGCCAGGCTTGCTCATTACTGCCATCCACCACCCCGATCCGGGCATTCCCGTTGAACTTCCCTTCCTCAGTAGTGAAGAAGTACCATTTCTCTAGTGCAACCGGGTCACTGCGCCTGGCAATGTTATCCAGCTCGATGGAAGGATCAATGGCAAAATAGCCATTCACCAGGCTGCGTTTTAGCGAGTGCATGGCGCGATTTTGGGGGGCGACCCGAATGCGGGTTGACCAGCCAGCACGATTTGCGGCGCAAACCACGGTTTCGGTGGTTTCGCCGAATACCGTTCCGCTTCTACCCGGTTCCGTGATTTCGCTGGCAACCTGATAAGGTGGGCTGTCAAAGGTATACAGATTCAGCGTTGGAGCCTGGGCCCGGCAGATGGAAGACGCCAGTATTGTGGTCAGGCCCAGGGTCAGTCGGAGGTTCATCGTGAATGCTGCTTCCGTTTTGTTAACAATCCTGAGTGCAGGCTAGCACTCACTCGGGGCTTCTGCCTCAAAACCATAAGACATATTCTGTCCATCATGAACAACAATAAAGACCAACTCATGAGTGAAAGAAAGCCATCGATTCTGGTTGTGGATGACGACCTGGCCATCCGGGAATTACTGCAAGAACACCTGAGCCGAGTGGGATACGCGGTACTGACTGCCGGAGACGGAGACCAGATGCAATCGCAGCTGGGTTCAGCCCATGTTGATCTGATTGTACTGGATGTCATGCTGCCCGGCGACGACGGTTTCACCCTTTGCCGGCAGATTCGGGAACATTCCCGTGTGCCCATCATCATGCTGACCGCAAGCTCTGACGAAACCGACCGCGTCGTGGGGCTGGAGCTGGGTGCCGATGACTACCTGGCCAAGCCCTTCAGTGCCAGGGAATTGCAGGCCAGGGTCAAGGCGTTGCTGCGGCGGGCCAATTTCACCCAATCTGACAACCCACGATTCGTGCTCTTTGAGCGCTGGCGACTGGACATATTGGCCCATGAACTCCTCAGCGAGAGTGGTCAGGCGATAGCTCTCTCCGGAGCTGATTTTGCACTGCTTCAGCTGTTCCTGAGCCATCCAAACCAGGTGCTGGACCGCGACACGATTTCCGATGTCACCCGCGGCAGAGAATCCATGCCCCTGGACCGCGTGGTGGATGTGGCGGTCAGTCGTCTCCGGCAACGCCTGGGGGACCAGGGGCGCAATCCGAAACTGATCAAGACAGTGCGTGGGGCCGGCTACCTTCTTGCGGCAACGGTGGCTTATGCGTCCGAATAGTTCCGGACAATCCCGGAAGACATCCTGGCGCGGGTTTTCTTTCACGCGTTGGTTTCCGTCATCACTTCTGGGGCGTGTGCTGCTGCTGACACTGCTGGCGATGGCCGGCGCCCAGGTAATTTCCAGTGCTGCCTGGATAGCGACCTTCCGGGCGCAACAGGTTCAGGGGCTGGTGGCCACTACCCGTAACCTGGCCCAGTCGGCCGCAGCAACGGCACAATTCTTCAATTCCCTGCCGCTGGAATACCGACACATTGTGCTGGACCAGCTCCGCGACATGGGCGGCACCCGTTTTTTTGTTTCGCTCAACGACAAACGGATCAATATGGCGCCGTTGCCGGACACTGAACGCAAGCGGCTGGTGACGGAAGAAGTTGAGTTGGTGCTGCGTAAGCGTCTTGGCAACCAGATAAACCTGCATGTCGAGTTTGTGGATCCTGGTAATTTACGGATTCTCAACACCGAGTTGCCGTTGAATGCCCTACCGCAAT
Organism: Marinobacter sp.; assembly: GCF_048269445.1. Taxonomy (GTDB): domain Bacteria; phylum Pseudomonadota; class Gammaproteobacteria; order Pseudomonadales; family Oleiphilaceae; genus Marinobacter. The sequence continues at coordinate 150,627 of NZ_JBLXIQ010000006.1, read as the reverse complement.
CCTGGGCCCACTACGCGCTGACGCTGGAACCCCTGAATCCGCCGGTACTGGTCACTCAGTTCGAGGTTACAGACGGCGAGTGGCTGTACCTGGCGGCCGCGCTGCCGGCGCCCTATGTGTCACTGGAGGACGAGGGGATACCGGGGCAACAGATCCTGTTCCTGATCGTGATGACTGCCATCCTTTTTCCGGTGCTTGCCTGGCTGATCCGGCAGCAGACGCGCCCCCTGCGTAAGCTGGCGAAGGCCGCCCGGGATCTGCCCCTGGAAGACGGCCAGCCGCCCCTGGCGGAGCAGGGCAGCGCGGAAATCCTGGCGGTCACCCGGAGCTTCAACACCATGCGGCGGCGGCTGCAAAGTTATATCAGCGACCGGAATCAGTTGTTTCGTGCAATATCTCATGACCTGAAAACACCGATCACCCGGTTACGCCTGCGGGTAGATCTGATTGACGATGATGTAATGCGCGAGCGCCTGGAGGCGGACTTGCAGGAACTGGAGTTGCTGGCGAAAAATGCCCTGCAATCCATGAAAGATACCGATATTCACGAGAATGCCGAGCCCGTTGATGTGGAGCGCATGCTCAAGGGGATGGCAGAGGCCTATCAGGGAGACGCCCCGGGCCGTGTCATGGTGTACGGGCACTGCCGGCGCTACCGCGGCAAGCCGCTCGCCCTCAAGCGGTGTTTTGGAAACCTGGTGGACAACGCGGTCAAATATGGCCACAAGGCTCTGGTCCGCCTTGAGGACGGGCCGGGCCGATTGGTCATTCATGTTGAAGATGAGGGGCCGGGGGTCTCTGAAGACCAGCTGGCCCGCATATTCGAACCCTACTACCGGCTGGATGGTAATCAGCGCCAGGGCTTTGGGCTGGGTCTTGGGATCGCGCGCAACATTGCCCAGAGCCACGGCGGAGAGCTGGAGATCAGCAACCGTCCTGAAGGCGGGCTACACGTGACCCTCACGTTGCCTCGCCATTGAGATGTCAATGTAACAAGGGTGTTACATGGGCCTTTCAGTTTGATACTTAGTGTTTCGGTTTCCTGCCATAGACTCCAACGTTGCCAATACAACAAAAACAAGGAGTCAAAATGTTCAACACTACGTATGGCACCACATCTGTAAAAGCAATCTCCAAGGGACGTCTCTTGTCCGTTGCCGTGAGTCTGGTTTCGCTGGGACTGGTCGCCGGACAGGCGCAAGCCCAGGACCAGGAGGCCCAGAGCGTTGAGGAACGTCTGGAGGCCCTTGAGGCCAGACTGGCCGACGTCGAGCCAAAGGCCAACGGCCTGGAAGGTTTTTCCTTCAACACCTACGCCCGCTCCGGCCTGTTGCTCGGCGGTGACCTGCAAAGCGTACCGGGAGGCCCTTACCTGACGCCTGCCGGTTCAGTGGGCGGCGCAGTAGGCCGCCTTGGAAACGAGCCGGACACCTACCTCGAAGCCATCCTGAACTACAAGCAGGTGGCCGAGAACGGCACCCAATCCCACTACCGGCTGATGATCGCCGATTCCACCACATCATCGAACGACTGGACCGCTGGTGATGGTGCTCTGAATGTGCGCCAGGCTTATGTGGAGTTCAGCAACCTGGCCAGCTTCTCCGGCATTTTCGAGGATGCGTCGATCTGGGCCGGCAAGCGCTTTGACCGCGACCTGAACTTCGACATCCACTGGCTGGACAGCGACATCATTTTTCTCGGGGGGCTGGGCGCCGGCATTTACGACGTCAAATTCGCTGATAACGTGAAATCCAACTTTTCCCTGTACGGCCGCAGTTTTCTGGAGTTCCCGTCTGACATTCAGAACCAGGACATTACCTCGAACACCGATAACCTGATCCTGACCGCCGACAACTATTTCGGCAACGTGCAGTGGACCCTCAGTGGCATGAAGGCCCAGGACAACGATCAGCGTGTGGTGAACGGTTCCAATACCTCGGCGGCCGAGACCGGTGTTCACACCATGCTCGCCTACCATGGCGACAGCTTCTTCGGCATTTCCGATGGCACTTACAAGGTCGCCGTCCTGCACGGGCAGGGCCTGGGTGCGGAAACCAAGAATATCGGTGCCGACGGAAACCTGCATGAGGATGCCATCAGTACCCGCCTGGCGGTCTATGGCACCACCTACCTGAGTGAGAACTGGCGCCTGGCGCCGGCGATTCTGGCGGAAACCAGCGAAGACCGCTACATCAAGGGCGACGACTACCAGTGGCTGACCTTCAACGCCAGACTGGCGAACGAGATAACGTCTAATTTCGAGATGCAGTACGAGGCGTCCTGGCAGACCATGGATCTCAAAACCATGGGTTACGATGGCCGCAATGCCGTGGATGGCGATTACAGCCGCTTTACCATCGCGCCCACCTTCAAGCCCCAGGTCGGTGGGTTCTGGAACCGCCCGGAGATCCGGCTGTTCGCTAGCTACTCCACCTGGGATGACGAGCTTGAAACCTACGCCGCTGGCGACCCGCTTGGCGCTGACAGCGATTTCGAGAGCGCGCAGTGGACCTTTGGCACCCAGATGGAAATCTGGTTCTGAACCTGATCAAGACAACAAAACAGGAAGGAATGACCATGAACCTATTCAAGAAAACCCTTACCGCTGCGGCGGTGACCGCCGCACTTTTGCCAGCCCAGGCCGTCCAGGCCGGTGAAGTGGAAGTGCTGCACTGGTGGACCGCCGGTGGTGAGGCCCGCGCGGCCGCCGCCCTCAAGGAAATGATGGAAGAACAGGGCCACACCTGGAAAGACTTCGCCGTGGCCGGCGGTGGCGGTGAAGCGGCCATGACCGTGCTCAAGACACGTGCGGTTTCCGGCAATCCGCCTGCGGCGGCCCAGATCAAGGGCCTGGATATCCGCGAGTGGGCCAAGCTGGGCTTTCTGGCCAGCCTGGATGATGTGGCCGAGGCCAATAACTGGAACCAGCTGGTCCCGCCGGTGATTGCGGATGTGATGAAATACGAGGGCAGTTACGTAGCCGTGCCGGTCAACGTACACCGGGTAAACTGGCTGTGGGCCAACCCGGAGGTGCTGGAGAAGGTGGGTGTCGCGGTGCCCAAATCCCTCGACGAATTTTATCAGGCTGCCGAGAAGCTGGAGGCAGCCGGTGTTATTCCTCTGGCCCACGGTGGTCAGCCGTGGCAGGACGCCACCGTGTTTGAAGCCGTGGCCCTGGCGGTCATGGGCCCGGATGATTTTGCCAGGGCTTTTGTTGAGCACGATATGGACGTGATCAACAGCGCTCAGATGGAAGAGGTCTTTACCGAGTTTGCCAAGGTGATGAGCTACGTGGACGACAATGCTGCCGGGCGGGACTGGAATACCGCTACCTCCATGGTCATTCGTGGTGAGGCGGCGATGCAGATCATGGGTGACTGGGCCAAGGGCGAGTTTACCGCTGCCGGCCTGACCCCTGGTGAGGATTACATTTGTGCGCCAGCCCCGGGTACCACCGGGCAGTTCACCTTCAATGTTGACTCCTTCGCCATGTTCAGCCTGAGTGATGAGGACAACACCGAAGCCCAGAAGGACCTGGCCCGCACTATCCTGGAGCCCGAGTTCCAGACCGTGTTCAACAAGGCCAAGGGTTCGATCCCGGTCCGTACCGACATGGACATGTCCGGCTTTGATGCCTGCGCCCAGGCGTCCATGGAGACCTTCAAGAGCAGTGCCAAAGGCGGCGGGCTGGTGCCCAGCTTTGCCCACGGCCTGGCCACCACCAGTTATGTCCAGGGCCAGATCTTTGACGTTGTCACCAATTTCGTGAACACCGACAACAAGGATCCGGTCCGGGCCACTGACCAGCTGGCGGCGGCCATCCAGGCAGCACTCTGAGCCGGTAAGGGCCACCCGTTCGGGTGGCCTCCGATCCTTTCGGGAGACTCCTCATGGAACACATTCAACGTCAACCAGCCCGGTTGGCCCGGCCTCGCTCTCGTCTGCTGGACGGTTTGCAGCGCTGGCTGCCGAAGCTGGTTGTGGCCCCGACCTTCGTGTTGGTCGGTGTCGGTATATACGCCTTCATGATCTGGACCGGTGTTCTTTCGTTCACCAGTTCCAGCTTCCTGCCGGTGTACGAGTTCATCGGCTTTGACCAGTACGCCAAGCTGATGGCCAATGACCGCTGGCTCACGGCTTCGATCAACCTGGGTATCTTCGGTGGCCTGTTTATCCTCAGCTGCCTGGTGATTGGCGTGTTGCTGGCCATCTTCCTGGATCAGAAGATTCGCCAGGAAGGCGCCATCCGCACCATTTACCTCTATCCCATGGCCTTGTCCATGATTGTCACCGGCACCGTGTGGAAGTGGATTCTCAACCCCAGTCTGGGGCTGGAGAAACTAATGCACGACTGGGGTTGGAGCTCGTTCAGTTTCGACTGGCTGGTGAGCTCCGACATGGCCATCTACACCATCGTGATGGCCGCTGTCTGGCAGGCCTCCGGATTCGTGATGGCCCTGTTCCTGGCCGGTCTTCGGGGTGTGGATTCGTCCATCATCCGCGCTGCCCGGGTGGATGGCGCCAGCCTGCCGCTGATCTACGGGAAGATCATCCTGCCATCCCTGCGGCCGGTATTCTTCAGTGCGCTGATGGTGCTGGCCCATATCGCGATCAAGAGTTTTGACCTGGTCATGGCCATGACGGCCGGCGGCCCGGGATACTCCACCGACCTGCCGGCGGTCTTCATGTACACCCATACCTTTACCCGTGGCCAGATGGGCCTGGGTTCGGCCAGCGCCATGCTGATGCTGGGGGCTATCCTGGCGTTGCTGGTGCCTTATCTGTACTCGGAACTGAGGGAGAAACGCCATGACTGATCTGGTTCGTACCGGCCTTCGTCCCAGCCGTGTGGCCATCTACGGCGTCCTGCTTCTGGCCGCGCTGGTGTACCTGATTCCGCTGTTTATCATGCTGGTGACCAGCTTCAAGACACCCATGGATATCCGCACCGGCAACCTGATGGCCCTGCCCGCGGACTGGACCATTATCGGCTGGACCAAGGCCTGGTCCGAGGCCTGCACCGGCGTGGACTGCGGTGGTATTCGCGGTTACTTCTGGAACTCGTTCAAGATGACCGTGCCGGCAGTGCTAATTTCAACGCTGTTAGGTGCGTTCAACGGCTACGTTCTGTCAAAGTGGAAGTTCAAGGGCTCCAACCTGTTCTTCGGCATGCTGCTGTTCGGCTGTTTCGTGCCGTTCCAGGTGGTACTGCTGCCCATGGCGGCAACCCTGGGCCAGCTGGGCCTCGCCAACACCACCACTGGCCTGGTGCTTGTGCACGTGATCTACGGGGTGGCGTTTACCACGCTGTTCTTCCGGAACTATTACGTGGCTATTCCAGATGCGCTGATCAAGGCCGCCCGGCTGGATGGCGCCGGCTTTTTCACTATTTTCTTCCGCATCCTGCTGCCCATGTCCACGCCGATTTTCATGGTGTCGCTGATTTGGCAGTTCACCCAGATATGGAACGACTTCCTGTTCGGGGTGGTGTTTGCCAGCGGCGACAGCCAGCCCATTACCGTGGCGCTGAACAACCTGGTCAACACCAGTACCGGCGTGAAGGAATACAACGTGGATATGGCTGCGGCGATGATTGCAGCGCTGCCGACCCTGGTGGTCTATATCGTCGCCGGCAAATACTTCATCCGGGGGCTGACCGCCGGATCTGTCAAAGGTTGACCTGAGAGGATAACAATAATGTCTCAACTGGAACTGCGAAGCATCCGCAAAACCTACCCGGGCGTTGCCGAGGAAACCCTCAAGGGTATCGATATCGACATTGCTTCCGGTGAATTCATGATCCTGGTGGGCCCGTCCGGCTGTGGCAAATCCACCCTGATGAACACCATCGCCGGCCTGGAAACCATTACCGACGGTTCCATTGTGCTGGACGGCAAGGATATCTCTACCATGGAGCCGAAAGACCGGGACATCGCCATGGTGTTTCAGTCCTACGCTTTGTACCCGACCATGTCCGTTCGCGAGAACATCGCCTTCGGCCTGAAAATCCGGGGTAAGCCGAAAGATGAGATCGCGGAGGAAGTGGGGCGGGTTGCTGACCTGCTGCAGATTTCCGATCTTCTGGACAAAAAACCGTCCCGTCTGTCCGGTGGCCAGCAGCAGCGGGTGGCCATGGGCCGGGCCCTGGCCCGCCGCCCGCGCATCTACCTGTTCGACGAGCCACTGTCCAACCTGGACGCCAAGCTGCGGGTGGAGATGCGCACCGAGATCAAGAAGCTGCACCAGCGCCTGAAAACCACCATTGTGTACGTGACCCACGACCAGATCGAAGCCATGACCCTGGCGGACCGGATTGCCGTGCTCAAGGGCGGCGAGTTGCAGCAGCTCGGCACACCGAAAGAGGTCTACAACACGCCGGCCAACCTGTTTGTGGCCGGCTTCATGGGGTCGCCTGCCATGAGCTTTGTGCCGGTCACCGTGGAGCAGGGCGACCATGGATTGCAGGCAGAAGTGCGGGGTAATGATGGTGGAACTATCCGGCTGCCGTTACCGGGCTACCTGGGCGACCGGGTCGGCCGGAAAGTGATCTTGGGCATTCGCCCGGAGCACATCACCCAGCCCCAGGACCAGAAGAACGATCAGGACCTGGTGACGAAAGGCCGGTTCACCATCGAGGTCACCGAGCCCACCGGCCCGGATGTGATTGCGCTGATTCAGCTGAACGACACCAACGTGCACTGCCGGATTGATCCGGAGCACCCGGTGACCTGGGGTGAGACCGCCGAACTGATGTTCGACATGAAAAAAGTAGTGTTTTTTGACCCCGAGACCGAAAAGCGCATCGCCCCATAATCAGCGTTACAGCTGCTCCAGGTTTGCCAGCAGATGCCCGGCGCGCCGGAGCAGCGCCTCCCGCCTCTCCGGCTTCTGCTTGTCCCAGTTGCGGTACATCATGCCCATGCGGGGATTGTTCGCGAAGTCGTCCCGATGCCGGTCGATGAAATGCCAGTACAGGCTATTGAACGGGCAGGCGTCCTCCTCCGTGGCCTTGTTCACCTTGTAATGGCAGTTGGCGCAATGGTCGGACATCCGCTGGATGTACTTACCGCTGGCAGCGTAGGGTTTTGAGCCCAGATAGCCGCCGTCGGCATGCATCACCATGCCCAGCACATTGGGCAGCTCCACCCAGTCATAGGCATCGGCGTAAACCGCCAGGTACCAGTCGCAGATCTCTTCGGGTTTGATGCCGGCGAGCAACGCAAAGTTGCCGGTGACCATAAGCCGCTGGATGTGATGGGCGTAGGCGTTGCGGTGGGTCGCATCGATGGCCTTGTGCATGCAGCGCATCTTCGTCTCGCCGGTCCAGTAGAACCAGGGCAGGGCCCGGATGTTACCCAACCGGTTCTCCCGGGCATACTCCGGCATATTCTTCCAGTAGATCCCCCGCACAAACTCCCGCCAACCCAGGATCTGCCGGATAAATCCCTCCACCGCATTGATCGGCGCCCGCCCTGAATACCATGCCTGGGCAGCCGCTTCGCAAACCACCAGAGGATCCAACAGCCCGGAATTGATGTAGGGGGAAAGAATGGAGTGAAACAGCCAGTCCTCGGTATCGGAAATCGCGTCCTGATAGTCGCCGAAACAGGGTAGGGCAAAATCAATGAAATGTTCCAACGCCGCCTGAGCATCCTCTGCGGTAACCGCAAAGTGGAAATCTTCCGTAATTCCGAAATGATCAGCAAAGTGCTCGTCAACCAATTCAATCACCTCCCGGGTAATCGCATCCGGCTCCACCCGAAAAGGCGCCGGCGCTGGCGGCTTGCCCGTCCATTTCTTCCGGTTATCCGCATCGAAATTCCACTGACCACCCTCGGGGCCGCCGTCGGACGTCATCAGTAACCCGGTCTTCCGACGCATCTCCCGATAAAAAAACTCCATCCGAAGTTGCTTTCGGCCCTCGGCCCAATCGGCGAACTCTTGTTTGGTCGCGATGAAGCGGGTATCGGGCCGGATCTCCACCGGCACCCCTAGACGTTCATGCCAGCGGCTGATCTGCTCATGCAGCCGCCATTCGCCACACTCGGTCGTGATGACCTTGTCCGGTTTTATCCGTTGCGCCTGTTCGGCGACCACCGCCTCAAGGCTCTGGCGCTCGTTGGCCGGATGATAGGCCTGATAATGCACCTGCCAGCCCTCGCTCTCCAGTTGCCTGGCAAAGTGGCGCATGGCGCTGAACAGCAGCACGATTTTCTTCTTGTGGTGATTGGTATAACTCGCCTCGTCGTGAACCTCCGCCATCACCACCAGATCCCGATCTTTGTCGGCGTCTTCGAGTGCGCTGATGTCTCTCGTTAATTGGTCCCCGAGAATCAGAATCAGGTTAGGCATGGTAGATCCTTCGCTCCGTTTATTTTTTGGCGGGTTGGCATCCCCTTCGCCTGCCGGGTGCCCACCACCAAGCCTCCTCAATAAGAGGTACAAGAAGTACGCCAACAGCCCAAGAGTGGTTCATAAACCAGACTGGTAAACTGAAACCAACACTCAGCTGACCCGCATCAAAACGGCACGTATGGGATTGCCCTAAAATGCGTCAGCTTCCCTGAACATGGGGTCAGACGAAATTTTCATCTGACCCCGATTTCATCTGACCCCGAGTTTGCCATGACCGCCACCCCCTCACTCAGCACCCAAGACTCAACACTGCCAGAATTCATCTGGGACGAAGCCCTGATCCGCCGCTACGACCTCAGCGGCCCAAGGTACACCTCCTATCCCACGGCCGTGGAGTTCAACCAGAACTACCCGATCGAAGACATGGTCAAGGCCGCCGCGCGCAGCAAAGCCAGCGGGCGCCCGCTGTCGCTCTACACCCACCTGCCGTTCTGCGCGCACCTGTGCTACTACTGCGCCTGCAACAAGGTGATCACCAAAAAGCGTGACAAGGCCATGCCCTATGTGGAGCGCGTGCTGAAGGAAGCGACCATCCAGTCAAAACTGTTTGGTGCCGATCGCCCCGTTACCCAACTGCACTGGGGCGGTGGTACGCCCACGTTCCTGCCGAAGGATGTCATGGAACACCTGATGGCAGGGTACGGGGAACTGTTCAACCTGCAGACTGGCGATGAGCGGGATTACAGCGTGGAGATCGATCCGCGGGAAGTGGATCAGGACACCCTGCCAACCCTTTGGGACCTCGGCTTTAACCGTATCAGCCTTGGCGTGCAGGATGTGAATCCCCAGGTGCAGAAGGCGGTGAACCGCATCCAGCCAAGAGAGATGACCGAGGCCGTGCTGAATGAGGCGCGTCGGCTGGGCTTCCGCTCCATCAACCTGGACCTGATCTACGGCCTGCCCCATCAGACCCCGGAAAGCTTTGCCGAGACCCTGGAAGCGGTGATCGAGATGTCGCCGGACCGGCTCTCTGTGTTTAGCTACGCGCATCTTCCGGATCGTTTCTACCCGCAGACCCGTATTCTGGCCGATACCCTGCCAAGCCCGCAGCAGAAGCTGGCCATTCTGCACAACACCATCAACCGGTTGCTGGAAGCGGGTTACGAATACATCGGCATGGACCACTTCGCCAAGCCGGACGACAGCCTGGCCGTGGCGCAACGGGAAGGCCGCCTGCACCGGAATTTCCAGGGCTACACGACCCACTCCGAGTGCGACCTGGTATCCCTCGGTGTCTCTGCCATCGGCCAGACCGACGATGCCTATTTCCAGAACAACCACGACCTGCCGTCCTGGGAGGCGGCCATTGATGCCGGCCAGCTGGCGATTACCAAAGGTGTGAACCTGAGCCGGGACGACCGAATCCGCCGCTGGGTGATCGGCCAACTGATCTGCCAGTTTCGGCTGGATCGCCAGCAGTTCGCGGAAGTGTGGCAGCAAGATCTGGACCGCTACTTCGCGGATGAACTACGCCGCCTGAAGCCCATGGTGCAGGATGAACTGATTGCCGATGATGGACATGCACTACAGGTTCAGCCGGCCGGTCGGTTGCTGATTCGGGCCATCTGCCAGATTTTTGATCTGTATCGCAAGGAAGGCGCAAGTCAGCGGTTTTCGCGGATCATCTGACAGACGCCGGTGAAAAGGGATGAAGTAGGGGTCAGATGAAAGTTTTCATCTGACCCCTCTTTCGTTCAACTGTAAGTCGGCACCTTGAACCCTTCGCAAGGTCCTGAAGTACCCTTGTCAGCCGTCTCTGCTCTCCGATTACCAGGGTGATTTCCTGGGAACCGGTGATTGTCAGGATCACCGGTTCACGGACCGATTCCATGCTACCCGCTGAGTCAGGCGATCTGGCGTAGGGTGGGCAGGTCGAAGTTTCCACTGGGGATCAGGGAGGCACCAACCGCGCGGTCCCGCCCTGCTCGCTCTGCCAACTCCACCATGGAACGCAGTTGGCGCATACATCATACATAATGGTGCGTGGAGCACCACCAGAGAGGTCTTTCCAGCCTTTAGTGTGCCAGCGAACAGACAGGTATATGACAATGCGTCAGGTTAAGGTCAACGTGGTAATCAACAGAGGGTATAGCCATGAGTATGTTCAGTGCAGATGAAATGAAAGCCAAATGGAAACAACAGGTCGGCAAAGCAAAGCAATACTGGGGCAAGTTGACGGAAGATGAACTGCTGGAGGCGGAAGGGCGTCAGGACAGACTCGTGGGTCTGGTGCAGGAACGGTATGCCGTTACCCGCGACGAGGCTGAAAAACAGGTCAAAGAATTCTTTGGCAAGTAATCGGATCGCTCAGTTCACTCGGGCTACAAGTTCACACCACCGTGGCTCGACAGTGGGTTGTGCAGGGATATATAGCCATGCTTGAAACAATTGCTGTTATTTTATTGGTGCTTTGGGTTTTGGGATTGGTGACCTCATATTCCATGGGCGGGTTTATCCATATTCTGCTGGTGATCGCGGTTGTGGTAATCCTGCTTCGGGTCATTCGGGGCCGCAGTCTCTGAGACTTTGATACCCACGCTGACAAAGGTCAAGGCGCTCCGGCGGGGAGCCATTGTAAGGTGCTGGCATTCTTGCAGTGGAGAGTGCCATGGAACTTGTGTGCCCGGCCGGTAGCCTGCCAGCCCTGAAAATTGCGGTCGATAACGGTGCCAACGCCGTGTATTTCGGTTTTCGGGATAGCACCAATGCCCGCCAGTTTGCCGGCCTGAATTTCAACGACAAACGTGCCGCCGAGGGCATTGAATACGCCCATCTCCGGGGCAGCCGTGTATTCTGCGCGATCAACACTTACCCTCAGCCGGATGGCTGGGAGCAGTGGAAGGGCGCCGTAGATCGCGCAGCGAGTCTGGGCGTGGACGCCATCATTCTGGCCGATATGGGCCTGCTGGATTACGCGGCCAACAAGTACCCGGACATTCCCCGCCACCTGTCGGTGCAGGGCTCTGCCACCAGCCACGAAGCGCTTTCCTTCTACAAGGATAACTTCGGCATTCGCCGGGCCGTTTTGCCCCGGGTCCTCTCGCTGGATCAGGTGAGAGGTGTGGCGAAACACAGTCCGGTTGAGCTGGAAGTCTTTGCCTTCGGCAGCCTGTGCATCATGGCCGAGGGTCGGTGTTATCTCTCCTCCTATCTGACCGATGAGTCTCCCAATACCCGTGGCGCCTGCTCTCCCGCCAAGGCTGTTCGCTGGCAGGAGACGCCTCAGGGACTGGAATCCCGCCTGAATAATGTACTGATTGACCGATATGGTCATGGTGAATCCGCGGGCTATCCCACCCTGTGTAAAGGCCGTTTCGAAGTGGAGGGCAGTGTCTATCACGCCATTGAGGAACCGGTCAGCCTGAACACCCTGGATCTGCTCCCGGAACTTCAGGAACTGGGTATCAGCGCGGTGAAAATCGAGGGGCGTCAGCGCAGCCCCGCCTATATTGCCGACGTGGCCCGCACCTGGCGCCACGCGCTCGATAACCTCGCGTCCCGGCCCGAAGAATTCACCGTTGAACCCCAGTGGCGCAGCACCTTGGACGGCCTTTCCGAGGGTGGTCTCACAACGCTGGGCGCCTACCATCGCAAGTGGAAATAAGGTTTTACCATTTATGATGAAGCTATCTTTGGGTCCGATCCTGTGGTTCTGGTCCAAGCAAACTGTCTTCGATTTCTATGCCAGCGCCGCCGAGTGGCCGGTGGATACCATTTATCTGGGTGAAGCCGTGTGCAGTCGTCGCCGTGAGCTGAAACCCGATGACTGGCTCGATCTGGCCCGTGATCTGAGAGCCTGCGGGAAGGACGTGGTGCTTTCCACGCAGACGCTGATCGAATCCGAAGCGGATCTACGTCGCCTGCGCCGGATCTGTGACCAGAACGAGTTTGTGGTGGAAGCGAATGACCAGAGCGCTCTGCAGGTAGCTATTCGTAATGACATTCCCTTCATAACCGGCCCGTCCATGAACATCTACAACGTGGCCACGCTCAAGGTGCTGGCAAAACAGGGACTGAAGGGCTGGAATCTGCCGGTTGAGCTGGGCAAGGCAGCCCTGGCTCAGCTGATCAAGGGTTTGAAAGAGGAAGGTCTGGATCTGCCGGCGGAAGTGTTCGGCTGGGGTTTCCTGCCTCTGGCCTGGTCATCCCGCTGTTTCACCGCTCGCCATTACAACCTTCCCAAAGACAACTGCGAGTTCCGTTGCATCGAGCACCCCGCTGGCATGGAGTTGCGCTCCCGGGAATCCCAGGAGCTATTCCGTATCAACGGTGTCTCCACTCTGTCCGGCTCACGCTATGACCTTATGCGGGAACTGCCAGAGATGGAGCGCATGGGCGTGTCGACCGTTCGTCTGAGCCCTGAGTATCAGGGCCTGGAGGAAGTTGTGAAACGTTTCGACCAGGTGCGTAGGGGCGAAACGCCGGCTGCCGATCCGTTGCAGCTGGTGGAGGCACCACCGTGCAACGGGTACTGGTATAGCAAACCTGGGATGGAGCTGGTTAGTCTATGAATCACAGGCCGGGACACGGATCCCGGCGTGTTCGTTCAGGGCTCGACGTTTCTGGCCCACCCCAGATCCGCAAGGATCGAATAGAGCGCTGGCAAGGCAATCAGTATCAGAACAGTGGACACCAACAAGCCGAACACCACCGAAATCACCAATGGAATCACCGCCATGGCCTGGGTGCTGGTTTCGGCCAGCAGGGGCAGCAGGCCGGCAACGGTGGTGCTGGTGGTGATTAGAATGGCCCGGAAACGGGCCCGACTGGCAGCGCCGGCGGCCTCTTGAGTACTCATGCCTTGTTCCCGGAAGCTCTTTATGAACTGAACCAGCAAGATAGCGTTGTTCACGACAATGCCGGCCAATGAGGCAGCGCCGATCAATGAGGGCATGGACAGGTTGTAGCCCATCAGGAGGTGCCCCCAGACCGCGCCCATAAAGGCCACCGGGATCGACAGCATGACAATGACCGGCTCCACGTAACTGCGGAACTGGAACGACAGGATCAGGAAAATCCCCAGCAGGCCGATCAGCAGCCCCTGGGCGATAGACTGGCCGGTTTCCCGGGAGCGGGCGGTCTGGCCTTCCACTTGCAGGCTGATCTCTGGCCATTGCTCGCGAAGCTTCGGAAATGCCCGGTTGTGTAAGTCGGCCACGATAGCATCGGCGTTGGTCTTCCGGCCGTTCACATCGGCCGATACCGTGACGGTGCGCAGACCGTCAATGCGGGTGACCTGTGACCATTGCCGTTCCTCGGCAATGCTGGCCACTTCGCGCAACGGCACCATCTGGCCCTTGCCTGTGGTGATCGCGGCATCTTCCAGGAACTGGCGGGTGTTGCGTTCGGCGCTGGTCTGGCGCACCAGTATTTCGATGTGCTGGTCACCGATCTGTACCGTATCCACAATATCCCCCAGCAGGCCGGTGCGGATCTGGCTGGCCACCTCGGCAGCATTCAGGCCGAGAGACAGGGCGCTGTCATTCAGCGTCAGGATACGCTGAGGCTTGCCGGGGCGGAGGTCATCCAGCACGTTGAACGTGCCGTTATAGCTGGCGACTTCTGCGCTGAGAAAACCGGCGGCGGCTTTAAGCTCATCCAGATCGGTGCCCTGCAGCCGGATTTCGATGGGTATGCCGGCCGGGCCGAAGCCGGGCTCCTGGATATTCAGGGCAATCAGCCCCGGAATCTCGCCGATTTCCTGGTACCAGCGGTCGGTGAGGGTGGCTAGATCCACGGTACGAAGTTCCGCAGTCAGCAAATCGGCCATGACCGTTGCTACATGCGCACCTTTCTCGCCGGCCCCGGCGTGCTGGTTGAAGCGGGTCTGGATGTTTTGCAGCAGTTCTTGCTGGTCTGGCTGTTCCGGCGCGTATTCCTCGTTGAGCCTATACATGGCCTCGGTGATGCGGTTGGTAATGGCCTGGGTCTGCTGCAGGGGTGTGCCCTGGGGCATCAGCACCCGGGCTTCCAGTACGTCACCGTCAATTTCCGGCATGGCTTCCATGCGCACATGACCGCCGGCCATCAGCCCCACCGACCCAAAGAGTATTAGCAGCATGGCCGCCAATACGCCGTAACGGAAGCGGATGGCTTTGTCGGCCAGTCGCCCCACATTTTCACGAATCTTTTCAAAGCCGGTGTCGAACGCGGCGCGGAAGCGGGAAGGCGTATGCTCGCGTTTGTTGCCCAGACCACTTTTAAGGTGGTGGGGCAGTATCCAGAATGCTTCAATCAGCGAGGCGGCCAGGGCGGCAATAAGAACCACCGGCAGGACCTCCAGCACCGCCCCCAACTCTCCGGCCAGAAACGCCAGAGGAATAAACACAGAAACTGTGGTCAGGAATGACGACAGCACCCCGGGCAGGATTTCCTGTGTGCCTTTGACGGCCGCTTCCAACGGGTTGTTGCCTTCGGCGGCCAGCTTGGCGATGTTGTCGGTGACTACCACGGAGTCGTCCATGACAATGCCAATGGCCATGAGCAAAGCCACCAGGGTGATCATGTTCAGGGATAGCCCGGTAAGAGCCATCATCACAAAGGCACCGGCAAAGGCGGCAGGCAGGCCGAACAGGGCCCAGAAGGCGAGGCGGGGGCGGAAGAACAGTCCCATCACCAGGCCCACTAGCAGCAAGCCGGTGATGCCATTGCCTACCAGCATCTGCAACCTATCCCGGACGATAGACGTCATGTCCTGGGTGATTTCCAGTTCCACGGTGCCACCACGGCGGGCTTTTTCCGCCTCGACAAAGGCCTGCAGTGAGTCCATCACCTGCAGGGCATCGTCATGGCGATTCTTGTGAATCTCCAGAATGATGGCGCGCTGGCCGTTGAATTCCACTCGTTCCTCTTCCCGTTCATGGGCCTCGGTAATGCTGGCGAGGTCACCCAGGGTCAGCACAGCACCGGCTTCAGTGCCGACAATCGGAAGTCTGGCCAGGTCCTGCAGCGAGCGCCGCTCATCCACAAACCGTAGCTGGATATCCTGGCTGTCGGTTTCAATGTTGCCCAAAGGCATATCCAGGTTCTGGCGGGTGATGGTGCGGGCAATGTCGCGCACGCCCAGGCCGTACTGGCGGACTAGATCCCGGGAGACTTCAATGTGCCATTGGCGCTGGGACAGGCCAGCGGGGATGACATCGGCCACGCCATCCATGGCGAACAACCGGTCTTCCAACTGGTTGGTGTAAGCCTCCAGGTGGGAGAAGCTCATAGGCCCGTACACCGCGATAGCGGCCACCAGACTGGTTCGGTACAGCTCGCGGATAACGGGATCTTCAGCTTCTTCGGGCAGGTCGGTCAGGGCTTCGATTTCGGTGCGGATATCATCCAGAAATCGGCCCATATCGCCCTGGGCTGCCATGCTGGCGATGGTTTTGGCCTGGTTGTCCCGGGCCGTGCAGGAAACTTCCTTCATGTAGTCCACCCGCTGCAGCGCCTCACCCAGGCGCTGGCAGATGGCCTCTTCCACATCCGCTGCGGTGGCACCCCGGTATTCCATGGTGATGCTGACTTCCGGTGGCAGGTAGTCCGGAAAGGTTTCCCGGGTCAGGTTTGGCGCGGCATACAAACCCACCGCCAGCATCAGAATCAGAAGCAGGTTGCTGGCGGTGGGGTGGCCGGCAAACCAGCGGATCATGGCTGCTCTCCTGCGGCCATTTTCTGCAGCCATTGACGGGTGTTCTCATCGGGTTGAGGGCTCAGCAACGTGCCTTCGATGGCGGGAATCAGATCGTCCAGAATCAGCTGGTCGCCCGGTTTTAGCCCGCCACTGACTACTGCAAGCTCCCCCTGTTGCCAAGCCAGACTGACCGGCTGGCGTTGCAGACGGTCATTGCCATTGGCCAGATACACCTCGCCCTGATGAATGGCGCTGGCCGGCACCACCAACACCGGCTCGTTTGTCAGCGCTGCAATGGTGGCCTGCACAAACATGTTTCGCACCAGTGGTGGCCGGGCGGGCGGGTTGGCGCTGCGGTAAGGTTCGTCCACTGTAATCACCGCCTGGATGGTGCGGGTGGCGGGATCCAGGCTGCCGGTAATCCGGGTCAGCGTGCCGGTCCAGTGGCTGTCGGGAGCACCGGTCGGGTGCACCCGCACGGTCAGCGAATCGAGCGGCAGTTTCTGGTGGAAGTCGGTAAAGCCCGGGGACGCTTCGCCATTGTTTCCCGGATCAGGAGCGCCCGGGATTTGGTACAGCACATTGCGAAGCTCGGACATTTCCAGCTGCACCGTGGCTTCTGCCGCGGTAATGTCGTCTGCCACAAACAGGGTCTGGCCGGGGTTAACCTGTTGACCGGTTTCGATGTCGGACTGGTGCACCCGCAGATCCCAGGGGGCTTCGAACCGGGCGTCCTCAAGGTCTTCCCGGGCACCGGCAAGTGCCGATTCACTCCGGGCCAGGCGGGCATTCAGGGTTTTTTTGCGCACAGGGATCAGGTTGAGCTGGTTTTTGAGGGACTGCACCGCTTGCTGTTGCTGCAGGGTGGCCCGCAGCTGTTCATCCAGCCGGGTCTGGGACAGCGAGCCACTGTCAGCAAGGGTTTTAGCCCGCTGAAGCTCCCGCTGCGCAAGCGCCAACCTACGGTTTTCCAGTTCCAGCAGTGCCTGGGTGTTCTGTTCTTCCTGATCCAGTTGCTGCTGCTCTGCTTCCAGGCCGGCAATGTCGGCCCTGGCCGAAGCCTCAGCCAGTTCATAGCGGGTCGGGTCAATCTGAAGCAAACGGGTGCCTTCGGAAATGAGATTGCCGCTTTCCAGATCCGGATGCTTCCAGGTAATGCGGCCACCCACATTGGCCACCGCCTTCCAGCTTCTGGCCGGTAACACCTGGCCAAAGCCCCGGGTCTCGATGCGCACGGTGAGGGGAGCGACCTCAAGGATTCGGACCGGTGTCGCTGCGACCTGTTCAGCTGCACGCTCTGGTGGTTGTTTCAGTTTAATCATCACCACCACGAAGGCGATGCCGGCGATCAGCGTTAGGGCAAGGATGAATTTATGCCTGCGGTGCATCGGGGATCTCCTGAAAGCTGGCGCTGTAAAGTCTGAAAATTCGGGGTGCGGCCTGTTCAAGACTGTGAATATCACCGCCTATCATGCCCTGAACCACTAACCCCTGGATGGCCCCAAGATAGAGCACTGCGGCAGCCTCGCTGTCGATGGTGGAGGTAATGCGTTGTTGCTTGATACCAAGGTTCAGCAGAGAAATGACTTTCTGGCGGTAGTTGGCCAGAGTCTGCCGAACGATCCGTTTGGCCGCGCTGTTACCCGGCTTCTGCAGTTCTCCCAGCATCAGCCGCGGAATACCCGGGTGGCGGACAATGAAGCCGATATGGGCCAGAAACATGGCTTCCAGCGCCTTGTCGGCCTGTTCATACTGATCGGCTACACTGAAAACATGATCGGTGAGCTGCCCGGATACCCAGCTCGCCACGGATTCCCACAGGCTGTTCTTGTTGGGGAAGTGCTTGAACAGGGCGCCCTGAGATAAACCTATCTCATCGGCGATGCGGGCGGTGGTGAGGGTGGAAGGGTCTTGCTCAGCACACAAATGCACGACAGCCTCAACAGTGGCGGACTGGCGTTGTTCAGTGCTTTGATAAGCGCGCTTGGACGGAAGTTGCCTGTCTGACATGGTTGACCCAAAGAAAGTAATTGATTACTTTATTTTCGGCGTCGAGCATCGAATATGCAAGCCCAACCCCGGTTGCAGTGCTGAGTCGGCCAGAAATCTTCCCTTGACGTGACTTAAATCATGGTCCGGGATTACGATCACAGTAACCGTATAACCTGATTTACTAATGGAGGTGCATCATGACGGTCAATGAAGGTCTTCGCCTGATGGCAGGCGTGTTCACCCTGGTATCCATCCTGCTGGCACACTACGTGAGCCCCTGGTGGCTTCTGTTTACCGGGTTCATTGCAGTGAACCTGATCCAATCTGCATTCACCAAATGGTGCCCGGCCATGGTGATTCTCAGGAAGCTCGGGTTCAAGGAAGAGAAGCCGCTTAGCTAGGCACCGGTTTATTCGTCACGGTAACGGTAATTATCAGTCTGGTTCATAAAGATCAGGCGATGTTTACGGAGGTGAGAAGTCATGGATATCCGCCTGAAACGCGCCTATGAAGAACCCGCACGGTCGGATGGCCCAAGAGTCCTTGTTGACCGCATCTGGCCCCGCGGCGTTGCCAAGGAAGATGCGGATTTAGCCCACTGGCTGAAAGGGCTGGCACCCTCCACCGAGTTGCGAAAGTGGTTTGGTCACGATCCGGATAAATGGTCGGAGTTCCGGGAGCGGTATCTTAAAGAGCTGACATCAGACGCCGCCAGAGACGATCTTGAAGCACTTAAAAAGCTGGTTGAAGCCCATAACCGCATCACGCTGGTGTTTGCCGCGAAAGATACCGAGCACAATAATGCCGTTGCGCTTCGGGACTTTGTTCTGAACGGCCAGTTCTGACCTTTCAGGCCACCGCAGTACCTCTCTCTCAATGAGTAGTTGTTACAAATCCGTACAGCTTCGCCCTTAAACATGGATATAATATGAATCTAAATGGTGAGCCGGAGTAACACTATGAGTTTTTGGCCGTCCACAAAGCGTGCAGAGGCGCTTGAAGCGGAGCTGTCGGCATTGAAGGAGGCGTTTGCTGAGGTCAGTGAACGGAACAGAAGCCTGAACGCAGGGCTGGAAGAGGAGCAGCGTGCGCTGGCGCAGAGCAGCGCGGAACTTCAGCTCAGTCGGCGCTTGATGGCAGGGCTGGGCCAGTTTGGTTCATCACTGACCGAGCTCAAAGGGTCATTTCACGAATTATCGGACCTGTTGGGGTCCCGTCGTACCGAGGCACTGAAAACCCGGGATGAATCCGGCAGCGTTCGTGACAGTATGGCTACGCTGATTCAGAAACTCGGTGGTGCCCGACAAAGAGCGGTGAATTCCGCTGGACAGATCGGAGCACTGGAGGACGAGACCGGCAGCATTACGTCACTTGTGGACGTGATTGACGGTGTTTCCGATCAGACCTCGCTGCTGGCACTGAACGCCAGTATTGAAGCGGCCCGGGCCGGAGAGCATGGCCGGGGGTTCAGCGTGGTGGCAACGGAGGTTCGAAACCTGGCTTTCCGGGCCGGAGAAGCGACCGGGCAAATCGACGATGCCATCAGCCGTATTCGAACCCAGACTGCTGCCGTCTCTGGCGCCAGCAAGGCAAACAGTGAGGAAATGGAAAAGCTTGCAGAGGAGGCTGAAACCGCAAGAAGCCGACTCATGTCGCTGATTGATCTGGCAGGCACTTCGTCGACTGCATTGGGGCGTGCCGCTCTGCTGGCGGAGATTGAGCTGGCAAATCTCGAAGAGCTGGAAATCAAGCTTACGGTCTACCAGATTCTGTCCGGGTTATCCGATCGCAAGGCAGACACCTTGCCGCCGGAAACGGAGTGCCGGCTTGGCCAGTGGTACTATCAGGGTGGTGGCAATGCACAATATGCCGGCCGGCTGGATTTCCGGGCCATTGAGGAACCTCACCGGCTGGTGCATGTTTATGCGATCGAAGCCGTGAGAGCACATCATGAAGATCGGCCCGAGGATGCACTGCAAGCGCTGGAGGCCATGGAAATCAATAATCTGGATGTTATGACGAGGCTGCGCCGGTTGGTTTCAGAACGCCGTTGATGCCCGGACTTAGCGTTGCGCGATATCTCCCAATAATCATCTGTAGATGACTAAAGCCCCTGATGGGGGAAAGTCAGCCAGCTGAACTGTTCGACAATATCAAACGGTCACGTCAGGTCCACATCTCCAAATTTCTATATTCCACTCCTAGTAATTGCTCCAAGGCAGGGCGGTCGAGAATCTCAAGCTGGCCTCCCTTCTGTTTTATGATCCCTCTCTCTTTAAACCGCCCGAAAGCGCGCGAGACTGTCTCGCCCCGTATCCCTAAGCGGGAACCTATTTGTTTTTGGTGGCAAGGAAGGGTCAGTTCTGTACCGTCTTGTAAGTCGCTAAGATACAGAAGGAATGCAGCCAGTCGCTGTTCGGCATTGCTGCCAGTGAAAAAATCGACCTGGTTCATGTAGGCGTGGGCCTTTTGACTCATGTGTTGCAGGAGTCCTCGAGTCAAATCAGGGTTTTTCTGGGCGATCTCCGAAAGTGCTTTTTCATCGAAGCTATAGGCAATTCCATCTTGAGTACCGCGGCCATTCAGGGAAAACACAGGAGTCTTCATAAACATTGAATAGAGTTCAACGAGTTGTCCGTCTCGATAGTAACCAAACAATTTTTCGTCACCCCCGGGTGTAGCGCGGAATACCTCTATTTCGCCTGCAACAATCAGAAAAAAACGGTCCGCCGCCATCCCCTCAGTGAAAATCGTTTCTCCCTGAGAAAACGCATGCCTCCGGACATCTTTCAAAAGAATGGAGAAGTCTTTGTTCCTTAAGTATGCGAATACCGGATCGTCCTGCAAAAGCCGTTTCAGGGTCGGATATTCAAAACTGTTGGGCGCTGCTGCTATATTCATGGTCTACCCTCAAGGTCCCACCATGCGCAGGCGCTCCACCATTTTGGAATCATCCAGCAACATAGCGAGAGTGTATTCATTGAGCGTGGCAACAAAAGCGTCGCGCGCAGCATTGACTGCGCTTTTGATGGTGCACCCCCCCTGGAGCGGGCATTCTTGTTTGTTGCAGTCGATGATTTCCATGTTCTCCTCCATTTCCAGTACGAATTGCCCTAACCGAACCAATCCAGGCGAACGGCTGAGCATAACTCCGCCGGACTTACCCTGGGTCGTTTTTACGTACCCCAGCGTGCTCATACGATGAATGACTTTGCGTAAGTGTTCCGGAGAGATGCCGTAGGCTGTAGCTATTTCCCGTCGGGGAATTGACTTACCTCGTCGGGTTCCGACATAGACCAAGACCCTCAAACCAAAATCCGTATACGTTTTTAGTTGCATCGTTTCACCTGGTTGGCAGTTGCATAAAATAATACGATGCTTTTTGTATACATCAATAAACCTGTGAGAGCAAAAAAGCCGGCCCGGATCGGGGCCGGCGAAAACCTCCTTACTGGCTCTTGAAAGAGTCAGTGAGGGAGGCGAGGGGTCATCGAATCAGAATGTTTCCTTTTTTGCCAAGAGAAGGGTCCGCTCCTTCAGTATTCATCAGGACGCTTATGCCACCATTCAGAGCACCCTTCATCTGGTGATCTACGATGGCGTTGTTGGTGTCACGATCAGAAGGGCTAACCAGATCAAGAGTAGCTCCGGACGCTGCCGGTACGAGATATGTTTGTATCCCTTTTTCGAGGTTGAATGGGTGGCCACTGTTATAAACGCGTTCCCAGATCCCGGCAATCGGATGGAGGGCAACTGATTTATTGACGTGGGCGTTCACGAAATAGAACCGTACCCTTTCCCCGGGCTCGGATTGCAGCATTAAGCTGGCGTTTGGGTCGTGCAAGGGGTCATAGTGAAACGCCTTGCCGTTCACTAAAGTACTGGTCCAACCGTCTCCTTCCAGCATCTGTTCTGCTGTGGTGCCAGGTTCAAACAGATCGCTGTGGACGATGACGTACTCGCGGTCCGGTTTAGGATAGTTTTCCCCATACCCCTCTTTAGGGTCGACAATAATGACGCCATACATACCGCGCCCTATATGCTCAACCATGGGGTCCGCACCGCAATGGTAGATGAACACGCCTGGGCTGGTAGCCGTAAATTTGAAATGCTTTTTCTGCCCAGGTTTCACAGCTGAGAATTCGTCCAGGACGTCAACAGCGGCGGCGTGGAAGTCCATAGAGTGACTTTGTTTGTTGCCCTCCTCATTGATAAGAGTGAAGTCGACGACATCTCCCTCTTTTACGCGAACAACGGGGCCGGGAACGGTTCCCCCGAACGTCCACATGGTTTGCATCGTTCCTTTGTTATCTACAGCGATCTCTTTCTCAATGACCGGGATCTCGACCTTCACCACTTCAGCCATCGCGGGAGACGCCAGTATCGCAGCCGCTGCCATAGCCGCGGTCACCTGTTTAATTGATTTGGAAATAGACATCTTTCTCTCCTTTGGTGTTTAGGTGTTAGTTGGACTCACTTCTGCCGCGGCTCCTGCCACGACCTTTGGACTCATCGTTTTTGATTTTCTGGGCCTCGAAGCCCTTGTGGTTGAAGAGACCACTGCCTTCGGTCAAGCTTTGGGTGTAGTAAAAGTTGGGGTCGTAGACTTTGTCCTTCCAGACATACCAATCATCATCTTCGATGCTGTCGTACTCGACGATCATGACCGCGCCACCAGGTGCTTTTCCGTTGTTACTGACGTGGTGTTCAATGTGGTCATGGGCAATCCAGCGCCCGGGGTTGTTCATCCTGACAATTACGTCGTACCGTTCGCCCTGATTGATATCCACCACATCCGCCCAGAATGGGGAGTCCAATGGCAGGCCATCTTTGTGCGTGACCAGCATGTCGTGTCCATGCAGATGGAAAGCTGTCTCAATACCGGTTGCATAAAGACGCAGGCGGAGAACATCGCCTTCCTTGACTCTTAATGGTTGGGTATTCGGAAACGATTGGCCGTTAATTGAAAAATATGAGAGTTTCTCGGTCGGGTGCCCGCCTTTGCCGAATGTTTGAGCGACGTCTTCGTTCCAGCCGGAAAACATCAGAATGGCTTCTTTGGTGACTTCGTTTTCGATTGCCACTGGTTCTTTGGGGTCAACAATCATGGGCCCCCACATTCCTCGTAATCCAACGTGTTCCGGGACATTTACGTGGCAGTGATACCAGAGGCTTCCGGGCTTATCGGCAACGAACTTATAAGTGAACGAGTCCCCGGGTTGAACGGCTTGTTGAGTCACATCTGGAACACCGTCATTCCGCCACGTACCGGTCTGGTAGGTACCATGCCAGTGGATGGTATGGGCCAGAGTCGTCATATTGGTGAGCTCTACCTCCACTGTATCTCCCTCCTCGACCCGGATAAGCGGCCCAGGGACCTGGCCGTTATAGGCCCAAACCTTTGCTTTGAATCCGGGCGCCACTTCTTTTTCCCCCTCCTCAATCGTCATTTGAAACTGGTGTGTTTCTGACCATGCAGGTCCGACGCCGCCCAGTGAGGCAGTGGCAGCAATGGCAAGAGCAATCCGAGTTCCTGTTGCGGAGCGCGTTTTTCCCATGGTTAAACTCATCGTCTACTCCTTTGATGTAAATTTTGAACATCGTTTTGATCGTTATTAGAAGCTTTATTACCAGCTCGCAGAAGCCCGTCTGGATATGGGTTATGGAGCGTCGCAGTTACAGAGCTCTCGTAAGTAGCGCACCACTCGCTCGATTTCGGCGTCTGACATCGTGGCGTCCCAGTTGGGCATCAGAATAGACTTGTTTACAGCCTGCCCGCCGTGCTTTATCGCCTTGAAGAGTTCCTGATCAGAACGCGCAGACATCTCACCAGAATCTGTATGGTCTCTGGGAAGTACTTCGATATCTCTTGTATTAACACCCCATCCGTCGCCATAGATGCCGTGGCACTGTGTGCAGTATGTGTTGTAAAGCTGCTTTCCCGTTGCTTCGGACTCGGCAAGAGCGACGGTAGGAGCTGAGACCAAAATGATTAATATAATGCGAGTCAGAAAATGCATATGTTCACTCCTTTGACAGTGTGGTAATGAAGTCTGCCAATTTTTGAACCTCACTATCGTCTAAGTGCAGGTTCGACATGAAAGTTTTAGGTGCCCAGGCTTGAGGATTCTTGATGAAGCTGTAGAGAAATTCCGGGTTTAGTCGGGCACCAGCTGTATAAACTTCAGGGCCTGAAATCCCGCCATAACCCTTCTCCAATTCGTGGCAGGCGACGCAGCCCTTGAACTTGGTGAAGTTCATGCGTCCTATGGCTCCAGAAATGGGTTTCGGAACGTAGTCGACATCTGATACCAGATCATCGTGAGGGGTCAGCGACATCAGATAGGATGCTGCGACCTGAGCCTCCGATTCATTGAAGGCAGGGTGCTCCGGCAACTTATCTTTTGGAACGATGTCACGGTCTTCGCCTGCCACCACATTTTGCCCAAAGAAAGTTCCTCCCGGACGAATTCTGGTCGGTGACTGCAACCACTGAATGAGCCAGTCTTCCTGAAATTTGTTTCCCGCGTAGTAAAGGTCGGGCGCCTTGCGTTCACGAATTCGGGTTGTCGTAAAGCTCTCGGGTTTGCTAAGTGCGTGGCAACCGGAACAGTTTGTCTCCACAAATTGCTTTGCAGTTTCTCCAGCCAATGCCGGGCTGGAGATTCCCGATATGGCCCCGACCAGCAATGTCACTTTCGACAGATGGAAGAGTTTTGGTTGAATCATATTCAGTTTCCCTTTCTGTAGTCCGCGGATAGTCAGCAGTAAATTCGGCCTTAAACAATGTATTCTAAATACATTAATATGGGCAATGTCTGAGTATGACTTTTGTCAATGTGAACTGAAATCAGATCGTGTTTGCACTGGTCGGCGATGATGCACCACGGTGATCTGACGGCCGGCCATGTGAGAGTGATGGGGTAAATCGATGAAGTTTTGGCTTGACCCGGGAGAGTGTGAGGTATGGCTCGGACTGCGGATTCTCATCCGTTTTGAACTGGAACTCCCTTCCTATCTTTTTCCAATGATCGTTGGCAGGTAACTGAACCCTCCAGTCGGGAAAATCGCCCGTTCAGGCTGGCCCTCGGGCGCAGGTTCCAGGGTGTCGACAGCGAACAGAAATTCCTCCATCAGCACCCTGAGTTCCATCCTGGCGAGAGGTGCACCCGGGCAAACGTGAATGCCTGCGCCATAGAGCAGATTCTGGTCACGGTTCCTCTGTGGGCAAAACGCATCCGGGTCGCCGAAGACCTTCTCGTCACGGTTGGCGGACGCCCACAGGATAGTGATTTTTTCACCTGCCGGAATACTTCTTCCGCCAACTTCCACATCACGGGTTGTAATCCGGCGGTTAGACATCAGTGGCGCGTCCATACGCAGAATTTCATCGATAGCGTCCGGCAGGGCAACGGTATCGTTGGCAAGGCTCTGTTTGAGGTCGGGGTGTTCAGCGAGGTAGCTCAGAAGAATGGATACGCTGGAGCTGATTGTGCTCAGCTCACCGACAGTCCAGTTTCGCAGCAGGCTGGTGAGCTCTTCATCGGTCATCGCGTGACCATTGACGATTTCCTCCATCAGAGAGGTGGTGACGTCTCGTGGAGCCTTGGCTCCGGCCTGACGTCGGGTTTCCAGCAGGTCGTGAATATAACCGTCGAACTCACGGGCAACTTCAGCCATGGCCTGCCGGTCACGGGCCAGGGTGGCCCGGTGGTTTTTTAACACCCACTCCCTCAGTGGTTCGTGGAGAGAATCAGGCCAGCCCATAAAAGCGCACTGTATCTGCAGGGCAAAGGCTCGGCTAAACTTTTCGACGACATCAAACGGCTGGCCGTCGGGCAAGCTATTGACGAGGTTACGGGCAATGTTGCGACAGGTTGGCTCAAATTCGCTCATTGCCTGTTGCGAGAAGTAGGGCTCGATTACCTGTCGATAGGGCGTGTGTTCAGGTGGGTCCATGCCATTGGGGACTGAAAGATGGCTGGACACCGCACTGCTGAATGTCTGGTGATCTTTCAGCACTCGCATGACATCGTCATGCCGGAACAGTGTCCAGTGCTGAAAATCACTCCAGGCGACCGGGCACTGCGCACGCATGGCATCGTAGGCCGGTATCTGGTTTTTCAGAACCGCTTCGTTTCGGGGGTTCCAGTCAGGCTTGCGGGGGGCGTCTGACATTGCTCATCCTCGGGAAGAAACATGTTCCGTCAGATTATCAGAGCGCCTGGTGGTCTTCTTGAAGATAAGTCAACTGGCGACTGCCAGATGACCTGGGTCAACGCGGTGGGTCATCGTGAGTAGTTGCTCTGTCTGTCGCCTGCCTCAAATCCGCAATCAAATCTCCCGGGTCCTCCAGGCCGATGGACAACCTGAGCATGCCGTCGCTGATCCCTCGTTTTTCCCGCTCTTCCCTGCCAATGGCGTGGTGGCTGGCGGCAGACGGTTGACTGACCAGGCTTTCCACGCCGCCATCCCCGAGGCAAAGGCCAGCCCTGCCTCAGCCTGTTCCAGGGCGGCAAGCCCCTGTTCCAGCTCCTGAATCGTTGGATTGGTGCCCCACCGGGTGTAGAGGTAGCCCGGCTTGCGCGCTTCAATCACGTCGAGCTGTGATTTGGTGTCCGGGAACTGGTAGGTCGTCGTGTTGTAGATGGGCGAATAGGGGCTGCCAAAGGCATCCCGGTGGCGGCGGTTATGGATGATGCGCGTGGATTGCCCTTTGGAATCGTCAGTGGCCATGGTTAGTCAGCTTTGTTCCCGCAGTAACATGGTTTTGATGTGGCCGATGGCCTTCATGGGGTTGAGGCCCTTGGGGCAATAGGCCGTGCAGTTACCTATGCCGCGGCAGCGAAACACGCTGAACGGGTCTTCGAGTTTGGCCAGGCGCTCGCGTGTGGCGGTATCCCGGGAATCCACCAAAAACCGGTACGCCTGCAGCAATCCCGAGGGCCCGATGTATTTTTCCGGGTTCCACCACCAGGAGGGGCAGGCGGAGGTGCAGCAGGCGCAGAGAATGCACTCGTACAGCCCGTCCAGCTTTGCTCGGTCCTCCGGGCTCTGCAGCCTTTCGATCGCCGGGTTTGGCGTGTCGTTGATCAGCCAAGGCTGAACGCGTTCGTACTGTTTGAAGAACAGTGACTGGTCCACCACCAGATCCCGGATGACAGGCATGCCCGGCAGTGGGCGAATCTCCAGCACGTCTTTCTTGCCCAGGGCATCGGCTACCCGGGTAATGCAGCCCAG
This sequence comes from Marinobacter sp., assembly GCF_048269445.1. GTDB lineage: Bacteria > Pseudomonadota > Gammaproteobacteria > Pseudomonadales > Oleiphilaceae > Marinobacter. Next base: position 123,359 of record NZ_JBLXIQ010000006.1, on the reverse strand, counting down.
GCCGTTGCGGCCGTTCATACTGAGACCGTCAGAGCCGCAGACACCTTCCCGGCAGGAGCGACGAAAAGACAGTGTTGGGTCGCGGGTTTTGAGGTGTTCCAGGACATCGAGAACCATGCGGTTACGAAATTCACTGCCGACTTCGATGTCCTGGCTGTAGGGGGCGTTGTCCTGTTCCGGATTGTAACGATACAGGCGAACGGTAAAGGCGGACATTCTGCTACCCTCCTGGAATTTCATTCATTCTCTGTATAGGTTTAATGTCAGTTTAGCAGCTGGTGGCAATTCGATGGGAATAGAGGGCCAGAAAATCCGGTTGTGTTGTTTTGTGCCAAGCTATTGTGCTGGTTGAGTAATCCAGATCCGTTTTATCAACGTGGAGAATTGCTGTGACTGCTGCTGGAAAGTGGTTAGCGTTCCTTGCAGGGCTTGTGCGCGACGCGGCTGCTGGCCTGTTTCCCGGTTATTTCGCAGTAGTGATGGCCACGGGAGCTACCTCCATCGCCTCAAACTTGCTTGGTTACGATCTACTGGCCCTTTTGTTGCTCGTTGCCAACTGCCTGGCTTATGGTGCCCTCTGTCTCCTTACTCTGGTGCGGGTCATCTGGTTTCCGGCGTCGCTGGTCAATGACATGATCAGCCACGCCCGTGGGCCGGGTTTTTTCACCTTGATCGCGGGCACCTGCATACTTGGTTCCCAGTTTTATTTGTTGTTAACTTGGTCTGGTGTTGCAGCCGGGTTCTGGTGGCTGGGCGTCGTTCTATGGGGCGTGATCATGTACCTGTTTTTTATCGCAGTCACTACCCGCAAGGATAAGCCGACGCTGGATACCGGAATCAACGGTGCATGGCTGTTGGCAGCAGTCAGCACCCAGTCTGTGTCGATTCTCTCGGCACTGGTCCCCTGGAGTGGCCCTGAGGATCTTCGCCTTTTCTTTGCCGTGTGTATGTTCATGATCGGCTGCATGCTTTATCTGGCCATTATTACCCTGATCTTCTATCGGCTGACCTTTCTGAAGCTCAATGCAGAAACGCTCAGTCCGCCCTACTGGATCAATATGGGGGCAGTTGCAATAACGACCATGGCTGGTTCCACGTTGATCATCAGAGGGCAGGAGGGATCGCTTCTAGCGGAGTTTCTTCCCTTTCTCCGCGGCTTTACGCTGTTTTTCTGGTCCATCGCCAGTTGGTGGATTCCACTGTTGATTGGCCTGACGTTCTGGCGGCACATTATCCAGAGGCACCGGCTCCGATATGAACCCCAACTCTGGAGTATGGTGTTTCCGCTGGCGATGTATACCACAGGCACCCTCCGCCTGATTGATGCCCTGGATACCGATTTCCTGTTGATTATCCCGTCCGTCACTATCTGGCTGGCACTAGCGGCCTGGGCATTTACCAGCCTGGGAATGTGGCGGCATTTTGCCGGTGTGGTTAGCGAAAAAATGGCCGGTTAGCAATGACTAACCGGCCAAAACCTTACTTCAGGGGGTTATGGGCAATATCCCGTTCTTTGCCTTTGAGCATGTAGTCAAAGTAGAAGGGCGGCAGAGCGCGTTTTTCACATGCCAGTAGAACCGGGATTCCTTGACCGGGCTCAGGGGCAGGGTGGGCGTCACCTTACCGCCATAGATAAACTCGGCCAACATCACCGTGCCGTAGCCGGTTACCACGGGCAGGAGGTGTAGCCATCGTAACTGGCATCGCCCTGGCTGAACACTTTGGCGTAACGGACATGCTGCATGAAGCGGTGAAATAACCCAGGAGGCAACGGATGGATAGCCCGGAGAGTCGAGAGTGGGAACGGCTAGCTTTTGTCGCAAACCGTGATGGTATGGCGGCAGCTCTGATCTTTGCCAGGCAGGGTATTGCCCAATATGAGGCTGCCATTCGGGAATCGGATTCCGGTGGCAATCAGTACGGTGCCGCCTATCGGGAAAGCCTGCTGACCTCCATCCGGGTGTATCGGGAGCACCTGCAGAAACAGGAAACCCCGGCCTGACCGGGGCTTAATGCAGAAGTTAAAAGTTGTTGGTGCTCCACTAATACATCTCCAGCCGTCCAATATCCCTGGATTGCAGGCGGGCCTCGGCCTGCTGGTTGGCGGCCAGCTCCCGGAAAAGCTCGGCTTCCCGGATGTTCTGGGCCAGCTGGGATCTTAACTCGTACATGTCTGTCAGGGTCTTATGGGCTTGCAGGATATTCTTGTGAACATCGTGTATGTCCTCGCAACCAATACATTCCGGTATGTGGGACGAAATTTTCCGACTGTCAAATTCCTGTGAATCCACCAGCCAGCTGTCCATCAGACCGTCATCCGCATCCTGGAGAAAATCCTCCATCATTTCCGCTAGATGATGCTCACGGCTGGCCAGGAAGCTGAGAGCCATCTGCATGCGCTCATCATCCTGGCTGCTGGCCAGGATTTGATACTGTTTTTCCAGCACCTCGTGGTATTCGGTTATCCATTCAATAAGGTCTTTCAGTTGTTTGAATGCCATGATCCTGTCCTCCTCCTGGAACTGAAATCCTGGGGTTAGCACTTCCCGGTTCAGGTAAGGCAGCCCTGTAATATGAGCTCGAGCAGCACGTCTATATCCAGTTCTTCAATCGATGTTTGTCGATAGTTCATTGCTGATCTCCATTTCTTTATATAAGATATATATAGAATGCATCATAAGTGGTGTCAAGAACTGTTCTCATTTTCTTGGTGCATGGAGAGGTAACAATGACGAGCAATAAGCCGGAGCAAACCAAAGACCCGATCTGGGATCAGCACTTGAGGTGGCTGGATCTCATAAGTAACGAATGCAATTCCAACCAGGATAAGCGGGCCCGCAAAAAACGTAGAAAAGAGCCACCAAAGAAAGCCTGATCACATCCTAGATGAAAGAATCACGTGCGGAGAGCAGTAATGCGCGCAGGAGTAATCGGTCTCGGACGAATGGGAGACAATATCGCTCGTCGATGTAGGCACTTCGGGCCGAGTACCGGGGCTGAAACGCGGCTACAATAGAGCCCCCGGCAAATCCGGGAGCTCACGACATATAAATCAATCCTCAGAACTGAAATCTCGGGAATAACACTTCCTTTTCCAGATAGATCTGCTCAGACAACCGGAAATCCAGCGCTTTCAGCTCCCGATAAAATCGCTGCCAGGACCGACAGGCTGAATCCGGAGCCCGGTAGTTCCGGGTCATCTGGCGTAGCTTGTTCAGTTGCCGTTTGATAAGGGAATGCTCTTCGTTCATTTGGGCGATCGGGGTGTCCGGCCGGGGAGGCTGGTCATGCTCCATCCGCGTCAGCACGTAGGCGTTCTCCCGCTCAATGTGGTCGGTGAGCGTGTGCTCCAGCTTTTTGACGGCCAGTGTGATGCCTTTGGGAACATCAGGGTTCGCCCTGTGTACCGCCTCGATCTTGCGGGCGAGCCGGTGAATTTCTGGCAGTTTTTCGATATGCCGGGCATCGTAGCCTCTTGATATGAGCTCGAGCAGCACATCTGTGTCCAGTTCCTCAATCGGTGTCTGTTCCATCACCGTATCAAACAGTTCCTGACACAACCGCTTCGGCTCGACATCGGCAAGGGATGCGACGATGTCGACGGTTGTCTGGCGGTGGGCCTCGATTTCCGGCACGTACTTTCTGAATACGTCCAGAGTTTGGGGGCATCGGCTGACCAACTGGCCGACGGTGGTTTCACTGCAGCTGCCGAGAATGTCCTGATAGTTCATTGCTGATCCTCCTCTCTTGCTTTAAGATATATATAGAATACATTTTAATGGGTGTCAAGAATTGTTCTTATTTTCTCGGCGCCTCATCAGGGGCATAAATCCGGAGGGTGAAAATGATTGATGCATTGCTGGATATCGCTGTCGATCTGACAAAAGATCTGTCAGCACAGGATCGTTACCAGCGGCTGCTGGGCGCGGTGCGCCGGGTTCTGCCATGTGATGCATCCGTGCTGCTCAAGTATGAAAATGACATTTTGGTGCCGGTAGCGATAGATGGGCTGTCAATCGACGTTCTGGGGCGGCGGTTTGATCCTCGCCAGCACCCGCGCTTCCAGCAAATAATCGCATCGGAGCAACCGGTGCGCTTTCCCGCCGATTCCGAGTTGCCTGACCCCTATGACGGTCTGGTGCTGGGGCATGAGGGTAATCTGGAAGTTCACGCCTGCATGGGTTGTGCTCTCTATGTCGACCAACAGCTGATCGGCATTCTGACACTGGATGGCTTGACGCCGGGCATGTTCGATGGCGTCGATGATCAGACCATGTCAGCATTTTCTGCCCTGGCGGCGGCTGCCATGCGCTCGGCTCTGCTGATCGAATGGCTGGAGCAGCAGGCCAGACATAAAAACTTGCTGGCGCAGGAACTGGTTAGTGAGGCGCTGAAACGGGATGGCGGAGAACTCATTGGTAAAAGCGCTGAAATGCAGCACCTCAACAAAGAGCTCGAACTGGTGGCTGCCTCGGATTTGTCTGTCCTGATTGGTGGTGAGACCGGCGTTGGCAAAGAGCTGGTAGCCCGGACCATTCATCTGTTGTCATCGCGGTTGGACCAGCCGCTGGTTCATATCAACTGCGCGGCGCTGCCGGAGTCTCTTGCTGAAAGCGAACTCTTCGGGCATTCCAAAGGCTCCTTCACCGGCGCCACCTCGGATCGGGACGGTAAGTTTGAGCTGGCGGACGGCGGCACCCTGTTCCTCGATGAGATTGGTGAGCTGTCCCCGCTCCTACAAGCCAAAATGTTGAGGGTCCTGCAAAATGGTGAAGTTCAGAGGGTGGGATCGGATAAGACCAGGCATGTGGATGTTCGAATTCTGGCGGCTACCAACCGGGACCTGAAAGAGGATGTCGAAAACGGTCATTTCCGTCGCGACCTCTATCATCGACTCAGTGTTTTTCCGGTGGAAGTGCCACCGCTGCGGCACCGTTATGGGGATATTCCGCTACTGGCAGGTTACTTTGCCGAAAAAATGAGACTCAAGCTTGGTTTGAAGAGCCTCCGTATTGCCCCGGAAGCGCTGAGTCAGATGGGCGCCTATTCCTGGCCGGGTAACGTCCGCGAGCTGGAGCACGTCATCAGCCGGGCATCCCTCAGGGCGAGATCAGAGCAGCAGCGGGGTATTGCCACCATTGAATCGCGGCACTGTGACCTTAACGACGGAGGCCAGGTTGGCCCGGTAGCGGCAAAGCCTGCCCGGGACACCAAGCCAGATGCCGCTACGCCACCGGAATACCCTGCGGATACCGCCATGAACGATGCGCTGGCGGATTTCCAGAGAAACCTTATTTCTGAGCGGTTGGCGGCAAACAACCAGAACTGGTCGCAGGCTGCAAAATCCCTGGGCATGGATCGGGGCAACCTGCACCGGATGGCCAAGCGGCTTGGTCTCAAAAGCTTGACCAGCAGCCCCTGAAGAAACCCTTTATGGATCAGATAACCTTGGAAAACTGATGCTGGCTTTCGGTTGGGTGGAGGTATGCATCGAATACCATGGCAATGTTCCGTAGCAGTAATTGCCCGGTCGGTGTGACAGCGACCCGGTGCGCATTGATAAAAACGAGGTTATCCATGGCCATCCCGGCAAGCTGTCGCATCTCCCTGTAAAAATAATCGAAGAAATCGATGCCATAACGTGCGCTGATTGTCTCGTAAACCACCTCGTTCTGACACATTAACGACTGAATCACATCACGCCGGATCCGGTCGTCAAAAGACAGCTGATAACCTCGGGCGATAGCCAGAGAGCCACTGTCGATGGCCGCAAAATAATCATCCTCCTGTCGCATGTTCTGGCTGAAACTGTGATTCGTTTTACCGATGGAGGTCATGCCAATTCCGATCAGATCCGTGTCAGCGTAGGTGGAATAGCCCTGGAAATTCCTTTGCAGCTGGCCGTTGTGTTTGGCCAGGGTCAGCTCGTCGTCAGGCAGTGCAAAGTGGTCCATGCCAAGATAGACGTAACCGGCCCCCTGGAGCCGCCCAACGGTCATCTCCAGAATGGCCAGCTTGGTTTCGGGCGATGGAAGGTCATCATCATTGATCAGTTTCTGGGCTTTGACCTTGTCAGGCATATGCGCGTAATTGTAGATGGCCAGGCGCTCTGGCCGTTTCGACAGGATGGTATCCAGTGTCCTACTGAAGCTCTCAACCGTCTGGTATGGCAAGCCGTAGATCAAATCCACATTGGTTGACCGGTAGCCCGCTGCGCGCGCTGCATCGATTACAGCGAACGTCTGTTCGACCGACTGAATTCGGTTCACCGCCCTCTGAACCTTGGGGTCAAAATCCTGCACACCCAGACTGATGCGATTGAAACCCAGCTCATACAGCAATGGGATCGTGGTTTTGCGCACCGCCCGTGGGTCGATCTCTATGGAGAACTCCCGTGATTCGGGGGGCGCCAGGGTGAAGTTCCGGCTGATCTCCCATAGCAGCGCCGAGAGTTGTTCATCGTGCAGAAACGTGGGTGTACCGCCTCCGAAATGAAGTTGACTCACTTCCCGATTCGGATCGACAAGCTCCGCCTGCCGGGCAATCTCGGTATGAATGCGCTCAAGATAGGGAATACTGCGTTCTTGCTTGTGGGTAATTATCTTTGCGCAGGCGCAGTAGAAACAGAGGGATTTGCAGAAGGGAATGTGAAAGTAGAGGGACAGGGGTGTCTGCAACTGGTTACTTTGCCCAAGCTCACGCCGATACTCCGCTTCTCCAAAACTGCCAGAAAACTCCACGGCAGTCGGGTAGGAGGTATAGCGTGGGCCATAGGTGTCATATTTCACCAGAAGATCCGCATTGAATTCGACCGTCATTGGGCACTCCTCATTTCCCGGGTGTCTGGACTGCTGCCTGTGTTGCCTGATGCAGTACATGAGCAATTCCGGTGCCAGATATTCAACCAACTGTTTTCTAATAAAAAGATTTCGGTTTACGGGAATTACACAAATACCCGCTGTCACTTTGACACTCGCTATCCCAACAACCTGACTTCGACGTTGTCGTTCTTACCACACGATCCCCGCATGCATCATAAAAAAGCAATTAAAACAATCGCGTAACGCTTTGGCGCGCCAATTGCTTATACGGATTGCAGTTTGAATTACCAATGCACAACAGGAGTCAGCTATGGCTGAGAAATTTACCAAAGGTATGGCCAGGAACATCTACTACGGTGGTAGCTTTTTCTTTCTGTTGCTCCTCCTGGGGTTGACCGTTGATACCGTACGGCAACTCCCGGAGCGAAGCCGCAGTGAGAACATTACCCCGGAAGTCGCCCATGGCAAGGAGTTGTGGGAAACCAACAATTGTATCGGGTGCCACAGCCTGATGGGAGAGGGCGCTTACTATGCGCCGGAGTTGGCTAACGTCTTTGATCGCAGAGGCATGGCGAATGAAGAAGCCTTCAAGGGGTACATGCAGTCGTGGCTTGCGGCTCAACCAATGGATAACCCCCGGCGGCGCAAAATGCCCCAGTTCAATCTCACTCAGGAAGAAGTAGATGCACTGGCGGAATTCCTGATCTGGACGTCCAGAGTCGATGACAACGACTGGCCACCCAATGTTGAAGGTTGAGGCAGGAAGACAATGATGAAGTACACATCTCAACAGGTTGCAAAACCCTATTTTATTTTTGCGCTGGTACTGTTTGCCGCGCAAATTGCCTTTGGCCTTTTGATGGGCATCCAGTATATCAATGGCGATATCGGATTCCCTGCCATCCCCTTCAATGTCGCGCGGATGGTCCACGTAAACCTCTTGATCATCTGGATACTCTTCGGGTTCATGGGGGCCAGTTACTACCTGGTTCCAGAGGAGTCTGAAACCGAGCTGTTCAGCCCTCGGCTAGCCAGAATTACCTTCTGGATTTTTGCTGTGGCCAGTGTTGTAACAGTGCTCGGATATCTTCTCGTCCCCTATGCGGAACTGGCGAGAATCACCAAGAATCACCTGTGGCCAACCATGGGCCGGGAATTCCTGGAACAGCCCACTATCACCAAGATTGGTATTGTGATTGTCTGCCTGTCTTTTGTTTTCAATATCGGAATGACCATTCTTAAAGGGCGGAAGACCGTTATAAACATGGTTCTGATCACCGGTCTGGTCGGGCTGGCGGTTTTCTACCTGTTCTCGTTTTACAACCCGGCCAACCTGACGCTCGACAAGTATTTCTGGTGGTTCGTGGTACACCTTTGGGTAGAAGGTGTGTGGGAATTGATCCTAGGTGCGATTCTGGCCTTTGTACTGATCAAGGTCACCGGCGTCGATCGTGAATACATTGAAAAATGGCTGTACCTGATCATCGCCATGGCCCTGATCTCCGGATTAATCGGGATGGGCCATCACTACTTCTGGATCGGCGCGCCGGAGTACTGGCTTTGGATGGGTTCGGTATTCTCCGCACTGGAACCGGTACCTTTCTTCATGATGGTGCTGTTTGCTTTCAAGGTGGTCAAAGAGCGTCGCCGCACGCACCATAATCAGGTCGCCGTGACCTGGGCCCTGGGTTGTTCGGTGATGGCCTTCCTTGGCGCCGGGGTCTGGGGCTTTCTTCATACCCTGGCTCCGGTCAATTACTACACTCACGGCACGCAGTTAACCGCTGCCCATGGCCACCTGGCGTTCTTTGGTGCCTATGCGATGATCGTGATGTGTATTATTTCCTATGCCATGCCGATTCTGCGGGGCCGCCCTCAGGGGAACCCGCTGGCCGCCCAGAAAGTGGAGAAGTTCGGTTTCTGGGCCATGTGCATCAGCATGGTTGGCATTACCCTGGCGCTGACGGTCGCCGGTGCCTGGCAGGTCGCGCTGCAGCGGGTGCCAGAATCAGGCGAGGCGCTCAGCTTTATGGCCACGCAAGGCGAATTGGTCGGTGTCTATTGGGCTCGACTTGGCTTCGGTGTCGTGTTCGCTCTCGGCTTGGTTGCCTATTTCGCCAGCTTCTTCGTGGGCCGGGAGACTGCTCGCGCTGAAGCCGGCGCAGCCCTGCCGCAAACTTCATAGTGACGTAATCAGGTAAACGGCTGGCGGCCCCTGCCTGCGACCCGGTTGTTTGGGCGGGTTCGGGTGAGGGGCGCCAACATGCCTCGGGGAGCAACTATGGAAGAATTTATCGGCAAGATCTGGGATCGCTGGCTTACCCGGCAGGTGACCTCTGATTTTGCCAGCGCATCGGTCAATCTCACAGATCTACAGGCGGAGCTTACGCTCTATTATCGGGCGCTGGGCGGCGAGCCGGGCAAAACCCTGGAGCCTGCCGATGCCCGAAAGGTCCGGCTCAGGCGAACGGGTATGCAGCGTGTCGCCGGCAGCCATCAGCGTTTTGCCCTGCCATGGCAGGATGACCGAAGTGTGCGTTTGCCGGCGTCACTGGCGGTATTCTCGTCCTCCCGGCTCAATACATCGCTCTATTACTGGCTGGTGGCGATGGCCGCCCGCCTGCCACAGGTCAGTAACTGGTTTCGGGACAATCAGCAGGCCGTCCTGGCATTGACATCGTCTTATCCCGGCCTCGACAGGCAGTATAAGGAGCTTGTGGCCGAACTGATGGCTTTGAGGCCGTCAACGGAGGAACTTCCCGACGATCTCCGGCGCCAGGAACTCGCGGTTGTCCAGGCATTACGAAATCCGGGACTGCTGGCTGATCTGCCATCATCGGCATTTGACTGCTTTCCAGTCTGGCTATGGTTGTACCCCACACCGCCGAACCTGTTCAGCGTGCCCGTCAGCACAGCCAGATCCGGGCCGGACTCTGAAGCGGAAGAACGCTCGTCTGGACAACAAACCCTGCAGCAACGCAAACAGGCGCAGCGAATCGATGATGAGCATGAAACGGATGGCTTGCTGGTGTTTCTGCCCGACAGCCTCATGAGCTGGACCGAGCAGATCAATCTTGATCGCTGTCAGGATGAGGACAGCGATGATGATTTTGAGCAGATCGCCAATGACATCGACCTGATTACGGTTTCACGTCAGCGCAAAGCTACCGCGGCGAAAGTGAAGTTTGATCTGGATCTGCCGGCTGCAGAAAACGATGAACTTTGCCTTGGGCCGGGCATTCGCCTGCCCGAATGGCACTACAGACAGAGTCGGTTGCGTCCTGATGTCTGTCTGTTACAGCCCCTTCTGGCGGACGATCCTGAGCCAGTCACTTTACCGTCACAACTCAGGCAAACCAGTGAGGAAGTCAAGCGGCAGTTCTCTTTGCTGGGGCTCGAGCGCTCCGTACTCCGAGGCCAGCCCGAAGGCCAGGACCTTGATCTGGATGCCTGGCTTGATGACTACAGCAGGCCGTTCAGGGATGCCTCCAGACAGAATTTCTTTCTGGATCGACGGCAAACCCATCGTGATTTTTGTTGTCTGATCCTGGCCGATCTGTCCTTGTCGACTGAGGGCTACGTTAATGATGACTGCCGGGTGATTGATGTAATCCGCGACAGTCTGATGGTATTGGCGGAGGGGCTGAACCAGACACAGGATGAGTTTGCCATCTATGGCTTCTCCTCCGTGCGTAACAACCATGTTCGCTACCAGTTAATGAAAAACTTTGGTGAACCATACAGCGACCTGGTCCGTGGCCGAATTGCGCGAATCAAGCCTGGTTTCTATACCCGTATGGGGGCGGCCATACGACAATCGACCCGTATTCTGGAGATGCAGCATCAGACTCATCGCGTCCTGTTGCTGGTCAGTGACGGCAAGCCTAACGACCTGGATCAATACGAAGGGCGTTACGGAATTGAAGACACCCGACAGGCGATTATTGAAGCCCAACAACTGGGGATAACACCCTACTGCGTTACGGTGGATGAGCGCGGCCATGATTACCTGCCCTACCTGTTTGGCCGCGATGGTTTTGCCGTCGTCAGTGATCCCACCCAGCTCCCGAAAGTATTGCCACGGATTTACCTGAACGTATCAACGCACTGATTTTGAGGTGATCATGAATAGCCAGAATTTTTACCAGGTTCAGAATGATGAATGTGAAATATTTCAATATGCGGTTCAGCATCATTTGCCAGTGTTGATCAAAGGCCCGACAGGCTGTGGCAAGACACGTTTTATTGAGTATATGGCAGAGCAGCTGGAGCGCCCTCTGTATACCGTCTCCTGTCACGATGATCTGACTGCTGCGGATCTGTTGGGGCGGCACCTCATTGGCGCCGAGGGAACGTATTGGCAGGATGGCCCGCTCACCCGGGCTGCTCGTGAGGGCGGGATCTGCTATCTCGATGAAATTATCGAGGCTCGCAAGGACACGACGGTTGCTTTGCATTCGCTGTCGGACCACCGGCGAACCGTTCACCTGGAGCGCACGGGCGAAACCCTGACCGCTCATGAGGATTTTATGCTGGTGGTCTCCTATAACCCTTCGTACCAGAATATGGTCAAGGGCCTGAAACCCAGCACCCGACAACGGTTTGTTGCCATGAGTTTTGATTACCCGGAGCCCTCGGTAGAGGCTTCGATCGTTGCAAATGAAACAGGTATCGATGAGGCAACTGCGGGGCAACTCGTTAAACTGGCGACGGATATTCGCCGGCTGACTGATATCGATCTCACGGCAGCTGTCTCGACCCGGTTACTGATCTACGCCGGTAAGATGCTCAAAAGTGGCTGTCCCGCCCGAAAAGCCTGCCTGTATTGTGTGATCGAACCACTGACAGATGAACCGACAACTCGGCAATCGCTGCTGCGGTTGGTCGACGCGCACTTCTGACGGTTGGCAGAATGACGACAATTGAGTTTTTTAGCGGCCCTGATGTTGCCCGGACAAAGAGCCACACGCCGGGAAGTATCGCGGTATGGATTTTCATTTATGCGGAGCTGACGGAATTCGCTTTTTTCTTTCTCGCATTTCTGATTGCCAAGTTCTACTTTCCCGCGGAATTCCGCGAAGGGCCGCCACAGCTCAACACCCTGGCTGGCTTTCTTAATACCCTTGTGTTGCTCACGAGCAGCCTTTGTGTGGCCCGGGCGGTGCAGGCAATCAAGCGGGACGCACAACGCCAGACCGTGATCTGGCTGCTTTGCACGGTGGGTGCGGGCGTGACCTATTGCCTGATAAAGGCCTGGGAATACCAGTGGAACGAAGCAAGGGGTATCACACCCCGTACCAACTATTTTTTCGCCACTTATTACTATCTGATGTTCAATCACTTCCTTCATGTTGTCATCGGTACCTTTACAATCCTCGGCACCGCTGTATTGGCCGCCCTGGGTCATTATACCGTCGACTCTCACGACGGCCTGGAAGGGGCTGCCAGCTACTGGCACATGATTGATCTGGTCTGGATTCTCATTTTTCCCTTAATCTACGTCCTGAGATAAGTCCATGCTGCAAACACCACAGAACTACGACGGAGGAAAGAAGAAATCGGACAGGGCAAATCTGGTATGGCTGGGATTGGTCGGGCTGACGCTACTTAGTGTTGTGGTTGGCGAGTCTGGCCCTCCTTCTGTTATGGCAACCTTTTTCATCTGTCTGGTTGTTCTTCTTAAGGGGCGTTGGATCATAGGGGACTTTATGGGCCTACGGCACGCTGCGCCGCTCACTCGCTGGATTGTAACGGGCTATTTCTTCGTCATGACATCACTGGTCGGAATTTCCGTGGGCTACCTGCAATTCACAGCCACACAATAACTGCACCGATGATTGCGGGAACCACGATGACGTAGCTGAGCAGGAGCCGGCGCCAGACAACTGGTGCCGTCTTTAGCCCCATGAAAATGTCGACGATACTTTGACCCTTGATGGTCATGGCCAAAACGACCACCAGGATCATCACGGCGGGGTTCTTTACCCATTCGGAGACGGCCAGTGATAGCAATGTCAGGGAGATGAGGAGCAGCCAGGAATTGGTTGCCTTGACAGTCAGTGTACTCATTCAGTCACTCCGATGAACTCAGTTCTAGTGAATCACATAAATGATCGGGAAAAGTATGATCCAGACCAAGTCAACCATGTGCCAGTACGAGGCTCCGGACTCGAAACCCGAATGCTCCCCAGTCGCATAGACGCCCTGGCGGGTGCGGTGCAGCATGTAACCCAGAATCACCATGCCCAGGACAACGTGCATGAGGTGGAAAAACGTAATAAAAAAATAGAGTGTGTAGAAAGTGTTGGTCGACAGATTGTATCCGGCCTCGATCAGTTGCGAGTATTCCCAGAATTTTGTAATCAGATATACCGTTGCTGCCATTAGCGCCGCTGCCAAAAACATGCTGCAGTGCGATTGATGCCCCTGCCGTAACTGGATCCCCGCCAGGGCAACGAAATAGCTGCTGGTAATCAGGGCCAGTGTACAAACCAGGCCCGCCAACGAATGCAATGAGGATTTCCCGGCACCGAACATGTCAGGATAAAAGTTCTGAGTGGTTGCAAAGCTGATGAAGAAGATGGCAAATACGGTTAATTCCATAAGGATAAATAACCACATTGCAAAATCACCGGGCAGGTCTTCACTGCCTGATTTCGCAGTGAGATCGGTTATTGAATACTCATTTAACATTACGATAATCCTGTTAAGACTTCACGCTGGGGCTTCCCATTCGGAGACCTGATACTTTCCGATTATCAGGCTGGGATTCCGGTTACAATATGAGTCAGGCTTTCAATATCCATAAGTTCAATAAGAAATACGCAAGTCGAACGTCTGCCGTGTAATGACCATTAATTACAGACATTCTCCGAGCTTCGGACATTTGGTGGCTGATCATTTCCAGAATGTATTTCTGAAAATCGGAATTTTTATTGAGGGTTTGAAAAAAATCGCTGTAAGGCACCCTGAATAAATGGCCCGTCGCCAACATCTGGTGGGCAACTGACAGGTTCTTGCGGTTTATTCCCTCCAGCCCGAAGACCTCACCAGGAAGATAACATGCAGTGATACACTCATTGCCGCTGGCGTCATAATAAAAGCTTTTTACCGCTCCGCTGCCCACGACATAAAGTGCCCTGGGACTTTCGTTAAACCGTGTAATCAGTTCGCCATTTCGAAAGAATGTTGATAACTCTGAAAGAGAGACCAGGTCCAAGATGCTCCAGGATGACCCGGTTTCATATGATCTGCCCCGGGTATCTTCCAAGCCTTTCGGTCCATCGACCTGGATGCTATCGGCGGTAAGGGCGTCGAGTGTATCTGTTATGTCCAGCATGATCTGAGGACCTCGCACATTTGAGTTTCATAAGCCATAAGAGCTTCTTTGGTGCATGGTCTAGCATTCTGTGTGCCAATTACTAAATAACTGTTAATTAGAGAAAAATAAATGGTTTTTTATTCTCAAGCGAACGTTGTTGTTCCTTGGACACCATTAACTGATGTCATCATGACAATAGCGGTCTGAAAAGGGGTGACATCCCCGCTTTCCAATCCCGAATCTCAATTCTTGTTAGTTGTAATTTCGGAGATTTTTACGATATGGATTAATATTTGCCTATAGTGTGACCAAGCATCTCCGATGAAACAGACGTGTCATTTTGGTGGGGAGGTTACGATGGTTAACAACAAGCGTGAGCCTGTTAAAGACGAAATCTGGGACCAGCACCTTAGGTGGCTGGATCTTATTAGTAATGAATGCAAATCCAATCAGCTTAAACGGGAACGTGAAAAGCGCGCAGAAGAGGCGCGAAGCCGGAACAACCCAGACGGTAATGAATATCGGGCCAATGGCTGACTGGGTTAAGGGTTATTTTTATTTATTCACTGCATCAAGAGGTGGGTAACTCGTGAACATCAATGCTGAAGTCACACCAGAAGCCCGTGACTATCTTGTTTCTTTGCTGGAGAAGCAAGAAGTGCCGGGAATGGCGGCGCGTGTATATGTGGAGAAGGGCGGTACACAACACGCCGAGACCTGCCTGGCCTTCTGTCCGCCGGGTGAAGAGTCGCCGGCTGATGTCAGGAGAGACTTTGACGACCTGGCCCTGTTTTTCGAAGCGGCTAGCATCCCCTATCTCCAGGATATGCAGATCGGCCTTCATGGAGAAGGTAACCTTCAGACCCTGACGATCAAAGCGCCGAATTCGAAAAAGCCTGCGAAACCACCCAAAACGTTCGATTTGGCGGAAGAGTGTAGCGCCTTGCGGGTGCCATCCGGCGAATCCGTGACTCTTCCGGAGGGAGCGACTGTCTCGATAACCCAGGCGCTCGGCGGAAGCTTCACGGTTAACTACCAGGGCAATTTGTATCGTCTGTCTCCGGAGGTTACCCGTCAGCTGGGATTTCAATCGGACGCCATCCTGTTCGAGCCCCCGGGGGATGGACAGATCAGTGATCAGCAATGCTGGGACGCGATGCGGCTGGTCTACGATCCTGAGATTCCTGTCAATGTTGTTAGCCTGGGCCTGATCTACAAACTGGATATTGATCAGGATAGCCATTGCGTGCGCGTGGAAATGACCCTGACGTCACCAGGCTGTGGCATGGGTGACATTATTGCCGGGGACGTGAAAAGCAAATTGTTGCAGGTGCCTCATGTTGAAGACAGTAAGATCAATATCGTGTTTGATCCTCCCTGGAGCTACGACAGTCTTGATGAGGAGGCGCGCCTGGAGCTGGGGCTGATCTGAGCCGTTTACAGCATCGGCCGGGAAATAGTTGTGCTTCTGACATATAGCAAAAGCAGGTCTATTGATTTCAGCTGGGCTGTCAATGTTTGCCCTACCTTTGCAATCGGGAGCAGGTTTAAAGGTGACAACATTCTGGCAGAGCGAGACCGATGCCTTCGAGATCTTCCCATGGAACCGTAATTTTGAGACGGGCCTGAAAGATATTGATGACCAGCACCGGGTGCTGGTGAATATTCTGAATCGTCTGGCGTGGCATATTGCGTCCAGCAACTCTGAGCTGGACGGTTTGCCCCTTCTTGATGAACTTCTTGCTTACGCCTCCTATCACTTCAACTATGACGAGGGCGTCTGGGCGGAGAGCCTCGGCAAGTCAGAGATGGTTCGTAACCATCATGACTCCCACCAGATGTTTTTTGCCCGGATCCAGATGTTTCGCCAGCGGACTGCTCCACAAGAAGATGTTCTGGCAGAGCTTTTCGATTACCTGACCCGTTGGCTTGCTTTTCACATCCTGGAATCAGACCGGCGAATGGCGCTCACTGTAGAAGCCATGAAAACAGGCAAATCTCTGGTGGAGGCCAGAGAGCAGGTTGATTCTGAGCTTAGTGGTTCCGTCTCTGTTCTTGTGACTGCCTTGCTGGAGATTTACGGAAAGCTGTCGACCAGCACGATTCAGCAGATGTGGGAAAAAACGGCCAGAAACAAAGCTGAAGGTAAATTGCAGCGCCTGCAGAGCGAGCGGTTGGACCGCGCTCTGGCGAATCAGGCAAGTGATCATCAAAAACAGATAGAATTCTTGGCCTACGCAGACCCACTCACAGGTTTGTGGAACCGGAATGGCATTACCTGGTTCCTTCGGGAGCTGCTTGAACGCGACGATCTGGACAATGATTCCGCAGCGTTGGTATCCATTGATCTGGACAATTTTCATGAAATTAACGCGCGTTTCGGAAAAGAAGCCGCCGACCGTTTGCTGGGCTACTGGCCCGGCGCTGGCTGGATGCACTGCCATCTGATGCTGCTCTCGCCCGGATCGGTGGAGATGAGTTTGCCCTGCTTCTTCCGGATGCCAGTCAGGTGGAAATCAGGTTGGCTGCGCTGCAGCTGACTGGCCGCCAGCCCTTTGAATTGGGAGGCGGTTCGGCGTTGGTATGTTTTACCGCAGGGATTGCCCTGTTTCCTGATAATGAGCAGGGGCATGTCGATGAAGATGCCGACACGCTTCTACGCCAAGCAGACCATACGCTTTTCCGCGCCAAGCAGGAGCTTAAAGGAAGCTGGCTGCGGCTGTAAGATTGCATCACACGTTCTGGACAGGGTGTTGCTCTGGGATCCCCGACCAGCGGTGACCTGCTGGTCTGTGTTGCCGAAAAGGACCAGGAAGCTTTCGAGGAAAAGGCCAGGGAACAGGGGCTGGCGCTCCACCCGTTCGGCCAGGAGATTGTTTTAATATTTATCAATTTTGAATGTTATTGGTACTGATTAGTTGGAAAACATCTGGGGAAAAGTAAATTTCCACTCCAGACTATCCAGCAGGTTTTTTAACCCCAGCCCCAGCTCGGTGTCTCCTTCGATTATCAGGCGCCGCTGGAAAAACAGCTGGTCGGGATCCTGCCGCCGCTCCGCCAGAGTTTTAAATGCCGCCAATGAGCCACGAATGGTCACCTCTCCGGGGCCATCGATGACGCGCAGGCGGCCGGCCCAAAAGCCAATGGTGATGCCTGGCTGCCCGCCGTTCGCTTCCAGCCGGATACGGCGGCCTTCGAAATCGTCAAATTCTCCGTCACGAATCGCGTGCTCAAACAGGCGGTTCAGGGGCGCTTCGGCGGTCAGCTGTTTGAGCGACACTGGTATCCTGCGATCGATGGCGCCAAGCACCGGTGCGGGCGAGGGCAGGTATTCCCGAAGAACCGACCGTGTTTGCTCCAGCAGAGGGCTTTTGAGGGGAGTAATGGGGGGTAGTGAAAAGGCCATGGTTTACTCCGGGTGGACAGAAACCCACCCAGAGTAAAACAAAGTCAGCCGGAACGATTTGATATAACTCAGCCTTTATGAAGGCCTTCTTCTACCGCCCACACTGCCACTTCGACCCGCGAGCGCAGGTTCAGTTTTTTCAGCAGGTGCTTCACGTGGACCTTCACTGTGCCATCGCTGATATCGAGTTTGCGTCCGATCATCTTGTTGGACAGGCCTTGGGCAATCAGGCGCAGAATGTCCTTTTCCCGGGGCGTCAGGCTGTCGAAATCCGGGCGCGATGCCTGCTGGGGCTTGTTGGAGCGCAGTGCCTCGGCCAGTAGCGTGGTCAGCCGGTCACTGATGACCATCTTGCCAACGGCCGCCTGATGAAGCTGGGCGATCATGTCTTCGGGCTCCATGTCCTTCAGCAGGTAGCCGTCCGCGCCGGCCCGCAGTGCCGCCACCACGTCATCTTCCTGATCGGAGACGGTAAACATTATGATGCGGGAACTGATGTTCTGTTCGCGCAGCTTCTTAAGGGCTTCGATGCCGTCCATTTCCGGCATGTTCAGGTCCATCAAAATCAGGTCTGGTTCCAGTTCTGTCGCCAGGCGAATACCGTCGGCGGCGTTGCTTGCTTCACCGGCAACGACCATGTCGTCTTCCATTTCGATGAGCTGTTTTATGCCCTGCCGCAGAAGGGGATGGTCATCGATCAGTAGAATACTTGCGGGTGATTCAGACATCGGGTTCTCTCTTGTGATCAGGCGTTTGAAGCTTCTGTGGGAATCAGGTTTCGGTTCTTTGGAACAAATACTAGCGTGACCTCCACACCGCCTTCATCCCGGTTTTGTACCTTGACCTGGCCGCCCAGGGTTCTGGCGCGGTCCTGCATGATGATGAGGCCATAGTGATTGACTGGCTGGTCGCCGCCGGGCAGGCCCTTGCCATTATCGCGGATTCTTACCCGCACCTGGGGGGATTCGAACAGCACGTCTACCGTAATGTTGGTGGCATCTGCGTGTTTGACCGCATTGGCGAGACCTTCCCGGACAATCTGCAGGGTATGGATCTCTTCATTGGGAGACAAAGTCTGGGGGGGCAGGTTGTACTGTAACGCAACCGGTTTGCCCAGCCGCTCGGAAAACTCCTCGATGGTTTTTCGCAGGGCCGTGGCCAGGTCTGGCGTGTCCAGCTTCAGTCGGAAAGTGGCCAGCAATTCCCGCAACTGGCGGTAGGCGCTGTTCAGGCCGGTGCTGAGTTCATCAAGAATGGACTCGTGCAGCTCTTTTTGCTCGCCTTCAATGTTCAGGCGCCGCAGCCGGGCGACCTGCATTTTCAGATAGGAGAGTGACTGGGCCAGGGAATCATGGAGTTCCCGGGCGATCACGGTGCGCTCTTCGGCCAGGGTCTGCTGCTGTTCCTCAGTGATCTGCCGCTCAAGGAAAATGGCAGTTGCCAGCTGGTCGCTGAGGGTTTCCAGCAACCGGCGGGCAGTTTTCGACAGGCCTTGTTCGGCGGGATACCAGACTTCAAGCGTTCCCAGGAGTTGCCCGGGGATGCGGATTGGCAGCAGCAGCCGGCGCCCGTCGTTGTTTTCTACCGGAAGCTCGTCATACACCTCAGGGGTTACGAGGCATGCGTTGCAGTGGTGGTCGCGACAATAAAAAGGCCGTTCCAGGGTCGCCGTGGTGATGGCCTGTACCGGCTCCGCGGACCCCTTGTCATGGAGATAAAGGCGGATGGGCCCTATTCCCAGCAACTGCTCCAGCTCCTGCAGCATGGGAATAGCCCCGTTGCATAGATCATGTTTGGCAAACAGGTCACGGCTTGCAGAGTGAAGCAGCTGGAGCGCCGCTTGGCTCTTTTCCAGCTCTTCGGTCTTGAGGCGCACCCTTTCTTCCAGCTCGTAGTAGGTGAGCGCCAGCTCGCTTGTCATCTGGTCAAATGCCTGGCCAAGCTGTGCCAGTTCATCGGCGCCACTCAGGTTTGCCTTACGGGAGAAATCCTGCTCACCCACGGCGATGGCAATGCCGACCAGTTTGCGCAGCGGACGGAGTATCCGGTTTTTGAGATCGATGAACATTGCGACGATGATCAGGATGGAAAAGGCCAGGCTGATAATCTGGATCAGGTGCAACAGGTCGATGCGAGCCTCGGTTCGCTGTTCCAGCATAGTCACCAGTCGGTCCACACCGTCAACATAGCCGTGGGTAACAGCCAGCATGCTGCTCGTTACTGGGGTGCCCTGATTGTGACCCTGTAGTGCCGGCCGGAGCGTAGTTGCCCAGGAGGACAGAATGCTTTGGTACTGGGTGGCCAGAGGATGGTCGCGGTTCTCAGGAATGGCCGTGGTGATGCCATTATCGGTCAACTTCGCGCCGTAACGGTCCAGCCTCTGTTGGATGGAGTTCGGCCCTGATTCCGGTGTTACCGGGCCCGCAGTCGTTGCCAGCAACTGAAATGCGCCCATGCGAAGGGCGCCGGCAAGGTTGATAGCGGTTGCATTGCCCTCAATGCTTTTGGACACCGCAAGTGTAGTAGCCATGCTGACAAGGGCTGTCAGCACCACGGCACCAACGACAATGGCGATTCGATTAACAAGCGGGCTTCTGGATTTCATCAGATCTCGTGTGCATTCGTACGTCTGTGTGGCCGGGTCTGATTATGCCCGGGCTCAGTGTTCCCTGATACCTCCTTGAGGATAGTCAATTACCCCAATGGTTGGTATCCCATCATAATCTTTGACCCTTCAGTGATCAAAACATGAAACTAAAAGGCAGGTTTTGAACAGGGCGACTGTAATGAAGTCAGAGGCGGATCGTGCGGATGACCGGCTGGCGTCACTGGCAGTGGTACTGCCATTGGCAGTGGCAGGTTTTGTCATTGCGGCCGGGTGCTGGACCCTGTTTGCGGTTGCCGGTGTGCACCTGCGCTCGGAGCTGAATCTTGGCAATCTGCAGTTCGGGTTTTTGCTGGCAATGCCCATGGCGGTCAGTGCGGCGCTGGCCATTCCAGCCGGGCTGGCAGCACAGAAATTCGGCGCCCGGCGAGTCATGCTGGTCTGCCTGGCCGGGCTTGCGGTGTGCATGGTGATACTGCTGACCACCGATACCTTCCCGGGTTATCTGGTCGCCGCCGGCGGGCTTGGCCTGGCGGGCGGGTTTTACAGTGCCGGCTTGCAGTTTGTGACCAGCCATTGCGAGTCGCGACGCCTCGGCCTCGTGCTGGGAGTGTTCGGTGCGGGTGTGACAGGTGCGGGTTTCAACTATTACCTGGTGCCGCTGTTCCATGAGGCGTTCTCCTGGCAAGGGGTGCCGCTGGCCTATCTGATTGTGCTGGTGCTGGTGCTTGCGCTGCTGCTGATGCTCACCGACCCCAAAGATGCCGAGGCCGACCCGACTGCCGAAACCGCCGTCACAGTTCTGCTGCGCCGGATGAAGCGGAGGCGTGCGTGGCAGTTGTGCGCCTACTTCGGCGTTGTGGCGGGCAGTTTCTTTGCACTGGCTTTGTGGTTGCCCGATTATCTCTCCGCACAGTTTGAACTGCCGGTCGATTCCGGAGCCCGGCTGGCTCAATGGTTTGTTATTCCTGGTGCCTTGGCCCAGATTGTCGGAGGAAGCCTCTCGGATCGTTTTGGTAGCGCCAGGGTTGTCAGCCGTGCGTTGATAGCGTGCCTTATCGCATTGTTTGTGTTGTCTTACCCACCCATGACCCTGTTTATTCAGGGTGTTGATGCGACGGTCCGAGTGGACTTCGCCTTGCCGATGCGGGTTGAAGGCATTTTCGTGGTGACTCTCGGGCTGGCGATGGGTTGCAGCATGGGTGGCCTCCAGAGACTGGTTATTATTGAAAATCGTCCCATGGCCGCATTCGTTGCCGGTTTGCTGTTGGTGGGCGCCTGTTCCGTGGCCTTTGTCTTGCCGGTAATTTTCAGCAGCGTTAACCACTGGCTGGGGATCCGCAGTGCCGTTTTCATGATTCTCTTCGTGTTGCTCATCGGCTGCCTTTTCCTGTTTGCCCGGGAGAGCCGCCGGCACGAGCGTGAACACCTTCTCCACCCGGGGATATAGGCTACCTACCCCCAGGGTGGTAGAAGCGGGTTATGAGGTAGTAACCACGCAGATTTTGCGGTTTTTCTCACACACAATGGTCTCAAATCGGAGCTGGATCAGAGCAGCGATCCGGTAGACGGGCAGATGGAGAGAGAGACCATGAGTCATTTGATCGACAAACTGAACTACTTCAGGAAGAAGCGCGAGCCGTTCGCGAACGGCCATGGAGAAACCCATGAAGTCAGCCGCGAGTGGGAAGACAGCTACCGCCAGCGCTGGCAGCACGACAAGATTGTGCGCTCCACCCATGGCGTGAACTGTACCGGCTCCTGCAGCTGGAAGATTTACGTCAAGAATGGTCTGGTCACTTGGGAAACCCAGCAGACCGACTACCCCAGAACCCGTCCGGATCTGCCCAACCACGAGCCCCGTGGTTGTCCCCGGGGGGCCAGCTACTCCTGGTACATGTATAGCGCCAACCGCCTGAAGTACCCGCTGATGCGCAAGCACCTGATGAAGCTCTGGCGCGCGGCGAAGGTTGAGCACAAGGATCCAGTGGAAGCCTGGGCTTCCATTGTTGAAGACCCCAAGAAAACCGCTGAATACAAGCCTCGCCGTGGTATGGGTGGGTTCGTGCGTTCCAGCTGGGATGAAGTCAACGAGCTGATTGGCGCCTCCAACGTATACACCGCCAAAAAGCATGGCCCGGACCGCATCCTCGGCTTCTCACCGATCCCTGCCATGTCCATGGTGTCCTACGCTGCTGGCAGCCGCTACCTGTCCATGATAGGTGGCGTTTGCATGAGCTTCTACGACTGGTACTGCGACCTGCCGCCAGCGTCTCCCCAAACCTGGGGTGAGCAGACCGACGTGCCGGAATCCGCAGACTGGTATAACTCTGGCTACATCATTGCCTGGGGCTCCAACGTGCCCCAGACCCGGACCCCGGACGCCCACTTTTTTACCGAAGTCCGTTACAAGGGCACCAAGACCGTTGCTATTACCCCGGATTACGCCGAAGTCTCCAAGCTGTCTGACGAGTGGATGAACCCCAAGCAGGGTACCGATGCCGCTCTGGGCATGGCCATGGGCCACGTGATCCTGAAGGAATTCCACGTCGACAAGCCCAGCGAGTACTTTACTGACTACGTTCGTCGCTACACCGATATGCCGTACCTGGTCATGCTGGAAGAGAAGGATGACGGCAGCTTCGTGCCGGGCCGGTTCCTGCGTGCCAGTGACCTGGTGGACGGCTTGGGTGAAGAGAACAATCCCGAATGGAAAACCATTGCCATCAACGAAGCGTCCGGTGAGCTGACCGCACCTAATGGCTCCATCGGCTATCGCTGGGGCGAGAAGGGCAAGTGGAACCTGAAGCAGACCGCCAAGGGCTCGGATGTGAACCTGCAGCTGTCCATGGTCGATAAGCACGACGACGTCGTTGATGTGGCTTTCCCGTACTTTGGCGGCATCGAGCACGACCATTTCCAGCACGTGGAAATCAAGGACATCCTCAAGCACAAGCTGGGTGCTCGTAAGGTGCAGCTGGCGGATGGCACCGAAGGCCGTGTCGTCACCGTGTACGATCTGATGGTCGCCAACTATGGCATCAGCCGTGGTCTGGGCGAGGATGACGGCGCTACTTCCTATGACGAAGTGAAGCCGTACACGCCTGCCTGGCAGGAAAAGATCACCGGTGTTCCCGCCGAGAAAGTGATCCGCATTGCCCGTGAGTTCGCGGACAACGCAGACAAGACCAAAGGCCGTTCCATGGTCATCGTCGGTGCCGGTATGAACCACTGGTACCACATGGACATGAACTACCGCGGTCTGATCAATATGCTGATCATGTGTGGCTGCGTTGGCCAGAGTGGCGGTGGATGGGCTCACTATGTCGGCCAGGAAAAATTGCGTCCGCAAACTGGCTGGCAGCCATTGGCCTTTGGTCTGGACTGGCAGCGCCCACCGCGCCATATGAATTCTACCTCCTTCTTCTACGCTCACTCCGGTCAGTGGCGTTACGAGAAGCTGGGTGTCGATGAGATATTGTCGCCGCTGGCTGACAAGTCCAAGTTTGGTGGCAGCCTGATCGATTACAACGTGCGCGCCGAACGCATGGGCTGGTTGCCATCAGCGCCGCAGCTGAACCGCAACCCCTTGGGTATTGCTGCGGAAGCTGAAAAAGCCGGCATGGAAGTGTCGGATTACGTGGCCCAGTCCATGAAGGATGGCTCCCTGGCCTTCGCCAGTGAAGATCCGGAAGCCCCCCAGAACCACCCGCGCAACATGTTCATCTGGCGGTCCAACTTGCTGGGTTCCTCCGGCAAGGGCCATGAGTACATGCTCAAGTATTTGCTGGGCACCAAGAGCGGCTTGCAAGGAAAGGATCTCGGTCATGAAGGCGGCGCCAAGCCGAAAGAAGTGAAATGGCATGACGAGGCGCCCGAAGGCAAGCTCGACCTGCTGGTAACCCTGGACTTCCGCATGTCCACCACCTGTCTGTATTCAGACATCGTTCTGCCGACCGCTACCTGGTACGAGAAGAACGATCTGAATACCTCGGACATGCACCCGTTCATTCACCCGCTCACGGCCGCCACGGATCCTGCCTGGGAAGCGCGCAGTGACTGGGAAATCTACAAGGGTATTGCCAAGGCGTTCTCCAAGGCCACCGAAGGCCATCTGGGTGTCGAGAAAGACGTCGTTACCCTGCCGCTGCTGCATGACGCGCCGGCGGAGTTGGGTCAGCCGTTCGATGTGAAGGACTGGAAGCGGGGTGAATGCGATCTGATCCCGGGCAAGACCGCGCCCAGTTTCATCACGGTTGAGCGCGACTACCCGAACACCTACGCTCGCTTTACCTCCCTTGGGCCGCTGCTGGATACGCTGGGTAATGGTGGCAAGGGCATCAACTGGAACACCGAGAAGGAAGTGAAGTTCCTCGGCGAGCTGAACTACAAGCATATCGAGGGTGCCAACGCCGGCCGTCCGAAGATCGAAAGCGCCATTGATGCGGCCGAAGTGATCCTGACCCTGGCGCCGGAAACCAATGGCCAGGTCGCGGTAAAAGCCTGGGCGGCTCTGTCCGAGTTCACAGGGCTTGACCACACCCATCTGGCGAAGAACAAGGAAGAGGAGAAAATCCGCTTCCGGGATGTCGTGGCGCAACCGCGCAAGATCATCTCCAGTCCCACATGGTCTGGGCTGGAAGATGAGCACGTGTCCTACAACGCCGGTTACACCAACGTTCATGAGCTGATCCCCTGGCGCACCCTCACCGGTCGTCAGCAGTTCTACCAGGATCATGAGTGGATGCGTGCCTTTGGTGAGAGCCTGCTGGTCTACCGCCCACCCATCAACACCAAGACGGTCAGTAGCATGCTGAACCAGCGCAGCAACGGTAACCCCGAAAAAGCGCTGAACTGGATTACGCCGCACCAGAAGTGGGGCATCCACAGCACCTACAGCGACAACCTGCTGATGCTGACTCTGTCTCGCGGTGGCCCTATCGTCTGGTTGAGCGAAGACGACGCCAAAGAGATGGAAATCGAGGACAACGACTGGATCGAGCTGTTTAACGCCAACGGTGCCATTGCGGCACGGGCGGTGGTCAGTCAGCGGGTTATGCCCGGCATGGTGATGATGTACCACGCCCAGGAGCGGATCGTGAACATTCCGGGCTCGGAAATTACCGGCACCCGCGGCGGTATCCACAACTCGGTTACCCGGGTGTGCCCGAAGCCGACCCACATGATCGGTGGCTACGCCCAGTATTCTTACGGGTTCAACTACTACGGCACCGTGGGCTCCAACCGGGATGAATTCGTGGTGGTGCGCAAGATGCACAACGTCGACTGGCTCGATGGTGAAGGCAATGACACTGTTCAGGAGGCTGTAAAATGAAAATCCGTTCCCAAGTCGGCATGGTACTGAACCTGGACAAGTGCATTGGTTGCCACACCTGTTCCGTCACCTGCAAAAACGTATGGACCAGCCGCGAAGGCATGGAGTACGCCTGGTTTAACAACGTCGAGACCAAACCCGGTATCGGCTACCCGAAAGAGTGGGAGAACCAGGACAAGTGGAAGGGCGGCTGGATGCGCGACAGCTCCGGCAAGATCCGGCCGAAGATCGGTGGCCGCTTCCGGGTATTGGCGAACATCTTCGCCAACCCGGACCTGCCTGAGATCGACGACTACTACGAGCCGTTCGATTTCGATTACCAGCATTTGCACACCGCCGGCGACAGCAAGCACCAGCCGGTCGCCCGGCCGCGCTCGCTGATCTCCGGTAAGCGCATGCAGAAAATCGAGTGGGGTCCGAACTGGGAAGAAATTCTGGGTACCGAGTTTGCCAAGCGTCGTAAGGACAAGAACTTTGATCAGATCCAGGCGGACATTTACGGGCAGTTCGAAAACACCTTCATGATGTACCTGCCGCGCCTGTGCGAGCACTGCCTGAATCCGGCCTGTGTCGCCAGCTGCCCGAGCGGCGCCATCTACAAGCGTGAGGAAGATGGCATTGTCCTGATCGATCAGGACAAGTGCCGTGGCTGGCGCATGTGTGTCTCCGGCTGCCCCTACAAGAAGATCTACTTCAACTGGAAAACCGGCAAGTCCGAGAAGTGCATCTTCTGCTACCCACGGATTGAAGCCGGCATGCCGACCGTATGCTCCGAGACCTGTGTCGGCCGGATTCGCTACCTGGGCGTGCTGCTGTACGACGCAGACCGCATCGAGGAAGTGGCCAGCGCACCGGGCGAGCACGAGCTCTATGAAAAGCAGTTGGAAATCTTCCTGGACCCGTTCGACCCGGAAGTGATCGAACAGGCGAAGAAAGACGGCATCCCGATGAACGTCATCGAAGCCGCCCAGCGCAGCCCAGTTTATAAGATGGCGGTGGACTGGAAGCTGGCCCTGCCGCTGCACCCGGAATACCGCACCCTGCCGATGGTCTGGTACGTGCCGCCCCTGAGCCCGATCCAGTCTGCGGCGGAAGCCGGCAAGGTCGAGTTCGATGGTGTGCTGCCGAAGATCGAAAGCCTGCGGATCCCGGTCAAGTACCTGGCCAACCTGCTCACCGCCGGCGACGAGAAACCCATCGTCCGGGCTCTCAAGCGGATCATGGCCATGCGTCTGTACAAGCGGGCTGAGACTGTGGAAGGCAAGGAAGACCTGCGCGCCCTTGAGGAGGCAGGCCTGACCAAGGCTCAGGCGGACGAAATGTACCGCTACCTGGCCATCGCCAACTACGAAGACCGCTTCGTGATCCCCACCAGCCACCGCGAACTGGCGAAGGAAGCTTTTCCTGACGCCACCGCCCACGGCGAGCGTAACGGCTGCGGCTTCAGCTTCGGCGACGGCTGCAACGGCGATAGCGAGTTCAACATGTTCGGTGGCCGCAAGCAGACCACCAGCATGGTCCAGAAGTTGTCGACCGTGAAGCAGGTTGACCCGAAACAGCTGCAGGAATAAGGAGGCCAAGATGCAACTTTTAAAAGTACTGGCACGGGTTCTTGAGTACCCGACGGAAGAACTCCAGGCCTCCAAAGACGCTCTGATAGCGGCGGTTCTGGAGGACAGTCGGCTGCCCCTGCAGAACAAGGAGCAACTGCTCCGCTGCGTGGACATGCTGTGCGACGGTGACCTGCTGGACATGCAGGAGAACTACGTGGGCATGTTCGACAAGGGCCGGGCAACGTCACTACTGCTGTTCGAACACGTACACGGCGAATCGCGGGACCGCGGCCAGGCCATGGTGGACCTGATGGAGCAGTACCGCACCAACGGTCTGGAGATTGATGCCAAGGAACTGCCGGACTACCTGCCGCTGTTCCTGGAATACCTCTCTACCCGCCCATGGGATGAAATCCGCAACTGGCTGGAGGATATCCACCATATCCTGGGCCTGCTCGGCGAGCGCCTTTACCAGCGTGAGAGCTTCTATCACGTGGTGATGGATTCGTTGCTGGTGTTGTCTGGGCGCACGGTCAATCGCCAGGAGCTGGCCCGGATCGTGGCCTCGGAAGAGCGCGATGACACCCCGGAGGCCCTGGATAAAGTCTGGGAAGAGGAAATGGTGAAGTTTGTCGACGATCAGGGTAGTTCCTGCAGTACCGGCGGCGTGGTAGGCCAGCGCCGCCGCGAACTGGAACAGACCCAGACCATTCACCTGAGTGATCAGCTGATGACGGATGCAACACCCCGTCAGGCAGGGCGCGCCTGAGGGCGCAGGAGGAAACGGAAATGATGTCCTATCTGAATACACTGATTTTCGGGATTTACCCGTACATCGCCCTGGCCGTAATGGTTATCGGTACCTGGGCACGCTATGACCAGGGCCAGTTCACCTGGAGAGCCCAGTCCAGCCAGATGCTGAGCAAGAAAAACATGGTGATGGCCAGTGTGCTATTCCATGTCGGCGTGCTGGTGATCTTCTTTGGCCACCTGGTGGGCCTGCTCACCCCGCACTGGGCCTACGAGTGGATCATCACCCCGGGCCAGAAACAGGTCATGGCCATCGTGGTTGGCGGCATCGCAGGTGTTATGGCCATCATCGGTGGTGGCATGCTGGCCTGGCGCCGGCTGACCGACCCCCGTGTGAAGGCCAGCAGCACCTTTGCCGACAACATGATCATCGTCATCCTGGTGATCCAACTGGCACTCGGCCTGCTTACCATCCTGCCCACCCTGGGCCATCTGGATGGTAGCACCATGCTCAAGTTTTCTGCCTGGGCCCAGGGTATCTTCACCCTGCAGGGCGGCGTGGCAGACTACCTCGTAGGTGTCCACTGGATCTACAAGACCCATATCTTCCTGGGCCTGACTATCTTCGTGCTGTTCCCGTTCACTCGCCTGGTGCACATGCTTAGCGTGCCGGTGGAGTACTTCGGACGGAAGTACCAGGTGGTACGCAAGCGCGCCTGATGTAAATGAAAACGGGGTCAGATGAAAACTTTCGTCTGACCCCATGTTCACTGAGGTTATTCCTATGCAACTCATCCCCGTCGGCGAAGCCGAAAAGCCCAGAAACCAGTTCCCGCCGGTCACCGTGGGTGAAGCCCTCATCAGCGAAGACGACATTGCCCGAGAAATGCAACACCACCCAGCCGAAGAGGTCGCCGAAGCCTGGCACGAAGCCGCCAAAAGCCTCGTCATCCGCGAACTCCTCCTGCAGCAGGCCAGCCGCCTGAATCTGGACGACATTGCTGATGAGGAAGACCGCATCGCCCGCGTGCTGGAACTGGAACTCAGCGTTCCTGATCCCACCGAGCAGGATTGCGAACGCTTCTACGCCGCCAACCCGGCCCGTTTCCGAAGCCCGACCCTGATGGCCGTCAGCCACATCCTCCTCGCAGCTGCCCCAGACGACGTCCAGGAACGCATCCGCCAGGAAGAGGCCGGCCACCAATTGCTGTCATCCCTGCTCGACGGCCGCGCCCGCTTCGTAGACCTGGCCAAACAATACTCCGCCTGCGAATCCCGCCACCAGGGCGGCAGCCTCGGCCAGATCAGCAAAGGCCAGACCGTGGAAGAGTTCGAACGCCCTGTCCTGTCCCTGCAGGAAGGCCTCAACCCGGAACTGATCGAAACCCGCTACGGCTGGCACATCGTGCGAATCGACCAGCGCATCGATGGCGAGCAACTCCCGTACGAGCACGTCAAGCCCCAGATCCGCCAGTACCTGAGCGAGAGCGTGACCAGAAGGGCATTCCGCCAGTATTTGCAGGTTCTGGCAGCAGAAACTGGTGTGGAAGGAGTGGATCTCGAACTGCCGGATTCGCCTCTGATGCAGTAATGCCGTCTACTCTTCAGCTTGGAGGTCGGCGGGTAGCACTGCTTTCCAAAACTGTGCGGAGCCATGGATGGCGGAGCTCAAGCGTCACATGGACGTGCCGAAGGAGCGTGTTTTGGAAAGCAGTACTACCCGGCGGCCTGCGCTCTATGTTTCCCGGAAAATGTCAAACTAGTTAGTAATCGCAATAATTGAGTTAGATCAATTACTCCCGAATAACCCCCGGACTACCCCCATGGGGGGAGCGATTTTCACCCCTTATCCTTCTACTATGTAAAACATGATTTTGGATGCATGAATATGCAGAGGGGATACATCTATGGCACTCATACAAACGGCCGAAACCCGCTACAGCAAACCCGTTCTCGTCGCTGTGAACAAACCGTTTAACGACGAAGACAGCCTGAAGGCCCTGCGCAGCCATCCATTGTTCTCCGAACTCAGTGGCAAAGACCTGGAACACCTGATCCAGCAGTCCCGCAGGCTCCGCCTCGGGCATCACCAACTGCTGTATCGCCAGGACATGCCGGCTCACCACTTCTTCTTCGTGACCTCCGGCCGCTTGCGCCTTTACCGCCTCGACTCCTCCGGGATAGACCGCACCCTCGACAGCATCGCCCCCGGCGACTGCTTTGCCGAAGTGATGATCTACGCCGATCCGCCCCGGTACGCCTGCTACGCCGAAGCCCTGAAATCCAGCGAGGTGCTGATGATTCCGGTCAAAGCCTACCAGGACCTGATTGAGAGTAATCCGAAGTACGCCCAGGCCGCCCTGCGGCATTACGCCAAGCGGGCCGTCTCCCGGTTTCACGACCTGGAAATTATGACTGTCCAGAATGCCCGTGACCGGCTGATCCGGTACCTGATCGACCTGCTGCCGAATGGCGCAAAAGAGGGCGGGGAAGTAGAGCTGCCATTACCCAAGTGCCTGGTGGCATCGAGACTGGCCATGCAGCCGGAAACCTTCTCCCGGATTCTGGCCGATCTGAAATCCAACGGACTGGTGCGGGTTAACCGCAGCCGACTGTTCATTTCAGACCCCCAGCGGCTTATTGAGATCAGCCAGTAAGCGACGACATTCAAGCCTCCAGGGTTTTGGGAAGGAGGACAAGTGAAAGCAAGAAAGCAACGCCCCCTGATCTATTCATGCTCAGGCTGCTCCGATGTTGCCCAGTTGGCTAATAACGTGGCAGTCCGGCTCGACCACGCCGGTGAGTTCGAAATGTCTTGCATTTCCGGGGTGGGCGGCAAGGTGCCCTCACTGGTGAAAACCGCCCGGTCCGGTCGCCCGATTACGGTCATTGACGGTTGCCCGCTCCACTGCGCCCGGGCCTGCCTTGAGAATATCGGAGTCGCACCCGAGGAGCACGTCCGGCTCTACGAGTTCGGCTTCAAGAAACACTATGGACAGAGCTACGGCGATGACGCTGTGGAAGAAGTGTGTGAAGAAGTTCGCAGGCTCACCTCGTCCGGCCAGCTCATTGCCCGCCAGGCGTAAATCGCAGCGGCTAGATACCAGCAAGGATTTTCCAGATGATCAGTAGTTACAGTGATTTGATTCAGGCTTCCCGCAGTCAACAAGAGGCTCAGCGCTTGTTATTCGTGTTCTGCCGGGCCGAGCTGCCCGACGATGCCTCTCCTGAAGAAAAGGCGGCCTTTGAGCGGGGCGAAGGCGGTGCCCTGACGCCTGTGATCTGCGTTGACAAGACGCCCGGTGAGGCGCCGGATTTCGAGGCCCTCGTCGAAGAGTCCAGGACAACTGGCCAGGCCTGGGATGTGGTGTTTATCGCCGCCATGTCCGGCCGTGGTGGTATGGCGCCGTCTACCGACGAAGCGCAGCAACCCATGACCATGATGGTGGAGTCCATTCGCCTGGGCCATGTCAGTAATTATCTCCCTCTCGATTCACAGGGAAACGCAGTCAATCTGGGCTGACCGCGCGTAACCCCCGATTCCTCAGCATAGCCTATCCAATAGGGGGTATTTGATTTTGGTCAAATCAGACTAAGCTCAAATTCGGCTACGCTAAATTAGTGCCATGTCGTCGCTATGGAGCTTTCAGTGACCACCTTTTTCCGGTTTTCTTTTCTTGTGTTTATGTCGATCATGGCTGCCTCGCTGAGTGCAGCACCTGTGAGCAAATACGAGCCAGTAGCTGCCCGCCAGGTGATCCAGAAGGCGTTCCCGTCGGTCACTGCTGTGATCCCGAGGGAAGGCAACCGCGCCATCCAGGAACTCTATGTCGAAGATGAGCTGAAAGGCTACGCCTATCAGAGCCTCGACTTCGTCCAGACCCCGGCTTATTCCGGTAAGCCGCTTAATATCGTAGTGGTTCTGGATACGAACGGGAAAATCGTGAATACCCGTGTTATCGAGCATCACGAACCGATTCTGCTTGTCGGTATTCCCGAGAGTAAACTCCACGAATTTACCGACCAGTACGTCGGGCTGGCGGCGGACCAGCGGGTTACGGTCGGCGGTACAACTTCGGAGCATAAGGTGGCCGTGGATGGACTGTCGGGCGCTACCGTCACCGTGATGGTGGTGAATGAGGTCATCATGAAATCGGCCCACCGTGTTGGCGCCGAACTGGGGCTGGTTGAGAGCCTGAGCGATGCCCGCCCGCCGGCCGCGAAGATTCAGACCACCAGCTTCCAGGACAAGAGTTGGCAGACACTCCTCGGAGAAGGTTCCGTGCGCCGGCTGAAGCTGACCCGTGGCCAGGCGGACGACGCCTTCAAGGGCACGGATGCGGAAGGGATCGACACAACACCGCAGAAACAGCGCGGCAGGCCCCTGATTGATCTGTACGCCGCCTACCTGGATGTGCCAACCATTGGCCGAAACCTGCTGGGCGAAAGCCAGTTCGAGTGGCTGACTTCGGAGCTCAAGGAGGGCGAACATGCCATTGCCGTGATGGCCAATGGCAAGTACTCGTTCAAGGGTTCCGGTTATGTTCGTGGCGGCATCTTCGACCGCATCCAGATCCGCCAGTTCGGTGATACTTTCAACTTCCGTGACCTTGATTTTTACCGGTTGAGCGACGTTTACGCTGAGGGTATGCCGGACTTCAAAGAGATGGCGATCTTCATTATCCGGCAGCAATATAAATTTGATCCGGGCTCTGAATGGACCCTGGAGCTCACGGTCAAGCGCCAGACCGGCCCGCTGGACAGCGAGTTCCAGGTATTCCCGCTCACTTACCAGCTACCGGATCAGTACTACACTCGCCCCGAACCGGTAATGACAGAAGAGGATATGCTGGCGGATCAACCCATGTGGGTACAGATGTGGTACCAGCGTGAGTTCCAGATTGTGGTGCTGGGCATTGGAATCGGCGTGCTGCTGTTCATCCTGTTTTTCCAGGACTGGCTGGTCAAGAAGCCGAAGATGATGCGCTGGATCCGCCACGCCTTCCTGACTTACACCCTTTTCTTTATTGGCTGGTACGCCCTGGGCCAACTCTCCATTGTGAACGTGCTGACGTTCGTAAACAGCCTGATCAGCGGCTTCAGCTGGAAAACCTTCCTGATCGACCCGGTGATTTTCATACTCTGGGCCGTGGTGGCCGGCATCATCCTGCTGTGGGGGCGGGCGGTATACTGTGGCTGGCTGTGTCCGTTCGGCGCCCTGCAGGAGTTGCTGAACGAAATTGCCCGCAAGTTCAAGGTGCCCCAGTACACCGTTCCGTTTGCCGTGCACGAGCGGTTGTGGGCTATCAAGTACATTATTCTGCTGGTGTTGTTCGGGGTGTCGCTGGACTCCATGGCGACCGCTGAGCGCCTGGCCGAGGTAGAACCCTTCAAAACGGCGATTACCCTCAAGTTTGACCGCAGCTGGCCCTTTGTCACCTACGCCGTCCTGTTGCTGGTGGTCAATCTATTCACCCGCAAGGTGTTCTGCCGGTATCTGTGCCCCCTGGGCGCAGCACTGGCTCTGCCTACCAAGCTGCGGGTGTTTGATTGGCTCAAGCGTCGAAAAGAGTGCGGCAACCCCTGCAGGCTCTGTGACCACGAGTGTGAAGTTCAGGCCATTCACCCGGATGGGCACATCAATTACATGGAATGCCATTACTGCCTGGATTGCCAGATGACCTATTTTGATGACCACAAGTGCCCGCCGCTGATCGTGAAGCGCCGGGGCAAGCGTCGTGGCCATAACGCGCCTGGCCACCCGGAAGAAATTCCCGTGGTTCAGGTGACCTGAGTAGTTCCAAAAAAAATAGAAAGTATGAGAAGCAAAACCGCCATTACCAATAACGGAGTTGGATGCTATGAAAAAACGAGATGATTTGACCAAGGATACGCCAGCGGTACCGGCAACTGACCTGAGCCGTCGCCGGTTCATGGGCGCAGCGGCCATGGCCGGCGTTGCCGGGGCAACCGGTCTTGGTGCAGCAGTGATGTCCCGGGAATCGTTCGCGGCCGCCGCCGAAGAAGCCCGCAATAATTTCACTGTGCATCCGGGCGAGCTGGATGAATACTATGGTTTCTGGAGTGGCGGCCACTCTGGCGAGGTTCGCGTATACGGTGTCCCATCCATGCGTGAACTCATGCGTATTCCTGTTTTCAATGTTGACTCCGCCACGGGCTGGGGTATTACCAATGAAAGCAAGGACGTGTTGGGCCATGACAACACTTTCCTGAACGGCGACTCCCACCACCCGCACATCTCCATGACGGATGGCCGGTACGATGGCAAGTATCTGTTCATTAATGACAAGGCCAACACCCGGGTGGCCCGGATCCGCCTGGACATCATGAAGTGTGACAAGATCACCACGATTCCCAACGTTCAGGCCATTCATGGCCTGCGTCTGCAGAAGGTGCCGAAGACCAAGTATGTCTTCTGCAACGCGGAGTACGTGATACCGCACCCGAATGATGGCACCGATACCAGTCTGGAGAACAGCTTCACCATGTTTAACGCGGTGGACGCGGAGACCATGGAAGTGGCCTTCCAGGTCATCGTGGATGGTAACCTGGATAACACCGATGCCGACTACACCGGCAAGTATGCCTGCTCAACCTGCTACAACTCCGAGAAGGCCCTCGACCTGGCCGGCACCATGCGCAACGATCGCGACTGGGCAGTGGTGTTCAATATCGAGCGCATTGAGCAGGCCGTCAAGAACGGGAACTTCAAGACTCTGGGCGATTCCAAGGTGCCGGTTCTGGATGGTCGTGAAGGCTCTGAGCTGACCCGCTACATTCCGGTTCCGAAGAACCCGCACGGTCTGAACACCTCACCTGATGGCAAGTACTTTATTGCCAACGGCAAGTTGTCCCCGACCTGTACTGTGATCGCCATCGACAAGCTGGATGATCTGTTTGCCGGCAACCTGAAAGATGGGCGTGATGTGGTTGTTGCTGAGCCTGAGCTGGGCCTCGGGCCCCTGCACACCACTTACGATGGCCGTGGCAATGCCTACACCACGCTGTTTATCGACAGTCAGGTGGTGAAGTGGAACGTTGCCGATGCCATCAAGCACTACAACGGCGAAGATGTGAACTACATCCGTCAGAAGCTGGATGTTCACTATCAGCCGGGCCACAACCACGCATCGCTGACCGAGTCCCGGGACGCAGATGGCAAGTGGCTGGTGGTGCTGTCGAAGTTTTCCAAGGACCGTTTCCTGCCGGTAGGGCCGCTGCATCCGGAAAATGACCAGTTGATCGATATTTCCGGTGAGGAAATGAAGCTGGTGCATGATGGTCCGACTTTCGCGGAGCCCCATGACTGCATTCTGGTGCGTCGTGATCAGATCAAGACCAAGAAGATCTATGATCGCGACGATCCTTACTTTGCGTCGGCCGTTGAGCAGGCGAAGAAGGACGGCATTACCCTCGAAACCGACAACAAGGTTATCCGCGACGGCAACAAGGTGCGAGTCTATATGACATCTGTGGCGCCGATGTACGGGATGACCGAGTTCAAGGTGAAGCAGGGTGATGAGGTGACAGTGTATGTGTCGAACCAGGACACGATTGAGGACGTGACGCACGGTTTCTGTATGGTAAACCATGGTGTCAGCATGGAGATCAGCCCGCAGCAGACGTCTTCGGTGACTTTTGTGGCGGATAAGCCGGGGGTTCACTGGTACTACTGCAACTGGTTCTGTCATGCGCTGCATATGGAGATGCGTGGGCGTATGCTTGTCGAGAAGGCCTGATAGGTCTCTCTTTCGCCGGGACCCATGAGTAGTGGGTCCCGGCATTCCGTTCACCGACTTCGGAGAAGCAAACCAAGAGAGAAGCCCTTTCCAAAACACGCTCCTGACGGCCCATCCCTGGGGTGCTTGGGCTCCGCCATCCATGGCTCCGCACAGTTTTGGAAAGGGCTTCACTCTTGGCTTGCCAAGCCTGAGTGCAGTCCTCTGCAACTTTTCGTTTTCTAGAGAGACATTGATGTATTCACTTTTGCGTTATGGGGTGGCCCTGACAGTCGCTCTGTTATCGCTGACCGCGAACGCGGACCTGCAAGATCGGCTTGATGCCCTGGAACCGGGCGTGGCCTTTGAGCTTCCTCCTGAGCAAGTTTCGTCCCTGGCCCTTCGGGTGCCCGGGGTGATGGTGTCTTGCCATCCGGACACGGTGATTGACGCCGGCGGGCGGGGCAATGCGGTGGATATTGTCGCCGAGCAGGTGACGCTGTCTGGTTGTGCGGTGCGCAACTGGGGCAGGAATCTGAATGAGCTGGATGCGGGGATTTTTGTGGCCCGGGAGGCCCGGGGGGCGGTGGTTGCGGATAACCGCCTGCAGGGGCCGGCGTTCGGGGTCTGGCTGGATGCGACGCCGGATGTGACGGTTCGCAATAATACAATTCGCGGCGATGCCAGCATGCGTCCGAATGACCGGGGCAACGGGATTCATCTGTTCAATACCACCGGGGCGCTGATTGAAGGCAATGATATCAGTCAGACCCGGGATGCGATTTATATCGAGACGGCGAATAACAATACGATCCGGGGCAATGAGATGTCGGATCTGCGTTATGGCATCCACTACATGTATTCGATGAATAACCTGCTGGAGAACAATGTCACCCGGGGTACGCGGACGGGTTATGCGCTGATGCAGAGTAAGCGCCTGAAGGTGATCAATAACCGGTCGGTGAATGATGAGAATTACGGGATTCTGATGAACTTCATTACTCAGTCGGAGCTGCGGGGCAATGTGGTGACCGGCGTTTCCCAGGGCCGGACCGGTGGGGTGGTGATCGATGGCGCCGAGGGCAAGGCGGTGTTTATCTATAACTCACTGTACAACGTCTTTGAGGGTAACCTGTTTGCGGATAGTAACATCGGGATTCATCTGACTGCTGGTTCCGAGGATAACGAGGTATCCGGAAATGCGTTTGTGAACAACCAGAGGCAGGTGAAGTATGTGGCCACACGCACCCAGGAGTGGTCGAAAGACGGTCGGGGGAATTACTGGAGTGACTACCTGGGCTGGGACCGCAACCAGGACGGGGTTGGGGATGTGCCCTATGAGCCAAATGACAATGTCGACCGGCTGCTTTGGAAATATCCGGAGGCGAAGATCCTGATGTTCAGTCCGGCGGTGGATACCCTGCGCTGGGTGCAGGATGCCTTCCCGGTGGTCAAGGGCGCCGGGGTTGCCGATTCCTACCCGTTGATGCGATTTCCTTCCGATCTGAAACCGGAGATCCGATGAGCTGTTTTCGTCTTGAGAATGTGAGTTACCGGTACGACAAGAGCCCGGTACTGCAAGGGATTGATCTACGCCTGGAGCCGGGTGAAATTCTTGGGCTGTTCGGGCACAACGGGGCGGGCAAGACCACATCCATCAAGCTGATTTTGGGGCTGATGCAGCCCACCCAGGGCAGAGTGTCGGTGCTCGGTGGCCACGCCGGAGATCCTCAGGTTACCCAGCACATCGGTTACCTGCCGGAGAATGTGATGTTCTACCCGCAGCTGACCGGCCGGGAAATCCTGAGTCATTTTGCGCGGCTGAAGGGGGCTTCGCTGCGGCAGGTGCCTGAGTTGCTCAATCAGGTGGGCCTGGACGATGCCATGGATGCCCGGACCAAGACATACTCGAAAGGCATGCGCCAGCGTCTGGGCCTGGCCCAGGCATTGTTGGGCAAGCCGAAGCTGCTGATGTTGGATGAGCCTACTGTGGGTCTGGATCCGGTCGCCACAGCCGACCTGTATCGGCTACTCCGTGAACTGCGGGATGAGGGCACGGGCATTGTGTTGTGTTCCCATGTTCTGCCCGGTGTCGAGCCTTACATCGACCGCGCTGCCATTCTCACGGAAGGTTCCTTGCAAGCGGTCGGAGATCTGGCAGCGCTGAGGCGCCAGGCCAATATGCCGGTGACCCTGTCGCTGGACCCCGCCAACAGTATTTCTGCGCTGGAGAGGGTCATTGATAAAGCGTCCACCAATAGCGGGCTGATGATCAAGGCCGATAACGGACGCCTGCGGGTGGACGTACAACCCAGGGAGAAAATGGCCTTTCTGAAAGCGGTGATAGCATCGGGCGAGGTGGCGGATATCAGCATCCACCAGCCTAGCCTGGAAGATATTTACGTGCATTTCATCGGCTCGGGCGGCCTGGCTCATCGCGGAGGCAACCAATGAACAGCATCTGGACCATTGCCCGTAAAGAACTTAGCGACAGCCTGCGAAACCGTTGGCTGATGGCCATTTCGCTGGTCTTTGCCACCCTGGCCCTGGGTATTGCCTGGTTTGGCGCCGCCGCTTCCGGCCAGGTGGGCTATGCCTCGACGCCTGCCACCATGGCCAGCCTTGCCAGTCTGGGAATCTTTCTGATTCCCCTGATCGCACTGTTACTGGCATACGACGCCATCGTTGGGGAAGAAGAGGGCGGTACCCTGCTGCTGCTGATGACCTATCCACTCAGCCGCAGTCAACTACTGCTCGGCAAGTTCCTGGGCCACGGCCTGACCCTCGCCTTCGCCACCCTGATTGGCTTCGGCGTTGCGGGTGTGGCCATCGCCCTGCTGGTTGAGGACGTGGCCATTACCAGTCTGGCGGTCGCCATGATTCGCTTTATTGTCTCCACCATCCTGCTGGGCTGGGGCTTTATTGCACTTGCCTACGTGATCAGCGTAAGGGTCAGTGAAAAACCTATCGCCGCCGGCCTGGCCCTGGCCATCTGGTTCTTCTTTGTACTGATTTTCGACCTCATGCTGCTCGGCACCCTCGTAGCGAGCGAGGGAAAATTCAGCGCCGAGGTGCTGCCCTGGCTGCTGATGCTCAACCCCACCGACATCTACCGTCTGCTCAACATTGTGGCCTTCGATGGCGCAGCGCAACTCAGCGGCGTCCTCAGCCTCGGCGCCGACCTGCCTTTCGGTGCCTTAGGTCTCTGGGTTGGCCTCGTGCTCTGGTGTGCCATCCCGCTGGCGGGGGCCCTGTTACTTTTCCGAAATCGTCGTATCTGAATGGAGTTGTCCCGATGAAAACAATTAAACTGAACTGGTTCCTCGCCGCCCTGGCAGTCCTTACACTGACGGCCTGCTCGGAAAATGAAGAACAAACGACCGCCAAACCCGCCCCGGTGCATTTTGATAGCGGTGACGAATGCCATGTCTGCGGCATGATCATCGAGGGCTTTCCCGGCCCCAAAGGCCAGGCCATCACCGAAAAAGACCAGCAGGTCCGCAAGTTCTGCTCCACCAGGGACATGTTCGCCTGGATGCTACAGCCGGAAAACATCCACCGCGACCACACCCTCTACGTCCACGACATGGCCCAGACCGGCTGGCAAAGCCCGGACGACACCGCCCTGATCGACGCCAGGGCAGCATTCTACGTAGTCGGCTCCAATCGAACCGGTGCCATGGGCCCAACACTGGCCTCATTCGCCACCGAAAGCTCTGCCCATGAGTTCATGAAGGAATATGGCGGACAGGTTCTGAAATACAGCGAAATCACCCTGGATCACCTGAATACAGGTGACCCAATGGGTGGAATGAGCGGGATGAGTGGAGTGCACGAGATGAATGAGCCGGAGGGTTCACAGGCTGCGCACTCCACAGATCACTGATTTCGAAAATGGCGTCCAACCCCGGGACGGGATTCAGTGTTCGTCGTGAGCGCCCGCGACGATGTTGTGGATCTCCTCAATCGAGTGGACATAACGAACGTAGTTGTCGACGAATTGGCGTCCATCCGAAACTGACTCGGCGTTGACGCCTTGCATGGTTTCGTGGAACTGTTTTGTGACAAAGCCGGTGACCTTTTCTCCCAGTTTCCGTGCCAGGACGTCCACATTGCCTTCAGCCAGGGCCTTGTCAGCGGCCTTGGCTGCGGCGGACGCGCTGCCAGCCGGCTTTAACCCTGTGTAGGGTGCACCTTCAGTGGCCCGGTGCAGTCGCACCAGTGTCTCGAAGAAATACTTGTCAGCCAGTTCTCGGGCCCGTGGGTTTCCCTTTCGGACTTCCAGGGTATCGTTGAAGGCGGCTGCCAGATCTTTTTCATCGGCGGGGCCGATCCACTTAAGAACCGGTTTCAGGGACTGTTCGTTTAAAGCTGTCCGGGCGTCTCCGATAACAGGGCCGTCCATTGAGTCGCAATGAGCAAAGCTGGCGGAACTCCAGAGCAGTGTTCCGCTGATCAGGGCAAGCGTGGCAATTCGTTGGGTTTTGCGGAATGATTTCATGGTGAACCTCTCGGTATTGTCAGGATTTCTTTGGCGCCCCGGGAAAAGTCCCGAAGCCGCCGGTTGCAAATCCACTTTGTCCGAAAGGAGGAGCCTTGGCGTTCGGATACAGGAATCCGAACGTTCGAATGCGTCGCCGAACGGCGACTAGCCGTTGTTAGCGAAAGAGCGGCGATACTGTGAAGGTGTCTTGCCGGTTGTTTTACGGAAAAGTGTGTTAAAGACTGACTTAGAATTGAATCCGGATTCGTACATGATATCGGTGATGGTCGTTGTCTCTGCCGGATCTGCAAGTCGCCGTCGGGCATGCTCGATCCGATAACTGTTCACGAACTCGTAAAAGTTCTTGCCCATCTGTTGGTTCAGGAATTGGGACAGCTCCCGGGGCGCCACGTCCGACAGACGAGCCAGTCGGTCCACAGTGAGGTTCGAGTGTAGATAGGGTTGGTGTTGCTCCATCACTTGCTGTATTCGGCTGGTTAGTGGCTCCGGGGATCGGTCTTTGGCGTTGGCGCCAGAGGATGCTTTGGTATCCAGCAAGGTCGGGGCAATACCCGCAAATAGAGTGGGTTGCCTGAATGCCAGCACCGACATTGGTAGCAGGACGACAACGCTGACCATCGTCGTGGCAATGGTTAGCGACTGATGGATGCCAGGTACCCGCATCACATGGGCGAGCAGGCAGTAGACAAGACTGAGTGACCAGGCCGTCCCGTAGGCTAGAAGCAAATTCCGGAGCCAGCTCAGCTCCTTGTTGCCGAGATCCGAGAAAATATTCCTCAGTTCGACGCCAAAGCGCGAGATTTTCTTGAGTGTCGCTACCAAATACCCGAGTACGATGCCGTGAAGGACAATTGCTAGGACAACAGAGTCCATGACGCCGGGGTAGTGACTGTCTGACAGCATTTTGGCCTGGGCTTTCGCGGGAAGGCTGTAGTAACCCAGAGTGAACACCACAATGGCTCCGAGAACAGGGAGAAGGTGGGCCAGATGCCGCAGCCTCAATCGGAAATCGCGATACATAACCGACTGGGCGTACACAAAAATGGCCCCGGGCTGGAGCATTCCGAGGATGGTTCCCGTAAAGGCAGTGTCCGGATAACTGAAGGCAAGGCCGGTTGTATGTAGGAAAACCTCGAGCAGGGTGCCGACCAAGCCTGCAAGCATGAGTGCCAGGAGCAGCCGCGGTAGGCGTCGGGTTTTCGAAGGCGCAATACATAGCAGAATCAGAAACAGGAACTGCGAAATGACGCCGAATAATACAAGTTGGGGCAGTGTCAGGAACACGGTGGGATCAACGCGTGAGTATCATCAGCCGCCGGTCATATTCATGAACCGCAGGATCTGCACATCCCCATTGGCGGAGAAGTGATGGCGCTCCGGCTTCAGGTCCATGGCGTTGATAATGGTCTGGCGCAGTTTGTCATCCGTCACCGGATTGCCGCGAAGAACCCGGCGCAGATCCACCGAGTGTTCATTGCCCAGGCACAGCAGAAGCCGCCCCTCAACGGTCACTCTTACACGGTTACAGGTCGAGCAGAAATTATGGGAGTGGGGTGAGATGAAGCCCACCTTCGTGGCACTGTCCGGCATGCGATAGTAGCGCGCCGGACCACCGGAATCTTCAGTGGCGGGCACCAGTTCGTGGTGCTGGCGGATGATATTCCGCACTTCTTCGCTGGTGCACAGTGCAAGGCCCCGGTCATGTTCAGAAATTTCACCCAGTGGCATTTCCTCAATGAAACTGATATCGACCCGTTTCTTTCTGGCGAATTCAATCAGCTCCGGGATCTCTTCATCGTTGCGGCCCTTCATGACCACGGTATTGAGTTTGATGCCACGGAAGCCGGCCTCGCGGGCGGCATCAATACCATCCAGCACCTGGCCGAGGTTGCCTGTGCGAGTGATGTTGCGGAATTTTTCGGCATCCAGAGAATCGAGGCTGATGTTCAGCCGGTGCATTCCGGCCTTGCGCAGGGGCTCGGCCATGGTGGTCAACTTACTGCCGTTGGTGGTCATGGCAAAATCACGCAACCCGTAGGTGCCGATTTCCTTGACCAGTTCCAGGATGTCCTTGCGTACCAGCGGCTCACCGCCCGTCAGACGGATTTTTTCGGTACCCAGCGAAACGAAGTTGCGGGCAACCCGGGCAATCTCTTCCAGAGTTAGAACCTGCTGACGAGGCAGGAACGTCATGTCCTCCGCCATGCAGTACACGCAGCGGAAATCGCAGCGATCAGTGACGGACAGCCGCACATAGTTGACGGTACGGCCAAAACGGTCTGTCAGCTTGCTCTGGAGCATCGGGTTGATCCTGTTACCGCTTGTTTTTTGATCTGAGTATAGGCCAAGTATTGCAGATTGGATCAATTATTCCGATACCCCTCGGGAGGTAAGTGAATGATCCAGGCATGACACTAAGTGGTCAGGCCGTCTATCCGCGTAAACAGAACGCTGTTTTCCAGGGCGATATGTGCATTCAGGTCTTCCCGGAAAGTGGCAATCTGTTCATAGAGCTTCCGCCAGGTATTACAGGCATCCTCCGGCAGATCCAGGTGGTTGGTGTAGGTGTCAAGCCGGGCAAGGGCGCTACCGTGATCCTCATGCTCAGCGCGCATCACCGAGATAGGGCCCCGGGCCATGCCGGAAATTCCCCGCACAATCATTGGAAACAGAATCTGCTCCTCCTTGGCCATATGGCTTTCGAGCTCTGCCTGCATCGTTTCAAGGTGAGCGCTGAGGCCAGAAGGACATTCAGGATGACTGCCATGCACTCGTTCGACTCTCTGGGCCAGCCGAATCAATTCGGGTAGCTGGTCCCGGTGGGTGTCGTGATAGCGGTTGAGAATGTGTTCAATCAGTTCTTCCTCTGAGGCTTTTTCAAGCCAGGTTTGTGGGGACATTGCATTTCTCCTTTAGATGTACAAAAAATAGATGTTAGATGACCTGGTCTTGCTCATCTTCGGTCTGATTTGTGTTTAATGCCTTATAGGTTGGGTGTGTCAGGGTTGAAATTCCAAGAAAAGGAGTCTATAAAAGATATATTAAAGATGTATGCAGGAGGTTTCAAATGGAAAATATGTTATTCAGGGCGAACAGCGCGATAGTCTGGTCACTGCTGGGGCTGGTGCTGACGATATTAGTGGCTTACCCGCTGGCGCAGTACTTTTCCATGGCCGTTCAGATTCTGGCGCACGTTGGAACTCTGCTATTCGCTGTGGGTATCAAGGTTGCTTACGTTGCCAGGCTGGTATTTCTCAGCCGTTTGGGCAGACCTGTTCATTGAATCCCGGTAGAATAGATGCAGATATGAACCTTGGTGAGA
The DNA here is from genome assembly GCF_048269445.1 of Marinobacter sp. Classification (GTDB taxonomy): domain Bacteria; phylum Pseudomonadota; class Gammaproteobacteria; order Pseudomonadales; family Oleiphilaceae; genus Marinobacter. The sequence continues at coordinate 80,003 of NZ_JBLXIQ010000006.1, read as the reverse complement.
ACCCCGTGATGGGCGATCGTATTGGCAAAACCGGATTTCGTATTCTTGCGTATACATCAATGATGCTGGCTGCAGTGGGAGTGGTTTTGCCACTGTTGCCAACAACGCCATTTGTTCTGCTGGCTGCCTTTTTTGCCAGCAGGGGCTCGCCAGCTTTTGCCCAATGGCTTGAGGGCCATCCCAGGTTTGGTCCTGCTATTGATCAGTGGCGCACCCGCAGAGCGATTCCGGTGCGGGCCAAGGTGCTGGCCTGCAGCATGATGGCCTTCAGTTGGGGGCTACTGTTTCTTCTGGGGACGCCGGGTGTGCTGGTGGCGACAGCAGGCGTATTTCTTTGCGGCACCGCGTATTACCTGGTGACGCGTCCATCATACTGACCGACTGTATTAGAAACTGGAGTACTGAATGCATATCACCCGTTACACCGATTATTCACTTCGCGTTCTGATTTATCTCGCAGTGCAGGGTGATCGCCTGGCAACCATTCAGGAAATTGCCGACAGCTATGATATCTCCAAAAACCATCTCATGAAGGTGGTTCACCAGCTGAACAAAAAGGGATACATCGAAACGGTTCGGGGCAAGAAAGGCGGCATGCGTCTTCATATGACGCCGTCGGATATCAATATTGGCATTCTGGTTCGGGAAACCGAGCAGGACCTGAGCATTGTGGAGTGCTTTTCGTCGAAAAATGCCTGCAAGATAACCCCTGTGTGTGGCTTGAAATCCATGTTCGGGGAGGCACTGCAAGCGTTTCTGGAAGCGCTCGATAAATATACCCTGGCCGATATTATTCAGGACCAGCACAGGCCCCAGTTACTGAGACTGCTCCAGATCGCCTGATGGGGCGATACAGAAACTTACGAATCAAATCCATTTAAAACTGCCGATGAATCCGCGGGTCCGATAACATTGATCCTGATTCATAAATAACAACAAAGTTATTGGGGCCGGTTTGATTCATATCGCTTTGCTGGTGTTGCTGGCGCTGTGTTCGGCAGGCTCGTCTGCAACCGGAATACCGGACACTTTTCCCGTTGTGTTGGACGAGGACAGCGCGAGGCTCGATATATCCCGGCATTTAACCTACTACGAAGATCCTTCCTCCAGCCTGAACATCGTCCAGATAGTCCGGCGCTGGCCGAAAATTGCATCCGATGGCATTCCGGATGAAGCGTATAACTTCGGCTTTACCGATTCGACCTACTGGTTCCACACCCGCGTAGTGAACAACTCCAGCCCGAATGACCGATGGGTGATTGAAGGCCTGTATCCGATCATTGATGAAATGGAAGTTTTCTTCGTCCTGGCGGACGGGAGCATTAGTCGCCAGATAGCGGGAGACGCGATTCCCTTTCGGCAGCGTCCCAAGGACCACCACAATATCAATTTTCTCCTGAAGCTGCCGACCGGTCAGAGCGTCGATCTGTTTTTCCGGGTCAGGACCTCCGGGGCTGTGCAGATGCGGACCCTGCTGTGGCACTCGGATGACTTCAGTTCGGCGGATCACCAGGAGCGGTTCCTGCTGGGGCTCTATTATGGACTCCTGGTTTGCATGGCGATCTTCAATTTTCTGATCTTCGTGTCGTTCCGGGACACCAACTACCTGTGGTACGTGTCCTATATCCTGTCCTATGGCTTGCTCCAGTTCACCCTGAATGGTCTGGCATTCGAGCACCTCTGGCCGGAGTCGCCCTGGTGGAACAATCGCGCAGTGGCGTTCCTGATCGCCGCTGGCATGTTCTGTGTTCTCGGGTTTTCGCGCTCGTTCCTGGCACTCAGGGATAATGCTCCCAGGCTTGAGAAGGTGTTTCTCTCGCTGATGGCCTTCTTTGTGATAGCTGGCGCGGCGGCCTTGTTCTGGCCCGCGTACGGCCCGGTCATTCGAGTGAACACCTTTATGGCAGCGGTATCGGTGGGGTTTGTCATCCTTGCAGGTGGAATTTGCCTGTATCGCAGGTTCCGGCCGGCCCGATATTTCATGGTGGCCTGGACCGCGTTGTTGTCCGGGATGCTTCTTTACACGCTCAAGACGTTTGCCATCGTACCCGCCAACTTTGTCACCGAGTTCGGTATCCAGATTGGCTCCGCTTTCGAAGTCATTCTGCTGTCCATTGCCCTGGCTGACCGCTTGAGGCACATGTCGCTCAAGAACCAGCAGATCCAGCAGGAAATGAACGAAAAGCTGGAGTCCCGGGTTGCCGCGCGAACATCAGAGCTGGAGGCCGCCAACCGGCAGCTGGAAGCCCTGAGTTCAACGGACGGGTTAACCGGGGTATTCAACCGTCGCTATTTCGATGCCCGCCTGGCGGAAGAAGCGGCCCGCTGCCGGCGTCAGGGTCCGATGGCACTGATTATGATCGACGTGGATCACTTCAAATCGTTTAACGACAATCTGGGGCACCAGGCTGGGGATGCGTGCCTGCAGCGCCTTGCTGATACCCTGGCAGTGGTTGTCCGCCGGGAAACCGACATTGTCGCGCGTTATGGCGGAGAAGAGTTTGCCATTATCCTGCCCTATACCGATGCCATCGGAGCCAGGACACTGGCGGAAAAGGTTCGTGCGACGGTTGAGCGTGATCTGCGATTTGAATGGGAAGGGCAGCCGGTTCCGGTAACCGTCAGTCTCGGCGTGGCGACGGCTCCCGGTGGTGCTTCCGTGGAGCCGTGCGAGCTGATTTCGGCGGCAGACGGGGCCCTCTATGCCTCCAAGCAGGCTGGCCGGAACCGGGTGACGGTCCATGCGCCCGGCAACCTGCATTCCGGAACCTTTGAGCCCGTTATGCCGTAGTGGCGGAGCCTCCTCCAAGACGCTCGGGCAGGGAGTGCCGGAGAACCCGCTTCAATACTGTGCCGTACTGCCGGGCGAAGCTGCCGGTGTTGTAGTGAATGCCATGCTTCTGACAGACCGCCTGTACTCTTCCGGAGATTTCCGGGTAGCGGTGTGCGGGCAGGTCGGGGAACACATGGTGTTCTACCTGGTAGCTCAGGTGTCCGCTCAGGATATGCAGCCAGCGGCTGCCGGTAAAGTTTGAGGAGCCGGTTAGCTGGCGCCGGTACCAGTGGCCCTTGCTCTCACCTTCGCATTCTTCCTCGCTGAAGGTTTCGGCGTCCTGGGTAAAGTGGCCGCAGAAAATCACCGTTGACGACCAGAGGTTGCGTATCAGGTTTGCGCCCACGTTGCCGGCCAGAACGATGGGCGCCACCGGGAAGGTGACCAATGGGAAGAACACATAGTCCTTGAACGCCTGCCGGCCGCCCTTGCGGGCAAACTCTTTCAGGAACGGCAGCTTTTCGCGTAAGCTGATCTCCCTGCGCTGAAGCTTCTCTGTTTCCAGTTCGTGCAGTCCCACACCCCACTGGAAGAACACGCTGAGCAGAATGTAGTTGATGAACTGCAGGGAATGCCGCGGCCTCCAGGGTTCATCATCGCTTAGCCGCAGAACCGCGTACCCGTAATCCCGATCTTTGCCGATGATATTGGTGTAGGTGTGGTGCTCATAATTATGGGTACGGCGCCAGGAATCACCGGTGCAGACGGTGTCCCACTCGTAGGTTTGAGAATGCAGGCTTGGGTCGTTCATCCAGTCGTACTGGCCATGCATCACGTTGTGGCCGATCTCCATGTTCTCCAGAATCTTGGCAATGCCCAGGGTTGCCGTTGCCGCGACGAAGACCGGCGGAATGAAGCCAAACGGCATCATCACCCGGCCACCGGCTTCGAGCATTCGATGCAGGCGTACCATCCGGCGGATGTAATGGGCATCTCGCTCGCCGAGATCGGCGATAACCTCATCCCGAATGGCGTTGAGATCCTGTTCGAGTTCCGAGAGCTGTGCTTCGGTCATCTGTTTCATGGTGGTGCTCCTTGCGGAGATTTCAGACTCCGCGATGTAATTGGATGTCGGATCTTAGATGTCGATGGAGACCGGGCCCTTGGGCACCGAAATGCAAATCTGAATGTTTTCCTCACCCGGGCCGGACGTTTGACCGGTCAGGCGATTGACCACGGTGCCGGCGGTTTTTCGGCAGCTGCACTGGTGGCAGATGCCCATACGGCAGCCATTGCGCGGTGACAGGCCGGCGGCTTCGGCAATGTCCAGCAAGGTGGCATCGCCCTCGGACGCTATGTCCTGCTTGCTTTCGGCAAACCGGACTTGCCCGCCCAGTGCCTCGTTGCCCAGGTCGGCCTGTGGCACCGAAAAGAAAGTGCTGTGAATGTCTGTGTCGGTAATGCCCCGCTGATGCAGAAGATTCCGGGCCAGGTCCATCAGCCCTGTCGGACCGCAAAGGAAGGCCTGCCGCGCCTTGATTCCGGGTATGGCATCAAGATCCTCGTCGCACAGGTAACGGGGTGCCTCTGTTTCATGGGTTGCGATGATGTTCAGGGTCAGCGCACTGTAGCGAGCTGACAGGGCCTGAAGTTTTTCCCTGGCGATGACGTCGTCTCCGGTTCGAACGAAGTAAAGCAGCGTCACGGGTGCCCGGTAGTCGGTGGCAGCCATGGTTTCAAGCTGGCTCAAAACCGGCGTGATCCCGCTGCCTCCGGTAATGAAGAGCAATGGTTGGGCCGGCTCGGGAACAAGAAAATCACCGAAGGCCTCGCCCATTCCGATCACGGTGCCGGTCTGGAGTGCATCATGTATCCATTTAGTCACCCGACCACCCGGTAGACGTTTGATGGTGAGCGTCACCCGTCCCTGTTCCTGCCAGAGAATCGGGGAGCTCGAAAGACTGAAAGTGCGGTTACGCCGGATGCCACCCACATCAACACAGATGTTTACATGCTGACCGGCCCTGAATCCGGACCACCTACGGGACGGCTTCAGTACCAGGGTTTTGGTGTCCGGGGTTTCCTGGATGATCTGTTCCACTCGTGCCGGTGTGTACTCTTGTACCCACATCGGATTGATGCGCTCAAGCAGAGGATCGAAAAATGCAGCCGGGTCATCCCGGTTGAATAGCTGCCTGCCAAGCCAATGCAGCGCTCCGCTCTGAGTCTGTTTCGCTAGCATGGTGGTTGTCTCCCGTGAATATCCTGATCTTTGTGCACATTTGTACACTTATGTGTACGAATGTACACAGGGATATTGGAGGAGACAATGGGTACTTGTGCATTGGCGTAAAATGACAAACATTCTGTACTTTTATTTTTCCGGGTGTGTACACTTGTTAACCATTGATCAACGGTAGGCAGTACGGGCAGGCGATGGCGGAAAAACAGCGAAGAAAGCCCGGTGAAACCCGCGAGAAATTGATGAATGCGGCGTTAACACTGGTGGGGAAGGGACGGCATTTTGCCAGTCTTGGCATCCGGGAAGTAACGCGACAGGCTGGGGTGGTGCCAACCTCGTTCTATCGCCATTTCCGCAATATGGATGACCTGGGCTTGCAGCTGGTGGATGAGCTGGGACTGGTATTGCGCCGGATGATGCGTGAGGCCCGGGCCAATGTGCTGCAGGCGGACAAGCTGATTGAGGAATCCGTGGCGATCTTCATCAGCCACGCTCGGGCCAACCGGAGCTTTTTTATGTTCATGGCCCAGGGGCTTGCCGGAGAGAGCCGGGCAGTGCAGGAGGGCATTCGCAGCGAAATGCGGTATTTCGCCAGTGAGCTGGCCAACGACTTGCGCAGACTGAGACTGGTGGATCATCTTAACGACCAGGATCTGGATATGACCTCTGATCTGGTGGTGCGAAGTGTCGCTTTCAGCCTGACCGATCTGCTGGGAGTTTCACCGGATGATGATTACCAGATTGAGCAGATCAGGAAGCGGACCACCCGCTTCCTTCAGTTGATCTTCGTGGGCGCGGCGAACTGGAAAAGCCCGGGCTAAGCGGGCCCGGGCATACGCCTTTACGTTTTCGGTGCGGCTTTCTTTCGCGGTTTCCGCGGTTTCGGGGCCGCTTCCGTTTTTTCAACGGCTTCTGGTTTCGCCGGTGGCGGCAAAATTAGGCTTTCCAGCTCATCCAGTGCCTCTCCCGTATACACCGCCAGTTTCTGCATGCTTGGCAGGGTATCCCGACAACCGGTGAAGCCAAAATTCAGAGATCCCGCATAACTCAGGCAGGTAATGTTGAGAGCGCCGCCATGGGTGATCAATGACACCGGGTACATGGCCTCCAACCTGGCACCCTCATAGTAAAGCGTTCTCTGGGGGCCGGGTACGTTGGAGATGGTGACGTTGAACACCGGGCGCATTCGCCCGCCCAGCCCGGACATCAGCTGGAGGATGTAGGGAGACATCAGCAGCATGGTGTACTGGGTCAGTGCGCTCTTGGGCAGCTTCTGCAGATGTTCTTTCGCCCGCCGGCTTGAGGTCTTGATATTTTGCAGGCGTGTCAGCGGGTCCGCTTCGTCGGTCGCCAGGGACGCAATAATAAAGCTGATCTGGGTACCGGTGCCCTCATCATCGGATGGCCGGATATTGACCGGTATGCCCGCGGTAAGGGGAGTGTCGGGTAGCTCATCCTGCTCAAGCAGAAAGCGCCGGAGGGCGGTCCCGCACAGGTACAGCACGATATCGTTCAGGGAGCCGCCGGATACTCGTGCGACCTCTTTGATGCGGTCGAGCTGGTAATGCTGGGTGGCGAACCGGCGTTGGCCGGTTACCCGGTGATTGATCTTCGATACCGGCCCGGTGAAAGGCGCGGTGAGGCCATCCTCCGGATGGCGGACCGAATGGACCAGCCGGTTTCCCGCCTGCCAGAGCCGTGGCGCCATGTCCGCCTGCAACTTCAGGGCATCCATGGCCTGTGAGAAAGCACCCGGTACGCTGGCTTCGGAATCGGTTTTGCTGCCCCGGCGGCGTTCTGGCCGAACCGACCAGGGGGGAGCCATGTTCTTTTTATCCGGGTCGGTGGTCAGCACCCGTTGCATCAGGCGAACACCGCTGATGCCATCAATCATCGAATGATGCATCTTGGTGTAAAGGGCAAAGCGGTTGTTTTCCAGTCCCTCGATAACATGGCACTCCCAGAGCGGGCGGGCAAAATCGAGGGGGTTGGAGTGCAGTCGCGAAACCAGGATGCCCAGTTCACGTTCACCGCCAGGGCGGGGCAGGGCAGAGTGGCGGACGTGGTAATCCAGATCGATGTCCTTATCGACTTTCCAGGCCGGCGCCAGAACCCGGCCCAGGAAGCCGGACCAGGCAAGCTTGTAGCACCACGGAGGCGCTACGTCGCCGGTTTCTTTCATGCGGGTGATCATGTCCCGAAGAAAGGTTTCAGAGGCTCCTTCCGGTAGCGAAAAGATCTGCAGATTTCCCACGTGCATGGGGGTATCTTCAGATTCTACGGCCAGCCAAGAGGCATCCAGGGTTCCCAGGCGTTTCATTCCTTGTGTGTCTCCACGAGTGTCCAGGTATTTTATTTGTCTGTTGCAAGTATACTGATAACCGGTTCAGGACACGATGCTCCCGGCCAGAAAGTTCTCCGGTTTTGCGCTGTTTCACTATTCCAGGAGCTTGCCGCGGAAGGCTCACGCAAGTGCACAGTCTGTGCTACTTTTCATCGGTTGGTTGCAGTAAAAACAAGAACGTCCGGAGGCACTGTGGAATCCAGTCCCGTGCCCATACCGGCAGAGATTTATGGGGTACTGATGTTCCCAATACAAAAGTCCAGACTCACTGACAGGAATACTTACCGATGCAGTTTCTGAATGGCATTACCCTGCTACTGGTGTACCAGTTGGTGGGTGAAATTACGGTTCGTCTGTTGGGCCTGCCGATCCCCGGGCCGGTGCTTGGCATGGTCATGTTGTTTATTACCCTGATGATCCGTGGCCGAACCCCGGAATCGGTAGACCAAGCGTCTAGCGCATTGCTGAGCCATCTCTCTTTGCTGTTCGTGCCTGCGGGTGTGGGCATGATCGCGCATTTTGGTCGCATTGCCGACGAGTGGGTGCCGATCACTCTGGCTTTGCTTCTGAGTACCGTAATCACGATGGTTGCCACCGCCCTGATCATGCAGGTGACGACCCGCTGGTTTACCAAACCACTGGCCGGGAAGGGTGAGCAAGATGAATGAGCCGGGCCTCAAGGATATCTGGGTCTACCTGTCTGCCTCTCCGCTGCTGGGGCTAACCATTACCCTGATGGCCTACGGGCTGGCCTACCGGTTGTACCTGAAAACCAACTCCAACCCCCTGGCCAATCCGGTGGTCACCTCGGTCGCGATGCTTATCATCCTGCTGTTGGCCACCGGTACTTCTTACAGTGACTACTTTGAAGGCGGCCAGTTTGTTCACTTCCTGCTGGGGCCCGCCACGGTTGCCCTGGCCGTTCCCCTGTATCAACAATTTTCCAGACTGCGTCAACTCTGGTTGCCGGTAATGATCTCCCTGTTCTGCGGTGTGGTGATTGCTGCCGGAAGCTCCATTGGCCTGGCCCGGCTGCTTGGTGGCTCTATGGAAATCCAGATGTCGCTCGCTCCCAAATCTGCCACGGCGCCCGTGGCTATGGGTATTTCGGAAAAAATTGGCGGGCTGCCGTCGCTTACCGCAGTGCTGGTGGTGATCACGGGGATCACTGGAGCTGTTCTCGGCACCAAGCTGTTCGAATGGGTCGGGGTGCGGGATGATACCGCCAAAGGCATCGCCATGGGCGTCGCGGCGCACGGCATCGGGACTGCCCGGGCCTTCCAGGTAAGTTCCCAGATGGGGGCGTTCTCCGGGCTGGCGATGGCGCTTTCGGCCTTCGCTACGGCGCTACTGGTGCCCTGGCTGGTCGATCTGCTTGAAGCCTGGCTACCGGTATGACAAAAAAGCAAATATAGAGGAATCCAGAACCATGCAAACGAAGTACCTTCTCGAAGAAAGCCAGATGCCGAAGTACTGGTACAACCTGCAGGCGGATCTGCCAGAGCCGTTACCGGCGGTGCTACATCCGGGAACTCAACAGCCGGTAGGACCTTCCGATCTTGAGCCTCTGTTTCCGATGGCGCTGATCGAACAGGAAGTGACCACCGAGCGGGAAATCGAGATTCCCGAGCCGGTGCGCGACGTATACAAACTCTGGCGCCCGGCTCCGTTATACCGGGCTCATCGTCTCGAGAAGGCACTTGGTACACCGGCGAAAATTTTCTACAAGTACGAAGGTGTAAGCCCGGCGGGCAGCCACAAGCCCAATACCGCCATTCCTCAGGCGTTCTACAACCGTGAAGCGGGCATTCGTAACCTCACCACAGAAACCGGCGCCGGGCAGTGGGGTACGTCGCTGTCCTTCGCGGGTTCACTGTTTGATATTGACGTTACCGTGTTCCAGGTACGGGTTTCCTACAACCAGAAACCCTATCGCCGGGCGGTGATGGAAACCTATGGCGCGAAATGCGTAGCCTCGCCCTCGGAGCTGACCGAATTCGGACGCAAGGTGCTGGCGGAGAATCCGGACCACAACGGCAGCCTCGGCATTGCCATTTCCGAAGCGGTGGAACTGGCTGTGCAGGATCCGAATACCAAGTACGCTCTGGGCTCCGTGCTGAATCATGTGTTGCTGCACCAGAGCATTATTGGTATGGAATGCATGCAACAGATGGAAATGGCGGACTGTTGGCCCGATGTCATCGTGGGCTGCACCGGCGGTGGTTCCAACTTTGCCGGCATTGCCTTTCCGTTTATGGGCCATGCGCTCCGGGGCGGGCAAAAATCCAGGATCGTTGCCGTGGAACCCTCGGCCTGTCCGACCCTGACCCGTGGCAAGTACGCCTACGATTACGGCGATACTGCACACATGACGCCGCTCACCAAGATGCACACCCTGGGCTCCGGCTTTACGCCGCCGGGTTTCCATGCTGGAGGGCTGCGTTACCATGGCATGGCGCCTATGGTTTCCCATGCCAAGGAGCTGGGTCTGTTTGAGGCTGTGTCCTACACCCAACGCGAATGCTTTGAGGCTGGCGTGCTGTTTGCCCGGAACGAGGGCATCGTGCCTGCGCCGGAAGCCAACCACGCGGTCAAGGGCGCCATTGACGAAGCCCTGCGCTGCAAGCGGGAGGGCAAGGAAGAGGTCATTCTGTTCAACCTCTGTGGCCATGGTCACTTCGATATGGCGGCCTACACGTCCTATTTCGCCGGTGACCTGAGTGACCACGAATACGACGAACAGGAATTGGCAATGGCCCTTTCCGGGCTGCCGTCCATCAATGCCTGATCAGTCCTCCTCGAATTCCTGAGGTGGGCAATGGTATTCCTGGACAGTTGCGCCGTCGTCCACGCTCTCCAGGTGCACATCAAAGCCCCATAACCGGTGTGCGTGGCGCAGTACTTCGCTGGTTTCCTTGCCCAACGGCACCCGATCGACCGGAACGTGCCGCAGGGTCAGTGAGCGGTCACCGCGCACATCCACGTTCCAAACCTGAATGTTCGGCTCACGGTAGCTGAGGTTGTACTGGCGGGCCAGTTTTTCTCGCAGTTCCCGATAGCCCGGCTCGTCGTGAATGGCGGTTACCCGGTAGACATCTTCCTGGTCGTCGTTCTGGATCGCGAACAGCTTCAGGTCCCGCATCACCTTGGGCGAGAGAAACTGCTGGATAAAACTCTCGTCCTTGAAGTTCTTCATCGCGAAATGCAGGGTTTCCAGCCAATCACTGCCGGCGATGTCCGGGAACCAGTGGCGGTCTTCCTCCGTTGGCTTCTCACAAATCCGGCGAAGGTCCGTGAAGATCGAGAAGCCCAGGGTGTAGGGGTTGATGCCCGAGTACCAGGGGCTGTTGAATGGCGGCTGATAGACCACGGCCGAGTGGCTCTGGAGGAATTCGAGCATGAAACCGTCGTTCACCAGGCCCTTGTCGTACATGCGGTGCAGCAAGGTATAGTGCCAGAAGGTGGCCCAGCCCTCGTTCATTACCTGGGTCTGGCGCTGCGGATAGAAATACTGGGCCAGTTTGCGCACGATGCGGATGATCTCGCGCTGCCAGGTCTCCAGCAGTGGGGCGTTTTTCTCGATGAAATAGAGAATGTTTTCCTGCGGTTCCTCGGGGTAGCGCTTGCGCCGATTCACCGGGTCATCATCCTCGTCCATTTTCGGGATGGTACGCCACAGGTCGTTGATGCGCCGTTGCTGGTATTCCTCCCGCTCCTTCTGCCGCCGCAATTCTTCCGAGGCAGAGATGGGGGCGGGCCGCTTGTAGCGGTCTACGCCATAGTTCATCAGGGCGTGGCAGGAATCCAGAATCTCTTCCACCGCGTCAACGCCGTAACGCTCTTCACACTCAGCCACGTAATTCCGGGCAAACACCAGGTAATCAATAATAGCGCTGGCGTCTGTCCAAGTGCGGAACAGGTAATTGCCTTTGAAGAAGGAATTGTGGCCATAGGAGGCATGGGCAATCACCAGCGCCTGCATGGGCAGGGTATTTTCCTCCATCAGGTAAGCGATGCAGGGATTGGAGTTGATGACGATCTCATAGGCCAGACCCATCTGGCCCCGTTGGTATCCCTTTGAAGTACTGAGAAACTGCTTACCGAAGGACCAGTGGTGGTAGCCAACGGGCATGCCCACAGAGCTATAGGCGTCCATCATCTGTTCGGCGCTGATCACCTCAACCTGGTTGGGGTAGGTGTCCAGACCGAACTCGGCGGCGCATTTGGCGATTTCGTCGTCGTATTTCTGGACCAGCTCGAAGGTCCATTCAGAGCCTGTGGAAATCGGTTCCCGGGCTCGGGGCTGGTCACTTCCCGGCAGATTCGGGCGGTCCATCAGGTTGGTCATGCGGCTTTCCTCTCAAACAACTGGCGGAACACCGGGTAGATGTCGCCGGGGTCAGCGATCTGCTGTAACGCAAAGCTCTGGGGGAAACGTTCGTGAATCTTTTCGTATTCATACCAGAGCATCTGGTGATCCTGTGGCGTGATTTCCACATAGGCGAAGTACTGCACCAGCGGCAAAATGCTGTCAGCGAGAATCTTGCCGCAGACCGGGGAGTCATCATTCCAGTTGTCGCCGTCTGATGCCTGTGCCGCATAGATATTCCACTCGGACGGGGAATAGCGGGATTCAACAATCTTGTGCATCAGTTTGAGCGCGCTGGAGACGATGGTGCCGCCGGTTTCCCGGGAATAGAAGAACTCCTCCTCGTCCACTTCCTTAGCGCTGGTGTGGTGGCGGATGAAGACTACTTCGATCTTCTTGTAGTTCTTCTTCAGGAACAGGTACAGCAGGATGAAGAAGCGCTTGGCGATGTCCTTGTGCATCTGGGTCATCGACCCGGACACATCCATGAGGCAGAACATGACAGCACTGGTGGCTGGTTGCGGCTGCTTCAGGTGCTGGCGGTAGCGCAGGTCGATTTCATCAATGAACGGGATTCGTTTTACATTCGCTTTCAGGCGGGCAATTTCTTCCTCCAGAACCTGAATCTGGTCCTCATGGCTGAACGCCGGATCCAGATCGTCTGGGGCCGATTTCAGGGCTTCCAGTTGTTTTTCCAGATCCCGGATTTTCTTCTTGCGGGCACCGCCAAGACCCAGGCGCCGAGCATGGGCGCCGCGCAGGGAGCGCACGACATCCAGCTTGGCTGGCACTCCCTGGGTGCTGAAGCCAGAGCGAACGTATTTGAACGCTTCGGTATCCTTCAGTTTTTTTCGGGCAAGATTGGGGAGTTCCAGGTCGTCGAACAGGAAATCCAGGAACTCTTCCTGGGTAATCTGGAAGGCGAATTCGTCCATGCCTTCGCCATCCGGGCTGGCCTGCCCCTTTCCGGAGCCCTGGCCTCCCCCGCCTTCGGGTTTGGGGATGGTGTCCCCGGCCACAAACTCCTGGTTGCCAGGGTGAACCACCTCCCGCCGGCCGCCCTGGCCATGATGGAAGATGGGTTCTTCAATGTCCCGGGACGGAATGCTGACTTTCTCACCCCGTTCTATGTCTGTTATCGAGCGCTTCTGCACCGCATCCGCCACGGCACGTTTAATGTGATGGCGGTAGCGGCGCAGGAACCGTTCCCGGTTCACCGCGCTTTTGTTCTTACCGTTCAGTCGCCGGTCGACTATGTGGGTCATTCCCATGGCGTAACTCCAGCTCAGTGAGTGGTCACTGACTTAGTGAGACTTGCGAACCCGCAGATACCATTCGGCCAATAGCCGTACCTGCTTCTCCGTGTAGCCTCGATCGACCATCCGCTCGACGAACTGCTTGTGCTTGTTCTGATCTTCCTGACTCGCTTTCGGGTTGAAGGAGATCACTGGCAACAGGTCTTCTGTGTTCGAGAACATCTTCTTCTCGATCACGCTGCGCAGCTTTTCATAGCTGAGCCAGGACGGGTTTCGGCCCTGGTTGTTGGCCCGTGCCCGCAGTACGAAATTAACCACTTCGTTTCGGAAATCCTTCGGATTGCTGATGCCTGCCGGCTTCTCGATTTTCTCAAGCTCATCATTGATGGATGAGCGGTCGAGAATTTCGCCAGTCTCCGGATCCCGGTATTCCTGATCCTGAATCCAGAAATCGGCATAGGTCACATACCGGTCGAACAGGTTCTGGCCATATTCGCTGTAGCTTTCCAGGTACGCAGTCTGGATTTCCTTGCCAATAAACTGGACATAGTGCGGTGCCAGGAATTCCTTGATAAACCTGAGGTATTTCTCATGGGTTTCGGACTGGAACTGCTCCTGTTCAATCTGCTTTTCCAGAACATAGAGCAGGTGCACCGGGTTGGCAGCCACTTCGGTTGTGTCGAAGTTGAATACCTTGGACAGGATCTTGAAGGCAAACCGGGTCGAGAGACCGTCCATGCCTTCCATTACGCCCGCAGCATCCCGGTACTCCTGAATGGACTTGGCTTTCGGATCGGTGTCCTTGATGTTCTGGCCGTCGTAGACCCGCATCTTGGAGAAAATGCTGGAGTTTTCCGGTTCCTTTATTCGCGAGAGCACAGAGAACTGGGCAAGCATGTCGAGAGTATCCGGCGCGCAGGGGGCACCTTCCAGAGAGCTGTTGCTCAGAAGTTTCTTGTAGATCTCAATTTCTTCGGTCACCCGCACACAATAAGGCACCTTGACGATATAAACCCGGTCAAGGAAGGCTTCGTTGTGCTTGTTGTTGCGGAAGGTCTGCCACTCGGATTCGTTGGAGTGGGCCAGGATGACGCCGTCGAAGGGCACGGAACCCATGCCTTCGGTGGTGTTGTAGTTGCCTTCCTGGGTAGCCGTCAGCAGTGGATGCAGCACCTTGATCGGTGCCTTGAACATTTCCACGAACTCCATGAGGCCCTGGTTGGCTTTACAAAGGCCGCCGCTGAAGCTGTAGGCATCCGGATCATCCTGGGAGAAGTCTTCCAGCATGCGGATGTTGACCTTGCCCACGAGGGCGGAAATGTCCTGGTTGTTGTCATCGCCGGGCTCGGTCTTGGAGACGCCGATCTGGTCGAGTACCGAGGGGTATTTCTTGACCACCCGGAACTGGCTGATATCGCCGCCGTATTCGTGCAGGCGTTTGACAGCCCAGGGAGACATGATGGTTTTCAGGTAGCGGGCCGGGATGCCATATTCCTCTTCCAGAATCTGGGCATCCTCCGCCGGGTCGAACAGGCCAAGCGGAGATTCGTTCACCGGCGAGCCCTTAATGGCGTAGAAAGGCACCTTTTGCATCAGGAACTTGAGCTTTTCCGCCAGGGAGGACTTACCGCCGCCGACCGGGCCGAGCAGGTAAAGAATCTGTTTCTTCTCTTCCAGGCCCTGGGCCGCATGACGGAAGAAGGACACGATGTTTTCGACGGCATCTTCCATGCCGTAAAACTCGGAAAATTCCGGGTAACGCTTGATGACCTTGTTGGAAAAGATGCGTGACAGCCTCTGGTCACGAGAGGTATCGACGAGTTCTGGTTCGCCGATGGCAATTAACATTCTCTCAGCGGCCGTGGCGTAGGCCGTTGGATCCTTTTTGCAGATCTCCAGGTATTCCTCCAGGCTGTATTCTTCTTCCTGGGTACTCTCATACCGGTCTTTGAAGTGCTGCAGTATGCTCATAGATTGCCCCTCGCTCGCTGTTCTTCAGCTTTCAGTTCACGCAATTTCCCCGTTGCAGTTGGCTCCGCCCGTCCGGGCGGTCTGTCTAGTTATGGGTGGAAGAAATGGATACTTACAAGCCGGTAAACGGTCGGGCCGTGGTCGGCTTGCTTATTTTGAGCTTAGTTCACGGTCGCGAAGTTGGACAGTGGGGGAGTGGTTAAGGTTCATTAAATTATGTTAGACGGGTGTGGTGTTTTTGTAGCTTACCGGAGTTGGGGGTAGGTTTAAGCGGCCGAACTCGAAGGCGGGAGTGCACCCCGGTGTACTCCAGTCAGGCCATGGTGCAGCCGCCCGGGCAAGGCTAAAGTTTGGTTAGCCGAAACACGCTTTCTGATGCGCCTTCCAGGCCCTTTCGTTTTGTAAACGGATGATCCTTGGCCAGAGTGTTGGTCAGAATATGTTCGATTTTGTAGTCGTCCTGGTAGAGCTCGCGGACTTCTTCGTCGCTGACGTTGAAGGGCGGACCCTTGATCTCGGTGTCGTAGTCCAGGGTGATCAGCAGGATTCGGGTGCCATCCGGGACGATGGCTGTCAGGTGTTCCACATAGCCCTTGCGCATAGTCGGGGGCAGGGCGATGAGGGCAGCGCGGTCATAGACGAGGCGGACGTGTTTGAGGTCGTCGGGGACCAACTGAAAGAAGTCGCCGCACCAGAGCTGAAGGTCGTCGTGTTTGAAGGTAGTGAAGGGTTCGCCGGGGTGGATCGTGGCTTTCTCTCCGGCTTCCTCGAAAAAGTCCTTGCAGGCGATGTCGCTCAGCTCCACGCCGATGATGGGGTGGCCGCGGTCGTGGAGCCACCACATGTCGTGGGCTTTTCCGCAGAGGGGGACGAAGACCGTGTCCGTGCCCTTGCCGGCGAGTTCGGGCCAGTGGTCGTAGAGATACTGGTTGACGGTACCCTCGTGAAAGCCGATTTCCTTCTTGGACCAACGTTCATGCCAGAATTCGTGCTCCATGGTTTCCACCCCGTTATTTGATGCTTGGACGTTTGTTTCAGTCTACCTTAATCTGTTCAGATCTGGATTCAGGAGAAATGTATGAAAGCGGTGTTCCTAGATGCGAAAACGCTCGGCGATGATGTCGATCTCTCGCCGATTGAATCGGTGACTGGCGGGCTTGAAAAGTATGACCGGACTGCTCCGGAGCAAGTATTGGAGCGGATTCGGGGCTTTGATACGGTTCTTGTTAACAAGGTGGTGCTTGGCCGGGAGCATTTCGAGGCCTGTCCGGAGCTGAAGGCCATTGCGGTGGTAGCCACGGGCCTGAACAATATCGACCAGGCGGCGGCGAAGGATCATGGCATCAAGGTTGTGAATGTCACTAACTACGGCCGCTCCACGGTGGCACAGCACACCATGGCGCTGATGCTGGCCCTGGCGACACGGTTGCTGGATTACAGCCGGGATGTTCAGGCAGGACGTTGGGGGCAGAGTGATATGTTCTGCCTGATGGATCACCCGATCATGGAGCTGGAGGGGAAAACCCTAGGGATCGTCGGCTACGGCGACCTGGGCCAGGGTGTGGCAGAGCGTGCGGCTGCATTCGGAATGAAGGTTGTACTGGGCGCCCGGCCCGGCCAGGAAGCGGGAACAGTAGATGGTTATCCCCGGATACCCCTGGATAAACTGCTGCCGAAGGTGGACGTATTGTCAATGCATTGTCTGCTCACGGATGAAACCCGTGATCTGATCGGTGCCCGTGAACTGAAGCTGATGAAGCCCGATTCATTGCTGATCAACACCAGCCGAGGCGGTCTGGTGAACGAGCAGGCGCTGGCGGATGCCCTGAGGGCCGGGGAAATTGGTGGCGCCGGTTTCGATGTGCTTACTGAAGAGCCACCCCGAAATGGCAATCCCTTGCTGGCGGATGACATCCCGAACCTGATCATTACCCCGCACTCTGCCTGGGCCAGCCGGGAAGCGCGGCAGAGGATTGTAGGTATTACGGCAGCCAATCTGGCCTCAATCGAATGAGAAAAGCCCGGGCTCACCCGGGCATTTTTCTGAAACCTGTGAGGCTCAGTATTTCCAGCCGACGCTGACGGACGCGCCCAGCTGATACATCTCCAGAGCAATGGTCTGGTTTGGCGCCAGCGGGTTAGGCCCGGAAACCTGCTTGGCCGGGGAGTAAAACGCCATGCCGGACACGTCCAGGTTTTCGTTAAAGTTGTGGGTGAAGCCACCGGTGAAGTGCCATTCCTGAATCCCGGGAGCGAGAATGTTGAACAGCACGTCTTCACCGGAGATCGGGCTTTCACCGTAGCTTACGCCGGCCCGCCAGGCCTGGGAGGGTGTCTGCTGCCATTGCCAGCCCAGCTTGACAATGGTCATATCATCCCAGCCGAAGCCCGGACCTTGATCCGTGCCGAGAGAGCCCGGGGTAATGGGCATGACCGGATTGCCGACGCTGTTAATCTCGCTGTACCGGATGTGCTGGATATCCAGCAGAATCCAGTGATCCTGAATGCCGGACCAGGCAACGCCGGCATTGAACATCTGCGGGATATCGAAGTCACCCTGTTCGGCGAACAGCCCGCTGTATTTGTCAAACTCATTCATTTTCAGAATGTTGCGCCAGCTCACGCCGCCACGAAGGGTGTTAGTAATCTCGCCCTGCCAGCCAATCTGGTAGCCATAACCCCAGGCATCATCAGTGCCCTTGTTGGAAAGTGCGCTGGCATCGGAAGAAAAGGGCGCAAAGTTCTGGAGCCCTTTTGCTTCAAAGCGCTGATAGGCAATCACCGGTGAAATTCCGATGGCCTGGTTGTCAGAAAACTCCCAGGACCAGGTGGGGGCAATGAAGAGTTGCTCCAGGTTGACGCCGGTCCGGCCGCCGTAGAAGGGGCCACCATTTTCACCTGAGAAATCGGTGCTCATGCCACCGTTGGCGAAAACAGATACACCGAAACTTGTGGTATCGGACAGTTTGCGGTTAAAGCCCAGGTGCGGAATAACGAACCCGTTGCGGCTGCTCTTATAGGTTCCCCGTTGAAGGGGGAATGCGGGAGGTGGCGACATAGGGCCGTCCACCGTGTATTTCCGCCGGGGAGAAAAGAGCTCCAGCCCGCCATCGATCCGATTGCCCACAAATGCCATGCCCGCCGGGTTGGTGGCTGCGGCAATACTGTCCTGAGAGAGCGCAGAGCCGGCGCCGGCCAGGCCCTTGCTGATGGTGCCATAGCCATGGCTGAAATAACCGTTGGTTGCCAGGGCCGTAGCCGGGAGAAGGGCTGTCAGGGCGGTAACGCCCAAAGCAAGTCTGGTTTTCATGATTTAACACCCGTTCGGGAAGTCGTTATATCGTTGATGACGGTCCTTTTACAGAAATGAGGTTATAAGAGGAAGTAACAAAAGCTGATATGGTTATATTATGAGCGCGGGCCTCGCAAACCGCAGCGAATCAGCCATACTTGGTTGAGGTCGGATATCTGACTGATAACCTGAATAAAACACGGAACGACAGGACCTAAAGTGGCTTCATTCCAATTGAAAGAGCGACTCCAGGCTGCAGAGAGCTGGATTCTGGCCAACCCCAATCCGCCCCAGAGCTGGCCATGGACCTGGTTGTATAAGGTCGGGCGCACGACGTATGCAATGGCCCGGGACGTTCTCAGCGGGCAGTTGACCCTCCATGCCATGAGTCTGGTTTACACCACGTTGCTGAGTATTGTGCCGTTGCTCGCGCTGAGCTTCTCGGTGCTGAAGGCACTTGGCGTGCACCAAAAAATGGAGCCCTTTCTGTTTCAGTTTTTTCAGCCCCTCGGGCCTCAGGGCATCGAACTCGCGGAACAGATTCTGGGGTTTGTCGACAACATGAAGGTGGGGGTGCTGGGGTCGGTAGGCCTCGCCCTGCTTGTCTACACCGTCGTTTCCCTGCTGCAGAAAATAGAGCGTTCCTTCAACATGATCTGGCGGGTGCCAGACATGCGCTCCATGGCACAGCGCTTCAGCAACTATCTGAGTGTCATCATGGTGGGGCCGCTTCTGATGGTGTCGGCAATCGGTGTCAGTGCCACCATATTCTCATCGACGTTTGTCCAGGCATTGATTGAAATCGAACCCCTTGGCTCTCTGATACTTGTCGTCAGTCGGTTTACCCCTTTCTTCCTGGTGGTTGGCGCCTTCACCTTTGTTTATGTATTTATGCCTAATACCCGGGTCAAGTTACGTTATGCCGCTATTGGTGGCCTGGTGGCCGGGGTTTCCTGGCAGGCGGCCGGAATGCTGTTTGCCTCGTTTGTGGCGGGGTCCGCAAAGTATGCCGCCATCTACTCCAGTTTCGCCATCGGCATTATTCTGCTGATCTGGATCTACCTGAACTGGATGATTCTTCTGCTGGGTGCCAGTCTGGCGTTCTATCTGCAAAATCCGGGAAACGTGGCCAAGCGACGTGAGGTACAAATGGCGCCAGAGTTGCAGGAGAAGGTTGCACTGGCAACCATGTGGCTGGTGGCCAAACCTTTCAGCGAGGGCAAGCCGGCGCCGCAACAGGAGGCGCTTGAGCTTCAGTTGAGAGTGCCGGGCGAGGTGACCCGAGCCATGAGCGACAAGCTTATTCGGGCTGGGTTGTTGACGCTGGCGGGGCGCCAGGGCGATCAGCTCGCGCCCGGGCGGGCACTCGATCTGATTACTGTGGGCGAGGTGCTGAGGGTCGTTCGCAAGGATGAAGACCGGGTGGTCGACCGGCTCCCAGGCCTCGTACCTGCTGGCCTGCTGGGGCCAGACAGAGTCATTGAAACCCGAACGTTTGCCGAGCTGCTGCGCGAGGGCGGGGCCGAGGAAAAAGTCAGCCCAAGGCCCGAGCCGGAGCCCGAATCAGTTTCTGACAGTTGAGCGTCCGCCCTCCCGGAGCATGGCTTGAAGTGCACTGCGGACGGTGCTGATCTGGCTGTCTGTCAGCCGGACCACCTTGGCCAGGTCCTGTTCGGCGAGGTTGCGCTGATGACCGTGCCTGAGGACTTCCCGGGTCCCGATGACCATGCCATCGGTCAGGGGCGTATGTTTCTGCTTGGGTGCAGGCCGCTCGGCGGCCATAAGGTAGGCATGGTACTTGGGCGGCAGGTTCCACTCGTTGGCCAGCAACTGGCAGGTGGTCCACTGATAACGGGCCAGGGCATGACGAATCAAGGCCGGCCCTGGCTCTCCGGCCGTTGTGCGGGACCGGCAGATCCGCTGGAGTTCACGCCGAATGGTAATGTAGGCCAGCGAAGGCAGTAACCCCACCATGAAATGGGCGCTGGTGTCCTCTCCATGTATTTTTGCAATAAGTTCCGCGGCTCGTGCACAGGTCAGTCCCCAGCGCCATGCACGCTGGCCGAAAAGCGCTTCCCGGCTGTTCCTTGCGGCCATCATCGGGCGCATCACGGCAGCGGCGATGACATTTCGGATACCATTCATTCCCAACACGAACACTGCCTGGTCCACGGAGTCAATGGAATGGTCACCTGGACGGAAATAGGGGCTATTGGCAATCTGAAGCAGCTGATCGGTGAGGGAGGGGTCCCCTAGGATTATCTCCGTGAGCCGCTGGCGATCCGTGGATTCGTCAGATAGCGCCCGCATCAGCATTGGCAGGCTCATGGGCTGCCTGGGGAGTTCATCCATCTGGTTGTTGGAAAGGCGCCGGTGCAGTTCGTCCAGAACATCGCTGGAGGATGAGAGGTCAGCCTTGAGGACAGCCGGGTCCGCGTCGAGCAGCCAGCAAAACAGGTGGTCTTCCAGTTGTTGAGCGAGCAGGGGGCTGATGTCTGGGGTATCGTCCGCCGGATGTTCCGGTGACGGATTAAACAGTCGCGCTTCCGGGGCCGGTGGTGAGGGCTGTGGCGTCGTAAATAATCCTGAAATCCAGGAGAAAAAACCTGGCATCCGTTGCCTCCGGGTCGAACCTGCTCGAAGTAGTGAATCTCCGTTTCGGTGAGTATAGAGGTGCGACGCTTTTTTGCACAGGTTAGGACCGTGAATGAAAGCGGGAATTTACAGAAACGACTCCCCGAACACGAAGACCAGCTGGCAGACACCCGCGCCGAAACCAAGGAAGGCCCCCACCAGGATCAATTTGATTTCATCTTCCTGGAAACAGGGGCGGAGCAGGTCCTGGAACTCTTCTGAGGAGAGCGCGATCATCCGCTCCACCATAATGGACTCGACAGCGCGGGCCCGGTCTTTCTCGAACACCGGGTTGTTGAAAGACGTCTGTGATATTTCGATGGCTTTCTCGCCTACCTGGTTTTTCAGGGTGGCGAAACCCGTTGGGCCAAAGGCCATCTGGGTCAGTGCCTTGCCCATGCCAGCGGTTTCATCCACCAGTGGCTTGATGTGTTTCTTCACCATGTTGCGGGCCCGGTCGCCTTTGGGGCCGTCGAGAATCGCGTTAATGATGTTGCCGACGGTCAGGATTTCATGGGTAACAATGTGACAGAAGGACTCGGCCACCGCCGGCTGGCGTTTGAGAAACAGACCCTGAATGCGGAGCGGCCCGATTTTTTTGGCGTGCAGCGGCCGGAAGATGACGTTGAGGGCAATCCAGTTGGTGGCCCAGCCCACCAGCAAGCCGAAGAATGGCAGCACCCACCAGCTTGGGTAAAGGTACCAGACGGCCATCTGGATCAAGCCGAACAGGAAGCCGAAGTAAAGGCCGGAGTTGATGATGAATCGGAACTCCACTTCGCCGCATTCAAGAAAGATCCGGTTGAGCAGTTTTTTGTCGCTGGCCAGACGTTCGATCACCATGCCCTTGATGTCGAGAAGGTCTTCGATGTTGTCGGAAACGTCTTCCACGAGATTGTCTACCAGCTGCGGCGTGGACTTGCGTACCCGGTCGTAAACCATTTTCCGGGCGGAGGCGGGCAGGTTCTCCCAGAAAGTGGGGTGTTCTTTCAGCATCATTTCGTCTACGTATTCTTCGATACGTGGATCGACCGAGTGAACGATGTGGGTGGCGAGAACTTTCGGATCGATCTGCTGGAAAATTTCCCGCACGGTGCCGATTTTGGAGATGGTGGCGTCGACGCTGATGGCGGCCATTTTACGGGCTTTGGAGGGGATGATGCCCTGCCAGCCAAGGAGCGGTGGCTTGCCGATGAATTCCAGGGGGTAGAAGGTCATTTTGATGGCAAGCCAGTTGGTGCTCCAGCCAATCAGGGCGGCAATTACCGGGATGCTGAGATATTGCCAGAATTCTTGGGTGCTTAGCAGGCTTGTCATCCTGATACTCGCGTTTTTCGGTTGTTATGCTCTGGAGGTTGCTGCGCTGAGGGGAGGCCTTTCCAAAACACGCTCCTTGCGGCACATCCATGTGACGCTTGGGCTCCGCCATCCATGGCTCCGCACAGTTTTGGAAAGGCCTCCCCTCAGCGCAGCCCATACTATCGAAATAAGATCGGATTCGTTTTCGGACGCAATGGATAATGTTGCCGCCCCCTCCCCATGTCAATGACTTGGGTGCCGACATGAGACGGCGACACGGTCGGTGAAGGTCAGCCGCCGATATCACCCCAAAGCCATTGGCACAGCGCCATAGCCGCCACCGGAGCGGTTTCGGTGCGTAGTACCCGTGGGCCGAGGGCGACCGGCAGGAAGCCTTCGTCTTCGGCCTGGGCGATTTCCTCGGGGGAGAGACCGCCTTCGGGGCCGATCATGAGGGCCACGCGTTCCGGCGGGATGATGGATTTGAGGGCATGTTCGGTGCGGTGGTGCAATACCAGGCGAACGTCGCAATCCCGGGTGTGTTCCAGCCACTCGGCGATTGTCATTACTGGCAGGATGTCAGGCACCCGGGCGCGGCCGCATTGTTCGGCGGCGCTGATGGCGACAGATTGCCAGTGGCGCAGGCGCTTGTCTTCCCGGTCGCCCTTGAGCTTTACGTCGCAGCGTTCGGTGGTAAGCGGGGCGATGCGGGTGACGCCCATTTCCACCGCTTTCTGGACGGCATAATCCATGCGGTCGCCCTTGGAGAGCGTCTGGCCGAGGACGATTTCCAGGGGCGATTCAGTGGCGTTGGCTTCCGGGGTGCCTACCTGGACTTCCACGTTCTTTTTGCTGGCGCTGGTGATGGTCGCGGGGTAGTCGTTGCCGTCGCCATTAAATAGCCGCAGTTCCTGCCCCGGCTGCATGCGCAATACCCGGCCTACGTGCTGGGCAGCGTTTTCATCCAGTTCAGCGGTTGCGCCCTCGCTGAGGGCTGAATTGGTGTAGATGCGGGGCATGCGCATTAGAGTCTCCGGGTTCAGGGGGCGGCTCTTAATCCCGAACCGCAATCTCTATGCCTTCTGTTGCGACCTGTGCGAGGTGGCGGATCTGTTCTTCGGTGATCACGTAAGGCGGCATGAAGTAAACCACATTACCCAGGGGGCGAAGCAAGGCCTGGCGGGTTAATGCATGCTGATAAACGCGGATTCCCCGTCGTTCCTGCCAGGGGAACGGGGTTTTCGAGGCTTTGTCTTTCACCATTTCAACCGCAAGGGTCATGCCGTGCTGGCGGATGTCTCCCACGTTCGGGTGGTCGGCCAGATGTGCAACGGATTCGGCCATGCAGGCGGAGAGTCCGCGGTTGCTTTCGATCACGTTGTCATCCCGGAAGATGTCCAGGGTGGCCAGGGCCACGGCACAGCCAATGGGGTTGCCGGTGTAGCTGTGGCTGTGCAGGAAGGCCTTGAGGGTCTCGTAATCGTCGTAGAAGGCGTTGTATACGTCGTCAGTCGTCAATACGACAGACAAAGGCAGATAACCGGCGGTCAGCCCCTTGGACAGGCACATGAAGTCCGGGGTGATGCCGGATTGTTCACAGGCAAACAGGGTGCCGGTTCGGCCGAAGCCAACGGCAATCTCATCGGCAATCAGGTGCACGCCATAACGGTCGCAGGCTTCCCGCAGTTTGGTGTGATAGATCGGGTGATGCATTCGCATGCCGCCGGCACACTGGATCAGAGGCTCAACCACCACGGCGCAGATTTCATCGTGCTTTTCGGCCAGCAGTGTTTCCATTGCCTCGAACTGGCGCAGGGCGTAGTCTTCGTCGCTTTCACCCGGTTCCTTGTTATAGGCATCCGGTGAGGGGGCTGTCAGTACTTCCATCAGCAACGGCTGGTAGGTGTCCTTGTAAAGAGACACATCACCGAGGGCCAGCGCGCCCAGGGTTTCCCCATGGTAGCTGTTGCTCAGGTTCACGAAGTTTTTCTTGCCCGGTTTGCCCTGGTTTTTCCAGTAGTGGAAACTCATCTTCAGGGCGGCTTCGATCGCAGAAGAGCCGTTATCGGCGTAAAAGCACTTGTTCAGGCCCTCAGGCGTCACTTCGATCAGCCGTTCAGACAGATTGACCACCGGCTCATGGGTAAAGCCGGCCAGGATGACATGCTCCAGCTCGCCAATCTGCTTCTGAATGGCGGCATTGATTCTCGGGTTGGCGTGGCCGAACAGGTTGACCCACCAGGAGCTGACGGCGTCAATGAAGCGGTTGCCCTCAAAATCCTCCAGCCAGACACCTTCGCCCCGTTTTATGGGAAC
This sequence comes from Marinobacter sp., assembly GCF_048269445.1. Classification (GTDB taxonomy): domain Bacteria; phylum Pseudomonadota; class Gammaproteobacteria; order Pseudomonadales; family Oleiphilaceae; genus Marinobacter. The sequence continues at coordinate 55,507 of NZ_JBLXIQ010000006.1, read as the reverse complement.
CAACGGCACGGCGCCTTCATGGTCTTTCATCTGGGTGCAGGGGTGCCACACGGACTTGAGGCCGCGGGCGACGAGGTCGGCATTGCGCATGAGAAATCTCCGTCAGACAGTCAGGTTCTTGATGGTTGGCGGTTAACCTGACTGGATATTACAGTTAACAGCGACAACTGGCCACTCTGCTGTCTGACGGTTGGGTTAGTGCGCCAACACCCGTGAAAGGAACGCCTGGGTGCGTTCGTTTTGCGGGTTGTCGAACACGTCGTCCGGTTTGCCTTGTTCCACGATCTGGCCTTCGTGGATGTAAATAACCCGGTCCGCCACTTCCCGGGCGAAGCCCATCTCGTGGGTTACGACCATCATGGTCATGCCTTCTTTGGCCAGCTCGCGCATGACGTCCAGCACTTCGCCGATCATTTCCGGGTCCAGGGCTGACGTAGGCTCATCGAACAGCATCAGACGCGGTTCCATGGCCAGGGCCCGGGCGATGGCGACTCGCTGTTGCTGGCCGCCGGACAGGTGGCTGGGGTATTTGTCGGCCTGGTCGCCGATGCCGACCCGGTTCAGCAACCTTTCGGCCGTGGCGTTGGCGACGGTTTCCGGCGCGTCCTTGACCTTCTTAGGTGCCAGCATAATGTTCTTCTTCACCGTGAGGTGGGGGAAGAGGTTGAACTGCTGGAACACCATGCCGACTTCCTTGCGGATTTCGGCCAGGACTTTCGGGTTGCCGCTCTTGGGCTCCAGCCGGTGGCCGTCCACCTCCAGATGACCGGATTCGAACTCCTCGAGGCCGTTTACACAGCGAATCAGCGTGGACTTGCCGGAGCCGCTGGCTCCGATAATCACCACGACCTCGCCCTGGCTAACAGTCAGATCTATATCTTTCAGGACATGCAGCTTACCGAAGTACTTGTTCATGCCCTTCATTTTGACGATATCAGTCATGAGTTGCTTCCTTCAGACAGAGACCAGTCCACGGCGCTCGATAAAGCGGAGAATCAGGGACAGTGAGAAAGTGATGGCGAGATACATGAGCGCGACCATAAAGTACACCTCGAACGCCTGGAAGGTAGTGGCGATGTAAATCTGGCCCTGACGAACCAGCTCGCCGACGCCGATAACCGAGAACAGGGAGGTGTCCTTGATGCTGACAATGGCCTGGTTGCCGAGGGGCGGTACCATGCGCCGGAAGGCCTGGGGCCAGATGATGGACCAGAAGGTCTGGGTCCGTGACAGGCCGAGTGACAGCCCGGCTTCGTTCTGGCCCTTGTCGATGGACTGGACGCCGCCGCGAACCACTTCCGAAATGTAGGCGCCGGAGTTTAATGCGATGGCGGCGATACCTGCGGTCAATGGATTAATGGAGGTGCCAATGAGGTCGGGCAGACCGTAGAAAATAAAAAGAACCTGAACAAGAATGGGTGTACCGCGGAAAATTTCGATATACGCGGTGGCCGGCCACTTCAAGAACCAGAGTTTGTTGATGCTCAGCAAACCAAAGAATATACCCAGGGCGAAGCCAATGAGCAGGCCGCCAAACGAAATCATCAGGGTATAAGGGATTCCCTCGAGCAGAAACGGAATTGCATTGATGGCTGCTTGCCAGTCGAACTGAAACTGGGATTCCACTGTAAGTGTCTCCAGAGGAAGTTGCGGTCAGAAAGAGCCGGGGCACTCAGGCCCCGGCGTCGAGAGTTGTATGTAGGTACCTTACAGGCCTTACATATCATCCGGCATGGGGCCGAACCATTTCTCGTAGATTTCCTTGTAGGTGCCGTCTTCTTTCATGGAAGCGAGGGCGCTGTTCACTTCGTCGACCCACTCACTGCCTTCTTTCAGGGCGATACCGTACTGCTGGCCTTCGTAGAGGGGGCCGATGGTTTTGACTTTGCCTTCGCCTTTGGTGCGTGCAAAGTAACCCACGTTCGGGGCGTCGTAGAAAACCGCGTCGATGGCTCCGGACATCAGCGCCATGTACATGTCGGCACTGCCTGGATAGGGCGTGACGCCGTCATCGGCCTCCAGGTTCTTCATCAGGTAGTCGTAACTGGTGCTGCCAATCTTGGTGCCGACCTTCTTGTCTTCAAGATCGTCGAATTCCTTGATGTCGCCATTGGCTTCGCGTACCAGAAGCCGAAGACCGGAATCGTAGTAAGGGTCGGAGAAATCAACGATTTCCTCGCGCTCGTCGGTGATGGTGATGCCAGCGATGGCAATGTCTACGTTACCGGATTGCAGGGCCGGAATGATGCCATTGAAATCCATGGTATTGAGATCAATGTCAAAGCCGGCGCGGTCCGCCACTTCGCGGATGATCTCCATATCGAACCCGATCATTTCGCCGGTTTCCTGATCCATCATTTCAAACGGAACGAAGCTTGGGTCGGTGACCACCTTGAGGGTTTCTGCGCTGGCGGTGCCCGCAGCCACGGTAAGGGCTAGGGTGACACCTACTGTTTTCAGCCATTTCGTACTCATGCTTTCTCCTTTTCTTTCTTATCAGGCTCCATTTGCCCGGTAAGGCAAACCGGACCAACCACTGCTGTTGACGGCGGTCTCCGGGGAGCGTTAGTGGAACTGCATCACATACACTTTAGACTATTACGCAGATGATCACAGGAAATCAAATGCTTGGAGATGAGGGACGTTGGCAGGTTGCCGGGAATCTTTGGGTCGGATTGGGCCCAAAAGGGCCGTCATCCGACCTCTTTAAATTCATCAGAAAGCGATCTTTTCCCGATCACTGATCCCCAGGTTCTTCCAGATGCTGATGCTGGGTTCTGCCTGGTTCAAAGTATAGAAGTGCAAGCCCGGTGCGCCGGCCTTGAGGAGCTTTTCACACATGTCAGTGACAACTTCTTCTCCGAATTTTCGGATGGAGTCGCTGTCGTCGCCGTAGGCTTCGAGCTGCTTGCGAATCCAGCGCGGGATTTCAGCGCCGCACATGTCGGAGAATCGGACCAGGCTGGAGAAGTTGACGATAGGCATAATGCCCGGCACCACGGGAATGGTGACGCCCATTTTTTCCAGGCGGTCGATAAAGTAGAAGTAACTGTCTGCGTTGAAGAAGTACTGGGTAATGGCGCTGTTGGCGCCAGCCTTCACCTTGCGGGCGAAGTTCTGCAGATCTTCCTCGGCATTGCGTGCCTGAGGGTGAAACTCAGGGTACGCCGCAACTTCCAGGTTGAAAGTGTCACCACTGTGCTCGCGGATAAATTCCACCAGCTCGTTGGCGTAACGCAGCTCACCGGCGGCCCCCATTCCGGAAGGCATGTCGCCCCGAAGGGCAACAATCCGGTTGATTCCGTTCTCTTTGTACACATCCAACAGCTCACCGATTTCCTGGCGGGTGCCTCCGACGCAGGAAAGGTGCGGTGCTGTGGAAATGCCCTGTCGGTGCAGGTTGAGCACAGTTTCAATGGTGCGGTCCCGGGTGGAACCGCCGGCGCCGAAGGTGACGGAGAAAAAGTCCGGATTCACCTCGGCCAGCTGATTGCGCACGTTCTGCAGCTTTTCCTTGCCCTGGTCGGTCTTGGGCGGGAAAAACTCAAAGCTGAAACGGCGCTTGAACTGTTTCTGGGATTGCATCTTTATACCCGATCAGTACTTGTAGCTTTCCGGCTTGTACGGTCCTTCGACCGGTACACCGATGTATTTGGCCTGCTCCGGGGTCATTTTGGTGACCACGCCACCAAAACCTTCCACCATGGCCCGAGCCACTTCCTCGTCCAGGTGCTTGGGCAGAACCTGAACGTACACGCCTTTCTCCCGGGCATCTTCCGGCAGATCTGCGAACTTGCGCTCGAACAGGTACATCTGCGCCAAAACCTGGTTGGCGAAAGAGCCATCCATGATCCGTGACGGGTGACCGGTGGCGTTGCCCAGGTTCACCAGGCGGCCTTCGGAGAGCAGAATCAGGTGGTCGTTGGTGGCCTTGTCGCGGTACACGATGTGAACCTGCGGCTTCACCTCGTCCCATTCCCAGTTCTTGCGCATGAAGGCGGTATCGATCTCGTTGTCGAAGTGGCCGATGTTGCACACCACGGCGCCTGGCTTCAGGGCCTTGAGCATGTGCGCGTCGCACACGTTCATGTTGCCGGTCGTGGTCACCAGAATGTCGGTGTTCTGCAGTAGGGCACGGTTAACACCCGCTTCAGTGCCGGTGTTCACGCCGTCGATGAAGGGAGACACCACTTCGAAACCGTCCATGCACGCCTGCATGGCACAGATCGGATCGGCCTCGGTGACTTTTACGATCATGCCTTCCTGACGCAGGGAAGCGGCAGAGCCTTTGCCCACATCACCGTAGCCGATTACCAGGGCTTTCTTGCCGGCAAGGAGGTGATCGGTGGCACGCTTGATCGCGTCGTTCAGACTGTGGCGGCAACCGTACTTGTTGTCGTTCTTGGACTTGGTAACTGCGTCGTTGACGTTGATGGCCGGCACCTTGAGGGTGCCTTCGCGCAGCATTTCCTGCAGGCGATGCACGCCGGTGGTGGTTTCCTCGGTCACACCGTGGCAGTTGGCCAGAACTTCCGGATACTTCTCGTGGAGCAGCGCAGTCAGGTCGCCGCCGTCGTCCAGGATCATGTTCGGCACCCAGCCTTCGACGTCGGCACCAACGGTACGCTCAAGGCACCAGTCGTATTCTTCGTCAGTTTCGCCTTTCCAGGCAAACACCGGGATGCCCTGTGCGGCGATGGCCGCTGCGGCCTGATCCTGGGTGGAAAAGATGTTGCAGGAGGACCAGCGCACATTGGCGCCCAGTTCCACCAGCGTCTCAATCAGCACGGCGGTCTGGATGGTCATGTGGATGCAGCCCATGATATTGGCGCCTTTCAGCGGCTGCTCGGCTTTGTACTTTTCGCGGAGCTTGATCAGGGCGGGCATTTCGCCTTCGGCGATGTTGATCTCTTTGCGGCCCCAATCGGCCAGTGACATATCGCGAACTTTGTAGTCATCAAAGTTGTTCAGGTTTTCTGCGGGAGTGCTCATGGTTTTCTCCTGTCAGTCAGTTTGGCTTGGGCGTATGCCAACGGACATACGCCCGAAATCGGTTTAGATACCGGCGGCGTCCTTGAGAGCGGCCGCGCGATCCGTCCTCTCCCATGGGAAGGAGGTAAACGTCTTGCCGCCAACCGTCATCTCGACTGGCTCGCGACCGAAGTGGCCGTAGGCTGCCGTCTGCTGATACATGGGGTGCAGAAGGTCGAGCATGTTAGTGATCGCGTATGGGCGCAGATCAAAGTGCTCTCGAACCAGCTGGACGATTTTGTCGTCGCTGATCTTGCCGGTGCCGAAGGTGTTCAGAGAGATCGACGTTGGCTGCGCTACGCCGATGGCGTAGGACACCTGGATCTCGCACTTGTCGGCCAGGCCGGCGGCCACGAGGTTCTTGGCTACATAACGACCGGCGTAAGCGGCTGAACGGTCAACCTTGGACGGATCCTTGCCAGAGAAAGCGCCACCACCGTGGCGGGCCATGCCGCCGTATGTGTCTACGATGATTTTGCGGCCAGTAAGGCCACAGTCGCCTACCGGGCCACCGATCACGAACTTGCCGGTCGGGTTTATGTGGAACTGGGTGTCCTTGTGCAACAGCTCGGCGGGCAGGGCGTGTTTGACGATCAGCTCCATCACCGCTTCCTTCAGGTCTTCCTGGGTCACGTCTTCGTCGTGCTGGGTGGACAGCACCACAGCATCGATACCGGCAACGCGGCCGTTTTCATAGCGGCAGGTGACCTGGCTCTTGGCATCCGGGCGCAGCCACGGCAGCAGGCCGCTCTTGCGGGCTTCTGCCTGGCGCTGGACCAGACGGTGCGAGAAGGTGATTGGCGCAGGCATCAGCACATCGGTTTCGTTGCTGGCGTAGCCGAACATCAGGCCCTGGTCGCCGGCGCCCTGGTCTTCCGGCTTCTGGCGGTCAACGCCCTGGGCGATATCGACGGACTGCTTGCCGATGATGTTGATGATGCCGCAGGTGTCGCCGTCGTATCCGACTTTGGAGGAGGTGTAGCCGATGTCCTTGATTACACCGCGCACAAGGTCTTCCAGATCGACCCAGGCGCTGGTAGTGATTTCACCACCGACGATAGCCACACCGGTTTTTACCATCGTTTCGCAGGCAACTCGTGCGTGGGGGTCTTCGGCCAGGATGGCGTCCAGGACGGCATCAGAGATCTGGTCGGCCAATTTGTCCGGGTGGCCTTCAGAGACCGATTCGGAGGTGAAGATATTGTAGTCAGACATAAAGCGTGCTCCTCTGTGAGCGTTTCAAAATCAGACCGATAAGAGCCTTGTTAAAGTGCCTTCCGGTTACCGGTTTGTTAGTTTCTGTGAGGATACGTAAAACTACGTATCTGTATATCAAAATTTGTTGATATTGCGACGTCGGTCTTCAGATCTGTCCGCTGATTTTCCAGAATTCCCGTACCTGTATCTGGAAGCCGTTGCGAAGACCGATGAACAGCTGTTCCCCGGCAACCAAACCCGCATCGGCAGCCCAGGCGGTCAGCTCTTCCGGCTCAAATCCCAACCAGAGGTCGCCGCAGTTCTCTTTGGTCCAGTCCTGGTCGTGGCTGCACAAGTCACTGATGACCAGGCAACCGCCATTGTTCATCAGCGCCGATGCATCAAGAAAAATATCAGCCGGGCTCGGTACGTGGTGCAGAACCATGTTGGCGACCACCAGGTCAAAGCCATCGCCCCGGGCTAGTAGTGTGTCGGTGACACCTTCAATCAGATCAATGTTATTCAGCCGCTCATCGATACAGGTGCGGGTGGCCTTGGCCAGCATGTCCCGGCTGTTGTCGAGGGCAACCACGTGCCCGCAAAGATCCGCCAGTACCGGCAGAAAACCGCCTTCGCCGGGGCCGATTTCCAGGGCCGTTTGCCACTGGTGTTTCCTGGACCGCTTGCGAATGAGCTGTGCCACAGGCTCGGCGTACAGATCAAAGGCGGCAATCAGTTCCTGCTGCTCCCGGAACTGTTCTGCATGCCGGGCGAAAAATGCCTGAGACTGGTCAGCGCGCTGGTTGCGGATGGCTTCAATCTTTTCCTGCAGGTGTAGCGGCAGCGGCACCCTGTCCACCGCTTCAAAAATCTGGCGGATGGTCTGGTCCATTGGCTTGTCGCTGTCCAGATGCAGGGGGCGGCGATAGAAAATGGCGTTGCCTTCCCGCTGTGGCTCCAGCAATCCTGCTTTGTTCATTACCTTCAGGTGGTGGCTCATGCCGGACTGGCGCATATCGAACAGCTGACTAAGCTCCAGCACCCCGAAAGTATCTCTCCTTAATACACGCAGGATTTCCAGGCGCAATGGGTCCCCACTTGCCTTAAAGATTGGGGCCAGTGTGTCCACTGAGGACAGCTCGTTTGCGCGTGTATTTATGGATGTCATGGGTGAGAAGTTTAGGTGGGTTCGGGTGGTCAATCAATAGGCATATCAAAAAAATTTGATATAGATTTATGATTCTTTGAAATCAGTCCGTTTACGGAGCCCTCAGACAAACTATCGCGAAAGAGTCGCATGCCGATTTGCCCCGGCACACAGTAATCGGCGAAAATACGCGCCTCTTTTTAAGTCGTCCGAATTCTTTCCTGAAAACACTGGAGAAACGTCAATGCCGTCTCGTAAAGATCTCGCCAACGCCATTCGCGCGCTGAGCATGGATGCGGTTCAGAAAGCCAAGTCCGGCCACCCGGGTGCGCCCATGGGTATGGCGGATATCGCCGAGGTTCTGTGGAACGATTATCTGAGCCACAACCCGGCCAACCCTCAGTGGGCCAACCGGGACCGTTTTGTGCTGTCCAACGGCCACGGCTCCATGCTGCAGTACTCGCTGCTGCACCTGAGCGGTTACGACGTTTCCATCGACGACCTGAAGAACTTCCGCCAGCTGCATTCCAAGACGCCGGGCCACCCTGAATACGGTTACACCCCGGGCATTGAAACCACCACCGGCCCGCTGGGTCAGGGCATTGCCAATGCCGTGGGTTTTGCCATTGCCGAGAAGTCCCTGGCAGCCCAGTTCAACCGCCCCGGTCACGAGATTGTTGATCACTACACCTACGCGTTCCTGGGCGATGGCTGCCTGATGGAAGGCATCTCCCACGAAGTGTCCTCCCTTGCCGGCACCCTGGGTCTGGGCAAGCTGGTTTTCTTCTATGACGACAACGGCATTTCGATCGACGGTGACGTCGATGGCTGGTTCACCGACAACACACCCCAGCGTTTCGAGTCGTACGGTTGGCAGGTGATTCCTGCTGTAGACGGCCACGACGCCGATGCCATTCGCGCTGCCATCGAAGCCGCCCGCGCGAACACCGAGCAGCCCACACTGATCTGTTGCAAGACCATCATCGGCTTCGGTTCCCCGAACAAACAGGGCAAGGAGAGCTGCCACGGTGCTCCATTGGGTGACGACGAAATCGCATTGACCCGGGAGCAACTGGGCTGGCAATACGGCCCGTTTGAAATTCCGGCCAACATTGCCAATGCCTGGAATGGTCGTGAGAAAGGTGCAGCGGCCCAGTCTGAGTGGGAGCAGAAGTTTTCTGCCTACGAAAATGCCGAGCCCGAGCTGGCTGCAGAATTCAAACGCCGCATGGCCGGAGACCTGCCGGCGGATTTCGCCGAACAGGCTCAGGCTTACATCCAGGAGTGCCAGGACAAGGGCGAAACTATTGCCTCCCGCAAGGCCTCCCAGAATACCCTGAACGCATACGGCCCCCTGCTGCCGGAGCTGATGGGCGGCTCTGCTGACCTGGCCGGTTCCAATCTGACCATCTGGAGTGGCGCCAAGGGGCTGACCAAAGAAGATGCCAGCGGCAACTACATCTATTACGGTGTGCGTGAGTTCGGCATGGCGGCGATCATGAACGGCATCGCGCTGCACGGTGGTTTCGTGCCCTATGGCGCCACCTTCCTGATCTTCATGGAATACTGCCGAAACGCGGTGCGCATGGCGGCACTGATGAAGCAGCGCTCCATCTTCGTGTTCACCCACGACTCCATCGGTCTCGGCGAAGACGGCCCGACTCACCAGCCCGTCGAGCAGATGGCCAGCCTGCGTACTACGCCGAACATGAGCATGTGGCGCCCGGCAGATGCCGTTGAATCCGCCGTGGCCTGGAAATCGGCCCTTGAGCGCACCGACGGCCCGACGGCCATGGTGTTCTCACGTCAGGGCTTGCCGGCCCAGCCGCGCGATGCTCAGCAGCTGGCGGATGTGGCCAAAGGTGGCTATATCCTGTCTGGCAGCGAAGGCACACCGGACCTGATCCTGGTCGCCACTGGCTCCGAAGTGGGTCTGGCTCAGGACGCTGCTGCCAAACTGCGGGCGCAGGGCAAGAATGTGCGTGTGGTTTCCATGCCGTCCACCGATGTGTTCGATGCCCAGAGCGCCGAGTACAAGCAGCAGGTTCTGCCGCTGGACGTGACCAACCGCATCGCCATCGAAGCCGGCATTGCCGACTACTGGTACAAGTACGTTGGCCTGGACGGTCGCATCATCGGAATGACCACCTTCGGTGAGTCCGCCCCTGCCGGTGAGCTGTTCAAGGAATTCGGCTTTACCGTCGACAACGTCCTGGAAGTAGCCGCTGAACTGCTGGACGCCTGATGACAGACTCTGCGCCTTTTCGTATTGCCATCAACGGGTACGGCCGAATCGGCCAGTGCGTGTTGCGTGCACTCTATGAAAATGGCTTCCGCGACCACCTGCAGGTGGTCGCGATCAACGAGCTGTCGGATATCGACACCATTGCCCATCTGACCCGATACGATTCCACCCATGGCCGGTTCCAGGGCGAGATTTCGGTGTCAGGCCAGGATCTGGTGGTCAATGGTGATGCCATCCGGGTGTTGCGTCATTCCGAACCGACGGAGTTGCCCTGGGATCTTCTCAAGGTCGATCTGGTGCTGGAGTGTTCAGGCGCATTTTCCGATCGCGCCACCGCCGAACGGCACATTGAGGCTGGCGCCAAACGGCTGTTGTTCTCCCAACCCGCCGAATCGGATGTGGACCGCACAGTGGTCTATGGCATCAACGACCGGGAGCTGACCGCGGACGATACCATTGTGGCCGCCGGCTCCTGCACCACCAACTGCCTTGTGCCCGTGATCAAGGTGCTGGACGAAGCATTCGGTGTAAAGCAGGGCAGTACCACTACCATCCACGCAGCGATGAACGACCAGCCGGTCATCGACGCCTACCACCACCAGGACCTGCGCCGAACCCGCAGCGCCCTGCACAATATCGTTCCGGTGGAAACCGGCCTCGCCAAGGGTATCGAGCGCCTGTTGCCCCATATGGAAGGCCGGTTCAGCTCCGTGGCCATGCGGGTACCGACCATGAACGTCTCCGCCATCGATATGGTGGTCAATGTCGGCAAAAGCACTGACGTGGCAGCGGTGAACAACCTGTTAAAAGAGGCCGCCAACGGCCCGTTGAAGAGCATACTCGGCTACACCGACGAACTGCTGGCCAGTTCCGATTTCAACCACGACGCCCATTCCGGCGTTGTGGACGGCGGCCAGACCCGGGTAACCGGGGGCTCCATGGTGAAAGTGTTGTGCTGGTTCGATAATGAGTGGGGGTTCGCGAACCGGATGCTCGATGTCAGCAGAAGCTGGTTAACCAAACACTCTTAATCTGATAATTTTGTTGAAGGGACGAACGTTATGGCCATCAAGAAAATGACCGATCTCAGCCTGGCCGGCAAGCGAGTGCTGATCCGTGAAGACCTGAACGTACCGGTCAAGGACGGCAAAGTCTCCAGTGATGCCCGCATCCGTGCGTCACTGCCCACTATTAAAGCTGCCCGCGATGCCGGCGCCAAAGTGATGCTGATGTCGCACCTTGGCCGCCCGGAAGAAGGCGTCTACGACGAAGCTTCCTCTATGAAGCCCGTCGCCGACCACCTCACCAAAGTACTGGGCCAGGAAGTGCGCCTGATCAAGGACTACCTGGACGGCGTTGAGGTTGCTGATGGCGAAGTGGTCCTGTTTGAAAATGTTCGCTTCAACAAAGGCGAAAAGAAAGACAACGAAGACCTCGCCAAAAAGTATGCGGCTCTGTGCGACGTCTATGTGATGGACGCCTTCGGTACCGCCCACCGCGCCCAGGCCTCCACCCACGGCGTAGCAAAATTCGCCCCCGAAGCTTGCGCCGGTCCGCTGCTGGCTGCTGAACTGGATGCCCTCGGCAAAGCCCTCGACCACCCGGCCAAGCCCGTCGTTGCCATCGTTGGCGGTTCCAAAGTCTCCACCAAGCTGGACGTCCTCAACGCCCTGGAAAATGTCTGCGACCAGATCATCGTCGGCGGCGGCATCGCCAACACCTTCCTGGCGGCAGCCGGCCACCCGGTCGGCAAATCCCTGTGTGAACATGACCTCATCGACACTGCTAAAGAGATTGCTTCCCGCGTGAACATCCCGCTGCCGGTAGACGTTGTCGTGGCTAGCGAATTCTCCGAAACCGCCACCGCCACCATCAAGAACATTTCCGACGTCAGCGACGACGACATGATCCTCGACGTCGGCCCGGAAACCGCTGGTCAGTTCGCCGAGCTCCTGAAAAACGCCAAAACCATCCTCTGGAACGGCCCGGTAGGCGTTTTCGAATTCGACCAGTTCGGCAACGGCACCAAAGCCCTGGCCGAAGCCATCGCCGAAAGCGGCGCCTTCTCCCTGGCTGGCGGCGGAGACACCGTCGCCGCCGTTGACAAGTACGGCGTTGCTGACAAAATCTCGTATATCTCCACCGGTGGTGGCGCGTTCCTCGAATTTGTGGAAGGCAAAACACTGCCGGCCGTAGCAGTGCTGGAAGAACGCGGCGCTTAAGCAACTGTTTAAAAGGCTTAGGCGCAAGAGCAAAGTCAGAATCGCAAGGAGGGTGGGGTAAGTCTTTCGCGGAATCTCGGAGGCCATGGACGGCCGGAGAGAAGCGCACATGGATGTGCTCGTAGCGGTTCCGCGAAAGACTTACCCCATCCTCCGCCGCAGACTCCAGAGTCTGCAACACAACCGAATTTAACTACTCAAAATCCAAATGAAGGAGACGACCCATGGCCCTGATTTCGATGCGGCAAATGCTGGATCACGCCGCCGAGCATGGTTACGGTGTGCCAGCCTTTAACGTGAATAACCTGGAACAGATGCGCGCCATCATGGAAGCCGCCGACAAAACCGACTCCCCGGTGATTGTCCAGGCCTCCGCCGGTGCCCGCAAATACGCCGGAGCCCCCTTCCTGCGCCACCTGATCCTGGCGGCCATCGAAGAATTCCCGCACATCCCCGTGGTCATGCACCAGGATCATGGCACCAGCCCCTCCGTGTGCCAGCGCTCCATCCAGTTGGGCTTCAGCTCCGTGATGATGGACGGCTCCCTGGGTGAAGATGGTAAGACTCCCACCGACTACGAATACAACGTCGACGTTACCCGTCGCACCGTTGAAATGGCCCACGCCTGTGGTGTCTCCGTAGAGGGCGAGCTGGGTTGCCTGGGTTCTCTCGAAACCGGCCAGGCCGGTGAAGAAGATGGCATCGGTGCCGAGGGTACCCTGGACCACAGCCAGATGCTGACCGACCCGGAAGAGGCGGCGGACTTCGTCAAGAAAACCCACGTGGACGCCCTGGCCATCGCCATCGGCACCAGCCACGGCGCCTACAAGTTCACCCGTCCGCCCACCGGCGACATCCTGGCCATCGACCAGATCAAAGCCATCCATGCCCGCATTCCGGACACCCACCTGGTCATGCACGGCTCCAGCTCCGTCCCCCAGGAGTGGCTGAAGATCATCAACGCATACGGTGGTCAAATCCCGGAAACCTACGGGGTCCCGGTCGAGGAAATCGTGGAAGGCATCAAGCACGGCGTTCGCAAGGTCAACATCGACACGGATCTGCGCCTGGCCAGCACCGGTGCCGTTCGCCGCTTCCTGGCTGAGAATCCGGCGGAGTTTGACCCGCGTAAATTCCTCAAGGAAACCATGAAGGCCATGACCGAAGTGTGCATCGCACGCTACGAAGCCTTCGGTTGTGCCGGCAACGCCAGCAAGATCAAGCCGGTTAACCTTGAGCGCATGTTCGAGCGTTACGCCTCCGGTGAGCTGGACCCGAAGGTTAGATAAGTTTCTGGATTCAAATGGGGCGGGTTGCCGCCCCAAAATCCTGACCCACCTCAAGTAACCGCAAGCCTCCCCTTGTAATTTCCCAAACCTCATCAAATATAGTGGTTAGTAAACGAGTAAATGCGCTCGGTAAAATAACCAGTGGTGAGGAACCAGATGGATTTTAAAGACTATTACGCCGTACTCGGTGTGAGCGAGTCTGCCTCCCCCGAGGAGATCAAAAAGGCCTACCGGAAGCTGGCCCGGAAATACCATCCGGATGTCAGTAAGGAAGAAGACGCAGACACCCGGTTCAAGGATCTTGGTGAAGCCTACGAAGTGCTCAAGGACCCCGAAAAACGGGCGGAATACGACCAGCTGCGTAAATACGGTGCCAAGGCAGATGGTTCCTTTGAGCCGCCTCCCGGCTGGCAGAGTGCGTCCGGCTTTGGCGGTGGTGGTTACACCGATGCCGATGCCCGCCAGTTCAGCGATTTCTTCGAGGAAATCTTTGGTGGCGGGCGTCGGGGTGGATTCTCAGGCGGGCCTGGCGGTGGTGGCTTTCGCAGGAGCATGAGGATGCGCGGTGAAGATGTGCACGCCAGGATCGCCCTGTTCCTGGAAGAGGCCTTTCATGGCTGCGACAAGCAGGTGTCATTTACCGTCCATGAAGCGGACCAGCATGGCCGGGTCGTTCCCCGGCAGAAGACCCTGAAGGTGAAGATTCCCTCCGGTATGCGCGAGGGCCAGCATATCCGCCTGAAAGGCCAGGGGGCCCCGGGCGTTGGCGGCGGCGAGCCGGGTGATCTGTTTATTGAAGTCGAGTTTGCGCCGCATCCCCAGTTTACCGTTGAAGGCCGCGACGTTCTGGTCACGGTACCCATAGCGCCCTGGGAGGCCGCTCTCGGTGCCACCATAACCGTGCCGACGGTAGGCTCGAAGGTGAACGTGAAGGTGCCCAGGGGCTCCACAAGCGGGCGTAAACTCAGGCTGAAGGGCAAGGGTTTCCCCGGTAAACACCCGGGGGATCAGATCGTCGTACTGCAGGTAGCCATGCCCGAGAAGCACAGCCCGGAAGCAGAGACGCTTTACGAGCAGCTGGCCCAGGCCGAGAAAAACTTCAATCCACGCAGCAAGCTTCACGTGTGAGCGGGAGTAAGGGATGAGTAAGCAAGATCATATTCTGACGGTCGAGGTGTTTGATCAGGATGGCAGCACCTTCACCCTGCGTGAAATATGCGAGCGCGGCGAATGTCATGCCGAGTTTGTTATCAATCTGGTGGATTACGGCATTATTGCGCCGCTTGAAGATCTGCCGGAAGCCGGGCAATGGCAGTTTAGCGTGGAGGCGCTGGGCCGACTGCGAAAAGCCATACGGCTGAAGCGGGATCTGAAAATCAACCTGCCTGGCCTGGCCATGTCGCTTGAGCTTTTGGATGAACTCGATGACATGCGCAGGGAAGTTGCGCGGCTCAACCATAGACTACGACAACTTATGGGGGAGTGAGCCGCCCCCGGATTATTTCCTTTCTTCCAGCGCCTGAATTTCGGCGTAGATTTTTTCCGCTTCTTCCATGAGGGTCCCGTGGGTTCTCAGGTCGCCGTTGCGTTGCGCGTGCAGCGCCTTGGATAGCTTGTCTTCGTAGGCCTTCTGCAGCTTTTTCCTTGGATTGCCCTTCAAAAATCCCAGCATGTGTCTGAACCTGTTTTGGTCAAGTGTTCCAGACTTTACGTCACCTGCTCCGTAAAGTTCAAAAAATTTTCATGATCAAAAACTGAACCGCCCGGATTAATGGGATTAACTCTCCAGATAACAAATTTGGAAAATAAGCCTGACCATGAAAAAGCCCCGCCTGGAAAATGAGTCCCGAATCAACTGAGTGGTTGAAGCTGACGACGATGTCCCTTGCAGCGGATATAATGATAGTTGGTGACAAACACTGGCCCGGAATGCCTGACAGGGAGAGAAAAGGTATGAAACGGCAACTGCGCAATTGTGTTTTCTGGCTGGCCGCCGGTACGGTGGCTTTCGGCATAATTTCTGCCTGCGGCGGCTCTGGTGGCGGTGGGCTTGGTGTCGCCCGGGGCACGGGGTTCAGTGTTGGTCCGGTTTCGGGCTTTGGGAGCGTTTTTGTAAATGGTGTGGAATTTTCGACAGAAGGTATTCCCAACCGCATTGTGGAGAGCAACGATGGAATCACCACCGAAGGCGCCCTAAGCGAAGGCATGATTCTCCGGGTGCAAGGTGAATGGCGAGAGGATGGTCAGGGAACCGCTGAAAAGCTTGGTTACGATGACACCTTGCGTGGTCCGATCAATCTGCTGGAATCGGACCCAAGCGGTGCAGGCGAATTTGTCGCGGTTACTGTCATGGGCCAGAAAGTGCGCGTTGATCGCCAGACCATAATAAGAGGAACCACCTTCACTTCACTGCTTGGTGGCGCTGATGCTGGAGAGCATTTGCGGGTGAGCGCCTGGCGGCAAGCGGACGGTTCATATCGGGCCGGATATATCGCGACGATTAGTCCGGATCTGTCTGATGTCGAGCTTGAGGGCTCTGTAACGGAAGTTAGTGAGGATCTGAACCAGTTTGCTATCGGTACGATAACCGTTGAGTACGACGAAGATAATGTTGTCTTCGGCTCGGGGCTGACGGAGGCCGACTTGAGTTCTGCGAAGGCTCTGGAAGTGGAGGGGAGTCTTGCCGACGGTGTACTGACCGCTATTTCAATAGATCGGGACGATTCCCGCCGTTTCGCTCGTGATAATTCAGGCGACATTGAGCTCACGGCTGCAATAGAAGCGCCATATGCTGCGCTTGGTTCAGGCGACCGCCCGGGTGAATTTACCATGGGCGGTCTAACCATCCGAGTTACCACTGCCACCGAACTTGAGAGCGGGTTGGCTTTGTCAGACCTGACGACAGACCTGTTGGTGCAGGTGGAAGGCAACTTCCTGTCAAACACCGTTGTGGAAGCGGAAGAAATCTCACTGCGTGAGGCCAACGCCAGGGTCAAAGGGGCGATCGGGACCATCGACAGCGCTACTGGCCCCTTGGAGGTGGGTGGCGTGACCGTAAGAATGACCCCTTTGACCACTCTGGTCCGGGATGGCGATAGCGCGCAGGCGTCTGTCGCTC
Source organism: Marinobacter sp. (assembly GCF_048269445.1). GTDB lineage: Bacteria > Pseudomonadota > Gammaproteobacteria > Pseudomonadales > Oleiphilaceae > Marinobacter. Next base: position 39,258 of record NZ_JBLXIQ010000006.1, on the reverse strand, counting down.
TCGTCTCCGGAACGCGAGTTGAGATCGAAGGTGTTGAGAAATCTGACGCTTCCGGAGTCTATATTGAAGCCCTGAAAGTCGAAGTGGATAACGACGCAGGTGGTGATGACGTAAACAAGTTTGAGCTTGAAGGCCGGTTGCAGTTCATATCGCAGAACCCCGCAGCAAATGGTCTGTCCATTCTCGGATTAACCATGAGTGATTTGGGTGCGGAGTACGACGGCGAAGACAAAAATACTGCGAGAGAGGCAATTGTCAGCGCCTTCTATGCATCCGAGACAGTAATTCTGGAAGTCGAGTACTCCAACACGCCGTCTGGCTTCGTTGCCGACGAAATCGAACGGGAAGAAGACGATAACGACTGACTACAAAACCCGTACATAAAGGCGCCCCTTTCCGGCCTGGGTTTTGCTATATATATGGACACGCTTCGCAGGGATGCGGTAGACGGTTGTGCAGGATGCATGAAGCACACATGCCAGCGGAGTCCGTATGTCTTTAAGCTTTCTCAGGCGGCTGATCTCGAGCCGCCTCCTCAGGCCCGTTTTCCTGATCCTCATAGTCGCAGGTGTGGTTCAGGTGGTTGTCAGCCAGTGGTTGATTTCCAGTCAGGTGGAGCGTCTGGTCCAGACAGCCGGGTCCGCTCTTGAGTCCAGCAGCCAGCAGGTCAGTGCATCGTTCGGAGAGACCCGCGAGGATGTCCGCTCCCGTCTGGAGACCATGCGGCAGAAGACCACCGAGGAGTTGTCCACTGAACTTACCCGGCAGCAGACTGAACAGCAGGAGCGCGTTGCCGGTAATGTGCGCGCTGCGGTCATGTCCGAAGCCCAGGGGCTGGCGAATGTGCTTGCTGCGGTAGCCGCCCCGCTGATTTGGGACAGAGACATACCTCGCCTGACTGGCCTTGTTGAGCTGGCTGATGCCCGTCAATCGGTGGTGTTTGCCGTTTATTACGATCAGTACGGTGAGCGTCTGACCCGCTACGTTGATCGAACCGACGATCGCGTTCGCACCCTTATGGAGCAGGGGGAAGGCCGTGGTGCGGCAAATCGTGTCCTGGATGCGGCAAGTCGTGACCCGAACGTGGTGATCGTGACCGCGGATATCAAACCTCAGGGCTCCTCTATTGGCCAACTGAAACTCGGTTTGTCACTTGAGGGTATCAACCGGGATATGGCCGCCCTTGAGGAAGAGTTCGGAGCCACCATCGCCGGCAGCATCGATGCCCTTCGGGATACCCTGGAAGCTGAAACGGAGCAGGTGAATCAGCGCCTCCAGCAGCAGTTGGCCGGTATGGATTCAGACACCCGAACCAGAATTCAGAGCACGGTTGAGGCCCTGAACGCGGAGGCATCCAGCCTGTCGTCCAATCTCAGCATGCTGGCCATCGGCTCTGTGGTCATCCTGATCGTGCTGGTGGCGCTGGTGCTAGGCGGCGGGTTGCTGCCCCGTGTCTTACGCCTGAGTTCCGCCATCTGGGGTATTGCCGATGGCGAGGCCGATCTGACCCGCCGGGTCTCTCTCAAAGGAAGTGATGAGCTCACCGAGATGGCTCGGGGTGTGAACCGTTTCATCGCCCGGATCCAGGAACTGGTATCGGATGTCAAAGCCTCGGCTGAATCCGCCTCCGGCCAGGCTCAGAGCCAGGGCGAGATCAGTCGCAGTGCGGTAGCCGCGGTCAATCGCCAGGAACAGGACGTGGCCGAGGTGTCCCGAACCATGGAAGTCATGTCTGGCAGCATTGGCGAAGTGGCCGAGAGCATTCAGGACGTGGCCAGCTCCGTCAGTAATGTCAGCTCCGAAAGCGAGGCCACTGCCAGCATTTCACGGGAGGTCAGGGACCGGTTGGATCAGGTGGTCCGTAACGTCGAGCAGGCAGTCGAAGCGGTCAATCAGCTCGACCACCAGAGTAAAGAGATCGACTCGGTGCTGTCGGTCATCGGTTCTATCGCCGAGCAGACCAACCTGCTGGCCCTGAATGCCGCGATAGAAGCGGCCCGGGCGGGGGAGTCCGGTCGGGGCTTCGCTGTCGTGGCCGATGAGGTTCGCACCCTGGCGAGTCGCACCCAGCAGTCCACTACAGAGATTCAGGACATTATCGAGCGTCTGCAAAAAGGCAGCCGGCAGGCGGTGAGCGTGATTGGTGAAGTATCTGGCCAGGTGGCGGAATCTTCATCGGAGTTCCGCCGGGCCGATGAGCACTTCGATCGGATCAATCAGCTTCTGGGCAGCCTGCAAGACAGGGCACTCGCCATCTCGTCGGTAGCCGAAGAGCAGGGCCGGCATGCCAGCGAAGTAAGTGTGAGTGTCAACGACATCGCGGGTTCTTCCCGAGACACCGTAGAGGCCATCGAGCGCTCCGACCAGGCCAGTGGACAGATTGCCCAGACACTGGCCTCGCTGCAGACCAAGGCGTCACAGTTCCGGGTCTAGACGGGCCCGGGCATTACGGTACTCTTCAGATAGCCGGGCCACCAGGTCGGCGACGCTCAGAACGTCGTGGATCTGGCTCACGCCCTGGCCTGCGGACCAGACGGTTTTCCAGGCCTTGGCTTCATCATCAATGGGCTTGAGCTTCTCGCCATAGTTGATCTCGCCGGCCTGGCCGAGTTTGTCCATAGGGAAGCCTGCAGCCTCCAGGCTTTGCCGCATAAAACTGGCGGGTATACCGGATACCGCCGGTGTGTGAATGATGTCATCGGAAACCGCCTCGATGATCATGTTCCGGTAGGCCTCTTCCGCCAGGGACTCGGTGGTATTGATAAACCGGGTGCCCATGTAGGCCAGGTCGGCACCCAGGGCCTGTGCTGCCAGAAGGTCCTCACCATGAGACAGCCCGCCAGCCAGCAGAATGGTGCCGTCAAACACCTCCCTGATTTCATGAACCAGCACAAACGGGTTGATGGTGCCGGCATGGCCGCCGGCTCCGGCCGCCACTGCAATGATGCCATCGACTCCGGCCTCCGCCGCCTTGCGGGCATGCTTCTGATTGGTTACATCATGGAACACCACGCCGCCATAGCCGTGAACCGCCTCAACTACCTGGCTGGCCGCCCCCAGTGACGTAATGATGATCGGCACCCGGTGTTTTACACACAGTTCAAGATCCGCCTGCCAGCGCGGATTGGTTCGGTGCACAATCAGGTTCACCGCATAGGGCGCTGTTTTGCGGTCCGGATTCAGTTTCCGGAAGGCGTCCAGTTCTTCGTTCATCTGGATCAGCCAGTCCTCAAAGGCTTCACTTGTGCGCTGGTTCAGGGCCGGAAAGCTTCCGACAATGCCCTGTTTGCAGCAGGCCAGGGCCAGTTCAGGGCCGGAGATCAGGAACATGGGGGCGGCTACCAGGGGCAGGGCAAGCGTGTCTTTCAGGGAGGCGGGCAGCGGCATGAGGATTCCTTATTTTTTGTTGGATCTTTTGTAGGGTATAAAGGATCTTAGCGTGCCACGCTGGTTGTTGAAATGGTCGCCAGCTAATTGAGCCCGAATAATCCCAAGACAAAAAAGGAGCCCTTTCATGGGTGAAGCAAAACGTCGCAAAGCAACCGGAGCGCCGCCTCCCGGCAAGCCGAAATCCAACAAGCCGCTGTATATCGGCATCGGAGTGCTAGTCTTGGCAGCTGCGGTTCTCGTAGTCTTCTTCCTGACCGCCTCACCGAAACCAAACTCTGACGAACTACCGGTGGCTTCGGCCAATGCCGAGGCGTTTCCCTCGCAACTGGACCAATATGGGGTTTCGGTGGGGCCCGAAGACGCTGCAGTTGTGGTACGGGAGTTTGCAGATTTTCAGTGCCCGGCCTGTGGCAACTTCTCCTCCGCCAGCAAGCAGCTGAAACAGGAGTATGTCGACACCGGCAAGGTCCGTTTCGTCTATTTTGATCTGCCCCTGCAGCAGCATGACAATGCCATGCCCGCCGCCCAGGCGGCACGGTGCGCTGGCGACCAGAATGCCTACTGGAAGATGCACGATCGCCTGTTCGAAAACCAGACGGAGTGGAGCGGCTCCAACGACCCGGTGGCAACCTTCACCCGCTATGCCGGCGACCTCGGGCTTCAAGAGCGGCGCTTCCGGACCTGCATGACCACAGAGCTGCACCGGGAAGCTGTGGAGGAGAGCCGGCGCGTTGCCATGCAGCTCAAGGTAACCAGCACGCCAACCGTTCTGGTGGATAACATTCGCCTGACGCGACCCGGCTGGGGGCAGCTCTCTGCCGTTGTGGAGCGTGAGCTGGCCAGCAAGGCCGAGTGATTCCCAATAAGCCCGCAAAGTCTGCACAAATCCGCACTTGATCGTGAGCCTGAGTTGGTTAAAATTTGCGCCTTCTCAGGCTCCGGCCTTTAAGTGACCCTAAAATCACCTTGAACCCATGCTCCGGATTTACGATCCGGCCCGCAGGAGAACATGATGAGCAACGACGTTGTTGTCTGCGCACTGTACAAATTTGCAATCCTGAATGATTACAAAACCCTCCGCCAGCCCCTGCTGGACCTGATGCTCGAGAAAGATGTGCACGGCACCCTGTTGCTGGCCCGTGAAGGCATCAATGGCACCATCGCCGGCAGCCGCGAAGGCGTTGATGCCGTCAAAGCCTGGATTGCCAGCGACGAGCGGTTTGACGGCATTGACTATAAAGAATCCTTTGTGGACATCCAGCCGTTCAAGCGCACCAAGGTGAAGCTTAAAAAAGAGATCGTCACCATGGGCGTGGACGGGATCGATCCGAAGCGCATTGTGGGTACGTACGTGGATCCAAAGGAATGGAACGACCTGATCTCCGATCCGGAGGTGATACTGGTTGATACCCGTAACCAGTACGAGGTGGAAATCGGCACCTTCAAACATGCCGTCAACCCGGCCACTGATACCTTCCGGGAGTTCCCGGAATACGTGAAGCGGAACCTGGATCCCTCGAAGCACAAGAAGGTTGCCATGTTCTGTACCGGTGGTATCCGCTGTGAGAAATCCACTGCGTACCTGAAGGAGCAGGGTTTCGAGGAGGTCTATCACCTCAAGGGCGGCATCCTGAAATACCTGGAAGAGGTGCCCGAAGAGAATAGCCTGTGGCACGGAGAATGTTTCGTATTTGATGACCGTGTGACGGTCAATCACAGGCTGGAGCGTGGCGAGTATGACCAGTGCCATGCCTGCCGCCGGCCGATTGCCGAGGAAGATAAACAGCGTCCGGAGTATGAGCAGGGCGTGAGCTGCCATCGGTGCATTGATTCACTGACTGAAGAGCAGAAAGCGCGATTCGCCGAGCGTGAGCGGCAGATGCGCCTGGCCGAGGAACGGGGGGAAGCCCACGTGGGTGGTGAAGCGGCCCGCATCATTGCCGAGCGCAAGGCCCGGAAAAAGGCAGAGCGTGAGCGCCAGGCCAGAAAGAGTCTGGAAGGTGAGCGGGCTGGCTAAACGTTATTCCGAAGCCCAAGCTCATCCGGGTAAGGCGTAAGGTACTTCTGGGCGTGCAGGTAGTCCACCGGCTCCCGGCGCTGGGCCATGCGCAGCAGAGTCATCGGCACCACTAACGGCACCTCGCCCCGGCGATAGGCCTCCATGTGTTCCATAAGTACCTTGCGGTCCTCCTCGCCCATGGAGTCCCTGAGGTAACCCATCAGGTGCTGCATGGCGTTCATGTGGGAGCCCCGGCTGACCTTCTGGCTCATGGCCTCCATGAACGGATGGATGTAGCGGTCAGCGATGTCTTCCAGAGGTTCGGATTTCAGGTCCCCCAGCATGGGGCCGAGCTGGCGGTAAATCTTCTCGGAATGTGCCAGAAGCTGGAACTTGTGGCGGGTGTGGAACTCGATCAATGCCCGGGCTGAGAGTTGGTCGCCGGCGACGTTCTGCATCCAGTCATCGTAGGCAAAGACCCGTTCGATGAAGTTTTCCCGCAACATGTCATCGTTCAGGCGGCCTTCCTCCTCCACCGGCATCAATGGGTAGGCTTTCAGTAGTGCCTCGGCAAACATGCCCCGGCCGTCCCGACGAGTGACCTGCCCGTTCTCATTATGAACCTTGATGCGCTCCATGCCGCAGCTGGGCGACTTGGCCATCAGAATGTAACCCCGAAGGTCGGCCAGGGTGGGTATGATCTGATCGATAAAGCCCTGCATGGCGTCGGTGTGATCTGCCGTGCCTTTGGTTTCAATCAGCCGGAGGCCATCGCCGTATTCGCGCAGATGAATGGCGGGCCGGGGCACACCAAGGCCCGCTTCCAGCTCCGGGCAGATGGAGCGAAACTCAAAATGCTTTGACAGCACCTGGGTGCAGTAGCGGGAATGCTTGTGGCCGCCATCATGGCGAACTTCCTTGCCCAGCAGGCAGGTGCTGATTCCTACGGGAATGCCGCTCACGTAGACTCTCCGATTGTTTAAACGACCTTTTTAATACGTGATTCAAGTCTAGCCCGATCATCGCCCTGGCGAAAACCGTAACCCTACCTAGGGCTTTTTGCTCTCGGAGCGGTTCCGTTTCTTGGCGAACATGGCCAGGGTGGTGGCGTAAATGGTGCGCACATCGGTGGCGAACCGCTCCACGGAGTAGTCTTTCGAGAAATCCAGGGCCTGCTCGGACAATCGCTCCCGCAGCGCGTCATCTTCCAGCAGCTTTTTGACCTGCGCCCGCCACTGATCCTGCTTCTCCGGCGTCTTGAAGCCATTGAATCCGTGCCGGACCACGTCCTCGATTCCACTGGATCGCACAGCCACCACCGGCAGCCCGGCGGCCATGGCTTCCAGTATCACCATGCCCTGGGTCTCGGATTTCGAGGCAAACAGGAACGCGTCACCCAAGCGGTACCAGGTAGCCATATCCTCCGGGGGGATGGCGCCCACCAGGGTAAAGTACTGCTCCAGTCCCAGTTGCTCTATTTTCTTCTGCAGGCGGTCCCTCTGATGGCCATCACCAATCATAAGGAACCGGAACGGCACGTCGGTTTCCCGCCTGAGAGCGTCGATCGCTTCAATCATGAAATCGATGTTCTTCTCGTTCGACAACCGGGAAACGCTGACAAACACCTTCTCCTCGCCAAGATTCAGCTTGTTGCGCAGCTGCTCAATGTCTTCCGGGCGAACCTCCTGAAAACGCTGGTATTCAATACCGGTAGGCTGCACAAAGGTCGGCGTTTTCACCCCGATCATCCGCAGGTATTCCTCGGTGGAGTAGGTGGGCACGATCACGCCATCGCATTTGTTCGCAAAGTGCTTGATCAGGGCGTGAGAAATCAGGTTCCGGAACAGCATGCCCGGCAGCGGCACAAAGTGGGCATAGTGCTCCAGGCGGGTATGGTAGGTATAGATTGCGGGCACTTTAAGCCTGCGGGCAACGAACAGCCCCAGCGAGCCGAGCCAGAAGGGGTGGTGCACATGAATAATGTCCGGTGCGAAGGCGCGAACCTGCTTGCGGATCCGTCCAAGGAAAATATTGGCAAGTCGGAACTCCCGTTCCTCACCCATGGAAAGCAGCGACGGCACCCGAAGCACGTGGTCTTCCGACTCCGCCTGGCCCTTGTAACGGGGCGCCACGATCAGCAGCTTGTCTCCCAGCTTTTCCAGGCCCCGTCGCAGCCGCTCAATCGAAATGGGAACACCGCCGATGAACGGCAGATAGTTATTGGTAAACATGGCCACCCGTAGCGGCCGTTCCAACCACGGCGCCGGGTCCAGATCGTAATCCGGGTAATAATCCTTGCCAATAAAAATCGCCCCATAGAGCTTGATGGCCAGAGCGGCGAACACCGCAACAATCAGCAGGAAATTGATGTAGCCGGTGTAGAACAGGGAATAGATAAAGAACCAGAGGCTCTCCAGGCGCTTCAGAATCGGATGCTGGCCCACTTCCATGCGCTGCAGGCTGTGGCTCACCTCGCCATCGGCACTCACGTTCACCCGTACATAGTGGTAGAAACTGATGTCGTTGTTCATCACCAGGCCGCCGGCACCGCCGGTGGTTATGAACGTGGTGCTGTCCACCGTCTTTTCCGAATACAGTGACAGGTTGGCGGAAAACACCTGGTCAATATGGTGGTTACTCACAGTTTTGAGCAGCGCGTCCCGGAACTCGGGAGGCGCCAGGTAATCCTCCTGCTGATCAAACGGTGCGTTTTGGTCCGGGTGAAGCGGAGGGTGGCCGATGAACAGAATTCTGGCCTTGGACGAATCCTGCTTCAGCAGGTCATTCAGCCAGCGCATCTGCCAGCGCCAGGGGGTTTTGCCGGTGCTATCCAGGAAAATAAGCCGGGCATTGCCCGCCTGGACGCTAAAAAAGTGTGGCCCGAAATGGTCATAGAACCGGAAGCTGCCGAATTCCTCGTATTCGTGGGCGCCGAAGGTCAGCAGGTAGGGAATGGTCAGGTGGCTCAGGGTGCCATAGAGGGCACGGTATTTGTCTTCACCGCCACCGCTGACGGCATTGCCCGCGGATACCATGAAGTCAATCCCGGAACCGTTCAGCTCAGGAATAATGCGGTCTTCAAAGACACCCACCGAGTTATTGATGTTGCCAACGACGGCGAAACTGAAAGGTTGCCCTAGCTCGACAAGGCGATCAATCCGCTCAACCTGCTCGGTGTGAACGCCTTCGAAATCCTCCGTGAACAGGTTCAGATAGACCTTGTAACCAACCAGTAGAAGCACCACCAGCAGACACAGGTAGAACAGCAGTTTGAGTGGGTTTCGGAAAATCATCCGGTTCTCCTGCGATTGGCAATCAGTTCCCTCTGAAAGACCACCAGCCCGATAATCATGCCCAGGTAGATGGTCAGCAAGCGCCAGCCGACAATCACCAGGATCAGGTGATTGCCAGAGAGGATATCCCGGAAGAAGCTGCCAAAAATACCCTCGGAAATACCAGAGGCCCCGGGGGTGGGGGAGAAATACATAATGAAGGTGGTTACCACCAGCAGCCCCAGGGAAACCAGGTAATCCACACTATAGCCCAGCCAGTAGATCAGCAGCGCCGGGAAACTGAACAGGCTGAGCAGGAAAACCGCGGTAAACAGAATGGACATCACCACGAAGAGTGGGCGGCCGCGAAGGTAGTCGCTGAAGCTGCCGGAGAATCGCAGCATCTCCCGGCGGGCCTTGAACTGCCAGCGCCGGTGCCGGGATTCACTGATCAGGTGCATTCGTCGGGCGGTGCTCAGAAGTTTACTGAGCGGACCGATAAGCCAGTGAGTCCGGAACAACAGAATGGCGAAAAAGCCGAGGTAAATCAGGATAAAGACCGCCAGGGCAGTACCGACGCTTCCGGTAATGGCGTGATCCTTCAGCGCGTTCAGCGTGAGCAGAAACACGGGGGTCAGGGAAAAGATGAATATGACCGCCAGCACCGTCCGAATGGTGGTGGCCGCCGTGGCGGTGCCCACAGGCACCCCGTGGTTGTTAAGGTACCAGATCTGCGCGAACCCGCCGCCTGTTGCCATGGGTGTGATGTTGGAGAAAAACAGATTAATGAACACCAGCCGGAACATGGTCGACAGTGCCATCCGCTGACCGAGAGCCCTGAGCGTGAAGTAGAGGCGCAGCCCGTCTGCCACAAAATAGATGAGCAATAGGCCAATGATGGAAAGCACGGCGGCCGGCTGAATGAGCCGGTTATCGAAGTTAATACTCCGCTCGGCAAACTGATCATAAACGGTATACAGCCCGGCAGCCGTCAGAGCGACAAACAGCAGGCTAAAGATTGCCAGCCGTCGCCCGGAGGTGCGCTGTGAGTAATCGATGTCAGTGGAGTCAGTCATGGGCTGCCCGTCAGAGTCAGACGGGCAGTTTACAGGGTAGGGTGTGGTTGGTGTCTAGTGTCCATAAACCATCATGGTGGTGTTGGTAATGGCAAAGTCCGTGAACTGAACGTTACCAATGCTGGTGCCGCCCACTTTGAACACTGGCATATCGATATCCGCCCGGAATTCCACATCGTGGACCGATAGCCCCTCCTTGGCAGAAGCAGCACTGGTGCCCTGTGACAGCTTCGCCGTTGCACTGGCCATTCCGAAGTGTCCGAGAGTATCGTCGCCCCGGCGGTTATGAATCTGCAGCCCCTCGATGCCCACGGCGGCAAAGTTGAACAGCAGGATAACGTCAGCGGCATCCCAGTTCAGACTGCCGTTGGTAATCTCGAAGTGAGTATCCAGCTGCAACTCCGAACCGGAAACCTCGTTGCCATTTGCCAGCGTGCGAACCGAGCTGCCACCGTTACGAATCACCAGATCCGTAGGGCCGATATAGCCCTGCAGCAAAATGTTCGAGAACAGAGTCGCCGCACCATCGGCACCACTGCTGGTTACATCGCTCACCGCCAGTTCAAAATCCACCGCCTGCAGGTAATCGTCCAGATTGGTCGGATCGCCGTAATCGGTAGCCCCCAGGTGCATCACCAGATCACCGCTATTGAACTGCTTGCCAAAAGAGCCAGCGACAGAATACTTCGCCAGAGCATCGGCCACATCCGGATTGGTTGGGTCCAACAACCCCGAATTGGCCCGTCGGGCAATCTCTGAAAACCCGTGCTCAAGCACCTCCCCATCGCCGGCAATATCGATCGTCAGCTCAATGTTGTCCAACACCGTATCGTTCTGGCCAGAGAGCCGCAGCCCGTTCACATTCAGCGAACCTTCGTCAGTCCAGCTAAGCCGATCAATACTCAGCTTCGTTTCCAGCTCAATGGTCACCCCCGCCTGCCCGGTAACTCCCGACATGGCCCCATCGTTCATCGGTTGGAACTCCGCCATCGCAGGCAACGGAAGGGCCAGGGCGAGCATCCATACAGGAAGCGTGGAAGACGTGCTTATTCGATGGCAGACGTGTGGCTGAGTCATGGTGGCCCCAAAAGTCCGGTTTATTGTTCTTAGCGGAGAGCGTCAAAACACTCCCCAGGCCGCAGGGGGACAGCACAACCAATGCAGCAAAACTTTGGTTTGTTACAGACTGTTACGATAAGCGGCTAAGCAAGAAAGATCTGTGAGCTCTGTCACAGCGGGATACCACTGGAGAGGATTGGGCGAAGTGGACGTCCCGCCCACTTTGCTTGCACCAATTCTACGAAGAAAGGGCTTGCTGGATAAGCCTCTTTTGGTGCTCTGCAAATTGCCGAATCAAATCCTGGGCTTTATCAGAATCCCGCGCCAGAACCGCCTCAGGCAGATTGGTAAAAAACTCGCTGGTCTGGGCAAGCCCTTTCCGGTACCTGTCGGCACCGAGATAATAGGCCCGACTAACCGCCGGTTTGAAGTTTGAAAGGGCCTCTGTGAGATAGGGATTCCCGACCACCTCACAGCAGGCCTCCATCACCCCGAAACTGGCCTCCACCACCGCAGCAATATCGCTGGAAGGCCCCCTCATCTGCTCAATAACCTCGGCCACGGCATCCAGCATCCGCTGCCTGTCGCTCTCCCGCCAACGCATACAGAGCCGGGCAACCAGCATCATCAGAAGATGCATATACACATCATAAAGCTCGGACGCGTGGGCCGCGTCCAGCCGAGTCGCTGAAGCACCTTTGCGAGGGGTGATTTCCACCAGGTGCCAGCGCTCCAGGGTGTACAGGGCTTCCTTCACCGAGGCCCGGCTCACCTTCAGTTCACCGGCCAGCGTAGCCTCCTGAATCCGATCTCCCGGGCGAATCTTCCCGGTCATGATCCGTTCTGCCAGGTAATTGGCAATCTGCTCGGCCAGGGTGTTGGGCACCTGAAAATCCATAAAGGCTCTCTGGGCAGGTCGAAATAGCCGGTCGGCTGCTGAGGGAAGCCGGCCGGCCCGGGAATGTGTGCGCATGAGTTTATCACAGCCTCTGAGTCCGATTCCGGCAACACCTTGATCCGGCGAGTGGCTACCCCCGGCCCTTGAAATCCCCCTGAAACGCACACAGATATAATTCTTGAATCATGCGAAAAAGGGAAAACCACAATGCCCAAGCATTTCGAACAAGCCCCCGGCCTACACGAAGAACCCGTTCCCGAAACCGAAGGTTACGTATTCAATCAGACCATGATGCGTATCAAGGAGCCCGAGCGTTCCATGGACTTCTACACCCGAGTGATGGGCATGCGCCTGGTTCGCAAACTGGACTTTCCGGAAATGAAGTTCACCCTGTATTTCCTGGGTTATCTGGACGACCGCCACGCCGCCCTCGTGCCGCACGACGATGCCTACCGCACCACCTACACTTTTGGCCGTGAGGCGATGCTCGAGCTTACCCATAACTGGGGTACCGAAGACGACGAGGACTTTGCCTACCACAACGGCAACGACGAGCCCCAGGGCTTCGGACACATTGGTATTGCCGTGCCCGACGTTTATGCGGCCTGTGACCGTTTTGAAAGACTCGGCGTGGAGTTCGTGAAAAAGCCGGATGACGGCAAGATGAAAGGCCTGGCCTTTATCAAGGATCCCGACGGCTACTGGATCGAAATCCTGCAGCCGGACATGCTCGAGAAGCAGCGCAAGGGGAGCTGATTTCGCTCAGTCTGCGCCGGCTTCCTGGCCGGCTGCGGGCTTGCTGCCATACCGGGATGCAACGATCACCGCTGCGGTCAGGATCAGCGCACCGGTAATGCCGATAGGCCCCAGTATCTCCTCCAGGAACACCCAGGCCAGCAGAGCCACAAACAGGGGTTCCAGGGTGACAATGATGCTGGAAAGCGTGGCCGGTGTGGTTTTCATACCACTGAAGAAACTCACATAGCCAATGCAGGTCGGCACCACGCCGATATAGCCCACCATCAGCCAATGCCTCAGTTCCAGGCTTTCCAGTCCCTGAAATCCGCCACTGATTGCCACCACCGGTAACAGGATCAGTGCTGCGGTAAAAAAACAGATAAAGGCTGTGGTAAACACCGGTGTGCCGGCGGAGCTGTACCGGCTGGTCAGAGTGAAGCCGGTGTAGACCACGGCCGCCAGCAGTGCCATCAATATGCCGGCAAGGCGCAGGGTGCCACTGGTATCCATATCGCTGAGCACCAGCATGGCGGTGCCGGCAATGGCGGCGATCAGGGAGAGTATCGTCAGCAAACCCGGCTTTTCGCCCAGCAGCGGAGCCGCCAGAATGGCCACCAGTACTGGCGGCAGGCAGAGCGCAATCAGGGTGGCAATACCGGCGCCGGTGAGATCGACAGCCAGCAGGTAGCTGCCCTGGTAGAACGCCTGGAACAGCCCAAGAGCGGCCAGAGGCAATAGGGCTTTTGAGGTCATGCTTCGCAGCGAGCTGCCGGGCGCCCTGGCACCGGGGTTGGCTCGCTCAAGCTGTGCCTGTTCCCGCCGCATCAGCAGCCAGAAAAACGGTAACGCCACCGCCAGCCTCAGAAAACCCAGGGTGATAGCCTGAAGCTCGGTGCCGGTGAACAGGAATTTCGCAACAATCCCCGTGGTCGCCCAGAGCAGGGCAGCCAGGGCGATCAGCAGGGCGCCTCGGATCATTCAATAACCAGTACAATCAGCTCTTTGGGACCGTGAACACCGTAAGCAAGAGTCTGCTCAATGTCGGCGGTTTTGGAAGGGCCAGAGATTAACAGGGCATTGGTCGGCATGCCAGCAGACCAGTTCTGGGCCTTCATCGCTTCATGAAAGGTAGTGTAGAGTTCCGAGGCTTTGAGGATGGCTATGTGCACCGGCGGCACCAGGCTCATCAGCCGGGGTTCATCCACCGTTGGCCACAGGATCAGCGAGCCCGTCTCGGCAATACCACCCCGGGTGGAGGTGATGCTGGCGTCCACTTCGTTGAACAGATGGGCCTGCCAGCTGTGTATGGGCTCATCGTAGATCAACAGTTCCGGCAGATCGTTACGGCCTGCGTTGCGCAGGGACTGGCCGATCTCATGAGTCTTTGCCACCAGCAGGTTGCGGGCGCCCCGGGTAGCCAGAATCTCGGCAAGGCGGTCCATCCAGCTGTCTTCGGTACAGCGGTGAACCTCACCGTGAACCGACTCGATCATCCTCTCAAACCGGTCAACGCGCTCCGCCGGGGACCAGTCCGGCCGTTGGAGAACAGAAAAATCGCACTCCGGCACCGTCAGCTCGCCCCCGGTCCGGTTGCGCAGGCGTTGAAGAATCGTTTCCCGGGAACTCATTGGCCGCGCTCCTTCATCCGTTGGTGCAGGGTTTTGGCGGCCAGCTTCGGCGCTGTCCGGTAGTCGGTCCAGGCACCGGCACTGGCAGGCTGCAACGCTCGCAGCTTGCTGGCGGCACCGGTGCCAAAACGGTAGAACCCGGGGCTGGCGTGCATCCAGGCCCAGCCTTTCCAGATCACGGCTTCCATGGTACTGCGCTTGGCGCCGTGGCCGCGTACCTTGGCCGGGTGCAGCTTGTCACCATCTACTGATTCCTGGCGCAGCCGCACCAGCAGATCCGGAATGGGAATTTTCACCGGGCACACCTCACCGCAGGCGCCACAGAGACTGGACGCGCTCGGCAGGTGTCGGCCTTCATCCAGGCCAATCAGGTGCGGCATCAGGATCTTGCCAATGGGGCCGGGGTAGGTGGTGCCATAGGCATGGCCACCCACCCGGGTGTACACCGGGCAGTGGTTCATGCAGGCGCCGCAGCGAATGCAGCGCAGGGTGTCGAGCAGTTCGTCATCCTGGTAGATCGACGAGCGGCCGTTATCCACCAGCACCAGATGGACTTCCTCTGGGCCGTCCAGCTCCTCTGCTTTCCGCGGGCCGGAAATCATGTTGAAGTAGGTGGTGATGTGCTGGCCAGTGGCTGAGCGGGTGAGCAGGGCCAGAAGGCCTGTCACGTCTTCCAGGGTCGGCACCACTTTCTCGATGCCGGTCACCGCAATGTGGCAGGGCGGCACCGTGGTGGTCATCCGGCCGTTACCCTCGTTTTCCACCAGGCACAGGGTGCCGGTTTCCGCCACCGCAAAGTTGACCCCGGAAACCCCCACATCCGCGTTCATGAACTTTTCCCGCAGCTGCAGCCGGGCGTTGGCGGTGAGGTATTCCACATCGTTGGAAAGATCGGTGCCGGTTTTCTCGTGCAACAGCTCGGAGATTTCGCCGGTGTTCTTGTGAATGGCCGGCATGATGATGTGCGAGGGCGTTTCCCCGGCCAACTGCACAATGTATTCGCCCAGATCCGACTCCAGGGCTTCGATGCCCTGTTCTTCAAGGTAATGGTTCAGTTCCATTTCCTCAGAGACCATGGACTTGCCCTTGATCACCGTCTTGGCGTCCCGGGCCTTGCAGATGTCCCGGACAATCCGGCAGGCCTCATCGCCATCCAACGCCCAGTGAACCTTGACGCCGTTTTCCGTCAGCTTTTTCTCAAGCTGCTCCAGCAGGTCCGGCAGATTGGCCAGGGCCCGCATGCGGATGTTGGCACCCAGATCCCGCAGGGTTTCCAGGTCCCAGCCCTCAAAGGCGGCCTTGCGCTTGGACATCAGCCCATCCATGGCGCTGCGGAAGTTCTTGCGGATCTTTGGGTTCTGAATGGCCGCCTGGGCGCGGGGGTGGAACTGTTTTACATCGATATGATGGCCCGTGTGTTCGGTTGTTTCGCTCATGACTGTTGCCCCCCTTTGCCCTGTGTGCGCGCCCACAGGAAACTCAGAATGTGCTCGCCCTCAAGGGGCTTCTGGTTTTTCTCGGCGTAGCCGGCAATGTTCATCAGGCAGCCGCAATCGGTGGTGACGAACTGTCTGGAACCCGTTTCCACCAGGGTGTCGACTTTTTCACTCACCATGGCGCCGGAAATCTCCGGGTGGCGAACCGCAAAGGTGCCACCAAAACCACAGCATTCTTCCGGTCGGATCTGCTCCACCAGATTCACGTTTTTCAGCTGGCCCAGCAGTTTCGGGCCCACTTCCGCCACACCCATTTCACGGCGGGCGGAGCAGGAGGTGTGCATGGCCACAGTGGTGGGCTCGCCCAGGTCCTCCAGCTTGATATGGCACACGTTCAGCAGAAAATCGGTCAGCTCCCAGACCCGACCGGCAATGCCGGCGGCCTTCACCTCATCGGTGGTGTCCTTGAACAGGGCCGGGTAATGTTTGCGCATCATGCCGCCACAGGAACCGGAGGGCACCACAATGGGCCAGTCCTCGGGGAACAGGTTTAACTGGGCTTTGGCCACCGAACGGGCTTCGTCATGGTAGCCAGAGGTGTATGCAGGCTGCCCGCAGCAGGTCTGGTTTTGCGGAAACAGTACCTCAATGCCTTCCCGCTCCAGCAACTCCACTCCGGCAATGCCCGCATCGGGGTAGAACATGT
Source organism: Marinobacter sp. (assembly GCF_048269445.1). Lineage (GTDB taxonomy): Bacteria > Pseudomonadota > Gammaproteobacteria > Pseudomonadales > Oleiphilaceae > Marinobacter. The sequence continues at coordinate 23,056 of NZ_JBLXIQ010000006.1, read as the reverse complement.
CCACCAGACAGGTGCCGTAGAAATAGACCTTTGCAGGTTTTGATGGATAAACCTTGATGGTATCAACCATATGCCGCCGCTCAACCGTGTTGGAATTGTTATCCGGTAATAATAGGGTGGCGAGTGCGGTGTTGCCAGACGACTTTCAGAGTAGGGAGAGGAAAAAGCTGACAGGGCAGCGGCAGAGCGCCACTGCCCGGCGGTGTTATTTTATGGTCAGCCGTTTTGCGTTCTTTTCAACGGTGCGTTCGCCAATGCCTTTAACGTTGGCCAGGTCAGCAGTCACGGCGAAGGGCCCATTGGCTTCCCGGTAGGCAACAATGGCTTCGGCCTTGCTCTGGCCAATGCCATTCAGGCTGGCGAGGGTGGTTACGTCTGCGGTGTTGATGTTAATCGCAGCGTCTTGTGCGTAAGCAAAACCGGTAACCAGGCTGAACAGCAGAACAAGGGTGGCGAACATCGGTGTGCTTTTCATAGATACGAGCTCCTGAGACTGTATTGCGTTTTTTGGTTTTTTTGCCAGGGCGCAAAGCAGCAGAAGCGTAATGTAAGAAGAGAGCAGAAATGGGTGATAGACAGAAAAAGTGCACGGATGGGACCACGTTCCATGTGATCCCGTTTCCGTGGCTGATCCCTGCCTGATCCTTCAGGCGTGCGCATCATCCTGAGCGCATCATCCTTGTGGTCATCCCTGCAAGCCCTGATCCTTTGGGCAACTCCTGATCCTTGGAGTTCTCATCCTTGAGCCAACGTTCCGTGCTGGCTTGTCATCCCTGACACTGACAAGTCTACAGGGTGTGGAATTCGGCCATATCGGAGAATCGCTCCGGGGGGTGTGCGATATCTCCTACAGATTTGTGAGTACTCTGGCAGCCGCCTCCCGAATCCGCTCCATGGTGATCTCCCGAACCGCTTTCTGGCCGGCGCGAATATGCCGGGTCAGCCGGTCTGCGGCCTCACTGGCCATTCCATTTCGCAGTGCTTCCAGAATGGCTGAGTGGTCAACATAGGTGGCATCGACCCGGTCATCCCGGGTGAAGTCCAGTCGTCGGATGATCTGCAGCCGGTCGGTAATCTCCCGGTGAATCCGCGTCATCTCCCGGTTGCCGGCCGCGGCCACCAGATCGCAATGAAAACTCTCGTCCAGCGCACGAACCGTGCTGCCCACGGCCCGCTCGGAGGGGTGGTCCGGGTTCCAGATGGCGGTCAGTGTTCTCAGCGCCCGGGGCTCCCTGGCCAGGCCACAGATCTTGTGCACGGCGGCCCGTTCGAGAGTAATTCGCAGGTCGTAGAGTTCTTCCACCTGCTGGGAATCAAATGGCCTCACCTGCCAGCCACTGCGGAACAAAACCTCCACATGGCCTTCACGCTGCAAGCGGTAAAGCGCCTCCCGAACCGGGGTCCGGCTGGCATTCAGGCGCGTTCCCACATCGCCCTCGCTGAATTTGTCCCCAGGGATCAGCCGAAACTCAAAGATGTCCTCCTTCAGGGCTTCGTAGACCCTGTCGGCCACGGACTCTTTTCGTCGCTGGTTTGATGTTGCCATTGGCTCCGTTTGTCCCCTCTGTGGGCGCCAGATGTCTCCCTCGGGCTCAGGCTCTGGCAGCTATGAAGGCGCGCCAGTCGCCCTCGATATAGGCGTTCTGTCAGTCTCTGATGGTCCATCCGAATGTTGACGGCCTTCGTCATCCTCACGTGCGTTATCCACTTGTATACATGAGGGATGGCAATGCGTGTGCCATTTGCGGAGTTTTCTCGATATTTCTTTGAAAACAGAAATTTATGGGTTTTTTTGAAGCAAAAGGCGGTTCCTGTCTGCTCGAACCAGGTGCGGGCGCACCAAAATCGGGCCGGAATGCAGCAGCTTTGCGGGCCATTGCCCCGTGCCCGGACCGGGGGTGCGGCTTGTATACTAGATAAGGTTATGTTTTTTAGGGAAATATAGGGAATGTGGAACAGCAGATGCAGAGGCTCCGGTGCGTTTGATGACGAACTGCATACCTTACTAAGAAAAGGACCTTATAAAATGAATCTCAAAAAACACGTGAAACTGGGCCTCTCTGCACTCGCACTTTCCATCTCTTTTAACTCCGTTGCCGCGGAAGATCCTATCAAGGTCGGCATCCTGCACTCTCTCTCCGGCACCATGGCCATCAGTGAAACGGTTCTGAAAGACACCGTTGAAATGCTGATTGAGCAACAGAACGCCAAGGGCGGCATACTCGGCCGCCAGCTTGAAGCCGTGGTGGTAGATCCGGCGTCCAACTGGCCGCTGTTCGCTGAAAAAGCCCGGGAGCTGCTGGCTCAGGAAAAGGTCGACGTGATCTTCGGTAACTGGACCTCGGTCTCCCGTAAGTCCGTGCTGCCGGTGGTGGAAGAGCTGAACGGCCTTCTGTTTTACCCGGTTCAGTACGAGGGTGAGGAATCCTCCGAGAACGTCTTCTACACCGGCGCAGCGCCCAACCAGCAGGCGATTCCTGCGGTTAATTACCTGATGAACAACATCGGCGTGGAGCGCTGGGTGCTGGCGGGTACCGATTACGTTTACCCCCGAACCACCAACAAAATCCTTGAGACCTACCTGATGGACATGGGTGTGGCCAGGGAAGACATCATGATCAACTACACGCCTTTCGGTCATTCCGACTGGCAGAACATCGTGTCTGACATCAAGCGCTTCGGTTCCGCCGGCAAGAAGACCGCGGTGGTCTCCACTATCAACGGCGACGCCAACGTGCCTTTCTACCGTGAGCTGGGCAACCAGGGCATTGCGGCCTCGGACATCCCGGTTGTCGCCTTCTCCGTGGGTGAGCAGGAACTGTCCGGTATCGATACCGGCCCGCTGGTTGGGCATCTGGCCGCCTGGAACTACTTCATGAGCGTGGATAACGACGCCAACTACGACTTCATCGACGCCTGGGTGGCGTACACCGGCAAGGAAAATGCCGTGACCAACGACCCGATGGAAGCGCACTACATCGGCTTCAATATGTACATCGAAGCGGTCAAGAAAGCCGGCACCACCGACGTGGACGCGGTGAAAGACGCCATCATCGGCGTAACCGTTCCCAACCTCACCGGTGGCTACGCCGCCATGATGCCCAACCACCACATCACCAAGCCGGTGCTGATTGGCGAGATCCAGGACAACGGCCAGTTCTCTGTTGTGTGGGAAACCTCCGGCCTGGTTGCCGGCGATGCCTGGTCTGACTTCCTGCCCGGTTCACGGGACATGATTGCCGACTGGCGCAAGCCCATGTTCTGCGGCACCTTCAATACCGCAACTGGCAAGTGTGGCGCGTCTGCCGGTGAGATGGCGGCCGAGTCGAACTAAGAGCAAAGGCAAGGCAGTAAGACCGTCAGCCCGTTGGCATGTTTGCCACCGGGCTGACGCCTCCGCAACACGCTTTTAACCGACAGGACACCAACATGGGCATCATCCGATCGCTCACGCTTCTGTTTTTTGCCCTGGTTCTGGTCATGCCGACGGTCGCCACGGCACAGGGTGACGTCCAGGGAGCAGACCAGGGACAGAAACTGCTGATCAATCTGGCAGAGGCTCCCGCCAACAAAGTTGAGGAAGCCATTGGAGCCATCGTCAACAGCGGCGACGAACGCGCCCGGGGCTGGCTTGAAGCCTATGGCGCCAACCGTCTGAGCCGGATCAAAGACACCGGCCAGGTGGTCATTGTATTGAACAACCGGGGCCGGGACTGGGAAATCGCAGACCCGCTGACCGGAGAGAACATGGGCGAAATGTCCCGGCGTGAGCTGGACAGAGTCGCCATCAACAACCGAATTCGTGGCCAGTTGGAAGGCATCCTTGCCATGCTGGACCTGAGTGCTGCCGACCCGGACCTGCGCGAAGCCTCCGCACAGGACATGATGGGCAAGGTAGACGCCTCGCTGGTTGCGCCGCTGGAAGCGCGGCTGGAACAGGAAGAAAACTCGGACGTGCGCCAGCGCATTCAGGAAGCCCTGGCCATCTATCGGGTCAGTGAGGGCAACCTGGATGCCATCGACGTTCTGGCAGGCAGCCTGCACCCCCGTGCCCGTGCCGCCCTGAACGACGCGGTCCGCGGCGATGACCCGGTGCTAGCCAAGAGAGCCACGAAAGCACTGGAAAGCATCGAACAGAAACTCAAGCTCAACCGCGCCGCTGAGACCCTTTACTTCGGTCTCTCCCTCGGCTCGGTTCTCGTCCTGGCCGCCATTGGCCTGGCCATCACCTTCGGCGTGATGGGCGTGATCAACATGGCCCACGGCGAACTGATCATGCTGGGTGCCTACACCACCTGGGGCATGCAGCAACTCCTGCCCGGCCAGCCCGGCCTGGCACTGATTCTGTCGATTCCCGCCGGCTTCCTGGTGGCCGCCACCGCCGGCATCATCATCGAACGCAGCGTTATCCAGTATCTCAAGGGCCGCCCCCTGGAAACCCTGTTGGCCACCTTCGGCATCAGCCTGATCCTGCAACAGCTGGTGCGGACCGTGATTTCCCCCCAGAACCGCACCGTGGTCACCCCGGACTGGATGAGTGGCTCGGTGGTGATCAACGACGCGCTTTCCCTGACCCTCAATCGCCTCTACGTGCTGGCGTTCGCGTTGGTTGTCTTCGCCGCGCTGATGCTGATCATGCGCAAGACCCGACTGGGCCTGGAAGTGCGGGCCGTTACCCAGAACCGCGCCATGGCCCGCTCAATGGGCATTCGCGCCACCCGGGTCGACATCATGACCTTTGCCCTGGGCTCCGGCGTTGCCGGCCTGGCCGGGGTAGCGCTGTCCCAGCTCACCAACGTGGGCCCCAACCTGGGCCAGAACTACATCATCGATTCTTTCATGGTGGTGGTGTTCGGCGGCGTGGGTAACCTCTGGGGCACCCTCATTGCCGGGCTTTCCCTGGGCACCATCAACCAGCTGCTAGAACCCTGGGCCGGTGCCGTACTCGCCAAGATCATCGTGCTGGTGTTCATCATCCTGTTTATCCAGAAACGGCCGAAGGGGCTCTTCCCCCAGAAAGGCCGGGCGGCGGAGGGCTGAGTTATGGCAACAACCAATAGCTGGCTGCTCCGGCCATTTCAGGAGCGTTCAACCCAGATCTTCCTCGGCATACTGTTTGTGGCCCTGGTGGCGGTGACTTTCCTCCACCTGTTCACGCCCGAGGGCAGTGCCCTGCATGTGAGTGCTTACACCGTCACCCTGCTGGGCAAGTACCTGTGCTACGCCCTGCTGGCGGTCGCGGTGGACCTGGTGTGGGGTTACCTCGGTATCCTCAGCCTGGGCCACGGCGCCTTCTTTGCCCTCGGCGGTTACGCCATGGGCATGTACCTGATGCGCCAGATTGGCGACCGTGGTGTGTATGGCGATCCGGTCCTGCCGGATTTCATGGTGTTCCTGAACTGGCAGGAGCTGCCCTGGTTCTGGCACGGATTCGACATGGCCTGGTTCGCATTCATCATGGTGCTGCTGGCGCCGGGCCTGCTGGCGCTGGTGTTCGGCTTCCTGGCCTTCCGTTCCCGGGTAACCGGGGTGTACCTCTCCATCATCACCCAGGCACTGACCTTCGCTCTGATGCTCGCCTTCTTCCGCAACGAAATGGGCTTTGGTGGCAACAACGGCCTGACCGACTTCAAGGACATCCTCGGCTTCAACCTGCGCACGGATGCCACCCGCCTGGGGCTGTTCATCGCCACCGGCATCGCCCTGGCCATTGGCTATGTGATCTGCCGCGCCATCGTCGCCAGCAAGTTGGGCCGGGTGAGCGTGGCCTGCCGGGATGCCGAGGCCCGAACCCGCTTCCTGGGCTATCGGGTCGAACGGGTGCAACTGTTCGTGTTTGTGGTCTCCGCCATGCTCGCGGGCGTGGCCGGGGCGTTGTATGTGCCGCAGGTCGGCATCATCAACCCCAGTGAATTCTCGCCCCTGTTCTCCATCGAGATCGTGGTGTGGGTGGCCCTCGGTGGACGGGCTACGCTCTATGGAGCGGTCATTGGCGCAATTCTGGTGAACTACGCCAAAACCGTGTTCACGGGCATCATGCCGGACGCCTGGCTGTTTGCCCTCGGCGGCCTGTTTGTTCTGGTCACCGTGTTTCTGCCCAAGGGCATCGCCGGTTTGCTGTTCAGACACAGGAAAACCGACGACACGGGCAAGACCCCTGACACGCAGGAGGCCACGGTATGAGCATTCTTCAGGAGCTGACCGACCGGGAGCATGTGTTCGAGTTTCTGACTCAGGTGAAGTCGCCAGTGGACGTGCGCCATGGCCCGATCCTGTACCTGGAAGACGTGAACGTGAGCTTTGACGGCTTCAAGGCCATCAACAACCTCAACCTCACCATCGACGACGGCGAGCTGCGCTGCATCATCGGCCCCAACGGCGCGGGCAAAACCACCATGATGGACATCATCACCGGCAAAACCCGCCCGGACACCGGCTCGGTCTGGTTCGGCAGCCGCCACAACCTGCTCACCATGAATGAGCCGGACATCGCCTCCCTCGGCATCGGCCGCAAGTTCCAGAAACCCACGGTGTTCGAAGCCCTCACCGTGTTCGAAAACCTGGAGCTGGCCATGGCAACCGACAAGCGGGTCATCCCTACGCTCACCGCCATCATGCAGCCGGAATACCGGGACCGGATCGACGAAGTGCTGGAGATGATCGGCCTTGAGGCACTGCGGGACCGCCTGGCCGGCATCCTCTCCCACGGCCAGAAGCAGTGGCTGGAAATCGGCATGCTGCTGATGCAGAAGCCCCGCCTGCTGCTGGTCGACGAACCCGTGGCCGGCATGACCGAACAGGAAATGGAACGCACCGCCGAACTGCTTACCAGCCTCGCGGGCAAACAGTCCGTGGTGGTGGTGGAACACGACATGGGCTTTGTGCGCTCCATCGCCCGCAAAGTTACCGTGCTGCACCAGGGCAGTGTGCTGGCGGAAGGCTCGATGGATGAGGTCTCCAACGACCCGGAAGTGATCAAGGTGTATCTCGGGGAGGAGGCGTAATGCTCAAGATCGAGAAGCTGAACCAGTTTTACGGCGAAAGCCACACCCTCTGGGATCTGGACCTGGACGTGCCCCAGGGCCAGTGCACCTGCGTAATGGGCCGCAACGGCGTGGGCAAGACCACCCTGATGAAATGCATCATGGGCGAGGAAACCACCAAGAGCGGCAGCATCGAATTCGCCGGCGACGTGGAACTCACCAAAAAGAAAGTCGAAGACCGCTCGCGCCTGGGCATCGGCTACGTGCCCCAGGGCCGGCAGATCTTCCCGCTGCTCACCGTGGAAGAAAACCTCCGCACCGGCCTCGCCGTGCGCAAGGACGGCAGCAAGAAAATCCCCGACCGGGTCTACGAACTCTTCCCGGTACTGAAAGAAATGCGCAACCGCCGGGGCGGCGACCTCTCCGGCGGCCAGCAACAGCAACTGGCCATTGGCCGGGCCCTGGTGATCGAACCCCGCCTGCTGATCCTCGACGAGCCGGGCGAGGGCATCCAGCCCAACATCGTGGCCCAGATCGGCGAGGTCATTCAAAGGCTGATCAAGGAAGACGGCCTCACCGTGCTGTTGGTGGAGCAGAAGCTTCCCTTTGCCCGCAAATACGCCGACCGCTTCGCCATACTCGACCGGGGCCGCCGCGTGGCCGAAGGCGAAATCGCCGGCCTGACCGACGAACTCATCAAGAAGCACCTGACGGTATGACGGTCTATCAGCCCCTGACAGCCGCCAACGACTCCGGCCACCGCTTCGACGAAGGCCGGCGCTGGGCCGCGTCCATCTCCCTGGGCTTCGATGCCCGGCCGGACGGCGACAACACCGCCACCCGCATGACCCACGTGCGCCACCAAGGCCCGTTACGAGTGCAGCGCCCGTTCTACCCCGAAGGCCGCAACGGCTGCTGCCACGTGTACCTGCTGCACCCGCCCGGCGGACTGGTCAGCGGCGATGCTCTTAGCATCAACGCCCGGGTCGGCGAGGGCGCTCACACCCTGCTCACCACCCCGGCCGCCGCCAAACTCTACAAGGCCGACAGCCACGGCGTCGCTTGGGCCCAGCACACCACACTGAACGTGGAAAAAAACGGCATCCTCGAATACCTGCCCCAGGAAACCCTCGCCTTCGACGGCTCCCGGGGCGAACAAAGCACCACCATCGAACTGGCAACCGGCGCCAGATGCCTCGGCTGGGAAATCCTCGCCCTCGGCCGCCCGGCCAGCAAGCTGCCGTTCGTCTCCGGCCACCTGGAACAGAAATTCCGGCTGCTCATGGACGGCCGCCCCCTGTGGCTGGAACGCCAGCCCATGGACCCGAACCACCCAAGATTCAAAGGCCACTGGGGCCAGGGCGGCGCTACCGTACAGGCCACCCTCTGGGTTGTCGGCCTGGACGACGAAGCCGCCGCCATCGAAGAACTCAGAGAAACCCTGCCCGCCAGCCACCGCTGGGCCGTCACCCGCCGCCGGGGCGTGGTGCTGCTGCGCTACCTGGGGCAGGAAAGAAACGAAGCCTGGGCTTTATGCCAGCAAGCCTGGGAACTGCTCAGACCAAGACTCACCGGCCAGCCTGCTAGCGTTCCAAGAATCTGGCTGACCTGAACAACATCCGAACTGCGTAGCGATAAACGGAGCAAGAACTGATGGAATTAACGCCCAGAGACAAAGACAAACTGCTGCTGTTCACCGCAGCCCTGCTGGCCGAACGCCGCAAAGCCAAGGGCTTGAAACTGAACTACCCGGAAGCCGTCGCCCTCATCAGCGCCGAAATCATGGAAGGCGCCAGAGAAGGCCGCACCGTGGCCGAACTCATGACCGCCGGCACCGAAATCCTCACCCGCGACGACGTCATGGACGGCATCGCCGAAATGGTCGACGAAGTGCAGGTGGAAGCCACCTTCCCGGACGGCACCAAACTCGTCACCGTCCACAATCCCATTGTTTGAGGAGCGCGCCATGATCCCCGGTGAATACGACCTGAAAGACGGCGACATCGAACTCTGCGAAGGCCGCGAACGCATCCAGATAGACGTGGCCAACACCGGCGACCGCCCGGTCCAGATCGGCTCCCACTACCACTTCGCCGAAGCCAACCCGGCCCTGGATTTCGACCGCGCCAAAGCCAGGGGCTACCGCCTCGACGTAGCCGCCGGCACCGCCATCCGCTTCGAGCCCGGCCAAAGCCGCGAAGTCACCCTGATTCCGTTTACCGGCGGCAGAGAAATCTACGGTTTCCGCCAGGAAGTCATGGGCAAACTGGACTCCACGAAATGATCAGCAGGACCGGTCGAGTCATCCCTTCCGGGAATGTGCGGAGCCATGGATGGCGGAGCCCAAGCGCCACATGGATGTGCCGCAAGGAGCGTTTCCCGGAAGGGATGGCTCGACCGGTCCAAGCACCAGAACACGAGGGATAACATGAAGATAACAAGACAAGCCTACGCCGACATGTATGGCCCCACAGTGGGTGACCGGGTAAGACTCGGCGACACCGACCTGTGGATCGAAGTGGAAAGCGACACCGCCCACTACGGCGACGAAGTAAAATTCGGCGGCGGCAAAGTCATCCGCGACGGCATGGGCCAGAGCCAGCGCGCCGATGACTCCGTGATGGACACTGTCATCACCAACGCCCTGATCCTCGATTGGTGGGGCATCGTCAAAGCCGACGTCGGCATACAGAAAGGCCGCATCGCCGCCATCGGCAAAGCCGGCAACCCCGACACCCAGCCAGACGTCACCATCGTCATCGGCCCCGGCACCGAAATCATCGCCGGTGAAGGTAAAATCCTCACCGCCGGCGGGATCGACGCCCACATCCACTTCATCTGCCCCCAGCAGATCGAAGAAGCCCTCATGAGCGGCATCACCACCATGCTCGGCGGCGGCACCGGCCCGGCCACCGGCACCAACGCCACCACCTGCACACCGGGTGCCTGGCACATAGGCAAAATGCTCCAGGCCGTGGACGCCATGCCCATGAACATCGGTTTTCTCGGCAAAGGCAACGCCAGCCTGCCGGAATCCCTCGAACTGCAAATCAAAGCCGGTGCCATGGGCCTGAAACTCCATGAAGACTGGGGCACCACCCCCGCCTCCATCGACAACTGCCTCACCGTGGCGGACAAATACGACATCCAGGTGGCCATCCACACCGACACCCTGAACGAATCCGGCTTCGTGGAAGACACCCTGGCCGCGTTCAAGGAACGCTGCATCCACACCTACCACACCGAAGGCGCCGGTGGCGGCCACGCACCGGACATCATCACCGCCTGCTCCAAACCCTACGTGCTGCCGTCGTCCACCAACCCGACCCGGCCCTACACCGTGAACACCATCGACGAACACCTCGACATGTTGATGGTGTGCCACCACCTGGACCCGAACATCCCGGAAGACGTCGCCTTCGCCGACTCCCGCATTCGCCGCGAGACCATCGCCGCGGAAGACATCCTCCATGACCTGGGCGTGATCTCCATGATCGCCTCCGACTCCCAGGCCATGGGCCGGGTGGGCGAAGTGGTGTGTCGCACCTGGCAGACCGCCCACAAGATGAAACAGCAGCGCGGCCTGTTGCCGGAAGACGAAGCCCTGGGCGCCGACAACCTGCGCGCCAAACGCTACATCGCCAAGTACACTATCAACCCCGCCATCACCCACGGCATCGCCCACGAAGTGGGCTCCGTGGAAGTGGGCAAGCTGGCGGACCTGGTGCTCTGGAGCCCGGCGTTCTTCGGCGTGAAACCGGCCACCATCCTCAAGGGCGGCATGATTGCGGCGGCGCCCATGGGCGACCCGAACGCCTCCATACCGACACCCCAGCCGGTGCATTACCGCATGATGTTCGGCGCCTTCGGCAAGGCCGCCAGTGCCACCCGCCTGACCTTCGTCAGCCAGGCCGCGCTTGATGCCGGCATTGGCAAGGAACTGGGGCTGGACAGCCCGCTCTCCGCCTGCAACGGCGTGCGCACCGTGCGTAAGAGCGACATGAAACTGAACGACGCCTGCCCGCACATCACCGTAGACCCGCAAACCTACGAAGTGCACGCCGACGGCGAACTGCTTACCTGCGAGCCGGCCACCGAACTGCCGCTGGCCCAGCGTTATCACCTTTTTTAAACAAGACAGCTCATGGCTGTTCCAGGAGACCGACATGCTTGAACTTACCCAACGGGTCGGGCCGGTAGAAACCAGCGAAATCCACGACCACCTCACGCTGCCCTTCGAGCTGCGCATGCGCGGCCGCCTGCGCGCCAAAACCGACACCGGCTACGACGTGGGCCTGTTCCTCGACCGTGGCCCGGTGCTGCGCGAAGGCGCCTTCCTGCAGGCGGAAACCGGCGAGATCATACGCATCCGCGCAGCCGATGAGCCGGTAGTAACTGCTTACATCGAGCCGGGCCTGGCGATGGCGCGGCTGTGCTACCACCTGGGCAACCGCCATGTGGCTCTCCAGATTGGCGCCAGCGGCGCGATCGGCAGTGACGAGGGCAGGGAAGACGGCCCCCTCGATGGTAAAACCGGCTGGGTACGCTTCCCGCCGGACCACGTTCTGGAAGAGCTGGCCGAACGCCTGGGCGCCACCCTGGAACACCACCGAGCACCCTTCGATCCGGAACCGGGGGCCTACGCCCAGGCGGGCAACGGGCATTCCCACGGACACTCACACAGCCACGGCCACCACCATGACCACGCTCACTCTCACTGACAGCGGCCAGACCACCGTGGGCGATCTCGCCCTGCTGGGCCTGCTGCAACTGGTCAGCCCCGCGCTGCCCATCGGCGCCTTTGCCTGGTCCCAGGGGCTGGAAAGCGCCTTCGAGCTGGGCTGGGTGAACAACGAAGGCGAGCTGGGGGATTGGCTGGAAGGCGTGCTGGAAGACGGCCTGACCAAGTGCGAACTGCCGCTGCTGATCCGGGTTCAGGAAGCCTGGGCGAACGGCGACGGCCAAACCGTGGCCGAGTGGAACGACTGGCTGCACGCCACCCGGGAAACCGCCGAACTGACGGATGAGGACCTCCGCCTCGGCGCAGCCCTGGTGCGCCTGCTCGGCAGCCTGGAGCTGTTGCCGGCGAAAGACCTGCTGCCGGAGGAACCCGGCTACGTCACCCTGTTCGCCTGGGCCGCCCACAGGCGCCGCGTACCCGCACGGCAGACCCTGCTCGGTTTCGCCTGGGCCTGGCTGGAAAACCAGCTGGCCGTCGCCTGCAAGGCCATGCCCCTGGGCCACACCGCCGCCCAGCGCCTGACCGAACGGCTGCGCCCGCAACTGGTGATGGCCGTGGATAAAGCCCTGAAGAAAGAAGACCACGAACTCGGCCCGGTACTGCCGGGCCTGGCTCTCGGCAGCGCTTTACATGAAACCCAGTATTCACGGCTTTTCAGAAGCTGAACCAACAACGAACAGGAGAACACGCCATGAAACATTGCCTGAGAGTAGGCGTCGGCGGCCCGGTCGGCTCCGGCAAAACCGCCCTGCTGCGCCAGCTGTGCAAAGCCCTGAAAGACCACTACGACATCGCCGTGGTCACCAACGACATCTACACACGGGAAGACGCCGACTTCCTGCTCAAGCACGATGCACTGCCAGCGGACCGCATCCTCGGCGTGGAAACCGGCGGCTGCCCCCACACCGCCATCCGCGAAGATGCGTCCATGAACCTCGCGGCCATCGACGACCTGCAAAGCCGACACCCGAACCTGGAACTGGTGCTGGTGGAATCCGGCGGCGACAACCTCTCCGCCACCTTCAGCCCGGAACTGTCGGACCTCACCCTGTACGTGATCGACGTATCCGCCGGCGACAAGATCCCCCGCAAGGGCGGCCCCGGCATCACCAAATCCGACCTGCTAATCATCAACAAGATCGACATCGCAGAACAGGTACACGCCTCCCTGGACGTGATGGATCGGGACTCAAAGAAAATGCGTGGTGAGCGGCCTTTTGTGTTCACCAACCTGTATGACGGGGTAGGGCTGGAGACGATTATCAGCTTCATTTTGGAGCGGGGGATGTTGCCGGAGCGTCGGCCCGGGAAAGTGGCTGAATCCGCCTAATCACCATCAAATTCTCAATGTTTAACGCACTACGGAGATACACCCATGAAACTACGCAATAGACTCACTTTGACGGCCAGCCTGCTTCTTACGTCCGGCGTAGCCTGGGGCCATGCCGGACATGAAGCCTTCGGTGATGGGGTGCATATTGAGTACCTGCTGGCGGCCGGTTTGGCTGCTGCCGTTGGCATCTTTGCCCTGATTCGGCGCAAGCGGGATGGGCAGGACTAACGCTAATATTGGCGGGCCTCAAGCAACTCAGAATTGGGCAGGCCTGACAAAAAGAATCGGGAAAACAAAAAGCTGCGCGGCAATGCCTTGCAGCTTTTTTGTGGCATAAAATTTATATATTTTTGTAATTGGAGCAGACAAGCAGCGCTGGGATGGTCTACCTTAGGTAGCTAAACACTACGGAAGTACCGATTGTTAGGGACAACGGCCGATGGACCCCTCAGTACTGCTACAGCCTCTTTTGCAACTCTGGTACTTCATACCCCTAGTACTTCATACCCCTAGTACTACTGTTAGTCATCCTGCGTTCCCCCTGGTTCAAGGGCCATCTGGGAGAGTTCGTTGTGAACGCCTCCGCTCGCCTGTTCCTCGCTATGGCGTATTCGCAGTGAGCACCAAGAGCATGAAATGGTTGATCTTAGGCAGTGCCAAATGCCGCTGTGGTACGCAGAAGATCTATCAGAATTCACGGAAAATTCAGAATCCTCTGCATCAGAACTATCAATATCTGAAAGCTATGCAGCGCCAGTTAGAACGTAGTGATCAGCAAGTCTCTTCTTTAAAGGTATATGTGTCTGATTCTATCTTCCAGACTGGCCTGCCGGAGAATGTGATGCGGGGATTGGCGTATCTCCGTTTCATCAAGTCTCACACTGATCGGATACTGAATGCGGAACAGGTGGGATCCATATTGGAAAGGATAACTTCCGATCACTTGAAAGGTTCGTTTGGGACTCATCGCGAATACGTGAGGTATCTCGAGCATATCGTAGGGCGGAAGCATCTCTCAGAATACCTCGACAACCCCACTTACAAAGGCCCATCAATTCAGCGGCCTAGATCACTAGGGAGACGATGGGTTCCTGAGCTAGCGACCTTCCTCATTGTTTCTGTCGTGGCAGCCCCCCTTTCGCGCACCACAAAACGCAGAAAGAAACCCGCCCCCACGGGAATTCCCGGCCCTCGCAATCAGCTGTTTCAAAATTGTCAAATGTTAATGGCACTGCCGACCAGTCAAGGCTGGTCGCGAAGAGCATAGTTTTGTTCCAGCATTCGGAATTATTTAACAATTTTTAAAAGGTATAGCACAGTAAATGTTGGACGCAGAAATAGTAAAAATTTCTCAAAACAAGACACTTCATGTCATTGATGTGAAGGAGATAGATGACGATACAAGAAAGCTCTTGGATAAGTTCTTTATTGAGATCTGTGAGGGCGAGTCCGATAGTGAGCTTGAGTTAGTAAAGTTAAGGCTGGCAAATTTCCTAAAAACAAAAAAAGAAGACACGCAGATGGGGGCTGTGGCTGAGTTTCTAGTTCATATTTATCTAAATAAAATGGGGTTTAAGCAGGAGTTTTTGTTCTTCAACTTAGAAGAGGGGTCAATTAAGAAAGGCTTCGATGGTTTGTTTTCAAAGGATTCTGAAACGTACTTAGTTGAGAGCAAGTCTGGATCAATTCTAAGTAAAGGTATAAGTCACAAGAATAAACTTAAAACAGCGTATTTAGACTTAAAGGACTACGTAGCTGGGAAAAGCGAGAAAGGGAAAAATAATCCCTGGAAAAACGCGTTTAATCATGCGAGCCATTGCGATGTGGGTACTGAGAAAAATATTAGGCAGAAGATTAAAGCGTTAAGAGATATGTATGATCGAGGAAAGTACACTAAGATAGAGGATTACAACGTAATTGCATGCTCTACAATATATTTAAGCTCTACGTGGGATGGTTCGGCGAATAGTAAGGTTCTCAATGAGCATCAATTTATCGAAGAATTTTCTGCGGTTAGTGTAAGTGCTTTATGTATAACTAAGGCCAGCTTGCAAAAATTCATAGACTATCTGGGTGAGTAAGTTGTCGATGTCATTTTCTTGGCTAAAACGAGATGAGAAGTTTCTTTCCGCAATAAAGAAAATGTCTCTAAATATCGCTCTTGAAGAAAGTGAGTTGGAGTTTGTCTTAGCTTGTGCTGTTGTTTTTATCAGAGAATACTCTAAAGACAGGCGCAAACGGCCATATTTTGAAATCGCTTACTTTATAGTTCTAAAGTGTGCGGTCAACAATGGTTTATATGAACCTATTTTAGATGTAAGCTCAAATTTCGGTCTATATCCGATTTCAAGTTACATAAAGCGCAATGGACTATTTGATTGTGAGGGGGTGTCTGATTTTAGCTTGGATTACCAGTTAGAAAAATTCAGGTACCGTAATATTGTAGAGACGTATGAGCAGCGTGAGTCAAGGAAGGCTTTGATTGCTAGTAATAGAGAAGAGAATTGCTATGTGGCGCCTACCTCATTCGGTAAAAGCTCTTTAATCGTAGAAATTATAAAGAGTAAGAATTTACCAAAGACTTCTATCATTGTTCCTACAAAATCGTTGTTAATTCAAACATATAGAGTTATAAAAAATAATTTTCCTGATAAAAATATAATTTTTCATGATGAAATGTATGATGGCAGTGATGAATTCATTTCTATATTTACTCAAGAAAGAGCGCTTAGATTTCTGAAAGACGAAAATCTGTCATTTGATCTTCTCGTAATCGACGAAGCGCATAATCTTTTTAATAAGGACTCAAGGAGTTTATTGCTTACTCGTTTAATAAGAAGGAATAGGTTAAGAAGCCCTGATTCAGTAAATTATTATCTTTCGCCGCTGATATCCGATGTAGATAATCTAAAAATATATGATAGCCAGGATATTTTTGAGCGACGAGTTTTAAATAATGTGAAAGAAGCGGATATTTTTGAGCTAAAGGAAAGTGGAGAGGTTAAGAAGTATAATCGTTTTGTTGATGATTTTTTTGATCTTGGGGTGAGCGAAAATATATTTGGTTATATAAAAGGCAGCTCAAAAAATAAAAACTTTTTGTACCTTAGGGCTCCAAAGAAAATTGAAGAGTTCTCGATTCAGATGGCGTCGGAATTGAACAATGTTGAGTCAGAAGAACTGGATGACCTTTCAGAAGTTGTTTCGAACAATGTTCATGAAGACTTTTACTGTGTAGATTATATTAAAAAAGGACTGGTTTATCTTCATGGTAAGTTGCCTGACCTGCTCAAGGAGTACTTAGAGTTTAAGTTTTCTAAAAATAAGAAAATTAAATATGTTATTGCCAATTCGGTGATACTGGAAGGGGTTAATCTTCCCGTTGATAATATGTATATTTTGAATGCCCATGCTCTAGATGCAAAATTGCTGACGAATTTAATAGGGCGTGTCAATAGGTTGAACGAAGTTTTCGATGACGAAAGGAAGTCCTTGGATAAACTTCTGCCAAGTACCCATTTCATTAATTCAGAGTTTAATAGGAAAAATGGAAACATGGCCAACAGTATTAGAAAATTAAAAAGTGGATTATTTAAAGATTCCGTTGATAATCCGCTACTAGCAAATTTTGATATGAATAAAGTTATTGGGGAGTTAGATAAAGCCAAGGAGCGCGGTGATGATGATAAGGCCCTGTCCTTGCAGGAAACTATTGACAGGTATAGCAGCTTGCGGGCAAAAGAAGATTTCCTTGTACATAATGATTTAGATAGTAAAAATAGAGTTAAGAAGGTGTTGCTAGAGTCAAATGTCCTCTCTGTTTATTCAGATTCAGATTATATGTCTGAGAAGCTTGAAGCCAGAGTTGATTACATCACTTTGGACAGCGGATGGGAGGATGCCCATGTCGTGGATAAGGTGTATATGTTTTTTATAAAAGGTTTTGAAGACTTCGTTTCAGAACAGAGTTTTTTGCGCCTTCAGCACGAAGTGGCCAGATCATTTTATAAGAAGTTCACACAGAATTTGCATCGCCTTAGCTTAAAAGAGCATATATCCGAAACGATTTCGTATTTTCAGTCTATAAAGCGAATGCGGCAAGGTCGGCAATTCTATATAGGTGCTTCCTATGGAGAGTTTGCTAAACAAGATGTTTCTGGAGGATCTCAAAACAATCTCTATATTGATCTATCGGCTAAAACTTCTAAGCAATTGGCAAATATCGCTTTGGTGAAAATAAAAATTGAAAATGATTTTGTTTCTTACACGCTTAATAATTATGTAAATGTGCTCTTCGATCTTGGGATGATATCTGATGAAGAATATCAGTTGTATATTTACGGAACCACAAAGAAGCGAAACTCTGAGTTTGTGAAAATCGGTTTGAGCGGTGCCTTAATAAATAAATTAGACAGGGATGATCAGATCGGTAATATTTCGATAAATGAGCATGGAATCGTTGAGTATAATGGGGAGTTTTTAAGTTATATTGAAAGTCAGGATGATTTGGTTAAATTTGAGATCGGTAAGTATATAGATTTTTAAAAGTTGGACTGTCTGGAAGTTTACGAGCTGCATAATTGTTCGCATGTTTTCAGTGGGCAGAGCTAAATCTGTCGAGAAAAATTGGCGAAAGGGAGCGGATCGTGTGGGTGATTGAGTTATTGTCAGGGTATAGGGCTTTAAATCTTTAATTGGCTCGATGACCAGGAGCACCCTTTGGATCTGGGAAGTAAATCTGCATCAGTTTCTTTGTTCATACATAAGATTCTAATATTTTGACATTCCGGTGGTATCAGATCAGGAGGACAGATCCTTTAACTAAACCTAAGAGTTTCAGAAGGGGGCCGTAGGAATAGTTCCGGCGGATTGGTGGGCCGAATTGGGGTGCAGTAAAGTATCTAAGTCTTGCGTTTTGGTTTTTACTGTATAGAGGCTAAATCGATTGTTAATTTGGAGGGAGTCAATGAATGAACAACAATACCTAACGTACCTTAGTCATCGATTTAGACATACATTTCACGATACTTACACTCCTGAATGGAAATGTCCTCATTGTGATCGTGGATTGCTAGCGCTAGAACTTGAGTCCCTTCACTATACGGAAACATCCGAATCTTTGAATCGAAAAAGGGGCGGAGACTGGGAACCAGAGATGACGGAGTATCGCTTCTCAGCACGATTCGACTGTAATTGTTGTTATCAACAGACTTTCACCGTCGGTACGGGGAGGGTTGTCGCCCTTTACGATTCATCCAATGAGTGTGGGGATGTAATCTATATAGACGAGTTCATGCCGAAGTTTTTCTTCCCTACCCTTAAGCTTTTCAGCATCCCTAAGAGCTGCCCAGTTTCGATTCGTAATGTAGTTGAGTCATGTTTTTCCGTGGCTTGGGCCGACATACCTGCTGGCGGTAACAGGTTGAGAGTGGCTATTGAAAAGCTGGTAGACGACCTACAGGCCCCCAAGAGTGAAAGAGAAACCCTTCACTCAAAAATCAGGAGACTTTCAAATACCTACCCACAAGAGAGTCGCCTTCTCGACGCTATTAAATGGCTCGGGAACGAGGCTAGTCATGACGATAACTTAGAAGAACATGACCTTGCATTCGGCTTTAGGGCGTTGGACCTAGTTTTAAGAGAACTGTACTCAAACGAAAAAGATGAAATAGCCCAATTGGCTGAAGAGATCATCAAGAATAAAGGACCAATAAAATTTGGTTAGGCCAGCTAGTAAGAGGAAGAGCGACTGTAAATTGATCAATTCGGTCTCGTCCTAGTATTGGATGCAGTCCTTCCTTTGAGCCAACGGATAGGTTTCAAGTTCTCAAACGGAGTTGGCCCATTCCGAGGAAGCCCTTGTATCTTTCGTGAATCCCCGGGCATGTAATGCAATATGGCCATAACCGAGTGGCTAGTTTCTCAGTGGAAGAAGACTTTAGTAAAACCGGTACAGGTTGTTTTCCCTACTTTTCTTAGAAATCAAAGCTCGTGGGAGTCACTATCAACCCTCTCTGTGCTTTGGTTAGTAAAGGCTGCAAGTGCACAGAACGGATTCTATGGTTCAAATGCAAGGAGATGCTGATGCCTAGACGGGCTAGGGTGATTGTGCCCGGTTCTCCCTCCCTATAAAGTTAAACTTACGAAAAACCGGGACAGATCTATTTTTTCGGCTTCTCCAGTGCCTCGAGGCTAATTTGAGCCCCTATTAACCGGCTTTGTAGTTCGGTTAACATCAATCTTCAATGCACAGAACGGATTCTGTGCCGAAAAAAGCAAGGAGTAGCTGATGCCCAGACAGGCCAGAGTGATTGTGCCCGGTTTTCCCCATCATATTGTTCAACGTGGTCACAACCGCCAACCGGTGTTCGTCGAACCCCGTGATTTCGAATACTACCTGGCGAACCTTCAGGAATGGAAGCAGGTCTATGAGCTGGAGGTGTTCAGCTACTGCCTGATGACGAACCATGTTCATTTGGTGGTTCAGGCGAACGACAACCTGACCGCAATTCCTCAACTGATGAAGCGTCTGGCTGGTCGGCAGACCCGTTTTGATAATGCCCTCGAAAAACGGAGTGGTTCGCTCTGGGAAGGACGCTACAAGATTAGCCCGATTGATACTGACGCCTATCTGTTAGCTTGTTGTCGCTATGTGGAACTCAATCCTGTTAAAGCAGGGATGGTAGATAAGCCTGAGGTGCCGGGGTCAGGTCTTGCGTTTTGCCCCGCCTTGCCATTTCGATCTGATCCCCGCAGTCTATCCCGCCCCAAGTAAAACCACGGAAGGAGCCAAGGAATGGCCAGACCGTTGCGACTGGAGTTTGCCGGCGCGTTGTATCATGTGACGTCTCGCGGAAACCGACGGGAGATGATCTATGAATCAGACGAAGATCGGCGCGCCTGGTTGTCGACCCTTGATGAGGTATGCGAGACCTTCAACTGGGTTTGTCATGCTTATTGTCTGATGGGCAATCATTATCATCTGTTGATTGAAACGCCTGAAGGCAATCTGTCGAAAGGTATGCGCCAGCTAAACGGCGTCTATACGCAGGTTTTCAATAGGCACCACGGCCGGGTAGGGCATGTTTTCCAGGGGCGCTATAAGGCGATTTTGGTTGAGAAGGACAGCTACCTATTGGAACTGTGCCGCTACATCGTGCTCAATCCTGTTCGTGCAGCGATGGTTCGATCGGCTGTGGAATGGCCTTGGAGCAGCTACCGCGCAACGGCGGGTTATGAAAGGGGCATAAAGGCACTTGATGTTGATTGGATTTTGTCTGCTTTTAATGATCGGCGGGCCAGGTCAGTAGAGAGCTACGAACAGTTTGTTGCTGACGGCAAGAACCAGCCGTCTCCATGGGAGAAGCTCAAGAACCAAGTCTATCTTGGAAGCGATCAATTCGTTGACGACATGCAGAGGCGAATTGATGGGGCAGAATATCTCTGCGAAATACCTACTAGTCAGCGCCGCCCTTTGGCCAAGCCGCTGCAATGGTACTGGGATTCTGCTTCGTCCCGAAATGGAGCGATCCATTTAGCGTATGCGAGTGGCGGTTACAGCTTGAAGGAAATAGGTGATTTTTTTGGGCTCCACTATTCCCGAGTAAGTCGGATTGTTAGGGAGGCAAAACGCAAGACCTGACCCCGGGGTTGGGCGCAGGAGCGGATCTGGGATTAACAAGTTAAGAAAACCGGGACAGACCTATTTCCCCGTAAAGACAAAAAATTTAATAAAGAAGATAATAAGACCTAACCAGTCGCTGGTGGTGACGCCACTCGTTGGCGATCACGGCGCGCCACAGCTTTAACTTGGCTGTAAGGAAACGATAAGGACTCAGGTTTCGCTATGAATAAAAAAACCACTTTCGACCAAGTTCGGGCTGAACAGCTGAAATACAACGCGAAGCGAGCTTCGGGCTATCGAGAGCAGGCGCTGAAACTCTTTCCCCATATTTGTGGCCGCTGTGCGCGGGAGTTTGCTGGCAAGAATCTATCGGAGTTAACTGTGCATCATGTCGACCATAACCACGATAACAATCCGCCGGACGGCAGTAATTGGGAACTCTTGTGTCTTTATTGCCACGATGAGGAGCACTCAAAATTTGAAAATCTCGTGCGTTATGGCAGTAGAAAAGAAAGCAATCAAGCCCCGGCAACCCACAATCCTTTCGCAGATTTAAAGGAAAAAATGGATCAGAAGAAGTAGCTCGGACATAAAACCGGGACAGATCTGTTTTTTGAAACCGGCGGTCGCCTGTACACCGCCATCCGCGAAGACGCCAGCATGAACCTGGCCGCCATTGATTCGTTTAGCCGCCCAGGCCCAAGCCCAGTATATAGAGACCGATTCCAGCCCAGGTGATCAGTAGCAGCGCCCAAGGTAGCCATGGGGTTCGATAGCAGATCTCGGATTTTGCAGGATTTTGTTCCGCGCTTTCGGTCGCTGTTTGGTGTTGTTCTTTTTTGCGCTGTTTGTCTTTTTCCCGGGCTTTGGCTTTTTGCTGTTTTTTATACTGATCAATGCCCTTTTCGATACCCTGCGCGATCATTTTTGTCTGCTCCTTGCTTTGCCGGGGCCGCTGAGTCGCCTTTGCCATGGCCAAGGCTTCCTCCTGGGTTTGCGGTGACGGTGGCTGCTTTTTGATTTTTGCCATAGGGCTCGGCTCGGGTTGTTGGTGAATGGGCTATTGGAGCGCATCGTAGGGGTCGGCGTCGAATGTTTCCACGGTCACCGTGCTTCGGTTAAGATCGGCGTCCAGCGCAGAAAGGATTCTGTGTTTGAAAAGCAGGGAGAAGCTGATGCCAAGACAGGCCAGGGTGATTGTGCTTGGTTTTGCCCATTATCAGCTTTGTTTATTCAGCCAGGAGCCACGTCATTACCTTTCCGCTGCCTCGTTTATATTCTTTCCGTCGTTGTCCTTACGCTATGCGCGCTCGGCTCGGGATCTTGTTTGCCGGACTGACCGTGGAGCTGCGGGAAATCGTGTTAAAAAACAAGCCGGCGCAGATGCTGGCGGTCAGTCCCAAAGGCACGGTTCCTGTTCTGGAGCTGGCAGGAGGTGATCGTTCTGAGAGGCTCGTTATTGAGGAAAGCAGGGAAATCGTCGAATGGGCGTTGCGGCAGAGTGATCCGAAGGGTTTGTTGAACACTGATTTAGTAAGCGCTAATGCCCTGATCGACCGCAACGATAACGAATTCAAACACTGGCTGGATCGCTATAAATACGCGGATCGCCATCCAGAACTCTCCCAGTTGGATTACCAGCAAAAGGGTGAGGTGTTTTTGCAGGCGTTGGAAAGCCTATTAGCCAAGGACCGGTATCTCCTGGGGAGCAACATCAGCATCGCTGATATTGGCATCATGCCCTTTGTACGCCAGTTCGCCCATGTCGATCGGGAGGTGTTTTACAGTCTGCCCTATCCGAATTTACAGAAATGGCTGAGGGATTGGCTGGAACATCCAGTGTTCCTGCAGGCCATGAGCAAATTCCCGTCTTGGCAGGAAGGTGATGATGAGGTGGTATTTCCACAAATAACCGGGACAGATCTATTTTCCCCCTGCCCGTTCCCGCCGAATCAGCAGTACCAAAGCCAGCGCCGCCAGTGACCCCATCACAGCGGCGAAAGTGATCCCAGTCGTCATCAGGCTGGTCATGCTCGCCATCAATCCCAGGCCGATCACCGGCACCGAGATAGCAATATAGGCCACGACAAAGAACGTGGACGTCACCGCTGCCTTCTCCCCTGCAGGGCTGGCCGCGGCGATGGCGCCCATGCCGGCGCGGAATGAGATGCCCTGGCCGATACCGGCAATCACCGCACCGCCGATGAACAGCGCGAGGGACTGGGTGTATATGCCTAGTGCTATCGGAACTACCCCGAGCATCAGGGATGCGCAGCCCAGAGGCAGGCGCAGCCTGAGCGGCAGTGTGCCCTGCAGGAACTGGCCCAGGGTTGAGGCGATGAAGATGCTGCCGGCCACAACGCCGATCAACAACC